>CAVQZL010000066.1:0-23337 GCA_963718265.1 uncultured Alphaproteobacteria bacterium | reverse complement strand
ATCGCGAAGAAGGCCGCAAAACCTCGCGCCGATGGGGCGCCGCTTCCATTACGATTATTGCCATATCATAAAACATTCCTCCCCATTTATTCCGGCATTATTGCCAAGACTGCCAGTTTTAACCTCGTTGCACTTCCGTTCCGCTCTCTCAGCAAGGCACGCTGATGCTGAACCTCGTTTAGGAGTTTGGCAACAGCCAAGAATGTTCAAAGACGGGGCGACCGCATGAAGTATCTTGTTCCTCGTCCTCATGCTGAGGGGAAGGAAGTCCGGGGTTCCGTTGCCAGCGAAGCGGTTCGCAAAGCGAACGCAAACGCAATGGAAGCTGGCGACAGAGAGAGGCGGCGAAGCCTCCGTCTCGCCACTTCGATAAACTTGTCTGGATGCTTTCCGATTCCCAGATAGTGATAAATTCCCGTTGCCAGAAGCGCATGTTTACAAACCACGGGGCTCGAAAAATAAATCCCACAGCAATATTTTGACTGAGCTAAATCGTCACTTCTTTTTCCAAGATTGAGTGTAAGCCGAATGGCTTATGCAGCAACTTCGATCATTTCCTCGAAATGTTCCGGAGTACCGGCATCCGTTGCTGACCCGGCAATAACAGCCTGATATAGCCGAAACATTCGGAAGCGACGGCTGCTGTCCATCGCTTTCCAATCTATTTTCAAGGGAGGTTATTACGAGGCAAGGGTTTTTCGGTGCAATTCTTTTTCCTGGCGTGGCGGGGATGGCGGCTCCATCCGTGGCGGGGGATCAATACCGGCCTTTGGACGCAGGCGGCACATCAAGGCCCTCCGGGATGCGCACGGGCCTCTGGCGGCATGCTGTCACCTATGCCATCATCAACGGAAAGCCGATTTTCGAGGGCGATATCATCCTTGACCATGTTCAGGATCTTGCCCCCGGCCAGCCGCTCCCCAAAAAGGCCGCACCAGCATCAGTGGGCATTGCTTACGCCCAGTATTTCTGGCCGAAAGATAGTTTGGGCGTTGCGGAAATTCCCTACATCGGAACCTCAGGCGCTCCAGAATCTCGGCGCGGCCCTCAAGCAATTCAACACTACTTTCACCGGCATTATCCAGTTCGTTCCGCGGACCACGCAGGCCGATTACGTTAACTTCGATTTCGACCCAACCAATCACAGCGCTACGTGCGATCCCGTTGTCGGCCGTGCCGGCGGTGAACAAGTAACCGGCGGCTCGATCGATTGCAGTCTGGGGACGCTCCTGCACGAGTTGGGCCATCTTGCGGGCCTATATCACGAGCATTCGCGGCCGGACCGCAACAACTTCGTGACGATCAGTTACGCAAATATGATCAAGGGATCGAAGTCGAATTTCGATCAGCTGACCGACAATTATCAAGTTTTCGGGCTCTATGATTACGGCTCGGTGATGCATTACATCGCGTTCGCTTTTTCGCGCAACGGCGGGCCGGTGATTAAATCCATTCCACCCGGAATTCCGCTATCGAATCTCACCGGTTACACCGCGGCCGATATCGATGGCGTCAAGCGTCTCTACGGCGGCGCGCCGAAGAACGTGACGATCGCCACCAACCCGCCAGGCCTTGCAGTCACCGTCGATGGAACCAATTATACGTCTCCGCACACTTTCAACTGGGCGCTTAACACCACGCACACTCTGGCGGTTTCCGCGGCTGCGCAAACTTTAGCAGGGGCGACCTACGTTTTCGGGCGGTGGAACGACGCTTCCGCTGCCAGCCACACGATAAAAATCAGTCCCGGAAACAAGACTTTTCGCCTTGCCGGCGACGTCGCCGGCAATTACCGTTTACACGGCCAATTTCATCAAACTGGCGGCGTATACGGCCACGGCCGTTCCCGCGGGTGCGGGAACTGTGAGTGCGAGCCCCCCGGCAAAATCCTATACGGGGGCGACCGGCGTTTTCTATGTTGAGCGTCAACAGCTAACCCTCAGCGCCGCTGCCGCCACAGGTTATTCCTTCCTTGAGTGGGGCGGTATAAATGAACCCTTAAGCGCGAATCGAAAAACCAATTATGTGCCAGAGACGAGCACTCCTTACAATGTCACCGCCAATTTCACCAAGCAGCCAGTGACAACGATAACGACCAACCCGCCGGGCTTGGGCCTTTATGTCGACGGTGTGTTCTGGTACGGGCCGCAGAGTTTTGCGTCCGATTATTTTTCGAGCTGGACGCCGGGTTCCACCCACACCATCTCCAGCTATACCCCGCAGCTTCCCTACAGCATCAATTCGCGCTACGCGTTTTCATCGTGGAGCGATGGCGGCGCGCTGACGCATTCCATCACAGCCACCACCGCAAATCAGACGTTTACCGCCAATTTCACACCGCAATTCGTGCCGGTCGCCTATGCCACCCCGTCCTGTGCCGCGGCTGTGACCCTGACGCCGGGCTCGCCCGACGGCTTCTATAGCAAGGGCACGAATGTGTCGGTCACCGCGAATACGGCAGCTGGTTGGGTCCTCACCGGATGGCTCAATGATTTGGCAGGCACGGCAAATCCGCAAAACCTGATCGTCAATGACGAAGAATTGGCGGTCGCGAATTACGACACTATGGCGGCTACGCTGGCAGTTACGAGCCTCGCTCCGGCCAGCCTTACCGCCGGTTCTGCCGGTCAGATGCTTGTCATCAAAGGCACGGCATTCACGCCTTCACCGCCATCGAGCATCGTGTTCGTCAACAATGTGTTTCGAACATCGCAATTCGTGAGCAGCACTCAAATCAATGTTAACCTTACACCGGCGGATGTAGCAACAGCCGGGGCGTTCCAGGTCGGTGTCTCCAATTTTCCGTCGGGCGCGCCTTGTTCAGCCTTTATGGCGCTGCCATTCTTCGTCACGACACCTTGATTGGGAACCAAGGCATTTCGCGAGCCCAAATCGAATCGGGTCCTGTGCATCGGCGCGCGCCGTATTTTGTCGCGGCGCTACTCGCATGTCTACGCTCGCAGCGAGCACGACGCCTGCTTTGTAAATAAGATTATGAAATAAGATTATGAGAGAACATCAGGGAGCGCGTAATCCGATTCAACGGATCGTTTTCCCCGCGCCGGTCCCGTGGACTTCACCGGCGGTATTGATCGAATTGGGGTTCGCGGGCGGGCAGCCTGAGATGTCCCCGCGACGGCGTGCCATCGTCCAGACGGACAGCGACGGGCGAAGCCCCGGGCTGGCCGTAACCGGACACGTCTGGAATTCGGGAACCGAATTGGACACGGACATGACCGTCAATCCGCTCGCAACCAGCGGTTTCCTCGGTTCGCGTTCTGCTCGCGGCGCAGCGCTCTGTCGCGCGCGAAGCAGCCTCGGTGCCGGATTGAAGCTCGTTCGCCCGTACGGGTTTGCCAAAGCCAAGGCTCACAGCGGCCGCGCAGCAGCCGATTGAGATAAAAATCTCGCGCAAATTCATTTGTATCCTAAACGATTCGTTGAGTTGCTGGAGGTCATTTTGATGACCTTACAATGAGGCGATATAATGATACGTTAATCTTTATTCTCGCCAATCTCCCATGGCCGCTTGGACCAAGGCAAGAGCCGCGATAGCGGCCGTGTCGGCCCGCAAAATGCGCGGGCCTAGTGGCAGGCGCAACACACAAGCCAAGCCAAGAAGCGCCTCCCGTTCCCGGGGCTCGAAGCCGCCTTCGGGGCCAATCAAAACGGCAAGCGCTTGCGGCCCTTTCGTCTCGGCGCGGGAACGCAGCGCCGCCAACGGATCGCCTGTTGGCGCGTCTTCGTCGCAGAAGACGAGGAGGCGGTTTTCGTCCCAAGCGCCAAGCAGCGCGTCGAGGCGGATTGGGGGAGCGATTTCAGGAATTGACAGAATGCCGCATTGCTCTGCGGCTTCGATGGCATGGGCGTGCATCCTTTCGCTATTGATCCGGCTCATCTGGGTCCGGCTGGTCAGCACCGGGCGCAGCACTCCGGCCCCCATTTCCACCGCCTTTTCAACCATGTAATCCTGTCTTGCCTGTTTCAGCGGCGCGAACAAATAATGCAGATCGGGACGCGACTCCTGTGGCCGTGTCAACTTGTCGGCCACGAGCGTGACACATTTGCGGTTAGACATGGCAACGTGCGTTTCCCATTCGCCGTCGCAGCCATTGAAAACGAGGATCTTCCCACCTACGGACAGGCGCAACACATTGCGGACATAATTTGCTTGTGTCTGATCGAGAACGATTTGCGCCGCCCGGGCCAAGGGGGGATTGACATAGAGGCGCGGCGCGGCGAAATCATAGCGGGACATGCGGTCTCTCGGCGAGGTGCGACGCGCGCGAACCGGTTACGCTTGCGTGCGCGGCGCTGTTTGCTATGGACGCACGCGAATTCACTTGCCACGAATTGGCAAGTATCCTAGCGCGGAAAACGCGACTACGATAATAGATGTCCGTGAACAATTGTCCTTGGCAAAAAACTGGGACGACACATCGAAACGTCGTTGAAAGGCTCGCATCATGATGGCACTTTGGCGGACTGGCTCGCTGCGTATAGCCGCGTTTGCCATCATCGCCGTGATCCCGTTCGCAGGCTGTGGCATGGCTTATGCGACCGATTGCAACCAAGATATCGGCGCGCTCTCCAAGAAGCGTCAGGGCGTCATCGATCAACTCAATAAACTCACCGAGGGTGGCAAGAAACAGCTCGATCCCGTGGCCTCTTGTCCGAAGCTGCGTGCGCTGGTCGCCGTCGAGCATGAGCTCCTTGCTTATTTAACAAAGAACAAGGATTGGTGCGCGGTCCCTGACGAAGCGTTGCAAAATATTTCGGTGAGCACCGGCAAATCCAGCAAGGTTGCTGATCAAGCCTGCAAGATTGCGGCACAGATGAAGAAAGCGCAAGAGCAGCAGGCTGCGGGCGTCCTCAATGCGCCGCAAACGAAGCTGCCCGCCGGGCCGCTGTGACGCAACGCCCGGCCGGGCCAGAAGCGCCCAGCCCGCGCGCCCAGCCCGTGCCCGCCACTCTACCAGATTCCGTTGCGGAACCGCTCATCTTTCGGCTCGCGCCAAATTCCTGGCATCCCCTGCTTCAACTCGCACGCCTCGATCGCCCGATCGGCTGGTGGCTGCTTCTGTTGCCATGCTGGTGGGGAAGCGCGCTCGCGAGCATTTATCAAGGCGGACCATTGCGAGCCCGCGACCTTCTCTTGTTTTTCATTGGCGCCGTCGTCATGCGCGGCGCCGGCGCGACTTACAACGACATCATCGATCGCGGGATCGATGCGAAGGTAGAGCGCACGAAATGGCGTCCGCTTGCCTCGGGACGGATCGGCGCAACGGCCGCAGCCACCTTTCTTGCCGCGCAAAGTCTTGCCGGACTTGCCGTGCTTTTAAGTTTTAACGGCTTTACGATCCGTTTGGGATTTGCCTCGCTTGGCGTCGTTGGCCTCTATCCTTTCATGAAGCGAGTGAGTTCCTGGCCGCAAGCGGTTCTGGGCGCGGCATTCGCGTGGGGCGCCCTGGTTGGATGGGCGGCAGCCCTCGGATCGCTCGCATCCGCGCCATTCTTGCTCTATCTCGGCGCGGTTTTTTGGACCATCGGCTACGATACGATCTACGCGGTGCAAGACATCGAGGACGATGCGCTTACGGGCATCGGCTCGACCGCGCGGGCATTTGGCGAGCACCTTCGTTTAGGGATCGGAGTGTTCTACGCGCTTGCGGTCATCTGCATCGAAGTGGCGCTCCTTGCCGCCAGCGCGGGCTTCCCGGCGCAAGGCGGCCTCGTTCTTTTCGCGCTGCACCTCGGCTGGCAGGCGATGCGCATCGACCCTCGAAATGGCGCCCTCGCGCTGCGCTTGTTTCGCTCGAACCGCGACGCAGGGCTTATGCTTTTCGCTGGATTCGCGGCGGACGTCTTTCTCGCGCCGAAATGATGTCTTGCTCGGCGACCGAAGCGGAAAACGCCGCGCGGAACCTTCTGGCGCGTTTGGCATTCCATCCGGCGTAGGTCCTATCAAAAGGGCCCCATAATTTTCCGGAGAACGCATATGCTGAGATTGGCCCTCATCTTTCTCCTGATATCCGTCGTCGCCGGTGTCCTTGGATTTACCGGCATATCGGCGGCCACCGGCGGGATCGCGCGCATACTTTTCCTAATTTTCATCGTTGGGTTTATCGTTTTCCTTGTGCTTGGCCTGGTGGGGGGTGAGACTATTTTCTAGCGGACTCGGAATTTGCCCTCCTGGAACCATGGGCTTAAGGACTTTTGACTTGAAACGAGACGGTAAAGTGTTCTGCGCTTATTCGGCCGCGCGAGTTTGATGCGCTCCAATCCAACTGTCCAAATCGCGCGCGGCCCGCGCGGCGATTGCGGCTTTACGGCTCAGAGCTGTTTCCTTGCCGTGTAAGGTCCCGGCAAGTGGCGGGAAAAGTCCAAAATTAATATTCATCGGCTGAAACGAAGGCGGACCGGCGTCGATAATTTCGATGTGGCCGCCTGTGATATGGTTGATGAGAGCGCCGAGTGCGGTCGTCGGCGGGAGCGACGCGAAAGCCTCGCCCTTGCGTTCCGCCGCCGCCATGCGGCCCGCGGCAAGCCCGATCGCCGCGCTTTCGACATAGCCCTCGCAGCCGGTGATCTGGCCAGCGAACCGCAGCCTCGGATCGGCCCGGAGCCGCAAGGCGCCATCGAGCAATTTGGGCGAATTCAAAAAAGTGTTGCGGTGGATTCCGCCGAGGCGGGCAAAGGATGCATTTTCGAGGCTCGGAATGGTGCGGAAAATGTCGACCTGCGCGTGATGTTTGAGCTTTGTCTGGAAGCCGACAATATTATAGAGCGTACCGAGCGCATTGTCCTGCCGCAGTTGCACGACCGCATAAGGCTTTGCTGAGCCAGCATGCGGATTGGTCAAGCCAAACGGCTTCATCGGTCCGTGTCTTAGAGTCTCACGTCCCCGCGCTGCCATGATTTCGATTGGCAGACAGCCATTGAAATAGGGCGTGTCTTCCTCCGCGAGCGAGTGGGGCAGGGCTCGATCTGCGTCAATGAGGACGTCCACGAAGGCAAAATATTGATCTCGCGTCAGCGGGCAATTGATGTAATCGGCGCCGGTGCCGGCGGGCCCCGCTTTGTCGTAGCGCGACTGGAACCACGCCTTCTCCATGTCGATCGACTCGCGGTGCACGACCGGGGCGATCGCGTCGAAAAAGGCAAGATCGCGCTCGCCGGTCAGCGCGCCGATCGCCGCGGCAAGGGCGGGGGATGTCAGTGGTCCGCTTGCAATGATCACATTGTCCCAAGTTTCTGGCGGCAGACCATCGATTTCTTCGCGAACGGCCGTAATGAGCGCATGCCCGCATACCGCCTCCGTAACCGCCGCGGAAAATTGGCCGCGATCGACCGCGAGCGCGCCTCCAGCGGGCAGCTTATGCGCGTCGGCGGCGGCCAGGATGAGGGAATCGAGGCACCGCATTTCACGATGCAAAATGCCAATCGCGCTCGTTTGCGGATCGTCGGCGCGAAACGAATTGGAACAGACGAGCTCGGCGAGGTCTCCCGTCTGATGCGCGGGTGTCTTGCAAAACGGCCGCATCTCATGCAGCACGACGGGGATGTTTTGCCGCGCGATTTGCCACGCCGCCTCGCTGCCGGCAAGGCCGCCGCCGATCACATGGATGGGAGCCAGCCCATGGATGGGGGCGAGCGGGATTGGGTTGGGCATGGTGCCTTAATGGTTATCCGTATTGAGCCACCATGCAAGGATAAGCGCGGCACCGGTAACCGTCGCGAGGACGCCAGCGGCCTGGTAGTAGCCAAGCGAGGCAGAAATCTCGAACCAATGGTTCCACATGCGAAAGACGCTCGCGAGCATCAAAAGCGTACAGAAAATAAAAAGCAAACTTAAAGGATTACAGATCTTAATAAATATTGCTTTTATAAAAGGTAAAAGTTTATTATTCTCAAGTGCTCTTGCGTTAGTCCAAGTTACGACATTGTCGTGTATCTTGAGAGTTTCGGCTTTTACGGCGGATCGTGCGTTCTTTCTGGTCATAATGATCTCCCCAATATCGGAATATTCGGGTACACGATTAGGTCCGTAGGATGACGCTGTAACGCTTAAGTTACTCTTCCCGTGCGGATACAAAACAAACTATTGCTGCAGAAGTTCCTCGTCTCACTAAGAGTCCGTCCAAGAACATCAGGAAGGATTACAGAGTTTTCTGAGCATGAGGCGGATTGAGGCAAAGCGCAAGAAAGCGAGCGCTTTGACATTCAGATTTTCCCAATCCTTGGCGAGCCGGCGACATCGATTGAGCCAAGCAATCGTGCGTTCGACGATCCAACGTTTTGGTAGGACGGCGAAACCCTTGGCCCGATCGGAACGTTTGACGATTTCGATGTCGAGTTGGGGCAGGATTTTGCCAACGGCCTTGTGAAAGATCGGCCCTTGATAAGCGCTGTCGGCGAACAGCTTCTTCAAGAAAGGAAACAGGCCAAACAGCGTGGCCAGCAGAAGAACGCCTCCGTCGCGATCTTGAATGTCGGCGGCATGCACGATGGCATGCAGCAGCAATCCCTCGGTGTCGGCGAGAATGTGCCGCTTCTTGCCCTTGATCAGCTTGCCGGCGTCGAACCCAGGTGGATCGATGCAGGCCCCCCTTTTTCGGCGCTTTTCACGCTCTGACTGTCGATGATCGCGGCGGTAGGGCTGGTGTCGCGGCAGGCTTGCTCGCGACACGCTTCGTAAAGCGCGTGGTGCATGCGATCCAGGGTGCCGTCATAGATCCATAAATCGAGATAGGCGAACACCGTGCTCTTCGGCGGCAGGTCTTTCGGAATCGCCCGCCATTGGCATCCCGTCGAGAGCACATACATGATCCCGTTGACGATCTCGCGAAGGTTCACCCGGCGCTTGTTGCCGCCACCCTTGGCCGGCGGGATCAGCGGTTCGATCAGCGACCATTCAGCGTCAATCAGATCACTCGGATAACGCAGCTTGTCGCGATTGTAGCGCACGCGGTTTTCCTTCGTCCACATCGGCGGTCCCTCCTCGAATCAGGCCGCCATCCTTGAATCACAAATGATTCATCCGATTCAATATGTTTCTAGACGGACACTAAGAGTCCGTTTCGAAACGGGTTAAGTGGCTGAAGACCTCATGATTCCAAGGTGATTGCTGATTTGCACATTGGCGTTGTCATTTGGACACTTGCCATACGCGAGAAGTATTGCTGCAACTCGTCACGTTACCGGAGCGACGTCACCGGCAAGAAATGGGGCATGATAGAACCGCTTCTTCCGGGGCCGAGGACGAGAGGATCGCCGTGGCGCTGGCCGTTGCGCGAGATCATCAACGCAAACTTCTACGTGCTGCGTTCTGGCTGGCCTTGGCGGCTACTTCCCGTTGATTTGCAAGAGTCGGTTTCGATATTCATGCTTAGCTGGCGATGCGACGAAAGTCTGGATTTGATCCATCGGACGTTGTCGGGTTTATCCATTCATCCTACAGCGGATTATTACCGGTGAGGCGGATCCGCCTCGCCACACGCGCCGCCAAGTGATGAATGGCAAGCTAAGATTTCATCGGACGGTGTCCGTCAAATCGAATCCAAAAACCGAACCATACACTTAGGAGCTTTTCCCAACGAGTTTTATTTTCATCGTTTTGTCAGCCAGACAGTGCGTCCCATCGGTGGGATCTTCCGTGCGGCGCGGGCGCTTCAGCCGGCATTCCTTCGGATCGGCCGGGTTCTTCACTCCGTAGAAGGCATTAATGATGGCCTGTTCTTGCTCATGATTGAAGGCATTAGTTTGGCCAAACATCACATATTGGAATATCTGCGGCTGTGTTTTGGTCACGAAAGCGAAGTCAGCAGATTCGGACAATTTTCCCGTCGCGCAGCCTTGATAGGCCGCTGGTCTTGCAAATTTTACACCGCCTGTCGATTTTCCTGACAGTGCATACGTATAGCACGCCCTCGGTTTTGACATCTGGCAATAGTAGTGGATGGTAATATCGGACCAGTTCGTTGGAGCATAGCCAGTCGTAAGACAGCCAGTCATATAATTGTAGCCCTGGTCCGTATGCTTGGGCTGCCCGGGCCCGCCACTGCCGTAGACATCCGCGCTTTCATTCATAGCCGCCAATATTGCCGCGCCAGGAAGATCCAAATTCGCCGCTGGCGCATCCGGCCGGTAGTCTGTGTAGGGAAAATTGGAATTATTTATAGGGTTCGCAACGAGCTTATCCAGCTCGTCCTGGGCCGGAACTGCCCGCCAGTCGCTGACCGTGGTGGCCTGAGTGGCCGGTGGCGGCTGAGGTGTTTGAGCCGTCTGGGCTGTCTGGGGCGGCGGAGCACCGATCGCCAATTTCGCCAGAGTGGCGCTATCAAGAGCTCCAGTCACTGGGAGGCCAGAGTTTTTCTGAAATGCATTGATTGCAGCGATCGTATGACGGCCGAGAATCCCATCCGCGGTCCCTGGATCGAAGCCCAATGCCGCAAGCTTCTCCTGCGCTTTCTGAGTAACCGGATTGAAACTGGCTGCTTTGCTGGCTGGCGCTAGGCTCGCTCCAGCAGCGATCATCAGGGCCATGATGATGGTAATAGTTCTTACCTTTGTCATGATATTCTATCCTCCCCCTTTGAAGCCATCATTGACGATAGCTTTTTGTCTTGTGCATCGGAATGAGAATCCGTGGCGTTTTATATAGTTTGCAAATTACAGTTGCAGGTCGTCCCTGCTGGTTAATCTGGCATCAACGGCAGAGATTGCCGCTTTTGACGGGATTTGGCAATGCCTCGACCCGGTCGTGGGCCCAATCGCGCCAATTATGTTCATCCCCGAGGCCCGCCAGGACGGCCCATGCTGATTCTAACCACTGATTCGCTCCAACCGGCCAGAAGATGAGCGTGTCTTTCCGGGAATGCGGTTAATAGACCTTGATCCCTTCAAATTGATCAGGTCTTGGTCTTTATGTCTTGAGGAGTCATGGCAAGAGTCATCGCATGATCTTTTCCAAAAAGCCGGTATGTTTGGGGATCTCGCTCAGACGGAAGCTTGCGCGCTTCCGCATCGAGGAGACAGTCCCGGCGTATCGTGACGCTCGACGCAGCTAAGTGGCGAACAAAGTGCGGTCGAAAGAAAGCGCCCGCCGGGGAGGATCGGCGGGCGCTTCTCGCCAGCGAGGGGCTTGAGTGCGGCCTCAACCACCGGCGCAACCAATGTTGTGACGATTACAGAATTTTCAACTGTGCTCAAGCGTTCATGTGTGGCCAAACTTAGATATCAACCGAATTGAAAGCCACCAAGACTTACGTTTGCCCAAGCATGGGCCAAGCTCAACCCTTGCCGGTTTCGGTCAAACCTCGACCGTCACCAACGTTCAACTGTTAAAACAAATAGTCCCCGCTTCCTCCGCCACCTGCGCGGAAAAAATTTGCCGCCATAACCTCTCCGCCAAAGCATCGTAACTGGACGATAGAGCGTATCCCCATTAGGCAGAGCCATATCCGGCGTTGCGGAAGTAATTTAGACATTCGTTGGGAGGGAAGTCATCGAGGGCGCTGCCGATGCCTTCCCAAAGGGCATCGACGGTTCGGTGAGCCATTTTACGCAGCGTGTTTTTGAGTTTGGCGAAAACCTGTTCGATAGGATCGAGGTCAGGGCTGTAGGCAGGCAAAAAGCGCTGCGTCGCCCCAGCGGCTTCGATGGCTTCACGAACGCCGGCGACTTTATGGGAACCGAGATTATCCATGATGACTATGTCGCCAGGCGACAATGCCGGCGCGAGGGCCTGCTCAACATAAGCGAGGAATGTTTCGCCGTTGATGGGGCCATCAAAGACACAAGGAGCCGTGATGCGATCGTGACGCAAAGCGGCCACGAACGTCGTCGTTTTCCAGTGACCGAAGGGCGAGTAAGCGAGCAACCTTTTGCCCCTTTCGCAGCGCCCATAACGGGGCGTCATGTTGGTTGAGGCCCATGTCTCGTCGATGAACACAAGCTTTTTAGGATCAAGAGCTTTTTGCATCTCGCGCCAAGCGAGGCGGGCCGCCTGAACATCGGGCCTTTCCTGTTCCGCGGCGTGCAGAGTTTTTTTTATAGGTCAATTTCAGATGCAGCAAAAAGCGTCCGACGGCGGACCGCCCGACTTTGATGCCGAGCACCGTCAGCTTTTTCCACAGCGCCGCGATCGTCAGATCGGGCTGCGCCGCGACCAAAGCCCGCACCTTATCTTCATGCTCAGCCAGCGCGTGCCGCTTATGACCGCCAAACTTGCGCGGCAGACAATCGCCTGTTGTTTCCCACTGGTGCATGAGTTTGATCACACAGCTCGCACTGATCTCAAAACTGCACGCCGCCTTGCGTCGGGACTGACCAGCCAAAACCGCCCGCACCACGCGGTCACGTAAATCCTGCGAATAGGGTTTTGCCATCCATGCCGGCCTCCTTTCCAGCCAACATGCTGAATCATAATTCGGCCGATTTGGGAATCCCTTACCGATTCTGAACTCTTCGGGACCCGCTCTAGCGGGTTTCGTTCCAAGACGATTTTTGTTGCAGTGCAATTACCTGATTAAATATCCATGCAACTCCGGAATTTCGAGAGCAGCTATGCGATTTCTGCCCCCTTTTGCCTCGCCCGCCCTTCAGTGCCCATCGAACTGGCGCGGGCAATTCGCTGGGTCCGATGAAAATGTGCCTCGCTAAGCTTGTCCGGGGCTTGCCCGCCGCAAAAGGCCAACGCTGCAGCCTGCCGAAGCCCGCTCTCGCGCGCGCCCAGACCGGCCCCGGAGACCACGGTCATTCCGCCGCCTGGGTGCCTTTTGCCAACGGCCGCCGTTCCAGAAACGCGCGCAAATAGCGCCCGGTGTAGCTCTTAGTCGCCCGCACAATGTCCTCGGGCGGTCCGGCCGCGACGATCTCGCCGCCGGCGTCGCCGCCTTCGGGACCAAGATCGATGATCCAGTCGGCCGTTTTCACGACCTCGAGATTGTGCTCGATCACAATGACCGTATTGCCCTGATCGACCAATTCCTGCAGCACTTCGAGGAGTTTTGCGACGTCGTGGAAATGCAGCCCGGTGGTTGGCTCGTCGAGAATATAGAGCGTGCGGCCGGTCGAGCGCCTGGAAAGCTCCTTGGCGAGTTTGATTCGCTGCGCCTCGCCGCCCGACAAAGTGTTGGCTTGCTGGCCGACCTTGACATAACCGAGGCCCACGCGGGCTAGCGTTGCCAATTTCTCGCGTATGGATGGCACCGCCTTGAATAGGTTCGCTGCTTCCTCGACTGTCATGCCGAGCACGCCGGCGATCGATTGGCCGCGATATTTCACTTCGAGCGTCTCGCGATCGTAGCGCTTGCCCTTGCAGACATCGCAAGTGACGTAGACATCGGGCAAAAAGTGCATCTCGATCTTAATTACCCCGTCGCCCTGGCAGGCCTCGCAGCGTCCACCCTTCACGTTGAAGGAAAATCGTCCCGGCTGATAGCCGCGCGCCTTGGCTTCCGGAAGGGCCGCGAACCATTCCCGGATCGGCGTGAACGCGCCGGTATAGGTCGCCGGATTCGAGCGCGGTGTGCGCCCGATCGGCGATTGGTCGATGTCGATGACCTTGTCGAGATGTTCGAGACCCTCGATTCGCGTATGCGGGGCTGGATGTTCGAGCGCGCCGTTGAGCCGCCGCGCGGCGGCTTTGTAAAGCGTATCGATGATGAGGGTCGATTTGCCGCCGCCGGAGACGCCGGTAACACAGGTGAAAACCCCGAGCGGGATCACGGCGGAGATATTTTTGAGGTTATTGCCGCGGGCATGGACGATGGCGAGCTCGCGGCCCGGCTCCGGCCTGCGCCGGCGGCGTGGCGCCGCGACTTCAAGCGCTCCGGTGAGATAGTGGCCGGTCAGCGAATCCTTATCCGCCATGATTTCGGCGGCGGTACCTTGCGCCACGACCTCACCGCCGTGAATGCCGGCACCAGGGCCAAAATCGACGACAAAATCGGCGGCAAAAATGGCGTCCTCGTCATGTTCGACAACGATCACCGTATTGCCGAGATCGCGCAGCCGCCGCAAAGTGTCGAGAAGCCTCGCATTGTCGCGCTGATGCAGGCCAATGGACGGTTCGTCCAGCACATAAAGCACGCCGGTCAGGCCCGACCCGATCTGCGAGGCGAGCCTGATACGCTGGCTCTCGCCGCCGGACAGCGTGCCGGACGCGCGGGAAAGCGTGAGATAGTCGAGGCCGACATCGACAAGAAACGAGAGCCTGTCTGAAATCTCTTTCAGAATGCGCTTGGCAATCTCGCGCCGTTTTGGGTCGAGCTTGCTGGCCAGCGAGGCGAACCACTCTCGCGCGGCGCGCACCGGTAGCGCGGTCAATTGAGCGATGTGGCAGCCATCGATCTTGACCGCGAGCGCCTCCGGGCGCAGCCTTGTGCCATTGCAGACGGCGCACGGAGAAGCCGTCATGTAGCGGGCGATGTCCTCGCGCGCCCATTCGCTTTCGGTCTCGCGGAAACGTCGTGCGAGGTTGCCGATGACGCCTTCGAATGGCTTCACGATATCATAGGAGCGCAAACCATCGTCGTAGGAAAACCGCACGGGCTCCTGGCCGGACCCATGCAGGATCACATTGCGGGCTTGTTGAGACAGCGTCTCGAAACGCGTGTCGAGACGGAACTTGAAATGCTTGGCGAGCGCTTCGAAGGTTTGCAAATAATAGGGCGAGCTGGAGCGGGCCCAGGGCGCGATGGCGCCTTTTCGCAGGGTGAGCTTCGGATCGGGGACAATCAGCTCGGGATCGACGGTCTGCTCGATACCGAGGCCGCCGCAATGCGGGCAGGCGCCGGAAGGATTGTTGAAGGAGAACAGGCGCGGCTCGATTTCGGAGATGGTGAAGCCGGACACCGGGCAGGCGAATTTGGACGAAAAGACAATCCGCTTGGGGGAGCCGTTTTCATCCTTCGCGTCGGCGTATTCGGCAATTGCTATGCCGTCCGCGAGTTCGAGCGCGGTCTCAAAACTTTCCGATAATCGCGCCTCGACCCCGGGGCGTACCGCGATCCGATCGACCACGACCTCGATGTCGTGCTTGAGCTTTTTGTCGAGCTGCGGCGCGTCGGCGATTTCATAAAATTCCCCGTCGATCTTTAGCCGTTGAAAGCCACGCTTCATGAACTCGGCGATTTCCTTGCGGTATTCGCCCTTGCGGCCCCGGATGACCGGCGCGATCAGATAGAGCCGCGTGCCCTCGGGCAGCGCGATCACCCGGTCGGCCATTTGGCTCACCGTCTGGCTCTCGATGGGGAGCCCCGTCGCCGGCGAATAGGCGATCCCGATGCGGGCGAATAGCAGCCGCATGTAATCGTAAATTTCCGTGACGGTACCGACCGTCGAGCGCGGGTTTTTCGAGGTCGTCTTTTGCTCGATCGAGATCGCCGGCGACAGGCCGTCGATCTGATCGACATCCGGCTTTTGCATCATTTCCAAAAATTGGCGCGCATAGGCCGAGAGCGATTCGACATAGCGGCGCTGGCCTTCGGCATAGATTGTGTCGAAGGCGAGCGAGGATTTTCCCGAGCCGGAAAGGCCGGTGAAGACGACGAGTTTGTCGCGCGGAATCGTGAGGTCGATGTTTTTGAGGTTGTGCTCGCGCGCGCCGCGGATTTTTATCACGCGGCCATCGTGCGGCATTTCTGGCGGTGCTCTGGTTCCTTGACCGGAGCGCGCGGGCGGTTTTGGTGGTTTCATCGAGCCAATCGGAATGGGCGTTCGACGGCGTGCGGGAGCGGGGCGCCGGGTGCAAGGCTTCGCCCCAATGTAGCGGGCCGGTTGGCGTTTGCAACGAAGCCGCGATTAGGAAAACCGGGATAAGTTTTACAGATGGCGCACGTGAAAAATCGTACCAAAAGGTTTCACGTGAAGCAATTTGGTACGATTGGCGGCCTGAAACCGCACAGGCCTTCATACGCCGCGCGGGTTTGAAACATGTGGGATTGCGCGGATAATTGGTGCGATTGCACGGAAAAGCACGGGACAGCTCGAAATCCGGCGGGTTCGCTTTTAGCGCACTGGATTGCCCTTGTTGGGAGAGCGGACAGGACGTACGCTGAGGGTGAAACCGGTGGTCTAGAAATAATGCCGGAATAAGTGGGAGAAGTGTTATGTATAGCAATAATCGTAATGGAAGCTGCGCCGTACCGGCACGCGGATTTATGGGATTCTTCGCCGTTTTGGCGCTGGGGCTGGGCTTGCTTGACCGGCCGGCGGAAGCGGCGCCCTTCGCCTATGTCGCGAATGATGCCGACAGCACGGTTTCGGTGATCGACACGGCCACCAACACGGTGGAGGCGGCCACACTCGCGGTGGGGAACCAACCCAACGCGATTGCCGTCACCCCTGATGGGCTACACGCCTATGTTGCGAATGGAAATTTTTTTGGCCTTGGCGGCACTGTCTCGGTAATCGACGCGGCCACCAACACGGTGGAGGCGGCCACGCCCGCCGTAGGGAATTTACCTGAAGCGATCGCCGTCTCCCCGGACGGGAAACACGTCTATGTCGTGAATTTTGGTTCAAACAATGTTTCGGTAATCGCCACGGCCACCAACACGGTGGTGGCCACGGTCGGGGTGGGAAGTCTTCCCCGCGGAGTCGCAGTCAGCCCGGATGGCAAGCACGCCTACGTCACAAATGATGACTCCCACAACGTTTCGGTGATCGACACGGCCACCAACACGGTGGAGGCGGCCTCACTCGCGGTGGGAGCCAACCCTGTTGGGATCGCCGTCACCCCAGATGGCAAACACGCCTATGTCACGAATCTGAACGACAACACTGTTTCGGTGATCGACACGGCCACCAACACGGTGGAGGCGGCCACGCTCGCGGTGGGAGCTGGCCCCGGCGCGGTCGCCGTCACCCCCGATGGGCTACACGCCTATGTCGCGAATAGTCGGGACAACAATGTCTCGATCATTGACACGGCCACCAACACGGTGGACGCGGCCAAGCTTGCGGTAGGGAGTCTCCCAGTTGCGGTCGCCGTCGCCCCGGACGGCAAACACGCCTATGTCGTGAATGAGAACTCCAACAACGTCTCGGTGATCGACACGGCCACCAACACGGTGGAGGCGGCCACGCTCGCGGTGGGGAACTTACCCTTTGCCGTGGGCATCATTCCCGACGTTCCCTTCCTTGCCTTCAACGCCGTCCTCAACATCGCCTTCGGCACCGCTCCAAACACGGATGCCTTCACCCTTGGGACCAGCTTCACCTTGAGCAGCACCGCGCCCCCGATCAATCCCGTCACCCAGGCGGTCACGCTCCAGGCCGGCACCTTCGCCGTCACGATTCCGCCCGGCTCTTTCTACCAGACCGGGAAGGGGATTTTCAGCTTTGAGGGGGTGATCAACGGCGTGACCTTGAAGGCGCAGATCAAGTCCACGGGCACCTTGCGCTACAATTTTCAGGCGGGAGCACAGAATGCCTCCCTGACCGGGACTCGGAACCCCGTGCCGGTGACGCTAACCATCGGCGGTGACAGCGGCGCCACGTCGGTCACGGCCACGATTTTCGGCACGGCGTCGGCCAGGGCCGCGATGACCCGCTAAAACGCGTGTTTCCAGGTATGATGCGGTTCAATAGGTCCGGATCACGCGATAGCCGGGCGGGCCGGTGAGGCCATCGGCGACGACAGCGGCACGGTTTCGGTCGCGCATATCGACGACAAGTAATTGAAATCACGTATGTTCGAAAGGGTGGACACCATGCAAGGCAATAAAAGCAAGAGAGGCCGCGCCACGCGGGGAGTATATACGGCACTATGGGCCGCGCTGATGGCGGTGGCAGGCGGAAGCGCCTCGGCCGCTCCCGTCGAGACGGTGCTGTACACCTTTACCGGCGGCAGCGATGGGAATAGTCCCCGCGCCGGCTTGATCGCCGACAGCAAGGGGAATCTCTATGGCACGACAGTCGGTGGCGGTGGCGTGTTGTCACAAGGCGTGGTGTTCAAGCTCACGCCGGGCGGGACCGAGACGGTCCTGCACTCCTTTACGGGGCGCCCCAGCGACGGGAGTGGTCCCCTAGCAGGCCTGATTGCCGACAGCAGCGGCAATCTCTATGGCACGACAGTAAATGGCGGCGCGTCGAATGAGGGCACAGTGTTCAAGCTTTCGCCGGGCGGGACCGAGACGGTGCTGCACTCGTTTACTTTTGGCGACGGGGGTTTGCCCGCCGGCGGACTGATTGCCGACAGCAGCGGCAATCTCTATGGCACGACAGGAGATGGCGGCGCGTGGGGACAGGGCGCAGTGTTCAAACTCTCGCCGGGCGGGACCGAGACGTTGCTCTACTCCTTCTGCCCTTCTTTTCCTAACTGCAGCGACGGGGACAGTCCCCACGCCAGCCTGATTCGCGATAGCAGCGGCAATCTCTATGGCACGACCTTCGCGGGGGGCGCGTCGAACTCCGGTGTGGTGTTCAAGCTCACGCAGGGCGGGACCGAGACGGTGCTGCACTCCTTTACGAGCGACGAGGGCGAACCCGCAGCCGGCCTGATTGCCGACAGCGGCGGCAATCTCTATGGCACGACATCCGATGGCGGGTCGTGTTCGGTTTTTCCGTTCGGATGCGGCACGGTCTTCAAGCTCACGCCGAGCGGGACCGAGACGGTGCTGTACACCTTTACGGGCGGCAGCAATGGGACCCGTCCCCGCGCCGGCCTGATTGCCGATAGCAACGGCAATCTCTATGGCACGACCGAAGGTGGCGGCGCGTCGGGATTGGGCGTGGTGTTCAGGCTGACGCCGGGCGGGTCCGAGACAATGCTGTACTCCTTTAAGGGCGGCATCAGCGACGGGTCCAATCCGGAAGCCGGCCTGATTGCCGACAGCAGCGGCAATCTCTATGGCACGACAGATTTTGGCGGCGGGTCAGATGCCGGCACGGTGTTCAAGCTGACGGGCACGGGGTTCGTCACCACGACGCCGTTCCTTGCCTTCAACGCCGTCCTCAACATCGCCTTCGGCACCACGGATGCCTTCACCCTTGGGACCAGCTTCACCTTGAGCAGCACCGCGCCCGCGATCAGTCCCGTCACCCAGGCGGTCACGCTCCAGGCCGGCACCTTCGCCGTCACGATTCCGCCCGGCTCTTTCTACCAGACCGGGAAGGGGATTTTCAGCTTCGAAGGGGTGATCAACGGCGTGACCTTGAAGGCTGCGATCAAGTCCACAGGCACCTTGCGCTACACATTCCAGGCGGGGGCACAGAATGCCTCTCTGACCGGGACCCAGAACGCGGTGCCGGTGACGCTAACCATCGGCGGCGACAGCGGCGCAACCTCGGTCACGGCCACGATTTTCGGCGCGGCGTCGGCCAAGGCCGCGATGACCCGCTAAAACGCGTGTTTCCAGGTGTGATGCGGTCCAATAGGTCCGGAGTCCGGATCACGCGCAATGGCCCGGCGAGCCGGTGAGGCCATCATGGCCTCGGTCACGGCCGCGATAGTCAGCAAGGCGGTACGATTAGCGCCGGGGGGCCGTCTTGCTATTTGGTTTGCATTTCTTTGCGCGCAATGTCTTTCCCCCGCTTGAAATTGCCATAATCCTTTCCAACTCCGGAAGGCGCGCGCGGCCTCGACCGGTCGGGCGCGGGAAGGGTTGATGCCACGACAACCCAAGCAGAGGTGCCGATGCGGGACCTTCCTCGATTGATCGCCTTCGACGCCGACGATCTCGCGGTGATCGCGGCAAATCTGCAGGACGCCCTGGTGCGGGTCGGCGACATGGCCTTTTTGCCGAACTCGAAACAATTCGCGATGGTAACTTCGAGGTTCGATTGGGTGCGGGCCGCCGCGAAAAAAAGCGGACGCCCCTGCTGTGAGCGCGCCCGCACGGGCTTGCATTTCGGGCGTGTTCTCAAAGTCTCGTGCCGGGGCTTTCATTGCCGGGATGAGGGGCTTGTTCTCAACGTGCTGGATATCGGCTTCAAGGAAACCGAGCCGCCCGCGGGAGTCGTGGAGTTTATCTTCTCCGCCGGCCGGGCGCTGCGGCTCGAGGTCGAATGCCTCGAAGCGGAAATCCGCGATCTTGGGGTTCGCTGGCAAGCACGGTCAGCGCCACATCATCCCATTGGCGGCGGCCCGGACTAAGCCCGATCGTCGTCGTTCCGGCTCGCGCGCCAAACCTTGTGTCAAGCCAGAATACTGCCGAAATGAGGAAAGTCGCTTGCTCCCAGTCGCAATTCATGCGATCATTAAACATTAAATGCCAAAATAGTGGACTGCGAAAATGATCCTCCGGAAAATTGGTGCGGCCGTGGGGTTGTGCCTGGGCATGTTGGTGTTGCCGATTCCCTCGCAGGCGAGGCCGGTGGGGACTGTCGACGGAATGCCGTTTTTTGGTCTCCCCTATCCCTTTGGCTATGTCTATCACCGGCCAAGAATAGAGTGTTATGCCTTTCAACAGGTCGAAACCCCGGACGGCCCTCGGACAGAATTAATTTGGACCTGTGGGGCTCCCGTTACGGCGAAATATTGAATTGCACTATTCCGGCGACAATTGAATTCTGTTTTTGAGGCCATCCTCAGGATCCGTCCAAATCACCGGAAAATTAGCATCTTTTGCATGAGATAGGCGGCGTCCGTGAGTGGCGTCCCCCATGAACCGGCGATGTGGACATCGCATGACATTGAGCAGCAAGCGTCGACAAACTGCCATTGCGCGACCGCAACACCCCGTTGTGGAAATTCCAGCGTACCGAGTCTGCTAAACAATATTAATTTCTCGTCAGAGATATATGGCACGCAATTCTGAAAAGCGGGAAATGGCTATCGATCTGCTACAGACGTATACACGGCGCAAACCGCGCACTCGAACAGCTGCCTTCCGCGGTTCGTATTGCCGCCGAATAGAGAGCTGATACAATTAAGAGCAATGGTTCGCGTTAAAGTGGAACCGAATTAGGGCAGATGGGCTCGCTATCGACGCCCATCGTGGGAATGCCGGTTAAGGAGAAAGTTCATGTTCGGACGATTTTGTTATTCCCTGGGAGTTTTAACCGCAATCGCCTTGTCCACAGCAATTATGAGTCCGCCGGTTGGCGCCGAGCCCGCGGCGCAATCCCCTGAATTGACCCCGATGGACTATCCGCTGTCGCCGTCCGATCAATCCAAGCTTCCCGCTCCGCAGTTGCCGGAGCCGCAACAAACCGGCACGCCGGCCACGCCGCCGCAGGTCACTGGGCCCCATCCGTCGGAACAACCCGGACCGCCATCGCCGCTCCTCGGTGGACAGGTCCGGCAAGGACCTCGTGCCGCTCGTGGGCGCGCTGATCGTGCCCCACACGGTCAGCGGCAGCTTCGTGCCCGCGCCGAGGCAAGGGATCGTGGACGTGCAGCGACTCGGCCCCGACGGCCGCTGGACGCTGGTGGCGCGCGGGCTCACGAACCGGGTCGGCGCATACAGCGTCCCGGTGTACGGGAGCGGTGAGTACCGCGTGCTCGCGGGCGGCGTCG
The DNA here is from genome assembly GCA_963718265.1 of uncultured Alphaproteobacteria bacterium. Classification (GTDB taxonomy): domain Bacteria; phylum Pseudomonadota; class Alphaproteobacteria; order Rhizobiales; family Beijerinckiaceae; genus Methylocapsa. The sequence continues at coordinate 1,868 of CAVQZL010000066.1, read as the reverse complement.
TGGCCTCCCCGGTCGTCGCGCGCTAATTACCGGTAAGTAGTCTCGGGGCCGTGGCGGCCATCGAGACACGAGGACTGGAACGCAGCTTCGGCGGCGGCATCGTTGCCGTGGCGGGCGTGGATCTGGACGTGGAGGAGGGGCAGATCTACGCCTTCCTCGGGCCGAACGGCGCCGGCAAGACGACCGCCGTGCGGATCCTCGCACGCTGCTGCGGCCGACGAGCGGTCGCGCCACCGTCGCCGGCCACGACGTCGTCCGGACGCGTCCGAGGTGCGCGAGCGCATCGGGGTCGCGCTCCAGGAGGCAGCGCTCGACGCGCGGATGACGGGGCGCGAGAACCTCGTGCTGCTGGCGAGGCTGCACGCGCATGCCCAGCGGCGAGGCGGCGCGCGCTGCGGCGAGCTGCTCGAGCGCTTCGGCCTGACCCACGCGGCCGACCGGCACGTCGGGACCTACTCCGGCGGCATGAGGCGGCGGCTCGACCTGGCGGCCTGCCTGCTCGTCCACCGCCGCCGTGCTGTTCCTCGACGAGCCGACGACGGGCCTCGATCCCGCGAGTCGCGCCGGAGGTGTGGGAGGAGATCGCGCGGCCTGGTCAACGACGGCACCGGCGCTCGTGCTCACGACGCAGTACCTGGAGGAGGCCGACCAGCTCGCCGACCGCGTCGGCATCATCGACGAGGGCAGGATCGGCGGCGGAGGGACGCCCGGCGAGCTCAAGGCCGAGATCGGCCGGTCGCGCCTCGAGATCCGCGTGTCGGGCGCCGACAACGCGAGCGCCACCGAGGTGCTCGGCCGCTTCGGCGACCTGCAGCCGACAACGAACGGCACCGTGAGCGTGGCGATCGAGGGCGGCGCGACGCTGGTGGCGCCGATCGTGCGCGCGCTCGACGAGGCCGGGCTCGCGGTCGAGGCGCTCGACCTCCACGAGCCGACCCTCGACGACGTGTTCGTCGAGAAGACCGGCCGTCACCTCGAGGGCGCCGAGGAGCAGGCGGCGGCGCCGGCGTGAGGCAGCTCACCGTCGCCGAGCAGGCGCGGGTGATGTGGATGCTCTCCCGGAGGTCGCTCAGGCAGACCTTCCGGCGGCCCAGTTCCTCGCCCCGATCCTGGTGTTCCCCACGCTGTTCCTGCTCGCGAACGTGGGCGGCGCCGGCAGCGCGACGAAGCTGCCCGGCTTCCCGAAGGTGCACGGCTTCCTCGACTTCGAGCTGCCCGCCGCGATGATGCAGTCCACGCTGCTCGTGGGGGTGAGCGGCGGGATCGCGCTGGCGCTCGACATCGAGCTCGGCTTCATCGATCGGCTGGTGGCGGCGCCGATCAGCCGCTTCGGCGGTCGTCACGGGCCGGCTGGCCTCCACCGCGGCGCTCGGCGTGATGGCCGGGCTGTGGTTCTTCGCGATCGGCCTGATCGGCGGCGCCCACGTGCAGGGCGGCGTGCTCGGCGTGCTGGTCGTGCTGGTGCTGCTCGGCCTGGCCGCGATGGCGTTCGGGGGGATCGGCGCCGCGATCGCGCTCAAGTCCGGCCGGGCGAGCGTGGTGCAGGGGATCTTCCCGCTGGTGCTCGTGATCCTGTTCGTCTCCTCGGCGTTCTTCCCGCGCAACCTGATGAAGGAGCCGGCCCAGACCGTGGCCGCGTACAACCCGCTGTCGATGATCGTGGACGGCCTGCGCGAGCCGGTGATCCACGGCCTCGCACTCGGTGACGTGGCGAAGGGGCTCGGCGGGATCGCGATCGTGGCGGCCATCGCGATCGGCACGAGCGCCTGGGGCCTGCGCAGCCGGCTGAGGGCCGCATGAGGCGCTCCTTCGCCAGCTCCGGCGCGCTCGTGCGGCGTGGCCTGTACGAGGTGTTCCGCGTGCCGGGC
>CAVQZL010000065.1:0-19142 GCA_963718265.1 uncultured Alphaproteobacteria bacterium | reverse complement strand
GGCTATTCCTTGATTCATGATTGTTGCAGTGAAGGTGACTACTTGGCCGCTTGTTGGATTTGCAGGATCTTGTCGAGATGTTGGTAACAATAAGATCAGGTAGATTAGGTGGCGGTGCAGTCACTGTAATAGTTGTCGACGTGGCCGCCGTTCCACCCGCGCCGGTGCAGGTGACGGAGTAGGATTGTGAGACAGTCGGAGAGACGGTCACAGTACCTGACGTCCCTCCTGCGGTGAAGCCGGTGACTGTACATGATGTGGCGTTGGTGCTGCTCCATGTAAGAGTTGAGGAGCCGCCGGAGGTTATTGAGGTTGGGTTTGCGGTAAGGGAGACGGTGGGGAGGGGACCCGCCGGGGCCAGGTAGTCTTGGATGGTCCCACCCATCTGCGCCAATGTCATAGTCGATATTCCACCAGACGACACCGTTGACCGTTGTGGGACCGCCGACGACGGTACCTAAGTTACCGAGCTGTTGCTGCCCGAGAATTGTTCCTGAGGTTGAGGCTGTTGCATAGACATTGAGATTGGCAGTGGTTTGGACACGGTCTCCGATGACAAAAGCTGGAGGGGCGGCAGCGACAGTAATAGTGATGCTCAACGAATTATTCGCCTTACTGCTCTCAGTAATGCGGCCGAGAGGGTCAACTTGCGCTAGTACGGTGTGGCTTCCCACGGAAGCGAGCCATGTCGAAGGTCCTGAACCGCCACCGGCACCCAGGTTTGCGGTGAGATTGACAGATGCTCCTGGCGCGAGTGAAATGATGTTATTGTCCGAGGTGCTTCCCGGATTTCCGTCAACCATGAAGTTGACGCCGATGCTGACGCCGCTCGGTGTGGCGGCTATTCCTTGATTTATGATTGTTGCAGTGAAGGTGACTACTTGGCCGCTTGTTGGATTTGCAGGACTCGTCGAGATGTTGGTAACAATAAGATCAGGTAGATTAGGTGGCGGTGCAGTCACTGTAATAGTTGTCGACTGGCTCGCCGTTCCACCCGCGCCGGTGCAGGTGACGGAGTAGGATTGTGAGACAGTCGGAGAGACGGTCACAGTACCTGACGTCCCTCCTGCGGTGAAGCCGGTGACTGTACATGATGTGGCGTTGGTGCTGCTCCATGTAAGAGTTGAGGAGCCGCCGGAGGTTATTGAGGTTGGGTTTGCAGTAAGGGAGACGGTGGGGAGGGGACTCGCCTTGGCCAGGTAGTCTTGCACGTCCCACCCATCTGCGCCAATGTCATAGTCGATATTCCACCAGACGACACCGTTGACGGTGGCGGGACCGCCGATGACGGTACCAAGGGAACCGACAGCGTGCTGACCGAGAATTGTTCCTGAGGTTGAGGCTGTTGCGTAGACGTTGAGATTGGCAGTGGTTTGGACACGGTCGCCGATGACAAATGCTGGAGGGGCGGCAGTGATGGTAATAGTATTGCTCAACGAATTGTTCGACTTACTGCTCTCGGTAATGCGGCCGAGAGGGTCAACCTGCGCTAGTACGGTGTGGCTTCCTGCGGAAGCGGTCCATGTCGGAGATCCTGAACCGCCGCCGGGACCCAGGTTTGCGGTAAGATTGACAGATGCTCCTTGCGCGAGCGAAATAATGTTATTGTCCGAGGTGCTTTTCGGTTGTCCGTCAATGAAGAAGTTGACGCCGATGCTGACGCCGCTCGGCGTGGCAGCTGTCCCTTGATTCTTGACTGTTGCAGTGAAGGTGACTGCTTGGCCGCTTAGCGGACTTGCAGGACTTATCGAGATGTTGGTGATTACGAGGTCGGGCAAGATTGGCCCTGCGGCGGCGGGGCCGGTAAGAAGACCGGCGGTGAGCAGAGCCGCGGCAATGGATAAAAAAGCATTTTTGATCATGATGTGCCTCATGTTTAGCCGTTACGCCGCAACGCGGAATAGCGTTGCCGAGCCTCGACAAAGCATGGCGGCGGGTGTCAAAGCGCCGAACTTATCATTCGTGTTGCCACTGATGCGGTACTGCCAAGCTTTGGAATCTTCATATAGTGATATATATCATCAAATAACTGATGAATTATCATAAATGTATCTAATAAGTTATATGATGTCAAGTGATAATAGACATTAGATAGGCCGGTGTCCTAAATTGCTAATGGTTTCTTAAAGCTGAGGAATCCGAGTGGGTTCGAAGGAGAACCAAAGCCGCGTAGCATTGCCGCCATCACCTTGCGGCGCACGGCAAGGAGACGGGTCAGCAGCAATCGAAACGCGCTTTTCCTCCTCAATCGCCCATCCTCGCCGTCACCCGGAGGCATTGGGGGATCAACACCCACTGGCAGCCGGAAATCAGGATTGCTGCCGGACAAGACTGGACAAGAAAGGACTTCGCGCCCCTAAACCTCGCCGTTGTCCGCCCCACTCCCTCAAAGCGCAAGATTTCAGGGCCGAGCTTCTCGCTTGTTAACGATTTAGGATCTTGCCCTGCGGCGGGTTTGCGTGCCGATCTTCCTTGCAAACCACGGCGCCGCACAGCGAAAATTGGAGCCCGCGGTGGTTTCGCAATTCCATTGGTCGCGAAAGCATTCTAAAACGATGCTGGCGCTAAACCGTGCGGGAGATCCCCCGGCTCTGCCGGGGAGGCAGCAATAGTTTGACGTTTCCTGAAGTCCAACGTGACCATCGCTTTTGTGAGCCGCCAAGCACACGAAAGGTCAAGTCACGATGGACGAGTTTGAGAGTCTAAGTCACACAAAGTGGGAGTGCAAATATCACGTCGTGTTCATCCCGAAGTTCCGCCGGAAGGCGCTATACGGGCAACTGCGGGATCAGCTTGGAGAGTTGCTTCGCAAGCTAGCAACACAAAAGGAAAGCCGGATCGAAGAAGGCATTTGATGCCGGATCATGTGCACATGATGATTTCGATCCCGCCGAAATACGCGGTTTCTCAGGTGATCGGATACGTCAAGGGCAAGAGTGCGATCCATCTGGCCCGCGTTTACGGGGAACGGCGGCGCAATTTTGTAGGGCAGCATTTCTGGGCGCGAGGATATTTCGTCTCGACCGTGGGGAGAGACGAAGCTGCGATCCGGGAATACATCAAGAGCCAGGAAAAGGAAGATCAGAGGCTGGAGCAACTGAACCTCTGGCGCTGATCGGCCACCCTCAGGTGGCCCAATGAACCGGGGACGCGTAAGCGTCCCCTCCCAGCCGCTTTGAGCGGCTCACAAAAAAAAGCCCCCGGCTCTGCCGGGGGATAGTTACTCCTTGCAACCGGGACCCTGCAACATGGCGGAGGAATTCGAAAAGACGGAAGCATTCGTAAGGGCAGATCGGCTTGTGACGGTATTCGGCGGTTCGGGTTTTGTAGGCCGCCATGTGGTGCGCGCCTTGGTGCGGCGAGGCTGGCGGGTCAGGGTCGCGGTACGCCGCCCGGACCTTGCGTTTCACTTGCAGCCGCTTGGTACGCCTGGGCAAATCCACGCCGTCCAGGCAAATTTGCGCTATCCCGAGTCTGTCGCCCACGCGCTGCGGGATGCGCAAGCGGCGATCAATCTGGTTGGCATATTGCGCGAGTCGGGCGCGCAAAATTTCGACGAATTCATCACCTCGGCGCGCAATCCATCGCCAAGGCCGCGAAACAAGCGGGCACGGAAGTATTTGTGCAAATGTCGGCGATTGGAGCCGACCCTTCGGCTTCTTCCGCCTATGCTCGAACCAAGGCCTTTGGCGAGGCGGCGGTGCGGCAAATCTTGCCCGATGCCATCATTATGCGGCCCTCGGTTGTGTTTGGGCCGGAGGATCAATTCTTCAACCGATTCGCGGCGATGGCGCGGCTCATGCCAGCGCTCCCGATGATCGGTGGCGCCACCAGACTTCAGCCGGTCTTCGCAGGCGATGTCGCGGCGGCAATCGCGTTATGCGCCGACGGTAAGGCCAAGCCGGGGATAATCTATGAATTGGGCGGGCCAGAAGTCGCAACGCTCGAGCGGATCGTGAAATTCGTCCTGACGGTGACCGGCCGCCGCCGCCGGCTCGTTCCGGTCGCTTTTGCGCGCGCGAAAATCCTGGCCTCCGTCACCGAAATCATTGCCAAACTCTCGCTCGGGCTTTTTCCAGAGATATTCATGATTACCAAGGATCAGGTCGAGTTGCTGAGAGGCGACAATGTTGTCTCGCCACAAGCGGAGGCCGAAGGGCGAACTCTTCGCGGCTTCGGCATCATGCCCGAACCGTTCGAGACTTTTGTGCCCTCCTATCTCTACCGTTACCGCAAAACCGGGCAATTCGCTGGTACCCGCGCGGTCTGAGAGCTCACTCTTAACCCGGCGTTACGTATTGCCGGGCGGACCGCATGATGTTTCTGGCGATCCGCACCATGAATGCGGTGCCAAACAGTGGCGTCAGCAAATTGAAGACTGGAACGGCAAGGATCGCCGCCATGACAAGGCCCGCGCCAAACAAGCGAAGCGCGTTCGCTTTGCGCAACCGACGGACCTCGCCGAGGGGAAGATAGCGGGACGCCGCAAGTTCGAAATAGCCGCGTCCAAACAAATAGGCATTAGCGCCGAAAAACGCGGCTGCATTGATGCCGGGAATTAGCAGTAACAAAAGCGCGGCAAGATTGACGCCGAGCGACACGGCGGAAAATTTGACTGACAGCCATGCTGCATCGCGGAGCGAAAGAGCTCGGCCTGGCGCTTCGCGCGGCGCCAGTTCAAGCTCAACTGCTTCCGCCAGTTCGTCGAAGAAACAGCCCGCGACAATGAATGACACCGGCGCGACCAGAAAAGCGAGGCCAATGAAAAGCCCGACCCCGCCAATGAACGACAGCGCCGTTACCGCCCAATGGTAGGGAAGCACGATGCCCGAGACGATCAGCTTATGCAGCACGATCCAGACGAGGGCAAGCAAAGTCAGCGTCAGCGCCAGGGTCTTCCAAAGAACCGTCCGGAACGGCGGCGTGAGAATCTGGCGCGCGGCGGCGAGTGCGGCATCGAACATGAGGATCCCCGAGCCATTTTGAGATAAGCGAAGAATGGTCCGCATTGAAAAGACACCGGATTTGGAACCGCTCTGGCGCGTTATCCGGCGGCCTGTTCGATTTGGTGCATGTCTTCGTCGGATAACCCGAAGTGATGGCCGATTTCATGCACGAGAACATGGGCGACGATGGCGCCAAGCGTCTCCTCGTGTTCCGCCCAAAAATCGAGGATCGGGCGTCGGTAGAGCCACACCATGTTAGGAAATTGCCCGGTCATCGGCACCGCCTCGGATTGGGCGCGGCCGCGGCCGCGAAACAAGCCCAATAGGTCGAATTCGCTTTCGCAGTTCATCTCGTCGAGTGTTTCATCGTCGGGAAAATCCTCGACGCGGATCACAACGCCGTCGCAGAGGCGGCGAAAGTCGTCCGGCAAAGCGTCGAAAGCCGATTGCGCCATGGATTCGAGGTCCGCGATCGAAGGCGCCGCGAAATCGCGAAAGCTCAGGTTTGGCGTGGTCAATGCGATGGCTTTTCGCGTCCGGCGCGATCGCGCCGCCTGAGCCGTACGTAGAGCGCGCCGGCGCCGCCGTGGGGGCGCGAAGCTTCCTCGAAACCAAGGACAATCGAACGATATTCCGCGCCGCGCAGCCAGTTTGGCACGCTCGTGCGTAGGACACCTGCCGCGCCGCCCTCGGACGCAACGCGGCCCTTGCCGGTGACCACCAGGACAATCCGCGCGCCCGAGATCTGCGCACGCGTCAAGAATTCCTGCAGGGCGTCGGAAGCCTCCTGCCGGTGCATGCCATGCAAGTCGATCGCCGCGTCGGGCGCAGCGCGGCCGCGCGCGAGCTTTTGGCGAAGCCGCCGCTCTAGCGGCGCAAGCGCAGGAGGCGCCTTGCGCTCGCCCGGCAATAGAGGCGGCTCCAAGCTGGCCCTTTTGGGCGGATTTTTTCCGGCCCTGCTCGCCTCGGGCTCCGCGTCATTTCGCGGCTGAGGATGCTGCAGCGAACTGATTTCCGGCCTTCGCGCGACGCCCCGCGTCACGTTAAGCCAGAGCTCGATCTCTTCCGCGCTCAGACGCCGGAGCCGGGACATTCGCGGAGCGGGCGAGTTTTCATTCAAGGGTCCGGCACCTCTGTGGCGGGCAGAAAAACAACGACGTCGCCCGCATGCCGAATATCGCCTGCCCGCGCGCCCGCGTCATCCCCCGAACCAAAGAAAATATCGGCTCGGGCGGGACCGGCGATGGCAGAGCCCGTGTCCTGCGCAATCATGAGACGCCGGAACGGCGAGGGGCTTGAGCCTCGCCAAGGCAGATCGGCCGCAATCCAGAAAGGCAATCCGTAACTCCAAATTGCGCGGTCGACGGCGATTGACCGTAATGCCGTCAAGCTTATTCCTTGCCCGCCAATCGGGCCGCTTGCCGGCTCGCATTCCTCGTGGAGGGAGAAAAAAACATAGGACTTGTTGCGCTGTAACAATAATGTGCCCTCGTCGCCAGGATTTTGGCCGTGCGCGCGAATCCATTGCTTGAGCGCAGCGAGTGACATACTGGCTTCAGGTATTTCGCCGATTTCGATCAGAATGCGGCCGATCGAGGTATAGGGATGACCATTGCGTCCGGCATAGCGGAGCCTTCGATAACTGCCATCCGCGAAACGGACGCGCGCCGAGCCCTGCACCTGGGCGAGAAATACCTCGACCCGGTCGCGCAGCCAAACGGTCGGCGTCGAGTGGCGTTCAATGGCTCCAGACTCGATCGCGGCGCGGTCCGGATAGGGCTGGAGGGCATTGAGATTGTCCGGCATGCCGAACACCGGCGCCGTGAAATCGCATTTGCGCGTGAGCGATCCATCGACAATGGGTTCGTAATAGCCGGTGAGAAAGCCTGCGTTGCTCATCCCCGCGCGTGCGGACACGCGGCAGGGCTGAAAATGGCGTTCAAAAAACCGCCTCGCTTGCGCGGGCTCGTGCACTTTTTGGCGGAGCGCCTCATGCGCAACGGCTCTAAGTGCGCCGGTGGCGGGGGCGCCTTTTCGCAAGGAGCTTTGTTTCGCGTCGATGGAGGCGCAGGATCGTACGAAAACTTGAAATGCCTCGAGATGATCGTCCTGCCCGAAATCTTCGAGATCCGCAAAAGATAGGCGGCTAAGCCGCAAAGCGCGCCGGTCTTGAGTTCCCGGCCTGGAATCCGGCAGAAATGGGGTAACGGTCATTCGCAGTACCAAGCGCCTTATTCCGGAGAGCTTCCGACTCTTCGGATAAGAACATACTTTAAATTAAACACATAGGGCCATGAGACGATGGGCGAAAACGCTGCGATCGTAACTTTTTCGATGGTCACTGCTTGAAACAACACACCCCGGCGAACGCGATCGAGATCACTACGGTCCCGGTCATGCCGCTTTCGCGAGATCCGCCGGATGGACCGACCGCGAACCGATCGCCAGGCGGTTCCAGGCGTTGATCATGGCAATCACGATCGATAAATCCGCCAGTTCCTTCTCCGAAAACTGACGCCGCACCTCGTCATAGACCTCGTCGGGCGCGTGGGTGACTGCGATGTTCGTCAGGGACTCCGCCCAGGCCAGGGCCGCCCGCTCCCGCTCCGAATAGAGGTTGGACTCGCGCCAGGCATTGAGCAGATGCAGCCGCATGTCCGACTCGCCAAGTTTCCGCGCTTCCTCGGTATGCATGTGAAGGCAGTAGGCGCAGCCGTTGATCTGCGAAACCCGCGTCCTCATGAGTGCAATGAGCTTCTGGTCGAGCCCGCAGGTATGCAGATAGTTCTCAACAGCGCGCAGAGTGGCATAGCCATCAGGAGCGACGGCGAACGGATTCAATCTTCGTTGCGTCATAATATCATCTCCCTTTGATTTCATACGCGGGAGTGGGTGTGGCTCACCAAAGATGCGAAGCGGCTCATCATCGCACCGCCCATCCCGCCGACCGCTCTCCGCCAAACCGTCACATCTGGCCGCCCGGTTCCGCCCGGCCTCAAGCAGATGGACGATCGGGCGTCGAGTTGCGCAAATCACTGCGCAGTTTCGGTCGCGGCGAGTTTCCAGTTCGGATCGCGGGAGCCAGTGTCCCGGGCAAACGTCCAAATGTCGTCGATTTGAACTACTTTGTCTGGACTTCCATCGATCACAATTCCGGCCTGGTCGCGTGTCGCGGTGATCATCTGGGCGGTGAAATGGATTTTGATTTCGGCGGTCCGCCCATTTAGCACGGCATCGTCGATCATGACCTTGTCGATCGAAACGAATGTCGTTGCAACCTTTTCGCCGCGCTTCTCGCGCTCGGCGACAGCAGCGGCAAAGCTCTCGAAAACCGCGGGGGACAAAAGGTTTCGCAAAACCTCGCGGTTCGCGTCGGCGAAGGCGGTGACAATCATCTCATAGGCGGACTTGGCGCCTTCGGCAAAGGGCTTGATGGCAAAGGCCGGATCGGCGGCGGCGATGGCGTCTAGTCCCGCCCAGGCCTTCGAGCCGGATTCGGCATAAGGTTTCCATCTGTCGTCGTTAGTCGCCACAACCGCAACCGGAGGCTCGGCCGCTCCAGGCAGAGGGATGACACGATGGCCAGAATTGCCGTTGACTGTATTGTCGCGCCGCCTCTCCAAAAATCGGCCAGGCACACGGCCCACGAATGGATTCATGGGCGGTTTTTCGGCGCCATTGCGGGTGCCGAGGACAGAGCGCAGCTTCCACACCACGAAAGCGGCGAGAAGCGCGAAAATAATCGTCGTCATGTCGAAAGAGTCCTGCATCGGGGTGCCTGACGTGGGTGCTTAGGCCTATTTGGCCTTGATTGTGATTTCATGTTATTATCTATTTGGGGAGAATAAGACCAAAGTCCAGACTTCACGGGGCCTTTATGCTTCGCCTTCGATCGAACGGCACCATAATGCGTCAACCTTTCGTGCGCCTCCCGGCTCTGTTCATAACCTATCTTGCGGTTTGGCTCGGGGCGGAACTCGTAGCCTTCGCGGCTGTCGTTCACTTGACCGGCTTTGCCGGGGCCATTTTAGCCTGCATTCTGACGAGCCTCGCCGGTCTTAGCACGTTGCGCCGCGCTGGGCTATCGGCAATTGTGCGGTTGCGGCAGGCGGTGGCGGGGCGAACAAGCGAACAGAAAGGTTTATCGAGAGAAGCATTTCTCGACGCCACGCTAGCCGGGCTCGGAGCGGTGTTGTTGATACTGCCCGGCTTTGTTTCCGATTTCGTGGGACTGGCGCTCGCCGCACCTTCGGTCAGACTTTGGGTTACCGAGAAGCTCAAGCCTGGCAAATTAAGCCGCCCTACTTCGCCAAGAGCCATCGAACTTGCGCCGCCGGAATGGTCGCGGTTCGACGGACCGTAGCCTTAAACTGGGCCGTGCCAAAAGCTTCGGCTTAAGGATAGATCACCGCCCGTCCTTAAGCTCGATCGCGAAACGCAAATTCAGCAGTTCGGGCCGCCCGGCGCAGCACCGCAATCTTGCGTGCCCAGAACCTTCGGCTTGCCCGGCCGCCCAATGCGCCTTCCCGGTTGACGGCGAAGCGGGCGGGTCGCTGTCGCTCTTGGCCTCGAGCTTGTTGCTCACGCAATAGAGCACCATTCCAAGGATGTTTCGGCGGGGGCATATCGAGGCCTTGTAGTGCGTCGCTTAAAAAGCTCATGGTTAAGAGAGCAAGGCAGCGTCCGGAGATGCAGACGCGGTGAAGAACTGCACAGGCATCGAGACAATAACTAGCACAGGCGGAGGCGAGGCGTATTACGCTTAGTTTAGCCTCACTAATGCTAGCGAGCTTAGAGTCCGTCCAAGAACATCAGGAAGGATTACAGAGTTTTCTGAGCATGAGGCGGATTGAGGCAAAGCGCAAGAAAGCGAGCGCTTTGACATTCAGATTTTCCCAATCCTTGGCGAGCCGGCGACATCGATTGAGCCAAGCAATCGTGCGTTCGACGATCCAACGTTTTGGTAGGACGGCGAAACCCTTGGCCCGATCGGAACGTTTGACGATTTCGATGTCGAGTTGGGGCAGGATTTTGCCAACGGCCTTGTGAAAGATCGGCCCTTGATAAGCGCTGTCGGCGAACAGCTTCTTCAAGAAAGGAAACAGGCCAAACAGCGTGGCCAGCAGAAGAACGCCTCCGTCGCGATCTTGAATGTCGGCGGCATGCACGATGGCATGCAGCAGCAATCCCTCGGTGTCGGCGAGAATGTGCCGCTTCTTGCCCTTGATCAGCTTGCCGGCGTCGAACCCAGGTGGATCGATGCAGGCCCCCCTTTTTCGGCGCTTTTCACGCTCTGACTGTCGATGATCGCGGCGGTAGGGCTGGTGTCGCGGCAGGCTTGCTCGCGACACGCTTCGTAAAGCGCGTGGTGCATGCGATCCAGGGTGCCGTCATAGATCCATAAATCGAGATAGGCGAACACCGTGCTCTTCGGCGGCAGGTCTTTCGGAATCGCCCGCCATTGGCATCCCGTCGAGAGCACATACATGATCCCGTTGACGATCTCGCGAAGGTTCACCCGGCGCTTGTTGCCGCCACCCTTGGCCGGCGGGATCAGCGGTTCGATCAGCGACCATTCAGCGTCAATCAGATCACTCGGATAACGCAGCTTGTCGCGATTGTAGCGCACGCGGTTTTCCTTCGTCCACATCGGCGGTCCCTCCTCGAATCAGGCCGCCATCCTTAAATCACAAATGATTCATCCGATTCAATATGTTTCTGGACGGACACTTAGGAACGGGCCCAAGCGGCGCGGATTTTTGTTCTGATCGCGATGCTCAAAAAAAATTGTAAATCGCGTTTGCGTAACGTGACAGTGAGATACCGAAATCCTAGTAATGGCCTAGCTCTTTCGTTTTTATCCTTAAGCCGATCGATTTCATCCTCAGATAAGCGGGAACAATCCTTCGTTGGTCGAGTTAGAACCGGCAATTCGCTTCCAACAAAGGAGAGTTCAAGATGAGAACAAGTTTGTTGACCACGATCGCGGGAGCGGCGCTGATTGCGAGTGGCAGCCTGGCCATGGCCCAACGCATGGAAAACTCACCGGCAAACGGAGCCCGAGGTTCTTCCCAACGCGAGCTGAACGGCAGCCAGAACAATGCGTCCGAACGCGAGCCCGGCGCGATGCAAGGCCAGATCCAAGGGCGGTCCGCGGGGAAAGAGGAGCGCTCTGAGCATCCCGGCGCGATGCAAGGCCAGACCCAGGGACGGTCCGGCGCTGTTGAGGAAAAAGAGCAGCGCTCCGAGCACCGGGGGGGCGATGCAAGGCCAGACCCAGGGACGGTCCGGCGCTGTTGAGGAAAAGGAGCAGCGCTCCGAGCACCGGGGCGCGATGCAAGGCCAGACCCAGGGACGGTCCGGGCGATCGGTCGGGTCCGTCGGATTGTCTTCGGTTCAGAAAACCAAAATCCACGATACAGTCATCGGCGGCAATTTTCACCGCGTTGACCACGTCGATTTCGCGATTTCGGTCGGAACCCGCGTGCCCGATACGGTGACGCTTTATGATGTTCCCGAAACGATTGTAGATATCGTTCCGCAATATCGCGGCTTGAGATACATCTTCGTGGAAGACCAGCTGGTGATCATTGATCCCGATACGCTCGATATCGTGGCGGTCCTTCCAGCCTGACAAGCGCTCAAGACCGAGATTCAACGCGGGCGGCCCCGGGGACGATAGACCCCCGGGGCCGGGCCGCATCGCAAGCAGCCTACGTCCAATCTCTGTCATCGGCGGCGATGACGTGAAAAAAACTTCCCGACACATTGCCGCGCCGGTTGCCTTCCGCTTGGCCAGCCGCACCATGCGCATCCCTGACAAAAGCGAAAGGCGCGTCGCCCTCGCTCCTCCACTCGATCGTGGCATAGTGAAACTCATGCCCACGCAACAGAGCCCCTTTCGTGCCCAAAGGATGGGTTTCGGCGAGACGTGCTTGCCGGTAGCCGAGATGGAGCTTGCGTTTCGCAAAATTGAAGGACGCGCCAAGTAGGCCTGCCATGCGATGCATATGGCCCGCTTGATCGGTCAGGCCTTGCCCCAAAACCATATAGCCGCCGCATTCGCCATGCACCGGCCGGGTTTCCGCGAATTGGCGTAAACCGGCAAGGAAGCGCTCCGCCCCGGAGACGGACCCCGCGTGAAGTTCGGGGTAGCCGCCAGGGAGCCAGCAAAAATCGCAGTGGTCCGGCGGCGGCTCATCGGAAAGCGGCGAAAAGAACGCGATATCCGCGCCCGCCTTTCGCCAGCCGGCTAATATATGCGGATAGAGAAATGAGAACGCTTCGTCACGGGCGATTGCAATACGCTGCGCTGGCGGCGGCAAGCCGGGCGATCCCGCGCGAGGAAATTCCGTGGCAGCGCGGGCACAAGATAATACGGCGCTAGTATCAACATGGTTCTCGACAAACCCTGCGATCCTGTCCAGCGCCGCATCGAGATCAGCGGTTTCGCCCGCCTGCACGAGACCGAGATGGCGCTCCGGCAGGTTGATTTTTTCGTCGCGTGGCAAGGCCCCGAGAACCGGGATTCCGAGCGCCTCGATGGCTTCGCTCGCGAGTTGGCGATGGCGCGGGCTGGCCACCCGGTTCAAGACCACCCCGGCGATCTTTATACGCGGGTCGAAGCTGGCACAGCCTTTGACGAGCGCCGCCGCTGTTTGCGATTGCCCGCCGGCGTCGAGCATGAGCAAAACCGGCCAGCCGAGCGCCGCAGCCACGTCGGCGGTTGAGCCGGTGCGGCCAGGCTCTCCCGGCACGCCATCGAATAGCCCCATGACGCCTTCGCAAAGAATGAGTTCGCAAGCCTCGCTAACGGCAAGGGCCAGTTCGCTAAGCAGCGCCGGAGTCATCGCCCAACTGTCGAGATTGAAGCTTGGTTTGCCAGTGGAGGCGGCATGAAAGGCGGGGTCGATATAATCCGGCCCGCATTTTACGCCGGCGACGGCGAGGCCCGCGTTCCGGTAAGAGCGCAGGAGCCCAAGGGTCAGCATGGTCTTGCCGCTGCCCGAACGCGGCGCGGCAATCACAAGGCCGCGTGCTAGAATGTTTCCGTCATGGCCGGCGGGTTTCACGAGAAGGCGATTCCATTGCAATGAGCGAAGCCGAGGAGCGCCCTTCCGGCAAGGCAAATTTGCGCAAGGGCTGGACGACTGGCGCCTGCGCCGCCGCCGCCGCGCGGGCGGCCTATGAGGCGCTCGTTTGCGACCAATTTCCCAATTCCGTCGCGATCGCCTTGCCGGGCGGCGCGCGGCCGTCCTTCGCGCTGGCTCTCAAGGAATTTGGAGAGGGTTTTGCCCGTGCGGGAATCATTAAGGATGCGGGCGACGATCCTGACGTGACCCATGGCGCGCTGGTGATCGCGCGCGTGTCGTACGGGCCGCCCGGATCGGGCGTGGTGTTTCGCGCCGGAGAGGGAGTTGGCACAATTACCCGCGCTGGACTTCCCTTGCCGCCAGGTGAGCCCGCTATCAATCCGGCGCCCCGCCGGATGATCCAAGCCGCGATCGGCGAGGTGGCGCGCATTTATGGTCTTGCCGGAGACGCGACCGTCGAAATCTCAATTCCAGACGGCGAAGAAATCGCAAAGCGAACGCTGAACGGGCGGCTCGGCATCGTCGGCGGCCTCTCAATTCTGGGCACGACGGGGATTGTCGTGCCATATTCCTGCGCCGCATGGATCGACACAATTCATCGCGGGATCGATGTCGCCCGCGCCGCCGGGCTTTCCCATATCGCCGGATCGACCGGCTCGACTTCGGAAGCGGCGATCAAGGCGCTGCATGGATTGCCGGACATCGCGCTGATCGAGATGGGCGATTTTGTAGGCGGCATGCTGAAATATCTGCGCGTGCACGAGGTCGCCAAAGTGACGATCGCCGGAGGCTTTGCCAAAATTACCAAGCTCGGCCAAGGCCTTCTCGATCTCCATTCGCGCCGTGGCGAAGTCGATTTTTCCTGGCTCGCGGCGCGCTGCGCGGAGGCCGGCGCCGGCGCCCAATTCATCGCGCGGGCGAAGAGCGCGAATAGCGCCAGGGAAGTTTTGGACCTCGCCGGTGCGGAAGGATTCGACGTCACGGGATTGGTCGCGGAAGCCGCGTGGCGCACGGCGGCGCAGGTATTGCGCGGTAGCGGCATCGCGCAGGAAATTGCGGTTTTCGACCGCGATGGCCATCTTCTCGCGCGAACGCCGTTCCGCCGCGTTCATTGAGGTTTGCCCCGGAACCGGCGCTGGTAGTCTTTATCATAGAGCGCACTTCCGCGAAAATCGCCGCGCGCCAAAACTTGCCCGATGAGGATCAGCGCGGTGCGCTCCATGGGCGTCTCCGCGACCAATCCCGCGATGGTCGCGAGCGTGCCCCGGAGGATTGCTTGATCGGGCCAGGACGCGCGAAACACGATCGCAACCGGGCAATTGGCGCCATAATGCGGCATCAATTCGTCTGCGATCCGCTCGATCGCATGAATCGAAAGATGAATAGCGAGCGTCGTCCGCGTGGCGGCGAAATTTGCGAGCTGTTCATGCGCCGGCATCGATGATGCGCGTCCCTGGGTGCGGGTCAAAACCAGGGATTGCGCCACCTCCGGCAGAGTGAGCTCGACGCCCAAAGCGGCGGCAGCAGCGGCGAAAGCCGGAACGCCCGGCGTGATCGTATAGGGAATGGCGAGCCGGTCGAGCACGCGGATTTGTTCGCCCAGCGCGCTCCATATCGATAGGTCGCCCGAATGCAGGCGCGCCACATCCTCCTTCTCGCGATGCGCGCGCGAAAATTCGGCCTCGATCTCATCGAGGCTCATCGGCGCCGTATCGACGGTGCGGGCGCCCTTGGGACAATGTTGGAGGAGCGCCCGGGGCACCAGCGAGCCGGCGAAAAGGCATACGGGCGAACGGGCGATCAGATCGCGCCCGCGCAAAGTGATCAGATCGGGGGCACCAGGCCCCGCGCCGATGAAGTGAACGGTCATGACTCTCTTGTGCCCGCGATCGCGCAGCTTGCGCCGCCATCGCTGATGCGTGCGACGAGCAGCACGGACGACGGCCCCGCGCCGGCGAGTGCGGCGGTCTCCGCGATCGATGGAAGTCCGAACATCGCCATCACTCTTGGCGAGTTCGTAGCGGCGCGTAAAGAGGCGTTCTGCAAAACTTGGGGCTCGAGAAAGACGAGCGGCAGGCCAAGCGCTTTTGCGGCGCCCACGAGGCCCGCCTCACCTCTCTTGACAGCGTGCGTGAAAAGGGCCGCCGGCGTTTCCGAGCAGGACGCCGCCGCGATGGCGCGTTTGACAAGCGCAACGATGGCTTCGCTGGAGCAGCCTCTTTTGCAGCCGATGCCGATTGCGACTATGGTCTTGCGCCCGCTGAAATCATCCTGGCGCTTTCGTCCAATGTCTCGTCGCATGATTGTCCCCGGCATCCCGAATTGTGCACACATCGCGGTGGCGTCGGCCACCCGGTTAACGCAAGTCTCGAAAGGCGCGTAAGCTAAACTATAAAAAGAGATTACATCTGCTTTGCCGGGGTGGCAGTAATAGTTTGACGTTTTCTGTGGTCCATCGACAAAATTTGCATACGAGAAGGAAGCTCCGCGATGGACGAATATGTAAGCTTAAGTCACCCTAATTGGGACTGCAAATACCATGTCGTGTTCATTCCAAAATAGACCTATTACCCTGACTCGCTTGCGGCGCGTTCCCGATGCAACGCATACGGCCTTGCATGGCTTTAGCGCCCAATCGGTTGATCTCGGCAGCGCCGAGCGAACCGATGGGTAACCTGCCTGCTTATCTCAACCTACACGGCTATATCCGTGACCGGCATGTTCAACACGCTCAACCAGAAGATGCGCATGTATTGCTGCGCGCTCACAGAATCATATCTCTGCTTAAGCGCCGGTTGATTCGAACGCACCAAGAAGCTATCAGCCAGAACCACCACGACGATTTCATTGCCGCGTTCACGTACCGATTCAATCGGCGCACACTGGCTCGCGCGACACGCTGTTTTGTCGCTTGGCACAGGGCGCTACGCAGGCCGATCCGGCCCCTATGCCTGGCTGATCCCGCCACACCACTTTGGGGGGTAGTTGCGTCGTAGGAATAGGCCTCTTTCGCAAAAGAACAGTGGTCGGAGTGAGAGGATTCGAACCTCCGGCCCCCTCGTCCCGAACGAGGTGCGCTACCAGGCTGCGCTACACTCCGCCGCGCCGCCGGACCACTTTTCCGGCCGCATCTTGCTAGGCGGTTCTTATAACGGCGCCTAGGTGTGCCGGCAAGCCCATTGCAGCGATAGCCTGGCGGCCGGCGGGCCTCGAGCCCGCCCCTTGCCTCAAAAGCGGGCCTATGCGACATACGCCCGCGCTCCGGAATATCAAAAAGCCGCTCGGGCGAGAGCTGCGGTAGCTCAGTGGTAGAGCACTCCCTTGGTAAGGGAGAGGTCGAGAGTTCAATCCTCTCTCGCAGCACCATGACTTTCAATTAATTATGGTATGTAGATTGGCGCGCGCCCCGAAATATATGTGGCGGCCGGAAAACTATGGGTTGATCGACCCAAAACCCCAGGGCGGTGTGCTGAATGGCTTGAACTGGGTGCGAAACAGGAACATTCTGATTCGAACAAGGCTTCTTGATTCGGGGAGGCTTTAGGCGATGCAGTTGACAACGATTTTGCGGCAGGTTCCAAACCCACGCGGCAAGTAGGGGCAACAGTGCAAGCTGCGCTCGATCCTCGGCCTGATCGCCGCATCGCTGTTGTGCGGGTGGGCGTTTCTTCTCGGACGCAGTATGAGCCGGGGTCAGAAAACGCAATTCGGTTTGGTTCGCGGATCGACGCCTTGTCATGCGACGCTGACCGAAACCCTTCGCATCATCGACGCGCGCGCTGGTCGGTGTCCTTGGCGCTCTGTATCTCGAGGAGAACGAAAACACGCGTCATATCGCCATCGACGGCAAGACGATGCGGGCAAGCAAAGACGGCGTAGGCAGGGCCGAACAAATGCTTTCGACGTTCTGCGGCGGTTTGCTGACGGTTATCGGGCATGCGGCCTCGCGCGGCAAAGGCTTCGAAACTCCCGGCGCGCTGAGGCTCTTGGAGCGGCTCGACCTGAAAGGCAAGATCGTCACCGTCGATGCGATCCACTGTCAAACATCGACACTGCGCTATCCGCCTCTTCTCAGATTTTCCCTGAATCGCCCGGTGGCCCCTTGAGCTTACCTTGCCGTTTATCTATATTTGCGGCTGCCCTCCCGTTCAGCTTTTTCAGAGGTTGCGATGAGTTCACCAACGAAACGCTCAGAAAACGGGGTACCCCTTGGCCGGATACTCATCATCCTCAGTCTTTTCGCCTTCCCTGGCCTCATCTACTTAGGGGTCCGGCATCTCGGCGACAGGATCAAAGTCGTCGACATCCCGATCGTTGGGGAATGGCAAGCTCCCGGCAAGCCTTGGCGCATCGTATTTCGCCCCGACAAAACGCTGGTGAGTTCCGGCAGTCCGTCGCAAGAAGGGACTTCGGCACCCGGCACCTACTCGGTGGATTATTACGGCACCTTGTGGGTAAAGCTGAAAAACGGCAAGGTCTACTCGGCGGCATTAGCAGCGGAGTATCCCACCCGGTTCGACCTCATTGAATCCGAAACTCTCGTGCCAACCATGTTCGAAAAGGTGCTGCCTCCAAAACCAACACCGCCGGATTCGCAAAAGGAATCCCCCGGCTAAGGCGGGTCCTTAAATCTCATGGTCCGCAAGGGTAACGCCAAGCAATTGGACGGTCCGATTAAGCCGAAGACTCACATCGAGCCATTTCGGCGATCGGCGGCGTATCCTCCAACCGCGGACCATCGTCCGCGGTACGGCAGTTATTTTGCACATGCTTCTTCTTCGTGACCCTGCCTACCGCGTAAAAGTGCATCTCACCGATAGTCGAGCGGGCCTGCTCCGCGAAGTGATCCCGCCTCGACGGACCCCATCGTTAGCACGCATTTTCCGGTCGTCAGCCCGGACTGAACATCGCGATGTGCCAGACCAGCTTGTTCAAGCGAGTAGCACCGCGTCTCCAGCGGGACCAACCTACCTTCATCGAAATCCGTCAGCAAATTGTGCATGATCCGGTCGAGGAGAGAGACCTCGTCGAACAAATAGCACAAATTAAAACCCATGACGCTCTTGTTTTCGTTGGCGAGTTGCAGAACCCCAATACGAGGCAGGAGCGCATAGCGTACCATGGCTGTTAATGCGCCAGTCAGCTTTCCGCTGCGCGGCAAAATACCGTGTGCTCCATATGCGATCAGCCGCCCCATTGGCGCCAGTAATTGCAAACTCTGGCGCAAACTTAGCCCGTTCGCATCGAACACGGCCTGATATCCATCCGGCGCGTGATGGCGAGCTGCCGCGAACCAATTCTCGCCTGATGCATCGATGACCGCATCCGCGCCCGCATCAGTTGCCACTTGCAGCTTATAGGAAGACCCGACGACGCCCACGGTATGGACGCCCCTCAGGCGAGCGAGCTGCAGCAACGCCCCGCCAACGCCGCCCGCGGCGGAGTGAACGAGCACGGTGCTTCCCGGCTGGGGCGCCGCAAGCTCATTCAACGCATAGGCCGCGGTGAGAAACACGACGGCGATCCCTGCAGCCTGCGGAGGCGTTAGCCGGCTGGGACAAGCGAAGACTTGATGGCGAGGAACGGCGATACGTTCGGCATATCCGCCGAAACGGGTGACCGCGATCACCCGTTTTCCGATGTCGAGCCCGTGTACTCCTTCGCCGAGTGCCGACACGCGCCCCGCGACCTCGAACCCAGGAGTAAGTGGCCATCCCGCATACTGCCAGGAGGCGGCATAAAGACCAAGCCGCGCGACACAATCGGCGAAGTTCACACCCGCCGCTTCCACATCGATGACCACCATCCCAGGGCTTGCAACGGGCGGACCCACATCGACCATTCTTAGAGCACCAAAACCTCCGGGATTGCGGATGGAAATTTGCCGCATCGGATTGGTCTCGCTCCTGTGAAGCTCGATTCTCGCGGCCGAGCGCGTTGACCCCGAGCCGGAAGGGGCGGCATAAACCGGTAGTGTCCTAATTTGAATTTTTGGTGGCTACACGATTGTGAGGCCGCCCAGAAAATTCAGATAAGCATCCATTAGAACTCCTTTAATCACCGCGCGATCTCCATCGACTTCCAAAAATACCACCGTACTAAA
>CAVQZL010000064.1:0-16122 GCA_963718265.1 uncultured Alphaproteobacteria bacterium | reverse complement strand
AAGTCCAAGCCTTTGGCAGTTCCACACCATGCTCTTTGGCCTCGGCACGGTCCCGCTCATCTACAACTGCTCGAAACGACAAATAGTAAAGACGGGGGACCGAGACTCTGGAGCGCAAAGGACATCGACTCTATCCCGCCGGCGCGAACGACATGCGAGCTTGCTTCAAGTGTTGGGTCTTTCGTGCGAAGGACACGAAGCTCTTTCGGCGGAGCGAACTCCGCCTCTCCAGCGTCATTGAAGGTAGCCAAGCGCACGGCGAACGGAGGGTGTTTATCTCTCCATGTGACCGTCGTATTTTGGCCGCCAGGGTTGGTAAGCGTCACGATGGCGGCAATGATGTAGCCCTTCCCATCAGGACTCCGGTGGCGGCTCGGCTGTATATCAACCAAGACCATAGCTTTCGCCTTTAGAGCGGGTCCCGAAGAGTCAGAATCGGTAAGGGATTCCCAAATCGGCCGAATTATGATTTCAAGCATGTTGGCTGGAAAGGAGGCCGGCATGGATGGCAAAACCCTATTCGCAGGATTTACGTGACCGCGTGGTGCGGGCGGTTTTGGCTGGTCAGTCCCGACGCAAGGCGGCGTGCAGTTTTGAGATCAGTGCGAGCTGTGTGATCAAACTCATGCACCAGTGGGAAACAACAGGCGATTGTCTGCCGCGCAAGTTTGGCGGTCATAAGCGGCACGCGCTGGCTGAGCATGAAGATAAGGTGCGGGCTTTGGTCGCGGCGCAGCCCGATCTGACGATCACGGCGCTGTGGAAAAAGCTGACGGTGCTCGGCATCAAAGTCGGGCGGTCCGCCGTCGGACGCTTTTTGCTGCATCTGAAATTGACCTATAAAAAAAACTCTGCACGCCGCGGAACAGGAAAGGCCCGATGTTCAGGCGGCCCGCCTCGCTTGGCGCGAGATGCAAAAAGCTCTTGATCCTAAAAAGCTTGTGTTCATCGACGAGACATGGGCCTCAACCAACATGACGCCCCGTTATGGGCGCTGCGAAAGGGGCAAAAGGTTGCTCGCTTACTCGCCCTTCGGTCACTGGAAAACGACGACGTTCGTGGCCGCTTTGCGTCACGATCGCATCACGGCTCCTTGTGTCTTTGATGGCCCCATCAACGGCGAAACATTCCTCGCTTATGTTGAGCAGGCCCTCGCGCCGGCATTGTCGCCTGGCGACATAGTCATCATGGATAATCTCGGTTCCCATAAAGTCGCCGGCGTTCGTGAAGCCATCGAAGCCGCTGGGGCGACGCAGCGCTTTTTGCCTGCCTACAGCCCTGACCTCGATCCTATCGAACAGGTTTTTGCCAAACTCAAAAACACGCTGCGTAAAATGGCTCACCGAACCGTCGATGCCCTTTGGGAAGGCATCGGCAGCGCCCTCGATGACTTCCCTCCCAACGAATGTCTAAATTACTTCCGCAACGCCGGATATGGCTCTGCCTAATGGGGATACGCTCTAGTTCCAAGGCTCGAAGCTCTGCCTCATTCTTGTGTAAGCTAACCATCGCAAGTTCACGCTGACGAAGTAGGTACAATTGAGTAATAGTCCAGATTCCGGCGACGACAACGGCAATGATCGTAAGTGCATGCTCGATAAGTTCGACCCATTTCGTATCCATCCGTTTGACCCACGAACGTTCCTGCCTCGTTTTACACGGTTTTTTCTTTCTTGAGCCGCCGCAACCACAGCCGGGCCTGGGCGCGGACGTTTTTCGGCGCGGTGCCGCCAAAACTGGTCCGGCTGCGCACCGAATTCTCGACTCCGAGAACCGCAAAAACCCCCTCCCCTATTCGCGGCTCGACCGCCTGCATTTCGGCAAGAGAAAGATTTTCAAGGGCTTTTTTTTGCTCGGCGGCAATGGCGACGAGGCGCCCGGTGACGTGGTGCGCCTCGCGGAACGGAATGTTCAGAGTCCGTACCAGCCAATCGGCGAGATCGGTCGCGGTGGCATAGCCAAAACCCGCGGCGGCTTTCATGCGATCGAGATCGGGCGTAAGATCGCCAACCATCCCGGTCATGGCGACTAGGCACAGCGAAAGCGAATGCAGCGCGTCGAAAGTGCCTTCCTTGTCTTCCTGCAAATCCTTCGAATAGGCGAGCGGCAGTCCCTTCATCACGACAAACAAGCCGTTGAGTGCGCCGATGATCCGGCCGGCCTTGGCCCGGATAAGTTCCGCCGCGTCGGGATTGCGCTTTTGCGGCATGATCGACGAGCCGGTCGAAAACGCATCCGACAAAGCCACAATACCGAATTGCGGCGTCACCCAGAGCACTATCTCCTCGGCGAAGCGGGACAGATGCATTGCGCAAATCGCGGCAGCGCTCAATGTTTCCAAGACAAAATCGCGATCGGCCACGCTGTCGAGCGAGTTCGCCGTGGGCCGGTCGAAGCCAAGCGCCTTCGCGGTCATTTGCCGGTCAATCGGAAACGAGGTTCCAGCGAGCGCGGCGGCGCCGAGAGGCGATTCATTGAGGCGCGCGCGGGCGTCGCGCAATCTTGAACGGTCCCGCGCAAACATCTCCACATAGGCCAAAAGATGATGACCGAAGGTGACGGGCTGCGCCGGTTGCAGATGGGTAAACCCCGGCATTACGCTGGCCGCATGGGCGAGCGCCTTTCCGGCAAGTGCCAGTTGCAGGCCATGCAATTGCTGGTCGAGCGTGTCGATGGTGTCGCGAATCCAGAGGCGGAAATCGAGCGCGACCTGATCGTTGCGCGAGCGCGCCGTGTGAAGCCGCCCCGCCACGGGTCCGATCAACTCCGCGAGCCGCGCCTCGATGTTCATATGAATATCTTCGAGCGTGCGCGAAAAATTGAATGTTCCGGCCTCGATCTCGCGGGCGATTTCGTCTAAGCCATTGCTGATCGCGAGCGCGTCCGCGCGCTCAACTATCCCGGTTTCTGCCAGCATGGCGGCATGCGCCTTGGAACCTGCTATATCTTGGCGGGCGAGTTTGAAGTCGAAGCCGATCGACGCATTGATTTCTTCCATGATGGCGCCGGGGCCGCTCTCGAACCGGCCGCCCCACATTTTGTTGTTCATCTTCTCGTGCTCTTCAAAAAACCAATGACCGCATGACCCAAATTGATCCCAACAAAGATCGCGCGCCGCTCGTTTCGCGCGGCGTAGCGTTCGCGTCCGTGGCCCTAGCCGGGGCGGCGCTTGCTTTTGTCCTATACGGGATCCAGGCGCCGGGCGGCAAGGAAACAGCCGAATCCCCGGCCTGTCCCGGCGCGGCGGCGTTGGCGGCGCGGCTAAAACCGTTGGTGCGCGGCGAGATCGCGGCGTTGACCCTTGCTTCACAGCCAAAGCTGCTTCCAGAGGTCAGTTTCGTCGCGCCAGGTGGCACGAAGGCCAGTCTGGCGGATTTCAAGGGACGCACGGTTCTGCTTAACCTATGGGCAAGTTGGTGCCTGCCCTGCCGGCTGGAAATGCCCGCGCTTGACCGTTTGCAAGGCGAGCGCAGATCCAAGGATTTTACGGTTGTCGCGGTAAATATCGATACGGCAAAGCCCGAACGGACGAAGGCATTTTGGGACGAAAACGGGATCAAGAATCTTACGCTTTATACGGATAATAAAGCAGCTCTGTTTGAAACCCTGAAAGAGAAGGGCAAGGTTATCGGCCTGCCGGCGACGATGCTCATCGGCAAGGATGGCTGCGAAATCGGCACCATGGCTGGACCGGCCCAATGGGATTCGGACGATGCCCTGGCGCTATTGAATGCTATTCAGGAGTGATCGCGGCCAAACTGCCGGGCAAAGGCCATGCCTTCGTCGATCGTACTCTTGTCATCGGCATTGGATGGCCCTGAGAGCGTCCCTAATAAACCGACGCGGCCGGATAAACTTTGCCGCTTTTACATTTCATCCTATCTTTGGACGAACCTTCCTCTTGAGAGACTGCTCAAGACCCACCACTCCCGCATGTTTCCTCGACAGCGATGGGCCGCCTTTATCAGGTGCTTATATTTGCTCCTTGACATGATGACTTTATGCAGATAAACAGAGCAAAGCGTAGGCAACAACCGCGCATGTGCTATAGTAGCAACGGGAGGAGACAGCTATGAGCCATCACGAAAGCTCAAGGAGTCTGCTATCATGGCAGAGGAGAAATCACTTGCGGATTTCATGAAGGACTCCGCAATGACGCCTACGGCCGAGAGCGTTCTTAATGCTCTTCGACTGAAAAATTACGAGGTGAATCCGCCGATTCCAACCCGCGCGGAAGACAAAGACCTCGCACCGTCCAAGGCCCCGCCGTAGGTGGCGGATGATACACGATGGTGACCGGCATGGCCCGCGAACAATTTGAACTTTCGAAGAGCCACTCAGAGCTTCTGACGAAGCTGATGGAAGAGTGCGAATTGCCAACCAAGAAGGCTGTGCTTGAAAATGCGCTGGTCATCTTCGGATGGGCGGTAGCAGAAGTTCAAAAAGGATATTCTGTGGCTTCAGTCAATGAAGCCAAGAAGGTTTATCGAGAACTAACCATGCCCGCTCTTGAAACAGCGAGGCATGCTAAGGCGCCCGTGTACCACGTGCAGTCAGATTGACGCACGCCATAGTCCGTGGATAAATTCCTTTGCATTTTAGCTACGGATTTTCCATATGGCGCCAACGCCCCATACGTCTCATTTAGACGATCAAATTGACGAATTATTGCACGCTGTCGGCGGGTCACGCGGGGAAGAAAAGCCTCTAGCCGCGTTTGACGCGCAACCACGGCATAAGCTTGATGCTGAATTTGACGATAGCGGCGAAGCTCGCAGCGTCTGGGAGGTTATCTTCGGAAGTACCATTGTAACCGGCGATAACAATAACATTAAAATATCTGGAATCGTACAAGCACCAGTCGAACTTGACAATGCGGAATATAGTATTTGGTACGGCACCAACAGACGCCCAAAGCTCATTCGCGGTGAAGTTTCTGGTTATTCTTCTAAAAGAGACGATAATATCCATTATGGCCAATGTCGCGTGTTTGTACCAAAGTCTCACAAGATCGGCTCAACCGGCTCTCCTTGGTGGAAACGGCTGTTCGCGCAAACCGATGACCGGTTGAAGTTGCTCGGGACGGAGCCATACACTCAAACAGGATTTTGGAAAGCTATTGCGGGTAAATTGCATGCTTTCCCAAGCCACGAAAAGCGCGCGGTAGTTTTCATTCATGGCTTTAATGTTTCATTTGAAGACGCCGCGCTACGCACAGCTCAAATTGGTTTCGACCTGCAAATCAAAACTCCTATGGCGTTTTTCAGTTGGCCATCACAAGGAAGTGTCCGTAGATATTCAGCCGACGAGACTACAATTGAATGGAGCGAAGCAGCGATCGAAGATTTTCTGGTCGATTTTGTCGAGCAAAGCGGAGCTTCTGTTGTTCACTTAATCGCCCATAGCATGGGCAATCGAGCCCTTCTACGTGTCATCAATTCAATTGTAGCAAATGCGCAACGTCGAAGTCACAAGCACTTTGGTCAAATCGTTCTGGCTGCGGCAGATGTGGATACCGGTTTTTTTCGTATCCACTGCAGCGATTATCCTATTATTGCTGATCGAACTACCTTGTACGTGTCTAAACGCGATCTCGCTATCGAAGCGTCACGTTGGAAACACCGTTTTCCCCGCGTTGGACTGGTACCTCCACTATTTGTCATTGAGGGAATCGACACCATAAATGTTACAAATGTGGACATGACTATGCTTGGACATGGGTACGTAGCAGAAGCTCGAAATGTCCTGGGTGATATGCACCGTCTTCTAAATGACGGTGCAGCGCCTGATCAGCGCTTTGGTCTAAAACCGAAGAACAATGAACATGGCCAACGCTATTGGGAGATCGGTGCCTAGCCAAGGTGACGGGCGCATTTGGGTGACCAAAATCCAAAAAACCCAAGGCCAGGCGCACGAAATTTTCTCTCAAAAGCCCGATGCGCCCTTCATGATCTCGTCGGCGGTCTTTTTCTGCTCCTGGCTCAAAATCGCATAAAGCGGCCGTACCGCAGTCTCCATCGCGCGAATTGATTCGAGCCGCACCATCAAGCGCGCTGCCATCATTCCGAGCGAATTGGGCAGACTGGCGGACATCATCTTCAAGCGGGACTCCTCGTTTTCCGTCGTCTTGCAAAGGCGCGCAGTTTTTTCCTTGTCGGCACGAAACGTATTGGCGAACACATTCCATTGCGGCATTTGAGCGTCGGTGATCTTGAGTTCTGTTTTGAGATAAGCGAGCTGGCCATCGATATGTTCACCCATGCGGCACGTCGCCCCTGGTCCCGTCGGCATCCCTGCCCCACTCGTTCGCGGATCCATCGATCCAGGCATGGTCTGCTCTTGGGCGACCGCTGTGCCAAAACCACCGGCGACGCTCACAATCGTGGCAACCGCGGGCATCCATATCCGTGCCATAACAATCGACCGCATGATGATCTCCTCGCACGAAGGAAATAATGAATACCCGTCCGGTTCGGTTGGGGCGCCGACGAAAACTACGCCCCTTGGCTAGCTCTTGGCGGAAACCAATTGGCAAAGCAATTTCACCAGAGCGGTACGCCATAGGCAGGATACCCATAGCTGTAAGAAGGATACCCATAGCTGTAAGAAGGATACCCGTAGCTATAGGCAGGATAGCTGTAGTCGTAAGCGTAATTCGGGTAGTCCCAAATTCCATCCTCGCCATAGTTGGTAGCTAAACTCCCGCTAGCGACGCTCGCCAGGCCTAGCCCGAGGTCAAAGCCAGGCCACCAGCCGCCCCAGCCCCAGGCTGGCCACCCGCCGCCCCATCCCCAACTCGGCCACCCGCCACCCCATCCACCCCAGCCCCATCCATTGCCCCAGCCCCAGCCGCTGTGACCCCAGCCCCAGCCATTTTGGCCCCAGCCCCAGCCATTGCCCCAGCCGCCGCCACTGTGGCCCCAGCCCCAGCCGTTGTGACCCCAGCCCCAGCCATTGCCCCAGCCGCCGCCATTGTGGCCCCAGCCGCCGCCTAAGCCGCCGTGGAAACCGGCCGTCGTCACGCCGTGGAAACCGGCCGTCCCGCCACGGAAACCTCCGGCCCCGCCATGGAAACCGGCCATCCCGCCCGTTCCACCATGGAGTGCGCCCGTGCCGCCAGAGTAGCCTCTACCGCCATAGAAGCCTCTTCCACCCTGGACGGCGCCCGTGCCGCCGAGAGAAGCCTCTACCGCCGTAGAAGCCTCTACCGCCGTAGAAGCCTCTTCCACCCTGGACGGCGCCCATGCCGCCAGAGTAGCCTCTACCGCCGTAGAAGCCTCTTCCACCATGGAGTGCGCCCGTGCCGCCAGAGTAGCCTCTACCACCGTAGAAGCCTCTTCCACCCTGGACGGCGCCCATGCCGCCTGAGAAGCCTCTTCCACCCTGGAAGCCACCAAAGCCCCCCCGACCCCCACCGAAGCCGCCTCCGCCATGGAAGCCACCGCCATGGAAGCCGCCCCCGCCATGGCCATAATTAAATGCCAAGGCCGGGCTAACCACGCTAAGAGCCATACTGAGCATGGCGGCGGGCAGGAACCCATGAAAACGGTACATCGGCCTTCTCCTTCTCGACGGGAAAACAGACGCGCGGGCGCGGATTGCGATCCTCGCAGAACACTTTTCGCGCTCCCATCCCTAGAGCAACGGATTGTTGAGGCGAAAACCCAAACTCCAGCTGCGTGGCGCGCCAACATGGCATTTAGTTCAAAATTTCTACTTTCGAAGCGGAACCGCCAAAAACTCAATCCGTAAGTTAATTTTGAGCGTATCAAACGCCGGCAATGGTTAGGCCTTGGTTGGTTGCTTGCAGGCGATTCCCTTGTCGGCCAAATGCGCCACGAGTTCGCCCGATTGGAACATTTCCCGGACAATGTCGCAGCCGCCGATGAATTCGCCCTTGATGTAAAGCTGAGGGATGGTCGGCCAATCGGAGAAATCCTTGATCCCCTGGCGAATCTCATCATTCGCAAGACAATTCACCGGCTTATATGAGACGTCCAAATAATTCAGGATCTGGACAACCTGCCCGGAAAATCCGCATTGCGGAAAGTCCGGCGTGCCTTTCATGAACAACACAACATCGTTGTTGCTGACCGTCGATTGAATTTCATCC
This sequence comes from uncultured Alphaproteobacteria bacterium, assembly GCA_963718265.1. Classification (GTDB taxonomy): domain Bacteria; phylum Pseudomonadota; class Alphaproteobacteria; order Rhizobiales; family Beijerinckiaceae; genus Methylocapsa. The sequence continues at coordinate 8,009 of CAVQZL010000064.1, read as the reverse complement.
TTGTTAGACATTGGCCTGGCCCTTTCGAGGAACGGACTTCATTGGGAAGATGAGGTGAAGATTACGCCGGCGCGGAGGTTTGAAGCTGCAGTGCGTGGAGGTCGCCGCCCATGACGCCGCCAAGCGCCTTATAGACGAGCTGATGCTGTTGGAGCTTGGATTTGCCGGCGAATTCCGCAGAAACGACGACCGCCGAATAATGATTGTTGTCGCCCGCAAGGTCGGTGATTTCGACCTTGGCGTCCGGAATGCCCTGCTTGATCAGGCGCTCGATTTCAGTGGATGGCATGGGCATATCGTGACCTTCCTCATTATCCTTCGCGGCTTTATCCGGGTCAAGAATTGGTGCCTTCCATATAGCCCGGAAGCCACCCTTCATGGGCCTGCACCAGCCTATCCAGCAATATGGCGGTCCCCAAGCCAAGGGTCAAACTATCTCCGCCGGTCACGCCGATGATTTCACAGGCAACGCCCGCGGTTTCCGCCGCATCCCGGATCGTCTCCGCATTTTCCGGCGCCGCGGTGACGATGTACCTCGCCTGATCCTCGCCGAAGAGAAAGCCAAGCTCCGGGAGCGGCGGCGAAATTTCGATCGACGCGCCAATTGTACCGGCCATTGCCATCTCGGCGAGCGCCACCGCCAAGCCGCCATCGGAAATATCGTGCACTGCCGTCACCGCCCGGCTTGCGATGAGACCCCGCACGAAATCGCCATTTCGCCGTTCAGCCGCGAGATCGACCGGAGGCGGCGCGCCGTCCTCGCGGCCGCAAATATCGCGCAGATAAAGGGACTGACCAAGCCAGCCTTGCGTCTTTCCGAGAATGAGAATTTTCTCGCCCGAGCGTTTGAAGGATAAATTCGCAGTCCGGCGCACATCCTCGACGAGGCCGACGCCGCCGATCGCGGGGGTGGGGAGGATCGCGCGGCCGCTGCTCTCGTTGTAGAGCGACACATTGCCGGAAACGACCGGGAAATCGAGCGCGCGACACGCTTCGCCGATCCCTTCGATACAGCCCACAAGCTGGCCCATGATGTGCGGCTTTTCCGGATTGCCGAAATTAAGATTGTCGGTAATCGCGCGCGGCAGGGCGCCCGTGGCGGTCAGATTACGCCAGGCCTCGGCGACCGCCTGTTTCCCCCCCTCGTAAGGGTCCGCCTCGCAGTAGCGCTGCGTCACATCGGTAGTGAGCGCCAGGCCTTTTGGTCCGTCGCCGATGCGAATGACCGCCGCGTCGCCGCCCGGCGGCTGCACCGTATTGCCCAGGATCAAATGGTCGTATTGCTCGAAAATCCAGCGTTTCGAACAAACGTCCGGGGCGGCTAGGAGGCGCAGCAACCCCTCGGCATGGGAGACCGGCGCGGCGATTTTGGCCGGATCGATCGGCGCCTGGCGCGGCAAGACAACATGCTGGCGATCGTAAAGGGGTGCCGAATCGCCAAGCTCCTTGATCGGCAGATCGGCCTTGCGCACGCCTTGATGCGTGACCGTAAATCGCAGCGTATCGGTGGTCTCGCCGATGACCGCGAAATCGAGGCCCCATTTGCGAAAAACCGCTTCCGCCTCTTGCTCCTTGGCCGGATCGAGCACCATCAGCATCCGCTCTTGGCTTTCCGACAGCAGCATTTCGTAAGCGGACATGCCGGCCTCGCGGCACGGCACGTGATCGAGGTCGAGCGCGATCCCAAGATTGCCCTTGGCACCCATTTCGACCGCGGACGAGGTGAGGCCCGCCGCGCCCATGTCTTGAATCGCGATGACCGCGCCGGTTTGCATCAATTCGAGGCAAGCTTCGAGCAACAGCTTTTCTGTAAATGGATCGCCCACCTGCACCGTTGGGCGCTTTTCCTCCGCGTCGGCCTCGAAGGCGGCCGATGCCATGGTCGCGCCATGGATTCCGTCGCGGCCAGTCTTCGAGCCGAGATAGACGATCTTGTTGCCGATTCCGCTAGCCTTGGCGTAGAAAATCTCAGTTGTATTGGCGATCCCCACCGCCATCGCGTTGACGAGAATATTACCGTCGTAGCTCTTGTCGAAATTCGTCGAGCCGCCGACGGTCGGCACCCCGAAACTATTGCCATAAGCACCGATTCCGGCCACGACACCCGCAACAAGGTGGCGCGTGCGCGGATGATTTGGCGAACCAAAACGCAACAGGTTGAGGCAGGCAACCGGGCGCGCGCCCATCGTGAAAACGTCGCGCAAGATGCCGCCAACGCCGGTCGCCGCGCCCTGAAAAGGCTCGATGAAGGAGGGGTGGTTGTGGCTCTCCATCTTGAAGACGCAGGCCTGCCCATCGCCTATGTCGATGACGCCGGCATTTTCGCCCGGCCCCTGAATGACCCAAGGCGCCTTGGTGGGAAGTTTGCGTAAGTGAATGCGCGAGGATTTATAGGAACAATGCTCGTTCCACATCGCCGAGAAAATACCAAGCTCGGTGAAGGTCGGCGCGCGGCCGATGAGCGCAAGGATGCGCGCATATTCGTCCGGCTTCAGGCCATGCGCGGCAACAAGCTCGGGGGTGATGGGTGGGTCAGGGCTCAGGGGCAATGGCAGGTCCGGTTTTGCGTGTGCTCGTTAGATACGCATGACAAACCTTCTCCCGCAAGCGGGAGAAGGTGGCCCGGCGAAGCCGGGACGGATGAGGGTGCTTGCATGATTCGGGGCCGTCCCCGATAATTTTTCCATGGTCCGCCTTACCGATCGTCAGCTTGCCCAGGCGCGCCGCTTGCGCGGCGAAATGACGCTTGCGGAAACGATCTTGTGGCGCGGCCTGCGTAATCGCGGGATCGGCGCGAAATTCCGGCGGCAGGTACCAATAGGCTGTTATGTCGCCGATTTTGTCTGCGTTGCCGCGCGAATGATCGTCGAGTTGGATGGTCCGCCGCACGATGAACCCGAGCAACATCGCCACGACATGCGCCGCGACGCGTGGCTGCGCGCGCGGGGCTGGCACGTGCTGCGATTTTCTAATGATCTCGTGACTGGCGGCGGCAATATCATTCTTGAAGAAATCCAGCGGGCTATAAAAGCGGCTGAATCGCCCTCAGCCGGCCCTCGCTAATGCGAGGGCCACCTTCTCTCGCTTCCCGGAGAAGGTGGCGCGAAGCTCCGGATGAGGATGGGTTCCCCTCACCCGGCTCGACTTTGTCGAGCCACCCTCTCCCGCTTGCGGGAGAGGGATATCACGTGAGCCGACCGGATCACGCTCGGCAACCACGCGCTTTTAGTGAGAAATCTCGGCCGTGACCGAGGTTGCGCCGCTGTTGCTGTTGCTGAAGCTACCGCCGCCAATGGCCAGGGTGACATACACACTGTTCTGGGTCCCGGTCAGGGAGGCATTCTGTGCCCCCGCCTGGAAAGTGTAGCGCAAGGTGCCCGTGTGTTTAATTGCCACCTTCAGGGTCACGCCATTGATCACCCCCGAGAAGACGAAATCGCCTTGGTTGTTCTTCGTGAAGGAGCCGGCCGGGATCGTGACGGCGAAGGTGCCGATCTGGAGCGTGATTGGCTGGGTGAGCGGGTTGGGCGCGGGCGCGGTGCTGCTCAAGGTGACACCGGTCCCCAGCTGGAAGGCGTCAGTGTTTGGCGCGGTGCCGAAGTGGATATTGAGGACGGCGTTGAAGGCGAGGAAGGGGACACCCGGCGGCGGCGGAATGATGCCCACGCCGCCTGGCACATGCCCCACCGGGACCGTGGCCGCCTCCACCGTGTTGGTGGCCGTGTCGATCACCGAGACAGTGTTGGCGACCGCATCCGCGACGTAGACGTGTTTCCCATCCGGCGTGACGGCGAGCCCAGCGGGTTGAGTCCCCACCGTTATCGTGGCCACCACCGTGTTGCTGGTCGTAGCGATCACCGAGACAGTGCCATGCCGGTCGTCCCATTGGTAACCGTCACATACGCGTATTTCCCATCTGGCGTGATAGCGACCTCACCGGGGTAGTAAGGGGGAAACCACGATCGGGATCGTGGCCACCTACCGTGTTGGTTGCCGTGTCGATCACCGAGACAGTGCTGGAGTCTACATTCGTGACATAGGCGTGTTTCCCATCCGGGGTGACGGCGATCCCCTCGGGCTAAGTCCCCACCGGGATAGTGGCCACCACCGTGTTGCTGGCCGTGTCGATCACCGAGACAGTGCCGCCAAGTCCAAAATTTGCATTCGCGACATAGACGCGGGTCCCATCCGGGGTGACGGCGACCCTAAGGGGTGCGACCCCCACCCCGACCGTGGCCACCACCGTGTTGGTGGCCGTGTCGATTACCGAGACAGTGTTGGCGCCCGCATTCGCGACGTAGACGTGGGTCCCATCCGAGGTGACGGCGACCCCAAAGGGCTGAGTCCCCACCGTGACCGTGGCCGCCACGGACGGCGGGTTCGTGGTTGTGTCGATCACCGAAACAGTGGTGGAGTTTTCATTCGCGACGTAAACGTGTTTCCCATCTGGGGAGACGGCGATCCGTACGGGGGAATTCCCCACCACGACCGTGGCCACCACCACGTTGCTGGCCGTGTCGATCACCGAGACAGTGTCGGAGCTAAAATTCGAATTCGCGACATAGGCGAAGGGCGCCGCCGCCGCCGGAGAGGCCAGCAAGCCTAGCCCCATCGCCAGCATGGCCCAGAGGGCCGCAAATCCCCGCGCCCGCGCGGCGCGGCTTCCATTACCATTACTTCTAAACATAAAACATTCCCCCTCACTCATTCAGGGATAAGTTTTCAAACCACCGGTCTTAACCTTAATTCTACTTCAATTCCGCTCTGCCGACAAGGCCAAGCCGGAGCGCTTTGGAAACCACTTCCGCCGAATTTCGAGCCGCCCCGTCCCGTGCATTTCCTCGCAATCGCACCATTTTTGCGTGCAACCTTACCGATCTCAAGCCGCCCGACATAAGGGGCCATGCGTATTTTCGGCCCGCCAATCGTACCAAAATGCTTCACGTGAAACATTTGTGTAAGATCGGCGGGCAAAATCGGACTATGTCACGCCGCAACCCACCATTCCCCGGCTACTCATAGGCGCGCCGGGCCGGTTGACATCCTCGCCCTCCCCTTGCAACGAAGCAGCGGCATGAACCATCTCGATCCCGTCGCCCGGCGGCGGACCTTTGCGATTATTTCCCACCCCGACGCGGGCAAGACGACGCTCACCGAAAAGCTCCTGCTTTCCGGCGGCGCGATTCAGCTCGCGGGCGAGGTTCGCGCTAAGGCGAACCGGCGCAAGACCCGCTCGGACTGGATGGGGATCGAACGCGAGCGTGGGATATCCGTCGTCACCTCGGTGATGACCTTCGAATATGGCGGTTGCGTCTTTAATCTCCTCGATACGCCGGGCCACGAGGATTTCTCGGAAGATACGTATCGCACGCTGACCGCCGTCGATTCCGCGATCATGGTAATCGACGCCGCGAAAGGCATCGAGGCGCGCACCCGCAAATTGTTCGAGGTCTGCCGCCTGCGCGATATTCCAATTCTGACGTTCATCAACAAGTTCGACCGCGAAACGCGGGATCCTTTCGATCTCCTCGACGAAATCGAACAGTCGCTTGCGCTCGATGCCACCCCTATCACCTGGCCGCTGGGGCATGGCCGCGCCTTCGCGGGCACGTTCGACTTAGCGCGCAATCTTATGCGCCGGCTCGATGGCGACGGCGCGCCCTTGCCTGTTTCCGGGCCGGACGATTCCCTCATTGCGGACCTCTTGAACGAAGCGGATTTCGCGAAGACCAGGGACGAAATCGAACTCGCCCGCGCGGGCTTCAAACCCTTCAGCGAAAAACCGTTTTTGGAAGGCCATCTGACGCCTGTTTTCTTCGGCAGCGCCCTGCGCAACTGCGGGGTAGGCGACCTGATCGGCGCGCTGAAGGATTTTGCGCCGACGCCGCACGGTGTCCAGGCCGCGTCGCGTGCGGTCGATCCGCGCGAGGAAAAAATGACCGGCTTCGTGTTCAAGATCCAGGCGAACATGGACCCAAATCATCGCGACCGGATCGCATTTCTGCGCGTTTGCTCGGGCAAATTGACGCGAGGCATGAAGGTCAAGCTCGTCCGCACCGGCAAAAATATCGCCCTCAACGCGCCGCATTTTTTTTTCGCGCAGGACCGGCAGCTCGCCGACGAAGCTTACCCTGGCGATGTCGTCGGCATTCCAAACCACGGCACACTGCGCATTGGCGACACCCTGACGGAAGGCGAGGATCTCGCTTTTCGCGGGATCCCGAGCTTCGCCCCCGAAATCCTTCGCCGGGTCAAGACAAGCGATGCCATGAAGGCGAAGAAGCTGCGCCAGGCTCTGGGCCAAATGGCCGAAGAAGGCGTTGTCCAGCTGTTTTTGCCGAGCGACGGATCGGGCGCGATCGCGGGCGTCATCGGCGCCTTGCAGCTCGAAGTCCTCGCCGGGCGGCTTCAAGCAGAATATGGATTGCCCATATCATTCGAGATGAGCAGATTCGAATTCGCACGCTGGATCGCGGCGAAGAATCCGGCTGAACGCGGCAGATTTATTCGGGCCCATCCGGCGTCGATGGCGCGCGATCTTGACGGCGCGCCAGTTTTCCTGGCCGCCTCGGCATTCGACGTCAAATATGAGCAGGATAAATGGCCGGACATTGTCTTTTCGGACATCAAGGACCAGTAACGCGATCCCGCCACGCCGTATTCAAACACCGATCCGGCTTACTGACTAGGGCCTGTTGAGATTCATCGTGAGTTTATGACGGCTGCGACGAGATTGATCATCGCTTTGAAGCTTTGATCGGTTTTGTCGCTGCGCAGGGCGATACGCTTGAACTCTTTGAGTTTGCAGAAGAAATTTTCGATCAGGTGTCGCCATTTGTAGATTTCTGCGTCGATAGTGAGTGGCTGGCTGCGCCGCGGATGCTGGGATATGACGATCTTAGCGCCGCGTTCATTCAAATCCGCGATGATGGCGTTGCTGTCGAATGCCTTGTCGGCGATGAGCCCGCCAAATTCAACCCCGTCGATGAGCGGTTGAACGCCGACTGTATCGAACCGCTGTCCCGGCATCAGCACGAAACGGACAAGATTGCCGAGAGCATCGGTGAGGGCGAGAATTTTGGTCGTCATGCCGCCCTTGGAGCGGCCTATGGCCTGATTTTGAGTCCCCCTTTTGCGCCCTGTCCGTGGCGATGAACTTTGACGATGGTGGCATCGGCCATGGCGTACTCCATGTCCGGCGGATCCGAGCAAGCCTCAAAAAGGCGCGTGAAAACATCGGCTTTGACCCAATCGCGGTACCGCTTGAACACGGTGTTCCAGTGACCGAAAAAGACCGGCAGATCACGCCACGGGCTTCCTGTCCGCGCAATCCAAAGAACCGCCTCTATGAAGCGGCGGTTGTCTCCGCCGCTTCGCCCCGGATCCGTCCGCTTGCCCAGGCAATGCGGCTCCATCCTCGCCCATTGGGCGTCCGTCAAAACGAATCGTTCCATCCAAAGCTTGAATCACATGCCCCCGCAAAAGGGAATCCTAAATCTCAACAGGCCCTAATCTATTGATCGGCAAGGCGCGCAAAAGCAAATGGGCGCCGCCAGTGCGCCGCCCATTGATCCTAGTAGGAATGACCCCATCGGGCGCGGAAAAGATTGTCCTACTTCGTTTCTTTTTTCTTCGGATCTCCAAGGACCCACCGCCCGTAAAAAAACATCGCAGTCACAAACGCAATCGCGCATATTCCACCGATAGGCGTCCCGACCCAACTCGCAATCTCAAGAAGCTCGCCCATAACTTTAAACGCTCCCTTATCCGTTGATAAACCGTCGTGATTGATTTGTTCCAGCGCTGGACGGCGAAAGCGCCGAATGTGCTCGCCAACAATGTGGCACTTGCGGCACATGCGCAAGGAAAAATTTATACACCCGTCCTCAGAATCTAGAAAATCCGCAAAAATCCTCTGAAAATCTCAAGCTAAGCTCAAGAAATTTCCGCTTCCAACCGATGAAAAACCACGATTCCGCCTGTCGCGGCATCATGCCGCAGGAATACGG
>CAVQZL010000063.1:0-8730 GCA_963718265.1 uncultured Alphaproteobacteria bacterium | reverse complement strand
CTCTTGACACCTCCCCCAGGTCGCAATGCCCGCCGCAAAACCGCCGTTCGATTCCATCCGCGCTCTTATTGCTTCCATGCCCGAGCCTTCAGAGGCATCGCGGGAGGCAGTCCGCACGCGCCAGGCGGAATTGACCAAACCGCTCGGTTCGCTCGGGCGGCTCGAGGAAATCGCCGAGTTCCTGGCCGCTTGGCAGGGGAAGCGCGTGCCGTCGATCGACAAGCCTCTCGTCGCGGTATTCGCCGGCAATCATGGCGTCGTGGAAAAAGGCGTGTCGGCCTATCCGGCCTCGGTCACCCGCGCCATGGTCGACAATTTTCGTGCTGGGGGCGCCGCCATCAACCAGATCTGCGCGGCCCATGGGATTGGCTTGAAGGTTTTCGATCTGGCGCTCGATATTCCGGCGAAGGACATTACCGAGGCGCCGGCTCTGGAGGAAAAGGAGGCCGCCGCGACGTTCGCTTTCGGGATGGAAGCCGTCGCCGGCGGGGTCGATCTTTTGTGCCTCGGCGAAATGGGCATAGGCAATACGACGGTCGCGGCGGCCATCTATCATGGGCTATACGGCGGCGCGGCGGCCGATTGGGTTGGGCGCGGCACCGGACTCGACGATCACGGCTTGGCGCGAAAGATCGCGGCGGTAGAGGCAGCCGTCGCGCGGCACAGGGAATATCTCGCCGATCCGCTCGAGGTGATGCGCCGTCTCGGCGGGCGCGAGATCGCAGCGATGGCCGGCGCGATCGTTGCGGCGCGCATGGAACGCGTTCCGGTGATCCTCGATGGTTATGTGGTTTGTGCCGCCGCCGCCATTCTTCATGCGCTCGATCCTCGCGCGCTCGACCATTGCATGGCGGCCCATGTTGCGGCCGAAGGCGCGCATCCGGATGTGCTGCGGCGGCTCGGCAAGAAGCCATTGCTCGACTTAGGGCTCAGGCTCGGCGAAGGCTCCGGCGCCGCCTTGGCGTTCGGGATCGTCAAGGCGGCGGTGGCCTGCCACACCGGCATGGCGACCTTTGCGCAAGCGAAGGTCGCGGGCAGGGCCGGGGATTGAAACGGTGCGCTGGGGCAAATGCGTAGCTGGATCGAGACGCGAACATTCCCGCGTCAATCAGATCACTCGGGTAACGCAGCTTGTCGCGATAGTTGCGAATCCGGTTTAGCGCTGCAATCGTACCAAAATGTTTCACGTGAAGCATTTTGGTACGATTGGCGCCGGAAACCTTACAAGCGTGGATACGCCGCGCGGGAGTGAGACATGTGCGATTGCGCGGAAAGTTGGTCTTTTTGGCGGATTCGAGTATGGCCGTGCGAGACGCGGTCAGTGAATTATTTTGAATTTCTGCATATGACCCGAAGCGGTCATTCCCAGCAATTGAGTAAGTTTTAGCGTTTGCGGAGATTTAATTGCGCCTAAAGGCTGCTCGACAAAGCCGCCTTACTGGAGCTTGACAGGATAGGCGTCAATGGTAGACAGGGCCGTAGCAGTGGCATCAGACAGGACTTGCTACTAAATTGATCCAAATGAAGTTTTTTGTCTCAGTCGCGGGCTTGATTAATAGCGACATTCTGGTTTCTTATTATGGAAGAGGCTTGGTGACGTAGACCCGCAGTGAGGGCGTCGGCACGAAACTCGATGCTCCCTGCGTTGAAGGTCGATTGACTAAGGCCATGTTGATAGGGCGATGCAAGGCATAGGTGCTCCAAATGGTTACTGAAAAGATGGCGGGATGGCACCCTATCCATGATAACCACGCCATTGCCGTCGTGGCTGCGGTCGTGACCTTCGCCCAGGCAATCCCCGATCTCCTGCTGAAAAGAGTCTCCAGGATTCCGAAGATGCCGCATTTGGCTTGGGCCTTAAGAGTCGGCACGCGATTAGAGCATTCCAAATTCCGGTTGGGATCGATGCCGCGCCGCAAAGCGGTGCGGTGAGCGGCGTTCAAGGGCAATTTTTTAATGCACTCCTTAAAACACCAGATGGGGTGCCCCCCTCAGCTCAAATAGCAGAACAACTTCGGGTCGATCAGGGAGCAGTCGTCTATCGCACGTGGCAGTATGTATCATGGAAATGGCAGTTCGAGCGAATGCGCAACCTGATGGCACCTGCCTTGGAGAGGGCTAAGAGCGCGGTGGCTTTCGGCAGCATCAGGCTTGAATACCTGGACCGGTTTCAGTTCGGGGGCGACGCGACAGTTGCCGACCCAAAACAGCTGCTGCGAGTTGACTGCCCGCTGATTGCACCGCACGTGTTTTCGGCGAGGGACCTATGGCATTCACACACTGGGTCCTTTTTGACTACGGTCGGCCATTACAAGCGCCTTCAACGAATAATGATCGACGCAATCGACGAGCCCTATCCTCCACAAGAAGGAGTGCCGCCGGTTCGATGGGTGAACATCACTACTGCGCTTGAGGATCAACTTACGCCGCCGCTCACTGCCGATCAGGAAATAAATAGCACCGCCATATTTCAGACACTAGATACGATGCACGTTTCGTTGAAGGATATTCTGTCCTCGATCATCACAGAAAAACTTGCCAAGCGAATTTGTCTCCGGGAGGCGTGAGATGGACACTTGGACGACTTTAATTGCCCCGCCCAACGCGAGAAGCTTTATCACGTATCCTGAGTTCGAAACCGTAGTTCCGTTGGATTTGGGAACTAGCGCAGAGGTCCCTCCTGTTACCGGACCTACAGGGTCACAGCCGGCAGTTTGGGGCGGTACCTTTTCCGGTACTGTATGCGTTACCGGTTCTGGAGGCGTTACCTTACTCGGTACTGTATGCGTTACCGGTTCTGGAGGCGTTACCTCTCTCGGTACTGTAGGCGGGACCTTTTCGGGCGTTGTACCTACAGCAACGTTCATAACAGTGGTTGAGGCGGTCCCGGCTTCGCAGGATCCGCTTGCCAAGGTGCGAGTGAGAATCGCTGCTGACAATGACAATGAGCGAATCCGCTTCATGGATAAGGTGCTCTGCCTGACAAGCAAGCAAATGGCTGAACAACTCGGGCACGGAGCCAAAGACAAAAGCCAGACGGTTAGCTCGTGGAAGATAGAGGGTAAGGTGTTCTCTGTTGCTTGGTGCGGTCATGAGCAGTATCCGGCATTCCAGTTCCGCGATGGCCGCCCGCTGCCGGTTATCGCCGCTGTGGTCAAAGCGCTCCCCGACAACATGACGCCCTGGCAGATCGCATTCTGGTTCGTGTCATCCAATCCGTGGCTAGACGGCGAGGCGCCGTATAAGATGCTGTCGGCCACTAAAACTATCGTCTGGGCAGCGAAACAGGAGGCTGAGGCTATTGCCGGATGACCCCGGCCCCAGCCGTTCCCACGTCGATTGTGCCGATTCCACCGTCGACGTTGGTGTGCAATATACACACGCTTCCTGCTGGCACCGTCGTCCATCGTATCCATGACACGCGCTTCAGTGCCGGGCAATTTAACCCCGGCGTTGGAAATTCTCGCTTCGCCCCTATCACGGCTGCTGGCCGCTCTCGAATCCCAACGATCTACGCGGCGACGACATACGAATGTGCGGCTTTCGAGACTACCTTCCACGACATCGACCCGGGTGCGCTGTTCAAGTCGGTACCTTGGACGACCATCGAGAAATTGTCTTACTCGACGTTCAAGTTCACGAGAGAGATTCGCCTGGCCAGATTTTTCTCTGCCGACCTCATGAAATGGAATTGCAGCCGAAGCCAACTGATCGACACACCCCCTAGCACCTACCCACAAACACGGCAGTGGTCCAAGGCCGTGCACGATTCCGACGATTCCATAGACGGAACGATCTGGACGTCACGTAAGTACGATGAAGAGAAGGTAATGCTGCTGTTTGGCAGCCGCGTGAAGAAGTGCGATCTCGTAGTAAAGAAGTCTGTGGCAATCATCTCGGATGCCCAAGCGCTCGGGGACCTACACAATCTGGCAAATAGGTCGGGCATTCTCATTTCCCGTTAACGGCTTAAAGCTCGAAGCTGCAGAGAGCAATTGAACCAGTATCTCTTGCTTTCCTCCACTTCGGTTATCGCGAACTTCACGCTAAAAGGGAAGAATAAGGTCTTGGATGCACTGTGGAAATTTTGCATCGCGCCGACAGCAGGATGATTTCTACCGATAATTCCGAAAGACGCACGTAGCTCGTTCAGCTATTTGGCCTGCGTGCATTAAACGTCGTTTCTCGTGATAGAAAATGGCCACTTGTGGCGCAAAGCAGACCTTGGAACAGAGGCCCGCCGCAGGTCAACCAGTTTTACAGATCGAGGTTCGAAGGAGGTGGCTGTCCACTCGGGGCTGCCTTGCGATTCCTTTTCCTCAGTCCGAGTAATTGGCCGCTTGCAGGGCCGCCCGCTCCGGCGACGTAACCCGCTCGCGCCGCACGCCAAGACCCATGAGGCGGGCGGGCAGCCGCCGCAGGACCGGGAAATATTTGAAGAGCCGCACAGGCCATGGCGGCACAGCCTTGCCCGTGCCGCCCAGAACGCGCGAAATCACGTTCCTTTGGATAATGACCTGCACGCCCTGGATGACTTTGGTTGGCCATTCGCGCCGCTTTTGCACTTGTGCCAGAAGCCGGTCGCTCAGCGGTCCCTTGCCGGACAACGGCAGCGCCAAGATATTCGCCGCGGCGATCGCGTCTTAAATCGCGAGATTAATGCCGACGCCGCCGACCGGCGACATCGCATGCGCGGCGTCGCCGATGCACAGGAGGCCGGGTTTGTGCCAAAGCGGCAGCCGGTCGACCGCGACGGTGAGGAGCTTGACGTCATCAAAACTCTCGAGCTCGCCAACGCGATCGGCGAGGAACGAAGCCAATGCCGCGATTTTTTCCCGCAGTGCGCCGATGCCTTGCGCCTTGAGGCGGTCCGCCGATCCCTTGGCGATCACATAGGCGCATTGCCAATAGTCGCCGCGATTGAACACAGCCAGAATTTGGCCCGCGTCAATCCGGCCGAGAAGCGAACCGGCATCGGTGGTCTGGCGCGAGAGCTTGAACCAAAGCACATCCATCGGCGCGCCTATGTCGAGCGGCACGAATCCGGCTTTCCGCCGCACTAGGGAATGGCGTCCGTCGGCGCCAATCGTCAGATCCGCGCGGATCGTCAATTGACCATCCTTGGATTTCACAGTAACGCCCGCCACTGTTCCTTCCTCTTCGATGAGGCCATCCGCTTCGGCGGACATCAACAGCCGGAAGCAGGGGTAACGCTTGGCTTTTTCGGCAAGAAAATCCAAAAAATCCCATTGCGGGATCATAGCCACAAACTTCGCATGCACAGGCAGATGCGAGAAATCGGCCATTGGAATCGTGACGTCGCCGATTTTGGCTTCGGCTCGCTCTATCTTCTGATGCGGCAGCTTCAAAAAATCTTCCAGGAGCCCGAGCTCGTACATCGCTTCGAGCGTCGAGGGATGGACTGTGTCGCCGCGGAAATCACGCAGGAAATCCTTGTGTTTTTCGAGGACGAGCGTATCGACGCCCGCGCGGGCGAGCAGCAGCCCGAGCATCATCCCAGCCGGTCCGCCGCCGACGATGCAGCAGCGGCAGGAGATTGTTTGGCCGGTCTCGTCCATCGCCCACCCTCCATGTAAGATTTACGGTCTGCACGGCCTCAAAGGCAAGATCAAGGACGAAAACCTATTCGCGCGGAGTCCCCGCGCGAGGTACGGCGCAGCACGGCGCTGACCAGAATAGCAACCAGGATGTTCGCCGCGAGCGCCAGCAGGCCGGAATAAAGGGTGACGCTGGCGGCACCGAAATGGAGGGTGTGCAGCGGCTTGAAGCCGTTTGCAAAGGCGAGCCAAGTGCCGCCCGAAAAACCCGCGGCCCATCCGGCGAGCAAGCCGGGCGCCTTAAACCAGCCGGTGTAGAGACCGAATATCAGGGCCGGAAACGTCTGCAGAATCCACAGCCCTCCAAGCAATTGCAGATCGAGTGCGAACTGCGTCGGCAGAAACAAGATCACCGCCAGCGCGCCGGCTTTTACGGCAAGCGCGGCGATTTTCGCGACCTTCGCCTGGCCCGCCGCCGAGACGCGGGGATCGACATAGGCTTTCCAAAAATTGCGGGTGAAGAGATTTGCCGCGCTGATGCTCATGATTGCAGCGGGAACCAAGGCGCTGATCGCGATCGCGGCGAAGGCAAAACCAGTAAACCAGCCCGGAAACAAGCTCTTGAAGAAAAGCGGCACGACATCATTGTTGTTGGTAAGCCGCAAACCCGCCGCATGGCCCATGTAGCCGAGCAGGGCGACAAGGCCGAGCAGTAGCGAATAAGCAGGAAGCAGCATCGCGTTCTTGCGGATCGTATCGGCGCTGGCGCAGGCGAAAATCCCGGTCAGCGAATGCGGATACATGAAGAGCGCGAGCGCCGAGCCGAAAGCCAGGCTCGCGTAAGGGATATATTGATCGGGCTTGAGCAGAATCCCGCCCGACCCCTTTGCCTTGAAAGCCTCGCCGGCAGCCTGGAATACCGCGCCATAGCCGCCGAGCTTTAACGGAATCAGCGCGATCGCGGCAAAGACGACGATATAAAGCATGGTGTCCTTGACGAAGGCGATGAGGGCAGGCCCGCGCAGGCCGGACGAATAATCATAGACCGCGAGGATGAGGTAAGGCGGCGGCGAGGGGGATTTTCCCTTCAAGCCCTACGGCGTGAATGATCGTCTCCATGCCGATCAGTTGTAGCGCGATATAGGGCGTGGTCGCGAGAACGCCGGTCAAGGCCACCGCGAGCTCGAGCTGGCGCGAATGATAACGGCCACGCACAACGTCCGCCGCCGTCACATGGTTGTGTGCCTTCGCGTCCTTCCAAAGCAGCGGCATGACGGCGAACACGAACGGATAGACGATGATTGTATAGGGCAACGCGAAGAAGCCGTAGGCGCCCACGGCATAGACGTGAAAATGGTGGCAGCTCTGGCGAGGCACCCCGATCTGAGCTTGCCGAATGCGCTGGGAAAGGACACACCGCTTCAAGGAGCGTATCGACTGCTGAAGAATGATGCCGTCGAGTTCGATGACTTGCTTGAAGTCCATCGAGAGCGAACTGTGGCGCGTGCGGAGCAGGCCAGCGAAGTGCTCGTGTTGCACGACACGACGACATGCCGATTCGAGCATGCGGACCCTCGCCAAATAGGCTTTCTACCCACTGGAAAAGCTGGTTTCTTCGCCCATGTAGGACTGGTCGTCGATGCCGGACACCACCGTCGACCGTTGGGTGTTCTGCATGTCGAGCCCTATTGGCGCACGAAAAGGTCCGGTCGGGGCAGTCGCAACAAACACGTGAATGGTCGTGAGGTTGCGAGTTGGGAAGGGCGCGAGTCGGAGCGCTGGATGCGTGGCGTACAGGCCTGCCAAGAACAGTTGGCTGGGTGCTCAGTCGTGCACGTGATGGATCGCGAGGGCGACAAGTACGAGTTGTTCGCGCATCTCAAGGAACACGACGAACGTTTCGTAGTTCGTTCGATGCACGATCGACGCCTATCGGATAAGATGCATCACGGGCTGTCCTTACGCGAGATGGCGCAACAGCAACCGGTGCAGCTTGAGCGAGATGTTCATTTGTCGCGGCGAACTGCGTCGACAGCACCGCGGTCCAAGGCCCTTGCGCCCTCTCGGCCATCGCGCGCTGCTACGCTCAGCATCACGGCCACGTCGGTCGTTCTGCGTAGACCAAACACTCTAAGCGCCGACTTTCCACCTACGCTATCGCTCAATGTGGTGCACGTGCAGGAACTGCATCCACCTGCAGGCGAAAAACCTGTGGTGTGGACACTGCTGACGAGCGAGTCCATCGGTTCGCGCGCCCAGATCGAACGCATCATCGACATTTACCGCTATCGATGGCTCGTTGAGGAGCTTTTCAAGGCGCTCAAGACGGGCTGCTCCTTCGAGGACCGGTTGTTCGAGAGCAGGCATCCTCTGCTCAACCTCCTCGCGACAAGTCTCCCCATTGCCGTCGAGCTGCTGTGGATGCGTGCTCGAGTTACCGACGAGCCAGATGCCCCTGCCGCCGAGATCGTTACGGCTACCCAGATGGATGTTCTGCGGACGATGGGTCATCGTCCTCTGTCGCCGAAACCCACGGCACTGGAGGCGTTGCTTGCGATTGCGGGACTGGGCGGCCACCTCAAACGCAATGGCTTTCCCGGCTGGCACGTCATCGGCCGAGGCTACCAACGCCTACTCGACTACGAAGCCGGCTGGACCGCCGCCCGTGCACGTTCTGCAAAGCGAAATTTGTGACTACTCGTCAGCCGTGCCCGTGCCCGTACGCGCTCTCGTCGTCTCCCGCGTCGCGACGGAGAAGAGCGAGAGACGAGGAAGAGCGCGTACGGGCACGGGCACGGGCACGCGTACGGGCTCAGAGCGGCGCTCGCGAGATGTGATGATTCATGAGAGACGAGGTAGGCGTGGCCGGCGAAGCGTTGCCGTTGCATGTCGACACAATGGGGTGCAGGTTCAAGTTACGGTCGCTCGCTGGCTTAGGCTTTCCACGCGCTTGGCGTGTGGCATTCGCACTCCAATACCTAGGAGACGGCCATGCTCCCCAAGCTGTTTAGACGCAATCCGCTGCGAGGCATCACCCCGTGGCAGTTCTCCGTGCGCGTCGCGCTGGCCGCGTTCGTCGCAGTGCTCGCTCCGGCGTTTTTCTTGGTCGCCGTCGCGCCGCTCGCGTTGGCATTGCTGCCCATTGCGATCCTCGTGCTGCCCTTTCTAATCC
>CAVQZL010000062.1:0-87792 GCA_963718265.1 uncultured Alphaproteobacteria bacterium | reverse complement strand
TGTTATGTTCGTCTCTCGTTCAGCATATTGCTCGATCACCAACGAAGCGGTCGAGGAGCTTGGCCTCAAAAAAGGCGTCCAAGCTTACGCCGTCATCAAAGCCTCCGATGTGATGATCGCCCTAAAATAGGGGCACCGGCAAAATTCGCGCGGACGTTTTTGCCGGTTGCGATCCCATTCAGCTCTTTGGCGGAGTATGCCCGATCCGCAGCGAATTCCTCGGCGTTATTCTTGAGGACGCCTTGGATCTTGCGGGTCAAGCCGGCAAAGATCCAGGGTAGCTGCACTTCAATGCGCACGGCATCGTTCATGACATAAACTTGCGCCGTCGCGGTCTGTCCAAAAGCCACAACTCGCAAATTCGCCGTGTCGCCGTCCCATTTGGCCTCGCTGTGCGCGAGTTTATCAATGTAATCCCGGCGCAGAGCTTCTATTCCCCCGGCAATTCGCCTTTTCGCCTCTTCCGCACCGACACGGTGCGGCACGCTGATGACGATCGAATTCGACATGACGACCCTCCGGTGTTCGTCATGTAGACATTTTGGGTCCATTTGCCACTTACATGCCACTTTACGCGAACAATTATCGCTCTTGCCAGTCCATTAGTGACAGGGCGGCAAACCTGGCTGGCCACAGCCACGCTGCTGCTGCTGCTGCTGCTGCTGGCGCGCGTGGCTGCTGATAGGACGGCTGCGGCTGGTGCCACTGTTGTTGTTGCTGCGGGCGCGGCGGCTTATAGGACGGCTGCGGCTGGTGCCACTGCTGCTGCTGCGGCCGCGGCTGATTAGCCGGCTGCGGCTGGTGCCACTGCTGCTGCGGGCGCGGCGACTGATCGGCCGGCTGCGGTTGATGCCGCAGTTGATTTTGCCGCGGAGGCTGTCCGGACTCTTGCGGTTTCGGAGCAATGGCGGGACCTGGTCCTGGAGCTGCGGTTTTGCCGTTCGGCGCTGATCGCATGTCTACGTTTCGAAGAGCTGGCCGGCGGGCGGTTTGGCCGTGGGTTGCTGTCCCGCCGGCGGAAGTGCTTCAGGCGACGGGATCCGGACGGGCTTGGCGCCGCCTGCGGAGGACTTTTTCCCCTGCAATGGGGGAAGCTGCTGGCCGCTTGGCAAGGCATGGTCGCGCTTGTTTGGCGATGGTGTGCCCGGCGGGTTTTGAACCGCGCCCGGCAATCCCGGCCGGGGCTTTTGCTCGGTTCGCGCCCCGGGCTTTTCGCTCGTCCCTGGCAACGGCTTGCCAGTCGCGCCAGGCAAGGCGTGGGGAGACAATTGCGTTGACGGCAAAGATCCAGGCTGTCCGGGGCGCAATCCTGGCGCGGGTTGGCCGGGGGGTTTCCCAGGAAATCCTGAATTACCGCCTCCAGTCATTGTCGCCTTCCTGGCTACGGAGGGCGGTAAGGCGACCTTCGCGGCGATCGCCGCCGCCGCCACGCCGGCTCCTGCGCCGACCGCCTCGCGCATGGCGGGCCCCATGTGGCCTTGCGTTCCGCCCGGATTCACTACGGTGTTATTGTTGTTGATGATTGTCGTGTTGTGAATGTTATTGAAGACGACATTTTCAGGCGGCGGCACCACGTAGGCCGGTGAACTGACCCAAACCGGGAACGGAACAAACGCGGGGACCGGAAGCACGAAAAGTCCAATCGGCGGCGGCGGCGGCAAAAAGACGAGATAAGGCGGCGGCGGAGCCAGGAAGACGATTGGCGGCGGCGGCACGAAGCCGAACACCGGATCGCTGAAGACGAGCACGGGGCGATCGACATAGACGATCTCCGCGGGCGGCGGCGGTGGAATGTCGTAACCGATCGGCGCGAAGGACGCAGGCGGCTCCTCTGGGGCTGTCAAACTCGCGAGGCGCCGGTGCGCGTCCGCCGCATGCGGGCCGCGCGGATACCGGTCGAGATAGGACCAATACGCGTCCGGCGTATTGACCACGCGGGTTTGCCGCCAGGTCATCGCCTCGCGGCGGGCGGCCACGAGGCCGCGGATACGTTTGGCCAGGGGGTCGGAGGGATAGGCGGCGAGAAATTCCTCGTAGCCTTCCAACGTATCGCGCTCGATCGCGGCGGCGTAGGCATCCCGCGCCCCGAGGTCTTGAAGCGGCCGCGACCGCATGGCGCTGGCTTTATCCTGCGCAAGGGCGGGAGGTGGTGCGTCCGCCGCGCGCTCGAAGAAGACGAAAGGCGCGCTGATCCTTGACGCGTCCCAAGGCACCTGCCCTCCCTTGGTCACTTCGTTGACGCGCAGTCGTACCCCGTCGAAGACATCCGACGGCGACAGACCGCCTTCCCGGATCATTTCGGCGAGCGCCTGCGCATAAGCGCCATAGGACCCGTTCTCGGCAGGGGCCACCGTCCCCGGCGCCGCATTGAAAGCGATGAGCATGTTCGGATCCGGATCGACGAGCGCCAAGCCGCCGGCCAAAGGCTGACCAGAATTGCCGAAGGGCGACGCCCTCGCGGGCATCGAGAACGACGAAACTCGCCTTCAAGGGAAGCCCGGCGAGTCGCTTCGTATAATCGGAGATGCGCACCGCCTCGATTGCCACGTCCTGAACGGCCGCGATCTTCGCATCCACCGGCATGAAATAGTTGTCGCCGTCGAGCTGCGCCCCGTAACCGCCGAGATATATAAACGCGACGGTGTCTGGTCCCGACGCCTGAGCCTTGTCGAGGAAGTCACGCAACGCGCCGCGCAATGTTTCGCCGTCGAGGTCGCGCGCCCCTGAGACGTCGAAGCCGGCTGCTTGCAATGTCTGGGCGATGAGACCCGCGTCATTGGCTGGCGTGGCGAGGGCGCCCGCCTGGTAGGCGGCATTGCCAACCACTAACGCGATGCGTTTTTCGGCGTCCGCCCGCACCGGCGAGGCAAGAGCGAGCGAGATGAGCGCGAAGCAGGCGACGAAGAGCCTCGAAATGGTTTTCATAGTGGTCCTGATGCTGGGGGAGCCAAGTGTTAGCGGCGATACTAGGCGATGGGCGCTGAACGATAGTTGAATGAAACAAGGCGGAACGAAGGCGAGGCTGCGCGCCGGCCTTAAATCAGTTCTATCTCGCAAGAGTAGCCCTGAACGTACGACGACTCCGTCGCCATATCTCCGTCTTCGTCAGGAGGCGGGCCGTTCCGGCGGCTAACAGCGAATCTGGGGCCAGCGTTGCGCAATTGGCGCGACGCTCCTTGCCGGGCATCCGATCCATCATCGAATTCGGGCTGCTTCGCACGCGAAGTGTCCGCCTCGCGGCCGGAAAGCCTGTCGCCGGCACGCCGTAGCCGGGAGATGAGCAGTGGTCTATAGAAATCCTTGCCAGACTGCGGGCCGCGTCGTCGGAACAGGGCGTCGATGTAATTTTATGCCCTGCCAGAGCTCGCCCTTAGCGAAGACCTACACGGTCTTCGATGGCTCCGCATAATTATCGCGCCCCGATTTCTTCGAGCTGCGATAATATTTTCAATCATCGTAAGCGGGGGTCGCGAACTCGACGACTGGTTGCGGGCGTCCTGGAACTTCGAGCGGCCGGGGTAGCAGGTCGTTGCCAAACAGCGCCGTCGAAAAGATTTGGTCCGGCGTCCGGACGAAGATCGTGTTGGCTGTCATGTAGTTCGACATGCTGCCAACAGGAACGACAGGTCCAGGATCGAGGAAACTGCGCTTGTTGACGGTGAGAGGCGGACGCTCGTCATGGTAGCGCTCCGCCACCAGCGGGTAATGGCGAGGACGCGGTTTGGCCTGCGCATTGGCTGAGGCGGTAAACGCGGCCAAGGCGGCGGCGGCAAGAACGAACGATATTTTTTTGTGAAACATTTTAAACTCCGAGGTTTCCGTAGCAGAAACGCAAAGACCCCGGTTTGGTTGCACCGCGCGGCTTGTTGGCTCCATTAAAGTTGATTTTGTCTTGCCTCAGCCGCTTAAATTCGCCCCTTGGGCACCGCGATGGCACCCCTGGCGTTGGGATTAGGCGATGATTTCCCGCGCGAGAACAAAGGCGTCGCGAAAATCGAGGGCGAGGTGGGAGGGGGAAGTCGCCAAGCGCAGGAATAATCCCGCTTCAGTCTTGTATTTCACATCGCCGATGGCGAGCGGCCCAATTCCCAGAATGCTTCCCGGCAGTTCCGCCCCGTTGTCCATAAGCTGGAGCCCCTCGATTCCCGCCGGCGGCACCGCATTGACGTCGGCCGCGATGATGAGCGATTTCGCCGAGGCGAGCGCCGACGCGGACAAGACTTGCACGCCTGCCTTCGCGGCGCAAAATACGATCTCGGCGCCAACAAGCACTTCCAGCAGCTTCCCGGGCGTGCTTGTATCGACGGCGTGCACGTCAAGGCCAAACCTCTTCTTGATGTCGTCAGCCTTGGCCTGGACCCGCTCTGGTCCATCATGACCCGCAAGCGTCACCGTGGCGCCTTCCAGCGCGGCGATGACGGCGGAGGCGTAACCGACGACACCCGTTGCTCCGAAGATCAAGATCTTCATGCCGGCCAGTGCCCGGCCTTTCTTCTCTTTTAGTATTTTCTCGACACAGGCCACCATTGCGGCGGCCGTTGTGAACGACCCCGCGGGATCGGCGAAAGAGGAAATCTCGAAAGGCTTCAAAAGGGTCTCATTTAGCCGTTCCATCATGTCGAGAGCGAGGCCGGCATCGTTTCCGCCGAAGAAAATGCAAGTCCGCACTGCGTCTCGCGGGGACCGTGAAAACATGGCGTCCTGAACCAATGGCGTGACTTCATCGAGCGTGACGCTCCCGTAAGATGTGACTGAATCGAATCCAGCGTCGAGCGCCATATTCACGTCGAAAGGGCTCATGTGCTTCATCGAACTCAGCATGTGCAAAATGTTTTTGGCCACGGATTTTCTCCAATTGAAGGACATCCCCAGATGCCGGCCTTGTTGAGTCTCAGCTTTCCATTTTCGGCGGAATTTGGCAATGCCACGCTCGATCCGGGCTGTCGCGCACAAAAAGCGCCGGCGTGCCAGTTTGGTATCGAGCAAACGCGCCTTCCTCGATAGCGTGGACGGCCACGCCCATTGCGGCTTTTGCCAACATCGCCTATTCAAAGAGCCGCTTAAGCGGCGGGCCGCTGGGCGGAAATTCGCCAGGATTTGTGGACGGAGAAGAAGATGGGTTTCAAGCTTGCGGTCGTTGGCGCGACCGGAAACGTCGGGCGCGAAATGCTCGATATTCTCGCCGAGCGCCGGTTTCCGGCCGATGAAGTCGTGGCGCTTGCGTCATCCCGTTCGATCGGCACGGAGGTCTCTTTCGGCGACAAGATTTTGAAATGCAAAACGCTGGAACACTTCGATTTCAGCGGAACCGATATCTGCCTGATGTCTGCAGGCGGCACTGTCTCAAAGCAATGGTCGCCGAAAATCGCGGGCCAAGGCTGCGTCGTCATCGATAATTCCTCGGCCTGGCGCTACGATTCCGATGTGCCTTTGATCGTGCCGGAGGTGAACGCGGAGGCGATTGGAGGTTTTTCCAAGCGCAACATCATTGCAAACCCGAATTGTTCGACGGCCCAGCTCGTGGTCGCCTTGAAGCCGCTGCACGACAAGGCAACCATCCGCCGGGTCGTCGTCGCGACCTATCAATCGGTGTCCGGTGCCGGCAAGGAGGCCATGGACGAGCTTTTCTCCCAGACCCGTGCAATCTTCGTGTCCGATTCCGTCACGGCCAAGAAATTCCCCAAACGTATCGCCTTCAATGTGATCCCCGAGATCGACGTGTTCATGGAGGACGGCTACACCAAGGAGGAATGGAAGATGATGGCGGAGACGAAGAAGATCCTCGACCCCAGGATCAGGCTCACCGCGACTTGCGTGCGCGTGCCGGTCTTCATCGGCCATGCGGAAGCGGTCAACATCGAATTTGTCAACCCGATCAGCGCCGATGAGGCACGGGACATCCTGCGAGAGGCCCCCGGCTGTCTGGTGATCGATAAGCGCGAGCCCGGCGGTTATATCACCCCGCATGAAGCGGCGGGCGAGGACGCGACCTATATCTCCCGCATCCGCGAGGACGCGACGGTCGAGAACGGTCTCTCGCTGTGGTGCGTCGCCGACAATCTGCGCAAGGGCGCGGCGCTGAACGCGATTCAGATAGCGGAGGTGCTGATCAATCGCAAATTGATCGCGCCGAAGAAAAAAGCCGCGTGAACGGCTGTCGCAGGGTCAAAAGCCGGCCATTTTTCAAACCCGGATAGAGGCGCTCTGCCTGCTCGCACAGCGTCAGGACGAAAGCCCCGTTTCGCCGGTTGCGGAACGGTCTTCGAACCACGCCTCTATCTCCACCATTGCAAGAGACTCTTCGTCAGGCCCATCGATGCCGACCACTTCATTGTCGCCTTGCGCCAATTGCCAGGCTTCCTCCAGAGCTTCTTCCCTGGTCGCCAATTCGTGGGACACCATTTCGTGCTGCAATTCGTCATCGATATAGCGAACAAACCAACCCATCTTCACAACTCCTATTTTGATCTCAGGCCGCTGGGTGTTTAGTCCCAAATTGTGCTGGTGTAATGCATGGCCAGCTGCAACGGGAGGGATTATAGGACAAGTTTTACATGGATGCGCCCGCACGACAAAAACCGCGCCTTTCGGCTGTTTGCAGATTTTTACTAAATGACCCTAACCTGCCAGCGCCGCCTTGCCACTCCGGCCCCAATTTGTTAGACGACGCGCCTGCCCGTGCGGGCGCTCGCGCTTTCCACCGCGCGGACAATCGCGGCCATGGCGGAAGTGGTAGACGCGCTAGCTTGAGGTGCTAGTTGGGCAACCAGTGGAGGTTCGAGTCCTCTTGGCCGCACCATAATACTTAAGATTATTGATTTCATTCAAATAGAAGATCGAAATTAGCATTTCGAGGCTCTTTGCCGGCGATCGGAGGCGTGCGCCGCGCGCAAGTCTAACCCCACTGGCGCGCGGCGCGCCATAAAATCCATTGTTTTCGCCATTGCGGTAGCTCAATGACGGACTTGAAAGGATCGTAGCGGGGTTTTTCCATCAGCCGCAGGTAAGGCTCGCAAAAACAGGCGGGCAAGAACGCCGGACGGCATTTCTCAGGCACGCCGGGGAGCGCGGCATAAAAAATATCGAAATGCGTGCGGGCTCGCGTGCGCAGATCGGCGAGCGCGGCGAGGATCGCCTCCGATGCATGGCCCGCAATAAAATCGTCGCGGCTCGCGCCATGCGCTTGCAAGGTATCAGCCGGGACAAGCACATGGCCGCGCGCCGAATGCCAAGGCAACGACCGCAATATCCCGGTGATCCCATAGGCAATCCCTGCATGGACAGCAGCGTCGAGACTTGCGGGCGCTTCTTTCCTGTCGAGAATCAGCATGGCGAGGCGGAAAAGATTTGAGCATGTCGCCTTTGTATAAGATTCGAGCGCTTCGACCGATCGCGTCGGCTCTCCATAAAGGTCGTGCCCCCGCGCGGAAATCAGTTCGAGAAGCGGCGCTTTTGGCAGATCGAAGCGAGCGAACGTATCGAGAAGGGCAGCGGCGACAGGATTGGCCTTGGCCTCGCCCGCTCCTTCGAGCGCGTCCCGCCACCATTGCAACCGGATTTCGCCAAGCAAGGGCTCGGAGACGATTTCGTTCACGCGAGCAACTTCGAGGCTGAAAGCATAGAGGGCGTGGATGTGCCGCCGCAAGTCGCGCGGGACAAAAAGGCTCGTGAGCCAGCGGTCTTTATCCTCGCCGCGGAGTAGCCCCTCGCAATAGGCGTAATCCATATCAATTGGCTGCAAGGGCACGGTGGCACTTGCCCCAGCGTTTACCCCCGTTTCTTCGTGGGGGTGGCGGCCGGCGCCGGCCCCCCGGTATCCTCGCGCAAGCCGAGGTAGATCAGCATCGGCGAACAAATAAAGACGGAGGAATAAGTTGCGACAAAAATGCCCCAGATCATCGCGATCGAGAACGAGCGGATCACCTGGCCGCCGAAAACGACGAGCGAAAGAAGGGCGAGAAACACGGTCGTCGCGGTCATGATCGTGCGCGGCAGCACCGCGTTGACCGAGACATCGATGAGTTGGTCAGCCGGCATCTTGCGGAATTTCCGCATCATTTCGCGAATACGATCGAGCACCACAACGGTTTCGTTCAAAGAATAGCCGACGATGGTAAGAATAGCGGCGATCGACGTCGTATTGAATTCGAGCCGGGTCACCGCAAAAAAACCGACGGTCAGCAAGAGGTCATGCATCGTCGCGATGATCGCGCCAACCGCAAACTGCCATTCGAACCGGAACCAGAGGTAGCAAAGCACTGCGATGATCGAAATGACGACGCCAAGCGTGCCGGACTGCACGAGTTCGCCGGAGACGCGGGGACCAACGACTTCGGTGCGCCGGACCTCGTAGCCATCCCCGATGGCCTCTTTCACCCGATTCACGGCGGCCTGTTGCGCGGCATCGCCGCCGGCCTGAAGGCCGAAACGCATAGTCACGTCGGACGGCCCGCCAAATCCCTGCACCTCAATGTCGCCGACCTTGAGACGCTCGGCGATGGAACGCAATTTTGCGAGGTCGGCCACGCCGCTCGTGGCGCGGAGTTCGAGCAAGGTGCCGCCCGAAAAATCGATGCCGAAATTCATTCCTAGGGAAAGAAAAAGCACAACCGAAACAATCGAGAGGAACGCCGAGAATGGATAGCTCACGCGGCGGAACCGCATGAACGGAAATTTGGTGTTCTCGGGCGCAAGGCGCAGAAGTTTCATTTGATAGTGCCTTTTCCGGAACGGTACTTTAGCGGACCTTGTTGCTCGTGCCGGGACGGTTTGGCTTGTCGCATAACAACACTCTATCCCTTCGCGATCGCGCCTAAAAGTGCCGCGCGGTCTTAGCAATCCATTAAATCGGCAATTTCGTCGGGCGTTGATAGCGGTACCAGAGCGCGATCATCATCCGCGTCATCGTCACCGCCGTCACGATTGAGGTCAGAATGCCAAGGGCCAATGAGACGGCGAATCCACGCACCGGTCCCGTCCCCAAAAAATACAATATGGCGGCGGCGACGAACATAGTGACATTGGAGTCGACGATTGTTGCGAAAGCCCGCTTGAACCCGGCGTCGAGCGCGGAGATGATCGAGCGGCCCATATGCGCTTCCTCCCGGATGCGCTCGTAGATCAAGACATTGGAATCGACCGCCATGCCAATGGTGAGGACAATGCCAGCAATACCGGGCAGGGTGAGCGTCGCCCCAAGAAGCACGAGGCTGGCAAAAATGAACGAGACATGGACCGCCAGCGCGATATTGGCGAAGACGCCGAATATGCCATAGGTGATCAGCATGTAGAACGCGACGAGGGCGGCGCCGACATAGGCCGCGCGCTTTCCCGCGTCGATCGAATCCTGCCCGAGACCCGGACCGACGGTGCGCTCTTCGACGATCGTGAGTTTGGCTGGCAACGCGCCGGCGCGCAGCAGGATTGAGAGATTGTTCGCCGCCTCGACTGTGAAATGCCCGGAGATCTGGCCAGAACCGCCTGTGATGGGACTAAGGATGCGCGGCGCGGAGATGGCCTTCCCGTCGAGGATGATGGCGAATAATTTGCCGACATTTTCCGACGTCACCTCGCCAAACCTTTGCCCGCCGCGAATATTGAAGCGGAAATTGACGATTGGTTCTTGCGTGCGGGAATCGAAGCCCGGCTGGGCATCGGTCAAATCTTCGCCCTGCACCATGACGCGCTTCTCCACCGGCAATAATTGGCCGGGCCGCTCGACGTCTTCCAAAAATTCGACATCCGCGGGATCGGCGCCCGGTTCGGCGACAAGGCGGAATTCGAGCTTGGCCGTCGTTCCAAGAATTTCCTTGAGCTTGCTCGTATCCTGCAGACCCGGCACTTCGACGAGAATACGATCGGCGCCCTGCCGTTGGATATTCGGCTCCGTGGTACCGAGCGCATCGACGCGGCGGCGCAATACTTCGATCGATTGCTCGACGGCGCGGCGAACCTTGTTTTCGATCCCTGCCTCGGTCACCGTGAATTGAATGAGGCCGCTGTCGTTTTCGCTCACGTCGAAAGTAGGCGCGCGAGAAGAGTCGGAAAGTCCGCTGCCAGCGGAGGCCGCCAATTGCTTGAGTTTCGGCATGATTTTCGCACGTTCGCCTGGATCGGGAATGCGCAATTGCACGCCGCGTGGCTGCGCGCCGATGCCCCCCGTGATCGGAACCTTCTCCTCGCGAAGCACCCTCCGGATACTATCGCGCAGATTGTCGACAAGACCCTTCACGACCGAATTGCTGTCCACCTCCAGAAGCACATGCGATCCCCCTTGCAGATCGAGGCCGAGCACGATGGCGCGGGCCGGCACCCATTTCGGCAGATGCGCAATCAACGCCTCGCGGTGGCCTACGCTCAGAAGACTAGGCACGATAAGGAGAAAGGCGAACGCCGTCATCGCCAGAATGGATACAATCTTCCAGGCCGAAAAACGCAGCATGATGGTGCAAAATCTCGCTGGTTATGGGCACGGCTCCCGTCGCCTGCCCGGAATTACTGCTTGTTGCTGGCTTCGATTCAAGCCTGATCCTTGACCGGCTCGCCCTTGGCGCGCACGTCCGTGATCATCGACCGGAGAACGCGCACCTTAACATTTGGCGCGATTTCGAGTTCGAGTTCCGCGTCGTCCACGACTTTCGTCACCTTTCCGATCAGGCCTCCGGTCGTGATCACGCTGTCGCCCCGGCGCGTATTCTTGATGAGATTGGAATGGTCCTTCGCCTTTTTGCGCTGCGGCCGGATGACAAAAACATATGCGATGGCAAAGATTATCACGAAGGGCACCAGCTGCATGAGCATGTCCCCCGAGGTGGGGACCGCTGCAGGGGCGGCTTGGGCGAAAGCAGGCGTAAACAAAATCCCTTCTCCTTGATCCCGAGACCTTTAATGACGTGCGTCCGCCAAGATTTTTGTCTCGGTGGCGCGCGAATATAGCTAGAGCGGGCGCGAAAGCAATGGCGGCAAGGGCCGCCGCCGATAAGCGGGGCAAGGCCCTGGAGACAAGCTCCGCCTCTGCTTTACGAAAGCCAATTTGGCGGGCTTTTCGGGCGCGGCGTGCGAAGGCCCGGTTTCCGGAACGAAAATATGCAAAAAGAGCTGAGCGCGAAACTTAACTGGAGGGAATCGTCCATTGCGCCCTGCGATTCTTCTGACCGCTGGCCTGTTGGCCATCGTGGCGGCCCTCGTCGCGGCGGTCTATTTCTGGTCGCCGCGGGCGAACCTCCGCGTAACGACCGGTCCGCCCGGCAGCACGGCCTATCGCTTCATCACGGCCTTCGCTTCGGTCACCGAGGCAAACCACCCGCGCATTCGCATTAAACTCGTCCAAGTCGCCGATTTGGCGGCGAGCGCCAAGGCGATCGAGGATCACGCCACGGACCTCGGTATCGTGCGCAGCGATGGTGTAATCCCCACAAACGGCGAGACCATCGCCATTCTGCGCCGGGATGTCGTCGCTTTCGTCGTGCCGGCCAAATCCTCGATTGACAAAATCCCGAGCATTGCAGGCAAAACCATCGGTATCCCCCAAGGACCCGTGCAAACCTACAACGAGCAGACCCTCGATGCGATCTTGAGCTATTACAATATTCCGGCGAAAGCGGTGAAACGGGTCTTCCTGCCGCTCGCCGAAATCGGGGCCGCGGTTCATGACAAGCAGGTGGCGGCGGTTCTCGCCGTCGGCCCGATCGGGCCGGGCGAAGTCGTCGACGTTGTCGGCGCCATTAAGCTCGCAACCAAAGGCGCTCCGAGCATCCTCTCCATTGACGAGGCGGAGGCGATCAACAAAAGGTTTCCCGGCCTCGAGTCGATCGACGTGCCCGCCGGAGCGTTCCGGGGCCGGCCTCCCACTCCCGATGATACGGTGACAACCCTCGCCATCACCTACCGCTTCGTCGCGCCAAACACGATGCTGGACGCCGTAGCTGGAGCGATCGCGCGATCCCTTTTCACGACCAAAGCCCAGCTGGTAGCCAAAACGCCACTCGCCAGTCAGATCGAAGCGCCCGACCCCGACGACAAGAACCCAGTCTTGCCGGTTCATCCGGGCGTCGTGGCCTATCTCAACAGTGGGGAACAGAGCTTCTTCGACGAATTCCAGAAATATTTTTATTTGGGGGGCATGGTTTTGAGCATCATCGGCTCCGCGATCGCGCTGCTTGCCGGACACCTCAATCGCAAGAAATCCGAAAGCGATCTGCGGCAGATCGATCGCCTGATCGAACTCGCCGACAAGGCTCTTGCGGCGCAAGCATCCGAACTCAAGGCCTTGGAGGAAGAGCTAAACGAGATTATTGGGTGGTTCGTCAAGAGACGAGCCGGCGGGACTGCCAATTCGACCGCGTTTTCCGTCGCTATTGCACACGCCCAGCACGCCATCGAGAAACAACGCGAGGAGCTCCGGCAAGGGCGCATGGGCTCCACGCCTCAACCAGAATTGTGAACTGTATTGTTGCAACTTTGGAAGAAGCGCGCGTTGCGCGCGTGGCTGGGGCGATCGTGCCGCGCGCACGAAAAATGACGCGATCAAGATGCTCACGATGACGAAAACAAAAGACAGCACAGAGATTCCCGGCGACGTCTCCTCCGCCAAGGCAATGGCGCGGATCGCGGCCGCGCTCGAAAAACTCGCCGGCGCGCACCCCCTTCCCTGCGACTTCAGCGCCGCCGATGCGTTTGTCTTCGCAGCCGGGACCGCAACACTTATCGCCGTTCCGCGTGTCAATCGCGTCGATCTCGGGCTGTTGCGCGGCATCGACCAGGCTCGTGATACTCTTCTCGGCAATACGGAGCGTTTCGCGCAAGGCTTCGCGGCCAACAATGCGCTACTTTGGGGCGCCCGCGGCATGGGCAAATCCGCGCTCGTCAAGGCCGTGCATGCGACAATCAATGCGCGGCTTGCCGCTTCTCCCGATTTTAAGCCGCTCAAACTTGTCGAAATTCATCGCGAGGACATCGAGGGGCTGCCTCGCCTCATGGCGCAGTTGCGCGGAAAACCTTGGCGGTTCGTTGTCTTTTGCGACGATCTTTCGTTCGATGGCGCGGATTCGAGTTACAAATCGCTGAAGGCCGCCCTCGAAGGCGGGATCGAGGGCCGGCCGCCTAATGTTTTATTTTATGCAACCTCGAACCGCCGTCACATTCTTCCGCGCGAGATGATCGAAAACGAACGTGGAACCGCGATCAATCCAGACGACGCGGTGCAGGAGAAGATTTCACTATCGGACCGTTTCGGGCTTTGGCTCGGCTTTCATGCCTGTTCGCAAGACAATTATCTCGCGATGGTCTTTGGCTACGCTGAGCACTTCGGTCTTGCCCGCGCGCGCGAAAAAATCGAACATGAGGCGCTCGAATGGGCAATCACGCGGGGTTCGCGTTCGGGCCGGACGGCCTGGCAATATATCCAGGATCTCGCCGGACGATTGGGCAAGGCGGTGGAGTAGCGAACACGCGTCCGCCGTGCCATTCCTCCTACCACTTCAACTAAAGAGGGGCTGCCAGCCACAGAGCCCAGGACGCGGCGCTGACGAGCCATGCATGCACCCCAGGGCCGAGCAAAAATAGCGAGTGTTATTAAGGGTGAAACAGATCGGACATCACAGCGACGGTTGCATCGCAAGCATGGTTGAGACATGGCAGCCCTAGCCCCGCCTCAATCGATTTGAGCAAGGAGAAGTGGGTGTAGGGAATGCCGCTTTTCACATGATGGGCCCCGTAGTTGGTGTCGACGATGAGGACGACCTGATTCTTGTTGGGCGCCAAGCTATAATCGTTTTCGTCCCACACAACGACGATGGCGCTCTTGCCCGTTTTCCAAACCGGAGACCGGTGGATCGCGGTCACGAGCTTGAGCACAGTGACATCGCCGGCATAAATCAGGGCCGGGTTCAGACTGGACTGCTTGCCATCGGTGCCCGGATCAAAGTTGCAAAAGGCGCCGGCGTTGCCGCGGCCATGCTGATCGTTGCATTGGTTTGGCGCAATGAACGAGAAGGCTGGCACGGTGCCAGCGGCCAGATCAGCAAGTAGGCCCCGCGGCCCATCGAAGCCAACAATATGCTCCTCGCCCCCGTTCTGGATGCTCTTAAAATACACGAAAGGGTTGTGCTTTGAGGCATAGAGTCTGACGATATCGCTCTGGGAAAGCGGCGGGGTAGGAGCGGGCAGGATCCTGCTGAAATCCGTGTTGTTGGTGAAGACGCCATCGCTGTAAGCGACGAGATCGGCACCGCTTACAGGCAGATTTTCCTGGTAGCTCATCCAGCTGCTTTTCCGTTCGTCGAGCTGATCGGCGATCGTCTTGCCCGATATATTGCTGGCCGCCGGAATCGACGCAATGCCATCAATGTTAATTTCACCGGGGGGGCCTTGCGTTTCATTCGTGAAGTCGAAGGCAGGCGTCGCGGCGTCCGTGCCCGTGCCCAAGATTGGGCAAATTGGTGGGCTCGACGGGTTATCGGTTGAAGTTGTTTTCGAGGCGAGATTGGGGATGCACGCCGTGTTGTGCCAATCCGGATCGTTGTCGCTAAGCACGCCGAAATTGGAGCCGCCGGTGACCTCGAGATAGTTGGTAAGACTTGGATGCGCAATCGCGAAATAGGCCGTCGCCAGATTAGCCGAAAGCGCATACGTATTAATGAACGGTGCGTTCGGATTGCCGATTATTTGGCCGTAGCCGTGATTTTCCATCATAATCACGAACACGTGGTCCAAATGCGGGACGCCTGTGGGTAAAGGTCCTTCTACGGCAAATCCCGGGCTCGTCATCGCCGAGACCGTCAGGCCGAGCGCTAAGGCAGACTTTTTCATATAGTTCCCCCATTTCTGTGGTTTGCCCGGCCTTCAGCTTCCACTGTTCGCGCCCGGCGTCATTCATTCGACCTCCTTTCCATACAAACGACGCACGAAGCTTTCGTGGCAGATTTATTTCGCAAGGATGATAGCTGTGCCTGCTCGGATCCGCGCGGATAACCAGGCCCCCGGCGATTGCTCAGCAATTATGTTTGGAAATGCGGAATTTATTTTTGCGGATCGAGCCGCAATCGAGGGCGACGCACTCGAATGGCTGCCCGGCGGGGTTCGCGCTCCTGTCGAGACTCTGGGGCAAGGCGGATTGACCCGGTCCGTTCATTTGGACCGGGTCGTGCTTCGGTCGACGCCGAGGGTAATTAGGCGTGCGCCGCAAGGCGGCCCATGCGCCCGTTGCGATAATCGTCCATCGCTTGGTGGATTTCTTCTGCCGTGTTCATCACAAAAGGCCCTTGGCCAACGATCGGTTCCTCGATCGGCTGCCCGTTGAGGAATAGGAGCGTTGCGTCTTCCAGTGCCGCGATTTCGAAGTTTTCACCTTCGCGTCCGAGGACGGCCAATTCGGCGGCGCCCGCGATTTCGCCTGACCCCAGCCGGACCCGGCCCTTGAGCACAAAGAGCGCGGTGGTCCAGCCGGCCGGAACACGAAATTCCGCGCTCTTGCCGGCTTTCAGGCGCACGTCCCAAACATTCATCGGACTATAAGTGTGCGCGGGGCCTCGCGTCCCCTGGTAGTCACCCGCGATCACGCGCACAACCCCAGCGCCGGACGGCAATTCGGCCTGCGGTATTTGGGCATTGGTGATGTTTTGATAGCCAGGCGGGGCTTTCTTGTCCTGCGCGGACAGATTGACCCATAATTGGATCATCTCGAACGGTCCGCCGCGCTTGGCATATTCGGAACCGTGAAACTCCTCATGCACGAGGCCAGAGGCCGCCGTCATCCATTGCACGTCGCCGGGACGAACGATGCCGCCTCCGCCCGAGGAATCGCGATGCTCTACCTCGCCGCTATAGACAATCGTGACTGTCTCGAACCCGCGGTGCGGGTGGGCGCCGACCCCGCGCTTTTGTTCCGAGGGAGGAAAATTCTCTGGCCCAGCGTAATCCAGCAGCAGAAATGGCGAGATTTCCTTGCCGAGGTCATTGTAGGAAAAAATGCTGCGTACGGGAAACCCGTCGCCAACCCAATGGCGCTGGTCGGTGCGACGGATAAAGGAAAGTGTTTTCATTGTTCGCTCTCCTTGGCCAACATCCGTACGGCACGCGCCGGGGATGATTTGCAAGATGGCGGGTTCGCTTGCCAAAGATCGACCCGCGCGGCCGGTATTTCAAGAGCCCGCACTCATGCCGCGGCGCCGATGCCGCACAGCCGGTCCACATGCTGTAAGGCCGCGCACAAAACCCGCGTGCCCGCGCCTGGTTTCACTGCGTCTATCGCGAGATCACGCCGCCACCGGCGAGCACCGGGGAAGCCATTGAAAAGCCCCAGAAGATGCCGCGTCATCGCATGAAGCGGAATGCCTTCGGCAAGCCGCGCCTCGACATAGGGAATGAAAGCCTCGACCGCCTCTGTCCGGCCGACGGGCGATTCCTCTCCGAAAAGCGCCGCATCGACATCGAGGAGCAGCGCCGGGTTCTGATAAGCGGCGCGCCCCACCATTACCCCATCGACGTGAGCGAGCTCGGCGCGCATCTCCGCAAGCGTCGCGAGGCCGCCGTTGAGCACGACCGGTACCTTGGGAAAACGCTGCTTCAAGGCATGGACAAGATCGTAATCGAGCGGCGGTATGTTGCGGTTGTCCTTGGGAGACAGGCCTTTCAGCCAGGCTTTTCGCGCATGGACAATGAGCGCGTCGCAACCGGCGGCGACAACCCGTTCGGCCAAGCGGCCTAGCGCCGCCTCCGGATCCTGTTCGTCGACGCCCGTGCGGCATTTGACGGTCACCGGAATTTTGACCCGCGCCTTTATCGCAGCGACGCAGTCGCCGACAAGCTCCGGCTCGCGCATCAGAAAAGCACCAAAAGCACCGCTTTGCACGCGCCCAGACGGACATCCAATATTGAGATTGATTTCGTCAAAACCGTAATCGGCACCAATTCGCGCCGCCGCCGCCAACTCAACGGGCTTAGAGCCGCCGAGTTGAAGGGCGACGGGATGCTCGGCCGCATCGAACCGAAGCAGACGTGCGCGGTCACCATGGAGGACAGCTCCCACGGCCAGCATCTCCGTGTAAAGCCGCGCGCGGCGCGAAAGAATGCGATGGAAGTACCGGCAATGCCGGTCGGTCCAATCCATCATCGGCGCCACGCAAAACCTAAGATCCTGATTTAACAACATTTTCTAATTCATCTCGCTCCCCGAGGTGGGGTCGTGTGTACTCTTTTCTACGCGATCATTCGACTTTATTCGCCGCACTTCAACAGCTCGATTTACAAGGAGCGCACGCGTTTTGCCGACCTTCACGAAGCTAAAATCGGGTTCATGGCGAAGTCCAGGTGAGGCGAAAGGAACAAATGTGTCAACGTGACCTTCCTTCGCCGCAAAGACTTCTGATCCTGGCTCCCGTTGTTGAGAAAACGACTGCGGGGGGGGGGGCAGCCACAGCCGCTCCGCCGCCGCGCACCCTGCGCTTCGAACGAAAACACGCGAAGCCCGGCTGGCTCCGTGCAATGACCCCATGTACGATTGGGACCGGTGGAAACGTGCCTCGGCTTGTGGGTTTGCGCGGATAAGGCGGTGCATCTTGCCGGCACCCTTGCTAGGTTCGGGGCATGCTTAAAGGCCCCGCACCCGCACCTGTGCAGCCCCCGGAGCCCTCGGCGCCAGGGAACGGACGCCAACTCCATCCTGAAGGCGGGGGCGGAGAAAAATTTTCGCCGGTGATGGCGCAATATTGCGCCATCAAGGCGCAAAATCCTGGTTCTCTCCTGTTCTACCGGATGGGCGATTTCTACGAATTGTTTTTCGAGGACGCCGGTATCGCCGCCCGGGCGCTCGGCATCGTTCTGACCAAGCGCGGCAAGCACGAGGGGCGCGATATCCCCATGTGCGGCGTGCCGGTCGAGCGCGCCGAGGATTATCTCAACCGGCTGATCGGCCAGGGCCACCGCGTCGCTGTCTGCGAGCAGGTCGAGGACCCGGCCGAGGCAAGAAAGCGGGGCAACAAGAGCATCGTCCGGCGCGAGGTGGTGCGTCTGGTGACGCCGGGCACGATTACCGAAGAGCTATTGCTCGACCCCGTCCGCGCCAACAGTCTGCTCGCCATCGCCCGGGGAAGCGAGCCGGAATTAGCCTTGGGGCTCGCGAGCGTAGATATCTCGACCGGCGCCTTCATCGTCGCCGAAACCTCCGAAGCCACTCTCGACGCCGAAATTTCGCGGCTCGATCCGGCCGAAATCGTCGCTCCCGAAGCGCTCTGCGCGCTTCCTTGCCTCATGAGAATAGCGCGCGATACCAAGCTGCCGGTGACTCCGCTTGGCTTTGAGGCGGGAGCGGGGTCAAGCGCCGAGCGCCGTATCAAAGACTTTTTCGGGCTGGCGGCACTGGACGGATTGGGCAGTCTTTCCAGCGCCGAAATCGCCGCCGCCGCCGCCGCGATTTTCTACATCGAGCGCACCCAATTCTCGGCCCGCCCGGCATTGAGCCTGCCAGCCCGACTCGTGCAAGGCGCGCAAATGGAAATCGATGCCGCGACGCGCGCCAATCTCGAACTCACCCGCACCTTGGCCGGCACACGGGAAGGATCCTTGCTGGCGGCGATTGACAAGACGGTCACGGCGCCGGGCAGCCGCCTGCTTGCCGAGCGCCTGGCGGCTCCTTTGACTGCGCCGAAGGAAATCGCGTGCCGCCTGGATGCCATCGCGTTTTTTGCAGGTGAACCAGGGTTGCGCAAGGAGATGCGAGCCTGCCTCAAGACCGCGCCGGACATGACCCGCGCGCTATCGCGCCTATCGCTTGATCGCGGCGGTCCGCGCGATCTCGCGGCACTATGCGCAGGGATCGAGGCCGCCGAGGCCGTCGCGCTCTTGCTGGACAACACCGGCCGCCTTCCGCAAGAGCTTCGCCAGGCGAGCGAGGCGGCCGCCGAGGTGAACCCGGCTCTCGCTACGCGGTTGCGCGGCGCGCTCGCCGAAACTCTGCCCCTCAGCCGGCGCGATGGCGGCTTTGTGCGCACGGGGCACGACACCGTCCTCGACGAGCTGCGCGCGCTGCGCGATGAAAACCGGAGTGTGATCGCCGCGCTCCAGTCGCGTTATGCCGCTTTGGCGGAGACCAAACAGTTAAAGCTCAAGCACAATCATTTTCTCGGCCATTTCATCGAGGTCCCGCAAGCGCAAGGCGAACGGCTGTTGAAGCCGCCGCATAATGTGATGTTCGTGCACCGCCAGACCATGGCGGGCGCGATGCGCTTTTCGACGAAGGAACTTGCCGAACTGGAAGTCAAGATTGCCTCCGCCGCCGAGGAGGCGCTCGCCCGCGAGCAGACGATCTTCGAGACCTTGGCCGCGCTGGTCCTCGGCGAGCAGACGGCGCTCAAGCGTCTCGCTGCAGCGTTAGCGGTAATCGACGTTGCCGCGGCTCTCGCCGAATTGGCGGAAAGCCTGGATTGGACAAGGCCCACGGTCGATTCCTCGCTTGCCTTCGAGATCGAAGCCGGGCGCCATCCCGTCGTCGAGGCGGCGCTGCGCGTGCAGGGCCTAGCCTTTGCCGGGAACGGCTGCGAGCTTTCGGGCTCGCCCGGCAAAGGCGGCAAAATAGCGGTCGTGACCGGCCCGAACATGGCGGGCAAATCGACCTATTTGCGGCAGAACGCAATTATCGCCATCCTCGCCCAGATGGGCTCCTTCGTCCCCGCAAAACGCGCCCATATCGGCATCGTCGACAAGCTCTATTCGCGGGTGGGCGCGGCTGACGATCTCGCGCGCGGGCGTTCGACCTTCATGGTCGAGATGATCGAGACCGCCGCGATCCTCAACCAGGCGGGCGAACGCTCGCTGGTGATCCTCGACGAAATCGGCCGCGGCACCGCCACTTTCGACGGTCTTTCCATCGCCTGGGCGGTCATCGAGCATCTGCACGAGAAAAATCGGGCGCGAGCATTGTTCGCCACCCATTTTCATGAATTGACGCGGCTTGCGGAAAAACTCGACCGGCTCGACAATTTGACGGTGCGGGTCACCGACTGGAACGGCGAAGTGGTTTTCCTGCATGAGATCGTGCCTGGCGCCGCCGACCGATCCTATGGCATCCAGGTCGCGAAACTCGCGGGCCTACCGGCGCCGGCCGTTTTGCGGGCGAAAGAACTGCTGGCGGAATTCGAGGCCGCCGAGCGGCTCTCACATGCGGACCGCCAGGTTGCCGATCTGCCGTTGTTCACGGCGGCGAGCCCGCCGCCTGTGTTGGCCCAGGATGTTCTGGGATCAGCCCTCAACTCCATCGACCCGGACGAACTTTCGCCCCGCGCGGCGCATGAGGCGCTTTATAGGTTGAAAAAGCTTCGCGCCGAGGACCGGTAAACTCCCCGGGGCTCGAAATAAAGTTTGGGAATGCAATTTATGAAATGATGATTCCATGCTTATCGGTATACTTGCCACAGCCTACGTTTACAATGGCTCCGACAGATCGGCTTTACTCGCTGCATCGGGTTGGGCGCGTTCTTCAATCCTGTACAAGTGAAATCCGTCTGGGCGTCCTTTGAATTCCCAAAGACACAAGAAGGAGTTGTTAAAAAAATCCTTGAAAACGAACTGACCGTAGAAAAGCAACTCACCCTTGCGTTGGAGGACAGCCTTTGCTTTCCCGTGATCGAAGGTGCCAGAAATCTCGCAGGTGATTTCCTCAGTTTCTTTGTTCGTTATGATGATTTCGAGCGGTTGATGGGCCTCGGAATCCATAGCCAAAGCTCGCCCTATTGCCTCCGGATAAAACCCCATTCCATGCGTGACGTGTTGGAGAATGGCCGGGGTTTTCCCATAATTTCTAAGACAATAGGTCACGGACGGTGCTGGGATCAGAGCTTCGTCTGGGATGGTTGGATGCAGAATGGGACTTTGGAACACATCTTTGAGATTGGATTTTTTGATAACCGGGTAGAGATGAGCCCCTTCGGCGGCCATAAGAGCCTGAGCGTTGAGCTTGGCGGCGTCGGCCGCCTCTCTAGCGATCCGGAGAGATTCCAACATATCGGTCTTTTGCTGTTCGGCGGCTTCCCTCAGAGCGCGTGTGGAATCGGAGAGGGCAAAAGTATAGGCGGCGATGAATATCGTCGCTATAGCAGTGGCCGCCGCCGAAATCCCATCCAAACGGTAAACGACTGCCCAGCCAAAAGTTCTGACCCCACATTCTAAGTGTCCGTCCGAAAAGATGTTGAATCTGATGAATCGGTTGTGATTTAAGGAGGCGGCCTGATTCGAGGAGGGGCCGCCGATGTGGACGGCCGAAAACCGCCCGAAATACAATCGTGACAACCTGCGTTATCCGAGCGACCTGACGGACGAAGAATGGGGGCTATCGCGCCGCTGATTCCCGCCGGCCAAGCGCGGGGGCCACAAGCGCACGGTCGAATCTGCGCGAGGTCGTCAACGGAATCATGTACATTCTGAGCACCGGCTGCCAATGGCGGGACGTTCCCAAGGACCTGCCGCCGAGAGCACGCTGCTATGACTACTTCGATCTGTGGAACTACGACGGCACGCTGGAGCGCATCCATCACGCGCTTTATGTCGAATGTCGCGAACAGAGCGAGTGCGAGGCATCCCCTCCGCCGCGATCATCGACTGCCAGAGCGTGAAAAGCGCCGAAAAAGGGGGCCTGCATCGACCCGCACGGCTTTGACGCCGGCAAGAAGATCAAGGGCAAGAAGCGGCACATCCTCGTCGACACGCAGGGCCTCCTGCTGCATGCCATCGTGCATGCCGCCGACATTCAGGATCGTGACGGCGGCGTGCTTGTTGATGGCGACCCTGTTTGGCCTCTATCCGTTCCTTCTGAAGCTCTATGCCGATGGCGGCTATCAGGGCGCAGTCTTCCAAGATGGACTGTAGAAAATCCTCTCCGCGCCTGAACGTCGAGATCGTCAAACGATCCGATCAGGCCAAAGGCTTCGTCGTCCTGCCCAAACGTTGGATCGTCGAACGCACCTTTGCTTGGCTCAACCGATGCCGACGGCTGGCCAAGGATTGGGAATATCTCAATCGCAAAGCGCTCGCATTCGTGCGTCTCGCGTCCATCCGTCTCATGTTAAGAAAGCTATGCAATCCAATATGATCTTCCCGGACAGACTCTAACATTACAGTTGCTTTTTTGGAGAGCATCTGAATCTATGGGCAACCATGATTCGGAGATCGTGGACGCCGGCAGCGTCGATTGAGGAGACGCTTGCGGTGTGGGCGGCGTCGCTTCGAGAGGTCAAGAAGCGGATACGTCCATTGTTCACGCAAGAGCGTGTTGCGACGAATGCAGGTCTGTTCCTGGAAGGCCTGCTGGGAGATGAGCGGCGCAAGACCGGTTGGATGCGTGCGGAGGCGGCTGGCGATCCCGGCCCATGGCGGCAGCAGGCAATCCTGGGCCGCAGGGATTGGGACGCTGATGCCCTGCGCGACATCGTACGGGAGTATGTCATTGAGCACCTGGCGGATGACGATACGGTGCTGGTGATCGACGAGACCGGCTTTCTCAAACAGGGCAAGGCATCGTGCGGAGTGGCACGGCAATACACCGGTTCGGCGGGCAAGATCACGAACTGTCAGATCGGAGTCTTCGCTGCTTACGTTTCGCGCCACGGTCATGCCTTCATCGATCGTGCGCTTTATCTTCCGAAGGAATGGACCGACGATCCAGATCGCCTGGAAGCTGCATACGTGCCTCCCGATATCGGCTTTGCAACCAAACCCACGCTTGCGACGAGAATGATCGCACGCGCGATAGCCGCGTCTGTACCGTTCAAGTGGGTTGCCGGTGATACCGTCTACGGTGTTGGCGACATCGAACAGCAACTACGCCTTGCAGGCAAAGGCTACGTGCTCGGGGTCAGCAGCGCTCATGTATTTCAATCCTGGGGCAAGCGGCAGCCTGTCGCGGGCAAGGCAGAAGACATCGCCCGGACGCGGCGCCCGTCCGACTGGAAGCGTCTGTCGGCAGGAGCCGGAACCAAAGGACCGCGGCTGGATGATTGGTGTTATCTCGAATTGGCCGATCTTGAGGCCGGAGAATTCACCCGCGCAAATCAAGGTCTGTGGACGCGCGGTGTGCTGATCCGTCGCCACATCGCCGATGGCGATCTCGCCTTCTTCACCACCTGGTGTCCAGCGGGAACATCCATCGAAACGCTGGTGGCGGTCGAAGGCCATCGCTGGGCGATCGAGGACAGTTTTGAGACCGCGAAAAACGAGTTCGGACTAGATCATAACGAGAGCAGGTCATGGCATGGCTGGCATCGTCACGTGTCGCTGGTGATGCTCGCCTTCGCCATGATGGCCACGATCCGGCATCGCGCTAATCTGATGCCAAAAAAAACGAAGCGCCGCCCCCCGGCAAAAGCCGAAACATTATCACGCCGCCACTGATCCGCTGGTCAATCCAGGAAATCCGCCGCATCGCTAGTAGACTTGCGCGAAAGCGCATTCAACCCGCACATATCATCGCATGGTCACTCTGGCGAAGGGCTCACCAGGCTGCCGCTCAACGCGCTCACTTCAGATCAAAAAAGCAACTGTAATGCTAGGGCTGTGAAGGCGAAGACCCAGTGATATCTGGAGTTTGGTTCTTGGGGACGTTTATAGGCGTCGGTGTTTTGTTGGGCTGCCTCACTTACACAGGTAGGCGAAAATGAGATTGCGGCAACTACCACGCTGCTCACGACGAAGAGCGCAAGGAGTATCCGAATCGCATGTTTCAGCATCCCATGATTGCCGTTCCGAAGATGTCAGCGTTCTCCCGGCTATTATACCGAAACTGGAACTCAGCAACATAGTAAAGTTGGAGCGGTCGAACGCAAATGACGAGACGGCCTTTTGTCAACAAACCCGAGAAGCATGGATGAATCAATGGATGCCGAACGCGCCTTTGGCGGCGGCTTCCCCGCCTATTCGGCGGCGGGAGTCGCCTTCTTTTCCTTGGCGGCGGCCTTGGTGGCTTTCTTGGCGGCCTCGCGCGCGGCCTTAGCGGCGGGCGTTTCCATCTTCTCGGCGATCCGCGCCGACTTTCCG
The DNA here is from genome assembly GCA_963718265.1 of uncultured Alphaproteobacteria bacterium. Classification (GTDB taxonomy): domain Bacteria; phylum Pseudomonadota; class Alphaproteobacteria; order Rhizobiales; family Beijerinckiaceae; genus Methylocapsa. Next base: position 63,774 of record CAVQZL010000062.1, on the reverse strand, counting down.
CGCCGGTCGCGCAGGTAATAGAGCTTCGCCCGCCGGACCTTGCCGCGCCGCACCAGTTTAATCGACTCAATATTCGGCGAAAGCACCGGAAATACCCGCTCGACGCCCTCACCATAGGAGATTTTGCGTACCGTGAAGCTCTCGTTGATTCCGCCGCCATCGCGGGCGATGCAAACGCCTTCATAGGCCTGCACGCGCGTGCGCTCGCCTTCCGTTACCTTGACGTTCACGACGACAGTGTCGCCTGGATGAAACGCCGGGATTGTCTTACCAGCCGAGAGCTTAGCTGCCTGCGCGGCCTCGATTTGCGCGATGATATTCATTGAAATTAAAACCTCGCCGTAATGCTCGATCTTCCGGCGAGCCTTGCGCTACGCTGGTCTGAACTGGGGAAACGCAGCTCTACACGAGTGGCCTTGGCTTGTCGATCATGGTGACGGTGTTCGCGGTAAAGAATGAGATCATTGCGAAGGCTTGGGTGGCGGGGCCCCCGTACTGGCCGGAGCTGCAGCTACCCGCTCGAACGTCGTCACCCCGTCGGTCGCCGAATTGATAAGATCAAAGCGGTTCAGGCTTCCTGGACTGATTGTCGTCGTGTATTTATTTCCATTCATCAGTTGGATACCCACCTTCCCGCCTTGCGCGATCTCATATTTGCCCGTTACCGGCGCCGGACCGTTTGTTTCCGGATTAGTCGGCGCCGCATTGTCTTCCGCCAGCTTGGCGGGAACGGTCATGCTGACAGTCTTGTCGGCGCGAAAAACAAGGTGCTCCGGCCCGCGCGTGGACGTCCATTCCCCCACGATCTGATTGTTTGCATTGGGGAGCGAGTGTTGAAGTCTGGCGATGCTTGCCCGGTTGAAGGCCATGATGCCAAGGACGCCGCCAATCACTATCACCCAATCGAGAACCGATATCTTCGTCCGCTTTCCCGGCAGGGATGGCCGTGCCATAGTCAGTTCCTCCCGCTAATCCTTCATTGGGGGAGCATCAGAAACCCCGATTGGACGGCTTTCCGAGCTCCGCGAGTCCGCTTCTTACCACCATATCGTCAGCGCCTTCAAGGAAGGCAAGCTGCACGGTAGCCTTGGTTCAAACGAGGGCTTCGCAAATCCGGTCCGCTTCCGAGGCCCTGTTCAGGCGGTTTCCCGTCGATGAAGGGAGTTTCGGGCGGGCGACGTGACGATGCGGGCGCAAAAACAGTGCGTGCCGGGATGGCGCGAGACGAACGTGGCCGCCCGCGTGAACTTCTCGCCTGACGGCGCTCATGGTAATGTTGGCAGAATGAAGAAGCCCGCGCCTATCGAGAGCCTCGGCAAGGCACAAGCGCGCCGCGAACATGCGCGCCTCGGGGAAGAAATCGCCGCGCATGACCGGCGCTATTACACCGAGGACGCGCCAATTATTTCGCTACGTCGTTCTTCACTTGATTGCTATTCTCACTGCTTGCCGGGCACGGATCTAAGTTGTTAGCAATGGGCAGTGCCATAATTGGCACCCGGAGAGCTCAAGCGTGGTCGTGTTGTCATGTCCCGCCAAAAAGACCAAACAGAATCCGACCACCAGTTCACGAGAAGCGAAAAGATTCTGCAACTTGCAGATATATTCTTGCTCATATCGCCGAACACATCCAAATCGGATATTCAAAAAGGGCTTCGCTCTTTTGATGGTAGTTTAATCAATTCTATATTTGATGATGTTTACCTTGGCTTAAGGCACCTGCAGCCTAAGGAAAAAAAGGAAAAACTTTTATATGAATTTCCCGATCTTATTCACGAATATATTAGTATATTTTTAATTTCTTCGATAACGTTTCTGGCAAAGGCCGATCACGCTTATCATAACTTGAATAAACCGATTATAGAGGATGCGACCTACGACACACTCAAAAGAATAATCAAGAACATTATCTTATACTCAGTGAAGCATAAAGAAATATCATCGGAACAGCGAAAGGAATTCTGGGACCAGCTCATTGCGGTCGGGGCTCCGCCCGCCGAGAAATTCAAAAAAATCCGCCATCGCGAGCCTATGCTCTCCCTCGGGAACGTCTTCAAAGACGAAGAAGTGGCGGAGTTTAGTGCCCGCGTGCGTCGCTTTCTTGGGCTCCGGGCCGATGCCCCCCTAGCAATCACGGCCGAGCCAAAAATCGACGGGCTCTCATGTTCGCTGCGCTACGAAGACGGCGTGCTTGTCGAGGCTGCCACCCGCGGCGACGGATTTGAAGGCGAAGACGTCACTGCCAATGTGCGCACGATCAGCGAAATACCAAAAACTCTTAAAGGCGGGCCGCCGAAAATTCTCGAAGTACGCGGCGAAGTCTATATGACCCATGCCGATTTTGCCGCGCTGAACGCGCGCCAGAAAGAGGCGAATAAGACCGTCTTTGCCAATCCGCGCAATTCCGCCGCGGGTTCGCTGCGCCAGCTCGATCCTTCGATCACCGCCTCACGGCCCCTGCATTTTTTCGCCTACGCCTGGGGTGAGGTCAGCGACTTGCCGGCGAACACGCAAATGGGCATGATCGAGGCCTTCAAAAACTTCGGGCTTCCTGTCAATCCAAAAATGATGGTCTGCCATTCGGCGGCAGAGCTCGTCGCTCAGTATAAGGAGATCGAAGAACGGCGCGCCGCGCTCGGCTATGACATCGACGGCGTGGTCTACAAGGTCGATAGCCTCGCACTGCAAAACCGGCTGGGCTTCGTGTCGCGCGCTCCGCGCTGGGCGGTCGCGCATAAATTCCCCGCCGAAAAAGCTACAACAATTCTCCGCAAGATCGAGATCAATGTCGGCCGCACCGGGGCCTTGACCCCGCTCGCCAAGCTTGATCCGGTAACCGTCGGCGGCGTCGTCGTCTCCAATGCGACCCTGCATAACGAGGACGAGATCGCCCGCAAGGATATTCGCGAAGGTGACACCGTGATGGTCCAGCGCGCGGGCGATGTCATTCCACAGATTCTCGGGCCGATACTCGATAAACGTCCGAAAGACGCGAAGCCCTACAAATTTCCCGAGACTTGTCCCGTTTGCGGCTCGGCGGCAGTGCGCGAAATCGACCCGAAAACGGGCGAGCCGGAGGCCGTGCGCCGCTGCGCCGGCAGCCTTGTCTGCCCGGCACAGGCGGTTGAGCGATTGAAACATTTCGTCTCGCGCAATGCGTTCGACATCGAGGGCCTTGGGGATGAACGGATCGAGCAGTTTTTCCGCGACGACCTCATCAAGACAGCCGCCGATATCTTCAGGCTTCCCGAGCGCGAGCGGCACGGGGCTATCCGTCTGAAAGAGCGGGAAGGTTTTGGCGAGCTTTCGGTAAAAAATCTTTTCGACGCGATCGACGCGCGCCGCACGATCCCGCTCAACCGTTTCATTTATGCGCTCGGCATTAGGCATGTCGGCGAGACCAATGCCCGCCGTCTTGCCCGTCACTTTTCTATGCACGAGACCATCGACAACGAATTTTCGAATCGCTTCGCGCCATCGCACGGGCGGCGTCCGAAGGCTCGGAAGCCCGCGCGGAGATCAACAATATCGAAGGAATCGGCGAGGTGGTGGCGGAGGCGGTCGCCGATTTCTTCGCCGAGAAACACAACGAAGAAGTTCTCGACGCTTTGCTGAAAGAAGTGAAGGTGGTTCCAATGGATGCCGTCGCCTCGGCAAGTCCGGTCGCGGGCAAGACGATTGTCTTTACCGGCGCGCTCGAACGAATGACCCGCGACGAGGCCAAGGCGATGGCCGAACGGCTCGGCGCGAAGGTCGCGGCGTCCGTCTCCAAAAAAACCGATCTCGTCGTGGCTGGACCTGGCGCTGGTTCAAAACTGGCAAAGGCGGCCGAACTTGGCATTGAAACGACGAGCGAGGATGAGTGGCTGAGGCTCACGGGGCACGAAGCCCAAAGCGATTCTTAGACCAACCGCCCGGGAACCTGACTCTTGGGGGATTCCCAAACTGTTCTGGATAGGAGTCAATGCCGCGAGTCAGAAGATTCGCGGAGGGCACCCTTCAACGAGTTCAGGACACCTGAGAGTATCTGTGCGGCAACGTTCTCAGCCACTGCGTCTTTGACACCTACGAGGCAATCCTTGACGCATGCTCCGATGCTTGGAACGCTCCAATCGCCAAACCTGACATCATAGCCTCAATCGGGCCGAGAGAATGGGCACAGGTCACCGAAAACCATCACTGCCCGGGACGGGAAGCGCTTTCGTGCCAGCGGCCGAGCAGATAAGACGATAACGCGGAAAGCGCCCCGAAGATCGCGATACCGGTCGCCGAGATCAAGGCGAGCGCCGCGAACATACGCGGGATGTTCAAGCGGTAGCCCGCTTCCGAGATGCGGAAGGCAAGGCCAGCCCCTTTGCCCGCGTTGCCCGCCGCGAGTTCGGCGACGATCGCGCCGATAAGCGCCAGGCCACCGCCGATCCGCAAGCCCCCGAGAAAGTACGGCAGGGCGGAGGGCAGCCGCAAATAAAGCAACATTTGCCAGCGCGTCGCGCGATAGAGCGTGAAGAGATCGGCGAGATTGCGGTCTGCCGAGGCGAGCCCGAGGGCGGTATTCGACAAAATAGGAAAAAAAGCGACGAGAAAAGCGCAGACGAGTACCGCCGACGGCGCTTCGAGATAGATCAAGAGCAAGGGTGCGATAGCGACGACCGGCGTCACCTGCAACACGATTGCAAATGGCAAAAACGAGCGCTCCACCCATTTCCATTGCGTAAACAATATGGCGAGACCAACCCCGCCGATGACGGCCGCCGCGAGCGCGGCAAAGGTGGTTTCCAGGGTCACGAGCAAGGCCGGGATCAGCGTCGCCCGGTCGGTGAAAAGCGTCTCCAGCACGAGCGAAGGCGAAGGCAAAATATAGGCTGGCACATTCCGCAGCCGAACATAGGCCTCCCAGCCCGCAAGCACGGCCGCGAAGACCAACACTGGGGGGCCGTAGCGCACGGCCCATCGCGGCGGGATCGCGGCGATGGATATCATGTTAAATCCTTATCCGTCGCGCCTTGCAGAGCAAGCGAGACTTCCGAGCAATAATGTGCATAGACAGAACTCGTCCGGAAGTCGCTTGCGCGCGGTGACGGGGCGTCGATGGCAATCTCAGCGACGGCGCGGCCCCGCTCAGCCATCACCGCGATCCGGCTCGAGAGATAGACGCTCTCGAAAATCGAATGCGTTACGAAGACGATGGTCGTCCCGAGCTCGCCTTGCAAGCGCAACAGATCGTCGTTGAGCTTGAATCGTGTTATTTCGTCGAGCGCGGCGAAAGGCTCGTCCATCAACAACAGCGGCGGACGCAACACGAGCGCACGAGCGATTGAGACGCGCATGCGCATGCCCCCCGAGAGCTCGCGCGGAAAGGCCGTCGTGAACGAGCCAAGACCAACAAGCCCCAACACCTCGTCGACAACGGGCGTGGCTTTGGTCCGCGCGACCCCCCGCAGCCGCAGCGGCAAATATACATTGGCGAAGACGCTCGTCCAGGGCATCAAGGTTGGGTCCTGGAACACAAAGCCGATGCTCGCGTGGCCAAGCTCGAAATCCCGCCGAAGAGATCCGGAAGAGACGTGGTCGAGACCCGCGATGAGCCGCAGAATTGTCGATTTGCCGCAGCCGGAAGGGCCAAGAATGGTTAAAAACTCGCGTTCCCGCACGTCGAGGTCGAGGCCAGCGAGCGCAACCGTCCCATTGTTGTAGACTTTGCCGGCATTTTGGAAGGAGACGAGGGGCTTTGTCATCGGCGGCATAATGAGAACGCGTTGCATGATATTGCACAGAACCCAAGCCCTCGTCCTGGGTAGAAGGAAGGCTTGAGTTTCCTGCGAGCTATGCGTTTCGCGTAGCAAATGCAATGAAAGCCGGCGCCCGGAGAGAGATTGCGAAGCGAGCACCTCGAAGGATAAGTGGGAAGGAAATCCCTGGGCTCCATTGCGAGTGGAGCGGAGCTCTCACCAAACGCAGAAAAATTGTGAACTTTCCAAATTGAGATAAGATTATTTGTCAAAAACGAATCGAAAGGGTAGGAAAGTTGGCGCCTCAGAGCGGTCAGTCGGAGCGTCTCGAGGGACTCCTTCACGACGCAAGAAAGCGTCTGGTCGATACCGGTACGCGCAACCGTCTCGTGCATACTAACCGGAAATCGAAAAAACCAGCAACTCTTGCCATCGTGCATCATTACCCCGATGCGGTTTTCCGACGGCTAGCAATTGATAAATCGAGCTTCCATTTCGTTGCCGATCCTTCGGCCACCAAGCGCGAGCGTCAGCAAAACCCAGAGGATGATCCGGAAGACGTCATTTCGGACCAAGTTGAGTTGCTGGCGGCACCAGGACAGGACGGTTTGCTGCAGACTCGTCTAGGGGAAGGTGGACTTCAGAAGAAGCTCACACGCTTGTACCGCGAGGCCAGGACTTTGGAAGAAGAGCAGGGCGTAAACATCCTGTTCCTCGCGATGGGGTTCCTTCATTGGTACGAAGACGACGAGTTCAAGATCTTGCGTGAAGGCCCGCTGGTCCTCATTCCTGTGAGCCTGGTGCGCGACACCAATCGATCAACTTTCACGCTGAAAGTTCGCGAAGACGACATTACGACAAACCTCCCTCTCGCAGAACGATTACTCGACCAGGAGGGTATTTTCCTCCCTGAAATCCCAGAGGGTGAGGATTGGCTGCTTTCAAGCTATTTCGAGAAGGTATCTGATGCGATATCTAGCCGCTTACGCTGGTCTATTGACAGGCGGGGAATTGAACTCGGTTTCTTTTCTTTCGCCAAGCTCCTTATGTACCGCGATTTGGGTCCCGGTGGCTGGCCAAACGCCTCGATCCTGTCGCATCCCCTCCTTCTTGGACTTCTTGCATGATGGCTTTCCTCATGAAGAGCCGCTGTTTCCTGACAACACGAAGATTGACGAGTGTTTCCAGCCGGCTGATCTAATTCATGTGCTTGACGCCGATGGGTCGCAGACTTTGGCGATCGAAACCGCCCGCGCAGGCCGGAACCTGGTCATCCAAGGCCCGCCTGGTACGGGCAAATCTCAGACGATCGCCAACATCATTGCCGCAGCGGTGCATGACGGAAAATCGGTGCTGTTCATTGCGGAAAAGATGGTCGCGCTTAAAGTCGTTCATGACCGGCTAAGAGACGCAGGTCTCGGGGCGCTTTGCTTGCAGATTCACAGCAATAAGACAAATAAGCGCGAACTCGCTGACGAATTGAACCGAACACTGAGCTCGGGCGCTGCAGAACCCGGCGTGGATGACGTGACACCTATCCTGACCGAAACACGCGATACATTGAACCGGATCACCCGTGATCTGCATGCTCCGATCGGTACAACAGGAACGAGCGCTTTCGGGGCGATAGCCGACCTCATCCGCGCGAAAGGCTTGGGCCTCCCGCCACCGTCGTATTCAGTGGCAGAAATGGCTAATTGGACTAAATCCGATTACGAGACTGTTTTGGCAGCCGCCGAGAGTTATGCGAGGACAACTCAGACTTCAGGGCCTGCGCAATATCACCCCTGGCGTGGCGTTCGAAAGAAGGCACTCGAGCCAACCGACCTTGACCGAATTGCGGAATCCGGGCCGCGAGCAGCTACGCAGCTGCGTGAGCTTGCCAAAACCGCCAACCATATTGCGCCCTGCCTGCCAAGCGATTGGCCGAATTCTTTGGCCGGTGTGGGGCGGCTCAAACGCTTCGTGGAACTTCTCGCCTTCGCCCCTGAGAGCTGCGCTGACGAGGTCGCAAAGCTCCAGCCTCTCTCCGCATCTCAGCTCGCTCGCACCGAGGAGATGATCGGAGAGGCTGCACACCTTGTAACCGGAATCGCCGCCGAGGTTAGTACTTTTCGCGGGGCGGCGCTCGAAGCCGATGCCGAAAGTGCGCGCATTCGGCTTGCCGCTGGGACGTGGTGGTTGAAGCGCTTGAAAAGAACATACCGCGATGCTTCGGCGGAGCTCGCAAGCTGGCTCATGGTTCCCCTCCCAATATTGGCGACCGAGCGAGTCTCCTTGGTGGACCGCTTGATAGATCTAAAGTCGAAACGCAACCAGTTGGCGAGACTGTCCCAAGAAGCACAAACTTTGTTTGGACCTTTATGGCGCCGCGATGCCGCCGACTTCGCTCATCTTCGGTTGGTGACAGGCTGGCTGCGCCGTGTGCGGCAAGAGGGTTTTGGATTCGACCTCACGCCCGCATGCAAGCTCTTGAAACGGTCAGACCTCATCAAGGAGTACCTGGCCTGCCTAAGCAAAGTCGAGAACTCGGCGCGTGCCGCATCGGGAAACATTATTTCACGCCTCGATCTCGACTTGCGTTTGGCGTTCGAGCACCCGTGTATTGACGATGTCGCCCTCGAAGCCATCGCCATGCGCATTGAAGAGTGGGCGGAACACGTGGACCGCTATTCGGAATGGTCACGACTTGCGGCCGCAGACGGAACGCTACGAAACAATGGCCACTCCGCGTTGGCCGACCAAATCGCTGATGGTGCCCTGACACCGGAGAGAGCTGTGGAGGAGTTGCGCCACGCGCGCGCAGAGCTTTTGTGGCAGCTCGCGCGCGAAGGAAATCCGCAACTCGCTAAGCTACGTGACAAGGACCGGACAAAGCTTGTTGACACCTTCCGTCAGCATGAAACTGCCTGGCGCCAATCGGCCGCAGCTCGCGTTCGAGCGCGCCATTCGGCGAATATGCCAAGGGGCGCAGTCGGCCACATGGCAATCATTAGGGGTGAGATAGCAAAGAGGCGCGCCCACTTGCCGATTTGTAAGTTGATGCAACGCGTCGGGCGTACTATTCAGAAGGTGAAACCCGTCTTTTTGATGAGCCCGATCTCAGTGGCGCAGTTCATTCCGCCAGGTGGGATGGAATTCGACCTTCTGGTTATTGATGAGGCGAGCCAGGTTCGCCCAGAGGACGCACTCGGTGTTATAGCGCGGGCAAAGCAGATGGTAGTCGTGGGAGATGCAAAGCAACTTCCGCCAACCAACTTCTTCAATCGCCTACTTTCCGACGATGACATAAACGAGAACGACGAGGGTGATGCAGACACCGGTACAGAAGCGCTCGCTGGCGCGGCAAGAGTAGCTGAACTCGAAAGCGTTCTCACTTTATGCGAAGCGCGAGGTGTTAACACAAAGATGCTTCGCTGGCATTACAGGTCGAGGCATCCCTCCCTCATCGAAGTTTCTAACGACGCGTTTTACGGGCGGAGCCTGTTTCTGCCGCCCTCACCAGTCAGCGGTCGCGATGGCGAAGGATTTGTTCTCAAACGTGTACCGGGCGCCTACGATCGCGGTGGCAAACGGACAAACGAGATCGAGGCGAAAGCGATCATAGATGCGCTGATCGACCATGCGGAGCGGAATCCGGATAAATCGGCAGGTATTGTCACTTTCTCGACTGCGCAACGCGATCTGATCCTCAATCTTCTTGAAGTGGAACGCCGCCGTGCCGCTACCCTCGACAGTTTCTTAAGCGACCGGGCCGACGAAACTTTTGTAAAGAACCTCGAAAACGTGCAAGGAGATGAGCGCGATCATATTTTCGTTTCAATCGGGTACGGCCCTCGCACACCAGGTTGTCGGCTCGATAGCATGGCCTTCGGACCAATTTCCACAGATGGGGGTCAGCGTCGACTTAATGTGTTATTTACACGAGCGCGCCATCGCTGCGAGGTATTTTGCTCCTTCGATCCAGCCGACATTGACACGAATAGAGCAACAAGCGAGGGCGCGAAGGTGTTGAAACGCTACCTCACCTTTGCGGAATCAGGTATTCTTGACCAGCCCGCGCCAACAGGGAACGACTACGACAGTCCCTTTGAGGAAGATGTGGCGGGAGTGATAGCATCGTTCGGGTTCCTCGTTGACCCTCAGGTTGGTACCGCTGGATTTAAGATTGATCTTGGTGTGCGCGACCCGGAGCGCCCCGGTCGTTACGTTTTGGCGGTCGAATGCGACGGAGCGGCCTACCACGGTGCGCTCTGGGCGCGAGAACGCGACAGGCTGCGTCAAGAAATATTGGAGGATCAAGGCTGGCGTTTCCATCGCATCTGGAGCACCGACTGGTTCTATCGTCGATCTGAGGAAATTAACCGCCTGAGGACTACACTCGAACAGGCGCGCACGAGGCCTGGCTGACCGCCTAACGTACCAAGCTTTTGAAGGATCTTACTCGTCTGAAGGCCGCCGGATGTATGAGACACTTGCGTATTCAGCCCCGTCAATCTTACCAAAATGCTTCACGTGAAACATTTTGGTAAGATTAACCCCCGCCGCTTCATTGGCGCGGCCGCAACTCGATCCCAACGCCTTTGCCAACGAATTGCAAAGTATAGGCGCGTTTATAATCGAGGTCTGGCTTGAAAAGCCCAGCTTCCACCATCTTGGCAAAAAAGCTCTTGACCCTTGCGTCCCGCATGGCGCCGACCCCGAGCGTCACGGAATTGCCCGAATTGACAATGCCGTATTCCCTCATCTTGGCAACCGAATAGGCAAGCTGATCGTCGCCGATGTCAGGATTGTCGCGTTTGATCAGCGCGTTGGCCGCGCGATTGTCGCCATAAATATAATTGTACCAGCCAATGATCGAGGCATCGACGAAACGCTGGACGAGGTCCGGATTCTTGGCAATGAGGCCGCGTGTTGTTTCAATCGTGGTCGAATAGGAATTGTAGCCGTAATCGGCGGCGAGGAACACATTCGGTTTGAACTTGCCTTGCCGCTCGACCTCGAAGGGTTCCGATGTCGCATAGCCCTGTTCGATCGAATTATTATCGGCGATGAAGGGTGCCGAATTGAATGTATAGGGTTTGACGTTTTCGTCCCGGAATCCATAGGCCTTCTTGAGCCATTGGTAGACCGAAACGAATCCGTCCTTGCCGATGAAAGCGGTCGCATTCGGCAGATCCTCAATTCGGTCGAGGCCAACGCCTGGGTGCGACATCAATATGAAAGGGTCCTTTTGAAATAGCGCGGCAACCGCGACGATGGGAATATTTTGCGCCGCCGCGTCGAAAGCTTGAATGAGATTGGCGCCGAGATCGAATTCGATTGTTCCTGCCGCCAGCAAGAGCCTGTTGTTGGCGTTGGGGCCGCCTTGCAGGATCGTCACGTCGAGCCCGTATTTTTCATAAGTTCCGTCGGCCTTGGCCTGATAGAAGCCGCCATGCTCGGCTTCCGCAAGCCAGTTCGTCGCGAATGTCACCTTATCAAGGGCAGTCGCGGGGACTATTGCAAGCACCAGAGCCGCGACGAGGAGAGGAAAACAGGTTTTCAAAGCGAATCCTCGATCGGCCAATGTTTAATCGGGTGAGACCCCGCGCATGATAGCAACAATCGTGGCAAAGTTGGCGGGCAAGTTTAAATTGCGACTCGCGGCCGGGTCAGGACGTTCGAAAGGCCGACCGCGGCGGCGGCGAGCAGGATCGCGCCGAGCACAAGGTCCACGATGCCGATCAAGGAAACGACAAAACTCTGCCGGCTTTGACGCGTTTGCCGCACTGCGAGTGCCGAAGCACCGCCTAAACAAGACTGCGCATGAATTGATACGTTCGTCGCGCGAGCTTTGGCCGGGGTCCAGGTAAGAAATGCTTCTGCGCCACGAGGTGATAAGCTTGCAGGCTATTGGCGCCAAGGCAATTACAGCCAACCCAAAGGTACATTCGAAAAGCGCGGTAGATTTCGTTCCCCCACCGGTCGACAATTTGCTCCTTGTTATTATCTAAGCGCGTTGCCCAATGTTTCATTGTCAGTTCATAATCGTGGGTTTCTCGCTTTGTCTCCACAATTTCCATACCATGGTACAAAAGCTCCTGGATGATATCCTGCAAGCAGAGAAAGGTGTGAGTGCCCCGCCAGATGTAGTTGCGGGCGAAGTCGTTCACGTCATATTTTTGAAGAGCCGCAGCAGCATCTAGATAGAGGCGTCCACCAGGCTTGAGACAAGCCCATAACCGTTCGCAGAATTTTCGATAATAGGGAATATGCTCGATAACCCCATAGATAACCACGGCGTCGTATGGTTCTTTCGGGTGATGATTGAGAAAATCATCTAGAATAATGGAACAATTCTTGAGCTCCATGCGCTTAATCAAGTTGTCTGTGTAGTTATAAGAATCTTCAGTCAATGTGAGAGCCGTAACATGGATGCCACGAGGCCCGCAATATTGATGCACTCCGCCCCATCCTGCGCCAATATCCAACAGGCGCATTCCAGGCTTTAACTGCAAAGCGTTGTACATACTCTCCAGCTTGTGCTCCGACGCCGTCTCCAGTGTTTCGTCGTCGGAATGAAATATACCATGTGAATAAAATCTATACTTTCTGTCTATAAACGTCAAATAAAAATCATCGCCAAAACTGTAGTGTGCAGCAATGGCGCGTTTATTTACCCACGTTGCAGGCTTAAGGAATAGCTCATAACCAAACTTCAGATTTGTATAGATATCACCTTTTCCCTGTAAATGATGTCGAAGATCCAGCGCGTTTAAGGTATCTCCCTCAACATCCCATTCGCCATCTAGATAGGCTTTGCCAAAAGACAACTCATTCAAATCGCCGAGTAGTACTCTATCACTGTGAAATTTAACGAAAATTCTTGGTTCTCCCTCGCCGCATCGAACAGTCTCGCCCGATGCGAATTCCGCTTCGCAAGGGGTTCCATTTTCCTCAACGATATAGGTGAGAAGCTTCCTCGCCTGACGAATCGCACGAGGGTGCACAGCCATCGCCAAATGTCCTGATTGATCTTCTCGTCAGCCTCTGCCGCGATGGGTTCGTCAAGGCGATATTTTGGTTTTTGACCTAACATAATACGCTCAAGCGCGTCACGCCAGAACGGCTGCCTGCCGAGGGTGGCCGCAGTTCAGAAATTTGCCGCAGGGCACCCCGGCAAACAAATACCGCTGGGGCGGCCTCGGTCAATTTGGAAGGCGGCATGGCGGCCGCGGCTAAGGGTCTTCGCAGCGTTTGAGTTTCCATTGTCCAACCGCCGGCCGAGCCGCCAAGGCTCGAGAAGCATGAAGCGAAAAAACGAGGAGCGAACCTCATTCCGTGGACAAATCGTCCGGCGCAACTCGGCTAAGACGCCAAGCCGCAATAGGGCGAACTTTCGCAGTTTATGTTACGTTATTCTGCTTGGTAAGCAGAGGTGGGCCACCCCTGGCCCAAAATGCTCGATCTCATCATTTTTTCACGGGAGGCGGAAACCCCTTTCCGGAAACTTTCTTAGATGGTAAGCTAGCGGGAGCCTCGACAAATGACGGGGCACGCCAAGAGCTTTGAGCCCTGGGGGGCCGGCCTGGCAGTGAATCGAGATAAAAAGGGAGATGGACGATGGCTATTGTGCAACCTATTGGAACCGGCACTATAGATCGAATTGAGGGCGGCGGCGCGACGATGGTGATTCTCGTCGCCATGATCATTCTTTTTGGCGCAGCGACCTATTTTACAGGCAGCCTGTATGGCCGAGCCGGATATATCGCCTGTGGCATTGGGTTCTTGGTCGTCTGCATCACGCTGGCGTTCGTCGGCGGGTTGGGCCTCTTCGGCTAATCTCAGACCTGCCAATATATGGTGTGGCACGCCCAGCGCGCCACACCATTAGTGTCTCGCCTAACGAACCCGCCGAATTTAGGTTTGTTCGCGCCCTGTGATAAGGACGAGAAGCTGTTGCCGGGGCGCGAACCGGAGGCCGCTACGCCGCCTTTCCGATGGCCATGGTGTCGCGATCGCACGAACTCAGTTTACCGGCTTCCTGCGGCGGACTGCTGGAGTGCAGCAAAAACCGGCAGCCGTATTGAAGCGGTCCGCGCACTTAAAGATCATTTCTTAGTGTGTATAGGGTGCTGCTCTGGCGCAACCGATGCGCGCGGCTTTTTGTATCACGTGGCGATCCTACACGATCACGCCTCGTTATGCGGCGCGGCATTGGCGGCGTTTTGAGCTGATGGTGCATCCGGTATTTGACCAAATTCCTATGAACTTCGGAACGGCATAGGCATGATTTGGCCGCCGCAGCAGAAGGCCGCGCTAAATGCCGTTGCCTCATGGTTGAAACGCGGCGAGCCGCAAGTGTTCCGGCTCTTCGGTTATGCGGGTACCGGCAAGACCACGCTCGCCAGGAAAATCGCCGAAGATAGCGACGGTGATGTTGCCTTTGCGGCTTTTACCGGCAAGGCCGCGCTCGTTATGCGTTCCAAGGGCTGCAAGGAAGCACGCACGATCCACAGTCTGATCTACCGCCTGAAGGCAACCGACACACCAGAGCCTTCGTTCGTTCTCAACGAAGACAGCGTTGTTACGAAATCGAGTCTCGTCATCATCGACGAATGTTCGATGGTCGATCAAGAACTCGGCCGCGATCTATTGTCCTTCGGCAAGCCGGTGCTGGTCCTCGGCGATCCGGCACAGTTGCCTCCCGTCAAGGGCGGGGAATTCTTTACCGAAGGCCCGCCCGACGTGATGCTGACCGAGGTGCATCGCCAAGCGGCGGACAATCCGATCATCAAAATGTCCATGCTGGTGCGCGAAGGCAGAAAGCTTTCCCTTGGGCCTTATGGCGAGAGCCTCGTCGTCGCGCGGCGCGACATCGACTCTGGCACGGTGACGGCAGCCGACCAGCTGCTTGTTGGTCTCAATCGCACCCGCCACGCGTACAACAAAAGGATGCGCGAACTATTCGGGCACGCTGATATTTTTCCGCAAGCAGGCGACAAATTGGTCTGTCTCAAAAACAACAGGACCAAGGGTCTCTTGAACGGCGGGATCTGGCTCGTCAAAACCATCGCGCCAACGCGCAAAAAGAAGCTCGCGCTGAACATCGTGCCGGAAGACGATCCGGCCCGCAAGCCTTTGCGCATCGGCGTGCTGCCGGAATTCTTTCAAGGGCTCGAAGATAGTCTGATCCCAAGCGTCCGGCAGGCGTCGGATGAGTTTGATTACGGCTATGCGCTCACCGTGCATAAGGCGCAGGGGTCGCAATGGAACCACGTGGTTCTATTCGACGAAAGCTTCGCGTTTCGCGAACACCGCAACCGCTGGCTCTATACCGGCATTACCCGCGCCGCGGAGCGGCTGACGATTGTGGTGTGATATGCCGGGATTCAACTCAACCGGGATTGATTTTCTCAAGTCCGCGTTCAACCTCAAATGGGGACTTGCCGGCCGCAACGGGCCTGATCGTCAAACTGCGCAACAGGTGCGGCGAGCGTGGACATGATAGGGGCGCGCCACTCACACGGAGGCCTGGATTTCTCTTCGCGCTTTCTCCGGTAAGTATTTAGTGTCCTTCCTCCCGCAGAGAGATTCCTCATGTCACGCTTTCGTTTTCGTCTTCCCCTTGCCCGACGCGCTTTCATCGCCGCGCTTTCGGCCGGCATTTGGGCGTCGCTGACTGTCGCGCATGCCCAACAGGCCATGACGTTAAAAGATTCAGTGCCGACCATCACGACGAGTGGCGTGGCGAGCGTGGAAGTCGTGCCCGACATCGCGACGATTTCGCTTGGCATCGAAACCGAACGGCCGAAGGCCACCGACGCCGCGCGCGACAACGCCCTCGCGGCGCAGGCCATCGTCGGCGAGATCAAGGCGCAAGGCATCGAGGCAAGGGACATCAAGACACTTTCGGTCACGCTCGCGCCCGTTTACGACACGACCCAAGGTGCCTACGGCAATGTCGGCAAACGGGCGTTGCGAGGCTATATTGCCAGCAACTCGTTGAGCGTGCGGATCAGAGAGATTGCCAAGGCTGGGATCGTGGCGGGGCAATTGATGGATAAGGGCGCCAACAGGTTCGACGGCATCGATTTTGATTATACCCAAAAAGAAGCGAAATACGATGCCTTGCGCGGTGACGCCGTTCGCGATGCCTTGCGCAAGGCCAATAGTTACGTCAACGGGCTTGGCCTTAAGCTGGGACGGATCCTGGAAATCGCCACGCAAGCGGATTCCCAGCTTCCCACTAGGAATTTCTTGAAAATGCAGGCCAACGCCCAGCGCGAAGCCGCCGCGGCTGTTCCCATCGAGCCCGGCGGCGAAGTTCTGCGAATTGAAGTCCAGGTCACCTGGGAACTCGCCCAATAATCGCAAGATCAGCTTTGGGAGGCCGGTTTGATCCCGAGCGCGTCCGCAAGTCGCATCTTGGCCGAGCCCGGCGGCAAGGGCTTTTGCTGACTTTCGTGCGGGGCCCAGCCGGAGACGAAAATCATCTCGAAAGTCGCGCGCACGCGTCCGTCTGGATCGGCGAAACGTTCTGCATAGATGTGACCGGCGCGCAAAAAAAGGCCCCTGGTCGAAGGTTTGTGCAGCCGCGCCGCAAGCGTATTGGTCGCGCCCATCGCGCGCAGGTCAGCCATGAGACCAAAGATGTCGGCGTACCGCACGGTGAGGGATTCGCTGTCGGCAACCGGCAAAGCGAACCCGGCTCGTTGGAGAAGCCCACCCATGTCGCGCACATCTGCGAAAGGGGCGACGCGCGGGCTGATCCCGCCGCAAATCTCCGTTTCGGCGACGGCCAAGGCGGTACGCAACTCGTGCAGACTTTGGCCGCCAAAAAGGCAACCGAGGAAAAGCCCATCCGGCTTTAAAACGCGGCGAAGCTGAACGAGCGCTCCCGGAAGATCGTTGAGATTTTGCAAGCAGAGCGCCGAGACGGCCAAATCGAAGCATTCGGGCGCGAGCGGCAGGCTTTCTTCATCCCCGGCAAAGCGCAGAAGCGAAACGTCGCCCGCCGTTTCCGCCAGCGGCGCCATTCGAACCAAAAGGCGTGGCCGGAGCCGGTTGGCGAGCCGCGTGGCAAGTCGGGGCGAAGGCGTGCCGGCATCGAGGACCGCGGAAAAAGTCCGCTTGACCGAAGAAAGCCGCTCGTAGATTTCGTCGCTGACATGGACAAGGAGAAAATCCTCGACTCCGGCGGCAGCCGCGCGCGCGAGCCTGCGCCTTGCAAGGCGGCGGTCAAAGATCAGGGGCGGAGGTGTCCTCATGAGCCGCGTCCCCAGGCCGCGCTAAAAGCTGCCGGCGGCTCAAGGATAGACCACCGCGCGTGCGTCCTTAAGCTCGGTCGCCAAACCCAGTTGCAGCAATTCGGCGTCGCTGAGCGTTCGCATATCGCTCGCCGGCGTTGAAATCATCAAGTCTACTATTTCCTCGGAAATCCCCAACTTTATAAAGTATATCCGGTCGTAAACCGCGATGGCGGGGACAAAGGAACGTTGAATGACCGTGTCTACGGGCAGCGTCCCCCGGTAGGTCTTTCGCCATCGTTCGACTATCGGCGGGTTGAGCCTGACGTTGTGGATCCCGACCCGCGCTTCCGGCCCGACGAAACGTCGAACGCCGCCAGCGAGGACCAACGTGCAAGCGGAATAGCATGACGCCAGTTGTGACTGCGGCTCGCCAAGTGGCCCGCTCCAGGTTCCTTGCTTGCAGTCGCCCGGCGCAATTGCACAAGGATCGAAGACGGTTCTGGCGACCGCAACATCAAGTCCGCGCTCTCTTATGAGAGTCCCCATGAGCATTGCTTGATATCGTAGCCCGCCACCCGAATGAATGAGGATCGGCATTTTCCGGCCGCCAAGCGAATTGACAACTTTGCGGAGCAGCTCCGCGCTGGCCAATACGATGTCCCCCTCGGCTGAAATCCATTCGGCGCATTTCGTTTCGCATCCGGGATCTGAACTGCGCACCACCATAATGCGCATCGGATGGTCCGTAGGGTATTCGTTCGGGTTTTGGGGCGCCTCAGCGCCTCCGGCTCCTGAACAAAGTACCAATAGGGCGAGCAAAAGAGTGAGATGTCTCATTGCCCAAACTTTGTTCAAGTTAAAGCGCTGGTGGTTCAAGGGGCAGCTGGCTCGTCCTTGCTCTCGCCGTGGCCGCCACGATGGGACGGTGCGCGGCTAGGTCTGCGCTCGAACAAAGAACGCGCCAGCGAAAACAAAGGTGACACGAGCCGGTTCACATCTTCCGCCCGTGCGACAAAGCTGCTGCCCCTGGTCAATTCGCGGTCGAGCGCCGCCATGGTCGAGGCAAGCCCTGGATCATCGTCACGAAACCAGACACGCAGAACCCGCATCCAAGCTAGCGC
The DNA here is from genome assembly GCA_963718265.1 of uncultured Alphaproteobacteria bacterium. Lineage (GTDB taxonomy): Bacteria > Pseudomonadota > Alphaproteobacteria > Rhizobiales > Beijerinckiaceae > Methylocapsa. The sequence goes on along the minus strand of CAVQZL010000062.1, from coordinate 45,690 downwards.
GAGACCTTGCAGTTTGAAGGCGCCCGCCGGACCTTCGGAGTCGACCCCAGCTGCCTCCAGCATGAATCGCATCGAATTGACGACCACGCGATTGATTGCGACAGCCGCCAGCGGATCACGCAGCGTCCAGTCGGAAATAGCTTCGAGGCCAAGCTTGTAAGGCGCCAATGCATCGAGGCGGCGCATCAGAACGTCGAACAAACGCTCCTTAACCGGTTCTCCGGCCAAGCCATCGCCCTCCGCGTCGAGCACAATGTGATCGATCCGGCGCGAAAAACCCGAGAGCACCGCGCCCTTCGAAGGAAAAAAGTCGCGAAAGGTCGAAAGCGAGATATTCGCGCGTGCCGCAACATCCGAAATCGTGATGTCGTCCCAGCTGCGCTCTCCGGCGAGCTCCAAGAGCGCGTCGATGATCGCGTTTTTCGGCTCCTTGGGCGCCGTCCCGATGTCGCCAGACCTAGATTTGGGTCCAGCTCCGGCGTTGCCACTTGTGTGTTCGTCGGCCATCTGCGTCTCCCACGCCAAGATCTGATCCTACTATATACCCGCTTGTCATTTAATCCTTGCGAAAACCGCTTCCAAGAGGAGACTTCGCCAATGCGCCGAAGTGGGCTTTTTAGCGTGGTTCTTGAGGAGAGGAGAAACAGCTTAGTCTAAGTGTCATATGGTTTGGGTAGCCCTGATGGATTACGTCGAAAAGCTTGGCGACACTATCGTAGTCGACGATACTTCCGCCGGCGGACTGGCCAGTAACAAGCGCTGAGAAAAGGGCGGAGGCGATACTGGGGCATTCGTCACCGGGAGCTTCGGCATCGTCAATCCGGCCGATTTCCAAATTCTCAAACAGATGGGGTAATCTTTACATCCGGAGTTGCCATTTCGCGGCCCGCCAGGCTAGACTTTCGCGATTCCTCCCTCAAAGGTTAGCAATCCTTGGCCCCGACGGACGACATCACTTCACCCCCGCCCGGCTCCGGCGTCCGGCCGGTTTCGATTGCCGACGAAATGCGGCGCAGCTACCTCGATTACGCGATGAGCGTCATCGTGAGCCGGGCGCTGCCCGACGTACGCGACGGGCTGAAGCCGGTGCACCGGCGCATCCTATTTTCGATGCACGAAAACAACTATATGCCGGATCGCCCGTACAACAAATCGGCGCGCGTCACCGGCGATACGATGGGCAAATATCATCCGCACGGAAATCTCGCGATCTACGACGCGCTGGTGCGGATGGCGCAGCCCTTCTCGATGCGCCTACCCTTGATCGATGGACAAGGAAATTTCGGCTCTGTCGACGGTGATCCGCCCGCGGCCGAACGCTACACCGAAGTGCGGCTTGCGCAAGCCGCCATGCCGCTTCTCGACGATCTCGACAATGCGACCGTCGATTTTCAGCCGAACTACGACGGACGCGAGCGGGAGCCGACCGTGCTTCCGGCGAAATACCCCAATCTCCTCGTCAATGGCGCGGGCGGCATCGCGGTCGGCATGGCGACCAATATCCCGCCGCATAATCTTGGCGAGGTGATCGACGCGGCAATCGCCTTGATCGACCGGCCGGAAATGACCATCGAGGAATTGATCGCGATCGTCCCCGGCCCGGACTTCCCGACCGGCGGCCATATTTTGGGCCGGGCCGGTATCCGCGCCGCGTATATGTCCGGGCGCGGCACGGTGCTGATGCGGGCGAAGGTCGAAGTCGAGGAAATCCGCAAGGAGCGCGAAGCCCTCATCGTCACCGAGATTCCCTATCAGGTCAACAAAGCCGCCTTGATCGAAAAGATCGCGGAGCTCGTTCGCGAGAAACGCGTCGAGGGCATTGCGGATCTGCGCGATGAATCCGACCGCGACGGCATGCGGATCGTGATCGAAATCAAACGCGACGCGCTCGCCGATGTTGTCTTGAATCAGCTCTGGCGTTTCACCGCGTTGCAATCGAGTTTTCCCTGCAACATGATCGCCTTGAATGGAGGCCGCCCGGAAGTCCTGACGCTTAAGGATTTTCTGGCCGCCTTCATCGAATTTCGCGAGGAGGTCGTCACAAGGCGCACCAAACATCTCCTCGCCAAGGCGCGCGACGCCGCGCATGTGCAGGTTGGCCTTGCTATCGCGCTCGCCAACATCGACGAATTTATCCGTCTGATCCGCACCTCGCCTGACCCGGCCGCCGCCCGCGCGGCCTTGATGGGCCGTGCCTGGCCTGCGCGCGACATGGCGCCGCTGATCACGCTCATCGCCGACCCGCGTCATGTGCTTTCCGCGGACGGCAATTGCCAGCTCTCGGAAGCGCAGGCGAAGGCCATTCTTGAACTCAGGCTGCAACGCCTGACCGCGCTCGGCCGCGAAGAAATCGCCGAAGCTCTGAACAAGCTCAGCGTCGAAATCGCCGACTATCTCGACATACTGCGGTCGCGCGGGCGTCTATTTTCGATCATCAAGGATGAAATGCTCGCGGTGAAAACCGCCCATGCCACCCCGCGCCGAAGCCTCATTCTCGATGATGCGGCGGGGGTCGAGGACGAGGATCTCATTCAGCGCGAGGACATGGTCGTGACCGTGTCGCATCTTGGCTACGTCAAGCGGGTTCCGCTTGCCACCTATCGCGCGCAACGGCGTGGCGGCAAGGGCCGCTCTGGAATGCAGACGCGCGACGAGGATTTCGTCGCACGGCTGTTTGTCGCCTCGACCCATTCGCCGGTGCTATTCTTTTCCTCGCATGGTCACGTCTATAAGGAAAAAGTCTGGCGCCTGCCGCTTTCAGCGCCACAGGCGCGCGGCAAAGCGCTGATCAATATACTGCCGCTCGACGAAAACGAGCGGATCACCACGATCATGCCATTGCCGGAGGACGAGGCGGCGTGGGACAGCCTAGATGTCATGTTTGCGACCACAAGCGGCAGCGTGCGGCGCAACAAACTGTCCGATTTCGCCCAAGTCAACCGCGCCGGCAAAATCGCGATGCGGCTCGACGAAGGCGAGGGAATCGTCGATGTTCAGATTTGCGGTGAGGCGGACGATGTTCTTTTGACGACCGCCACTGGCCAGTGCATCCGCTTTCCCGTGACCGAGGTGCGGGTTTTCAAGGGCCGCGATTCCATGGGCGTGCGCGGCATCGCGCTTGGGCCAGGCGAGCGGGTGATCTCCCTTGCCATTTTACGCCATATCGAGGCTACCAGCGGCGAGCGTCTCGCCTATCTCAAAATGCGCCGCGCGATTGCCGGCGAATTTTCTCCCGAGGCCAATGGCGAAGCGGCTGGCGAGGAAGGGGGAGTCGAGGAAACGCCCGTGGCATCGAACCTCGGACCGGACCGCTATGCGGAAATGTCCGCCGCCGAGCAAATCATTTTGACCGTTTCCGCGAACGGCTACGGCAAGAGGACATCCTCCTACGAATATCGCATCACTGGACGCGGCGGCAAAGGCATCGTCGCGATGGCGGTCAACCAACGAAACGGCGAGCTCATAGCCTCGATGCCGGTCGAGGATGGCGACGAGATCGTGCTGGTGACAAACGGCGGTCAATTGATCCGCTGTCCGGTCGACGGCATCAGGGTTGCCGGGCGCGGCACGCAAGGGGTCATCGTGTTCGATACCGCCGCAGGGGAGGAGGTCGTCGCGGTCGAAAGGATCACCGAGGAGGATAGTCCTCGCGGCGATGATGAGGAGCCTCCCGCCGGGACAGGACAAGGCGAAGAGCCTGGCGATTGAAGGCGGCGCGCGGCTGCATACGGGGAATATTCAGTTGAGGCGTGCCGTCTTGATTTTGTAGGCGCCGTCACGTGCGCGCACGAACATCTCGTCGGCTTGAGGATGACGAAGAGGGTCGCCCGACGAATCGGCCATAAGGTTTTGCTCCGAGACATAGGCGACATACTCGGTTTCGGCGTTTTCCGCGAAGAGATGATAGTAAGGTTGATCCTTGCGCGGCCGGAGTTCTTCGGGGATTGCTTGCCACCACGCCTCGGTATTCGCGAAGACGGGGTCCACGTCGTAGATGATCCCCCGGAAGGGAAATTTGCGGTGTTTGACCACCTGACCGATGGCGAACTTCGCGGTGCTGGGTTTCATGATAGGGAAGCCGCCGTAAAACGCCGCCACGACCGGCACGCCAGCGAGAGGGAAAACTGGATCACATTGGTTAACCGCCGCCCGTTTCGATGTCAACGCGATGGAAGGGTCCAATCGCAATATCGCACCGGCGCCAACCGCCGCAACCTCGGTCCGCTCCTTTGCGCGCAAAGCCCCCCCAAATCCCTATGGCGGCTTGGCCTTTCCACCCTGAATGAAATCGAGCATTACGGTATTCATCGAAGGCCAGCGCTTGTGCGGCAGGGATGTTTCGCAATAGGTGACGCGCCGTCCTTTCGCGCATCCCGAGAAGTCGCGGCAGCCATCGGCAAGCGCGTTAAGATTTTCCGGCGCGCAGCCTGCGCACCGCTCCCAATAGGCCGCGGCGCCGCTGCCGAAGTCCGGGAAGCGTTCATCGGCGCGGCTGTGGACGATCATTACAGCTGAAATTGACGGACAAGCCATCGCAGCAAGGTCGTCGCCCGTGATGCCTGCGGCGCTCGCGACGACGCTGTGCGGCGTGATGCTGGCCTTGCCAACGTAAGCAGGAATACCTTCGGCCATTAAGCCGCCATCGGAGTGACCGAGATAAGCGATCGAAGCTTCATCGACACAGAAAAAGCTCGCGACGGTCGCCGCCACCTTCGCCTGTCGCAAGACTGCCGTGGGCGACAGACCTATGTGGTCGCTGTAGGCGACGACAAAACCACGCCGCGTCGCCTCGGTCGTTAGGTCGTAGAAATTCTCGGACTGGCGCCGGTGGTATCCTGCCGGCGGGTAGACGACGAGCAGCGGATAGGCCCTTGTTGGATCATAATTGCTCGGCGTGCGCACGGCGAATGTAAGCTGGTCGGAGGTTTGCAAATTGGCGTCGAGATCTGGGTGACCGGTGCGGCTGCCAGGACTGCAAGCTGCCGCAATACCGGCGTCTGGCCCTGCCGCAGCGACTTTCGGCCGCGTGGGGGCCGAAAATACCATTAGGCCAACTGCCAGAATCAGAACAATTGCGATCAGCGCAGCTGTCTGGCGCGAAACGCCAATTCCCATTGAGCCACCTCAGCAAATCCCAACGTTCGCTCCTCTGACGCCCACGAATAACTGACGCGATCAGCAAGAAATTCAAGGAGCAAGCACAGCCCGGCAGAGCCCCGCTTAGATGAGGGCTGCCCGGGTGTATCCCTACATCCCATTTCGGCCAGTTCCGCGAGTCCGTAACGTCGTAGCCGTTGTAAGGCCTTGGACGTCGTGTATTCTTGCTGGACTTCGGCGCGCAACAGAAATTATGTTACCCATGCCAAACTCTCCTTCGCCAGCGTTGCTGACCAACTCCGAAATGGCCGAAGCCGACCGGCTTACCATTGCCGGGGGCACGCCCGGTTCCGTTCTGATGGAACAGGCTGGCGCGGCGGTCGCATTGGAAGCCGCGCGGCTTCTTCCTCGCCATGGACGTGTCGCGGTTTGTTGCGGGCCCGGCAATAATGGCGGCGACGGCTTTGTTGCCGCGCGCTGCCTCGCCGCGCAAGGATTTGCCATCGAACTCGGACTGTTGGGTGCGCGCGACCGTCTGCAGGGCGACGCCGCACTTGCCGCCAAAAGCTGGACCGGCAAGAGTCTCGCCGTCGAGGAACTCGATCTCGATGCCGCCGATCTCGTGATCGACGCGCTTTTCGGCGCGGGCCTCGCGCGCGACCTCGATGGGCCCGCCAAGGCTTTGGTCTTGCGTCTCAACGAATGGACGAAGAGGACGCAAAAGCCGATCCTTTCCGTGGATGTTCCCTCTGGCATCGACGGCTCCAGCGGGCAAATTCGCGGCGCCGCGATCAAGGCCGTGCGCACCGTCACATTCTTTCGCCGCAAGCCGGGGCATTTGCTGCTGCCGGGCCGCATCCATTGCGGGGCCACTATCGTCGCCGATATCGGAATTGTTGATCATGTCTTGGCGACGATCTTGCCCAAAACCTTCGTCAATTGTCCGGCTTTATGGAAACACGGTTTTCCGGTTCCAAGCGTCGACGGCCATAAATATTCGCGCGGTCATGCGCTGGTCCTCTCCGGCGGGCTAGCGCACACGGGTGCCGCGCGTCTTGCCGCGCGCGGCGCGCTTCGCGCAGGCGCGGGGCTTGTGACGGTCGCGACTCCGGGCGCGGCGCTCTCTATTCATGCCGCGGCGCTTACCGCGATCATGACCCGCGTTTGTGACGATGCGGAAGGCCTCGCCAGCCTCCTCGCCGATCGCCGGATGAACACGCTCGTCATGGGGCCAGGGCTGGGTGTCGGAGAAAACACCCGGGCCTTTGTGCGGACCGCACTCAATGCCGGCGGCGAATTTGGAGTGCTGCCCCGCACCGTGCTCGACGCTGATGCGCTCACGAGTTTTGAAGACGATGCTTTCGGTCTTGCGCAAATGATCAGGCCACGGCGCGGGAGCATCGTGCTCACGCCGCACGATGGCGAATTCGCGCGCCTCTTCGGAAATGCCGGTCAAAATGACCAAACTCAATGGCTCGGTCTCGGTATGTCGAGACAAGTCTTGCGGTCGCATCTCGATGGCCTGCACTCGAAGTCAAAACTCGACCGCGCGCGCGCCGCGGCGGCGCTGAGCGGCGCGGTGGTGGTTTTGAAGGGCCCCGATACGGTGGTCGCGGATCCGTCAGGCTTGGCGGCCATAGGCGAGGATTTACCGCCATGGCTCGCCACGGCAGGTTCGGGCGATGTTTTGGCCGGGATCACGGGTGGCCTTCTGGCCCAATCCATGCCGCCCTTCGAGGCCGCCGCCGCCGCTGTCTGGCTGCATGGCGCCGCCGCCCGCCATTTTGGGCCGGGCCTCATCGCGGAGGACATTCCCGAAAATCTGCCGCCGGTTTTGCGCGCGCTTTTCGCCGATGGGATTTTGCAGGGCGATAGCGGCTGAGTCGCACCGGGACCTGACTCTCGATGATGCCGTTGTATGGCTTTGCGTTGAACAAATTCGCGTGTTCACGCGTTGACCCGACTGGCGGCGCCGCAACTCAAGGGATTGGTGCTCGTGTTGCCCTATTTATCCATCCAACCGGGCCGACTCATTGAGCCATGACGGACCGGTAAGGTGCGCCCGGCGGCTCGGCAAAAGTTAAGGCATCCCAATGGCTAGTCAGGCCGCATTCAATCGGGTCTTGACGAACATTCATCCGACAGCGCGGGCTTCCAGCCAAGTGCATCCGGCCTCGGTCGGGCACAAGAATCTAGCACGGGATTTTTTGCAGGCGCTAGGGTATAGTTGGTGAAATCCGAACGGAAGCGGCGCCATTTGCCATCAAAACATCAACTTGCCATCCGATCGAACGCCGCCCATCCGCGTTTTCTACGGTGTAATTGCTGGTTATATTGGAATGGATTTCGAATCTTACAAATCTTTAAGCTTCCGCCTCCCTGTGGCGGGGACATATCTTACGCTTTGCATCGTTGCGAGCTTGTCTAGCTAGCCCGCAGTGAACAGCCCGCATTGGATTACTTCATGTCGCTTTCCGGCAATTCCGTATTTCCCGAGGCGCCAAGCACAAGTCTTGCACGGCAAGGCTTTAGTGCGGTCGAAGAGCAAGGGGACCTGGCTCAAGCTTGGCCAAGGAGCGCCTTTCGCTTTGCGATTTTAAGCCTCGCCATTTTTTACGGGCTCGTGCTGGCCTCTTGGTTCGTCACTGGAACGGTCGTGCCATGGGATTCGAAAAACCATTTCTACGCGATGTTCCGTTTCCTTGGCGATGCCTTGCACCATGGCGAGATTCCCCTTTGGAACCCCTATTATTTCGGTGGTCATCCGGCGATCGCCGATCCGCAGTCCTTGATCTTTACGCCGAGCATGCTGCTCTTTGCGCTGATCGCACCAAATGCCTCGATGCAATTTTTCGACGCGGCCATCCTCGCGCACCTTCTCGCGGGAGGGGTTTGCATTTTGGGCCTATCGCGGCGCTGGCGCTGGCATCCCCCTGCAGCGGTCCTCGCGGCAATCATTTTCATGCTCGGAGGCGCCGCGTCCTCGAGACTGCAGCACACCGGCATGATTATTTCCTATTCATTTTTTCCGGCAGCCATGTGGTGCCTCGATATCGCGCTCGAGCGCCGCTCCTATCGTTTCGGCCTCGCGTTTGGATTCTCCGCATCCTTGATGGCGCTTGGCCGCGATCAGGTTGCTTTTATGCTTTGCACGGTTCTTGTCGGTTATGTTGTCCTTGCCGCGGTCCAATCGGGAAACGCGCTTATTTATCTGCGCGCCCGGGCCGGCATCCTGGCGTTGAGCGCCGCCCTGATCCTCGCCATAATGAGCGTGCCGGTGCTCTTGACCATGCAATTTCTTGCCGGCTCGAACCGGCCTGACATTCCGTTCGGGGTTGCGGCGGCGAGTTCGCTCGCGCCCGTCAATTTGATCACGCTGTTTGCGCCGAATTTCTTTGGTTCCCTCGATCATCTCAATGATTACTGGGGACATGACACCAACATTCCGCGCGCCGATTTTACCGACAAGGCTGTTGACTATCTTTTTGCTGGCACTCTGCCGTTTCTGCTCATTGCTTGGCATGGATTTGGCGCCGGCCGGTTGTTCGCGCGGCGCGGACGATTTATTCTTATTCTACTTTTGCTGGCGCTCGCTTACGCGCTAGGGCACTATACTCCATTCTTCGCGCTCGCTTTTGACTGGATACCCGGCGTATCTCTCTACCGAAGGCCTGCGGACGCAACATTTCTTATAAATATCGCGCTTGCTCTAGCGGCCGGATTTCTTCTGCACCGCTACATCGAGGAAGGCCTGCCGCGGCCTTTCCGCGCGCTGCCGGAATGGCTAGCTGCCGCGCTGGCTGGGGCGGTCACCCTGGCGCTTGCCGTGCTGACCGGCGCGGGGCTCGACTTTTCCTTCCGGGAAGGGCGCGTGATGCATTCGCTTGCCGCGCTGGCGGTTGCAGCGGCACTGGCTGCCGCTGGCGCCGCGGTGTTGTTTGGGCTTCAAGCACGTCCGAGGCGGGCGCTCGCGGCGAGTTTGTTCGTGCTATTAAGCGGGGCCGAAATCCTCTGGCGCAATGCCGCGTCCCCGCTCAACGCGGAGCCGTTGGAACGCTATTCCGTATATTCCGGTATGAAGCCGTCCGAAGCCGCTGGCATCGAGATTCTGCGCCGCGAAATAGCCGCAACGACACGCAATGGCGACCGTCCGCGCGTCGAGATATTAGGGTTGAAGGGGCCGTGGCAGAATGCATCGATGGTCCTCAAATTCGAAAATACGCTCGGCTACAATCCGTTGCGCATCGACGATTACGACCGGGCGGTCGGCTCGGGGCAGGATGCCGAGGATTTCGCCTTGCGCCGCTATCCAGACACTTTTCGCGGCTATAATAGCCGCCTCGCGGCGCTCCTCGGGATTGAATATTTGGTCCTCGACCGCCCACTGACGGAACTGCCGCGCGACATTCCGCGGCCGAGGGCTCAGGCGATTTATACAAGCGGCAGCATGAATATCTACAAGCTCGGAAATACCGTACCGAGAGCCTACTTTGCATCGGCCGTCGCGCCTGTCGACAATGAGGAAGTTCTCGACGAACACGTCCTTCCCGGCTTCGACCCGTCGAGCGAGGTTTTGATCGATCAGGCAAGCATGGCCGGTCTTCGCGGCGGGCCCTACGCCCATGGTCCGAGACAAATGGCGAGCCGCGCGGGGCAACAATCGGACCTTCCCATTAGTCTATCGCGTGTCGCGATCGTCAACTACACCGATAGCTCGGTCGAACTCGACGCCGATGCGCCAACGGCGGGAATTGTCGTAGTGCACGATCTTTTCTATCCAGGCTGGGAGGCCCGTGTCGACGGACATCAGGAACCTGTGCTTCGCGCCAATATCCTGTTTCGCGGCGTGGAGGTTCCGGCAGGCCACCATCGAATTGTGTTTTCTTTTCACCCGCTGTCGTTGACCAATCTCACGGCGGCGGCATCAAGCGTTTTCCATTGGCAGGAGGAGTAAGGCTTGCGGCGGCTCCCGCTTGCAAGACCGGCTCCCGGCCGGACAAGACAAGGCCTCGTCGCCCGCGCGACTTTGTTTGCGCGGGTGGTGGTATCCGCGCTGTGCCTAGTGTCTTGGCCCGTTGCGGCGCAAACACCGGGACAGCAAAATCCCGCCTTTCCTTCCCTGCGCTTGCCATTTGCCCCCGACACCGCTCCCGTCGAGACGGCGCACGGCATGGTCAGGCTGGCGGCGCTGTTTGCCGCCAGTGACACACAGCCGGTTCAGGAAGGTCTGCATTGGCGCATATTCGAAGAAGTCCCGGGAACCGACGGAAACCACAAACTTGTTGCGCAATCCACCAGCGCGACGCCAAATCTGTCCCTTCCCAATGGCAATTTCATGGTTCATGTTGCCTTGGGGCTCGCGGGCGCGACAAAGCGCATCACGATTGACGGCACGGTGTTAAGCGAAACGCTGGTACTCAATGCCGGCGGGTTGCGGATCGCAGGCCAGCTCGGCGACACGCCCATTAATCCGGCGAAATTATCGATCTCGATCTATGTTCCGGAGCGCGGCAATCCGGAAGCAAAACTGGTTGTCGCGAACGCCAAATCCGGCGACACCATCGGCCTTCCGGAAGGCAATTATCATATTGTATCGACATTGCTCGACGCGGTAGCCAATGGTTCGGCGAGCCAAACGAATTCCGTGATTAGCGCCGATCTCAAGGTTCAAGCGGGCAAGCTGACCGACGTGACGCTGCGTCATCGTGCTGCCACCATAACTTTGAAACTCGTCAACAACCCCGGCGGCGAAGCCCTTGCGAATTCATCCTTCACGATCCTGACACCTGGCGGGGACGTCATCCGCGAAATGATCGGCGCGTTTCCCTCGGCGACGCTTGCCGAAGGCGAATATGTCGCGATCGCGCGGCACGCCAGCCAAACCTATCAAACGACATTCAAGGTTGTGTCCGGCGTCGACAAGGATGTCGAAGTTCTCTCGAAAGAAGCCCAACCCCCTGCGGCGCCGGAGTGTCCCACCTGCACAAACAGCGCCGGGTCCGGCAGCCCTTCGGCGCAGGACCCCGCGCATGATAAAGATTAATGTCGGCACGATGGTGCTGATCTACGGTCGCTATGTCGCGTTTCAGAGCGCGGAGGTCGCCATCCCATTGAAACTGTTCGGCGACATTTTGCGGCTGATTGCCGAACTTCGACCGCCACTTGATCCAGCGCCCACGTAAAGCGTCCGGTTGTGATGCGGTCACGCCAGACTCAGGGGAGGCGCGCGTCTTTATCATAACGAACTTTGCATTGTCCGGCGCGCGACGGCATCTCACATCTGCTGCCGTTCTCATGCACCAAGAGAGACGATCCCCCAATCTGTTCTGCAATGTGGCGAGAGCGCTGATCGTCATAATGGCGCGGGAGCTTGACGCCACTTGCTTCATGATTCCGGTGAGGAAGCATTCTGTCGTTGTGTCAATCGTTGGTGAGGGACGCGGCCAATCGGCGGCGGCTCGGCATCCCACAACCTCGATTACCTCAGCGGACCTTGCAACTTGGATGCCTCCGGTAGCGGGCATTGCCGCAGCTCTCCTGCAATCGCACCAAGAAATCGATCGAACTTACATGATCGAAGAAGGGGCCACTGTCTGATGCTTTGTAAGGGTTTTGGCTCCGATCGGACAAAAAAGTTTCACGTGAAGCATTTTGGTACGATTGCAGCTGCCGGAAACGCGTCCCCGCCACGCCGCGCGTGCCGGCAGGGACCAAGGTGGCCGCTTGCTAAGGCAAGAAAAACGTCCTGTTGCGCCAGCAAAGGCGTCCACTTACGAGCGGATTCAAAAGCCCGGCTACTGGCGGGTTTCGTTCGGCGAAAGAAGACGTCTCGCGGCAGCGATAATCGCTGGCTGCGGCTGTTTGATTGACGGGATAATTTCGTGAGTTTCCCAGCCACCTCCAAGTGCCTTGTAGAGAATGGTCAGCTGTTCGGCGGCAATCTGCTGCGTGCTCACATATTGCTGCTCAAGATCGTATTCTTGCCGCTCCGCATCGAGCACGTTTAGATAATCGGTCAAGCCGCGGTCGTACCTCTCCGAGGCAAGCTTCGTTGACCGGCGGGCAGCCGCGAGCGCGCGATTGAGATCCTTTAGGCGCTGTTGGGCGGCGCCGTAGGAAGCGATAGAATCATCGACTTGCTGGACCGCTGTTATTATCGTCTGCCTATAGTTGGCGAGGAGCGCATGCGCTTGGAGTTCAGCTATATTGGCGATTGAGTCCAAGGTGCCAAAATCCAGCAAAGGCCAGTAGACCGCAGGGCCAGCCGCGCCAATAAATGTGATCGGAATCGCTGTGCCCCTAGGTTCCCCGCCTTGGCCGCCAAGCGCTCCACTGAGGATCACCCGCGGGAAAAGATCGGCCGTCGCGACGCCGATGCGCGCGGTGGCCGCTGCAAGTTGACGCTCGGCTTCGCGAATATCCGGCCGCCGCCGCAAAAGATCGACCGGCAGACCAGGCGCGATATCGGCCGGGAGCGCAGGTAATTTACCGGGGACCGCCAGCTCCTTCGCAAGATCTTCGGGAAATTGACCGAGGAGAACTGCTATGACATTCTGGCTCGCGGCAATTTGGGCCTCGAGCGGCGCGGCTCCCGCCTGCAAGGTGGCCAAATATCGCTCTGCCAAGGCAACGTCGAGTTCATTGGAAATCCCGTTTTCGAAGCGGGTCTTGGCGAAGTCGAATGCGGATTTGGCCGTGCTAATGTTTTTTCGCAAGACGGCTAGCTGCCGTTGCAGCGCCCGCATATCGAGATAACTGCGCGCCACGTCCGCGGCGACGGTCACCAATATCCAATCCCGCGCATCGGCGAGTGCTTCGGCATCGTAATTCGTTGCTTCGAGGGTACGCGAGAATTTTCCGAAGATGTCCACTTCCCATGCCGCGTCGAAGCCGCCCGCTTCGCTTAGCCTCGAAAGATTTGCTGCGTTTTGTGCCGACCTCAGCAGCGGCGAGGCGCGGCCAACTGTTAGGTTCGAGCCGGTGCCAATGCCCGCGCCGGCGGTTCCGCCGCCGGAAGGAAGCGCGCTGCCAATGACCACCAATTCTTGCGTTCGCGCCGCTTTAAGTCTCGTCAGTGCAATTTCGAGATCAAGATTGGAATCGATCGCGCGGCTGATAAGTAGATCGAGTTCCGGGTCCCGCAGGGAGCGCCACCATTCGACGAGCTCCACGGCCGGCTTGTTTGCATTCCTTTGCGCCATTTGGACGAGTGGCGGCATGAATGCGTCAGGCATTCTTATGTCTGGTGTGTGGTAGTCTGGCCCGACGGCGCAACCGGAGAGGCCAAGGACGAGCCCCACGAGAGCGCCCAGACATTTTTTCACGCGCAAGAATCCGGTACTGTAACGTTCGCGAAGGCCATATTACCGGGTCCGGTCGATCGTCTTGGCGGCAGACGGCGATTACTCCCGCCTATCATCATCAGCTTTGGATTCTGATCCAATTGCGCTTGGAGTGGCTTCGCTTGCGATGCGGACACGATCTCCGGCCGCAAGTGAATCGGGGGGGCTGATGACGACTCGATCGGAAGCCGAAAGGCCATCTAAAATTTCGACTCGGCTCCCGAGATTGCGGCCAATCGAGATTTTCTTCACGACGATCCTATCGTCCTGACCAATTACGGCGACTTCGAGCCCATTGCGCCGGAAGATCAGTGCACTCGTTGGGACACTCAATACGTTGGGATCAGGCGGCAAATCGAAATGCACCTCGGTATAGGAACCTGGCTGCAGCACACCATTTGGATTGTCGGCATGCAGTTCGACCAACAGGGTACGCGCACTCTGGTTGATGGACCGGGCCGTTGTGGCAACGATTGCCTCGAAGGATTTGTCTGGGAATTGCGGCAGATGCAAGTTAGCCCTCTGGCCCTCATTGATTTCCGCACGACATTCTCTGCGGCACCTGCACGAATATGCGCATTTTATGGACATCCACGACGCGGAACAGCACCGGACCAGTTCCTCCCCCAACACCGCTTCCGGCATTGATAAGTGCGCCGATATCTGTATTGCGTTCCGTCACCACGCCGTCGAATGGCGCTGTTATGAGTTTGAAGCGTTCGAGCGCCTCCAGCCGGTCGACCTCTCCCTGTGCTGCCCTTACATCGGCGAGAGCGGCATTCAAACGGGCCGTGGCGCTGTCAAAATCTCCCTTCTTCGCCGTTGTTTCCTGCACGGCAACGACGCCTTTCGGCGAATTCCGCCAACGCTCGTAGGTTGTCTTGGCGAAACCCAATTCGGCTTCTCTGACCTTCACCTGAGCGTTCGAACTGCCAAGCTTGGCTTGGGCAGCAGCTAAAGAGGCGTCGAGGTCTGGTGCCTCGATCTCCGCAAGCACCTGTCCAGCTTTAACAGGAGCCCCGTAATCAAAATACCAACTCTTCAGGAACCCGTTGACACGTGCAAAGATGGGCGCATCGAACCATGCCTGTATGTCTCCGGGCAGGATCAGTCGCGACGCGGAGCCGTCAGGCTGTGGCAGGACGAAGGAGACTATTGGGACAGCCTTGGTCAGCGTCCATTGTTTGACTGCTGCCTCATGGCGCCACCGCACCGCGAGGCCTGTCGCGACGGCCAAGACTGCAATGGCAAGGCCGATCAGCCCTGCGATCCGCAGCGTTCTGCCCTGCAGGCGCGGGTGTGAAACAGTCTCCTGTAAATCGTCGTCAACCTGCACCATTATTCCCTCGATCAAATGGCCGGTGCTGGTGAAGAGCTGTTTGAAGACGTCTCTTCCGGCCGAATGTGGTGATGCCTTCGGTGCAGTATACTGAAGACGGCGGGAACAAAGAACAATGTCGCGGCCGTCGCAACCAACAGACCGCCAATGACCGCGCGCCCGAGTGGCGCATTCTGCTCGCCGCCTTCTCCCATAGCGAGAGCCATCGGGACCATGCCCAAAATCATGGCACCGGCCGTCATCAGCACGGGCCGGAAGCGCGTGAAGCCAGCATCGAGGGCGGCAGTCGTCGAATCATAGCCCTGTGCCAGCCTGCCGCGCCCAAAGCTGACCACGAGGACACCATTCGCTGTCGCGATCCCCATGCACATGATGGCACCCGTTAGCGCCGGTATGGAGAGGGTCGTACCCGTCACGAACAGCATCCAGACGATGCCGGCAAGAGCTCCAGGTAAAGCTGTAATGATGATAAACGGATCGAGCCAGGATTGAAAATTGACGACGATGATCAGGTAGACCAGCACAATTGCACCGGCGAGCCCGAAATAGAGCTCTGCATAGGCGCCGGTCATTGTCTGTACTTGGCCCCGCACTGCCACATGGGTGCCGCGCGGCGCGTCCGTTGCGGCTTTTTCCAGCACGCGATTCAGGTCGCCCGAGACTGCGCCAAGATCCCGGCCCTGTACGGCCCCGTAAATGTCGATAACCGGCTGGACGTTGTAATGCGAAACGATGGCAGCGCTTGGTCCGGGTGTGATCGTGGCAAGACTTCCGAGCAATCGCGGCGGTCTTTGTCGCAGCCGAGGTAATCGGTAGATTGATCAGATCGGATAGAGCTATTCATCCAATATTGCGGGCTCTGCACCACGATCGGATATGAGACTCCGTTCTTTGTGTTAAGCCAGAAATTCGGTCTCACTTGGCCACTGCCTGAAAGTGTAATGAGCAAGCTATCGGCGACGTCCCTTTGGGTGAGACCGACCATGCCCGCGAAGGAACGGTCGACGTCGACATTGATCTGCGGGTAGTCGAAGGCCTGCTGGACGCGCAAATCCGCGATGCCGGGCACCGTGCGGATGCGCTTCATTAAATCGATGGCATAGGCATAGCTGGCTTCCCTTTCAGGGCCGGCAATTTGCACATCGATGGGCGCCGGCAATCCGAAATTGAGAATTTGGGATACGATATCGGCCGGCAAGAAGGCGAAGGTGGAGCCCGTAAATTTTTTGGGCAGCAAGCTACGAAGCTCTTTGACGAAATCAGCCGTCGGGGAATGGCCTTCCGTCAAGCTGATGAGCACATCGGCATCTTCCGACCCGATCGTACCGGAATTATTGTAGGCCATATTGATACCGCTAATTGGGAGCCCAATGTTGTCGACGATATTGTCCAGCTGCTTTGGCGGAATAGTTTGGCGAATGGCCTGCTCGACAAGATCACAAAGACGGGCGGTTTCCTCAATGCGGGTGCCTGTCGGTGCGCGGACATGCAACAGTATCTGGCCAGAATCTACGGTTGGGAAAAAGTTCTTGCCGAGGAAAGGCAGCAGTCCAAACGACAGAATGACGGATGCGAGGAACCCGGCAATAAAGGTCTTGGGCCGGCCCAAAGCAAGCGAAAGCAGCGACCGGTAGCCTTCGCGGAACTGCGTGAACCGGTGTTCGAACCCCTCTTGGAACCGTTTGAGCGGGTTGCGTGAAGAGTGGCGTGCATTGAACTGGCCGTGACCTTCCGCGCCGTGACCTCCCCGGCCGCGGCTGGCCTCTTCGCCTAGCATATGCTTCGCCATCGTCGGAACTAAGGTGAATGAAAGCACGAAAGAGGCAAGAAGCGAGAAGACGGCCGAATTCGGCAAGCGGGCTGAACAAATAGCCGGCGACACCGCTGAGGTTGAACATCGGCACGAAAACAATGTTGAGCACGAGTAAGGTGACGAAGGCCGGTACGAAGATCTGCTGGGCACCATCCAGAATGGCCGTCTCGATGTCTTTGCCCTGCTCGAGATGATAAAAGATGCTTTCGAGCGTGACAATTCCTTGGTCCACCAGCATACCGACAGCAAGCGCAAGCCCGCCGAGCGTCATAATGTTTATGGTCTCGCCAAGCCAAGAAAGAGCGGTCAAAGAAAATAGTATAGAGAGCGGAATAGAGATCACGACGATCAACGTCGAGCGCCAGCTGCCAAGAAAGAGCAGGATCATAATTCCGACCAGCGCAGCAGCAAGGACTGCCTCCCGAAGTACGCCGAAAATCGCAGCCCTGACGAAAATCGACTGGTCACCCACGGCGTGCACATTGATTCCGGGAGGCAAGGTCTCCTTTATCCTCGGAAGCAGCGCTTTGATTCTATCGATGACATCGAGGGTAGAAACGGAACCAGACTTTAGAATCGTCATCAGCACGGCCTTGGTTCCATCGGCGCGTACGATATTGGTTTGCGGAGGGGAGCCCTCGTGGACGAAAGCTACGTCACGGATGTAGATCACCGTGCCGTTGACCTTCTTCACCGGCAGACCGTTGATATGGTCAAGGACTACCGGACTGGCGTTGAGCGCAACATTCCAGTCATAAGGGCCGATTTTCTGATCTCCGGCAGGCAGAATGAGATTCTGTGCGGATATGGCGTTAAGAACGTCCTCGGCCGAGACGTTGTGCTCTTGCATCGCGGGCTGGTCGATATCGACCTGCACCTGCAAGACCTTGCCGCCGTAGGGCGATGGAATCGCAGCGCCTTCCACCGTCGCGAGCTGAGGGCGGATGAAGTTTTGCCCCTGGTCGAAGAGCTGCCTCTGCGGCAGTTTGTTGCTTGACAGTGCGAGTTGCAGGATCGGCACAGTCGAGGCGTTATAGCTCAGGACGTAAGGCGGCGTGATTCCTGGCGGAAGGTATTTTAGGACGGTCTGCGAGGCGGCTGTCACTTGGGCAATGGCCGCGGCGATGTTGACGTTCTTGTGAAAGAAGATCTTGACCACGCCATAGCTGTTGAGCGATTGCGATTCAATATGCTCGATATCGGCGACTTGTGACGTCAAGGTGCGCTCGTAATAATAGATGATGCGGCCTGACATGTCGTCCGGCGCGAGGCCCGTATAAGTCCACACGACGCTGACGACAGGGATCTTAATGTTAGGGAATATGTCGGCCGGCGTGCGCACAGCTGCCAAAATGCCGAAGATCGCAATCAGCAGAGCTAGAACAACGAAAGTATAAGGGCGCTTGAGAGCGATCTGAACGATCCACACGCCTCTTTCTCCGAAAGCCAAGCCCAAATTGAATAGGACCGTGCGCGACGGTAGGACCTACTGGCTTGAAGGTCACAAAGCTCGGCCGATGTCAATGCGCGCACGATGTGACGCACTAATCACACGGCCTCTTTTGCAGCACAATCCGGGTCATTCAGACGCGTGCTCAACAAAAAGTTATTTCCGCGCATCTCCGGGTCTTGGCCGCCGGCCGCGCCCGCATCGTCTTATGCCATGGATTTTGCCGAATTTGACGCCACACCTCTCCAAGAAAATGGGCTCCGCGTTCTTGCCTTTCCTCCATCCTGTACAATACTTGCGGGCCTCGGCTCGGCATCGACGCCGATCCCCAATGATCGCCAGCGACAACCTATCGCGAATTTACGCTGAGAGCGCAATCGTTTGAGGTTTGGCCGCTCGACATCACTTTCTGTTTGGAACCCCCACCGCGGCCTCTCTCGCGGAAGCACGCTCGCGCTTGCCGCCAATTTCGGCAACAACCCTGTGGGCGTCGGGCTGGATGACGCCGCAAGACACGATCAGCTTGATCGCATCGTCGGGGCTGATTGGGAGTTCAATGACATCGCGCGACGGAATAAAAAAGTAAAACCCTGTTGTCGGGTTGGGGGTGCAAGGCAGAAAAACCGAAATATGCTCCTCCTTCGATAGATGCTTGGCGATGATTGCGCCAGGCGGCGTGCAAATGAACACAAGCGACCATTGGCCTTCGCCCGGATACTCGATCATCCCCACTTTTCGGAACGAGGCGCCGGATTGGGAAAACACGGTTTCGAAGATCTTCTTTGCGCCTTTGTAGATCGAGCGGATGACCGGCATGTGAGCGAGCGTCGCCTCTCCGAGCCTGATCAAACTCCGGCCCGCGAGGTTGGCGGCAAGAAAGCCCAGAAGCGTGAGCCCAAGAAATGCGAAAACCACGCCGAGTCCGGGCAATTGGAACGGCAAAAAATTGTCTGGCCAAAACCGCACCGGGAAAAGGCGCTTGACCAAATTATCGATGGTATCGACGACCCACCAGACGATGTAGGCGGTTGTCGCGAGCGGACCGGCGACGATGACCCCGGTCAGGAACCAATTGCGGATGCGTCCGCCGAGGCCAGGGCCTTTGAGACTGACGGCCGGGCCAATGCCTTGCGGCGGTGGCAGCCTATCTGGCGGTATCTTCATCATGGCACGCTCTGCGGCGGGAGATTCATTTATCAGGTCCCGCTACGTCGCGGCGCAAAAAATTCGCGACATCCCCAAAATCCGTCCGGGCCGAAAATATTTTCACATTTTTGCCTCTTTGGAGACATTTTGCCTAAATGTGCGTGACATTGCCTGCGACGTGAGCTAGGGTTTTGTTCTGAGCCGTTCAAGGCCGAAGCCGTGATAAGTTCGGCACAGTAGTCCAAGTCTTGGGAGGACGCCTGTTTTGCTGCCCCTACACTGCAACGTGGTGTAATCTTCATAAAGAAGTAAGGGCAAAGAAGAGGTTATGGACAGGACTCATAGGGGCGGGGATACGTAAAGTATCTTCGCCTCTTTTTTTTACCCAAACGGTACTTTCGCCCGAGCGCCACGCGTTGGCGCGAGTGCGCGCCTCACTCCGGCTTGTTAACGCCGCCGGCCTCAGGTGCCGGCGCGGTGATGGACGGCGCACCTTGGTCTTGACCGCGTGCCCCCTGTGCAGCGCCGCTTTGCGGCTTTTCGCGGCGGGCGCCGTCTGGCATATAAAGAGCTTCGGCTTCGGCACTCATTTCGAGGCACGTCAAGAGCTCAACATAACTTGGCACAGGCGCGGCGCATTGCGCGACGCAATCCTTGCGGTCACCGGGCTTAAAATTGGTCCATTTTCGCCCGAGTTCCGCGCGCGCGTCGTTCTCGTCCTTCATGCAGCCTCGATAAGCGAGATTCTTGTCGTCGCCGGAATAGGCTCGCGCTTCCCGACATGTGTTGGCGACGTCGAAACGCGGCACCCCGTCGGGCTTTGCCGATGCCAGATCCGGGAAGACCAGAAGTGCGATCCAAATTAGCGCGGCGGCGCTCCCTTGCATGCTAGTCTCCTTTTATGAGCATATCTTCTTTTATGAGCATATCTTCCCCGACTTATGAGCATATGTGACCCCGACATCGGGCCCGCACAAGGATCCAGATGACCGTTGGCGGCACCCGCTAGAATAGATCCACGTTGCCGGACTCATGACGTAAAACAACATGTCTCGACAATTGAACAGGTTCAAGCTATGGACGTTTATGCCCAACGGGAAAGCTAGCGTCGGCGAAGCCCGCCACGGCCAGTTTGGGGACATGATCTTTAAAAGGCGAACCGCTCGCGGCCTCCAGCTGTTTCTCGCAAGGTCTTATTCCAACAAAATTCCCTCTAGCATTGCGCTCGATGAAATGCGAACAAATTGAAATCAATGAGTTTTTGGAGCTGGGAACCAAAGGACCGTAACATGCCAAATGACAGTAGCAAGCCAATTGATAATAGCAAACCAGGCCGCGCCGAACCGGTGCGGAGATTTATGGCCGCCGGCGCCGTGCTGGCGATGGGGCTGGGCTTGGCGGCCCAGCCGGCGGAGGCGTCGCCCTTCGCCTATGTCACGAATAGCGGCGCCAACACCGTCTCAGTGATCGACATTCCAACCAACAAGGTGGTGGCGACAGTCCCAGTGGGATTTTTCCCCTCAGGGGTCGCCGTCACTCCGGATGGGAAACACGTCTATGTCGTAAATTTTCAGTCTAGCAATGTCTCGGTGATCGATACGGCCGCCAACACCGTGGTGGGCACCCCGATTCCAGTGGGGACTGGCCCCATTGCCGTTGCCATCACCCCCGACGGGCTACACGCCTATGTCCCGAATTATATGGACGGCACCGTTTCGGTGATCGACACAGCCACCAACACGGTGGGGCACACACTCGCGGTGGGGCCTAATCCCTTTGCGGTCGCGGTCACCCCGGATGGGCAGCACGCCTATGTCGTGAATAATGTCAGCCCCGGCACCGTTTCGGTGATCGATACGGCCACCAACACGGTGGAGGCGGCCACCCTCACAGTGGGGGGTCACCCCTTTCCGATCGTGGTCACGCCGGACGGGGCACACGCCTATGTCGGGAACGAGGACGACAACAATGTTTCGGTGATCGACACGGCCACCAACACCGTCGAGGCGACCACGATTCCGGTGGGGACTTTCCCCTTTGGGATCGCCATCACCCCGGATGGGAAACATGTCTACGTTACGAATACTGGCTCCAACGACGTTTCCGTGATCGCCACGGCCACCAAAACCGTGGTCGGGGCCCCGATTCCAGTGGGGACAGCGCCCATTGGGGGCGCCGTCTCGCCAGACGGGAAGCACGCCTATGTCGCGAATCGGGCGAACAACACCGTGTCGGTGATCGCCACGGCCACCAACACGGTGGTGGGGACCAACGTCGCGGTGGGGATGACCCCTTTTGGCGTGGGCATTATTCCGCCGCCGCCTGGCCTGCCCTTCCTCGCCTTCAGCGCCACGCAGCTCCAAATCGCCTTTGGTGCCGCTCCCAACACGGATACCTTTAACCTTTCCTCCGTCTTCACCCTGAGCAGCACGTCCAATGCGGGGTTCAATCCGGTTATCCAGCCGGTTACCCTCCAGGTGGGCACATTCAACACAACCATTCCGGCGGGCTCCTTCACGAACCAGGGGAATGGGACTTTCACCTTCACGGGGGTGATTGGCGGCGTGAGCCTGCAGGCGACATTCACCCAGTTGGTCACCATGCGATTTGGGTTTAACGCAATTGCGACGGGCGCGAGCTTAACTGGAACAAAGAATCCGGTGTATGTGACCCTAACGATTGGCGGCAACAGCGGCGCGACGTCGGTGACGGCCGCAATTCAAGGCCACGCATCGCCGCAATAAACCGCTTCCTGACGCGCGCGTGGTCCGGTCTATGTCAACCGGATCACGCGCGATGCACCAGCCGGTGTTGCGGCGGGAGAAATCGCCGCTCGCCGTTATCTCTCGTAATAATCGGCAACGAGCCGGTCGAGCAGTCTGACGCCGAACCCGGAGCCCCAGCTTTGGTTGGTCTCGCTTGCGGGCGATCCCATCCCGGTGCCCGCGATATCGAGATGCGCCCATGGCGTACCGTTGACGAAGCGCTGGAGGAATTGCGCGGCGGTGATCGACCCGGCATGGCGGCCGCCGGTGTTTTTCATATCGGCGAATTTCGATTCGATCATTTTATCATAGGCCGCCCCGAGCGGCAGACGCCAAAGTTTTTCGCCAGTGGCCTTGCCCGCGGTGATAAGCCGTTCGCCTAGCTCGTCGTCATTGGTGAAAAGACCCGCGTGTTCCTGGCCGAGCGCAACAAGGATCGCGCCGGTCAATGTTGCCAGATCGACAATGAACTTGGGCTTGAATTTGTCTTGAACATACCAAAGCAGATCGGCAAGCACGAGGCGGCCTTCGGCGTCCGTGTTGATGATTTCGATCGTCTGGCCAGACATGGATTTCACGATGTCGCCCGGACGCTGTGCTTCCGGACCGGGCATGTTTTCGACAAGACCGATGGCGCCGACCACGTCCACCTTGGCCTTGCGACCGGCGAGAGCCTGCATGAGGCCCACGACGCAGGCGGCCCCGGCCATGTCGCCCTTCATCTCTTCCATCCCGGCGGCGGGTTTGATCGATATGCCGCCAGTGTCGAAGCATACACCCTTGCCCGCGAAAGCAATCGGCTTTGCGTTGGCTCCTTTCGCGCCGCGCCAGCGCATGATGACAATGCGGCTTCCGCGAATTGATCCTTGCCCGACCCCGAGAAGCGCGCCCATGCCGAGTTCGCGCATGGCGGCTTCGTCGAGGACCGTCACCTCGATGCCGAGTTTTTTAAGCGCCATGACGCGATTGGCGAACTCTTCCGGGTAGAGGATGTTCGCAGGTTCGTTGACAAGCGAGCGGGCAGTCAGCACGCCGGCCGCCACGGCCTCCATGCCCTTGACTTCGCGACGGACCGCCGAGGGCTCGCCAACGGCAATAACAATATCGGCGCGGCCTTCGGTCTCCCCGTTTTCGTTCTGCTTGGTCTTGTAAAGGTCAAACCGGTAATCGCGGAGGCGCATCCCAAGCGCGAATTCGGCGGCCGCGCGGGACGGATCCTCGACCCGGCCGGGCAGGTCGAAGGCGACGGTCGCACTTGCGGCGCGACCAAGCTTGCCCATGACAAAGCCGCCGAGGCCTGCATGGCTGGGCGGCGGCGCCACGTTCTGTTTGGTTTGGCGCTCCTCGTTCTCGCCGCCGGTCCCGATTACGACCAGCCGTTCGGCGGCAAGCCCGGCGGGCGCGATGAGATCGAGCGCGGTCAAAGCCTTTGCCTTGAACTTGACGGCGGCCGCCGCCTTCTTGATCAGCGCCTCACCTCGCGTGCCAATGAGGCGGCGGGTCGGCGCGCCTAAAGCGAAATCCTTGCCCATGAAAATGACCAGAGTCCGCGCGTGTCCGGCACCGCCGCCGGACCGTTTGGGCGAGGCCAGCGTTTGGACCGGCAACGCCGCGAGCGCAACAAATTCGATTTTCATTGGTTCGGTCATTTGTTCCTCTGCCGCGCCGGCCGCGCGTTTGTGCGGGCGCGTTGCTTTGTCGGAGCGCCAGGCAACCGGTTGCCTGTCCCGGCCGACTCCGCGTCGTTTCGCAATTCCGTTCATGCGCCTGGCCGTAGGAACCATCGATTCAATCCTATCATGGCGTACCTTCACCTGAGCAAGCAAATGCCGGGACATCTCCCAGCGCCGAGTTTCGCATTTTCTGTTGACGCGGCCACTGCGCCCCGCGTCCCGGGACGCTCAAACAACCCGGGCCTTGGCGCGCGGTCCAAGCAACCGCCCCCCGCTGCCGCAACAACATTTTGACCAAACAACAAGTTTGCCATCCGATCAACTTTTATCCTAGCTTTGTATCCTTTTCACACCCGCATTTTGGCGATGGCTGTTTGGTTCAACTGTTGCCTAGGGATTTCTCGCATTGTCCGGATCGATGGACGCCATGCGCTGGGATCTTTTGAGGCCCGGCGATGCACTGCCGGACCAAAAAGGCGAGGCTGACCCTTCCCTGCAATCTGTGAAGGCTTTACATTGTGAATTGGCCTCTTAAGCGCCAAGAAATTCGGACGGGAAGCGCATGACGACAAACGGCAAACAACTGCTCCACTTTGTATTTGGGGGCGAACTCAAGGATCTGAGCGGCACGGAATTCCGCGATTTGTCCAAACTCGATATCGTCGGGATATTTCCGGACTACGCGTCGGCGGCGGCGGCTTGGAAAGCCAAGGCGCAGGCAACGGTGGACAATGCCCATATGCGTTATTTCGTGGCCCATCTGCATCGATTGCTCGACCCTTCGAATGACAAAACCGAGCGGGGCGTCTAACTTCCGGTCCCGCGATAAAAGTTGTCCGCGGAGAGGGTCCGTCCCATTGAAATATCCAGGTCCGCCGTGAAGGGTTCGGCCCTCCTTTCTGCCTACCGGCTGGCAAGCGCGGGCGTTGGATTAACCGGGCCATTATATGTTTATTGGCTGGGCAAGCTCGGCCGCGATGATTTTTCGAGGCGCCACGAGCGGTTAGGGCGACCGTACCTAGCCCGGCCGGATGGGCGGCTCGCCTTGTTGCATGCGGGAAGCACCGCGCAAGCTCTCACCTTGCCGCCGCTTGTCGAAAAACTGGGACAGCTCGGCTTCACCGTGCTTTTGGCGATTGGCAATGTATCTTCTGGCCCGTTCCGCACGTCGCGCTTGCCGCCATTGCTGCACCAACTCGCGCCGCTCGACGCGCCTCAATTCGTGGCGCGGTTTTTCGATCATTGGAGCCCGGATATCGTCCTCATGTCCGGACCGGACATTCCGCCAATCCTTGTCGTCGAAGCCAGCCGGCGCAAAATTCCGCTCATCCTTGTCGACGCCTGCTTGTCCGCGCGGCGCTTCCTAATTTGGCGGAAATTTCCGGGCATTGCCGGATCGCTGTTGGGCGGGATTGATCTTTGTTTGGCGCAAACAAATGCCGGCGCGCGGCGCTTCGAAAAACTCGGCTTACGAAATGTTCAGGTGATCGGCAGTCTCAAATATGATTTCATCCCAGTAGCGGCCGACCAATCCGCCTTGGCGCGGCTTCTCGCGCGGATCGGGACGCGTCCGGCGTGGATCGCCAATGGAGTCTATCCCGGCGAGGACGAGATTGCGATGGCGACGCATCGCCGGTTGGCACGGCAGTTTCCAGACCTCCTGACCGTGATTGTGCCGGACAACCCCAAACGCGTTTTTGATATTGCCCAAAGAGCGGCGGAAATCGGACTGACCGCGGCGCTGCCCGGCGGGAATCGCGAAAACGCTCCATTGCCGGAAATCGCTATCGCCCTTGCATCGGGCGAGGCAGGATTATTCCTTCGAGGTGCCGGCGTGGTTTTCGCGGGCAAATCCTTGCGCCAAGGCGGCGGCAAAAATCCGGTCGAAGCGGCGCGTCTCGGCTGCGCAATTCTGCACGGTCCGGACGTCGATGATTTCGACGAAATTTATGCTTCGCTTGATAATGCGGGCGGTGGCGCGCTGGTCTTCGATGCCGAAACGCTTGCCAAGCAATTGGCGCTTCTCTTCTTCGACAAAGCCGAACTGCGGGCGATGGCTCGCGCGGCGGCGGAGACGGCGGAGGAATTTGGCGGCGCCTCGAGCCGCGCCATGCTAGCCATCAAGCCTTATCTTGCCCAGGCGATCATCGCGGCAAAAGGCGCGGAGGGGTGACGGCCGGCCTCGAACCTCGGCCGGAAGGAAGAGCACTATTCGGTCCTGGAATGGCGATTGAGATGAAAGGTTTTGAAAATGTGCGATGCCATTGATTGCAACCATGGCGTGACAAGGCGCGGCGCCCTGAAAGCGGCCGCTGGATTTGCTGTCGCGGCTGGTAGCGGCCGCGCGAACGCAAAAGAGGTGGGTGCCGAACAGCCGAAGCCCAACGCAATCGGCGCCGATGCGGCGCTGTATCGCCTCATGGCGGGCAATGTCCGCTACGTTGCCAACAAGCCCAAGCACAGGGACTTTTCCGCTGGACGCGCGGAGAGGACCAAGTCGCAATTTCCAATTGCCGCGGTCCTGAGCTGCGCGGATTCGCGCGTGGCACCGGAATTTGCGTTCGACCAAGGACCCGGCGATCTTTTTGTCGTCCGGCTCGCCGGCAATTTCGCCAATGACGATGGCCTCGCCAGTCTCGAATATGCGGTGAAGTTTCTCGGCGTGCCGCTCGTCTTGGTGCTCGGACACTCGAATTGCGGCGCGATTGGCGCCGCGATCAAAGTGGTCGAGGACAATGCCGAACTGCCGGGACATTTGCCCGGTCTCGTTCAGTCGATCAGGCCGGCGGTCGAAGCCGCGAAAGCGAAGTCGCCACACGATCTTCTCGCCGCCGCGATCACGGAAAATGTCGCGCTTAACGTGAAACGGCTCGAAACCGCAGAACCCTTGCTCGCGAGTTTCGCGCAAACCAAGCAAGTGAAGATCGTTGGCGGGGTTTATGATTTGGCGACCGGCAAAATTGGTCTGTTGCCCTAAAACGGGGCGGGAAAGAGCTTCATCCGCGCCCGAATAGTTTCTCGACGCCGACGGGTTGCAACTCGATGTAAGCCGGACTCCCATCTCGCGCAACAGCCTAATCAAATTCTCACCGCTCAAGGGGCGGCCGATCTTGTCCAATTTATTGACATAACCTAAATCGCTGCTGGCCTTGCCACCGACGGTGAAGACAGCTGATCCAACCAGGAGTGCGATAATGAAGAAGTTGTCGATAATTCCGGCCGTCGTTGGGGCGTCTGTCCTGGCGGTGATTTCCATGACTGTGTCGTTGCAGGCCGACGGGCGTGTTCCCGCAATCCT
This sequence comes from uncultured Alphaproteobacteria bacterium, assembly GCA_963718265.1. Classification (GTDB taxonomy): domain Bacteria; phylum Pseudomonadota; class Alphaproteobacteria; order Rhizobiales; family Beijerinckiaceae; genus Methylocapsa. Next base: position 18,767 of record CAVQZL010000062.1, on the reverse strand, counting down.
GCAGGTACCGGAGGGAAATGTCTTGCTCCTGCACGCACACGGCAGAGGAACCCAAAAATATGCCTGTCCGATTAGCGCCAGCTCGAAAGCGGTGCCGCATGCAATCCTGCTTCACGGGGATGATGGAAATCTGGTGGCGATTCATTTCGGGGGACCGACCTGGGAGGCGTTGGATGGCAGCGCGGTCGTGGGGGACACGTCAAACGCGAAGCATTTTACAGCCCCCGACCCCGATGCCATTGATTGGCTGTTGATTCCAGCCCAATCGACGACAGGCAACGGCCAGTTTAGCAGAGTTGCCTACATCCAACGGCTCTTTACGAAAGGCGGGACACCTCCTGCGGCGGGCTGCGGCCAGGCAGACCAGACCGAGGTGCTTGTAGAATATTCCGCGGAGTACCTTTTCTACGGGCCTGCAGCTGTAGGGCGATAGGCTTATCGTCATCTCCGCCCGAACAATTTCTCGACGTCGGCGAGTTTTAATTCGACATAGGTTGGACGACCGTGATTGCATTGACCGCAGCCAGGCGTGCGTTCCATCTCGCGCAACAGCGCATTCATCTCATCGCCGCCGAGACGGCGGCCCGAGCGCACCGAATGGTGGCAGGCCATCGTCGCGAGTACATGATCGAGCCGCTTTTCGATCGGAGCCGAAGCGCGATCGTCCTCACGAAGCGCTGCCGCGAGATCGCGAACGAGGGGCGCAGCATCGCCGCATTTCAACAAGGCGGGCATTTCGTGCACCGCGACCGCGCCAGGCCCGAAAGGCTCGACAACGAGACCGAATTCGGCGAGAAGCGGGCCAGCGTCCTCGATCCGTTCGACATCGGTTTGTCTCAGTTCGACGATCAATGGGACGAGCAGCGCCTGGCGCGCGACGTTGTTGCCCGCGCGGGCCTTCTTCAGGCGCTCATACACGAGGCGCTCATGCGCAGCGTGCTGATCGACAATGACGATGCCATCGCGGGTCTGGGCGACAATATAGGTGTCAAAGAGCTGCGCCCGCGCGGCGCCGAGCGGCGCATCGATATCTTCCGGCGCGGGGGACTGCCCGTGCGTGCGCGTATCGGCGGAAAGCGTCTCACCAGCGAGCGCAAGATCGCCAAACCCTTGCGCCGTGCCCTCGGCAAAACCCGGATAGGCCGGCGACTGACGCCAATCCCAAGTGGCGGCGCGCGCGGGATAGGCTGGTGAACCAGTCTGGAGGCTTGCACGCCGGGCGAGGACATCGCGGGCGCTTGCGCCATTAGCCGGAGTGGCGCGATGGAGGGCGGCTTGCAAACTCTGTTTCAGGGCGCCGATCAGAAGGCCACGCACGAGGCCGGAATCGCGAAACCGCACCTCCGCCTTGGCCGGATGCACATTGACATCGACCTCGCGCGGATCGCACAAGACAAACAAAACGAGCGCCGGATGGCGGCCTTGCGGCAGATAATCCATATAGGCGGCGCGCACGGCACCGGCCAAAAGCTTGTCGCGGACCGGCCGCCCATTGACAAAAAGATATTGCGCCTGCGCGTTCGCTCTGTGCCAGGTCGGAAGCCCGGCATAGCCTTCGAGTGCGATCCCTTCCCGCGCCGCCTCGACGCGGAGCGCGTTGGCGCGAAATTCCGGCCCAAGGACATCCGCGAGCCTACCGAGCAAGGCGTCTTCATCTTCGCCGCGCGACAAAAAATCGAAGCCCGCGGTCTCCGTGCCGGCAAAAGTGAAGCGAACTTGCCTGTGTGCCATCGCGAGGCGCTGGACGGCATCGGCGCAGGCGCGGGCCTCCGCGCGGTCGCTCCTTAAGAATTTCAACCGCGCCGGGGTCGCGGCGAAAAGATCGCGGACCTCGACTTTGGTTCCTTGCGGCCCGCCGCAGGGAGCGAGCACGCCTTTCTTGCCCTGATCGACGCGGATCGAGAATCCGTGCGGCGATCCTTGCGGGCGGGAAAAAATGACGAGCGCCGCGACGGAGCCGATCGATGGCAAGGCCTCGCCACGAAATCCGAACGTCGCAATTTGGGAAAGATCGCCCGTTGGCAGTTTCGACGTCGCATGGCGCTCGACCGCAAGGCCGAGGTCTTCGGGAGGCATCCCGCAGCCATTGTCGATGACGCGGATGAGGGTCCGGCCGCCCAATTCGATCACGACATCGATGCGCCCAGCGCCCGCGTCGAGCGCGTTCTCGACGAGTTCCTTCACGACGGCGGAGGGCCGCTCGACGACCTCGCCCGCCGCGATGCGGTCGATAAGAACGGGATCGAGACAGCGGATAGGCACGGCAATCAAACTCCAAAGGAGGGGATGATTTTACCCAATGCTTACGCCAAACTGGACCCATTGCGGAAGGCCAATGACGGTTGAGCAAGCAGGAATCTGTTAACTTCCTCTCCGTAGCCAGCAATCGATGTGGCGTTCAGCGTTCAGCAAACGTTCAGGATGAAGACCGATAAATCGCTTTGTGCGCTGGCGCAATTCTCTTTGAACCTGGCAAATAGGCCCAGCGGATTGGAAGATACGATGCGTAAAAAGAAAACGGCAATTGCGGCTTGTAGCCTAATTGGTTTGGCGGCTCTGCTCACTGGGGCGGCTAATGCGGCACCGTTGGTGCTCGATCAAGGCCTTGCGACGGTGGATGTAGTATCGCCCGACGAAGGAAGCGTGATACGGGTCTACGGCGGCTGCGGCCCTTACCATCACCGGGGACCCTGGGGCGGCTGCCGTCCGGGCGGCCAGTGGGGCGGGTACAGTCGGTATTCTTGCCCTCCGGGCTTTCACCTTGGCCCTTGGGGCCGCCGCTGCTGGCCAAATTATTAGGTCTTGGGCGGGTGCTCTCGGCTTCTCATTGGCGGAGCGGGCTTTATCCCTTGCAGCGGTGTTGCTAGAAGACGGTCCACGGTCGCAATCGGCGTTTTTCTGCTGTTGCGAGATTTGCGCGCGGCCGGATGCGAGCTTAAGTGCGCTCTCCTGGCAGGAAAGGCGGTATTCGCTTTTTTTTGCTTTGCGCATTGTCGCGGTGGGAGCAGGCCGGAAAATAATGGACAGAGAGACTGGATCGAAAAGCGCGGGCGGCGAGAGGCTTGCGGAAAGTCCTCCCGATTATTCCAAGAGCCTTTTCCTGCCGCGCACGGATTTTCCGATGCGCGGCGGATTGCCGAAGAAAGAGCCGGAGCTGCTCGCCCGCTGGCAAGACATAAGGCTTTACGAGCGCCTCACCGAGGCGGGGCAGGGCAAGCCGAAATTCGTCCTCCACGACGGCCCGCCTTATGCCAATGGCAACATCCACATCGGCCATGCGCTGAACAAGATCCTCAAAGACATCGTGACCCGCTCGCAGCGGATGCTCGGCAAGGATTCAAACTATGTGCCGGGCTGGGACTGCCACGGCCTGCCGATCGAATGGAAGATCGAGGAAAATTATCGCGCCAAGGGCAAGAACAAGGACGTCTGTGCCGATCAACGAGTTCCGCCGCGAGTGCCGCGCCTTCGCCGAGCATTGGGTCGGTGTGCAGCGCCAAGAATTTCAGCGCCTCGGCGTCATAGGGGATTGGAAACATCCCTATCTCACGATGAGCTTTGCCGCCGAAGCGCAGATCGCCCGCGAAATCATGAAATTTGCCGCCAACGGGACGCTTTATCGCGGCTCGAAACCGGTGATGTGGAGCGTCGTTGAAAAAACCGCGCTCGCCGAGGCGGAGGTCGAGTACGAAGACATTGTCAGCGATGCGATCTACGTGGCGTTTCCTTTAAAGATGTACAGCGCGTCAGGGCCTGATCTTAGCGAAATTAACGATCTCAATGAAGCAGCGATCGTTATCTGGACCACGACGCCTTGGACGATCCCAGCCAATCGCGCCTACGCTTTTTCTTCCAAGATAACCTATGGGCTCTACCGCGTTACAGATGCGTTAGAAAACAAGTATGTCAAGAACGGCGCCAAATTCATATTGGCAAAAGACCTCGCGGAGAGCGTCTTTGCGGCGACTAAAGTCAAGGCCGAGTGGATACGCGATGTAGCGCCAGGCACACATGAAGCTGGACTAGCAGATTTTACCTGTTTCCATCCGTTAGCAAAGACAATTCCCGGCTATGAATTTGATGTTCCGTTGCTCGAAGGCGATCACGTCACCGCCGACACTGGCACGGGCTTCGTCCATACTGCGCCGGGCCACGGCCGCGATGACTTCGATATTTGGATGGCGAACAAAGCGGATTTGGAAGAGAGACGCATCGGCACACGCATTCCCCATACAGTCGATGCCGATGGCTTCTTCACCAAGGACGCGCCGGGATTCGAAGGCCGCCGCGTCATCGACGACAAGGGCAACAAGGGCGACGCCAATGAGGCGGTCATCAAGGCGCTTATCGCAGCAGGCAACCTGCTCGGGCGCGGAAAACTAAAGCACCAATATCCGCATTCCTGGCGTTCCAAAAAGCCGGTCATCTTCCGTAACACGCCGCAATGGTTTATTGCGCTCGACAAGCCGATTGCCGCAATTCCTCGTCCTGAGGAGGCTCGAAGCGCCGTCTCGAAGGACGAGGAGCAAGCGCCTCATCTTTCGAGACGCGTGCTCCGCACGCTCCTCAGGATGAGGGGGCGTTGATCATGTTGCTTACCCTGCGGGACATCGCGCTACGCGAGATCGCCGTGACACAATGGTATCCGCCCGCCGGCGAAAACCGCATCACCGGCATGATCGCCAACCGTCCGGATTGGGTGGTCTCGCGCCAGCGCGCCTGGGGCGTGCCGATCGCGATCTTCGTTAATAAGGACACCAAGGAAATCCTTATCGACGAGAAGGTCAACCGGCGCATTGCTGATGCTTTCGAAAAGGAAGGCGCCGATGCGTGGTTCGCCGAAGGCGCGGCGGTGCGCTTCCTCGCTCCGGAGCACGACCCCAAAAATTTCGAAAAGATCGACGATGTTCTCGATGTTTGGTTCGATTCGGGCTCGAACTCATGCCTTTACGCTGGACGATCCTGAACACTTTCCGGGCCTCGCGGGCATCCATCGCAAGCGCGATGGCGGCCGCGACGAAATCCTATATCTTGAAGGCTCGGATCAACATCGCGGTTGGTTTCATTCCTCGCTGCTCGAATCTTGTGGCACGCGCGGGCGCGCCCCTTACGACGCCGTTCTGACCCATGGCTTCGTTCTCGACGAGAGGGGCCAGAAAATGTCGAAATCCGCCGGCAATGTCACCGCGCCGCAAACCATCATCAAGGATGCGGGCGCCGATATTCTACGGCTCTGGGTGGCGGCCTCCGATTATTCCGACGATATGCGGATCGGCCCCGAAATATTAAAAACTTTTGTCGAGACCTACCGGAAACTCCGCAACACGATCCGCTGGATGCTCGGCTCGCTCGCCCATTACGACCCAGCGAGAACGGCCGGCTTCGAGGCGATGGGCGAACTCGAAAGACTCATGCTACATCGCCTCGCCGAGCTCGATGGCGAGATTCGCGATGCCTATGAGCAATTCGACTATAAGCGCGTTGTCGCGCGCCTGACCGGTTTTCTCAATACCGATCTTTCAGCCTTTTATTTCGACATTCGCAAGGACACGCTCTATTGCGAGCCTCCTTCGAGCGAAAAACGGCGCGCCGCCCTTGAAGCGATCGAACAGATTTTCCAAAGTGTAACCCTGTGGCTCGCGCCGGTCCTGGTTTTTACTTCGGAAGAGGCGTGGCTCGCGCATTTTCCTGGCGCGGTCTCGGTGCATCTCGAAGCGTTTCCAAAAATTCCGTCGTCGTGGCGCGACGAGGCGCTTGCCGAAAAATGGAACCAAATCCGCCGCGTCCGTTCGGTCGTCACCGGGGCGCTGGAAATCGAGCGGGCGCAAAAGCGGATCGGTTCCTCGCTCGAGGCGGCGCCAAGAGTGTTTGTCGCGGACGCGGGCTTGCGCGCCGTTCTCGGAACAATCGATTTCGCCGAAGTCTGTATAACCTCGCATATCGCGATCGAGGATGGAGAAGGACCGCAGGAGGCGTTCCGGCTCTCTGGCGTTCCTGGTGTTGCCGTTCTGCCAGACCTGGCCGAAGGGAGAAAATGTGCGCGATCCTGGAAAATTTCGCCGCTCGTTGGCACCGATCCCGAATTTCCTGATGTAAGTCCTCGCGACGCGCAGGCATTGCGGGAGTTGCGGGTTTTGGGGCAATGGCCATGAAGCCGCGCGCTCTCGGCTTATGGGTGATGTGCGCCACGCTCGCCGCCGATCAGGCGAATAAGCTTTGGCTGATCTTTGTCTATGGAATCGAAGCGCGCCAACCGGTCCGGCTCACTCCTTTCTTCGATGTTATCTATGCCAAAAACCCGGGCATCTCATATTCCCTGCTGCGCGCGCACACCGAGATGGAGTGGCTTCTTCTGCTTGTCGTCACGCTTGCGGCCACGGCCTTCCTCGGCTTCTGGCTATGGCGCGCGAGGACCAAAACCGCTGCCTTGGGTCTAGGTTTTATTGTCGGCGGCGCACTCGGCAATGCCTATGACCGTATGGCCTATGGGTTTGTCGCCGATTTCTATTATTTTCACGTTGGGTCATTCTCGTGGTATGTCTTTAACCTGGCGGACGCCGCGATTGTTGTCGGCGTCGCGCTCCTGATTTGGGATTCGTTTGCCCCTGCAAACAAGTCCCGCGACGTCGAGCGCGCCCCCGGAGAATGACGTTTTCTTGCCTGCGGACCGCCCACAAAAAGCCCTGAACGCGGATAAAACGTTAGTGAGCAAGGGGCGTGAGAACCTTGTGACCATCGTAGGTTCACGGAGCGTCTCAAGAATGAAGGGGCTTGGCTTTATGATCTTCGGCACGGAGTTGCGGCAAAGGCTTTGCTTGGCCGCGGGCGGGGCCGTTCTCCTGTCCGTTGCAGGATTTTCCAGCGCGACGCCAGCGTGGGCGGCAGAAGACACCAATATGTTCAATTCGGTGCTCGGATTCGTTGGCATGCAGTTCGATAAGGAGCCAGACTCGATCGATTACCGGGCCAGGGCGCCGATCGTCGTTCCGCCACGCACCGATCTGCCGCCGCCGAAAGAGGCTGTACGCGATCCGGCTTGGCCAAACGACCCCGATGTTGCCGCGGAGCGCCGCGCGGCGTTGAGTGCGAGAAGGCCCGCGCCGCAATTGACGCCAAATTCGCGGGTCGAAATGTCCCAGACGGAACTGCAGCAGGGCCGCGGCCCTTTGCCGTCCGATGGCCCCCCCGACGAATGTCAGGCGGGTTCCGGAACGCCAATATGTCTCTATACGCCGTGGAAAGCTCTGAAGTCCGTCGTGACCGGCTCTCAAACCGATACCGTCCAGCCTGGACCCGAGCCAACGCGCAAATATCTGACCGAGCCGCCGCCCGGCTACCGGCAGGCCACAGGGGTCGCCAAGGCAACCATCGAGACGCCGAAAGACCAGCCGGACGCCGCCGATCCGGGCGCCTACATCCGGTCGCAGCGTCCCAAAACCTCGGTCGATAATTGACCCCGCCGCTTCTCTCGACGGGAGAAGCGAGCCGAGATGCCCGAGTTGCACCAAAACCTGCGGAACGAAAGGGCGCCGCGCCATAAAACCTTGCCGCTTTTTTGAAATTCGATCCTATATACGGACAAACTTCCCTCTTCAGAGACCTTGCCCTCCTGCGAGACGGTGAAGAACCAACCGGTACTCCCAGCGATGAGCGGCTTTGAAAGCGATGGATGGAATGTCATTTGGTAAAAGGGCGGCGGCGCAGCAGAGCGTCTTTCTAAATCATTCGGCGCAAGCGCAAGGAAAACCCGCGGGGCCCGCGGTTACTCAGGCAAAGCTCGCAAATGGCCTGGATATCGTCGTTATTCCGGATCACCGCGCGCCTGTCGTGACGCATATGATTTGGTATCGCAACGGCTCGGCCGACGATCCGCCGGGCAAGTCCGGCATCGCGCATTTCCTCGAACATTTGATGTTCAAGGGCACCAAGGCCAATCCGCAAGGCAAATTCTCGGAGCTTGTCGCGGATCTCGGCGGCCAGGAGAATGCGTTTACCGGCAATGACTATACCGCGTATTTCCAGCGCGTGACCAAGGAACACCTAGGCGTATGCATGGAGTATGAGGCCGACCGGATGAAGAACCTTGTCCTTACGGACGAGGTGGTCGGCCCGGAGCGCGATGTTGTCCTCGAGGAAAGGCGGATGCGGACCGATTCCGACCCATCCCATCAGCTCAATGAAGCCGTGCAGGCGGCGCTGTTTACGCAGCATCCCTACGGCAAGCCGATCATCGGCTGGAGCCATGAGATCGAAACCCTCGAACGGGCCGACGCGCTCGCCTATTATGATCGTTTCTATTGCCCCGAAAACGCGGTTCTCGTTGTGGCCGGCGATGTAGACGCAACGCAAGCCATTGGCCTTGCGGAAAAATATTACGGTCCCATTCCCGCGCGTGGCGAGGTGCCGAAACGGTTTCGTCCACGCGAGCCAAAGCCGCGCGCGCAACGTCTTGTGACGCTCGTTGACGAAAAGGTGGAGCAGCCGACGCACCAAAGCGTTTTTCTTGTGCCGTCTTATCGTTCGGCCGCGCCCGGCGAGGCTGAGGCGCTGGAAGTTCTCGCCCATCTGCTCGGCGGCGGCCAGACGAGCCTGTTGTTCAAAAGCCTGGTCATGGACGGCAAGCTTGCGGTTTCGTCAGGGGCTCATTATCAGGGCACGGCGGTCGACGATACGCGTTTCTACGTCTTCGCGGTACCTGCTAAGGACATCGGCCTTCCGGCGATCGACGCCGCGATCGATGCGGTGATCGCCCGCGTCGCTACGCAAGGTGTCGCTGAGCCGGAATTGCGGCGCGCCAAAACCCGTCTTGTCGCCGAGGCCGTTTACGCCCAGGATAGTCAGGCGGCGCTGGCGCACTGGTATGGCGCCTCGCTCGCGGCGGGGATCAGCCTTGAGAGTGTCGCGCAATGGCCCGAACGGATCGAGGCGGTCACGCCTGACGATGTGAGAAAGGCGGCGCTATGGCTCGACAAGCGGCGAAGTGTAACGGGCTTTCTTCTGCCAGCGCAATCCTGCCCCGCTCGGCCAAGCGCGGGCGCGATCGATTCCGTTGCGCTCTGAACCGGTTATTGCGCGTACTGTTGCTTAAAATATTTGGGCCTTGGATATTTACATGACCGCGCTTGCCGCCGCCGGAACCTCCTCACGCGCATCGACAGTACAAATGGTCGTCTCCAAGGGCGGCATCGAGGCTTGGCTTGTCGAGGACTACGCAGTTCCCCTGATCGCCTTCGAATTCGCATTTAAGGGCGGTGCCACGCAGGATCCGGCCGGCAAACCAGGCGCCGCCGCGCTTCTTTCGGGCCTCCTCGACGAAGGGGCTGGAACCTATGACTCGGCGGACTTTCATCGCGCGCTCGACGACGATGCGATCGAAATGTCGTTTTACGCCGATCGCGACATTCTGACCGGACGCATGCAGTGCTTGTCGCGCAATTCGGACCGCGCATTTGCGCTCCTGCAACTCGCCGTCGCCGACGCACGTCTCGATTTGGAATCCTTTGATCGGGTGATGAGCCAGATCGCCGCCGGCCTGAAACGTGAGGCGAACGATCCTGACTTCGTCGCGGACCGGAGCTTCCGCGCCTTGGCCTATCCAAACCATCCCTATGGCCTGCCCGTGCACGGCGAACTTTCGACATTGCCAAACTTAACGCGCACCAATTTAATTGAAATGCGCGCCGCGACGTTTGCAAGAAACAATTTGAAAATCGCCGCCGTCGGGGCGATCGACGCCGCAACGCTCGCGGGCCATCTCGACGATGTGTTTGGCCGGTTGCCGGAAAAGGCTTCTCTCAATTTGATCGCGCCCGGCACGTTTTCTGGAACCGGCACACGTCATGTCGACCGTATCGATGTGCCGCAATCGACGATACGCTTCGGCCGCGAGGGGCTCGCCCGCCGGGACCTGGAATTCATCCCTGCAATGGTCGTCAACCATATTTTGGGCGGCGGCATTTTTTCGGCGCGTTTGTTTCGCGAGGTGCGCGAGAAGCGCGGGCTGGCCTATTCGGTCCATTCGCAGCTCGTAACTTATGATCACGCCGCCATGTTTTACGGGGGCACGTCGACCAAGAACGAGCGCGCCATGGAATCGATGGCAGTCATCGAGAAGGAGATCTCGAGCCTTGCCGAATTTGGGCCGACAGAGGAAGAACTCGATAAGGCAAAAAAATATCTGACCGGCTCCTATGCGCTGCGTTTCGACACCTCGACCAAGATCGCTGGCCAGCTTGTCAATTTGCAGTGCGAAGGTTTCGGTGTCGAATACCTCGATGAGCGCAATAAATTGATCGCCGCGGTGACCATTGAAGACGCCAAACGGGCGTCAACGCGACTTTTCGGCGACGCCAAACTCCTCGTCGTGGTCGCGGGAAACCCAGAGCGGATTTGAAGTGACGTTGGGCCCCGCTTCGTGCCGGAGGTCCGTTCATTAACTGAATTTCGAAGAGCTGGCCCGCGGGCGATGAAAACAAAAATGCCGAACAAACCTTGGCGGGTTCGCGATTTTCAGTGCGGCGTGTGGTTGATCTGAATGACCGCGGGTGTCATGATGACCGCGAAAAGCACGGGGAGAAAAAACAATATCATTGGGACTGTCAATTTCGGCGGCAATCCCGCAGCCTTTTTTTCGGCAAGCATCATACGATTATCACGGCTTTCCTGAGCAACGACCCGCAAGGCGGTGCCAAGAGGAGTGCCGTAGCGCTCAGCCTGAACGAGAACGGTGGTAATCTGCTTCACCGAAGCTAACCCGGTCCTGAGACCGAGGTTTTCATAGGCCGAGCGCCGGTCTGGGAGAAACGACAGTTCGGCCGTCACTAGCGTGAGTTCCTCGGCAAGCGGTATCGACTGAACGCCGATTTCCTGCGCAACTTTGCGAAAGGCATGTTCGATCGACATGCCGGACTCGACGCAGATGAGCAGCAGATCCATGGCGTCGGGAAAGGCGCGGCCCATTGATTGCTGGCGTTTGCCTATCGTGTTTTTGAGATAAATTTCGGGCATTTTCAGGCCGACGTAGCTGGCCAGCACGACGATGCCCACCTTGACAGGGACAGTCAGCTCTAAGCGGCTCACCACAAATACATAGAACGCGGCTATCGAAAGGGTTAGGACCGGTGTAACCAGCCGGAAGAATAGAAACGCCACTTCCGCCTGGGGACCGCGAAATCCAGCCATCGCCATCTGCGTTTTTGCTTGTTCAGTGCCTAACCATTTTGACAAACGGAAGCGTTCAACGGTTCGTTTCATGTAGGCTTTCGTCTCCTGACGGAGGCTAAGCTTGTTCTTATCCGCGACCATCCGCTCGCGCGCACGTACCCGAATACATTCGCGTTCCGTCGCGACGGATTTCATGCGCTGACTCAAAGTGTCGGACTCCAGCAGCGGCATTGCGACGGTCACAATCGTCAGCACAGTTGCGATCGCCACCAGAGAGCTCAGCAGAAACTCCGGATCAGTCAGCTTGAAGTAAATTAGGTTGAGCATATGTGCCACGTGTAGGGGAGCGCTTCATACTAGGCGAATCTGGGTCAGCATTGTTGAATCAAATTGGGCAATGGCTGGGCGCAAGCCACGCCAATCTAATAGTCGAAATTGATCATGCTTTTCATAACGAATACTCCGATGCCCATCCACACGGCACAGCCGCCAAGGACGAGTTCACCAGTCTGCGTTGTCCACAACAGTTCGATATATTTTGGGCTCGTGAAATAGGTCAAAATGCCCACGACGAAAGGCATGGAGCTTATAATGTAGGCTGAGGCCTTGGCTTCACCCGACATCGCTTTGATTTTTCCTTTCATTTTCTTTCGTTCTCGCAGCACGGACGACAGATTGCCCAGCGCTTCGGCAAGATTGCCGCCCGCTTTTTGCTGAATATTTATAACGATCGAGAAGAAGCTCGCCTCTGCGATCGGCACACGTTCGACTATTCGCTCAACGGCCTCGCCGGTTGATAACCCCATGGCCTGTGCTTCGACGATCAGGCGAAATTCGCTGCGGACCGGCTCGGCCGCTTCCGTCGCGATGACCCGCAGGCAATCGCCGAGCGGCAGTCCCGCCTTGACGCCACGGATAATAATGTCGACCGCATTGGGAAATTCGTTAACGAATTTATTCAATCGGCGCTTGCGTAAGAAGTTCAGAATCCATGCCGGGAAACCGAAACCTCCGACGCTCATGGCAGCCACGACAACGATCGGGTTAGCTCTGAAAAGCCAAGTTAGCCCGCCGAAAAACGCCGCCAGAGCGAGGGACACGCCGGTATATTTATTACGGCTCCACGATAGCCCAGCCTGACTGATCCTTATCGCTAGGGATTGCTTCTTTCGTTTGCCGCGTGCTTCAAGCTCCTTGATGCTTTCCGTGATTTGCTTGCGACGAGCCGCCGCGTCGGCCTGGCTCCCGGCGCCTCGTTTCGATGCCGCCGGCCGCAACGCTGCCTGGCGCTTTTCGGCGTTAATGTCCCCCGAAAGGTAGGGATAGATAAAAACATGGACGATATCTCCTGCCGTGACCATCGTAAGGCCGATGATGATCCACGTGTGCTTGTTCATGCCACAGGCTCCTGTTCTTGCTCGCTACCGGACAGTGTCATTGAGTTCGGAAGCGTCAAGTGCCCGCGCCAAACGTTCTTCCTCGCCGTAGTAGCGGGCCCTTTCCCAGAATCGCGGATGCCCGATCCCCGTCGAGCGATGGCGGCCTTTCAGTCGGCCTGAGGAATCTTCTCCGCTGACTTCATAGACCAACAGATCTTGCGTCGTGATGACATCTCCCTCGAAGCCTAGCACCTCGGTAATATGAGTGATCCGGCGCGATCCGTCGCGAAGCCTTGCCGCCTGGATGATGACGTCGATGGAGGAAACGATCATTTCCCGAAGGGTCTTCGGCGGCAGTGCAAAGCCGCCCATCGTAATCATGGATTCGAGGCGGCTAAGCGCCTCGCGAGGCGAATTGGCGTGCAAGGTACCCATCGAACCGTCGTGACCAGTGTTCATCGCCTGCAACAGGTCAAAAGCCTCCGGACCGCGGACCTCGCCGACGATGATTCGTTCGGGACGCATGCGCAGGCAGTTTCTGACGAGATCGCGCATTGTAATTGCGCCGCTGCCTTCGAGGTTCGGCGGCCTCGTTTCAAGGCGGACCACATGAGGTTGCTGCAATTGGAGTTCGGCCGCGTCCTCGCAGGTGATTACCCGCTCGTCGGTATCGATGTAATTGGTCATGCAGTTGAGAAGAGTTGTCTTTCCCGATCCCGTCCCGCCAGAAATCAAGACATTGCAGCGCACCCGTCCGATGATTTTGAGGATCTCGCCACCTTCCGGCGAGATCGCACCAAAGCGGATCAGCTGATCCAGGGTCAACTTGTCCTTTCTGAATTTGCGAATGGTGAGAACGGGCCCGTCAATTGCAAGCGGTGGAGCGATAACGTTGACGCGCGAGCCATCGGCAAGACGTGCGTCGCAGATCGGCGAAGTGTCGTCGACCCGGCGCCCCACCTGACTGACGATACGCTGACAGACATTCATCAATTGCGCGTTGTCGCGAAAGCGAATGTTGGTCAATTGGATCTTGCCGCCGACCTCGATGAAGGTACGGGTGGCACCATTCACCATGATATCTGCGATGTCGTCGCGGCCAAGAAGAGGTTCGAGTGGCCCGTAGCCGAGAACATCATTGCAGATATCGTCAATCAGATCTTCCTGTTCGCTGATCGACATCGCGACGTTCTTGATCGCGACAATTTCGTGGACGATGTCGCGGATTTCCTCGCGCGCGTTTTCCGCGTCGAGGCGTGCCAATTGCGACAGGTCGATTGCCTCGATAAGCGCGCCGAAGATAATGCTTTTCGTTGTGTAATATTCGTCGGAGCGCTGTAGCTCCTGGGACGGTTGCTGTACCGGTTGAACGGCATGAATGGCCGGAATGGCGGCCGCCTTTGTTGCCATGGCAATGGATGCCGCTGCTGTGGAGCCTTTGTCTTGGGCCTCGGAGACTGGACGCTTGCCGAACATATTAGACCTCTTGACGGCATTGACTCCGCGCGCCGGTCCGCGTCGGGTTCATGGGCTGGCATTCCGCCGTCCCAGCCGCGCGCGCCGGGGTTGCGGTCATGACTGGTTTGGGCTTGCTCCGCGCAGGGTGCCGGTCTCGGTTTTGGTCGTCTGATTCGAACCGAACCACATCAGCAAAGGATCGAGAAGGTTCCGTTTCGCTTTACGCCTTTCGGTCTGGCCGGTAATTTTTCGCGCAAGCTCCTTGAACATCCCGGCGATTTTCCCGGCGGCCTCGACTTCGGCAATCATTTGCCCATTGTTGGCGGCGGGGCCAAAGAGCTTCGGCGCGAAAGGAATGATTCCAGCAGGTTCGAGATTGATCGCCTTGGCGAATTCGTCGACGCTGATCTCTGGCCGTTTCGGCACTCCCACGCAGTTCATAATGAGCTTAGGGTGCCCGTCATGCGCGCGCGCCGCGCGCAGAGTATCCAGCATGTTTTTTGTGTTGCGCAAATTCGCGAGATCAGGCGTTGCGACAATCACGATTTCATCGGCACCGACGAGCACGCGTCGTGCCCACGCGGTCCAAATGTGTGGAATATCCAAAATGACGTAGGGCGTAGTGGTGCGCAAAGTATCGATCAGAGAGTCGAAGGCGGTTTCCGAAAAATCATACATTCGGTCGAGCATCACTGGAGCAGTTAGGATGCTCAGGTTTTCACCGCATTTCGTTAACAGCCTGTCGACGAGAGTTTCGTCGATCCTGTCTGGCGCGAACACAGCTTCGGCGATGCCCTGCAGCGGGTCTTGATTGAAGTCGAGCCCCGCTGTACCGAAGGCCAGATCCATATCTACGATGACGGTTTGGATATCGAGCTCCCGCGCGATCGAAAAGGCAATGTTATGCGCAACTGAGGATGCGCCGATCCCGCCCTTCGCACCGGTTATGGCAACGATCTTGCCAACGGACTTTGCTCCTGCGCTCGCGTAAAGATACGAGATAGCACTGATGAATTCGAGGACATCGAAAGGAGCGACGAGATATTCGCTAATACCGCGTGCGATAAGCTCGCGATAAAGTGCGATGTCGTTGGTGCGCCCGGCAACGATCACCTTGGTACCGGAGTCGCAGAATTCGGCGAGGGCGTCGATGTGCGAGATAAGTTCGCCGCGATTGGAGGCAGAATCGAGGACAATGACATTTGGCGTTGGAGCGTCGCGGTAGGCCTCGATCGCGGCGAGCGCTCCGCCCAGGTGTACGCT
The DNA here is from genome assembly GCA_963718265.1 of uncultured Alphaproteobacteria bacterium. Taxonomy (GTDB): domain Bacteria; phylum Pseudomonadota; class Alphaproteobacteria; order Rhizobiales; family Beijerinckiaceae; genus Methylocapsa. The sequence goes on along the minus strand of CAVQZL010000062.1, from coordinate 3,504 downwards.
CACATGCGCCCTCTCCATCCGGCGATCGGCTGCGGCCATCTGGATGATCCGCGCGGATTCGGGCGATTTGCAGAAAGCTTGCAAGGAGATACGCGGCAGCGGGGCAATATGCGCGAGTTCAAATTCGGCTGGGCCTTTCATCAATATCCCCCAACCTTGCTGATTTCGGAGTTGACCACTTTCCAATTCGTGTTGGGATCTTCGCCCTTGCGAAGGCTTTCGATGGCGCGGGTACGCATTAAGGTGTCGGCCGGCGTTTCCCCTTGCGGCGCCACGAGATCACGCGGATCGGCTACCTGCGCGGCGAACGCGGATTGATAGGCGCAGCCGAAGTTCCAGTAGGGCTTGTTGCTCCAGTCCTCGACGGCGCCGCTGCCAGTTGCAATGTCCCTTGGCCACTGTCCGCACCGGTCCGCGACTTGCGCCTTGAGACCAAGGAAGCTCAACCGTACCGGCGCAACAAGGTCGGGACCCGCCGGATAAGGAGCTACAATCACACGCCCGCGCGCTCCCGCGCGATAAAGTGCCTGACGTAGCGGCTCAATAGGAGGTGGGCCACCGGGCCACGCCGGCGGCATGATCGTAATGGGTCCCCGGCCAAATTTGCGATAGAGGCCAGCGAACTCACGCAGCTGCGCCGCGGAATGGCGATCGAACCGGCCGCTGTCTGGCTCGACAAGGATTTCCAATGTGCGGGGTCTCTCGGCAAGAACGATCGGATGCCGGATCTGGTAATCGTCCAGCGGAATCGAAGATACGACCATCCGCTCAGTTGTCCCGCAACCAGCAAGCGGAAGCAGCAAGCCAAGTGGGAAGAGAACTCGCGCCCAGGCAATTGTTGGGCAAGTCAATTTTTGAATGGCGCGCGCGAAGGGGATCATGAATGACATTGGATGCTGAGCTTTCTCGATGCGGTTGCCTTGGCCTCAATCCTGGATGAAGCCGACCGGTCCCTTGTAATCCTTGATGGCCTCTGGATTGCCTGGCGAGGCGTAGAGCCGATTGACTCGCCCGAGAAGCCAGGCTTGCGGATCGCTCAATTCGGTGAAGCCATCGGTCGGTTTCGCGATTTCATTCGGGCCCGCCGGTTTGATGATGTAGGGGGTCACGACAATCATCAATTCGGTCTCCTGCCGCTGGTAATCGCGCGAGCGGAACAGCGCGCCGAGAATTGGCAAGTCGATGAGTTCCTGGAAGCCCGTTGATGACTTGCTTCGATTTGCTCTGGAGAAGCCCCGCGGAAGCGATCGAGCCGCCGGACGGGACCTCGACTGTCGTCTCATTCTTGCGGGTGAGAAACGCTGGGACGGGAAAGCCACCGATCAGCTGAGCCGATTGGGTGTTATCTATGTCGGTCACTTCCGTTGCAAGGTGAAGCTCGATGCGGCCCTCTGCCAGAACTGTAGGGGTGAATCTTAAGGTAACACCATATTCCTTGTAGACGATGGAGTAGGTGCAATAGGCGCCTATGGTGCAGTTTGGCGGACCGGGGATCGGTACCTCGCCGCCGACGGTGAGCCTTGCGCTCTCGCCTGATATGGCTGAGACCGTGGGTTCCGCGAGGATCCGCGTAACGCCGTAGCGCTCGAATGCTGACAGTGTCGCGGTTAGAGTGTTGTCCGGGTTATGCGCCGTCACAGTGGTTCCCAGCACGCCTGCGGCCGTCAGCGGGGCAATTGCCGAGGGCGCGATTGCGCCGGCGATGGGGAATGGATTAACTTGCGTGAACGTGGCCCAGCTGGCCGTCAGTGAGCTCGTGGTGACTCCGAGTTGCTTGGCGATATCGCGGCTAATTTCCGCGACGGTCACCTTCAACATTACCTGATCGCGGCCGCGAATGGTGAGCACGTTGACGATCCTTCCATCCACGCTCGCGGTCTGCGCACCCTGCGCTCCCCCTGCGCCCTGCGTGCCCTGCGCGCCGGAAGGGCCGGCGCCATAGTCCTGTTGGACGAAACCCTTCGCGATATCGCCGGCGCGCTGCGCGTCCTCAATCGAATCGACAATTCCGGTGAGGATAATCGTATCGTTGACCGTTCGCGCGGTGATTGCGGCTGTTGGAATCGCCGTGCGCAAAATTTGCTGTAGCTCCCCAACGCCAATATAGCGGCGGATGCTGAGCTCCAAATGGCCGATCTCATTGCCTTGCTGATCCAAGGCAACGACGCTTGTCTGGCCGGTATCCATGCCGATGACATAGAGTTTGCGCGGGGACCGGACGACGGCGTTCGCGACTCTGGGGTTGGCGACGAAGACTTCCGCTGCATCCCGGGGCAAATCGATAATGCGGGACACGCCGACCTCCATCGAAAGCCGTTGTGGCGCGACGCGGCCGCCCGGCCGGACCTCCGTCGTTTCTTGCGCGTGAACCACGCAAATGCCCGTCATGATGGAAAGGCTTGCCATTATTCCCGCGGCCAGGATAGCGAACGGTCGTTTCATTTGCGGATCTCCAAAACCATGCGTTCTTTGCCGGGGTGTTGCGCGGCCGGTTCCTTGTTCGCGTGACGCCGCGTGCTCAACGCGCCTTGTCTCGTATTGGCGTTCCGTTGCGGACCACCATCCGTCTGTTGTTGTAGTTGATGCGGAGCTTCGGCCGCCGCATTCGCCTCGGCCACGCTCCGCAAGATCAGCGAGAGCTGGCCGACGCGCTGTGCCAGGACGATAGCCTCGGCTTGAAACGGCGTAAGTTCCAAAGTTGCATTGGCTCCGGTGATGACGCGCTCCCCGTTTTTCTCCTGATAATTCTGGCCGATCGCGAGAACGCGGATATTGGTCAGGATCGTCTGGCTGACGAAGGAATTGGCGATGCCGTTGCGCACGGCACCCTGGTCTGAAAAAATGTGGATCACGTCGACTTTGTCGTTTGGCAGGATAAACCCACCAGCCTCGCTTGAACCTTGCGTGTCGATGTTAATCGCCACCGCACGGCAGCCTTTTGCGAGAACCGCAGCGAGAAAGCCGGAATGCGGACCCTTGACCAAACGCTCCCGCCGCAAAGGCTCGCCCGCGCCGAAATTGGAGCGGACGAGGGAACCTTGCAGTTCTTCGACGCCGCCGGGCGAGGCGCTTTTGCGGACGAGGCCTTCCGGAATATGATCTATTGGCCAGTCTTCCCAGCGCATGTCGCTCGCCTCGACGACGATGCCGAAGTTCAACTCCCTTGCAGCGACCAGCACGCCGTCGGATAGCGCGGGCGGGGCCGCCACTATTTCGGGTGGTTTTGAGCGGTTGGCCAGGACCGCGGCGCCGGTTCCGGCCGCTAGGGCAACGCCAAGAACTGCGAGACGAGCTGTTTTCATTGGATGGTTTGCCTGTCAGATGTGAGCCGCGCGTCATCGCGCTTCGAGCGCCTGCCTCCTTGTTTCGAGAAATAACGCTGGGGCCGGCCGCGCAAGATTGGAAGCCGATTACACCAGCCGAACGCCAACTTAGGCTTAAAAAGATTATTCCAATTTATTTTGTTACTACAAAAGTTTGCCATATATTTACAAACTTAAATCA
>CAVQZL010000061.1:0-19108 GCA_963718265.1 uncultured Alphaproteobacteria bacterium | reverse complement strand
TGAGCGGGGCTTCAACATCAAAGCATAGTGAACAGCGCTTTTGCGTAAAGCTGGGGCTGCAGATGCCGCCGCTCTTAGCTGAGGCTCAAGGCCAATTTGGCCATTGCGGCCACGACCTCACGACGGGATTAACTTGCCAGCTCCGGACCGTGGCCGGCGTGTGTCTGGCGGCGGCGTAGGCGAGAGCAGCGTGCGGTTTCCGCCGCCACAAAGCGTAGGCCGTGCCGGCGCCACGCGAGCGCCTGTGAAGCCCGGCATAATAGCTCGTGTGCGGCGGGGATCCCGAGATAGTGATCGCCGCGCCCTCCGCTTGCACCATATGGAAAAGGCGCGCGGCATTGCCTGGCGCGAGACGAATGCAGCCGTGCGAGGCCGGTCGGCCGAGCGATGCCGTCTCATATGTGCCATGAATCGCATATCCGCCGGCGAAAAAGATGGAATAAGGCATCGGCGACATATGATATTTGTGCGAATAGTGCATGCGCAGCAGTTGATACGGCCGGTAAGTCCCGCGCGGCGTCCGGTAGCCCGAACGTGCCGTGGAAATCCGCCAATCATAGCTACCCATGTCGGAGCTCACGTGCATGGTCTGTGAGCTGAGATCGATATTGATTAGCACGGCTGCATTGGCGTCCGGCATTGAGAAAATACCGCAACACAACGCGCAAGCACTAAGGATGTCCCGCATGACAGGCTCCTTCGGGAGGCTGGCGAGGCCAGCTCCGGAAGGACTGTCATTTCGCAAGTCTCAAGTAAATCGCAAAGTTCTAGTAAGGTTTACGAAAAGTATCGCTTGTGTCGCGCCGGACCAAAATTTTTGCCCGATAAAGTTCGCCTTCGCCAGCACCATCGCGTGCTTGAGGAGGAACGCGCCGGTGCGCCGCCTGCTTTTGCCGTTGCGCAAAAGACACGGGTCCTAACAATCGCAGCGTTGCACCGGGCCTGACCTGAACCATTAACGATTATTGCTTAACTCCATGCCGGAAAAGCTCGCAAATTTTATATATATAATCGTCGACGTCGTTCTGAAGGCGACACAAGTGCGAGTGCCCGGTCCCCGGCCTTCCAAGCATTTTTCGCGAAGCCCCGCGCAAGGCTGGATGCGAGCCGCCCGCATTTGCGTTGTTTTTCTTGCGTGCCTAGCCCAATCATGGTTGCCCGCGCAACGCTTGCACGCCATGGGTTTTGCCGCCCATTCGGTGGTTCACGAGACTGCCGCCTCGGACTCGGGCGCCAAACCGGCGAGCTTCGGTGCGGGTCAAGCAGGCGTTCCCTGCGCGCTACACGGCACCCATGCCACTCCCGATAGCGGCGGCCCCGCGCCGTGCCACAACAACGAATGCCCCTTCTGCCCATGCCCCTGCTGTTGTGCTCAGGTCCATGCGGCGATCGGCATTCTGCCGCAGGTGGCGGCGCCGGTCGCTTACGCTCCGCACCTTTCCACAAGCGTCGCGCCGCCCGCGCTTCTCGGTTCGCTTGCGCGGTTTGCGATTTTTGCCGGACAGCCCCGCGCGCCGCCAATCCTGATCTGATCGACGAGTAACCACCCGGCGCCGCTCTCGCGGCCGACCGCGGCTATCACTCACTTTCAGATCGAGGATTCATCATGTCTTTCAAAGCTTCCGTGGCTTGCGCCGGCGCTTTCGCCGCCGCGGCCACCCTCGCCGGAACTGCCTTCGCGGCCGAGCCTGCACCGACACCACCGCCGCCGGTTCCGGTCTTCACTTGGAACGGCCTCTACGTTGGCGGCCAAATCGGCTACGCCTGGGGCCACGACCCCGTTTCCTGGTCCGGGATATCGAACGACGATGAACCGGCATCGGGGACGTTTAGCCAAACACCGCAAGGAGTGATCGGCGGCGGCCACGTCGGTTACAATCTCCAATACAACCAGTGGCTGGTGCTCGGCGTCGAAGGCTCGGTCGACGGCACGAGTTCAGCCATACCCTTGCGATGCCCGTGAACGACGTCTTTGGCGACACGCCGGGAATCATAACGGCCACCGATAAAGGCAATGTTCAAGGCTCGATCCGCGGCCGCATCGGCATCGCCTTCGACCGCGCCCTGATCTATGGCACCGGCGGTATAGCCTTCGCCGGCTTCAACACCACCATTGTCGATACGACTGGCTTCTTCACTGGCGCTCCGGGGACCAATGCGACCTTCTCGAACACCCGCGCCGGCTGGACCGCGGGTGGGGGCATCGAATATGCCGTTACCGACAATTGGTGGGTGCGGGCCGAGTACCGCTACTCGAATTTCGGCAACACCACGGACTTTCCCTTCGCCGGTGCACTGCCCTTCGCGAACAGCTTCGTTTCCCTGCGGCATCACCTGACCGAAAACCAAGTCCAAGCCGGCTTCAGCTACAGGTTTGACTGGACCGTGCCTCAACCCGCGGTTCCCGTGGTCGCCAAATATTGAGCCAAACGCTCCAATCGAGGATTTAACATGTCTTACAAAGCTTCCTTGGCCTGCGCAGGCGCAATCGCTGCCGCGGCCACTCTCGTCGGCATCGGCCCGGCGCTTTCCCACACGATTGTCGGCAACCGGGTGTTTCCGGCCACGCTCGACATCGACGATCCAGGCGTCAACGACGAATTGTCCGTTCCTACTTTCACCTATCTCGCAAATCCGGACAATTCGAACGAGTACGACTTCGACTTCGAATATGCAAAAACGATCACGGCCGACCTGGGTTTTTCCATCGGAAAGGGCTTTACCCATTTGACCAACACGGTGAAGCCGGATGGCACCATTGGCACGCTGAACGGGTGGGGCAATATTGAAACGCAGTTGAAGTATCAACTCTACACAAATGCAGAACATGAATTCATCGTTTCGACCGCGGTAGACGTTGAATGGGGCCACACCGGCGACGTCGGCGGCGGCTTCGCAGATCCGTTTACGTCAATTACGGCAAAGGGCTACGTGGGTAAGGGCTTTGGCGATGTGGATACCGAGTGGCTGCGCCCCATCGCGGTGACTGGCGAAGTCGACTACACTTGGTCAACCCACCCGATCGACTTCGCGGGCCTCGATGCATTTGGCAACCCGCTCTTCAATCAAACGCCAACGGTTCTAACTTACGGCGCGACACTGCAATATAGCCTGCTCTATATGAACTCGTATGTGCACGAGGTGCCGGAATTCTTCAGGCAGCTTGTTCCCGATATCGAATGCGTCTTCTCATCTCCGGTATCTAATATCGGCCCCTCGATCCCAGCATCTATTCCCGGCACGCATCAAACCACGGGCTTTTGGGGACCCGGCCTTTATTATTTCGGCAGGCTTGGGCCAGTGGTGTTTCAGCTCGGCGCCGTGGCGCAAATTCCAATCAATCATGCGAGCGGCAGAGGTCCTGGTGTGATCGCCATAGTGGATTTCCTGCTCGACGACATGTTCCCGGATTCGATCGGCAAGCCACTCTTTGGCCCCGCTGGGTCGCGCATCGGCACCCCCCAGCCAAATGCGCGCGGATACTGAGGAGGACAGAATGCACCGTTTCTTGAAGCTTCTTTTTGCAGTGGCTTTCGCCACTTCCCTCGCTGCGACGGCTGCCTTCGCACATGCGTTCCTCGACCACGGTGTACCGGGTGTCGGGACGACCGTGAGCGGCCCGGTGCGCGAAATCAGGCTTTGGTACACCCAGGGCGTGGTCACGGCCTTTTCCTCTGTTTCGGTCACAAGTTCCACGGGAGGTGCGATTCCGGCGAGCAGGCCCGTCAATGATCCGTCCGACCAGCAGATTGTGATCGTCCGTCTTGGACGGGCACTGGGACCCGGGACTTACACGGTGAGCTGGCGTGCGCTCTCGGTCGACACGCATACGACTACTGGCACGTTCCACTTCACGGTCACTTGAGTTGAGGTGAGCGCGCGGCTGCATGATCATCGCGGCCGGGCCTCTGCCACGTGTTGATTACGCGGCACGCCCGGCCCCGGCACAAACGAGCCCGCAAGAGCCATCAGCCCTAAAGGGGGCGATCATGACGATGTTTCAATATCTCGTCCTTGTGCAAGACGTGGTTCCAGATGTCGCGCAAGAAGCCACGGGACAAATGGATCAAGCGTCGGGGCAGGCGCTTTGGATGACGTGGTGGCCCCTCGTCTCGGCACGCTGGATCCACTTTGCGTCCGTGTTTGTGCTGTTTGGATCCTCGTTCTTTTGGTTCTACATGCCGCGCGACCATTCCTTGGCCCATCCCGGACAACTGACCAAAACTCTTGCCGCGACAACCCTCATGTTGCGCATCGCCGCGCCGGTAGCTGCGATATCCGGCGTCGCCTGGATGGCGCTCGTTCTGATCAACATGACAAGTGACTTTCATAGCGTCGTCAATCCCGAAGATCTGAGACTTTTCTTTTTTGAAACGCCGTTTGGCACGGTATCCATCATCCGGCTCGCGCTCTTCGCGACCACACTTGTGGTTGCTTTCCTGCCTTGGCACGGACGAGTATGGTATTCCGCTCTTCTTCATCTCGGCGCCGTGCTTTTGATCAGCCAAGCTTGGCTCGGCCACGCCTCCGAAGGTGGCGCTGGGCTCTATGGCGTAATCATGATCACCGTCTACGCGACCCATGTGCTCGCCGCGGGCGCCTGGGCGGGCGGACTTCCTCCGCTCCTTTCCGGGCTTGTAGAACAACGCCACTTTGCGCCCAACGAAGCACGCATATGCACTGTCGATATTTTGTCGCGCTTCTCCGCGATGGCGATGCTTGCGGTCACATTGATCGTAGTGACCGGCATCGCCAATGCTGGCTTTCGCGTCGCCGGGTCATTTGGGGTACTTTTTGATACCGAATACGGGAATGTCTTGTTCGCGAAAATTGCGATCGTCGCGGTCATGCTGACCCTGGCATACTTCAATCGTTTCGTCTTTATGCCGAGGTTGCGGAGCGCTGCCTTGAAGGGAATGCCCGCGATAACCTGGCTCGGCCGCAGCGTCGCTTTCGAGCTGGCGCTCGGGTTGCTCGTTGTTTTTGTGGCGGCGGTCCTCGGCATCACGCCGCCGCCGCAATGAGGGTGGCTGGCGTGAAGATCTTAGTGGATCGCACGCCCGAAACCGAAGTGATCGATTCAAACCATATGGAGTGGGCTATGCGTTCAATCGTGATCTCTGCCATCGCGATTTCCTTAATAGGGGTCGCACCACAAATCGCGCGCGCAGCACAGACTTACAAGCTGGAACAATATCCAGAGGGTTTGGCGAATGTTCCGTGCAGCGCCTTCAAAAGGACCCCAAATGGGTCATGGAAAGAGGTGGCCGTATTTATTTATCACGGTAGCAAGTTCACCGGGAATACATACCCCCCGGGCTCGCACGAGGCTAGTATGCTTGATCAAAAGTGCGGGGCGAAGTAACGGGGTTTCCCGTGGTCCGTCACGAATGCTTCGCTCCGAGTTCGGTTTATTTTACCTGGTTTGCAACGTAGAGCGCCTTTCTACGTTACCGAAGGGGACGGTTCGAACCCTATCACTCGAACCTTAGTAGGAGAAATACCATGGATCGTCGTGAATTCATTGCCGCCGCCGGAAACTGTCGCCGCGGTAGCTTCGACGTCACCGGCCTTTGCACAAATGTCGGCTGAAGAGGCAGATATGCATCCGCCGAAATACAAGGCCCTCGAGGTCGAAACCGTGAAGTGTGTCGCGACGGGAAACGATTGCCTTCGGCATTGCCTCGCCATGTACAAAATGAAAGACACAAGCATGTCGGATTGTGCCGACACGGCATTCCAGCTCGTCAACGCCTGCAGCGCGCTGGCGGCTCTGGCGGCGGTCAATTCGGAACATACCGGCCATTTAGCCAAAGTGGTTGCGATGGTCTGCCGGGACTGCCAGAAAGAATGCGAAAAATTTCCAAAGATTTCCGAGTGCAAGGCATGTGGCAAGTCTTGTAAGGCCTGCGCCGCGGAATGCGACAAGGTTGCTGCCTGACCAATGATTTACATCAGCGGCTGGGACTCCCGGATGCGGCACCCGGCCCAGCCGCTGCCGAACATGGCACCATCATGCCGCCGCAATGAGAACCATTCCTGCGGCCGGGTCAACCTACCGGTGCCTCATGCCCGCGACGCTGCACATAGAAAAGCACTTTTCCGCCACGGCCCTTGTCCGCGACGTTGTGATCGGAATGGCGGACGGGCTCACCGTTCCTTTCGCCCTAGCGGCGGGCCTTTCCGGGGCGGTGTCCTCGACGGCGATCATCATAACCGCAGGTCTTGCCGAGGTCGCGGCGGGCGCGATAGCGATGGGCCTTGGCGGTTATCTCGCGGCGCAAACCGATCTCGAACATTATCGTTCCGAGCTGCGGCGCGAAAAATTGGAGATCAAGCAGGTCCCGGAAACCGAGCGCGCCGAAGTCCGGCAAGTCTTGCGTGAACAGGGGCTCGATCCCGCCTTGACCAATACTGTGACGGCCGCGCTCACACGCGATCCGGACCGCTGGGTCAATTTCATGATGCGTTTCGAGCTTGGCTTGGAGAAGCCGGAGGCGGGCCGGGCGCTCAAAAGCGCTTTCACGATCGGCGCCGCCTATGTCGCCGGCGGTCTTATTCCCCTGGCGCCTTATTTCCTGCTGGACACGGTTTCCCGCGCGCTTCCGGTCTCGATCGGGCTGACCCTCGCTGCCCTCCTGATCTTCGGCGGCATCAAGGGCCAATTGACCGGCATGGCGCCGCTCCGCAGCGCCATGCAGACGGCGATCGTCGGTTCGCTGGCCGCCGCCGCCGCCTTCGCCATCGCGCGGCTGGTGAGCAGGTGATCTTGAGCTCCGCCGTTCACCCGCTGATCATGGTGGTAATGATTTCGCCGCCGCGGCCGATTGTCAATTTCCAATAATTGTGCTGCGCACTTACCGCCGCTTCGAGCTCCCGCGTGGTGCCAATTGCCCTGTCGTTGATGGACAGGATGACATCGCCTTTCTGAAAATTGACCATCGCCGCCCGCGAGCCCTCCTCGACGTCGCTGACCACGACGCCCTCACTCACCCCACCACGGAGGGATAATTCTTCCATGACCGCCGGCGACAGATTGATCGCGGTCATCCCGGAGAAAGGGGAGGAGCCGTTGAGCTTGACAGGATTGCGGGCCGGAACTTCCGGGGCCGCCATCAGTTTGATCGAGACGTTGCTCTGTTTGCCGTTACGAAGCAGGATGAGGGAGGCGGTGCCGCCAAGCGGTTTCGTGGCCATCCGGTAGCCGAGGCCCTCGGGATCGTCGACGCTCTGCCCGTCGATGGCGATAATGAGATCGCCGCGCCGCAGACCCGCCTCGATGGCCGGCCCATTGGCGGAGAGATCAGCGACAAGGGCGCCCGATGGCCGGTCAAAGCCAAGCGAATCGGCGATTTCCCTGGTTACGGCCTGCAGGCTCGCGCCGAGCCAGGGGCGCCGCACCGCTTGTCCCCCGCCCTTAGCGGCGGCGATCACGATTTTCACCATATTGACGGGGATTGCGAAACCAATTCCGACCGAACTTCCAGTTTGCGAAAAGATAGCGGAATTGATGCCAACGAGCCTTGCCCCCATATCGACAAGGGCGCCACCCGAATTGCCCGGATTGATCGCGGCGTCGGTTTGAATAAAAAATCCGTAGTCGGATATCCCAACCTGGGTGCGCGCCAGCGCCGAGACGATTCCCTGGGTCACCGTCTGCCCAACCCCGAACGGATCGCCGATGGCCAGTACGATGTCGCCGACTTCGAGTGCGTCGGAATCGCCCAATTCCATCACCGGAAAGTTCTCGCCCCCCTTCAGGCGCAAAACCACTAGGTCGGTTCGCTGATCGCGCAGGACAATCTCGGCATCGAATTCCCGCTTATCGGCGAGCGCGACCCTAACGTCCGTCATGCCTTCAATGACGTGATAATTGGTAACGACGAGGCCCGACGTATCGACGAGGACACCTGAGCCAAGCGCGCGGGCGGTCGGGCCGCCTGGCCTCGAATTGCCTCCATCACCGAAAAAACGGCGGAAAATCGGATCGTCGAAAAGGGGATTGCGCGGCCGTTTGTCGGTTCGCGAGGCATATACATTGACGACGGCGGGCTGCGCTTTCTTGACAACTGGCGCGAAAGACAACGAAATGTCGCTTAGCGCGTGCGGCACTTGCCGCAAAGGCTCGGCGGAGGCACTAGGCAGAACAAGCGCCATCGAGAAAGAGGTGATCAAGGCCCGGAGCAGACGAAGCGAGAGCGTGTTCATGGATCGCTCCAAACCGGTAGCCTTGACCCTAAAATGGATTTTCGCTTGCAATCGATTCTTGTTGCAGAAATCTGCTAAAGTGACGATGGCCGGACTTCGTGATGCTCCTTAGGCCGCCGCGTCTTCGCCGCCTGTTGCCGGACCCGAATCCAGTCCCTTGGCATTGATATCGCGGTCGACGAATTCGATGACACCCATGGCGGCATTGTCGCCGTAGCGGAAGCCCGCCTTCAACACCCGCGTGTAACCGCCATGCCGGTCCTTATAGCGCGGCGCGAGAACGGCGAAAAGCTTGCCCACGAGCGCGACATCCTTGATTTGCGCGATGGCCTGGCGCCGCGCATGCAGGTCACCGCGTTTGCCGAGCGTCACCAGCTTCTCGACAACCGGGCGCAAATCCTTTGCCTTCGGCAGCGTGGTGACGATCTGCTCGTGCTTGATCAGTGCTTGGCACATATTGGCAAACATCGCCTTGCGATGTTCATGCGTACGGCCGAAGCGGCGCTTGGCGTGTCCGTGATACATGGCGTTCTCCGTTATTTTTCGCGGCCGCCGTGCCAAGGTACGGCCGCTCCTATTTGCTTCCCGCTCGCTTTCGGCGCGAGAGGAGGAATAATCCGGTCAGTAATGTTCCTCGAACCGCTTGGCGAGTTCGTCGATATTGTCCGGCGGCCAGCCACCTACGTCCATCCCGAGGTGAAGGCCCATCTGGGCCAGCACTTCCTTGATCTCGTTTAATGATTTGCGCCCGAAATTCGGCGTCCGGAGCATTTCCGCCTCGCTCTTTTGAATGAGGTCCCCGATGTAGACAATATTGTCGTTCTTCAGGCAATTCGCCGAGCGCACCGAGAGTTCGAGCTCGTCGACCTTTTTGAGGAGCGCGGGGTTGAAGGCGAGCTCGGGAATTGACGGCGTCGCCTCGACCCGGTGCGGCTCCTCGAAGTTGACGAAAACATTCAACTGGTCTTGCAGGATACGCGCCGAGAAAGCGATTGCATCCTCGGGCGACAGCGATCCGTTGGTTTCCACTTGCATGGTCAGCTTGTCGTAATCGAGGATTTGCCCTTCCCGTGTATTCTCGATCCGGTAGCTCACTTTCTTGACCGGCGAGTAGAGACTATCGATCGGGATCAAGCCGATCGGCGCGTCTTCCGTCCGGTTGCGGTCGGCCACGACGTAGCCTTTGCCAGTGTTGACCGTAAATTCCATGCGGATTTCGACCCCTTCGTCGAGCGTGCAAATGACAAGCTCGGGATTGAGGATCGCAATATCGCCGGTCGTGCTGATGTCGGCGGCGGTGACCTTGCCTGGACCTTGCTTCCGCAAAACCATGCGCTTCGGCCCATCGCCCGGCATCTTCAGGGCGATGTCCTTAATATTGAGCACGATGTCGGTCACGTCCTCGCGCACGCCGGGAATCGACGAGAACTCGTGCAGGACACCGTCGATATGAACCGACGTGATCGCCGCGCCTTGCAGTGACGACAAGAGAATGCGGCGCAGCGCATTGCCGAGGGTTAAGCCGAAGCCGCGCTCAAGCGGCTCCGCCACAATCGTGGCCATGCGTTTCGGATCGTCGCCCGGGGCCACTTCGAGTTTGCTCGGCTTAATGAGTTCTTGCCAGTTCTTCTGAATCATGACCGGACCTTTCCTTGATACAAATTATGTGACGCATGAGCGCCAAAATGCCTTCTTAATCGCTTTAAACGCGCCGCCGCTTGGGCGGCCGGCAGCCATTGTGCGGAATCGGCGTGACATCGCGGATCGAGGTCACCGTGAAGCCCGCGGCTTGCAGGGCGCGCAACGCCGATTCCCGGCCCGAACCCGGCCCCGAAACCTCGACCTCAAGCGTCCGCATGCCGTGTTCGGCCGCCTTTCTGGCGCAGTCCTCGGCCGCCATCTGCGCCGCATAGGGCGTCGATTTGCGCGACCCCTTGAATCCCATGGTCCCCGCCGACGACCAGGAGATCGTGTTGCCCTGGGCGTCGGTGATGGTAATCATTGTATTGTTAAAGGTCGAATTGACATGCGCGACACCGGACGCAATATTCTTGCGCTCGCGGCGGCGAACGCGGGTAGTCTCTTTTGCCATTATTCAATTTCCTTCAAACGCGCCCGTCATGCCAGGCGCTCGGGACTGAGGTTAACTCTTGGCAGTAGCTGCCATAAGCGCCTTAATTCTTGGATTTACTTCTTCTTGCCGGCGATGGGCTTGGCCTTGCCTTTGCGGGTCCGCGCGTTGGTGTGCGTGCGCTGGCCGCGCACCGGCAATTGGCGCCGATGGCGAAGACCGCGGTAGCAGCCAAGATCCATCAGGCGCTTGATATGAATTGCAACCTCGCGGCGTAGATCACCCTCGACCATGTAATCGCGGTCGATCGCCTCGCGAATCTGCAAGACTTCCGCGTCGGTCAACTCGGCAACCCGCCGCCCGGAAGGAATATTCACACTTTCGCAAATTTCCTTGGCCTTCGTCGGACCAATCCCGTGAATATATTGAAGCGAGATAACAACGCGCTTGTTGGTTGGAATATTGACTCCGGCGATACGAGCCAAGACGTGAACCTCCATATGGGCCGCGCTGCGCGAAAGCTTTGCGGCGGAAGAATGTGCCCCGCGTCCGGTGGAGGCCGGCCCTTGCGGGGATGCCCAGCAATGCCCGCCCCGGACAACCCAATAGCCCCGGGAATCTTATCTCAGGCAGGAAAAAGCGTGCTTAGACGATCACACGCGCGGCGTCAACTGGCCGTTTCTCGCGGAGCACGGCTCGGAACTCAGGTTAACGAAGATTTTGCATTGACATGTGGGAGATGATTCGTTCGGCGCTCTGATTCGCACGGAGCGCCAGGATGAGCGATACGACCGATTTTCTCGCGGACGAGGATGTGCCTCGGGCGCGATTGGCACTGCTTTTGAAGCATTTTTCCAATCTCGCCGACGCGCGCGAACCCTGGCGCGTGATGTATCCCTTGGCCGAGATGCTTCTTTTGCTGACCTGCGCCACCATCGCGTCCTGCGACGATTTCGACGATATCGTCGCCTGGGGCGAACATCATCTCGATTTTCTGCGAAGGTTCGCGCCGTTCCATCACGGCGTTCCCTGCAAGCGCTGGCTGCGCACATTGGTCAATCGCGTCGATCCCCTGACCTTCGGGCGTTGTTTCGAGGACTGGATCGCGGCGCTGTGGCCGGGGCGGCACGAGCTCATCGCCATTGATGGCAAAACCTCGCGCCGCACCCACGCCAAACGCAAAGGGCTGAAGGCGCTGCACACGCTCAGCGCTTACGCGACAAACGCGCGATTGACGCTGGCACAATTGAGCGTGCCCGAAAAAACCAACGAGATCACCGCCATTCCCGAACTGCTCAATCATCTGGCCGAAAGCGGACAGCTCGAAGGCGCGCTCGTCACCATCGACGCCATGGGATGTCAGGTCGAGATCGCCGCCAGGATCGTAGAGCACAAGGCCGATTTTCTGCTGGCCCTGAAAGGCAATCATCCGGTCCTGGAAGCGGAGACCGGCTCTTACTTCGACACCGCGCCGGCGCATGAGCTGGTGACGCAGACGACAGTCGAAAAAGGCCATGGCCGCATCGAAACGCGCTTCTATACGGCCTCGCGAAATGTCGCATGGATCAAGGCCGACACGTCTTATCCAGGTCAGACGCGTTTCGAGTGCATCAATACGCTCGTTCGGATTATCAATCGAACGGAATACGCCGACCGATGCACGGTCGACACGCGCCTCTATATTTCTTCCGCGCCGCTCGACATCGAACGCCTCGCGGCCGGCGCGCGCGGCCATTGGGGCGTCGAGAGCATGCACTGGCTGCTCGATGTCGAGTTCAAGGACGACCTGTCGCGCTATCGCAGCGGCCACGGCGCCAAGAACATGGCCGCCGTGCGCCGCTTCGCCCTCGGCCTCGCGCGCGCCAACAAAACCAAAGGAAGCGTTAAAACACGCAGAAAAATCAGCAGGATGGAATACAGACTTCCTCCTCGAAATCCTCCAACTCAAATGAGCGTTAACCTGGAATCCATGCCGTGATTGCAAATGCCACTCCCTTGCGCCTGACCGTAAGGAGCCTTGCCTTGGCTGCTGAGGCACACTACAAGATGTGCGCGCCATCGCGCGGCTTCAAACTCCCAATTCCGGCGGCGGCGCGAGTGATTTGGCGAAGCTCTTTGAAAGAGGAAAATTATGTGCTTGTCCGGCTCCGAGGGGTGGCCCGCGCCGGAGAGCGGGAGTCCGGTTTCGCCGGGCGCCGCCAGCCCGCGCAACGATGCCGCGCGTCAACGCCTCGCCAAAGCGCTGCGGGCGAACCTTGGCCGCCGGAAGGCGCAAAAGATAGACCGGGCGAAGCAGGCGGAGGATGAGGCCAAAAGCAAACCGGCTCAAGGAGAGAGCGCGAACGGGGCCGGCAAAAAACAAGACTAATTTGGATTTTTTTTGAAAACGGGGTGTTCCTTGGATCGTATTCGGATTGTCGGTGGCCGGCCGTTGAACGGCGTCATAAGAATTTCGGGCGCCAAGAACGCGGCGCTTCCATTGATGATCGCCTCGCTGCTCACACGCGAAACGCTGACCTTAGAAAACGTTCCCAATCTCGCCGACGTGGGCATGCTTTTGCGCATTCTCGGTCATCATGGCGTCGATCATTCTATCGATGGAAGGCGGCCGGGCACGCCCGCCCACGCGAGCCGGGCGATCCACCTTAGGGCGCACCAGATCGTCGATACGATGGCGCCCTATGAATTCGTTTCAAAAATGCGGGCGAGTTTCTGGGTCATCGCACCGCTTCTCGCACGGATGGGCGAGGCCAAGGTTTCCCTGCCCGGTGGCTGCGCGATTGGGACTAGGCCGGTCGATCTTCTCATCATGGTTCTCGAAAAGCTCGGCGCGCATGTCGAGATCGAGGCGGGCTATGTCCATGCCACGGCGGCCAAGGGACTAACCGGCGCCGAGATCCATTTTCCCAAGGCGACGGTCGGCGGCACCCATACCGCGCTCATGGCCGCCTCGCTCGCCAATGGCCACACGCTTCTGATCAATGCGGCGCGCGAACCAGAGATTGCCGATCTTGCCAATTGCCTCAACAAGATGGGCGCGCGGATCAAGGGGGCCGGGCAAGCAATGGTCGAGATCGAGGGCGTGGGTAGCCTCTCGGGAACGCGCCACGCCGTGTTGCCCGACCGCATCGAAGCTGGCACCTATGCGATGGCCGCCGCCATGGCCGGCGGCGATGTGATGCTGGAAGGCGCGAGCAGCCGCCTTTTGGAGAGCGCGATCAAAGCCATCGAACACACTGGCGCCGAAATTTCGGCAACAAACGAAGGGCTCCGTGTGCGGCGCAATGGGGCGGGCATCGAGCCGGTCGACATTTCCACCGCGCCGTTTCCCGGCTTTCCAACGGATTTGCAGGCCCAATTCATGGCCTTAATGACCAAGGCCAAGGGTTCGTCGCGGATCACCGAAACGATTTTCGAGAACCGGTTCATGCATGTTCAGGAATTGGTCCGGCTCGGCGCCCATATCAAGCTCGACGGCGATGCCGCCGTGGTCGAAGGGGTGGAAGAACTCCAAGGCGCGCCAGTGATGGCGACGGATCTTCGCGCGTCTGTGTCGCTCGTCATCGCGGCGCTCGCGGCGACTGGCGAAACCATGGTCAATCGCGTTTATCATCTCGACCGCGGCTTCGAGCATATCGAGGAAAAGCTCGGCGCCTGCGGCGCGACGATCGAGCGGCTTTCCGGCCAACTCTAGGGCATCCTTGAAAGGCCGGCAATTTGGCCGGTTTATGGGTAGTGTCCTAATTTGAAATTAGTCTTCTTTGTCACCGTACTAAACTCACTTTCAGTGTACGAGAGATTTCAATGACTTGAGCGGGAGTTTTGGGGACAGGAGTTGGCTGAGGAAAGCGCTTACTTGAGGAGGATTTGCGGCGGCGAAGATTTTACGCAACGCGGATAGGCCGAGGGCAAACAGCGACCACGCCCGGCGGCCATGCTTTTTGATGGGGATAGGCCGCCGCCGTGCCGCCGCCGCGCCTGTTTTAACGGAAAGCGCCACGGCCAAAGCCAGCACCGCCAAAAGGGTGGACAGCTTATCGGCGTTGGTCAGATGCGTGTCTTCCAGATTGAAGCCCTTGGTTTTCAGATTGCCGAACATGGTTTCGATGGTCCATCGCTGGCGATAGCGGGCCAGCGCATGTTGCGGCTTGCTGGAACAGGCCAGCGCCAACAGTTCGCCCGAGGCGATCCGCATGATCACCAGCCGCACGGGTGGCCATGACGCCTGCCCGTTTTGCCCAAGCCGGCAGGCGCCTTTGAGGATCATTGTCTGGCCTTTGTTCAGATGCCGCGCAATGGCGGCGATCGTCCATGTCTCGTAGCCCTCGCGCACGACATATTGGTTCTCGCGCAGCCGCAGAATGAACGGGATCTTCGCCGCATGCAGGTAAGCCATCCATGCGTCGCCAATGAACTCGCGGTCGCCCATGAGCGAGGCGATTTTCATGTCCGGAAACACCGCACGCAGACGATCCAGAAGACCGGTTCTCTCAAGCGTGTTCGAGTTCCCAGCCTTTGGCAGCAGCGTCCATAGCAGAGGTATCCCCATGCCGTTCCAGATCACCGAAACCATCAGGATGTTGATCGTCGTTTTACCAAACTCCCAGTTGGTCCGATCCACGGCCAAAACCCAAGGTTTGCCGCCAAGTCCCAAAAGATCGACGATCACGCACGCGGCCGCCGCGCCGTCCAGTTTGACATGCTGGAAAAATCGATAGAACCGCCGCCGCACGGAATCCGTTTGCGCCGGGCTCGCGACATACGCCGCCAACCGCCACAGGCAGATCGTGCCTTGCTGCATGATCAAGAGCGCCAGCCACGCCAGCGTCTCACGCCTTGTGTCCGACAGTTTGATGTGATTCTCTACGGCCTTGGATAGGGCGTTCGAGAATATTGGTTGCATGTAGGCGATCCTTCTCTTGCGGAAAAGAATTGCCTTTATGAATCATCTCAATGCCTTATCCAACCGCGTCTAGTACGATGCTTCTTTGTTCATAGTCGCCTCACATCTCACGCAAATGCCTTCAAATTTCTCGTCTTCGGTCAAATAGCGGTTCGCTGCATGCCCCGCAAACATGTCCGTCCCTCTTTGCGCGCTCACGCGCTTGTTGTTCTCGGACAATTATTTCTTCCTTTTCGCGTCCCATTTCTCGCTCTCCTCTAGTAAGAAGTTCGATCCACCAATTCCTCAAGCGACCAAAGTCTAGCTTCAATTCCAGCCGCCATTGCGGGAGTTGTCCGCAAGGATGAGTGAAGCCGCACGAAATTATAGTGCCCGAAATGCAATCCAACGGCCGCTTGAAGGTTTTCGATCTTCTTTGAAAAAGCGTTCGTCAGTCTCGTAAATCTACGCATGCTCATGCGTATCGTCAGATTCTGGCGTTCCACTATGCTTGTCGAGATATGGGCGCGGTCCGGGGCACCGGCAATGATATGCTTTTCCGCGCGGACAACGTGCGGTGGGCTATAGCGACCAGCTCCGGCAGGTTCAGCATCGTAAAATTTAACCACCTGCCCGTAATCGACATCCGCGCCGAAGGCCTGTTCAGTAGCATCCACATAGGCCGCAAGGGCATCTGATGAAAGCTGAACACGGTTCGAAAGGCGCTCGCTCAAATCGGTCATAAATGCCGTTGCGGTGCGCAGGTCGCGCTTCCCGATACGGAACACCGGAACAATCTTCGTTTCAGGATCAAGAGCAACGAAGGTCCATTGGTCGCCAACGCGCGATCCGTCATCCTGCGGGGTGACTTGGCGCTGCTTCTTTCCAACGTAAGACCAAATTTCGTCCACTTGGATGCGCTTGCAGGGAAGCTCCCGCATGCGTTCAGACATGAGCTTTGCGCAGCCCGTTCCTACCTCAACCCCCAAGCGCATTATCGTGTCGCGGTGCGTGTCTGTCATGCGCTCGGTCGAGCGGATCGAATTGCCTTCAACCAGGGCGCTGATGATTTGAGTGCGGCGGGCAAGAGAAAGGCGGTTCATGGGAGGCCCCGAGATTTCCTAGGACCCACACTGACGGATAAAACCACGTCAGTCAACACATTTAACAATTTTTTTCTTGTTATAGGTTGATTATTTTCTCGCACAGGCGCATATGGATTCTGCCTACTGACTTTTTATGGGCAGAGGATGCCTGAAAATGGACAACGTGAATTCTTCGGCTGCTGCCGAAAATAAGCCTGACGATGTGATCGGTGATGTCGGGAAGCGTGAGCGTTCCAAAATCGCCTTCGTTTACAATGATCTGGAAGGGGCTATCGACTTGGCCCGCACGCTACAAACGCGGGCGGGGACCTCATGCGAGGTGAAGCAACTCGCGAGCTGGATGAATCAGAGCTCAGAAGGAGGAACGTTCCGGTCAATCCTTGGTGCGGCCCGCACATTCGGTCTGATCGAGACCCAGCAGGGAAGCGTTACGCTGACAGTTTCTGGGCGGGAAGCACTGGATGATGCGCGCCGCGCTAACGCTCTAGCGGAGGCTTTCCTTAAAGTTCCCCTCCATCAAGCCATGTACGACCAGTACAAGGGCTTTGCGCTGCCGCCTCCCGCCGCCATCGAGCGGCAAATGGAGGCGCTTGGTGTTCCTACAAAGCAGAAGGAACGCGCAAGGCAGACATTCACAAAGTCTGCGCAGTTCGCCGGTTATATCGACCCACAAACGGGACGCTTCATAAAGCCGGCGACTGCTGTTGCGCCCCCCCCACCTAAACATGCCGATCTGAAAAGGAACATAGGAGGAGACGGTAATGGCGGCGGCGGAGATGACTTAAATCTCGATCCTCTATTGATGGCGCTTCTGAAAAAAATCCCGCCGAGCGAAGACGGATGGCCGAAGGAACAGCGCGTCAGATGGTTTCGGACGTTTGCGATGAATGTTTCGCAAATTTACGACGATGCCGAGAACGCTGTGGACCTGAAAATCGATCTTGATCAGGCCTCATAATGAGATTGGGCCACAGGTTCGTTGCCTGTGGCCCTTAAGCCTTAACGGCGGTTGGTGACCGCTAACCCTAGACCGGTGCGGGCCGGAGAAAGGCAGGTGTTCAGTGCAGAAAGTCTGCATGTTAGAAGCTTAGTGGCCAGCCGAGCCATAAAGGTTAACCACCCTCGCGGCTCGGCGGCCACCATTAGCTGATACCATATGGGCATATTCAAGTCCAATTTGCAGGGACTAACATGGTTAAGGCAGAAACGGCCGATTTAAAGCGGGCTATTCAATCCCAGCATGGCGGCACGGCCACGCTCGCCCAATCCGTGCCTGTATGCGAGACATTCGAAGGCCAGCCCGTCTGGGAAGGCGTCGTCCACGTCTTCGATCTGAGCGACCATCCCAAGGCCGCGCGAGCCTATGCGTGGTCTTCGCCAATCGAAGGAAGCGATAAGCGCCGGTTCTTCTCTGTCTTAGGCATCCCACCGATCATGTCGCCGATTGATGCGGTGCGAGCTGCGATCGTGGCACAGCACAGGGCGGAAGCACGTGACGCGCATTAAACTTCATTCAAAGCGGATCGCGGATGCTGCTTTCATAAAAGCGAAAAGCAAAATTTTGTGCGCTGGGGCGACAATCTTTTCCGAGACTACAGTGCCGTTTCCGGGCGGCGAAATTAGTGTATTTTTGCATCGTACTAGACGCGGTTGGATAAGGCATTGAGATGATTTATAAAGGCGATTCTTTTCCGCAAGAGAAGGATCGCCTACATGCAACCAATATTCTCGAACGCCCTATCCAAGGCCGTAGAGAATCACATCAAACTGTCGGACACAAGGCGTGAGACGCTGGCGTGGCTGGCGCTCTTGATCATGCAGCAAGGCACGATCTGCCTGTGGCGGTTGGCGGCGTATGTCGCGAGCCCGGCGCAAACGGATTCCGTGCGGCGGCGGTTCTATCGATTTTTCCAGCATGTCAAACTGGACGGCGCGGCGGCCGCGTGCGTGATCGTCGATCTTTTGGGACTTGGCGGCAAACCTTGGGTTTTGGCCGTGGATCGGACCAACTGGGAGTTTGGTAAAACGACGATCAACATCCTGATGGTTTCGGTGATCTGGAACGGCATGGGGATACCTCTGCTATGGACGCTGCTGCCAAAGGCTGGGAACTCGAACACGCTTGAGAGAACCGGTCTTCTGGATCGTCTGCGTGCGGTGTTTCCGGACATGAAAATCGCCTCGCTCATGGGCGACCGCGAGTTCATTGGCGACGCATGGATGGCTTACCTGCATGCGGCGAAGATCCCGTTCATTCTGCGGCTGCGCGAGAACCAATATGTCGTGCGCGAGGGCTACGAGACATGGACGATCGCCGCCATTGCGCGGCATCTGAACAAAGGCCAGACAATGATCCTCAAAGGCGCCTGCCGGCTTGGGCAAAACGGGCAGGCGTCATGGCCACCCGTGCGGCTGGTGATCATGCGGATCGCCTCGGGCGAACTGTTGGCGCTGGCCTGTTCCAGCAAGCCGCAACATGCGCTGGCCCGCTATCGCCAACGATGGACCATCGAAACCATGTTCGGCAATCTGAAAACCAAGGGCTTCAATCTGGAAGACACGCATCTGACCAACGCCGATAAGCTGTCCACCCTTTTGGCGGTGCTGGCTTTGGCCGTGGCGCTTTCCGTTAAAACAGGCGCGGCGGCGGCGCGGCGGCGGCCTATCCCCATCAAAAAGCATGGCCGCCGGGCGTGGTCGCTGTTTGCCCTCGGCCTATCCGCGTTGCGTAAAATCTTCGCCGCCGCAAATCCTCCTCAAGTAAGCGCTTTCCTCAGCCAGACTCCTGTCCCCAAAACTCCCGCTCAAGTCATTGAAATCTCTCGTACACTGAAAGTGAGT
>CAVQZL010000060.1:0-30447 GCA_963718265.1 uncultured Alphaproteobacteria bacterium | reverse complement strand
GTACTAGACGCGGTTGGATAAGGCATTGAGATGATTCATAAAGGCAATTCTTTTCCGCAAGAGAAGGATCGCCTACATGCAACCAATATTCTCGAACGCCCTATCCAAGGCCGTAGAGAATCACATCAAACTGTCGGACACAAGGCGTGAGACGCTGGCGTGGCTGGCGCTCTTGATCATGCAGCAAGGCACGATCTGCCTGTGGCGGTTGGCGGCGTATGTCGCGAGCCCGGCGCAAACGGATTCCGTGCGGCGGCGGTTCTATCGATTTTTCCAGCATGTCAAACTGGACGGCGCGGCGGCCGCGTGCGTGATCGTCGATCTTTTGGGACTTGGCGGCAAACCTTGGGTTTTGGCCGTGGATCGGACCAACTGGGAGTTTGGTAAAACGACGATCAACATCCTGATGGTTTCGGTGATCTGGAACGGCATGGGGATACCTCTGCTATGGACGCTGCTGCCAAAGGCTGGGAACTCGAACACGCTTGAGAGAACCGGTCTTCTGGATCGTCTGCGTGCGGTGTTTCCGGACATGAAAATCGCCTCGCTCATGGGCGACCGCGAGTTCATTGGCGACGCATGGATGGCTTACCTGCATGCGGCGAAGATCCCGTTCATTCTGCGGCTGCGCGAGAACCAATATGTCGTGCGCGAGGGCTACGAGACATGGACGATCGCCGCCATTGCGCGGCATCTGAACAAAGGCCAGACAATGATCCTCAAAGGCGCCTGCCGGCTTGGGCAAAACGGGCAGGCGTCATGGCCACCCGTGCGGCTGGTGATCATGCGGATCGCCTCGGGCGAACTGTTGGCGCTGGCCTGTTCCAGCAAGCCGCAACATGCGCTGGCCCGCTATCGCCAGCGATGGACCATCGAAACCATGTTCGGCAATCTGAAAACCAAGGGCTTCAATCTGGAAGACACGCATCTGACCAACGCCGATAAGCTGTCCACCCTTTTGGCGGTGCTGGCTTTGGCCGTGGCGCTTTCCGTTAAAACAGGCGTGGCGGCGGCGCGGCGGCGGCCTATCCCCATCAAAAAGCATGGCCGCCGGGCGTGGTCGCTGTTTGCCCTCGGCCTATCCGCGTTGCGTAAAATCTTCGCCGCCGCAAATCCTCCTCAAGTAAGCGCTTTCCTCAGCCAACTCCTGTCCCCAAAACTCCCGCTCAAATCATTGAAATCTCTCGTACACTGAAAGTGAGTCTAGTACGGTGGTGGGAGCGAGACACCAAGGCCCCAGTCGACTACGGCCCCGGCCCCGGCGCAGGCATTGGGATTGCGAGGCCGAACGTCGTCCTCGGTCGAATCCCGCCAATTCCGAAAGCCGCCCTGAAAGTCGCAGTTGCAACTCCAAACCGCGGAGAACATGACCAAGGCTATTTCGCCCCATCGGTGCCATGGCCCATCATACCCATCCACATGGCGCTCTTGCCCGACGGGCGCGTCCTAAATTTCGGCACGGATCAAAACGGTGTGCAAGGGGCGCAGTTCGTCTACGACGTTTGGGACCCGAAGCTTGGAACCGGAACCAGCGCGCATACTGTCCTCCCCAATACGACGCCGGGGCCAATGGACTTTTTCTGTAGCATCGCGTCAGTGCTAGGGCCCGGCTTTACCGAAGGCACAAATGGAAGCGGCCTGGTGCTCATCGACGGCGGCCTTCCCACCGTTGTCGGACAACCAAACAACCCGAACAATAATTTCATTTTCTTTAACCCGAAGAACAATACGCTGATCGCGGCGGGGAAGACGCATTATCCGCGCTGGTATCCCTCCATGATTACTTTGCGCAACGGTGACAAGCTCGTCTTGGGAGGGTCAGTGACGCCCGGTGTGGGGGAGCCGACGCCTGAGATCTTCAATGCGACATCCGGTTGGAGAACGCTGCCAGGGATCTCGATCGACAATCCACAAGTAACAAGAGAGTGTTAACCAATCATAGATGATGCCATTTCCAGCAACCGCGCGTCGTTTCCGTTGACGTGAAAAGTGGCGAAGAGGCGCATGGTGAGTTCCAACATAAGCAGGGAACGCGTTACAACGACACATCTGCGTTTGAAGCGGGCAAACCAGTGACGTTGGCGGCTATTGTTTTGCTCGATACGATAAGTCTGATCCTTGCCGATGTAATGCCGCCCGGCCGGCAAAGCGCTGTCGTAAGGCTGATAATCGTCAGTGCAATAGAGCAGGATTTTCCAGGACTTCAGTCGTTCGAGCAGGCGGTCTAACGTGGCCCGATCACGATGCCCGCATTCCCAGTCAATGAGCTGTCCTGTACCTGGACAATAAGCCTTCCATATCCAGATTTTGCAGGCCTTTTTTTAAGAAAATGCCACATTTCATCGAGCTCGACGACCGCAGCGCCTTCTCCGGCCGGGACTGGCTTGGGTGCGTTCTTGAGGGCAAACGTCTTGATCCATTTAAGGACGGCGGGGGGTGAAACGCCAAAAAGCCGCGCTATGCGCCGTTGCGATAAGCCGCTGAGGTAGAGCCACACGGCAAGAGCCAGAACCGGCTGGCTGTGTCCGCGCCGGGGCTTGTCGATAAAATTGTAGCCGCATTCCTTGCACTTGTAGCGCTGCTGCCCCTGCATAAAGCCGTTCTTCACGCATCGTTCGCAGCCGCATTGATAGCACCCAATCATCTCCGCCTCCCCTTTGGGTCAGAAAGGGAAAGCGTAGGAAGGGAATTACCTATGAATGGTTAACACTCTCAAATCGATAGGGAGCGGCAATCCCAATATGATACATAACTTGTGACAGTTATCAACATCTAATATTTGAATTATCGTTGGGGTGGCAAAGCCCAACCTCAATTGGAACAAGAGATTGGGCTCAACTCAAAACTTAGGACGGTTGGTATGAGAGAGCCTGCCCCTCTGTGCTGAACACGCCCAGAAGCGACCATAGCGTTCGCGGAAATGACAACGGCCTTGCGCTTGCAGTTTTGATTCCGCCTCCAGCCGCAAAGTGCCGCCGCTCCGTGGCCTACTATTGCTCCGCCGCGTACAGAGAACCCCACGCCGCGACAACGGGCCTCTCTAGGTCCCCGCCGGCAATTTTCTTGCCGACATTTGAAGAAGCCCGCTCCCGTGCAGCCGATATTTATGGTGGTTACTGATGTTGGAATGCGCCGATATCGAAGGCACCGGACGTGGGCCGCGGCTTCCGGTCGTAGTCGAGCACGACACCTGCACTGTAGAGATTGGTCCCCGCATTGATGAGCGGAGATCCTGTTGCGAGGTGAAAGTCGCCCGTGGACAGGTTGACAAAATTTGGGTTCAGCTCGATCCCATGTTGTTCGGCCGGAAATGTGGGAGCCCACGAGCTGATTGTCATCAAGCTGGCAGGGGTACACAAACTGGTCGAACTAAGACCTCGACTGCTAAGCCAATCATTGTTATCCATTGTCAAATTGCCTTTCCACTGCGTAAAGGTATTCATAACGATGCCACACCCTTTAAAATTATAGAAGGCATTGTTCTTGTATACTATGTTTGAGACAGTTGGGTTCCCGCCGAGGGGGAGGTACAAACCGAATTGCTGATTTCCATTGGTCCGCTGGTTAACAGACCAAGTATCTGTGCCAACGAAAGTGTTGTTTTCCACATAAATATTGGACACGACATTTGCAGAGCCATTAAAAAACATAAAAGAAGGAGTTATAGTGTTCCAAACAATGTTGTTACGGTAGGTGATATCATGTACCGTAATATTGGGACCATCGGCTTGGTTGTTTGGACCACCATCGTAAATCTGCGAGGACATCACCCGCTCGACAAGATCGTTGTCGGCATTTCCATAGAAATTGATCGCATCACCATATCGAGTACCGTTACCACCGAGGTTACCGCCCCCAATATATGAGATTTGAAGATCACGAAGGGTCACGTGAGATGCATTAAGAGCGGTGTAAACTCCGCTCCCGGCACCGTATTTGATTTGAAAATTCTGTAGGTACACGTAGCTGGCACTGCCATAATAAGCGTTAACTACGTTGGTGTTGATGGCCAGTTCAAGGTTGGGAAAGGCCGTCGCCGGATTCGATGTCGAATAAAGGTAAACCTTCCAGTCGGTCTTGTTGAAAAGCCACATTCCAGGAGACGTCAGGTAGCTCGTGTCTTGTGTAAGACTGCGATCATACGCGCCCGGTATTCCCGTCATTGCCTCAACTCCCGTAGCGATGGTGGTGGGAGTTGGATTATATATGATGTTTCCGACATCATTGGCACTGTTGTACGGCATCCCATTCGCGTAGCCTGGCAGGGGCGCGAAAGTCATATTGCTCTTCCAAATGTTGCCTGCCACATTTGTCCAGCCGCCGGTGCCGGATGGGGCCCACCCTTTCCAGAAGTTGGGCGTCCAACCCGTGGGGTCACTCGCGCTCACCGAGCCCATAAGCACCGGCGCGGCTCCTGTTCCATAAGCGTCGTAGTAAAGCCCGCCTGCGGACGAGCCGCTCCGCATGACCAATTGTCCCCGCCACACGCCGCCCCGCTTGAAGCGCACCGAGGTGTTGGGCCCTAGCGCCGCATTGTTTACCTTGGTCAGCGACTTCCATGCGGTAGCTTGGGTGTGGCCGTCATTAGCGTCGTTGCCATTAATATTATCGACATAATAGGCCGCCGGTGCGTCACCGACGGCGAGCGTGAGAGCGCCGGTCACTTGCGCCCCGCTACAGGTTCCGCTAACGGTATAGACTGTGCTGTCTATGATCTGGGTTGGGAGGCCAAGAATTGTCCCTGTCGTTGAATGGAGGATCAACCCGTCCGGGAGTGCCGGACTGATCGAAACGTTTGACAACGTCCCCCCGCAGGAGGCCTTGTTTTGTGTAATTGTCTGGCCGAGAGGGTAGGTAACCGGGTTTTGTGTATAGCTGATTTCCGATGCCGCAGCGCCGTCCCCAACAATACCGAAAGAAAATAAACCTATATAGGATAAGGCAAATCTTAGCAACAGCTTGTTAATACGTATCATATTATCTCTCCTACCAATGGATATTACCGTTTGTATGACGCCTGGTTAAGGTGCCGCTTACACCAGGTCGACCTACGGCTACGAATTAATTAATATAATAGTGAATTAATGTCATTTCATATCTGTAATTTCACATAATTGTGATTACAGTTATCAGTGGTACTATATCATTCACCAGGGAAAGAATGATGTGAAGCTTACGCTAGAACGCGCCATTGGAAGCGATCCGCGTCCGCGCGCGCCAAATCGGCGAAGCGTAATGTTTGGCAAACGCCCGGGGGTTGTTGCGCAATCCCCGAGGACCCGGCAGCGCGGGATTTTAGGGATCGCTCGGCGCTACCGGCGGGGATGGGTTGAAAGCGCGGCCTCTGGTGCTTTCTAATTCCACTGAATCAGAAAACGCTCTAGGTCATCGACTCGTTAAAGCGCATCCAAATTCGGATTGAGGCGAGCTTGACGCCGGCGAGGAAATTGTCGGCGCGCTTGTCGTAGCGCGTGGCGACGGCCCGGTAATGCTTGATTTTGTTGAAGAAGCGTTCGACGAGGTTTCTGTATCGGTAGAGGTAGGAGCTGAAGGCCGGCACGTTCTTGCGGTTCGGCATCGGCTTGATGTTGGCCCAGGCGCCGCGTTCGGCGAGGCTTTTGCGCAGCGCGTCGCTGTCGTAGGCGCGGTCGGCCAGAAGAATTTGCCCGTCGGCCAGGGCCTCCAGCATGTCGTCTGCGCTGCGCCCGTCATGCGCCTGGCCTTCGGTCAGCTTCAAGGCGATCGGCAGGCCCTCGGCGTCGACGAGCGCATGGATTTTCGTCGTCAGCCCGCCGCGCGAGCGACCCATGCAACCGGATCGCTTGTCTTTTTTTGGGCGTTGGCGGCGTGCTGATGGACGCGGATCGAGGAGGAGTCGATCATCTGGATGTCGCCGTCGTAAGCCTTTGACACGGCTTCGAGAACGCGATCCCAGACGCCGGCTTTGCGCCACCGGTTGAAGCGGTTGACGCAGGTCGTGTGCGGGCCGTAGCGCTCCGGAATGTCGGCCCAGGGCGCACCCGTGCGCAAGCGCCAGAAGATCCCGTTCAACACCCGCCGGTCATCGACGCGCGGCACGCCGCGCGGCTTGTTCGGCAGCAGAGGCTGGATCACCGACCACTCGAAATCCGTCAGATCAAACCGCGCCATCTCAACCTCCATGATCTGAAGGTTGAATCATCCTCTTGCCGAATTCGGGAATCCCCTTTATGAGATCACGACCTAAGCCTCTATAACCATGTGTGCAGCAACCCCATGCCGCGAGAACGGATCTCTCAAAGTCCCCGTGGGCGATAAGCTTGCTGCCACTTGTTATTTATGGAAGTTATTGATGTTGGAATGCGCCGATATCGAAGGCGCCGGTCGTAGGGCGTGGCTTCCGGTCGTAGTCGAGCACGACACCTGCACTGTAGAGATTGGTCCCCGCATTGATGAGCGGAGATCCTGTTGCGAGGTGAAAGTCGCCCGTGGACAGGTTGACAAAATTCGGGTTCAGCTCGATCCCATGTTGTTCAGCCGGATATGTGGGAGCCCAGGAGCTGATCGTCTTGGAGATGGAAGGCGTACATACGCTGGTGAGACTAGGACCATTACTGCTAAGCCAATCATTGTTATCCATTGTCACAATGCCTTTCCACTGCGTAAAGGTATTCATAACAATGCCACACCCCATCGTACTAGACGCGGTTGGATAAGGCATTGAGATGATTCATAAAGGCGATTCTTTTCCGCAAGAGAAGGATCGCCTACATGCAACCAATATTCTCGAACGCCCTATCCAAGGCCGTAGAGAATCACATCAAACTGTCGGACACAAGGCGTGAGACGCTGGCGTGGCTGGCGCTCTTGATCATGCAGCAAGGCACGATCTGCCTGTGGCGGTTGGCGGCGTATGTCGCGAGCCCGGCGCAAACGGATTCCGTGCGGCGGCGGTTCTATCGATTTTTCCAGCATGTCAAACTGGACGGCGCGGCGGCCGCGTGCGTGATCGTCGATCTTTTGGGACTTGGCGGCAAACCTTGGGTTTTGGCCGTGGATCGGACCAACTGGGAGTTTGGTAAAACGACGATCAACATCCTGATGGTTTCGGTGATCTGGAACGGCATGGGGATACCTCTGCTATGGACGCTGCTGCCAAAGGCTGGGAACTCGAACACGCTTGAGAGAACCGGTCTTCTGGATCGTCTGCGTGCGGTGTTTCCGGACATGAAAATCGCCTCGCTCATGGGCGACCGCGAGTTCATTGGCGACGCATGGATGGCTTACCTGCATGCGGCGAAGATCCCGTTCATTCTGCGGCTGCGCGAGAACCAATATGTCGTGCGCGAGGGCTACGAGACATGGACGATCGCCGCCATTGCGCGGCATCTGAACAAAGGCCAGACAATGATCCTCAAAGGCGCCTGCCGGCTTGGGCAAAACGGGCAGGCGTCATGGCCACCCGTGCGGCTGGTGATCATGCGGATCGCCTCGGGCGAACTGTTGGCGCTGGCCTGTTCCAGCAAGCCGCAACATGCGCTGGCCCGCTATCGCCAGCGATGGACCATCGAAACCATGTTCGGCAATCTGAAAACCAAGGGCTTCAATCTGGAAGACACGCATCTGACCAACGCCGATAAGCTGTCCACCCTTTTGGCGGTGCTGGCTTTGGCCGTGGCGCTTTCCGTTAAAACAGGCGTGGCGGCGGCGCGGCGGCGGCCTATCCCCATCAAAAAGCATGGCCGCC
Organism: uncultured Alphaproteobacteria bacterium; assembly: GCA_963718265.1. Classification (GTDB taxonomy): domain Bacteria; phylum Pseudomonadota; class Alphaproteobacteria; order Rhizobiales; family Beijerinckiaceae; genus Methylocapsa. The sequence goes on along the minus strand of CAVQZL010000060.1, from coordinate 22,721 downwards.
GGGCGTGGTCGCTGTTTGCCCTCGGCCTATCCGCGTTGCGTAAAATCTTCGCCGCCGCAAATCCTCCTCAAGTAAGCGCTTTCCTCAGCCAACTCCTGTCCCCAAAACTCCCGCTCAAATCATTGAAATCTCTCGTACACTGAAAGTGAGTTCTAGTACGGTGGTGGGAGCGAGACACCAAGGCCCCAGTCGACTACGGCCCCGGCCCCGGCCCCGGCGCAGGCATTGGGATTGCGAGGCCGAACGTCGTCCTCGGTCGAATCCCGCCAATTCCGAAAGCCGCCCTGAAAGTCGCAGTTGCAACTCCAAACCGCGGAGAACATGACCAAGGCTATTTCGCCCCATCGGTGCCATGGCCCATCATACCCATCCACATGGCGCTCTTGCCCGACGGGCGCGTCCTAAATTTCGGCACGGATCAAAACGGTGTGCAAGGGGCGCAGTTCGTCTACGACGTTTGGGACCCGAAGCTTGGAACCGGAACCAGCGCGCATACTGTCCTCCCCAATACGACGCCGGGGCCAATGGACTTTTTCTGTAGCATCGCGTCAGTGCTAGGGCCCGGCTTTACCGAAGGCACAAATGGAAGCGGCCTGGTGCTCATCGACGGCGGCCTTCCCACCGTTGTCGGACAACCAAACAACCCGAACAATAATTTCATTTTCTTTAACCCGAAGAACAATACGCTGATCGCGGCGGGGAAGACGCATTATCCGCGCTGGTATCCCTCCATGATTACTTTGCGCAACGGTGACAAGCTCGTCTTGGGAGGGTCAGTGACGCCCGGTGTGGGGGAGCCGACGCCTGAGATCTTCAATGCGACATCCGGTTGGAGAACGCTGCCAGGGATCTCGATCGACAATCCACAAGTAACAAGAGAGTGTTAACCAATCATAGATGATGCCATTTCCAGCAACCGCGCGTCGTTTCCGTTGACGTGAAAAGTGGCGAAGAGGCGCATGGTGAGTTCCAACATAAGCAGGGAACGCGTTACAACGACACATCTGCGTTTGAAGCGGGCAAACCAGTGACGTTGGCGGCTATTGTTTTGCTCGATACGATAAGTCTGATCCTTGCCGATGTAATGCCGCCCGGCCGGCAAAGCGCTGTCGTAAGGCTGATAATCGTCAGTGCAATAGAGCAGGATTTTCCAGGACTTCAGTCGTTCGAGCAGGCGGTCTAACGTGGCCCGATCACGATGCCCGCATTCCCAGTCAATGAGCTGTCCTGTACCTGGACAATAAGCCTTCCATATCCAGATTTTGCAGGCCTTTTTTTAAGAAAATGCCACATTTCATCGAGCTCGACGACCGCAGCGCCTTCTCCGGCCGGGACTGGCTTGGGTGCGTTCTTGAGGGCAAACGTCTTGATCCATTTAAGGACGGCGGGGGGTGAAACGCCAAAAAGCCGCGCTATGCGCCGTTGCGATAAGCCGCTGAGGTAGAGCCACACGGCAAGAGCCAGAACCGGCTGGCTGTGTCCGCGCCGGGGCTTGTCGATAAAATTGTAGCCGCATTCCTTGCACTTGTAGCGCTGCTGCCCCTGCATAAAGCCGTTCTTCACGCATCGTTCGCAGCCGCATTGATAGCACCCAATCATCTCCGCCTCCCCTTTGGGTCAGAAAGGGAAAGCGTAGGAAGGGAATTACCTATGAATGGTTAACACTCTCTGTTTGAGACAGTTGGGTTCCCGCCGAGGGGGAGGTACAAACCGAATTGCTGATTTCCATTGGTCCGCTGGTTAACAGACCAAGTATCTGTGCCAACGAAAGTGTTGTTTTCCACATAAATATTGGACACGACATTTGCAGAGCCATTAAAAAACATAAAAGAAGGAGTTATAGTGTTCCAAACAATGTTGTTACGGTAGGTGATATCATGTACCGTAATATTGGGGCCATCGTCTTGGGTGTTTGGACCACCATCGTAAATCTGCCAGGACTTCACTCGCTCGACAAGATCGTTGTCGGCATTTCCATAGAAAACAAGCGCATCGCCGTATCGAATACCACTACCGCCGAGGTTACCGCCCCCAATATATGAGATTTGAAGATCACGAAGGGTCACGTGAGATGCATTAAGAGCGGTGTAAACTCCGCTCCCGGCACCGTATTTGATTTGAAAATTCTGTAGGTACACGTAGCTGGCACTGCCATAATAAGCGTTAACTACGTTGGTGTTGATGGCCAGTTCAAGGTTGGGAAAGGCCGTCGCCGGATTCGATGTCGAATAAAGGTAAACCTTCCAGTCGGTCTTGTTGAAAAGCCACATTCCAGGAGACGTCAGGTAGCTCGTGTCTTGTGTAAGACTGCGATCATACGCGCCCGGTATTCCCGTCATTGCCTCAACTCCCGTAGCGATGGTGGTGGGAGTTGGGTTGTAGATGATGTTTCCGACATCATTGGCACTGTTGTACGGCATCCCATTCGCGTAGCCTGGCAGGGGCGCGAAAGTCATATTGCTCTTCCAAATGTTGCCTGCCACATTTGTCCAGCCGCCGGTGCCGGATGGGGCCCACCCTTTCCAGAAGTTGGGCGTCCAACCCGTGGGGTCACTCGCGCTCACCGAGCCCATAAGCACCGGCGCGGCTCCTGTTCCATAAGCGTCGTAGTAAAGCCCGCCTGCGGACGAGCCGCTCCGCATGACCAATTGTCCCCGCCACACTCCGCCTCGCCTGAAGCGCACCGAGGTGTTGGGCCCTAGCGCCGCATTGTGAGTTGAGATCTTATACTGCTGTAGCCGGTCGTCTCAGGATCGCAAAATGCCATGAACGCGGTCGATGGCGCAACAATCGAGCCGAGAATTCGCATCAGCCGACCCGACGAAGGGAGAGGAAGATGCAGGGTTTCAAGAGCGTGGGATTTGCCCAAAGATTTCTCTCAATCCACGCAGCAACACAAAATACCTTCAACGTCGAGCGCCATCTCACCTCAGCAAAGACGCACCGAGCCTTCACGGCATCGGCAATGCTGACGTGGCGCGAGGTCGGCGCCGCGGTGTGAACCTGATGTGCAAGGAGATTTGTTGCGTGCGAAATTTGGCAATGTGACAGAGCCCGTCGGGCATATTCTTACGACACTCATTCTCGCCGGACTAGATCATCACTATGTTCGGACTTGATTTCCAGCAGGGACTGGTAGCCGCACACAGGTGACGAGAGCGGCCGAGAGCATGAGCCAGAGCGCTCCGATCCCGAATGCTGTCGCGTAAGCAGTGGGATCGCCGAAGGATGCCTTCACCGCCGATATCATCCATCCCGTGGCCGCCGGCCCCAGAATCTGTGGCAGCACCATTGAGATGTGCCAGATACCCATGTCCTTGCCGGCCGCCTCGGCGCTCGGCAGCACCTTTAGAGCCAGCGCCCAATCGACGGCCTGATAGGCGCCAAAGGCCGCCGCGTAGATTAGGATGACCGGAGCGAGCAGCGCAAGACTTGGGTAAAAAGCGATGAGCGCAAAGTAGAGCGCGCACACTGCCATGATCCAGCTCGTAACCTGCGCAATACGGACGAAACCGTGATGTGCGGCGAAGCGGATGCCGATGATGCTGGCGGGCACCGCGAGCACGGCACCGATGCCGAGTAGCGCCGGCAGCACTCGGGCCGGCTCCGCCACCCCGATCACGTCCTTAAAGTAGAACAGCAGGAATGTGAAAACTGACCATATGCCCATGTTGGCTAAGAGGCGCGTTACAAGGACCCAGTAGAAATTCGCATGGGCGCGCGGGTCCACATAGAACTGGCGGAGGAATTCTCCGAGGACGAATGCGGAACGCTGCATGGCTGGCTGCGGCTCACGGACGTGTCTGAGCATCACCACGACGATTGCAATATTTAGTGCCACGAAGGCGGCGATCGTGCCGGAAGGTTGTCCGTTTTTATAAGTGGCGACGACGACGACGTTACCGGCCACGGTCCCGGCGACCGACAGGATGTTCAGCCAGGCGCTTGCGCGACCCTGTTCGTGTTCGGCCATAACGTCGGGGATGAGGCCCGCGTATGCGCCTGCGACCCAGTTCCACCAAAACTGCAGGAAGATGAACGCCGCCGCATAGAGCCAGAGGCTCGCGCCCGGGCCGAACGGCAGCAGCAGCAAGAGACCGACGCAGCTGCCAAGGATTCCCGCGATCAGGAAAAGCCGGCGTCGTCCGCGCCGATATTGCGAGCGGTCCGAAAGCGCGCCAGAGAGTGGCGCGACGACGAGTGCCACGACAGCTCCGGCCGCGAGGATGGTGCCGCTGATCGCCTCCTTGGCAGTGCTATCGCCGCCAACGATGAGCGCGACCTGATCTGGCACTATGATCGGCACGACCGTCATCCACTGCGCGGACAAGGCAAACCAGATTAGCGAAACGATCACGTGCTGCCACATCGACGGGTTGACTGGCGGGAGCGATGTCGCACCTGTCTCGATCCGCGTCGATTCTTCAGCGGCTGTCATCACGAGGGCTCCCAGAAGTGACTTTGTCCGGCACTGGCGCAACGGATACGTCGCGTATATTAGTTGTTGCGATCTTACGTAAAGATGAACGGCCGCAGGGGCCCGCTTTTGCCGTAAACTTGTTCTGACTGGCGAGCGGCTCAGAATTGAGTCTACGGTAGAGACAATTGCTCGACCGGGCAGCAAATACCCGATGCAAAATTACTTGGATCTTGCGCGAACTCTAACCTCGCATAAAATCATCAATGCAGGTTAGCAAGGTGAAATCAATGCAGGTTAGCTACGTGAATAAGTCAGCCTAAAGCGACAGGCTGAGTTGGAGCTCGCTTTCCAGCTGCTTCTCACCGAGCGACGACAAGGTAATGCCGAGAAGGCGGATGCCTTTTGTGAAAAGGAACAGTGGTTCGAGCAGCGCGTAGCTAAGCTGCTCGATTTCAGCTCGCGTCGAAAAGAGCGCCTGATTGGTTTGGCTTCGCGTGATCTGCTGGAAATCGGCATATTTCACTTTCAGTGTCACCGTGCGTCCGCGAATCTCGGCCTTGGATTGCGTTCGATGTAGGCGATCGCCTGCTTGAGTTCGGCGCGCACAGCGTCGATTGATTTGAGAGCGTAATTGGATTAGCGCGATCATTTTCCCAGCTTAGCCGATTTCGTCGCTGCATCAATGCGGATGAGTTTTCGACACACACAGCGAGCCGAAATAAATGATAAACCTGCTCCGGCGGAGACGAGAGCCAGTGTCCTGTCAATTTTGAGTATCTTAATGCCGCAAGAGAAGAGAGCATTGCTCGCATCCTCCAACCTGTCGCGACCTGTCCGTCTGGACCCAATGCATCGAGGCGGCTAATCCGCATTTCCGATCGTGCATGCCCGGTGTCGCCCAGTCACTTCAGCCGTCCATACCTCGTCTTTTATGCGCCGTAGACTTGGTGACCCGCGCAGATTGTGCTTGCGATACGAACGCGGGCAATGGAAACAGCCCATGAAGTTTGCCACACCGCTTCCGATTGACACCGTCCTTTCCGGAGCGCATCGGCAAATCACGCGGCGTACCCGGCCAGTTCCTCCTCGCCAATGGCCGCGGCGCCTATCTTGATTTCGACCCATCCTTTGGCACGATCTTCCTTCCTGGTCGCTGCGGAACTGTCAGGATCGGCGGCGTCGACGCGCGTCCTGCTGGCAGCCGCAGCCGATGAAGCGGACATTTTTGCTGCCGCCAGTCATCGCATCCGCGAGAATGACGAGATCGAGTTCGATCAAAGCGCAGGTGCGCTGAAGTCGCGCCGTGTCCGTCGGCTCGACGCCATCCTGCTCGCAAACGAGCCCAGGGCGGTGATGGCGAGCGAGGAGACTGCGCGTCTGCTGGCTGACGGAATTGCAAAGCATGGGCTGAGCCGCCTGCCGTGGAGCAAGGCGCAAATCCAGCTCCGCGACCGCGTCGGTTTCTTGCGCGCGGACGGAGAGGACGAATGGCCGGACCTGACCGATGAGACACTTGCCAAGACGGCCACGGAGTGGCTCGCCCCTTTCCTCGCCGGTAAGACGAAGCTCTCCGAGATCGGCGCCGATGACCTCGGCGCCGCGCTCGACGCCCTGTTGCCATGGAATTTGAAACGACGCTTGGAGGAACAAGCTCCGACGCATTTCGGGGCGCCCACGGGCAATCTTCACACCATCGATTATGAGACGGAAGGCGCACCCGCCCTACACATCCGCGTGCAGGAGTTGTTTGGGCTGACGCAACATCCTTCGATCGCTAACGGTAAGCTGCCGCTCACACTGTATTTGCTCTCACCGGCGCACCGGCCAATTCAGATCACACGCGATCTTCCAGGCTTCTGGAAGGGATCGTGGACGGCCGTTAAGGCCGAAATGAAAAGTCGCTATCCGCGGCACCACTGGCCCGACGATCCAGCCTCGGCAATTCCGACCTCGCGGGCGAGGCCGCGCGGGACGTGATGGCATGAACCTTTAACAGCGCGCAATCCATATGACCATATCGTATAAAACGTAACGAGAGTCCGGAGGACTAGCATCAATTATTCTCCCTTCGCCCGTGGCGATCAGGGGGCTTCCGAAGCGGTTCGGATCAGGTCGGGAACCGTTGAACGAACGATTCGCTGCTGACCGCGAGTCATGTGGACAGAATATCGGAAGCGACAGGTATCGGTCACTTCGCCGTTCAGATCGCCAAGGCGCTTGGAGCAAAGACAAGTGCGACCTGTGGACCTTCAAACATTGCATTTGTCAAATCGCTCGGGGCCGACCACGTCGTTGATTATCGCGGCAAGGACTTCATGGTCGGCGTGGATCGCTTTGATGTGATCTTTGACGCCGTGGGCAAGAGTTCGTTCGTCAGTTGCCGGCCGCTCCTCGCGACCGGCGGAACCTATGTGACGACGCTGCCTACGCCGAGCCTCTTTTTCTGGAGTGGCGTACAATTGATTATCTGAATTCTCAGGAACGCGAAACGCGCAAAGGGAATACTGGTCCGGCCGAGTGGGCACGACCTCGCTTACCTCGGCCAGCTGGCTGACGAAAGAAAAGCCCGGCCAACAATAAGCCTGACATGTTTCCTTAATCGCGCGCCGGAAGCGCATGAAGCAAGCGAATTGGGTCACACGCGCGGTAAGACCGACCGTCTTCGAGGTCTGATGTCTATCCTCTGCCGTTTCGGTTTTGTTTTTACAATCCCGCTACGGCGCGGTGATCTCCTACGAACGGCCATCTACCTTTCTCATTGGCTTGAGAGGCCGGAGTTGGACGAGATGTGCTTGATAGTCTCTCGACCATCGCGCGCAGCATCACCGGAATCGGGCTCTCCGTTGGAAAATCGCCCGAATTCCGCCCGCGACACTGTCGCGCGACATTCTGCCCCGCATGGTCGCACATAGCGTCGGTCGCCTTTACTCCAGAAAAACGCTAAGAAGCCGATGCAAGCGGTTTTACTACGGACAAAACCATCGCGTTGCGGCTAGCCACATTGGTGGGGCCTGACGAACAACTCTGGAGACATTGGGATGGCCAAACCGACCCAGGCCGATGCGGAAGCCGCCGTCAGGGTGCTCATCGAATGGGCCGGTGACGATCCGAGCCGCGAGGGACTGATCGACACGCCTGGACGGGTCGCGCGGTCGTACCGCGAGCTGTTTGCCGGCTACGACGCCGATCCCTTTGACTATCTAAAGCGCACCTTCGAGGAAGTCGGTGGTTACGACGAGCTGGTGGTGCTGAGGGACATCCGCCTGGTCAGCTTTTGTGAGCATCACATGCTGCCGGTAATCGGTCGCGCACATGTCGGTTACTTGCCGACGAACCGGGTGGTCGGCATCTCCAAGCTAGCGCGGGTGGTGCACGGTTTCGCCCGTCGGCTGCAGATTTAGGAGAAACTCACCGCCGAGATCGCCGAAGCTATCCAAGACATTCTCAAACCGCAGGGCGTGGGCGTGGTGATTGAGGCCGAGCACAGCTGTCTGACGTTACGCGGCGTCAACATGCTCGGATCCACGTTGACCACCAGTCGTCTGCTCGGCGTAATCCGCGATGACCCCCGCACGCGCGAGGAATTCCTTAGCCTGGTGCGCGGGGCGTAGGCGCACCACTGTTGAGAACGCGCTTGCCAGGTGTGCGGCGATGGCGAAACTTTTTTGTGTATACCCTGTCTATACCGAAAACTACATCCGGACGTAATGGTGATGAAGTCCACCGAGGATTGGTTTTGATTTGACACGCCCGATCCGTTGAGTTGCGCGAGGTACCGGCGCATATTTGTTTAATGACCGATGAGTACGAATTTCATTGTAATATTGCGCATAGGATCGAAGGATCCGATCCTCGCCAAGGATCGGGTGCGCAACAACGTTTCCAATCCGCTCGATCGGGCGTACGCAGGGCGCGGGCATTGTCACATTCGGCACTTGCCGGGCCCGACCGCTGGCGCTCATTCTGCACGATGACGAAAATCAGCTACGCCGGTTACCGCTTCCCTCCTGAGATTATCCAACAGGCGATCTGGCTCTATGTGCGGTTTACCCTGAGCTTTCGCGACGTCAAAGATTTATTTGCGGAACGCGGCATCACGGTCTCCTACGAAACTGTTCGGCGCTGGGTGAACCATTTTGGACTAAAGATCGCAGCGGCGCAAACGCCGACCCAAACCTCATACGACTTGGCATCTCGACGAATTCTATCTGAAGATCGATGGCCGCATGGTCTATCTGTGGCGCGCCGTGGACGCCGAAGGCGAAGTTCTCGATGTGCTGGTCCAGAGCAGGAGAAACAAGCGAGCGGCACTCAAATTGATGCGCAAGCTTTTGAGGAAATATGGCGATGCCCCAGAGAAGCTCGTCACGGATGATCTAAGATCCTATGCTGCCGCAGCCAGTGATCTTGGAATTGCAAGTCGTCATGAACGCGGTCGATGGCGCAACAATCGAGCCAAGAATTCGCACCAACCAACACGACGACGAGAACGCGAGATGCAAGGGTTCAAGAACGTTGGATCCGCGCAAAGATTTCTTTCCGTACATGCAGCAGCCTACAACACTTTCAACAACCAACGCCATGTCACCTCCCAGACTTGAGCGCCGGACGTGACCGTGATGTTTAGATTGTCTTGAGGAACGCGGCGCGGCGCGCCTCGTCACGGTTCTCACCAATCGGGCGCAAGCTCACCGCAGCTGACGCCTTAGCAGAGTTACGTTGTAATTTGAGTGAAGTCGGAATCGAGTTGTGCTTCGCCGAGCTTAAAGATCCCCAAAAGTCACCTCGATCGATTTCCGGAAGAACGCCAAGCTATATACGAAGAACCCAAGACCGATCGCCGCGACCATCAGAAATTGGGGCCAAACCGCATTGATGCCACCGCCGCGATAAATGATCTTCTGCGAAAAGTTGACGAAATGCCGCGAAGGCAGGAGAAAGGTCATGTATTGCAGCCATATTGGCTGACTTTCGACAGGCGTCGATCCGCTCGAAAGAAGCTGCGCGAGGACCACCAGAGTCGGATGTTCGTTGCTGGATGGCGAAAGCCGAGGGCATTGTTGTGACCGTCAATTCGGATATCTTGGGAATTCGGGGTGAGATTAAATTTCGAGTTCGAGCTCTTCGACGATGGCCGCCCATTCTTGATATGAGGTCATCGCCTGGTCGTCGGTTATTCGATCTTCGGGCGTCCCGGTGATGTCGTTGTGCCAGAAGCGACCAAGCATTAGTTTGTCGTTCGAGCGATAGGCCTCGGAAAATCGACGCTGGCGCTCGGCATTAAGGGCCTTAAGCCGTTCGGGCGAAATCGGATTCTGCTGATATTGGCTCGCAAAACTGAGTTCTGAGATTGCACGTCGCGTGTTTGCTAAGGATTCGGCGCTTTCGCGCGCCGGATGCAATTCGTCGCCGGGCATTCGCCTGAAAAACCGGCGGCCGAGTGGCCCTTCGATAAGATGGCATTCATCGACCTCGGCAATCGCCGGCATGGATAGGACGTCCCAGCCGCCCTGTTCGAGCACGTGGCCGACCAGGTCGTCGCAATGCAGTCGTTGCATCACGATAATGATGCTTCCTTGCGCCTTGTCGTTGAGGCGGCTGAGAAGCGTATTGTCGAACCAAGTATGCGTTGCCTTGCGGCTTGTTTCAAAAAGAGCCTCATCGGTTTTTTGGGGATCGTCGAGCACGATAATGTCCGCGCCGCGCCCCATGAGAACGCCGCCGACCAACGTCGCTAGCCGTCTTCCGCCGCCAATTGTCTCGAAATCGTTCACGGCTTGGCGACCTCCCAGTACGTTGCCAAAGAGGGCGCGGTAGAAGGGGCTCCGCATGACACGCTGGCATGCGGCGGCGAGATCGTTGGCAAGATCCTGACCATAACTGGTGCAGATCACATGCTTCGCAGGGTGGTGACCAAGGAGCCATGCGATGAAAGCCACCGAGACGCAATGGGATTTCAGGTGACGGGGTGGCAGATTGATGATGAGACGTTTAATTTCGCCGCGACGCACCGCTTCGAGTCTGGTAGCAATGACCTCGATATGAGGTGCAAGATCCAGCCGATGACCCGGGTGCAGTTCGTAAAAACTGCGCTCGATGAAGCTCGTGAGATCCTGCTTCAGGATCAAACACAGTTCCTGCGCAGAAAGCATTGGCGGGACCTCGACGGGGTTCGGATCCCTCATTTTGGTTCCTCGCTGGCGTCTCCCAAAGCGTCAGTTCCCGAAGGAGCGTCCTCGTTCATGCGGATGCGCCGGATGATGCTCTCCATCACAAGCTTGTTTTCGGGCCGGTTGACCTCGATCGCGACAAAGCCCTCCACGGATCCCTCGATGCGCCGTATCTGATCCAGGGCCAGAGCCAACGCCCTCGGTTCGTTGCTCAAAGCTTTGTTGATGACTTGCTTTGCAAGCGCCTGCCGTTTCGGCATTCGGCGACGTTTGCCGCCTTCGGTGAGAGTGACCGGTTGCGCCAGTTCTTCGGAATACAGCGTGCTGAAATTCTTCGATCCTTTTGGGCGGCCTTTCGGATTGCCGCTTCGGCCTGGCTGGAACCGCGTGTGCTGAGGCGGACGGCCGTAGCCGACCGCATTGTCGGCCTCAGGCGGGGAGGGGTGGCGCTTGTCCATCATTCCGACGCCTCCGACATGATTGGGTCCGCCTGCGGGCGGAGTTCAATCCTATCCTCTGCCCCAAATCGGGGTTCGATCTCAGTCGCCCGCGCCACCTGACTTGGCGAGGTAGAAGGTGCCTCGCGCGTCGCAAGTCGCTCGGCGGCAATCTCGTCAAATGTTCGGCCGTCGCCTTCGAGAATGGCATCCGCTTTCGTATAAGCCTGCCAGCGGCGGACCGTCACGTCCACATAGGCCGGCTCGTATTCGAGCCCGAAACATGGGCGACCGATCTTCTCGCCCGCCATGACGGTCGTGCCGGAGCCGAGGAACGGATCGAACACGAGGTTCCCCTTCGACGTGCAATCGCGCATCGCGTCGGCAACCAGGGTGACAGGCTTGACCGTTGGATGCATCGCGAGCGCGCCGTCGCGCCCTGCGCCAAAACTATTCACGCTGGGATAGGTCCAGACGTTGCTGCGATTGCGTCCATGGCGGCCGAGTTCGACATTGTTCTGATGCGGCGTTTGGCCGACGCGAAAGACGCCAATCAATTCGTGCTGGCTGCGATAAAACGAGCCCTGTCCCGAATTGGTCTTGTTCCAAACGACCAGATTGAGCGTCGAACCATAGATCTCGCATCCCACCCCCATCAGAAGATCGATGTGCCGCCAGTCCATGCAGACGAAATGCAGGGCGCCGTCGCGCGAAACGCATGCCGCTGACCCGAGGCATGTCGACAGAAACGCCCGGTACGCCGTGTCACTCATTTCGCCTGAGGCGAAGGCGAACTCGTCATGTTTGACGCGACCTCGGCCCTGTACGTGGCCGTTAATCCGGACGTTGTAGGGCGGATCCGTAAAGACCATCGCCGCCAGTTCGCCCTTCATAAGGCGGACGTAGTCCGAGGCCTCCCGCGCGTCGCCGCACAGAACCCGGTGTTTGCGCAGGATCCAGAGATCGCCGCCGCGGGTGACCTTGGGCCCAGCGGTTGGCGGCAAACGGTCCGCGGGTTCCGGTTTCTCCTCGCCGATGTCGGAGAGAAGGACCTCGATTTCGCCGAACTCAAAGCCGGTTAGCGAGATATCGAGATCAAGGGACGGCAAAAGGATCGACAGTTCCTCGAGCTCGCTCGCTAAAATCTCGCGATTCCAGCCGGCGCGCTCCGAGAATTTATTGTCGGCAAGCGTGAATGCGCGGATGAGTTCGTCACTCAAGCCTGTGACGCAAATGGTTGGGATGGCTTTCATCCCAAGAAGCTTTGCTGCGGCATGCCTGGCATGGCCAGCCAAGATCATCCCCGTTTCGTCGACGACGACCACGCCTATGAAGCCCATGGCCTTGATCGCCTTGGCGAGGTCTTTGATCTTGCGCTTGCTATGAGTTCGCGCGTTCTTGGGGTTCGGTCTCAGGTCATCCAACGACCGGAGGGCCACGCAATCGGATGGTGTCATGGCGGGCGCGACGCCCAAGCCACGGCCCGAAAGAACGCTGTGGCGACTGAAATCACGAATGGCTGGCATCTGTCATCTCCACGGAATTAAAAATTTCCATGGAAACAACATCACGAATGCTCATAGAGCGCTAAAGCACAAAAAGCGCCAAGTTTTTCGTCGCTCTGCCTAGCAGCTTGGCCATACCCCTAATGGAGCTGCCTTTGGTCCCACCTGCGCCCTTTTTCCTTCTCCCTAAATCGCCGGAGGGCGGATCGCGGATCGAACTTCTTGATGTTCATTGCGATGCTGGTCGCCTGCGAAGCCGGATCCTTAAAGACATTGTTTATCGAATCGTAAGTATACGCCTGCTTCACAAAGTGAAGCGCGACTTCATGTGTCGCGGTGGCTTTAGTTAGTATCAGGCCGCGCGGATTGACGAGGTTTGGCTTCAACGCCGGGCAAATCTCGATCAATCGGCTACAGGCTATGGCGTCGCGTCTCGTCGCACGTTCAACAAGCTCTTGAATCGAATATTCCGTCTCAGGAATACGTGCTTTGGCGCATGCGGCGCGGAGCGACGGCAGTGCCATCCCATTGTCAAGCGCTGCCGCTATAGCCTGTGCGCGGCGTGATATGACGAGCGGCGTCGCTTTCCCAGCCGCGACCAATGCGTACACCGCGCTGGCGAGCTTCCGTTCGGCTTGTCGTTCCTTGGGAAGCTCGGCGCCGAACCTCAAGAAGTTCCGCGCCAGCAAACGCGCCACTATCGGCTCGAACCCCTTCTTTATGAGAAAGTCCTCATATCCCGCGACGGGCGGCGACTGCTCGATGCGTTGCAGGGCGACGAAGATTTGGCGGAGCGCCGGAATCGCGTCCTCGATATGTCTACTGAACCAGAGCAAAAATTGCCCGGCGCACGACGCGATCCGCATTAGGACGTCTTGCGTCAGCCCAATCGAATCCAGAAATTCAGCCCTCGGATCGGACATTGGAAACCTCCTTCGGCCGGCTGCGCGCCAAGCGAGAGCGTGCCATGCGGCGCCCGATCGCTTGCCGCGCCTCTCTCAATCCATCGGGCAGAATCGCCTCTTGGGGCAGCCCGTAGCTGAACGGCAACAATGCAGACGCCACGCTATTCAGATCGCCTTTCACCGTTCCGTCAATAGCATCACGGCGACAAAAACGTCCTACTTTAGCTTCGACTTACACCCATTTTTCTGCGCATGCGCCGGTTTGCACATCATAAACTGATCGCGCCACATTGCCTGTTCCGGGCGTTTTCGCGTTCGGTGTTCCTTGTTTGCTAGAAAAAATTCCCTGTTCAGAATCTTAGGGAATTGTCATCCAACTAACTGATATTACGTCTGTTTTCACGATACTCCTTCGCCAAAAATCCGGCTTTTTTCACAATTCCCTGTTAATTTCCCTGTTAGCAGGGAATTTGCCTCGCAGACGGGTTCGCCGATGACTGCCTCATCAGCCACGCAGTCCGGTCTCTGGGCGTATTTTTCCGGGTTGGAGAGAACCGCCGACATCTCCGAGGGTTAGACCGGTCCGCCTTAGTCTCTCACCGGCAATTTCTGGCATTTCGGTCCTTTGAGGGCGGGTTTAGGGTGCCGGTCTCTGCTGGCTATTTTCCAATTTCCGTTTTGGCATGGCGGAGACCGGTTCGATTTTTCACGGAGACTGGTTTTCATGGCGTCGCGGGAGAAACGGGCGCGATTCTGGAAACGTATCCATTCCCGCGGGTTCCGACTCTGCCGCGTTCCGTTCACCATGGATATTCGCGACCGTCGTAGTTGTAGAACTTACCCGATTGATCTGGACCTAAAGTCTCGATGAGCCGCCGCATGGCAGTCACGCTCTCCTGTGGCGACAATGGCGCCTTGGGGCCGCTCATATCAGTCCTGACCCAGCCAGGATTGAGCAAAACACAAGTGATGCCGCGCGGTGCCAAATCGATTGCAGCGCTTCGCATCACCATATTCAACGCCGCCTTAGAGCTGCGATAGGGAATGGAGCCGCCAGACGTATTGTCGGCGAGCGAGCCCATCCCACTCGTAATGGTGACCACAAGCTTTCTCTCACTCGCAGCGATGTGATCGCTAAAGGACTCGAGCACTCGGAGGGGCCCCATCGTATTCACATTGAGCACTTGGGCCCAGGATTCGTAATCGACATTGCCGGTTTTCTGCCCTGGCACACCACCGATCCCCGCGCTGTTGATGAGCAAGTCAATGGCGACGTCCTTGAGCTGCGTAGCGGCGTTCTTGACGCTTTCGCCATCGGTCACGTCCATTGCAATGACTTTGAGCCTGCCGCTTCTGTCTTGCGCCAGGCGCTTAAGCTCGCTGGAAGTCGCTGGGTTGCGGCAGGCGGCAAATACACGCCACCCGTCCGTTGCGTACTGACGGGCAAATTCAAAGCCGAGCCCACGATTGGCGCCGGTGATCAGGACTGTTGCTGCCATGGGAGTTGTCCAATTCCTTAAACGCCTATCATCCCCGCGGGTTCGCTGAGCCTAGGTGTTTTGCAAGATCGCCCGCTCCTGCTCGGCCCAGAAATAAGACAAGGCTTTGGCGAGGCCGGTGACCGTCAGATCCACCGGCGCTGTGCCATCGGCGATCGCTGCGACGATACGAGGCGAAAGGAAGGCGAGAGGAGCGAGCAGGCGGATGTGCCGTTCGCCCACGGACTCCCGTTCGGCAATCTTGCCGAAGGAGGCGATGCGGCCGAGCCGGATGTCGTCGATCCATCCCCTGGCCTTGCCAATGGCGGCAAGCAAAGTGTCCCGGCTTTCTGGTTTCATCGTTGGCTTTGTGCCAGGCTCACGAAGGATGCCCTTCATGGCCGCGAAGCTTGGCGCCGTCCAGGGAAGGGCGATCATCGGCGGCGACTGGAGATTGGGAGCCAAATCGGTGAGGCGGGGAGTTTCGGCTTCCCCCGATGTCTCGCTCGCGGGAATGAGGCCGATGTCC
This sequence comes from uncultured Alphaproteobacteria bacterium, assembly GCA_963718265.1. GTDB lineage: Bacteria > Pseudomonadota > Alphaproteobacteria > Rhizobiales > Beijerinckiaceae > Methylocapsa. Next base: position 7,277 of record CAVQZL010000060.1, on the reverse strand, counting down.
AATGTCTGAGGCGTGACCACCACGCGCGTGACATGGCGTTCGACGAGTTCGCGGTCCGCAAGGACGGCCGGCGGCTCTTTCCCTATAGCTGCAAGATGCCGGCGGACGCCGTCGCACACAAGCTTCTCGGTCTCGGGAGCTGGCACCCGAGCGATGCTGCCGGCTTCGGCCTTGCGATTCTGCAAAAGCGCCTGCGAGACATAATACCGGTAGCGCGCGCCCTTCTTGTTCGCATGCGTCGGGCTCATCCGATTGCCGCGATCGTCGAAAAGGCGGCCGGTCAGAAGAGCGAGCAGAACCTCTGAGCCGGATCTGCCGGGTGACGGCGTTAGCGGCGAGCTTTTCCTGCACGGTGTCGAACAAGTCACGGCTCAGGATTGGCTCATGCTCGCCCCGATGCACCTCACCTCGGTAGGACGACCTCGCCGATGTAGAAGCGGTTCTTGAGGAGATGGGCAAGCGGCCCGACGCCAAAGCGAATGCCGCCGCTTTTACGGCCATCGCGGCGGCCATTGATTTTGGTCCGGACGCCCCGCCGGTCGAGCTCCTCGATCAAAGCGCCCATGGAGCCGAGCTCGAGATAGAGGCTGAAGATGGTGCGGACCGTCTCTGCCTCCTCGGGCACGATCGCGAGTTTCTTGTCAAGGCAGCGATAGCCGAGCGGCACGGGTCCGCCGACCCAGAGGCCCTTGCGTTTCGAGGCCGCGATCTTGTCGCGCACCCGCTCGCCGATCACCTCGCGCTCGAACTGGGCAAAGGAGAGCAGCACATTGAGGGTCAGCCGGCCCATGCTGGACGTGGTGTTGAACGACTGGGTGATCGAGACGAACGACACCCCGTGTTGGTCGAACAGCTCGACCAGCTTGGCGAAGTCGGCGAGCGAGCGGGTCAGGCGATCGACCTTATAGACCACCACGACGTCGATCTTGCCGGCCCGGACATCGGTAAGGAGGTTCTGCAGGGCCGGGCGGTCAAGGGAGGCGCCGGAGAGGCCGCCATCGTCGTAGTGATCGGGGATCAGCCGCCAGCCTTCGTGCGCCTGGCTCTTGATATAGGCCTCGCAGGCTTCCCGCTGGGCATCGAGCGAGTTGAAGTCGAGATCGAGATTATGCTCGGTCGATTTGCGGGTGTAGATCGCGCAGCGCTGGGGTTTTGCAACGACCGGCTTCATGATTCGCGCTCCCCTCCATGAAGGGGAACGGCAGCGCATTTGTTGCTCGGACGTTGTGCCACGGCAGCCTGGCGTGGCCTGATTCCTGAATCCTGTCGCTCTTTGGGCGCTTCCCGCAACGCGTCGGCAGCATCATGTGAAACCGTGGTGCCCTTATCGATCCGGAGACCAAAGAAGCGCGGGCCGTTCCAGGCCGTGCCGGTGATCGCTCGCGCGATGCTGGAGAGGCTGGCATAAGTCGCCTCACGCCAGACATAGCCATTTGCAACGACGGTGACGGTGTGCCGCTCACCCTGGTATTCTCGCAGGAGCACGGTGCCGGGTTTGAGACGCCGAGATCCGTCGGCGCGTGACCGGCCGCCCCGCGCGAGTCCGTCGAGATGCTTTGCGGTCTTGGGATCCAGCCCGCCGAAGGCCTGCTCCTGAATGTGCCAGCAGAGGAACCGCCCCAGGATGTCCTTGCTGAAGGCCGGGGGCGGGGACGATCGGAAGGTCGTGCGCCATAGGGTCCGAAGCGCATCGACGCCGAGCGACCGCACGCGGTCGATCTCGGCTTCGATTGCCTCACGCTCAAACGAGGAACGAGGCATGGCCGTCACGCGGCCTTACGACCCGGCCGGCCCTTGCGCTTCGGCGGGATATTATTCGCTATGACGCGGTAGGCGCGCTCGTCGCCGGACTTCTCGGAGATAAGCGTCAGGCAGAGCTTTTTGCGCACCACAGCTGTCAAAAAGCCGCGGACTGAGTGGGGCTGCCAGCCAGTCGCCTTCATGATGGTGGCGATCGTTGTCCCCTTGGGCTGTCTGAGCAGGGTGAGGACAGCATCCTGCTTGGTCCCGCTGCGGGTCGAAGCCGCGTGCCTATTCTGAGGGGCCGGAGACCTTTTCGCGCCGCTATTGGCGCGCGCCGATTTGGTCTTTGCGGAAGTTTTGCTGTGCGACATTTGCGGATCCTTCCGGTTGCGACGGCACCTCGCGCCGTCACCACCGAAACCCCGCAGTGGCACCATAGCCGGCGGGGCAGGATCCGGATAAGGCCAACGGCCCTTATCTCGGCATGCCGACAGTGACGCTCTCTTCGCCGCAGAAGTCCACTCCTTTCCGCGATGAAAATTAAGCGCCAATCGCCCCAGATTTGTTACATCGCGGGGGTTCGAGTCGGAGGCCCGTTACAGCTTTCCCCCCCCCCCACCGGAGATCGCCGAGTTTCCCCTGCGATTGCAGGGCGCATTTGTTCGCCCAGAGATGATTTGACTACTTCCTGCCCCTACGGTGTGCCGGGCTGCCCGCTTCAGCACTGGGAGCCGGAATTTTTTCGGATTCCAGCTCTGCGCCACATCTGGGAGGCGCGCGCAGAGGACAATTTTCACTGCCCCTTGCAGATCGGCGGCGGCCGCGGTGGCGGTGCCGGATGATCCTTCTGGTATTGAACGAGGATCGGTTCGAGGGTCTCTTTTGGCCAGAATTTCGGAGAGCGGATTTCTTTCAAACAGGAGGCGTTCCAATACAATCCGGCACGCGACGGCGGCCGGCCGGCCTTCACCGCTTGAGCGACGGCGTCGATGTCGGCTGATTCAGGATAAATGTAAAGCGTCGTCGGAGTGTCCTTTAACATCGGGATGATTTGAGGCACGGCCCCGCCGCGCCTCACTCCGGCCGCGGCAGCTACAAAGATTGGCCTGAATATTGCTTTTTCATACTGGCTTGGTTTCCTCCCAGGCTTGTAACTCCAGCCCCTGGTCGGGTCGCATAACGCACTTCGCGCGGCCGATCAGGGGCTTTTGTTGTATTCCACTGTTATCCCTTCAGCCGCGCGAATTGTCGCCGCGCCGCCTTACAAGGGAATCCCTCGGCATTCGCGAGGGATTCCTCTGCATTCGAACGAGTCGATTTCCTGAACGAGCGACAAGCGATGACCTGCACCTTCTCCGACATCGGTCGGGATTTCTGGCGCGAGTCTCCATTGGACTATCTCCGCGACCTGCGTTCCTTCCCGGCCATCGTGACGCCACGGGGTCCGCTGATGCAGCGCATGATTGACCATTCGGGAATTGAGATCGGAGACATTTGTCCCGGTCGCGAGCTCCGCCCCGGCACCGACGAATATTCATTCCGCGAGAGTTTGAAGCGCTTGCCGGATGGATTTGCGCGGGAGCAATTGAAGCACGTCCTTGCTCGCGCAAGGTATTTCGCGCGAACCGAGGGGACCGTTACGGACAGCTATGGAGTCTTCCGCGCGTTCCACGCCTCAGTCATTGCAGACTACAATCACGACGGCCTGGCCCAAGAGTTTTGCGGTACGATGCACGCAATTGTCGAAATGCACGGGACGATTTATCCGGTCTATGGGTCGCCCGAGTTCGGCGCGTGGATTTCTGGCCTGCGCGAATTCGACATAGCGTTGCCGCCCGATGATTTGGTCATGGGGCTCCCCGATGTAAAATTGCATGGAATAAGGACCCCGCTTTGGGGGTGATTTGCATCCAATCGGGACCCCGGGGCTGAGGGTCCACAGTGGCCTCCTTGATTTTGGGAGGCCGAGATTGGAATGCTGGTTGTGGAAACGATCGCCAAGGTTCGCCGGGCGTTTTTTGTTCAGAAGAAGTCAATCAAGGAGATTTGCCGGGACCTGCGCGTTTCGCGGAAGGTCGTGCGCAAGATCATCCGCTCGGATGCGACTGAGTTCCATTACGAACGATCGTCGCAGCCGCTTCCCAAAATCGGACCATGGCGGGATCGGCTGGATTGCCTGCTGCTGGCGAACGAAGAAAAATCGGCGCGCGAGCGACTGACGCTTGTCCGGCTATTCGAAGAGTTACGCGGCTTTGGTTATGGCGGAAGCTACGATGCGGTTCGCCGTTACGCGATAGGTTGGCGCAAGGAGCGCGGCGCCGCGATGGTGCAGGCCTATGTGCCGCTCACCTTTGCTCCCGGCGAGGCTTACCAGTTCGACTGGAGCCATGAAATCGTCGTGCTGAACGGCGCGACGGTGACCGTGAAGGTCGCGCACATGAGGCTCTGTCACAGCCGCATGCTGTTCGTGCGTGCCTATCCGCGTGAGACCCAGGAGATGGTGTTCGACGCGCATGACCGCGCCTTCGCCTTTTTCAAGGGCACCTGCGAGCGCGGCATTTATGACAATATGAAAACCGCGGTGGATGCAATCTTCGCCGGCAAGGACCGGCAATACAACCGCCGCTTTCTTCAGATGTGCGGGCATTATCTCGTCGAGGCCGTGGCCTGCACGCCGGCGTCCGGCTGGGAGAAAGGCCAAGTTGAAAACCAGGTCGGTCTTGTACGCGAACGCTTTTTTACGCCGCGTCTGAGGTTCAAGAGCTACGACGAGTTGAATGCCTGGCTTCTCGACAAATGCGTTGCTTACGCCAAGGCGCATCGCCATCCGGAATGCGCCGACCGCACAATCTGGGAGGTTTTCGAGGAAGAACGGCAAAAGCTCGTGCAACTGCGCGGCCGCTTCGACGGCTTCCATGCGGCGAGCGCTTCGGTGTCCAAGACCTGTCTTGTCCGGTTCGATAACAACAAATACTCGGTCAAGGCGAGCGCCGTTGGCCGTCCGGTCGAAATCCATGCTTACGCCGACCGGATCATCATTCGCCAGGACGGGATCGTCGCTGGCGAACATCGGCGATGTTTTGGCCGCGAAGAGACGATCTACGATCCCTGGCATTACGTGCCGGTTCTGGCCCGCAAGCCCGGCGCCTTGAGGAATGGCGCGCCGTTCAAAGACTGGGTCTTGCCGTCAGCGATGGAGAAAATCCGCCGCAAGCTCGCCGGCTCTGCCGACGGCGACCGCCAGATGGTGAAAATCCTCGCGGCGGTTCTCGATGACGGATTGCCGGCGGTCGAGACCGCCTGCGCTGAGGCCTTAGCAGAAGGCGTCCATTCCGCCGATGTCATCATCAACATTTTGGCGCGTCGCCGTGATCCCGGCCCGCCGCTGACCATCCTCACACCAGACGCCTTGAAATTGAGGCACGTCCCGCTCGCCGATTGCGCAAGATACGATCAACTGAGGAGTTCCGGCTGATGGAACGCACGCAAATCTTCGACCTCATGAGCGAACTCAAGCTCTTCGGCATGAGGAGCGCCTATGATGACGTGATGGCGACTGGCATAAAACGGCAGCACGAGCCACCGCAAATCGTCGGCGATCTTCTTCAAGCCGAAATCGCCGAAAAGCAGGCGCGCTCCATCAAATATCAGATGACCATCGCCAAGCTTCCTCTGGCAAAGGACATCGATGATTTTGAATTTCGACGGCGCGGCCGTTAACGAAACCCTGGTGCGCGATCTTGCGAGCGGTGGCTTCGTTGCCAGCCAACGCAACATCGTTCTCGTCGGAGGCACAGGAACGGGCAAGACGCATATTGCCATTGCCATCGCGCGAAGCTGCATCCGCGCCGGCCTGCGCGGCCGCTTCTTCAATACCGTTGATCTCGTCAATCGCCTGGAGGCCGAAGCACGCGCAGGCCGGCAGGGTCGAATCGCCAATTATCTCACCCGCAAGGACTTCACCGTTCTCGACGAACTTGGCTATCTGCCTTTCGCTCAGGCTGGAGGCCAATTGCTCTTCCATCTCGTCAGCCAGCTCTATGAGCGCACATCGGTCATCGTCACCACCAATCTGGCCTTCGGCGAATGGCCGAGCGTCTTCGGAGACGCCAAGATGACGACCGCGCTGCTCGATCGTCTCACCCACCATTGCGACATTGTCGAAACCGGGAATGAAAGCTGGCGCTTCAAAAATCGCGCCTGACGCTCAAAAACCCGCCTCACGCCACCGCGCGCGCCCCGGCTGCGCAACCCTGACCAGCTCCGCCAGGGCGCACGCTGTCATCCCCGGCTGTCTCAAAAGAGGGTCCCTTTTGCATGCAAACCTGGGGTCCCCATTCGTTGCTGATTGACAGGGATCGGCGATGACGCATCATCCCCATATCCACATGATCGTGCCAGGCGGCGGCATCTCGCTCGATGGGCGGCGATGGATATCGTCGCGTCCGGCCTTCCTCCTGCCGGTGCGGGTGCTGGGTGCGCTCTTCCGCCGCCTGTTTCTCACCCGGCTGATCGAGTTGCACGATGCCGGCAAGCTCGTCTTCTTCGGCGGCCACGCCGATCTAGCCGACCAACGCCGCTTCCTGCGCCATCTCGCGCCGGTCTGGAAGAAGCGATGGGTGGTATATGCCAAGGTGCCGTTCACCGGCCCCGAGGCTGTGCTCGCCTATCTCTCGCGCTACACCCACCGGGTCGCCATCTCCAATCAACGTCTGATCGCCTACGATGAGACCGGCGTCACCTTCCGCTACAAGGACTACCGCCGCGATGGTCCGGAGCGGCAGCGTGTGATGACGCTCGCGCCGCACGAGTTCATCCGCCGTTTCCTGCTCCATGTCCTGCCACATGGCTTCCACCGCATCCGCCATTACGGCTTGCTCGCCAGCTCGGCACGGAAGGCCAATATAGCGCGCGCCCGCGAACTCCTTGCCGTGGCGCCGGCGCCGCCAGAGCCTGTCGAAGCGCCCGAACCGCTCGATTGGCTCCCACCTTGTCCCTGCTGCGGCGGGCGCATGCGCATCATCGAGACCTTTGAACGCTGGATGCAGCCGCGCGCGCCGCCCCACGCTCCCGCAGCAACCGGGACGCCGTCGTGACCCGGCACGGCCCACGCACAACTCGCGCCGCAATGCTCCTTGTTCCGGCGACCGCCATCCGCACGCCCTTCGCCAACACCGTGACAGAAGACCTGAACTTCGCATGCGGCCAGCTCCCAATCCGGCGACCGCCTGGAGCAAAGCTTCAATCGCTGCGTTTTCGTCCGCGCCGTCACCGCCCCCGCGCCGCCGTCATCGCCCTCAGGCAAAACCCGAAATCCCCATAGACCGTTGCCGCAGGCCCACGGGTTCGTGCTTGGGCGGTTTTCGTACGCCTGAAGGCATCCGAAAACCTTCACCATGGTTGCCGTTTAGATGAACATCCGCTCGGCTTGAAAGCGGACATCGTGAGAGTTGAATTCATCGGTCGGCATCGCGCCATAAGCGGAAGAGCGTTCCTCACCACAGCCTTCTTCCCTAAACCGACTGTTCGTGGCT
>CAVQZL010000059.1:0-42503 GCA_963718265.1 uncultured Alphaproteobacteria bacterium | reverse complement strand
AACGAAATCGCCGATCACTCCGGACACTATAAACTTCCGCGCGTCACCTTGGCTTCGCGCGTCCGCTTCGTCATGAACGGCGAGTCTTGGCAGCTTCCGCCGGAAACAAATCGTTAACTCAGAGCCTTGTAAACGTCCAGGCGGCTGGCTGAACACCGAAAGTCTGCTCTCGCACCTCGGCTTGGTGAACTGTATAACGGGCTGCCAATCAGATCCATCGTGTGATAAAATTTGCCAATCTGGCAAAAGATAAACAGGCTGAAACGGAGGATGCCGTGACCAGCAGTTATGATTTTGGAAGGCATACCAACCTTGGTCAGGGAGTCGAGGCGCTGCGTGCCAAATGGGGCTGGATCGTTGCACTTGGCATCATTTATCTCATCTCGTGGGGCTGCTTGCGCTCTACAGCGTCGTCACCGCGACCATCGCGAGCGTATTTTTTGTCGGCATTATGATGCTAATCGCCGGCGTTGCCGAGGTCATCAACGCATTCCAAGTCAAATCATGGGGCAAATTCTTTCTCTGGGTCGCTCTCGGCTTACTGTACATCGTTGCGGGATTCGTGACATTCGAGAACCCGCTTCTCGCGGCAGCGACCTTGACCCTTGTGCTTGGGGCGGCGCTGGTCGCCTCGGGCATCATGCGAATCATTCTGGCCTTCAGTATGAAGGAGGGGACACCGTGGATCGCCGTGGTTTTCTCGGGTATCGTCACGTTTCTGCTTGGCGTCATCGTACTGGCGCACTGGCCAGTGTCGAGCATTTACATACTTGGACTATTCCTCGGCATTGATCTCGTCTTCGCAGGGGCGGGCTGGATCGGCGTTGGAATAGGCCTCAAGGGCCTCGCCGACGAGGCCAACCAACGGGCTGGGCGTGCGGCAAGCCGTGCGGAGGGGTGCGAAGAGGGCCGGAATGCGGGACATGAGGCCGGCCGTGCCGAAGGGTACGAGGCAGGCCAAAAGGCGGATATGAAGCCGGTCGTACCGAGGGGCACGAAGAGGGCCGGAAAGCGGGACATGAAGTTGGCCGTGCCGAAGGGTACGAGGCAGGCCAAAAGGCCGGATACGAAGCCGGCCATGCCGAAGGGTACGAGGCGGGCCGAAAAGCGGGACGGGATGAAACCGCGACGCCACCGGAACCGCCACCATCAACGGAGGTGTGAACCAAGTCAGGCGACGACGGCGCTCGAAAAACCTGTTCCACCTGCAAAAAAGTCAACCACGAAATGGCCCTGAAGAGATTTTCACGCCGGCCGCCACCGAAATCGCCTGCCAAACCGTCTCTGCCGCAAACCACTCCAAGACACGAGACCGCTAACCCCCGAAAATACGCGTGAAAATGGGTTTCCCAGGAAGACAATAACTCAAGCAATGTCAGTAAGTAAAAACTGGCTGATGAAGCAGTCATCGGCGAACCGGTCTCCCCCGAAATTCCCTGCTAACAGGGAAAAGATCAGGGAAATTTTAAATTTTGGCCCGCTTTGGCTAAAACCGGCCGGTTAAATACGCGATATTTTAGGCGCTTGCAGAAAAATTCCCTAGAAAACTGAACAGGGAATTAAATTCACGAAACAGGGATTGATTCGTCGAGGAACAGGGAACGCCGATTGACTGTTCGGGATCCAATCAAGCTCCGCGACGCGCCCGCGCGCTTTCTCAAGAAGGACTGGCTTTGTCTGGTGGATTTGAAAGGATCCGAGGCGAAGGCCATTGAGGCTTTGAGCGACGCCGGACCCCCAGGCTTCCTCGTCTACACTCGGCGTGAAAGTATCGCGGGGGGCCGCAGTGGCCCAAAGGCCAGGCGCAGGAAAAAATCTACGCGCTGGTCGAAAAGATGATTGCCAGCTACCGGGAGTCTGGAGCTTCGGGCCGGCTCATAGCCCAAGAAATCCGATCGTTGACGGGTCTGCGTCAATCCATACCATCGGAGTTCTGGTCGAACTTGAGGTTTGACTTCGAGGCCAACAAGGCGAGCAACGATAAGTTCTCGTACAGTCACGTCACCATTAACGAAAATGACCCTGCTTACTTCCAAGAGGATCTCGTTGCCAGGATGATCGCGTGGCTGACGCAGCATCGGCCGGAGAAAGGTAAAGCACTCAAGAAAATGCTAGCAGCCGCGCAACGCCCAATTCAGGGACGACTATAAAGAGAGGGCGTTCAACGAAGCCTATAGCCGAGTTTTCTCCACGCCCGAGCGGACGTCCGAGAAGTTCTCAAAAATAAACAAATGAACGTGGATTTGTTCATTTGGACAAGTGCCGTTTCCAAGCGTCATACTCTTCCGCGCGTCCGTCGATTCTCGTCCGGCGATGTGTACGGAAGCTCAAGATGATTGGTAACACGAAACTCACACCGGCTCCCTCTCCAAGCGACGGTGGAAAGCTCGCTATCGACTATATTCCGATTGACCAGCTCAAGCTCATCCGAAAATCCTCGGCTTCATAGCCGCAAGCAGATACGGCAGATCGCCAATAGCATTGCGAGTTTCGGCTTCAATGTGCCGGTACTGATCGATGCCGGAGGAACCGTGATTGCCGGTCATGGCCGGATTCTCGCGGCGAAGGAACTCGCATGGTCCGAATGCCAACCATCGCGATCGAACATCTTGATGGCGCCCAGCGGCGCGCCTTCGCAATCGCCGACAACCGGTTGACGGAGAACTGAACCTGGAACGACCAGTTCCTGGCAGAGCAGCCCAAGAAGCTTTCCATCCTCGATCTTGATTTCGATCTCGAGGCGACTGGCTTCGACATGGGCGAAATCGAGCTCAGGATCGAGAGCCTCGACAGGAAGCCGGACGCACCGGATCCGGCAGACCAGCTTCCCGCAATACAGAGCCAAGCGGTGAGCCGCCTTGGCAACCTTTAAGGAGAGTTTGAGCGGTTTCTGCTGACGTGCTTCCGGCACCTTTGCGCTTTCAGCCGGGCAGGAAGCGTGCACTTCATTTGCATCGACTGGCGTCACCTCCGTGAGTTTCTGGCGCCGGCGCCGAGACCTATGGAAGCCTTAGCAATCTCTGTGTCTGGGTGAAATCGAATGGCGGCATGGGCTCGCTTTATCGCAGCCGGCATGAACTGATCGGCGTCTATAAGAATGGCAAGTCGTCCCACCGCAACAATGTGCAGCTCGGCCGCTATGGCCGCAACCGCACCAATGTCTGGACTTATCCGGGCGTGAGCGGCTTCGGCCGGCAGGGCGAGGAAGGCGATTTGCTGAGCCTGCATCCAACGGTCAAACCCGTGGCGCTCGTCGCCGATGCCATTCTCGACTGCTCGAGCCGTGGCAATCTTGTTCTCGATGCTTTTCTGGGCAGCGGCACCACGCTCATCGCGGCGGAGCGCACCGGCCGCCGCCGCCGCGGCCTCGAACTCGATCCGCTCTATGTCGATACGATGATCCGGCGCTGGCAAGCCTACGCCGGCGAAGACGCGCGGCACGCCGTGAGCGGGCAAAGTCTTGCGCAGCTGGCCGATGCACGGAGCGTAGGGTCATGACATCGCCTCCTTATGATATCGGCTATGGCAAGCCACCGGTTAAGACCCGCTTCCGCAAAGGCCAGTCGGGCAACCCCAAGGGACGCGGCAAGGGCAGCCGGAACTTCGCCACGATTTTCATGGCGGCCATGAGTTAACACGTGACCATTGCCGAAAACGGCCGGCGCAAGCGCATCACCAAGCTCGACGCCGCAGTCACCCAACTCGCCAATGACGCGGCCCGAGGCGACAAAAAATCGATCCAACTGGCGTTTTCCCTGCTGCAGGTGCTTGAACCAAGGATCGAGGCGCAGAGCCTGCCCAAGGACATTGAGCCTGCCGATGAGGCCGTGCTGGCCGGGCTCAAGGCCCGGCTGCTGCGCATGGACGAGGGAGCGGCCGGGGCTGATGAATGATCTCTCAGTGCGGGAGTTTTACGCGCTCATGCGCCTCGACTTCTGCAGTTTTTTGCAGCGCTCTTTTCACGAGCTCATGCCCCAAGCGAAATTTTGGCCGAACTGGCATATCGAGCATCTCGCCGGAAAGCTCGAGGCCTGCCGCCAGGGCAGGATCAAGCGGCTCATCATCAATGTCCCACCGCGCAGCTTGAAGTCGCTTGCCGGCTCGATCGCGCTGCCGGCCTGGTGGCTCGCGCAAGATCCCACCGCGCAAATCATCGCGGTGAGCTATGCCCAAGATCTCTCCGACAAACTGGCCCGCGATTGCCGGACGATCATGCTGAGCAGCTGGTACCAATCGCTGTTTGCGACGCGGCTGTCGAACGAACGCAAGGCGGTCGGTGAGTTCGTCACGACCATGGGCGGGTCGCGGCTCGCGACCTCCGTCTCCGGCGTCCTGACCGGGCGCGGCGCCGATGTAATTATTATTGACGATCCGTTAAAACCCGACGAGGCACTCTCCGATGCGCGGCGTGCGGCCTGCAACAGTTGGTATGATACGGTTCTGTTGAGCCGTCTCAATGACAAAAAGGCGGGCTGCATCATTCTCATCATGCAGCGCCTGCACGAAGATGACCTCGTCGGCCATGTGCTCGAACAAGATGCCTGGGAGGTCGTTTCGTTCCCAGCAATCGCGGAAGAAGATCAGACCTATGTCATCGAAAGCCCGTTCGGCTCGCACATTCATCACCGGCGAACCGGTGATGTCCTGCATCCCGAACGCGAGCCTTTGGCGACGCTGGAGGCTTTGCGCCGCAGCCTGGGCCCCTATAATTTCGCCGGCCAATATCAGCAGGCGCCCGCCCCCGCTGGCGGAGGCATGGTGGAGGCCGCCTGGTTCCCGCGCTACGCGCCAGAGGATTTGCCGCAAAAATTCGATCAGATCGTGCAAAGCTGGGATACGGCGAACAAGCCAAGCGAACTCGCCGACTATTCCGTCTGCACGACTTTTGGCGTCAAGAACAAGCATTTCTATCTATTGAATGTTCTGCGCAAAAAATTCGGCTATCCCGAGCTCAAGCGGGCCGTCGTTGACCAGTCCAGGCTATTCCAGCCGAGCGTGATCCTGATTGAGGACAAGGCCTCGGGTACGCAATTGATTCAGGAGCTGCGCGAGGAGGGCGTCTACACCGTCACCTGCTACAAGCCCGAAGGCGACAAGATCATGCGCCTCAATGCCCAGACCGGTGCCATGGAAGGCGGCTTCGTGCACCTGCCCCGCGAGGCGCATTGGCTCGCCGATTACCTTCACGAGCTCGTGACCTTCCCGAGAGGCCGCTACGACGATCAGGTCGATTTCGACCGCCCAGGCGCTGGCCTGGTTCAAGCTAGGCCAGTCGACCACCGGCATCATCGAATATTACCGGATGCTTTGCGAGCAGAGTAGAGCATGTTCATGATGGGTAGCGATAACCCGAATTGGCGAGGTAATTTGCGCACTCGTTTGGTGTGAAGTCCGCGAGCGCTTGAGCGATGGCTTCGATAAGGGCATCAAATGTTCGTGCGGCAGGTTTGCGAAGTGCCGCTTTGAGCTTGGCGAAAGCTTGGCATGCTTCCGGTCGCGCCCTCGGCCATAAAGCCTAGCGGGGAGGCGTTCATCGAAAATGAAAACGGCGAGGGGGAACTGGTTCCTTTCGTCACGCCGCGGGCCTTGCAGATCGAGGAGATGCCCTACATTGTACAACAATACGCGCGCCGATCGCGAAATGCGCTGGAGGCCGGATTCGACGGTGTGGAGGTCCACGCTGCCAACGGTTATCTGCTCGACCAGTTCGTCAATTCCCGCAGCAACCACCGCGCTGACGGCTATGGCGGCGCGATCGAGAACCGGGCGCGGCTGCTAATGGAAGTGGTCGAGGTGGTGAGCGATGTTTGGGGTCACGACCGCGTCGGCGTACGATTGTTGCCGCTCGGCACCTTCAACGATATGGGCGACGATGACCCGGAGACGACCTTTGGCCAAGTCGCTGAAAAACTCAACAGGGGCGCGCTCGCCTATCTGCACATTGTCAACCCTGCCGTCGCCGCGATCGAGAAAGGGATCGAGCCCGACCCTAGCGCGTTGAGGATGCTCGAGCTGATGCGCGAAAGATACCGCGGCACGCTCATCATCGCTGGCGGTTTCGACCACGACACTGCGGAGGCCTGGCTCCAGCAAGGGAAGGCGGATCTGATCGCCTTCGGGCGCAAGTTTTTGGCTAATCCAGACTTGCCGGAACGGTTTCGCTCCGGCGCCTCCCTTAACGCCGACGATCCGTCCACCTACTATGGCGGCGGCGCCAAAGGGTATACCGACTATCGCACCCTTGCCCGGGAACGGGGTGAGGGACCACACCCCTGCGTTGACGAAAGGTGGCGATAATGCCGCGTGAATAGCAACCTGACCTGATAGGCCATTTCAAGATCTTCCGCTCGGATGCTCGGACGCTATGCGATCCTCCAATTCTTATCAATTTTCATGAACCCGACGATAGCTATTTGCGCCATCCCAGACTGGATGTTTTGCCTCCAGTATTACCGCCGTGCGCAGGAAAATAGGAGGTTGCTGCAGTCGCTGAGGATCATGCGGGTCTATTTTCGGACACCTGACGGCTATTCCGGCTAGCCAAGGGGGAGTAAGGTCGGCTGGCGAAATTCTGACTGCCATGGTCGACCAGACGCGCCGTGAGAATTCTCAGCGCATTGATGTCCTCTGGTCCCATCCCAGTGGCTCCCGGCGGATTGGACGTGCGACCGCGCCTGATAGAATTGAAGCAGCAGCTCAGTCCATCTTAACCAAGGAGACTTCATATGATCCGCAAGGCAACGGCGGTTTGGCGCGGCACCGGCCGCGCCGGCAGCGGCAATCTTTCCACCGATTTCGGCGTGCTCGCCGAAACCCCCTATTCCTTCAAGACCCGCTTCGAGAACGAGAAGGGCACCAACCCCGAAGAGTTGATCGCTGCCGCGCATGCCGGATGCTTCACGATGGCGCTGGCCTTTGGGCTGCAGGGCGCCGGCTTCACCCCCACCGAGCTTAGTACCGAGGCAGCGGTCACTCTTGAGCCTGAGGGGCAGGGCTTCCGCATCAGTCGGTCGGCTCTGACTCTGCACGCCAAGGTGCCGAACCTTGACGAAGCCACGTTCGCTCGGATGGCCGGCGACGCCGAGAAGAACTGCCCGGTTTCCAAGGTCCTCAACGCCGAGATCACGCTAGAGGCAAAGCTGCTCTGAGTTGTCGATCAGCGCGGCGCAATTCATGCAAACTTCGTTACACTTGCCGTCGCGCCGGAGCGCGATCATCTACGATCCAACAGGCCAACATCTACCAAATCGTTCGTAAAGGAAACATCGATGTCCTCTCTCGTCTCCAATCCAAAAAATCCCGCCGCCTTTAGCATTCGCGTCGAGGGCATGGCCTGCGATTCCTGCGTAGAACGGGTCGAAAAGGCAATCCGGGCCACGCCCGGCGTTGTCTCAGCGTCGGTCAATCTCGCGACGAAACGCGCCGAGGTGACCTTTTCCGGGGTCCCGGACGTAGCTGCCGTCATCGCCGCGGTCGGTGTGGCCGGCGATGAATGCATGGTTGAGAACGCCAGCCCGTCGAACCTGTCCTAAGGCCGGTGGCCCAGATCTTCTCTCGTGTCGATGTCGATCTCAATCGCGGAGTCGCCTACCATCAATTCGAGAATATTTTCCGACGCCGCGGCGATGAGGTCTCGCGCGCCCTTGTCTCCTTCGAGCATCCTGACTGCCGCGAGAAGGCCGCGGCCGATCAGTGCCGGATTGCCGCGCCGCCCGCCACGCACCGGCACGACCGCGACCGGCTCGACCGGCGCCGCATCGAATGCGTCAATGAGCCGGTCGATCAGGCTTGGTGCGATTCGCGGCATGTCGCCCAGGAGAATAACGGCGCCACGAGCAGTGCTTGGCAAGGCGCGCACCCCGAGCTTCAGGGACGCCGACAGGCCCGCGCCAGGATCGTGGTTGTGAATCCGTTCGAGCATGAGACCATCGAGCGCATTTGAGACTTGTTCGTGGGCGTGGCCTGTCACCAGCAGGACAGGATACGCCCGCGAGGCCAGCGCCGCCTCCGCGACATGGCGCACGATCGGCTTGCCATCCAGTTCGGCTATGAGCTTGGTTTCGTCTGGCGACCGACGGAATCGCTTCGCCTCGCCGGCGGCGAGGATGACAGCTGCAACCTGCCGCACCTACGCCGCCTTCTCCACCGCGCCACTTCCTTTGCGCCGCGCCGCGATGATTTCGGCAACGATCGCGATGCCGATTTCGGCCGGATTCGCGGCGCCGATGGCAAGCCCTATGGGGCTACGGATTTGGGCGAGCTCGGCCTCGGAAAAGCCGACAGCGCGCATCCGTGCAAGGCGCCGCGCGTGGGTTATGTTGGAGCCGAGCGCGCCAATATAAAAGCACTTCGCACGCAATGCCGCGCCGAGCGCGGGATCGTCGATCCGAGGTTCATGCGCGAGCAGGGCGACCGCCGTATAGCTATCAAGTCCTAGTCCCGGCAACGCGATTTCGGGCCATTCGGCGGCAATTGGCGTTTTGGGAAAGCGCTCGGGCGTTGCGAAAGCGGTGCGCGGGTCTATGATGGTCACTTCGAAGCCGGCAAGGTCCGCCGCCACGGCTAGCGTTTGCGCGATATCCGTTGCGCCGATCGCGAATAACCGCACGGGCGGAGCTTGCACATCGAAAAACAACCGCCTGCCGGCATGTTGGATCAGGGCACTCCGCCCCTGCCGCAGCCGCACCTCGATGAGGTCCTGCAACGGATCGTTGGCGGTTTCCTCCGATCGGACCAACCTTTGTTCGCCCGAGTCAATATCCGTGACAAGCACACACGCACGCCGGGCGGTATATTCATCAGCCAACATTTCCAAAATGCGGGCTTGGGTCCTGCCGACACTTTCCACATAGATCTTGACCCGGCCGCCGCAGGAAAGCCCGGCCCGCCAGGCCGTCTCGTCCGAGACGCCAAATTCGAGCAGGCGCGGTACGTCCGCCTGCATCGTCTCCAACGCCGCACCGATCACCTCGGCCTCTACGCAGCCGCCCGATACGGACCCCGAAAAATTCCCATCCGCGTCCACCACGAGGCGGCTGCCGGGCGGGCGCGGCGCCGACCCCCAAGTCTCGACTACGCTCGCCATGGCAACTGCGCGGCCCGCTTGCCTCCACGCCAGGGCATTGCGAATGATAGGAAGGTTTGACGGGGACACGAAACATTTCCTTTATTCAACGCGCGGCTACCGCCAAGCTGGCGCCCGCATCGCATCATAACTGGGGTCGCGCTGTTTGTAAGCCTCAGGATCATCCGGCTCAGACTGATGGCCGCGATCTACCGCCCGGCGTTTGGCGTAGACATACGCTTCCTGGACAAGATCTTCGGCTTCGCTATCATTACGCAGGATGCCGAAAGCATGACGACCGACCTTGTGACATACCTTAGCTTCGATGGTCAGTGTGAAGCAGCGTTTGCGCCGCTTCCGCGGGCTGTTGAGGCCGTCGAGCGCACTCTCCCGACACCAATTCTCGGTGGATTACACCATCACTATGTTCGGACTTGATTTCCGACAAGGACAGGGGCAGATCATTCCGGAAGTCGCCGCTCAGTGATGTGTCGAACCGGGTCGCTAAATCCGTCACTAAATGTATGAATTAGAGGGCGATCCGAGGCGGGACAAGCGGGCGCCATGCTTTCTACACCGCGATTGAGAGGATCCCATGCTCACTCTCGACATCAATGGCGAGGACCGTCAGGTCGACGTGCCGGATGACATGCCCCTGCTGTGGGTCCTGCGCGACGTAGCTGGGCTGACGGGCACCAAGTTCGGCTGCGGCGTGGCGCTCTGCGGCTGTTGCACCGTGCATCTCGACGGCGAGCCGGTGCGATCCTGCGTGATTGCCGCAAGCGCCGCGGTCGGCCGCAAGATCACGACCATCGAGGCAATCGGCGCGACCCCTGCCGGCTCCCGAATCCAGAATGCATGGCTTGAGTTCGAGGTCGTGCAGTGCGGTTACTGTCAGTCCGGGCAGATCATGTCTGCGGCAGCTCTCCTCGCAAGCAACCCGAAGCCGAGCGACGTCGACATCGACACCGCGATGAGCGGCAATATCTGCCGCTGCGGCACTTATCCGCGAATTAGGGCAGCGATCAAGCACGCCGCCGCGAGCTGAGGGGGTGACGATGAGCGAGACGCACCCGGCCGCCGACCTGAAGCGACCAGATCGCCGCACCTTTCTCGGCGCCGCCGCCGCCCTCGTCGTGGCGGCGTGGATACCCATGGGAGGCCGGATGGCGCGCGCGGCCTCCGCGGCGGACCCGTTCGCGCCAAACGCTTTCATCCGGATCGGCGAGGACGGGAAGATCGTGCTCGTCATGCGCGACGTAGAGATGGGGCAGGGAATCTGGACAGGCGCCTCGATGCTGATGGCGGAGGAACTCGATGTCGGGCTCGATCAGGTGACGCCGGATTTCGCGCCGGCCAACGACAAGCTCTACGCCAACCCGCTGCTCGGCCTCCAGGCGACGGGCGGCTCGACATCGATCCGTGCCGGCTGGGAAAGCCTGCGCAAGGCTGCGGCGATTGCGCGCGCCGTGCTGGTGCAGGCGGCGGCGAAGCAATGGAAGGTGGATCCCGCCGGGTGCAGCGTCGAACGCGGGGTCGTCAAGCACGCCCCCTCGGGCAAGACCGCGAGCTATGCCTCGCTCGTGCCCGTCGCATTGACCTTGCCGCTGCCCTCCGACGCGCCGCTCAAGGACCGCAAGGACTGGACGCTGATCGGCACGCCGCAGAAGCGGGTCGATACGCCGACCAAGGTCAACGGCAAGACTATCTACGGCATCGACGTGCAAATCCCGGGCATGAAGGTCGCGATCGTCGCGATGTGCCCGGTGCTCGGCGGCACGCTCGCCCGGCTCGAGGACGCGGCCGCGCGCAAGCTGCCCGGCGTTGTCGACGTGCTGAAGATCGCCGATGGCGTCGCGGTCGTGGGCGACCATTTCTGGGCGGCGAAACAGGGGCTCGAGGCGCTCGACATCGACTGGGATCTGGGGCCGCAGGCGGGCCTCAGCCAGGCCGATATCGTGAAAGGCCATGCGGATGCGTCGCAGGCCGACGGTCTCGTCGCCCGCAAGGTGGGCGATCCCGAGGCGGCGATCGCGGGTGCTGCGGTCAAGCTCGAGGCGGTCTACCAGCTTCCCTTCCTCGCGCATGCGCCGATGGAGCCGATCAATTGCACGGTCCATGTCCGGCCCGACGGCGCGGATGTCTGGTGCGGCACCCAGGTGCCGACGAGGGCGCAGGCCGAGGCGGCCAAGGCGGCGGGCGTCGCGCCCGAGCGGGTCACGGTCCACAACCACATGATCGGCGGCGGCTTCGGCCGCCGGCTCGAGTCCGAATATGTCGGCATCGCCGCTTCCTTCGCGAAGCAGGTGTCCTACCCGCTGAAGATGATTTGGACGCGCGAGACCGACATCCAGCACGACCGCTACCGGCCCTTCTATTACGACCGTATCGCGGCCGGGCTCGATGCGGGCGGCAAGATCGTCGGCTGGACCCACAAGACGACGGGATCGAGCGTCACGGCGCGCTGGGCGCCGCAGGGCATGCGCAAGGACGGCGTCGATCCCGACACGGTCGAGTGCGCCGAGGATCCGATCTACGAGATCGCCGCGCTCAAGAGCTCCTGGGTCCGGCATGAGCCGCCCGGGGTGATCACCGCCTGGTGGCGCGGCGTCGGGCCGGCCCACAATATCTTCGTCATCGAGAGTTTCATCGACGAGCTGGCGCATGCCGCGAAGCAGGATCCGGTAGCATTCCGCCGGCCGCTGCTGCGAAAGACGCCGCGCGCGCTCACGGTGCTGGAGCTCGCGGCCGAGAAGGCCGGCTGGGGTGCGCCTCTGCCGTCCGGCGTCGGTCGCGGCATCATGGTGCAGTTCGCTTTCGGCTCGTACCTCTCCGTCGTCTGCGAGGTCGAGGTGCCCAAGGCCAGCCATCAGATCCGGCTGCGCCGGATTGTCGCCGCGATGGATTGCGGGCAGGCGATCAATCCGGACTCGGTGAAGGCGCAGCTCGAGGGCGGCCTCGTCTTCGGGCTCACCTCGGCGCTCTACAGCGAAATCACGCTCGACCAGGGGCGGGTGCAGCAGACGAACTTCAACACCTACCGCATGCTGCGCATGGACGAAACGCCGCCGATCGAGGTGCATATCGTCGAGAGCACGGAGACGCCCGGCGGGCTCGGCGAGACCGGCACTGCCGCCGCCTTCCCGGCCGTGGCGAACGCTGTCTTCGCGGCATCGGGCAAGCGCATCCGGCGGCTGCCGCTGGCCGGCAGCCTGGCGGCGGCAGTCTGATATGGCCGGGCGCGTCTTGAAGATCGGCGGGGGCATCCTGCTCGCAGCGATCATGGCCGGCAGCACCTATGCCGCATGGCGCTTCGGCGACCGCGATCCCGAGATCTGGGCCGCGGATGTGGCTCCCACGCCCGAACTCGTCGCGCGCGGCGCGTATTTCGTGAAGGCGGCCGACTGCGCAGCCTGCCACACGGTGCCGGGCGGCAAAGCCTTCGCAGGTGGGCTCGCCTTCCACCTGCCCTTCGGCACGATCTATACGACCAACATCACGCCGGACAGGGAGACCGGGATCGGCGGCTGGAGCGACGATGATTTCGTGCGGGCGCTGCATGAGGGGATCGCCAAGGATGGCAGCCATCTCTACCCGGCCTTCCCTTACACCTCCTACACCGGGCTGAGCCGCGACGACGCGGTAGCGATGAAAGCCTATCTCTTCTCGCTGCCGCCCGTGCGCGCGCCGGCGCGGCCGAACCTCCTGCTCTTTCCCTTTAGCGAGCGCTGGACGCTGGCTTTCTGGAATCTCGTCTTCCTCGACGAGCGCCGGTTCCGTGCCGATCCGGCGGCGAGCGAGGCCGAGAACCGCGGCGCCTATCTCGCGACGGCGCTGGGCCATTGCGGCGAGTGCCACACACCGCGCAATGCCGGCTTCGCGATGGAGACTGGGCGGCAGTTCGGCGGCGCCCTGCTGCAGGGCTGGCACGCCTACAACATCACGACCGATCAGGCCTATGGCATCGGTGAATGGTCGGACGAGCAAATCACCAATTATTTGAGCCGGGGCCACGCGTCCGGACGCGGCTCCGCCGCCGGCCCGATGGCTGAGGCGGTCGCCGACAGTTTGCAGTATCTCACGGCCGATGACACGAAGGCGGTCTTGGCCTATCTGCGGCGGGTCGAGCCGCAGTCCGGTACGCCCGGCACCCAGATCGACCCGGCGCCGGCGGCGATGACGGCGTCGACCGCCTCGGCGCCCGGGCCGCGGGACCCGGAGGGCGAACTTGGCCGGCGGATCTTCGAGGGCGTCTGCGCCAGCTGCCACAGCTGGAACGGCAAGGGCCGCGAAACGGATTACGCGGCCCTCGCCGGCAGCCAGGCCGTCAACGATCCGCAAGGCGTCAACCTCGTCCAGGTGCTGCTAACGGGCGCCGATCTCAAGACCAGGCACGGCACCGGCTACATGCCGAGCTTCGGCGCCGCCTATACCGACGAGGAACTGGCCGCTGTCGCCAACTACGTCATCGGACATTTCGGCGGCAAGGGGGGCGAGGTTACGGCCGAAACCGTGCGACGGCGCCGGGAGCTGCAATGATGTCTCGCCGACGAACCGAACCCGGCTCTCAGTGTCTGAATCAAAGGACAGGTCGAACATCATCGGGCTCTCGATAGCCTGTCCTTTCCCAACTCAGCAAGAGGAGGAGTGATGGCCACCTACACCATCAAGCCTCTCGTCACGGCGACGGCAATCAAGATTTTTCGTCGTGATTGCGGACTATTTTTGGCCGAACGGCCCAGTTTTCCCGAAATTCCCTATTTGACCGCCCCTCGCCCGGGTACCCGGCCCCAGCCCGGCCCCATTGACAAGTAAAACCCACGAACGTGACAAAGCCGTTTGAGCCTAACTTCTATAGGACGAGGCATGGCCCGATTCGGGTGACACGCCGGTCGGATCGAGTTTGCGGCAAGGACAATGGATAGTCCGACAGTCAAGCGCTTCTTGCCATGGGTCGTCGCCACGGCGCTGTGTAAAATTGCATGGAATAAGGACCCCGCTTTGGGGGTGATTTGCGTCCAATCGGGACCCCGGGGCTGAGGGTCCACAGTGGCCTCCTTGATTTTGGGAGGCCGAGATTGGAATGCTGGTTGTGGAAACGATCGCCAAGGTTCGCCGGGCGTTTTTTGTTCAGAAGAAGTCAATCAAGGAGATTTGCCGGGACCTGCGCGTTTCGCGGAAGGTCGTGCGCAAGATCATCCGCTCGGATGCGACTGAGTTCCATTACGAACGATCGTCGCAGCCGCTTCCCAAAATCGGACCATGGCGGGATCGGCTGGATTGCCTGCTGCTGGCGAACGAAGAAAAATCGGCGCGCGAGCGACTGACGCTTGTCCGGCTATTCGAAGAGTTACGCGGCTTTGGTTATGGCGGAAGCTACGATGCGGTTCGCCGTTACGCGATAGGTTGGCGCAAGGAGCGCGGCGCCGCGATGGTGCAGGCCTATGTGCCGCTCACCTTTGCTCCCGGCGAGGCTTACCAGTTCGACTGGAGCCATGAAATCGTCGTGCTGAACGGCGCGACGGTGACCGTGAAGGTCGCGCACATGAGGCTCTGTCACAGCCGCATGCTGTTCGTGCGTGCCTATCCGCGTGAGACCCAGGAGATGGTGTTCGACGCGCATGACCGCGCCTTCGCCTTTTTCAAGGGCACCTGCGAGCGCGGCATTTATGACAATATGAAAACCGCGGTGGATGCAATCTTCGCCGGCAAGGACCGGCAATACAACCGCCGCTTTCTTCAGATGTGCGGGCATTATCTCGTCGAGGCCGTGGCCTGCACGCCGGCGTCCGGCTGGGAGAAAGGCCAAGTTGAAAACCAGGTCGGTCTTGTACGCGAACGCTTTTTTACGCCGCGTCTGAGGTTCAAGAGCTACGACGAGTTGAATGCCTGGCTTCTCGACAAATGCGTTGCTTACGCCAAGGCGCATCGCCATCCGGAATGCGCCGACCGCACAATCTGGGAGGTTTTCGAGGAAGAACGGCAAAAGCTCGTGCAACTGCGCGGCCGCTTCGACGGCTTCCATGCGGCGAGCGCTTCGGTGTCCAAGACCTGTCTTGTCCGGTTCGATAACAACAAATACTCGGTCAAGGCGAGCGCCGTTGGCCGTCCGGTCGAAATCCATGCTTACGCCGACCGGATCATCATTCGCCAGGACGGGATCGTCGCTGGCGAACATCGGCGATGTTTTGGCCGCGAAGAGACGATCTACGATCCCTGGCATTACGTGCCGGTTCTGGCCCGCAAGCCCGGCGCCTTGAGGAATGGCGCGCCGTTCAAAGACTGGGTCTTGCCGTCAGCGATGGAGAAAATCCGCCGCAAGCTCGCCGGCTCTGCCGACGGCGACCGCCAGATGGTGAAAATCCTCGCGGCGGTTCTCGATGACGGATTGCCGGCGGTCGAGACCGCCTGCGCTGAGGCCTTAGCAGAAGGCGTCCATTCCGCCGATGTCATCATCAACATTTTGGCGCGTCGCCGTGATCCCGGCCCGCCGCTGACCATCCTCACACCAGACGCCTTGAAATTGAGGCACGTCCCGCTCGCCGATTGCGCAAGATACGATCAACTGAGGAGTTTCCGGCTGATGGAACGCACGCAAATCTTCGACCTCATGAGCGAACTCAAGCTCTTCGGCATGAGGAGCGCCTATGATGACGTGATGGCGACTGGCATAAAACGGCAGCACGAGCCACCGCAAATCGTCGGCGATCTTCTTCAAGCCGAAATCGCCGAAAAGCAGGCGCGCTCCATCAAATATCAGATGACCATCGCCAAGCTTCCTCTGGCAAAGGACATCGATGATTTTGAATTCGACGGCGCGGCCGTTAACGAAACCCTGGTGCGCGATCTTGCGAGCGGTGGCTTCGTTGCCAGCCAACGCAACATCGTTCTCGTCGGAGGCACAGGAACGGGCAAGACGCATATTGCCATTGCCATCGCGCGAAGCTGCATCCGCGCCGGCCTGCGCGGCCGCTTCTTCAATACCGTTGATCTCGTCAATCGCCTGGAGGCCGAAGCACGCGCAGGCCGGCAGGGTCGAATTGCCAATTATCTCACCCGCAAGGACTTCACCGTTCTCGACGAACTTGGCTATCTGCCTTTCGCTCAGGCTGGAGGCCAATTGCTCTTCCATCTCGTCAGCCAGCTCTATGAGCGCACATCGGTCATCGTCACCACCAATCTGGCCTTCGGCGAATGGCCGAGCGTCTTCGGAGACGCCAAGATGACGACCGCGCTGCTCGATCGTCTCACCCACCATTGCGACATTGTCGAAACCGGGAATGAAAGCTGGCGCTTCAAAAATCGCGCCTGACGCTCAAAAACCCGCCTCACGCCACCGCGCGCGCCCCGGCTGCGCAACCCTGACCAGCTCCGCCAGGGCGCACGCTGTCATCCCCGGCTGTCTCAAAAGAGGGTCCCTTTTGCATGCAAACCTGGGGTCCCCATTCGTTGCTGATTGACACCCTCGACGACGGGGGTGGTCAGCATGAAGGTGCCGAAGGGCGCCACCACAGGCCGCGTCCTTCGACTCAAAGGCAAAGGCGTGGTGCGACCGGACGGCAGCCGGGGCGACCAATATGTCAACCTAAAGGTTGCGCTTCCCGAAAAGATCGATCCGGAGCTTGAGGCATTCGTAACGAATTGGGCTGCTGGAAAAGCCGAAAATCCGCGACTTGGGATGGAGGGATGAATGATCGATCGGCAGCAGTTCTTGGACCGCACGCGCCTTGAAATCGAGACGTTGGAGGTGTGGATCAAAGAAGAATGGTTGCTTCCACGCGAGGATGCGACCGGACAAGAGTTTTCGGAAGTTGACATCGCTCGGGCATACCTCATCAAGGACCTGAAGCAAGACTTTGGCGTCAACGATGAGGGGATCGGCGTCATCCTCAACCTCATCGATCAGATCCACGGATTACGAAGGAGGCTACAAGATCTCCTTCAAACGGTCCGCGACAAAACCAACTGATAGCGAGGCGCGAGCAGTGGTCTCGGAATGGCGACCTGCCAAATATTCACGATTTTCGTTCTTGTTTTCTTCATCGCTTGACCGGATCTACTGGCGAACGAACGAAGTTCGCAGCGCCGCATGTAGTTATTGGACAAGTTAAAAAAGCCGACAGCCAGTGTCGGCTTTTCAATTACAAAACAGTTTTATGATGCTTAGGTGAAGATTACTTTTTACCAATAGCGCCGGCGCCAATAGTGCCGGTGATAGTAGTGGCGGTGATAGTATGGATGCCAATAGTGCCGGTGATAGTAGTGATGGTGATAATATGGATGCCAGTAATGACGCCTGTAGTAATAATAGGCCTTTTCGACGGGGAGAGCCCCCATGGTCGGCGTTTGCAGGGTCTTCACGGCGTGTGCCCCCAATAAAACTCCCGTCGCCGGTGTCGCATGGACGATGCTGGCGCCGCCGGTGATACCGCCAAATGCAGTCAAGGCAGCCGCTGCCGCTATCCTCAAAAGCTTCATGTTTTCCTCCTTGGGTAGTTGACCTTGGAACCAATCAAAAATTGGCCCTCAGAGCCCCAGTCTTTAAGGGCTAATTCCTTCAGGATCACACTGTCGACCTCACGATGGTAGGGCGTCGCGCCAATTGTCCAGGTCATTTAACTGACATCCTCGCGATAACCAATTTCGATTGTTACTTCGCATGAGCATTGGCAACGCCGAACAATCCGGCCGGGAATTCGTATTAACCAACCCGACGACGAGAACATGAGATGCATCGTTTCAAGAGCGCCGGTTTAGCGCAGTGGATGCCCGCCACAGAGTGAGGGCGTTAAATCCTCGTATAGTCGTGAAACGGCATCTTCTAGCGGTGCATAAGAGCTAGCAGAATAATGATCGGTATCGGCACGCCTAGCAGCCAAAGAAGAATTGACCGGCCCATAATGTTTCCTTTCAAGTCGGCTTGATGGTTCCAACAATGCCGCGACCTAGTACTTCCAGGTCCCGTCGCGAAGGCCCCCTCCTTCTGTGGCAGCAAGGCTCGCGGAGAAAGCTCCGAGCAATAGCGAGGCGGTCAACCAAAGAGCAAATCGCGCACCGGCCTTGCGCGCACGGTCGACGGCGCTCTTGGCCTGCGCAATAACCTGGGACACTCGATTTTCGGCCTCCGGCTGATTCACTCCCGTGAGCGCGGCGACTACCTGCGCCAAATAAGTTCGGTCTGCCGGGGAAAACTCCTCCCCCGTGCTGAGATGGGAGGTGAAGAGGCGATCAAGCTCAGCGCGCGAGGTCGCAACGTCACCCGCGTCGCTACGCGTTATCGGGGGATTTGCGCGCAACAACAGATCTACGAAGCCGGCCATGGGCCCAGCCGATTGGCCTCCGGCGGATCCGATCGCTGGGGTAAAGCCAACCGCCGCGCCGCTAACGATGTTCGCCGCCGCGGAAGCTAGCACCGCCACGCTGAGGACCGTGGCAAATGCCCAGGCGAGAAAGCCATGCGCCGTGTCACGAAAATAGACTTCATGGGTATGAACGCCGACCCATTTGGTGCGCAAGCGCCCCGCGAGATAGCCGCCGATGCTGGACGCCATGACTGCGATGATGCAGAGGTATACGCCGGCCCCAAAATTGAATGTTGTGGAGGAAATCCCTGAATTTGCCCAGGGAGAGACGGCGGATAAACCGATACCCGCGCCGAACGCCAGCAGCACAAGCGTCAAGGCCGCGGAAGCAACGCCGCCGGCTACGATTGCGGCCCATGAAACGGCAGGAACTTGAGCCTCTTCGGCCACTTCGGTTCCAGATTGAAGTTCTGCACTTATGATATCAACCATGACGTCTTCGGTTCCAGAATCAAGTTCGGGGTTAAACATATCAACCATAGCGACTCTCCCGGCTCGCCAGAACCCGTATGACGATAAAGTCGACGAGGCTCGTTTCAAGCGAACGAATTGAAAGTGTGTTTCTGTTGCTCTTTCGTTGTTATTCCTGTTGTCACTAAGGCTCTGCTTGAACATCGCGAGTATACAAGATGAAGGTCACCGAATTCAAAATCGCGAGCAATCTCTTAAGGGCAGGAGCCGAAGGAACGATGCGAGCATAGTCGAAGGTTCCATTGAGAAAGCCAGGCTGCCGCGTGTCATCATATTACAAAATCGCGGTTTTCATTATGACGGAATGGTGCACCCCGGGCGGAATAATATAGAAAAGTACCGCAGTCTGCACGAAATGTAGCAAAAACGAGGCGCCATCTGTGACAAGGCCTCAGCAGGTCGACGAGTCAGATCCCCTCTTAATCTACACCGCGCGATGCTCAAACAACTCTGAACCGACACTGCGTCCAAATCAGGCGATCCCAAGCAAGATCACGCTGGGAGATAACACATTCCGGTCAGTAAAAAGCGGACAACTGGATCGCGTTTTACTGGCCAGACTAGCTACGCACAGCTCAGGCCTTGTCGATGACTTTCTTGACAGCATCCTTGGCGTTGCCGACGGCCTCCTGTGCTTCGCCCTTGCCCTTCTGCAAGGCGCCTTTAACCTCAAGGGTGGGATTGCCTACAGCCTTTCCCGCACCCTGCTTGATCGCGCCGGCGGCCTCGTTGGCCATGCCCTTAATCTTGTCGGTAGTGCTGCTCATGATTGCTCTCCTGACTTGATAGCAGCGCGTAGTCCCGCACTACATTTAATCAACGCGACGATCTGGGTTCGGGTTGCGCTGAAAATGGATTCCATTGAATTTTTTTTGATGAAAATTTATCACGAATGTTATTGACGTATCCAAATGTGGCGATGCTTATTTTTAACAAATATTATCTGGATCATTATTTATCCGCATAAGTGGTCGCGCGCTCCGTAGTGCGCGAAAGCTGTCTTTACTTCAGCGCAAACCGGTCGCCGAAGCGTCGCACAATATTCCGCGGCAATTTTCGATAATTGAATTTGGCGCGACGATGGATAACTCAGGAGGAGGAATTTTGAATGTAGGCACTGCCTGGCACTTCAGAGCTTGCCGAGCAAAACCAAAATCAGCACGATAATGAGTATGAGGCCAAGCCCGCCGCCGCCGTAATAGCCGGTCCCGTAGAAAGGCCCGCCCCCAAGCCCGCTAAAGCCCCCGAGTAACGCGATTACCAATATGATGAGGAGGATGGTTCCGAGCGACATAGCATTATCTCCCTAGCTGGTCTGTAAGCGGCAAACAGATAAAGGACCTTTTTTTCGTCCTTATAGGGGACCGATTCACAACGCCGGTGAAGGCATTGTGACGTTGGCGAGTTTTCCATATCAACAAAACCACTCTGCCACCGTAACAGCCAAATCACTTTGAGCCAAATCAATTATGTCGGATTCCGGACATTGGTCTTGCCGCTTCTATGCCGGCGCCAAATATCCGGTCCAGCCCCAACTGGGCCAAGAACAGACGATTCTCGCGCCGGTTTGAGTTGCTCTCCCGCTTCCTACGCATCGAAAGTGTAGCGCACGCATTGTTCTGCGTCATCGCCCTTCAATTCTGTCTGACTTCCCGTGTGGTGATTCCACGCAGGAGCCGCCCCAAAAGATCGGCGCCGGTGATGATGCGCTTTTGCTTTCCCCACACCAGGATCAAATCGTGGTCGATGACATCATCTTCAGGATGTTCCGGCTTCATCTTCATGAGTCCAATAACGTCACCTAGTCGCGCGCTCATGCCGGTGATAACGATCGGGCGATGCCAATAGGGCTCCGGACCGACCGAGACTTCATTGAAGAGGACATCGCGCAGAAAATGGTGAGCGTCCAGAACCATGCGTGGCGATCCAGAGTCGTCAACAAAAATAACCCACTTTCTCCCGGAAGCATCAAGTTGCTGTAGGAACGAATCGCTCGGCGTGCATTCGAACTCCGGCAAAACCGGCCATCCGCTCACGATTGGCAGGGAGATGATGCTCCGGGGGTCAACAGGTTCCCCCTCGTCCAGCACGGCGATATCGTCGAGGTCGAGAAAGTTCTGTGCGCCGGTCGCTTCCAGTCTTCCGACATCGGTGCCTTCGGCTTCCACGTGCTTCGACAGGAGCGCCCGGAAATCCCGCTCACGAAGCAACGCGATACTTTCGGGCCCCAGCCACCAGTTGAGGAACAGTGCAGTAGGTTTTGCGACCGCGAACAGCATCACCTGGTAGAACTTAAGGAAGGGTGCAAACCGGGCGGCAATGCGTAACGCATTTCGCGAAAAGTAGGCCTGCGGAATTATCTCGCCTAGAAACGTGATGGCGATGGTCGAGAATACGAAAGCACCTACGCCCGCTAAAACCGATTCGGACAACAAGGTCAGAAGCACGTTGGTAGCGACGTTACCCCAAAGAATTGTTGCTAATGTGAAATTGGAATCTGCGCGCAGACCAAGCATCTTGACGGCATCGCCATTCCCACCAGCAGCCTCAATCTCCAGACGCAACTTGCTGACGCTAAAAAGCGCCAGGTTCAGTCCCGAAAATATGCCTGTCTGCGCAATGCATAACGCGATGCCGATCCAGAGTGCAACATTCGCAAATGGCGGATGAATCATAAGATCCAGATCCACGTCAAAAGGTGAGCAAGCTTGTTTTTATCTTCTGTGGATGACAAATACGCCAACATAGCGAACCCTGCCTCGATCGCGAGGATATTCACCCAAAAAAGGATCCCGGCCAGTGTTTGCTAGCCGAGGTTCTGGACCGAACGTTGGGAGATATACACAAAGCCCAAATTATGCAGGCTGGACACAATCGAGTGGGGCGTCTGAGCAAAATTGAACATTTTCAGTGGCGAGGCATGAGGTCCAAGTTCGCAAGGTATGAAGTGCGCAGCCATGACGCCTACCTCCGTTTGAATGTGTCTTTGGGGCCCCCGATGGCAATTTGAACCTTGCCCTGCCTTGTCGGCCTCGACCTCTGACTTCAACAGGGGAGCGCCGGCCGCGTTGCCGACCTCCTGTTTGACATTGCATTTGATTTTCTTTGCCCGTACGACGAGCGTCCGAAACGTCGCAAAGCTTCTCCCCGGAACAGGTTGGTTATTGCTTCGGAGACATTCTGGCCGACATGTGCTCTATTGCTTTTAATTTTGAATGCCGACGAGCTAGCGGAGAATGGTGGTTTTACGAACGACGCAATTGCATCGAAGGCACAACTATGGAGGTTTTCGTGACGGTCAGGAAACTCGAAAAGCCAGATTGGCGTCCGTATTTCGACCATTTATCGAAGGTACTTGTCGGTTGTCAGGCAGAAATCGATGTGACGTCGCTTACCCTCGTTGACCAAGTGCAGGCAAAGTGGTTGCCCCTGTTTGGCATAGTGTATGACCCAAAGGACGATCTGGTTGAAGTTGCTCTTGAGGGGCTCGATCATTTGATTCGTAAGCCCCGGGATATTTCTATCGAGGAAGGAAATGGACTTCTGGCGCGCGTTGAAATAATAGATGCAGATGGCATCCGGCAGAATGTGAAGCTTAAAGAACCTTTGATGCTTCCGCCCCCGCAATCGTGAGAGGCCATGCGTTCCATTTTATTGGCTGGCGCGACGGCGACAGACTTGATGAGCCTGGTCTACGTGACCTTCGACCAAGATAGTAGCGCATCGTCATGCGGCTTGCGATGATAGAGAACCGCATGCGCGCCCAATAGTGGGTCAAACCTCAGGCTTCCATACCGACAAGACATCCGGGCCGTTGTTTAAAGAAGGCCAGGCGAGTGGCGCGGGGGAGTTTCACCCCCGCGCTCTCTCAGAACCGTACGTGATACTCTCGCATCATCCGGCTCCCATTGTTCGGCCGTGTCCATGAAGCAGGGTCCAATGTGCGAACAACTGAGGCTGACGTTGCACGATGCGCGCAAGCCAGTGTCGGGATCGCCGCTTGTGACTGCGCAGGGACCTGTATTTTCCGGAGACCCATCGCGCCAAGTATCGCTCGATGTTGCGGCATGCCGCCACTGGGTTATGACGTCGAAAACCGCAAGCTGGTCGTCAACGACGCCGAGGGCCCCATTGTTATCGATATCTACAGGCGCTATCTCGCGCTCAAGTCGGTGCATGCCCTGCGGGACGAGCTTGCAGATGCCGGGATCAGGAGCAAGCGGCGCATGCGGCCAAACGGCACCGAATATGGGGGCCAAACGTTCTCCCGCGGGGCGCTTTATCTGATCCTCCAGAACCGGCTTTACCTCGGCGAGGTCACTCACAAGGAACAGTCCTATCCCGGAGAACACCCGGCGATCATCGACAAGCCGCTGTGGGAAGAGGTCCAGACTGTGCTGGCCGCAAACCGGGTTGAGCGAGCTAATGGAGCGCGCGGTAGGCACCCGAGTTCTGCTGACAGGCCTTGTTTTTGATGAAACCGGCGAGCGCCTGACGCCAACCCACGCGGTTAAGAAGGGAACGCGCTACCGCTATTATGTTTCGACCTCCCTCGTCACCGGCTCGGGAAAGAAACGTTCAAGCGGCCGACGCATCCCGGCCGGCAATTTGGAAGGCTTGGTGATCAAACGGCTTCGCACATTTCTGGCCGACCCTGGGGCGATTCTTGATGCGGTCGGCAGCGAGTCGCACAGCGGTTCGGCACAAAGCCAACTCATCGAACGTAGCCGTCAGATCGCCGAGGAACTGGGAGGCCGTGCGTCAGGCGAAGTCAAAGCTCTACTCATGGCCCTCCTCTGCCGCGTGGAAATCCGATCCGATCGCGTCGACATCACACTCTCTCAATCCCGGCTGACCGAGCTGCTCGCCGGGTCGCTCGATCTCAAGATGCCGCATCACGAATTGCCGAATCGATCCGGCGATAAGCTAACGTTGACGGTGCCGGCAGGCTTGAAGCGCGCCGGTCGCGAAATGCGTATGCTGGTCGAGAATGCCGATGATCAGACGGCGGCTGACCCCAGCTTGCTCCGAATCATTGTCCGCGCGCACCACATCCAAGCCCGCCTGAGCCAAAACCCCAAGCTGACGGTGCATGACATCGCGCACGAAGAGCAAGTCTCAGCAGCCTACCTCTACACCCTGTTGCGTCTTCCTTGGCTCGCGCCCGACATCACCACGGCCATCATCAATGGCCGCAAACCGCCGCAACTCACCGCCCAGACGTTGATGCGCCTGACGCCACGGCTGCCGGCAAACTGGGCCGAACAGAGAAAGCTCCTCGGCTTTCTCTGAAACCAAATCGCCGATCCACCGCCTTGTAAAGTTTCGTGCGCCCGCCTTGGCGCCACGCGCAATCGCTTTGAATTCACCTGGCGTGCTGCTCCGCCGGCAAAAAGAGTCAACCACGAAACGGCCCCGGAGAGATTTTCGTGACGGTGCGGCTGAAATTGCCCGTAAAACCGTCTCTGCCGCAAATCGCACTGGAGCGCGGGACCGGTAACCCCCGTAAATACGGGCAAAAATAGGCTTCCTGAAAAGACAATAACTCTAGCAATATCAAATACGTACTAACTGGCAGAGCAACCAGGATTCGGACCAAAGCAGGCAAGACACAAGCCGAGGTGGCACGGGATGCGGGGCGTTCATCGATGCTACACCGTCGATGTGACACGGACCTCCACCGACATCCCGATACAAACGTCGGCCATCCCGACAAAACTGCCAGCCACCGGCATTGTCTGCCGGCGCGCGACGGCGACTCGATACTTCCCGCCGCCGCGGCCATGGCCGCCGGCGCTGATGCGCTCGACGATCCACCGATCTCGGACGAGCTATCAGTATTACCGCAACCCGAATGTCTTCTGCGGTCATGCGATCGTCAGTGCGCCGAGATCAATCCATCATCGTCTAGGGGAAAACGGCGATCGACGACGTGAGGCCGGCGGTCGCGAGTTGGATGACGCACGATCGGGTGAGAACTGGCCGTCGCGACCGCATTGCCCTGACAGCCTGCGCCTAGGATCATCGGCATCGGTCGGTTGCACGAATTGCAGCCCCGCCTGATGCTGTCCTTACTTGTCATGCAGATCGCGTGACTGCCACGCTTATAATTCTGCATTCCGGCAGGATCGCATCCCGGTCGGCTAAACAAGCGGCGCATCTCACCGAGCGCTGTCGCCGTGTGGGGGACGGTACACAAGGCTCAAGTCGTGACGACGCTGTCAATGCTGTTATCATCCAATGAAATCAATTCCGCGCAACCCTCGATGAATGTCGTCAGCGGTGACGGCTCTAACCCTGAGATTTCACGTACAAGGCCTTTCGACATGAGTTTACCCACCGAGCCGCCAATGAAAAGTCGAGGTGAACGACTGCTCGATAGCTTGAGAAAGCCAAAGCTGCGCCTCGTCAGAGTTTTCACTGGTGTTTTGCTCATTCTCGGGGGACTAGTCGGATTTCTTCCGTTCGTGGGTTTCTGGATGGTTCCGCTCGGCCTGGCAGTTTTGGCAATCGACTTTCCGATAGCTGACCGCCTTCTTCGGAAACTAAGGAGCGCGTACTGCAAACTGCGCCGTTACTACCTTCGTTGCAGCGGACCACCATGTTCGGGAAAGTGAGAGTGCGACGACAAGATGATTGGGTCGGCAAATAGCATGACACCAATGCTCAACGAGCGGACAGCTCGCCGCGCCCTGATCATCATCGCGTTGATGGGGCTATTTATCGGACTTGCCGCCGCTTGCATGGGACGCAGCGGGCTTGCGCGGTGGATCTGGGCGGCAGGCACAATACCAGTGGTCGCGGGTCTCGCGATCTCTATCGCTCGCGACCTTTTGGCGGGAAGAATGGGCGTCGATGCGGTCGCGTTCATTTCGATGGCCGCCGCGCTGGCGCTTGGCCAGACGCTGGCTGGCGTGGTCGTCGCCATAATGTATGCCGGCGGGTCCGTGCTGGAGGATTTTGCGGTAGGGCGCGCCGAAAGGGATCTAAAGTCGCTTATTGATCGCGCGCCGCGGGTGGCGCATCACAAAACAGACGAGTCTTTCGAAGACATCCCAATTGATAAGGTCGCCGTTGGAGATGAAATAATTGTACGCGCCGGCGAGGTCGTCCCTATCGACGGGCAAATTACCAGTTTAAATGCATCACTCGACGAATCCGCTGTCACGGGAGAACCCATCCCGGTGACGCGGCTCACTGGCGAGGTTGCGCGCAGCGGCACGATCAACGCCGGCGAAACCTTCGAGATGCGCGCGTCGGCCACCGCCGGTGAGAGCACCTACGCCGACATTATCAAGATGGTCACGGCGGCGCAAACAGCCAAGTCTCCTTTCATTCGGATGGCAGATCGCTTTGCGTTGCTTCTTTTGCCAGTGACGCTGCTTGTGGCTGGAGGTGCCTGGGTTCTTTCGGGAGATCCCATTCGCGGACTCGCCGTGCTCGTCGCGGCGACACCTTGTCCTCTGATCCTCGCGGCGCCCGTGGCATTTATCGCCGGCGGCGCCCAGGCCGCCCGCCGCAGCATCTTGATCAAGGGTGGTGGCCCGCTCGAGGCGCTCGCCCGCACGCACACAGTGATGTTCGACAAGACAGGCACTTTAACGGTTGGCGGCGCGCGCCTGGTTGCCGTCGAGACAGCTCCCGGCCAGGATCCTAATGAATTGCTTCGCTTCGCAGCCTCGCTGGAGCAGGCCTCTCATCATATTGTCGCAGCCGCCATCGTCTCTGCCGCGGTTGGCAAGAGCCTCAAGCTGCAGATTCCCCAAAACGTGCACGAGACCATGGGCTCGGGGCTCGAAGGCGTCGTCGAAGGGCGGAAGGTTCGCGTTGGTTCGCATCAGCTTATCTATGGCAACGGCCAGCTGGATGAATGGGCGGGGAGAGCATTGCGGCGCGCATCCTGGCGCTCCGCCCTCAGTGTGTTCGTCTCGATCGACGGACGTGCCGCAGGCGCCTTGTTACTTGCGGATGAATTGAGGCGGGAAACCCCGCGGGCCATCCGTGCGCTTCGCAACGCGGGCGTCGCGCGCATCGTCATGCTGACGGGAGACCGGGCCGATGCCGCCGAGACGATCGGCGCCGCGCTTGATCTTGATGCCGTGCTTGCCGATCGTGTCCCAGCTGATAAAGTCGAGGCGGTTGCCCTGGAGCAGCGGCTGAACCCAACCCTTATGGTCGGCGATGGCATCAATGACGCTCCGGCCTTGGCAGCGGCTGGCGTCGGAGTAGCTATGGGCGCGCGTGGCGCGAGTGCGTCATCGGAGGCCGCCGACGTCGTCATCCTTGTCGATCAGCTCGATCGAGTTTCGGATGCTGTTGTCATCGCGCGCCGCACCCGCGCTATCGCCATGCAAAGCATCGTCGCTGGCATGGCGCTTTCCGGGCTCGCTATGGGTGCAGCCGCATTGGGCTGGTTAACCCCAGTCGCCGGAGCGCTTACACAGGAGGCCATCGATGTCGCCGTGATCCTCAACGCTCTGCGGGCCTTGAGCCCCGGAGGAGCACGTAGCCGCGCCGCAATGCCCGTGGCCGCCGCACAAGATCTTCGGCAGGATCACGAGAGACTCGAAATTAGCCTTGACCGTCTGCGCCAAATCGCGGACGCCCTCGATGATGCGGACGCGAAAACCGCTGTCGAATATGTCTCCGAAGCCAATCGCATTGTCGCAAAGGACATCGTCGAGCATGAACTTGTGGACGAAAGTTCTGTTTATCCACAGCTCTCAAACATGCTTTCCGACGGCTACGGCCTTTTCGCAATGAGCCGGGCCCATCGCGAGATTCTGCACATGGCGCGGCTCTTGGCTCACCTCGCGGATGGGCTCAGCCCAAACGACGCCGACCGTTATCTGATCCGCGACGGGCAACGAATAATTGAATCCATCGAATCTCTCGTGCGCATGCAACAATGAGCCGCGTCGCGGTTCGAGCTGAATTCGAGACGCGCTTCACGGTGGAGCGGATGGCACGCGCCTATGTCAGCGCCTATCGGTTGCTATTGGCGCGAGCCTCGGTGCCATCAGAATTCGCGACATCTGCGCTGCCAGGGCTAGGCTCGGGTTGGCGGACTGGGAGCAGATCCCGGTTCACGGCGCCGATTCGCTTGGCAGAACGGCGTCAAGGAAAATCTGTGACGCGTCCGCTGGACCGACGGTCACGCGGATCTGATCTTTCGGCGCCAATGTGCCCCGCCGCCTCAGGCCTGCGTTCGAATTCGGATCTAGAGCTTGATCCCGAAATGTTGCAGACATTCGGACAAGATCATGCGATAGAGACCGTGAATGATTCGACCTGAAGCGATCAGGGGCTAACGCATGCGAAGACCCGAGAAGAAGACGGGAAGGATACTGCTGGGCCCATGCATGCTGCGGGCGAATGTGGCTACGAGACGCTCCGAAAGCAACCATCACAACACGATCACCAAATCCGCCGCATGTTTCGACGCTCCTAGATTGAGTGAAGCGCGGATATCGACAACGATTTTGTCGCGCACGCCCTCCCAGGCTTTTTCATGGTGAAGCAGGTAGCCGGCGTGAAGGCGATCGTGGATGGAGGTTTGGGTCACACAAAACACCATTTCATTCGAGCCGAGGCCGGAGAAAACAGCGCACTGCGCGGCCGTAATATGGCTGATAGTGCCGATAGTTTGGATTTAAGGGCTCGCGCTCATTCTATGGGCGAGCGGTACCCACTTCATCCTGTCTCGTCGAAGTCGTTTTTCTGCACATCGCACAAACGAAATGGCGAGCTGCCCTATCTGCGCTGCGGTCGTAGCGCCCCAGACGATCAGACGCGAGTATCCGCTCGATATTCGGACCTCTGCTACCCGCAGTCTGGAGCGCGGACGCAAACGAAAGAGCAAGGCAGCCTGCGATAGCCGATCGGCATGACGGCTTTTCAATTCGAAGGCCCCAGTCGTGGGCTGCCTTGGGTGAGAATTCGCACGATCCATTGCGCTGCGTCACCACTCTAGAGCGTATCGCATTTAGGTTGACTTGTACCCAGCATTTACGAGGTAGTTTGAACATTCCTGTGGTGTGATGGTGTCGAGGGCTTCAGCGACGGCGTTTTCGACGGCCTCGACGCTTCGCCCCATGGCCTTTCGCATCACGTGCTTGATTTTTGCGAAGGCCTGCTCGATCGGATTGAGATCGGGACTGTAAGACGGCAGGAAGAACAGCCTCGCGCCGATCGCTTTGACCATGACGCGCACTGCCTTGCCTTTGTGACTGTTGAGATTGTCGAGAATGACGATGTCATTAGGCTTGAGGGTCTTGAGGAGTTCCGCCCTCACATAAGTCTTGAACGCCTCGGCATTGATGGAGCCGTCGAGGACCCAAGGCGCCTCGATGCGATCGTGGCGCAGCGCGCCGATGAAGGTCATGGTCTGCCAGTGTCCGTACGGCACATGGGTGATCAGTCTCTTGCCGCGGTCTCCCCAGCCGCGGGGCGGTGCCATATTGGTCTTGATCCAGGTTTCGTCGATGAAGACAAGGCGGCGCGGGTCGATCCGGCCGCGATATTGGATCCATCGCCGGCGCCGCCGCGCCACGTCAGACCGGGCCTGCTCAGCGGGCAGAACGGTTTTTTTTTAAAGCTTTTGCGCTCGCGCGCGAGAAAGCGTCCTACCGTCGCCGGGTGCACCTTGAGGCCCCGCGCCGCCAAGGCCGCGGACAGCGCCCGCAGCGTCGCGTGCAGTGTTTCTTCGATCTGCCGCAGCACGGACAGACGATGCTCGCCGCTGATCGCGAAGGGGCGATGACCGCCCATGCGTCCCGGCGCAACGCTGCCAAGATGCCGCGCGCGGGCCGCCCATTTGATCACGCTCGATACAGCAACATTCAGCGCCGCCGCGACCCTGCGGCTGCTCTCGCCTGCCGCGAGCCGGGCCATCGCCCGCTCGCGCAAATCCATCGAATAAGGTTTTG
This sequence comes from uncultured Alphaproteobacteria bacterium, assembly GCA_963718265.1. Classification (GTDB taxonomy): domain Bacteria; phylum Pseudomonadota; class Alphaproteobacteria; order Rhizobiales; family Beijerinckiaceae; genus Methylocapsa. The sequence goes on along the minus strand of CAVQZL010000059.1, from coordinate 12,678 downwards.
CCATGCCTGCCGGCCTCCTCCGGTCAGCAGGTTGAATCTGATTTGCGCTCCTTTGGGAATCCCGATTCAATCAAAATACGACACGCTCTAGAAGTTGGGCTCAAAGGCGCGCTAGCCTCAGAAATGACTCTCGCGAGCAGACGGCCACCAAGCTACCGCTGCACGCTCATCAGCGATACTCAAGCCATCGGCGCCGCGAAATGAGTAGTTTCCGATTCTGTAACCACTCGCGAAACCCTAGTAGACACCCTGGGTGATAAGCGAACGAATAGGAGATTGTGTCATGGACAATGAAAGCATCAAGGGCGCCGGACAAAAGATAAAGGGCAAGATTGAAGAGGTCGTAGGAAAGATTCTCGGTGACAAGGAGCTTGAGCTCCATGGAAAAGCGGACCAGCTCGAAGGCGATGTTCGGAACGCGGCCGGGACCACGAAGGATACGACAAAGGACAGGGTCAAGAACCCAAAGAAACTCTAATTAACGACTTCGACATCGTCTTCCACCACGGCGCTCTATGAAAGTCCAAGAGTCTTCGTGGCAGGCATGTCTGATTGTCCGAGGAGTTTGCGCCGTCGGCGATAATGTCCGGAGCGAACACTTTTGATGTCGAATCGTCCTCTGCCAGTTTCTTTTGCATTAGGAGCGCCCGCAACATGACCCTAAGCATCGCGCATCTCCAGCCAATCGTATCCCTGCTCGCCGGCATTCTCATTCTGATCATGCCCCGGCTCCTCAATTATATCGTCGCGTTCTTCTTGATCGTATCTGGAATTCTGGGCCTCGGGTTGCTTCGTTGATGTAACCTCGGGCGTCGGTCTCTGCCATCGGAGAGAGGTTCATGTCACTCGGAACAATACTCATCATCATCCTCATTATCTTTTTGCTCGGCGGCTTCAGTGGCCGTTTTGGCGGTTACGGCTATGGCTATGGCCACAGCGGCGTCGGTGTGATCAGCGCTATCTTGATCATCGTTGTCGTTCTTATGCTGCTTGGACGGATCTAATCTAACAAAAAGGAAGTCGAATGGCGTCTTTCTCTGCATCCGGAGAGCAATCTCGTCGACCGCATTCAACGGTTGAGAGTTACGGTGCTTGGGGCAACGGCTCGCGGCGCTGATGGCTAACGCCATGTCGAGGGCCGCGGGCGAGTTTGTGTCCGTGAGTTCGCACAGCCGAAGCGCGCGAGAGAGAGCGCAGGGAGTTGAGCGAGAACGCTGATTTTTAGCATGATGAGCTTGCAGAAACCTAGCTCAAGCGTGGTGTCCATTTGCATGGTTAACAATCTCGGCAATATATCGATAGCCAGCAACCAGCCATATCGCTCACGTTAAGCCCAAACTCGCCCCACTTGACGGCGCCGCCTTACGAGCGCCGAGAGAACAGAATTGGGGTGCTGATTCAAATCCTGCTCTTGATGGGCATCTCGACGGGCGATTTTACCGAAGCTCTCGCGGCGCTCATTGACGGTAGCGTGACAGCCATGATGGAAGGCTGGATTTCCGCATGCTAAGATATTCCAGGACGCCTGCTGGTTTCCTCATCATAAATGCTTCCGGCCGGCGCGGGTTCAGCCTTATACGCTCGGCGTGCTCCCCCCAAAGCAAGGCGTTGCCGAACCGCTTCCCACTGCGGCCTTAGCGAGCGAGACGCTTGCGTCTTGTTGGCCGTTGACGAGAGTGCCGGTACTCTGACTCGACATGCCGACACAGCCGTATCAGCCCTCTGACGTCAACGAGAGCAACGTACGGTATTACAGGCCATTCCGCGAATGGCTCATAGGTAGTTTCCGAGCCTACCGGACTGTTTCGAGATCAGGTAGTCTTGGATCATAGCAGCCAATAGACCACGCGAGCGGTTCCCTTCGACGGCGAAGGATGCTCGGATCGCTGGCTATCCGACACCCAATATGGCTGAATGAACGGCTGGCACATCCGTTTTGGAAGGAGCAACGCCATGTTTTTCTTCGCGATGTATACCGTCCCGGTCTCCTTGCCCAAAATCATATTTTGCCTGATCGCTGCTTTGGAAATCCGGCGCCAATATGAGCGAGCGCTTTTAGAAGATCAAAGGGTCTACCATTGTGCGCTTGAGCCTCGTCGTCCAGATGCTGGTCCGCCTGGGTTTACGCACCAAGGTCATTGAGGATCCGAGCCAAGACATAATTTTCTGCGAAAATATTGCAATGAAGATTGCAGACGGTCCCAATGGGCGCGCGAATTGGGCTGTATTCGCTGACGCTGGATGTTGTCGTGTTGTGAGTGGCGGCGCTTCTAAACTTCGTGGCTTTGCTAGTGGAGATTTTGGCATGAGGGAAACATGCGGCCGTTGATCGCAGGAAACTGGAAGATGCACGGACTCGCGGCGCAGCTCACTGAGATAGACGCTATTGCAGTGTCTGTGAGGGCTACGCCGCCGCTCGCCGATATTCTCATCTGCCCGCCCTCCACGCTGATCTCGCGAGCGGTCGAGACAGCGGCAGGCCGCATCGCCATCGGCGGGCAGAACTGCCGAAGTGAAGTCGCTGGCGCGTTCACGGGAGACATTAGCGCGGAAATGCTGAAAGATGCCGGCGCCTCGACTGTCATTGTTGGACATTCTGAATGCCGTCAACATCACGGCGAGACCAATGCAATGGTGGCCGCAAAGGCGCAAGCCGCATGGCGCGCGGGCATTCTCGCGATCATCTGCATCGGCGAAACCAAATCACAGCGGCGGGATGGCAAAACGTTGTCCGCGTGTGGCGAGCAAATCGCTGGAAGCGTTCCCGAAGGCATGACCTCATCCGGCAACGCGGTCGGCTACGAGCCTCTGTGGGCGATCGGAACCGGGCGATCGGCAACCCAAGAGGAAATCGCCGAAGTGCACGCGCATATCCGGCATTGCCTGGTGGGGCGTTTGGGCGCGGAAGGGAACAAAATTCGCATCCTCTATGGTGGATCAGTTGATCCGTCCAATGCGCGCAAGATCCTAGCGCTGCCAGAGGTTAACGGCGTGCTGGTCGGCGGCGAAAGCCTGAAGGCCACAGATTTCGAAGGAATTTTAAGGGCTGTACCGGCAAAACACTTAAACCCTCCGGGCCACGGCGCCTGACCCAAAGCGCCAGATCACATTTTTCTACCAGTTGATTTCAATCTAGCCCTTCCGATTCGCGGAAATGCCGCGGCAAAGCCGTTGGCGAGTCCCGGCAAACTAAAAGTCGGAAAAGTACATGAAAGCGCCCACCGCGTTCGCACTAACCGTGACCCAATTTTCCAGTATGCGGTTGCAACCAGACGCTCGGAGTTAGCGGGCCCCTAACGTGCGGCACGTCCAGGAGAAAACGATGATGCGGGTCGGAATCGCTTCAGACCACGGAGAATTTAAACTAAAGGGCGAGATTGCGGAGTCTTTGCGCGGCTCCGGGCACGAGGTCGTGGACTTCGGCGCACATTAATTGAACCCCGGTGATGATTACCCCGATTTCATCATCCCCTTGGTTCGGGCGGTGGCCGCGGGGCAGGTTTCGCGGGGGGTGGCGGTCTGCGGCAGCGGCGTTGGAGCGTCCATCGCGGCAAACAAAGTTCCTGGTGCGCGCGCTGGGCTCATCCATGATGTTTTCTCCGCCCATCAGGGGGTTGAAGATGACGATATGAATGTTTTTTGTTTGGGCGGAAAAGTTATCATGGCCGCGCTTGCTTTAGAACTGACTGAGACTTTCCTGAACGCTCATTTCAGCGGCGCCCCACGCCATCGGCGGCACCTCGCAAAAGTACAGGCGTTGGAGAACTCGACAAAAGATCTGAGTATTTCGCAGTTGCGGGCGGCGGCACCACGGACGGCTGACGCCAAGCAGGCGCGGGCGCATATTGGCGATTGCCATGGGGCTGGATGGGCATTCGCGGCGGTTGGCGGCACAGGCCTGCGGCATGGACCGGCAGACGCTGCGCGATTGGGTTATTCGCTACAACGCGGATGGCTTGGCGGGGCTCGCGGGCCGGCCCCGACCTGGGCGTCATCCGCGTCTGGCCGAAGCCCAGCGGCGCGAGGTGGCGAAGCGGGTAGAAGACGGCCCTGACCGCAAGACCGATGGCGTGGTGCGCTGGCGCTGTGCTGACTTGGCCGACAGCATCGCCGCCAAATTCGATGTTCATCTGCATGAGCGCAGCGTCGGCAAGCTTTTGAAGAAGCTGAATTTCAGCCCCATCTCGGTGCGTCCCGTGCACCCGCAAAGCGATGCATGCGAGGAGCGAGCACCGCGATCTCGTATGACAAATCAACGGGCGAAACCCCCTTATAAGACTGTCTCGATGCAGAACCCTATGTACAAGCCTTGCGCTCTCTCCGACGGGCTCTCAGGAGTTTGCCAGCGTAAATCCGAACCCTTCCCGCAAGTTTGGATAACGCGCTCGAAACCGCAAGGCCGGACCCATTGAAAAGGCGAAGGCGACCGGCGCGATCAGGGTGACGATGCCCACGCCGCTCGGCGCCGCCGAAGCCGGGACATGCCAATTTTGCGCGATGAAGTTGTGTGCAATCCCCGCCACGGCTAGGCTGGTTCCCATGGTTGCAGCCATGAGCCCAGACAAAATATTGACATTGATGCATGGAGCCCCGCATCCTCGGTCGCCAGATCTCAGGCATCGGACGCTTCTCTGGGACGTTTTTCGCCGGATGCCAACAAACGAAAGCTTTCATCGCGGACCATCCTACTGCTTGAGAACCGTGCCGCGATTTGAACGTTTCGTGGTCGTCGTGGATCATAGTGGTCGAGAAGAGTTAGCAGTAGGTTCGGAAACTACTTAGATGCGAGCACGAGAAGTCAGTTCTGGCAGACGAACAGGGTTTCGTTTCAGCTGCTTGCTTCGTTAGTCACCGAAGAATCGTCCCTGTTTTGTCGCCGCGCGCCCATCAGGTTTCCTGTCGGCGTTTGGTTGGCTTGCTGTGCCCCCCTCCCCCGCTCTCGCTTTGAATCACTCAAATGCACACCGGCATGAGTAATTTCCGAGCCTGCCTCAACGGTCTCCCGTCAGCTATAGTCTGCGTCAGGAACCTCTTGAACAAGCTGCTGATCCGCTAAGGCTAACTTATCGGCAGCGATGACCATGTCGCTATATGACACCTTGGTGGGTGCTTTGCCGACTTGGATATCCAACGATTAGCCGCGCGCAGCACGCCTTCCGCGGTTATGCTGGCGCAATCCATCGAGCCCATGAACTGGCGTCTTGCAGTAGCGACCAATCGGGATGTCGGGAGGAAGCGGGAAGACTCGAACATAAGTGGATCGTGCTCGTTCGCGATCCATGCGCGTTCTGAACAAGCTTTCGGAGTTAGTCGAGAGCCGGCGAACCGTGAAACACAAGGAGTCACAAGAAAATGAACGCACCCATTTCAACTCGAGAGCCTCAGAACCGAAACGGCGCGAGCGGGTTGCTCGCAGGGCGAGGGATGCCGGATTCCGACGAGTTGCACAAGATGGACGCCTACTGGCGGGCCGCCAACTACCTGTCCGTCGGGCAGATTTATCTCTACGACAATCCGCTTTTGCGCGAACCGCTGACGCTCGCCCACGTAAAGCCACTGGTGGTCGGACACTGGGGTACGACGCCAGGCCAAAACTTCATTTATGTGCATTTGAACAGGGTCATCAAGAAGTATGATCTGGACATGTTCTATATCGCCGGTCCCGGTCACGGCGGCCCTGCGTTGGTGGGCAACACGTACCTTGAAGGCACCTATAGCGAGATTTATCCGAATATCAGCCAGGACGAAGCCGGGCTGAAAAAGCTGTTTAAGCAGTTCTCGTTTCCCGGTGGGATTTCCAGCCATGTTGCGCCGACGACGCCGGGGTCCATTCACGAAGGCGGCGAGCTGGGATACTCGCTCAGCCATGCCTTCGGGGCCGCATTCGACAATCCCGATCTGATTGTCGCCTGCGTCATCGGCGACGGTGAAGCGGAAACGGGCCCCTTGGCTACCGCATGGCAGTCCAACAAGTTTCTCGACCCGATCACCGACGGGGCCGTTCTGCCGATCCTTCACCTCAATGGCTACAAGATCAGCAACCCCACGGTCCTGGCCCGCATCGAGCATGAAGAGTTGGAGCAGTTTTTCCGAGGCTGCGGCTGGACGCCATTATTCGTGGAAGGCGATGAGCCGGAAACGATGCATCAACTCATGGCCGCCACCATGGAAGAGGCCATCGAGGATATCCGGCAGATCCAAAAGAACGCACGGGACACAAATGACGCCGTTCGGCCGCGCTGGCCCATGATCGTCCTCAGGTCTCCCAAGGGCTGGACGGGACCGAAAGTCGTCGATGGCCTCCAGATCGAGGGCACCTTCCGAGCGCATCAGGTGCCGCTCATCGTGGATTCCGGGCACCCCGATCATGTGGCGCAGCTTGAAAGTTGGATGAAGAGTTACAAGGCTGAGGAACTGTTCGATGAAAATGGCCGCCTGATATCGGAATTGGCCGAACTCGCGCCGAAGGGCGACCGGCGGATGGGGGCCAATCCGCATGCCAACGGCGGGATTCTCTTGCGTGATTTGCGCATGCCGGATTTTCGCCTTCACGCAGTAAGCGTGCCTTCGCCTGGCGCCACTGACGCCCAGGATACGCTTGTGCTGGGTAAGTTTCTGCGTGACGTGGCCACTTTGAATCAGGATCAACGTAATTTCCGTATCTTTGGTCCCGACGAGACGCTCTCCAATCTATTAGGCGCGGTTTTTGAGGTCACCAAACGTCAGTGGGACGCCCGAACAGTAAAGAATGATGAATTCCTCGCGCCCGCCGGACGCGTACTCGAACTCGATGCTCAGCGAGCACCAGTGCGAAGGCTGGTTGGAAGGATATCTGCTGACCGGGCGGCATGGGCTATTCAACAGCTATGAGGCCTTCATTCGCATCGTGGACTCGATGTTCAGCCAGCACGCCAAGTGGCTGAAGGTAACGTTGGAACTGCCCTGGCGCCGGAAGATCGCGTCGCTGAACTATCTGCTCGCCTCCCACGTTTGGCAGCAGGATCACAACGGCTTCACGCACCAGGATCCCAGGCTTCCTCGACCACGTAATCAACAAGAAGGCCGATATCGTGCGCGTCTACCTGCCGCCGGACGCCAACTGTCTGCTTTCGGTCTTTGATCACTGCCTGCGAAGCCGGCATTACGTCAACGTGGTGGTGGCAGGCAAACACGCCCTCCCGCAATGGCTGACGATGGAGGCCGCCGTCGTGCATTGCACGGAAGGCATCGGCATCTGGCAATGGGCCAGCAACGACCAGGACAGCGAACCGGATGTCGTCATGGCCTGCTGCGGGGATACGCCCACGCTGGAGATTCTGGCGGCCGTCTCAATCCTGAGGCAGCATCTTCCCGAGCTGAAAATCAGGGTGATCAATGTCGTCGATCTGATGAGGCTGCAGTCGTGCAGCGAGCATCCGCATGGACTGAATGAAACCGACTACGATTCCCTGTTCACGAAAGACAAGCACATCATCTTCGGCTTCCATGGATATTCCTCGTTGGTGCATCGCCTGACCTACCGCCGGACCAATCGCAATCTCCACGTCCGCGGCTACAAGGAAGAAGGTACCATCACGACTGCCTTCGACATGCGGGTCCAGAATGACCTGGACCGCTTTCATCTCGTGCAAGACGTGGTGGATCGCCTGCCGCACCTGGGCGCCAAGGGGGCCTATCTGAAGCAGATGGCTCGGGACAAGCTTATCGAGCACAAGCATTACATCGATAAGCATGGCGAGGATATGCCCGAGATCCGGAATTGGAAGTGGGGCGATTTCAAATGAACGCGCAAGCGCTGATAGACACCGCTCGGGCGCTGGTCGCCGACGATAAAGGCCTGCTCGCAATGGATGAGAGCAATTCCACTTGCAACAAGCAATTCGCCGCAGCTGGGATTGCCCAGACCGAAGAGACTCGACGCGCCTATCGGGAATTGCTTATGACCACACCGGGGCTCGGCGAGAGCATCAGTGGTGCGATCCTCTACGACGAAACAATCCGCCAGCAGAAGCAAGACGGCACTCCCTTTGCTAAGGTTCTGAACGATGCGGGAATCCTTCCCGGCATTAAAGTCGATATCGGCGCAAAGGATCTGGCCGGTCATCCTGGAGAGACAATCACAGAAGGCTTGGACGGGTTACGTATCCGCCTCCAGGAGTATTTTCAAATGGGTGCGCGTTTCGCCAAATGGCGCGCGGTAATCGCTTTAGGCGATGGCATTCCCAGCCGGGGTTGCATCGAGGCCAACGCGCAGGCCTTGGCCCGCTATGCTGCGTTGTGCCAGGAAGGCGGACTAGTCCCTGTCGTCGAGCCGGAAGTGCTCATGGCCGGCAATCATACACTCGAGCGCTCCCGCGAGGTGACGGAGGAAGTCCTGCTAAGGGTTTTCGCCGCGCTTCACACCCAACGGGTGATGCTTGAAGGGATGATCCTGAAACCCAACATGGTGCTACCGGGATTGACCTGCACCACTCAGGAGACGGCGGACGAGGTGGCCGACGCCACGGTGAAGTGTCTCCTGCGAGTCGTTCCCGCCGCTGTCCCAGGGATTGCGTTTCTGTCGGGCGGCCAATCCGGTCAACTGGCCTCGGCGCGGTTGAACGCCATGAATGTCAGGTTCAAGGCGCCACGGGCGCGACTGCCCTGGGCGCTGGCTTTTTCGTTCGCTCGCGCGATCCAGCGCCCGGCCCTGGAGATCTGGGGGGGCGAGGAGGCCCACCGATTGGCGGCGCAGCAAGCACTGTATCATCGGGCCCGGTGCAACCGGGCTGCGCGCCGCGGCGAATACAGTGCCGCGATGGAAACGCCTGAACTCGGAACCAAGCATGCTGCAAGTGCGGCATCCGCCGCATAGCGAAAGCAAAATGATCGCTGATCAAGCCCGGAACCGACCAGCCGAGGCCGCCGGAGCACAAACAAGTGATCGCCACCCAAAATAGGCTGCTGCAGCTTTACTTCATTCGACACGGCGAAACCGCCTGGTCTCTCTCGGGCCAGCACACGGGAGTCACGGACATTCCGTTGACTGCGCATGGCGAAGAAGAGGCGCGCGAACTTGAACCATGCCTCCGGAAAATCAAGTTTGCTCGCGTCCTAACCAGCCCGCGCCAGCGCGCCCGGCGAACGTGCGAGCTTGCCGGGTTCGGTGCTTCGGCCGTGATTGAACCGGATCTGTCCGAGTGGGACTATGGCGACTACGAAGGACGGCGCTCCGTGGACATTCGCAAGGAGCGACCGGACTGGAATGTGTTTCGGGATGGTTGTCCCGGCGGTGAAACGCCCGAGCAAATCTCCGCCCGCGCCGATCGCCTCATCTCCCATCTTCAGTCGCTGCAAGGCAACGTCGCGCTCTTCGCGCATGGCCAATTCGGATGCGTCCTCGCCGCGCGATGGATCGGCTTGACGGCGATCGAAGGGCGGCATTTTGCGCTCGGCGCGGCGTCGCTCAGCATTCTCGGCCACGAAACCAGCCACCCCAAAACGCCTGTCATAGCTCTGTGGAATGCCGCCCCGGCATCACTGTCAGGGGTCCCATAGGCAGCCAGCGAATTGTTTGACAGCTGATCCTGGTGATCAGACCAAGCCGTGCACTAACACGCAACACGAGGTCTGAGAAAACCGGACGCAGTCAGCTCCATCAGTCGGAATGCCGGGACGTTCTCAATGGAATCGACAGCCAAGGCGCAAACATCACGACCACCTCCGAACCATTGAGACCACTGATGTGCAAATTCGCACGCAATAATGATCCCCTGAGGGGCGATTTCGCGTCCAATCCTAACCCCTCCTGACGTCTTGTGTCAGCATTCTTCCCTTTGGCCCTATGGGCTGGGAAGGGTGTTGGGGGGATGATAGGCGTGGACCTGATCGGCCAGATACGTCGCGCCTATTTCGAGCAGCAGCGGCCGATCAAGGAGATCGTACGGACACTATCGGTGTCACGCGCGACGGTGCGCAAGGTGATCCGTGGCCACGCAACCGAGTTCAAATATGAGCGCGGCGTGCAGCCAGCGCCGAAGCTTGGCGAGTGGGTCGAGGTCCTGACCGAGATCCTGGAGAAGGAAGCCAAGCTGCCGCGGCGGGAACGCCGTTCGACACAGCGTCTGTTCGAAGAGTTGCGCGGGCGCGGTTATGACGGCGCGCACGACAGCGTGCATCGCTTCGTCAAGGCCTGGCGGAACGAGCGAGCACGGGTGTAAAATTGCATGGAATAAGGACCCCGCTTTGGGGGTGATTTGCATCCAATCGGGACCCCGGGGCTGAGGGTCCACAGTGGCCTCCTTGATTTTGGGAGGCCGAGATTGGAATGCTGGTTGTGGAAACGATCGCCAAGGTTCGCCGGGCGTTTTTTGTTCAGAAGAAGTCAATCAAGGAGATTTGCCGGGACCTGCGCGTTTCGCGGAAGGTCGTGCGCAAGATCATCCGCTCGGATGCGACTGAGTTCCATTACGAACGATCGTCGCAGCCGCTTCCCAAAATCGGACCATGGCGGGATCGGCTGGATTGCCTGCTGCTGGCGAACGAAGAAAAATCGGCGCGCGAGCGACTGACGCTTGTCCGGCTATTCGAAGAGTTACGCGGCTTTGGTTATGGCGGAAGCTACGATGCGGTTCGCCGTTACGCGATAGGTTGGCGCAAGGAGCGCGGCGCCGCGATGGTGCAGGCCTATGTGCCGCTCACCTTTGCTCCCGGCGAGGCTTACCAGTTCGACTGGAGCCATGAAATCGTCGTGCTGAACGGCGCGACGGTGACCGTGAAGGTCGCGCACATGAGGCTCTGTCACAGCCGCATGCTGTTCGTGCGTGCCTATCCGCGTGAGACCCAGGAGATGGTGTTCGACGCGCATGACCGCGCCTTCGCCTTTTTCAAGGGCACCTGCGAGCGCGGCATTTATGACAATATGAAAACCGCGGTGGATGCAATCTTCGCCGGCAAGGACCGGCAATACAACCGCCGCTTTCTTCAGATGTGCGGGCATTATCTCGTCGAGGCCGTGGCCTGCACGCCGGCGTCCGGCTGGGAGAAAGGCCAAGTTGAAAACCAGGTCGGTCTTGTACGCGAACGCTTTTTTACGCCGCGTCTGAGGTTCAAGAGCTACGACGAGTTGAATGCCTGGCTTCTCGACAAATGCGTTGCTTACGCCAAGGCGCATCGCCATCCGGAATGCGCCGACCGCACAATCTGGGAGGTTTTCGAGGAAGAACGGCAAAAGCTCGTGCAACTGCGCGGCCGCTTCGACGGCTTCCATGCGGCGAGCGCTTCGGTGTCCAAGACCTGTCTTGTCCGGTTCGATAACAACAAATACTCGGTCAAGGCGAGCGCCGTTGGCCGTCCGGTCGAAATCCATGCTTACGCCGACCGGATCATCATTCGCCAGGACGGGATCGTCGCTGGCGAACATCGGCGATGTTTTGGCCGCGAAGAGACGATCTACGATCCCTGGCATTACGTGCCGGTTCTGGCCCGCAAGCCCGGCGCCTTGAGGAATGGCGCGCCGTTCAAAGACTGGGTCTTGCCGTCAGCGATGGAGAAAATCCGCCGCAAGCTCGCCGGCTCTGCCGACGGCGACCGCCAGATGGTGAAAATCCTCGCGGCGGTTCTCGATGACGGATTGCCGGCGGTCGAGACCGCCTGCGCTGAGGCCTTAGCAGAAGGCGTCCATTCCGCCGATGTCATCATCAACATTTTGGCGCGTCGCCGTGATCCCGGCCCGCCGCTGACCATCCTCACACCAGACGCCTTGAAATTGAGGCACGTCCCGCTCGCCGATTGCGCAAGATACGATCAACTGAGGAGTTCCGGCTGATGGAACGCACGCAAATCTTCGACCTCATGAGCGAACTCAAGCTCTTCGGCATGAGGAGCGCCTATGATGACGTGATGGCGACTGGCATAAAACGGCAGCACGAGCCACCGCAAATCGTCGGCGATCTTCTTCAAGCCGAAATCGCCGAAAAGCAGGCGCGCTCCATCAAATATCAGATGACCATCGCCAAGCTTCCTCTGGCAAAGGACATCGATGATTTTGAATTCGACGGCGCGGCCGTTAACGAAACCCTGGTGCGCGATCTTGCGAGCGGTGGCTTCGTTGCCAGCCAACGCAACATCGTTCTCGTCGGAGGCACAGGAACGGGCAAGACGCATATTGCCATTGCCATCGCGCGAAGCTGCATCCGCGCCGGCCTGCGCGGCCGCTTCTTCAATACCGTTGATCTCGTCAATCGCCTGGAGGCCGAAGCACGCGCAGGCCGGCAGGGTCGAATCGCCAATTATCTCACCCGCAAGGACTTCACCGTTCTCGACGAACTTGGCTATCTGCCTTTCGCTCAGGCTGGAGGCCAATTGCTCTTCCATCTCGTCAGCCAGCTCTATGAGCGCACATCGGTCATCGTCACCACCAATCTGGCCTTCGGCGAATGGCCGAGCGTCTTCGGAGACGCCAAGATGACGACCGCGCTGCTCGATCGTCTCACCCACCATTGCGACATTGTCGAAACCGGGAATGAAAGCTGGCGCTTCAAAAATCGCGCCTGACGCTCAAAAACCCGCCTCACGCCACCGCGCGCGCCCCGGCTGCGCAACCCTGACCAGCTCCGCCAGGGCGCACGCTGTCATCCCCGGCTGTCTCAAAAGAGGGTCCCTTTTGCATGCAAACCTGGGGTCCCCATTCGTTGCTGA
>CAVQZL010000058.1:0-59623 GCA_963718265.1 uncultured Alphaproteobacteria bacterium | reverse complement strand
CTGATTGGTGAAAGCTGCGGATCGCCGGTAACTTCGAACCAGTGCCCCGGTCCCATGACGGCACCAGCGTCGTGCAAGTTGAAAAATGGGTGAAGATGATACCGGCCTGGAAGGCGCGCCTTCAGGACAATCTTGAAGTCATAATCACCGCCCAGCTTTAGGGCTGCGGAACTGACGGAAGCCTGCCGTTCAGATACCGCTCGGTGCGGACAAACACAGGTCCGGGTGACGACACGTTGAGATAGGTCGCATCCGGCTTGGGCACGCCGCGCGGCCAGTCCTCGGCGACATGGAACTTGCCAGTAATGACCAACTCGTCGTTGACATTTAGTTTCTCTTGCGACCATTGCACGTCGTACCATTGGATGGTGCGCATGCGGATGAACGGCTCAAGCGCCTTTTCTCCGTGGGCGGCGGCGCCGTTGGCTGCAAGCGTCAGGCAGCACAGCCCCAAGGCAGAAGATACCAAGCAATGTCTTCATGGGTTTCAACATGGCTGAGCTCTCTGTTCAAATGGACTTAACGAATTTCGTCGTCGCAAAGATTTTTCCCAAGTACCACCAGAGGGGGCTAATCAGGGTGCACAGCACTGCTGAGCAGAAAGCCGACAGCGGCGTGGCGTATTGGCCGTAAGTCCGCAGCGTTTGCTCTTTCTCGATAATCCTCAGATATTCGGGCGAACCAGCCGGATCGATATTGGAAGCCGAACAAGTCGGCGATAGTGAGCTGGGAGGCGCCATATTCGACGAGCACGTAAAACATGCCGAAAATCGGCCAGTTGCTCGGGTAGAATAGCAAGCAAACGCAATCCCCCCGAAGATGCTGGTGATGGTCAAGCTGTTGCTCAACATCAAGATGACGTCCAGAACCAAAGCGCTCGGCAGCATGGTCGCGGCAGCACCTCGTTGATCGGGAAATAATTCCACAGGTGATAGGCGAAGTACCGCGCGATCCATGTGCCGATCAGAAGACACGAAATGCAAAGCGTCGCGCCCATCGGCAAGCGGAAGTTTGACCAAAGCACCGCCTGGACGGCCGCCGGGAAGGTGATCATCATCAACGGGGTGACAAGGGGCCACCATTGCCGGTCCTTCCAGTCCTACCAGAAAGTCCCAGTCTCCCACCGTCAGCGCCACGTGCAGGTGGAACGCGCCAATGAACAAGAACAGGGCCAGCACCAGGATAAGATAGTCATAGGCTCGGGAGAGCCTCGCTTTTTCACCGGTGTATGGTTTAGGTGGAATTTCGAGAGCCTTGGCCGTCATCGGATTCTCCTCGCCAACCGGACGTCCGCCGGCGTGCTGTGCAAATGTCGTGTCGCCCCAAGCCTTCACAGTCACGACTTGGCGCGAATGTGACCGTGCGGAGACGATGACGGCAATCTAGGCGCCCTTGGGTGCCGCGTGAAATGATGAGATTTAATGCTGCCATGAATGAAAATCACAGGCATGAAAGTCGCGTCTAGATCGGTGCATGCCCGATCCTTCCTCAAGAACAAAACGTCAACCCAGCGGTGATTGAAAAATGCCGGAATTACGCAATTTCGATCTCAATCTGCTGGTCGCATTCGACTTGCTCATGCAGGAACAGAACGTCTCGCGCGCGGCGGAACGCATGTTCGTTAGCCAATCGGCCATGAGCCACATCTTGCAGAGACTGCGTCAACAACTGGATGATCCCTTGCTGGTCAAGACCCCCTCCGGCATGAAACCAACGGATCGCGCGCTGGCCCTGATCGATCCCGTCAGGGTCGTCCTTCGCGACGTCGAGCGCCTGCTTCGCCGCGAAGAATTCGACCCGGCGAAGAGCCTACGGCGTTTCGTCATCGCGGCCACCGATTATATGGAACTCCTAGTGCTGCCAGCGCTTGTCGAGCGGATTGCGCGGAAAGCACCGAACGTCGATATTCATGTCAAACGGACTGAACCTCCGTTTCCGGAAAGCGAGCTCGAACACAATGATCTCGATGTTGTGCTGGGATTTGAGGCGATCCTGAAGCCGGCGAGCTATTTGATCAGCGAGAAGCTGTTCGACGATCGAATGACTTGTCTCGTCAGCCGGAGTCATCCGCGAACGAAGGCGTTCGCCTGACGCTGGACGAATATATCTCGATGCGGCACATGCTGATATCGCGCACGGGAACCCGCATCGGCGTGATCGATGAATGGTTGGCCGAAAAGGGCCTGGAGCGCCGCATCGCGCTCATCGTGCCGCACTTCCTCTCCGCGCCGTTCATCGTCGCCAAGACGGATATGCTGCTGTCCTTGCCGAAAAATCGCCAGGCAATTCGTTGGCCTGGCGCCGCTCAGCATATTGCCCGTCCCCATGGATCTTCCAGTCTATGAATTGGTCATGATTTGGCACCCGTTACGGGAGAATGATCCCGCTCATCGCTGGCTGCGAGAGCAGATATTGGCGGTTTGCCAAACCATCCTGGACGAGCCTTCGAACGATTCAGTCACCGCCCCGGCAGTCCGGCGGCCAGAGCTTTGACCTCGATTAGAAGATATGGCGGCTTGGACAGCTGCTTCGCCGCCGTTCAAGGCAGCCGACCGATGCAATTGATTGACCACGGCGTAAAGCTTGCCTTCCGGCCCAAAGCTCGAGAAATGACCCAGGACAGATCCGTGCTTTGCGCGAGCCTTATATAGCTTCGATCCGGCTTGATCACGCCAATCGCGTTTTCCGCTAGATCGCCCAGATAAATATTGTTGTCCTTGTCGATGCTAATTCCGTCGCAGATGGGTTTGGCACTGTAACGCTCCACCTTTTGACCGAGCGTTTTCGCGTCCAGTCCTTCATCGGCCAAATCGGCCGCCCTGATGCGATAGAGACTCAATCCATGCATGGGACCAAAATACACCCATTCGTTCTGCAAATCTTCGGTAACCGGGTCGACGCCGATGCGCGGCCGGACCAGATGGCCATGGACTCTTCACCTGAATGGGCCGTCCGTCGATAATGAGATCGACCTTCTCCGGAACAACACTTTGATGCCCCTCTAGCACTCGCCGGGCGGCGCCCGTCTCCAGATCCACCACGATAAACGCTGCATTCGCGCCACCTGCCGGATCAACGATGAAGATCCGGTTGTGCAGGCTGTCGACGGTAAAATCATTGACGAAGGCATCCTTGGGGGCGATCGGGGCAGGCAAATAAATGACGCGGTGCAGCTTGTCGGCTTTCGTATCCCAGCCTACAAGTTTCGGCGTGACGCCGCTGCGCATCCCATCGTCGAGCATCCGACGACTCCCTTGTCGTCGGTGCGGATGCCCAGAACCGAATCCAGCGTCAGGCCGGAATGGCTTTGCCGATCGTTCAGCTCCTTGTTCGGAAAAGGAGTGAGAGTACCATCGCCCTGGCGCTCTACGACCGAATTATCGGGCTCGTAGAACTGGTGCTGGCTCATTATCATTCTGCCGCTTCCGGTGACTGTCACGTTTCCTGGAGCTTGAGACAGTCTCGCGACGATTTCATAATTGGATCGTGTCTCGGCGCAAGCATGACCGGCGAGAGAGAATATCAATACCAGAACATTGAAACCTCTTTGCACAATGGTCTCCGAGACTGGGATTGGATGATTTCCTTCACCATATGCTGTCGAGTTAGGTAGGATAAATGGCGTTTTTTCATGCCCGTATTACTTCGCTTGATATCGAAAATGCCTTGTCCATCTGCAACTATCGCGTCGCGGGCAACGCTCCTTGAAAGGCTACGATGAGACAGATACTTCTTTTCTTCGACCCGCTAAATCTGTCTCGTCAGACAGAGACCGTACCGACAGAGACGCCCTCTCTCTCGGCCGCCCATGTTGTGGGACGACCCCGCCGCCAAGGTTGATAACGGTCGAGGCGATCAGGCGGGAATCGGGTGCCTAGACTAACGCTACCGGCCATGCATGTCCGAAAACCGCGAGACAAGAAGCCGTCGAGTTCCCATCTTCTTGGGCATGGAACTCGATCAGGACGCCTGTTACCGTGCGATTGAAACCCGCGATGCCCGCTTCGACGGGCGTTTTTTCACTGCGGTGAAGACGACCGGCATCTATTGCCGCCCGGTCTGTCCTGCCCGTACGCCCAAGCGCGAAAACGTGGTTTTCTATCCCACGACCGCGGCGGCGCAGGAGGCAGGCTTTCGACCCTGTCTGCGCTGCCGGCCAGAGACCTCGCCCGACCTCGGCGCCTGGCGCGGCGCCTCCAACACTGTGTCCCGGGCCCTTGTCCTGATCGAGGCCGGCGCGCTCGACGAGGATGGCGTGGACGCCTTGGCCGGGCGCCTTGGCGTCGGCGAACGCCAGTTGAGGCGGCTGTTCCGACGGCACCTGGGTGCCTCGCCCGTCGCCGTCGCCCAGACGCGCCGGATACTGCTCGCCAAGCAGCTGATCCACGAAACGTGTCTTTCGATGACTGAGGTAGCACTGGCGGCCGGCTTCGGCAGCGTACGGCGATTCAATGAGACCTTTCAGCAGCTTTATGATCGCCCGCCGATCGCCCTTCGCCGCTCCGGCCGAGAGCCGGCCTCGGCGGCGGGCGCCGTCACCCTGAAGCTGCCCTACAAACCGCCTTATGATTGGGACGCCATCCTGGCCTTCCTCGCAGCGCGCGCCATTCGCGGTGTCGAGGTGGTGGCGGACGGCGCCTACGCCCGCACCATCGCGATCGGCAGGGACAGGGGCGCCTTCATCGCCAGGCCTGCCGATGGCAACCGGCTCGCCGTGACGGTGCGCTTTCCGAAGCTGGACGCCCTGCCAGCAATCATCGCCCGCGCTGCGGCGGTTATTCGACCTTGCGGCCGATCCACTGACGATCGGTGAACATCTGTCGAGAGATGCACATCTTGCGCCGCTCGTCGCCGCCCGGCCAGGCCTGCGCGTACCCGGCGTCTGGGACGGATTTGAGGTCGGCGTGCGCGCCATCCTTGGACAGCAGATCACCGTCGGCGCTGCAATCCAGATCGCCGGTACAATCGCTGCCCAATATGGCGAGCCGCTGGATGAGCCGGTCCCTGGCTTTCCCGGCCTGACCCGCGTCTTTCCCTCAGCCGCGGCCCTGGCCGGCGCCGACCTGTCCGGCCTGCCGACGCCGCACGCCCGCTCGGCGTCCTTGTCGGCGCTGGCCGCTGCAGTTGCAGCCGACCCGCGGTTGTTCGGTTCCAGGGCCTCGCTGGAGGAGGTGATTGCAACCCTGCGCCGCCTACCGGGCATCGGCGAATGGACCGCCCAATACATCGCAATGCGCGAGTTGCGCGAGCCTGATGCCTTCCCCGCCGGCGATATCGGCCTGATGCGGGCCATGGCCAACAAGGCCGGCCTAAGCCTCAGCGCCGCAAATCTCGCGGCACGGGCTGAAACCTGGCGGCCCTGGCGCGCCTATGCGGCCATCCACCTTTGGATGGCCGAGGGCGAGCGCTTGGCCGCTGCGGCCGGGGCCAAACGGACCAAGGTCGTAACGAAATCCCGCAATACCCCAACCAGGGAGGTAAGCCATGCCAACTGTAGCGCCGCCTGAAGGCCCCGCCTTCGACCGTATTCCTACGCCCGCCGGCGAAGCCCTGGTCATGTGGGACAAAGATCAGACGCTGCGGGTGTTCGAGTGGGCCGGCTATGAATCGCGGATGCGCCGGCTACTTGAGCGGCATTATGGGCCAACCGAGCCGAAGAATGCGTCGGCACCCAAGCCACTGAAGGAGGCGTTGAGCGGCTATTTCGATGGCGACCTTAAGAGTTTGGACGCTATCGTTTGCGTGACTGGCGGCACGCCCTTCCAGCGCGCGGTTTGGGAGGCCCTGCGCGATATCCCCGCCGGCACGACGCTGAGCTACGGCGGTCTCGCGCGGCGCATCGGCAAGCCGGCGGCGGTTCGGGCGGTGGGCCTTGCCAACGGCGCCAACCCGATATGCCTGGTCGTGCCCTGTCATCGGGTGATCGGCGCCGATGGCTCGCTCACCGGCTACGGCGGCGGTATCGAGCGCAAGCGCTGGCTGCTGCGCCACGAGCGCGTCGCCGTTCACTGAAGTTGTCGACATTCAAGCACTATCGTATTCTGGCGATGCACTTGTGCTTGAAGTCACGCAAGATTTCCCGAGCGGCATTGTGGCCTGGGGCACCGGTAACGCCGCCGCCCGGATGGCCTCCCGAACCGCACAAATAGAGACCCGCGATCGGACCCCGATAATCCGCATAACCCAACATTGGACGCGCCGAGAAGATTTGCCGCAAATCGAGAGCTCCGTGGAAAATATCGCCACCGATTAGGCCGAACGTTCTTTCAAGATCGAGAGGAGAAAAAATCTGGCGCGCCAAGACCGAGCGCCGGAAGTTCGGTGCATAGTCATTGATCGTTTCGATCATGAGATCGGCGACGGTTTCACGATGCTCATCCCATGACGAACCATCGGGCAGTTTTGGCGCGACATGCTGGCAGAAGAGGCTGGCGACATGTTGACCACGCGGCGCGAGCGTTTCATCGAGTGTCGACGGAATGACCAATTCAATGATAGGCCGACGAGACCAGCCAAAGGTACGAGCATCGAAATAGGCCTGCTCCATATAGGCAAGACTCGGCGCGATGATAATGCCCGAGGCGTGGTGCTCTGCCGGCGCGCGCCCCGGCAAATCTGTAAAATCCGGCAGTTCGGTCAACGCGACATTCATTCGAAACGTGCCAGACCCGCTACGCCAGTTTTCCATTCGCCACCGGAAACTTTGAGGCAAGACGCTCGGATCAATGAGGCCGAGGTAGAGAAGCTTGGGATTGATCCCCGCAGCGACGGCCGTGGATCGGATGGTTTCACCTTTGTTCGTCTCGACGCCGATGGCTCGCCCATTCTCGACCAGGACATGGCGCACCCGCGTCGAGAGCCTAATGTCGACGCCCTGCAAGGCGCACGCTTTCGCCATGGCCTGCGTGATAGCGCCCATGCCGCCGATCGCATGACCCCAAACGCCTTTCCTACCGTTCACCTCGCCGAAGCTATGATGCAAGAGAACATAGGCCGATCCCGGCGTGTAGGGGCTCGCATAATTGCCGACGACGCTGTCAAATCCGAAAGCGGCCTTAATTGGCGCACTTTCGAACCAGCTATCGAGGAAATCCCCGGCAGATGCCGCGATAAGATCGAGAAATTCCCGCTGCAGATCGAGCCCTAGGGCGCGAATTCTGTTGGCTATCCGCCCAGCCTTGAGCAATTCGGCGATCACGGCAAAACGGCTGCCTTCGACCACATTCGGCGGCGTCTCGAGCACGCAGGCGCGAAGGACATTCGCAATGGCCGCCAAGCGTTTTTGATAATCGTCGAGACGCTCAGCGTCCCGCGCCGAGAATTTCGCGACTTCTCGTTGCGTATGGCCGTCGCCCACCTTCAAAAAGCTTCCGTCGCCGAGAGGCAGGAAGTTAGATACCGGGCGCTCGACGATCCGCAGTCCATGGTCGACTAGATCGAGCTCGCGAATGATTTTTGGGTTCAATAAAGAAACAGCATACGACGCAACGGAATTGCGAAAGCCGGGGCTGAATTCTTCGGTAACCGCGGCGCCCCCGGCAACGGAGCGTTGATCGAGCACCAATACCTTGAGACCGGCCATCGCCAGATAAGCGGAGCAAACAAGACCGTTGTGGCCACCGCCGTTGATGACCACATCGTGCATCATCCGCCCTTTCGCAAACCATGAAAGCTTGGATCATACCTTACAGCGCAGGGTTTGGGCAGAAGTGCCGCGTACGAAGAGAAGCGTCAACTCCCGACTTGGCGGCCCCTGAAGAGGTCGCCAAGGATTGTCATTAGGGTTGGCTATCGCTGGCTCAAGCTTTATGAGCCTACGGCTAATATGTCCCATTCACCTTTCACGAAGCACCAGGACTCGAATGAATAGAGTACGGAATGAATAGAGTGCGGCAAGCATTTGAGCCGACGGTCCGCCGGGCTTTTCACCTCTATTGGCGCTGGTCCAGGGGGGTGACGCTCGGCGTTCGCGGGCTCGTGGTTGATAAAGACCAAAGGATCTTTCTTGTCATGCATACCTATGTCCCAGGCTGGGAAATGCCGGGTGGCGGGGTCGAACCCGGCGAGACAATGACCGAGGCCCTTGCTCGTGAACTCCTAGAGCGGGTCCCGAAAAGTCAGAATCGGTAAGGGATTCCCAAATCGGCCGAATCATGAATTCAGCATGTTGGCTGGAAAGGAGGCCGGCATGGATGGCAAAACCCTATTCGCAGGATTTACGTGACCGCGTGGTGCGGGCGGTTTTGGCTGGTCAGTCCCGACGCAAGGCGGCGTGCAGTTTTGAGATCAGTGCGAGCTGTGTGATCAAACTCATGCACCAGTGGGAAACAACAGGCGATTGTCTGCCGCGCAAGTTTGGCGGTCATAAGCGGCACGCGCTGGCTGAGCATGAAGATAAGGTGCGGGCTTTGGTCGCGGCGCAGCCCGATCTGACGATCACGGCGCTGTGGAAAAAGCTGACGGTGCTCGGCATCAAAGTCGGGCGGTCCGCCGTCGGACGCTTTTTGCTGCATCTGAAATTGACCTATAAAAAAAACTCTGCACGCCGCGGAACAGGAAAGGCCCGATGTTCAGGCGGCCCGCCTCGCTTGGCGCGAGATGCAAAAAGCTCTTGATCCTAAAAAGCTTGTGTTCATCGACGAGACATGGGCCTCAACCAACATGACGCCCCGTTATGGGCGCTGCGAAAGGGGCAAAAGGTTGCTCGCTTACTCGCCCTTCGGTCACTGGAAAACGACGACGTTCGTGGCCGCTTTGCGTCACGATCGCATCACGGCTCCTTGTGTCTTTGATGGCCCCATCAACGGCGAAACATTCCTCGCTTATGTTGAGCAGGCCCTCGCGCCGGCATTGTCGCCTGGCGACATAGTCATCATGGATAATCTCGGTTCCCATAAAGTCGCCGGCGTTCGTGAAGCCATCGAAGCCGCTGGGGCGACGCAGCGCTTTTTGCCTGCCTACAGCCCTGACCTCGATCCTATCGAACAGGTTTTTGCCAAACTCAAAAACACGCTGCGTAAAATGGCTCACCGAACCGTCGATGCCCTTTGGGAAGGCATCGGCAGCGCCCTCGATGACTTCCCTCCCAACGAATGTCTAAATTACTTCCGCAACGCCGGATATGGCTCTGCCTAATGGGGATACGCTCTAGAGGAGGGCAATATAGAAGTTCTCGGGCCGCCAGTGTTGCACGGCTTATTCTTCAACGGCCGGGTATCCCAACGCGACCATGTTGCGTTATTTATTGTGCGCTCCTTCCGCCAGCAGCGCGTTCCAACACCCAATCGTGAGATTGCCGCACACGGCTTTTTTTCTCTCGATGCTCTTCCTGAGACTACAACTCCCGGAACCCGGGCCCGAATCGCCGAGGTCATGTTTGGAGCACCTCTTTCAGAACGGTGGTGACGAAATCGGCGGATGTTGAGCCTGACTGAACCAGTGCTAAATTCGCGCGCTGATGTGTGTTCCTTACTCGAACCCGTCAGCCGTCTGGTCGTTCGACGCGGCCAAAGCCGAAAACTGAGGCTATACCGGCAAGTTGGTTTTCTACGTCCTTCCGAAGACGCTGCGCAGTGCCGGCGTCGCGGACGTCAGCCACGTGCATTTCTCCTGATTCAGGTGCGACGCAGGACGATCAGCTTGGCCGTCATGCGCTGCACCACCTCGTTTCGCTGATTGCGCGTCAGGCTTTGCACCACAGCAACCCCTCTATCCGGCTTGGATCGCGAGGGCCTGATGTCCAAGACTTCACTTTCAACCTGCAGACTGTCACCAGGCCGGGTTGGAATTGGCCAACCTACTTCACCACCAGCCCCGACAATGCCGCCGGCGAGCGGCATGCCACTCTCGACCAGGAGGCGCATAGTGATTGCCGCTGTGTGCCAACCGCTTGCCGCCAAGCCCGATAGCAGGGTGCTCTTGGCCGCTTCGCTATCAAGGTGAAAGGGCTGAGGATCAAATTGACGGGCAAAAGCTTTGATCTGCTCCTCATCGATAACATGGGTTCCACTCGTAAACCGCTGCCCGATCTGCAGGTCATCGAGATACAGCCGTTCATCGTCTCTGAAATCTTTCAAGGTCTGCGTCTCCCCGCCACGTACGTCAGGCCCTCATTATTCGAAAAATATCTTTATCGACATTCACGCGGATTTCCTCCAACTCGGGTGCTAAGGCCCAATGAGAAAACGGCTGATGATATCACATCACTGCACACGATAACGGGATCGTAAAAGCAAATTCGAATCCGCGACGAAAGACATCAGACCTCGAGGACAATCTTGCCGCGCGTGTGACCACTTTCGTTCGCTTTATGCGCATCTGCCGCGCGATCGAGAGAAAGTGTCAGGCTTAATGTCGGCCGGAGTTTTCCCTCGCCAGCTAACCGACAGAGACAAGCAAGATCCTTTCCGTTCGGTCGAACCAGAATTCCCTTTGCGCGTTTCGCTTTACTAAATATTCCGGCAATCGACTGAATGCCGCTCCAGAAAAAGAGGCCCGGCGTAGGCAGCGTCGTCACATAGGTTCCGCCTGGCGCAAGGAGCTGTCGGTAACCGTCGAAGGTACTCTTGCCAACTGCATCAAAGATCACATCATAGAGACCCAAGTCTGCCATGGCGTCCTTATCGCTATAGTCAATGACGCGGTCGGCCCCGAGCGATCGGACAAATGCAATGCTTGAAGGTCCGCAAGTGGCGCTCGTCTTTGCGCCTAACGCCTTGGCGATCTGAACGGCGAAGTGACCGACGCCGCCAGCTCCCCCAAGTATGAGCGCATTGGCACCTTTCGATAATTTGCCTAAATCTCGCAATGCCTGCAAGGCGGTGCAGCCAGCGATCGGTAGAGAGGCGGCTTCCGTGAAGCTCAGTGATGGCGACTTCAAAGCGACGGAGGCTTTCTTGGCAACCGCCAACTCAGCGTAAGCTCCTCCTCGCTTCAATTCTACAAAACCGACCACGGGATCGCCGGTCTTGAACTCAGTGGCTTTAGGCCCCGTCGAGACAACTTCGCCAGCAATGTCACCCCCAGGCACATAGGGAAAATTGGGACGCAGTATGAATTTCAGTTGGCCCTGACAAATCTTCCAGTCGACTGGATTGACGCTCGCAGCGCGAACACGCACCAGAACCTCATCGGCGTGCGGTCGTGGGTCGGGTAACTCACGCAAATGCAGCTGATCGAAGCCGCCGTAATCGTCGATAACGATCGCTTTCATTTTGCAAACTTATTGACCACGTCCGGGAGGTCGGGCTCGGGAGTCGTATCCATTCCGGTGAATTTCGACTCTGCCGCGTTCCATTCACCACGGATATTCACGCCCATCGTAATTGTAGAACTTACCCGATTGAGCTGGACCTAAAGTCTCGATGAGATGCCGCATGGCTGTCACGCTCTCCTGCGGCGACAATGGCGCTTTGGGGCCACCCATATCGGTCCTGACCCATCCGGGGTTAAGCAAAACACAAGTAATGCCGCGCGGCGCCAAATCGATTGCAGCGCTTCGCATCGCCATATTCACCGCCGCCTTAGAGCTGCGATAGGCAATGGAGCCGCCAGACGTATTGTCGGCGAGCGAGCCCATCCCACTCGTAATGGTGACCACAAGCTTCCGCTCACTCGCAGCGATGTGATCGCGAAAGGACTCGAGCACTCGGAGGGGCCCCATCGTATTCACATTGAGCACTTGGGACCAGGATTCGTAATCGACATGGCCGGTCTTCTGGCCCGGCGTACCGGCGATTCCCGCGCTGTTGAGGAGCACGTCTATGGCGATATCCTTGAGTTGCGTTGCGGAGTTCTTGACGCTTTCAGCATCAGTCACATCCATTGCAACGACGGTAAGTCTGCCCCTTCTGTCTTGCGCTAGGCGTCTAAGCTCTCCTGCGGTTGTCGGGTTGCGGCAAGTGGAAAATACACGCCACCCGTCCGTTGCGTACTGACGGGCAAATTCAAAGCCGAGCCCACGATTGGCGCCGGTGATCAAGACTGTTGCTGCCATGGGAGTTGTCCAATTCCTTAAACGCCTATCATCCCCGCTGGTTCGCTAAGCTTGGGTATTTTGCAAGATCGCGTGCTCCTTCTCAGGCCTGGCACAAGGCAGGGCATTGGCGAGACCGGCTTCATAATTCACGCTCCCCGACATGAACGGAAACGGTGGCAGTGCCACGGCGGCCTGCCGTGGGCTGGTTCGTGATTCTTGTAGCCCTTCGGCACTTCAGGTAACGCGTCGGCCGCATCCAGTGAAACCATGGCCCTCGCTGTCCTTCCTGGACACTGATCGATCTATTTGTCTCACGCTGAAGCAGGATTTAGGCGCGTCTTGGAAGGCGTTCTAGTACAGCGTTTCCTTGTTTCGAATCATATGGGCAGCCGTCATCGCGAGGAGGCGAAGCCGACGAAGCGATCCAGGGGGCGCCCCGCGATTTTTGGATTGCTTCGCCTGCGGCTCGCAATGACGGGAGCGATCGCTTGGTTGTGACTGGTTTTATGGAATCGATGTACTAGTGATGCAGCAGCCACAGGATCAGGTGTGATCTCTGAACCGTGCGCGGACAGCTTTACCGAGGCCGCTTGAAAATCCATAAGCAGCTATCGTTCGCGGCGGGCGTTATTTCTGAGTAGCGCCATTTCTGGACGATAGCCTCCAACATTCCACGGATTTCGGCAACCTTTGCAACCGTCAACGCGACGGTCCAAACGTTCGCAAAAAGTTCGAGATAGAGGGCGTGATAATCTCACAACCGCAATATGCTCGCAAAATTTAGGCGCTAGCAATATCAGGATGAGATGCGCCTGCCGGCTTATTGCTTAAGAGAAAACGCCGGCAGCTACCTGCTTCACTCGAAAGGAACGGCAATGGATGGCAGTGAGATTGATGCAGTGCGCGCACTCTTGAGCTCTAAGCCGAGGCCCGTGGGATGGGTGCAGCGGCGCGAACGCCTCGACGAAGTCGGTTCCATCTGGCCCGTGGCCAACGACGTGAATCTCGAATTGGTCGATCTCGACGGGGTGCCCGGCGAATGGTCGATCGCCCGAGGCAGTGACGCCACGCGCGTCTTGATGTTCTTCCATGGCGGCGGCTATTGCTCCGGCTCCATCATCAGCCATCGCCGCATGGTCACCGAGGCGGGCCGGGCGGCAGGAATCCGGACGCTGGCGGTGGGCTATCGGCTGGCGCCCGAGCATCCTTTCCCCGCGGCCCTTGAGGATGCGCGAACGGTATGGCGTTACCTGCGAAATCAAGGCGTAGCCGCCGGTCGTATCGCCGTAGGCGGGGACAGTGCGGGGGGCGGGCTTACGGTGGCGCTGATCAATCGGCTGCGCGACGCTGGAGAGGCGCTCCCCGGTTGCGCGTGGCTAGTTTCTCCATGGACGGACCTGACCATGTCTGGCGAAACGCTCGCCACCAAGGACGCAGTAGATCCAATCATCCACGAGGGCTACCTCGGCGAACTGGCCGATGCATATCTTCCAGCCGGAACTGATAGGAAGGACCCGCAGGTCTCCCCTCTCTACGCTGACTTGAAAGGCCTGCCACCAACACTGATTCAAGTGGGTTCTGCCGAGACGCTGCTCGCGGATGCCACACGCTTCGCCGCCGCAGCCGGTGCCGCCGATGTACGCGTGA
The DNA here is from genome assembly GCA_963718265.1 of uncultured Alphaproteobacteria bacterium. Lineage (GTDB taxonomy): Bacteria > Pseudomonadota > Alphaproteobacteria > Rhizobiales > Beijerinckiaceae > Methylocapsa. The sequence goes on along the minus strand of CAVQZL010000058.1, from coordinate 45,999 downwards.
CACTGGAGGTCTGGCCACACATGATTCATGCCTGGCACCTATGGAATGCGCATCTGGAACCCGCCCGACGGGCGCTCGCCAACGCCGGAACGTTCATCCGCAAATGCATTTGAAAGTGGGTCGTTGGCAGCTTCGCCGCCCTCAATCCGCCGTTGGGCCAGAGGTGCAATGGGCAAGAAAATCGATCGGACACCGACACCGGGTGACGCCTGGGTCGGAGTTCATCACGGTGAGAGCGCGCTATTTCTGAGAAGCACCAGTCTGAAAAAAACTCGCGCCGCGCATAAGATTTCCAGAATTTTTTCCGTATCTGCAGGATGCAAATCGTGCCGGAATTACGTTCAGCACCAAGTCCGGGCCTGCGGCTGGTCGTGCAAATATTCCTCTCCGACGCTGGTTGACCACTAATGGTGGCCGTCGCATAGTTCACGACTATATTCGACCTCCGCTTCATAGCTCTGCCCCGAGGCGAGGAGCGTGCCGTGACACTGCCTGAACACTACCTCCTCGGTTGTAGCGACGCCGAGGAAGCACGGCTCGAGCGCCAGAGCGCTATTCTCGACCCGGAATCCGACGCTCAATTCGAGAAGATCGGGATCAAGCCGGGCGAACGTGTCGTCGACCTCGGCTGCGGTCCGGGTAACGTCTTAAGCCTGTTAAGCAAGCGCGTGGGCCCAACCGGCTTGGTCCTCGGTATCGAGCGAGACGCACATTTTGCTAGCCTGGCGCGCCGCTACGTAGCCGAGCACGCGCTTTCGCAAGTCGAGATCCACGAGAGCGATGCATACAACACGGGGCTGCCGCGTGCATCGTTCGACGGCGCACATATGCGACTCGTCCTCGTCAATGTGCCCGATCCCGAGCGAATTGTCCGCGAGATGGTGTCTCTTGTGCGCCCCGGCGGTTGGGTGGCGAGCTTCGAGGCGGACTTGCTTTCCCTTGTCTGCGATCCGCCGAACCCCGAATGGACCCATCTGCTCGATGCCTACAAAGCCTATTCGGCTGCACATGGGATTGACCTCTGTGTCGGTCGACGCACTCACCGCCTGTTTCGTGCCGCAGGTATAGTGGATATCCGTATTTACACGATCGTGCGTGTCTATCCGGCAGGCGATCACGGGCGAATGATCCTGGTGGACTTCGTCAACAATGTTCGCGAGAAGCTGATCGACGAAAGCTTTATCCGGCGCAGGGACCTCGAGAAGGATCTGAGCATCCTCGAACTCCGTTTATCCGATCCAGAGGTGCTGGTAACATCGCACATGTTCTTTCGGCTGTCGGGCCGCGTCCCGCAGTCAGGTGAATTGCAGACCTGATATCCGCAAGCGCCGTGCGCGGCGTTGTGAACGTGCAGGATGCCGTGCGGGCGATGTCAGCCGCTATGCCCGCGATGATCTCGTGAGGCAATACCGCCTGCCGAAGTGTATCAAACCTCAGTTCCCGAAGGTCGTCAGTTCCGTCTCGTTCGTGTCCACCACGAACACCGCGAGGAGCTTGGCCGGCTGCGTCTCGCTGGCATTGGCGCTGACGCCGTGGCGGTCCCCGGGCAGTTCGGAGAAACTCTGCCCGGCATTGTAGATCGTCACCGGTCCGTCGTTGACCTGACTGCGGATCGCCCCCTCAAGAACGGTCGCGTAGATGAAGGCAGATTTTGGATGTGTGTGGCCAGGTGAGTAACCGCCCGGGCCATATTCGACGAGCACGCCCTTGATGCTCTTGCCGGGGACGTTCGGCAGCTCGTGCTGGTAGACGACGGTCACCTTGGCGTCCTTCGACGTTCGGCGCATCCGCGAGGACGCTGCCGAACGGCAGAGTGGCGACAAGGAGCGAACAGAGGATACGTTTCATGGAGCCCTATCCTTCGGTTGGCGGTCGCGGATCAGGTTCGTGCCTGTGCGCGGCGGAGCCATTCGTCGAAACCGATGCGGCCGAGGCGCGCTTCGCCCAACGGTACGAGCGAGCGCTCCTCGACCCGGCCGCCCCAATATCGGGCCTCGGGATCGCTCACGACTTCACGCGGGTCGCCGACCGCTCTCAGATAGCGGGCGATGATTTCGTTGAACGGCGCTCGTTCCGGACCGGCGATCTCGACGATGCCGTTTCGCGGCGCCGCGAGCGCCACATCGGCAACGATGGCAGCAACGTCGTCCGCCGCGATGGGCTGGAACAGGCCGGGCGAGAGCCTGATCATGTTTCCATCCGCACTTGAAGCAGCGATGGCGCCGAGGAATTCCAGGAACTGGGTCGAGCGAATGATGGTGTAGGGGATGCCGGAGGCCTCGATCAGTTTCTCCTGGGCGACCTTGGCGCGGAAGTAGCCATTGTCGGGCGTCCGGTCGGTTCCGACGATGGATAGCGCGACATGGTGCCGGACGCCCGCTGCGGCCTCCGCCGCGAGAAGGTTGCGGCCGGAGGTCTCGAAGAATTCCAGCACCGCCTTGTCTTCAAATGAGGGCGAATTGGCGAGGTCGATCACCACCTGCGCGCCGGCCACGGCCTCTTTGAGCCCCTCGCCGGTGATGATGTTGATGCCGCTTTCGGGCGCAGCGGCGACGACCTCGTGGCCGCCCCGGCGCAGAATGGCGACGGTCTTCGAGCCGATCAGGCCTGTGCCGCCGATCACGACGATCTTCATGCTTGACCCTCCCTTGTCGATGACTGATCCTTAAATAGCGCTCGAAAATTGGGTTCAAATGCTAACGAAAAAAAATATCTGGTCGCTCCTTCGCACGCAACACCAGCATAAGATTCCGCGCGGCTATTTTTGATAACATCGGTCACTTTAAGAAAAGCGCGCGGCGGACATATATTTTCGGAGTGCCTCGGATGGCTGTTGGAAGCGAGTCGTGCCGGCGCTCACGTTTAGCGCGGGAACCGGGAAGCCTTTTTGGTATAACACGTGATCATGATCCCCATGACCTTTCCGCATTCTGATAGCAGGCATGTGGGGAAACCACGCGCAGTATCGATCCTCCTACCCTTGGGCTTGCTTGCCCTGTTTTGTGGCAACTCTGCGCTGACAGGATCGGAAAGCGCAGCGACGGGCAAGGTTGAACCCGTCGAAACATCCGTCTGCCGCCTAATCGAATCGTCGGCGCGAACTCAAAGTCTGCCTGTCGCGTTCCTGACGCGGCTGATATGGCAGGAAAGCAGCTTTCGACCCAACTCGATCAGTCCCGCCGGCGCGCAAGGCATCGCACAATTCATGCCGAGGACGGCTGACGAGCGTGGTCTAGCCAATCCGTTCGATCCCGAAGAAGCGATCCCCAAATCCGCCGAACTTCTCGCCGACCTTAAACAACGCTTCGGCAATCTTGGGCTGGCCGCCGCCGCGTACAATGCCGGTCCTGACCGTGTTGCGAAATGGCTCGCCGGCCACGGCAATTTGCCGGCCGAGACCCGGGACTACGTTCTGACCATCACGCGACATCCGGTCGAAGACTGGATCGGCGACGCCGCCGCGGAGACCACGACCGATGGCGCAATGTCCCCGAATCTATCCTGTTTACAAGCAACAGCCGCCATTCGCAGCTCAGACTTTCGGTCGGTTGCCCCCTCGGCGCTCTTTGCGCCATGGGGCGTCCAGCTCGCCGGCAGTTTTTCAAAGGCGGCGGCGCTGGCCGCTTACATGCGCGCCAGAAGTAGGTATTCCGCTCTTATTGGCAACAGCGAGCCGATGATCATCGGCGGTCGCGTGCCAAGCCGAGGCTTCGCTCCATACTATCGGGTACGGGCACCTGCTCCCTCGCGCGCAGCAGCTGACGCACTTTGTGAAAAGATCCTTCGCGCAGGGGGCGCTTGTGCCGTCCTGAGGAGTTGAAGCGGTTCTGGGTATAGCCCCTGATCGAGGTTGGTGTAGGAGTTCGCCGATCGAGGAATGGCAGATGTCCCGCGTGCTGGGGCTTGACGGCAAGTGACGATCCGGTAGGCTATGCTGCGCATGCTCCCGACAATGACACTGACGTCATCACCCCCACGGCGGCGCTGTCGAGCTTTCCCTATGTGCAGGAACAGGCGATGCGCGCGCTTCGCCATTTTTACGATCTGCTGGGAGATAGGGAGATCGATCAGGGGCCGGCCGTGATTATGATCGAGAAATACCGTACGGGAGTTTTGTGGAAGCTGTTCATGGCCGATCCCGATTTCAGGACCGGCCTGAAGCGGCTCGGCTTTTTTAGCTGCCAGAAAGCACGATGATGCCGTCGGGAGTGCGAAGTTGGAAAACGCCGCGCGAATGTGATCTTGGTCTGAAATCAGATCGAGAACAGCGCCGGCATAACGATCAGCGTTCTGCCGAACGGCTGCATATTCTCGATCGAACATAGGCGCCCGGGCGGGGCGACGATGATCAATCAACTGCTCGGCTCTCCCATCGACGGGGGTATTGCCCGGCTTTATCTGCGCATCTGCAGCGGGGAGCAGCTCTGTGCGCAGGTCATCGGACCGGGCGCTAGGGGTCGCTTCCATGCCGCCAGCGACGGGTTTGTGTGGGAGGGCGAGACGGCCGGCCTCCGCCATCGTGCAACGCTGTCGCTGCATCCGCACGACGCTGCTTGGATGTGGCGTCTGGAAGTGACGAATATTGGCGCCGCGACTCAACCCATGGATGCAATTCTCATCCAGGACCTTGGCCTCGGCGACCGCGGCTTTGTGATGAATAATGAGGCCTTCACCTCGCAATACATCGACCACCATATTGCCCGCCACCCGCGTTGCGGACCCGTCGTCATGAGCCGGCAGAACTTGGCGCAGGATGGACGCCATCCGTGGGCCGTCCATGGCTGCCTGGATGGCGCGAGCGGCTTTGCGACCGACGGGATGCAACTCTTTGGGCCGCTCTTTCGCGACAGCGATGCGGTCGGCTTCGCTTCCGGTGTTGGCTTGCCGAGCGAACGGCTCCAATGTGAAGTTGCCTGCGCCGCTATCCAATCCGCTCCTGCCGCGCTGGCGCCCGGCTCGACGGCGGCATGGCGGTTCTTTGGCCTCTACGATCCCGACCACGCCGACGCGTCGAACGATTCCGACCTCGCGCGGATTGATGCCATGGCATGGTCTGATCAAGGCCCGATCGACACCATTCTGGCGGCGCCGGTACGAACCCTAGTTCAGAATGCTCCGCCAGCAGTGGCCGACCCAATCGATGCAGAGGATCTTTCGCGACGCTACCCTGAGCGACAACACGAAGAGCGGCTGAACGGGAAGGTCCTCTCCTTCTTCACGCCCGAGCCGCTGCACAACCGCCATGTCGTGCTCAGGGAAAAGGAGCTGCTCGTGCTGCGCCGCCACGGCACGCTCCTGCGGTCCGGCCAAGCAATGCTGCCCGATGAGACAACGCTTTGCGCCACGTGCTGGATGCAGGGCGTGTTCGGTGCCCAGCTGACAATCGGCAACACATCTTTTCACAAACTTTTTTCGGTCTCACGCGACCCCTACAACATCACTCGCGCCAGTGGTCTGCGAATTCTGATCGACACCGGAGGCGGCTGGCTACTGCTCACCGTTCCGTCGGCGTTCGAAATGGGCCTTTCCGACAGCCGCTGGATCTATCGTCTCGGCGGTCGCACGATCACTGTACGCGCCATCGCCTCCGGCGAGGACCCAGCAATGCAATGGCGTTGCACCGCCGAAGGCGACCCCTGCCGCTTCCTCGTCTTCGGACACTTGGTGTTGGGCGAGCGCGAGCTCGAAAGCGACGGTCTTATCGAGGTTGATCCGCAATCCAAACGCTTTTCATTCCGGCCTGACCCAAACTGGCTGTGGGGCCAGCACTACCCCAACGCGATTTATCATCTTGTCACCAGTACACCGGACGCAGTTGAAGCGATTGGTGGTGACGAGTTGCTCTACTCCGACGGTCGGCCCCGCGATGGAGCCTATTTCGCGTTCCGCACGCGACCAACGCACGAACTTTGTTTCGCGGCCGTCGGCTCGATGACCGACCCCGAAACCGCGCGGCGACTTGCGGAGAAATATGAGCATGGCGTCGAAGATTATGATCTCCTGACCCCGGCCACACACTACTGGAGACGCGTCACACGCAATCTCCGCGTCAGGAATGGCGGTGACGAGCGTGCCGCTCTCGACACGCTGTTTCCGTGGTTCGCGCACAACGCGATGATCCATCTGACTGTACCGCGCGGACTTGAGCAATATACCGCGGCCGCCTGGGGAACCCGCGACGTCTGCCAGGGACCGGTGGAGTTCTTGCTGGCGTTGGAACACGACGAGCCGGTCAAAGAGATTCTGCGTATCGTTTTCGCGCAACAGTACGAAACGCAGGGCGACTGGCCGCAATGGTTTATGCTCGAGCCCTATTCGATCATTCAGGACAGGGTAAGCCACGGAGACGTGATCGTCTGGCCACTCAAGGCGCTCAACGACTACATCGAGGTCACCAATGACTTAGACTTCCTTGACGAGCCAGTCGCATGGCGGCGCCAAGATACCTTCGAGCGAACGGCGCATAAGGATACCGTCGCCGCCCATGTCGAAAAATTGCTTGCAACCGTGCGCGAGCGCTTTATCCCCGGCACACATCTCATCCGATATGGCCACGGCGACTGGAACAATTCGCTCCAGCCCATCGACCCCAAGATGCATGATTGGATGGTCAGTAGCTGGACGGTTGCATTGCTTTTTGAACAGCTCAACCGCTATGCCGAAGTGCTGCGCCGGGCCGGTCGACCCGGCGAGACTGAGGCGCTTGGCCAACTCGCAAGTGAGATGCGCCTCGACTTCAACCGCTATCTTCTGCGCGACGGCACGGTCGCGGGCTATGGCCTGTTCATGCCGAGTGACGGACCGCCTGAGCTGCTGCTTCACCCGAGCGATAAGCGCACAGGCCTCAAATATTCGCTGTTGCCGATGACCCAGAGCATCATTGGCGGGCTGTTCACACCGCAACAGTCCGAGCACCATCTTCGGCTCATCCGCGAGCATTTGCTCTTCCCCGATGGCGCCCGGCTAATCGATCGCCCCGTCGCTTACCACGGCGGCCCGCAAACCGTGTTCCAACGCGCCGAGTCATCTTCTTTCTTCGGGCGCGAAATCGGCCTCATGTATGTTCACGCGCATCTTCGCTATGCCCAGTCCATGGCCGTCCTCGGCGAAGCCGACGCGCTGTGGCAGGCGCTCCAGCTCGCAAACCCTCTCGCCGTGACCGACCGCCTGGCGCAGGCCCTGCCCCGGCAACGCAACACCTATTTCAGCAGCAGCGACGCGGCCTTCCGCGATCGCTATGCTGCAAGCGCCGAATATCGGCAGCTCAAAGCAGGCAAGATCGGCATCGAGGGCGGCTGGCGAATTTATTCCAGCGGCCCGGGCATCTATACTGGCATTTTAGTCTGTGATGTCCTGGGACTTCGCCGCCGCTGGGGCAAACGTGCCGTGCGCCCGTTATTGCCGACGGCCCACAACGACATGACAGTTGAATTGGACACTAACGGCAAAGCAGTCTTCAGCTGAAGTCGCGGGAATTATGTGCTTGCCCTGCGTCAATGCGCTGCGCGCTAGTCTCCTGAGCTCGCCGTGTTCATGCTCGTCGCGGCGCTTTGAATGTGATTTGTCCTTTCCACCTTCGCCATCTAAACGTGACCGCAAGATTCCTCGCTGTTGAAGGGAGAAAGAGGTGGCTAGCCAGGTAAGCGCGCTCGCAGGCAAAACAATCGAGCCGTCAATGCTGGTCAATGTGCCGCGACTGGTGACAGCCTATTTCACCGGCGAACCGGATCCGACGGTCCCAGCACAACGCGTGGCCTTCGGCACGTCGGGCCATCGCGGATCCGCCTTCGACAACACCTTCAACGAGGCACATATCCTGGCCATCAGTCAGGCGATTTGTCATCACCGGAGCCGAAGCCACATAACCGGCCCGCTGTTTGTTGGAATCGACACACACGCGCTCTCCGCACCCGCCTTCGCAAGCGCGCTCGAAGTATTTTCCGCAAATGACGTTAACGTGATGATTGACGAGCGCGATGGATACACGCCGACGCCCGTCATTTCGCATGCGATCCTGAACTATAATAAGGATCGCAAGAGCGGTTTCGCCGACGGGATCGTCATCACACCTTCGCACAATCCACCCGAGGACGGCGGCTTCAAATACAATCCGCCGAATGGTGGACCGGCAGATACCACTGTAACAAACTGGATCGAGCGCACCGCAAACGCGCTTCTCGAGGATAATCTCAAGGGCTTGCGACGAATCTCTTACGACCGCGCACGCAAATCTCCCAACCTCCACCGCCACGACTACATTGGCTCGTATGTCGCGGACCTCGCGAATGTCGTCGACATGGAGGCGATCCGCTCGTCCCATGTAAAGATCGGGATCGATCCATTGGGTGGCGCGAGCGTCCATTTTTGGCAATCAATCGTCGAACGCTATGGCATCGCGGTAGCAATCGTCAGCGATGCGATCGACCCAACTTTTCGATTCATGCCGGTCGATTGGGATGGCAAAGTCCGGATGGATTGCTCGTCGCCCTATGCCATGGCGGGCCTAATCAGTGTGCGCGACAAATTCGACATTGCCTTCGCCAACGATACCGATGCCGACAGGCATGGCATCGTGACCCGGTCGAACGGCCTGATGAATCCCAATCATTACCTCGCGGCTGCCATTTCGTATCTTTACGAGAATCGTCCCGAGTGGAGCAGCGGCTGCGGCGTTGGCAAGACCGTTGTCAGCAGCGGCATTATCGACCGCGTCGCCGCAAAGCTCGACCGCAAGCTTGTCGAAGTGCCTGTGGGGTTCAAATGGTTCGTCGACGGCCTAATCGGCGGCTCGCTCGGCTTCGCTGGTGAGGAGAGCGCCGGAGCGTCATTCCTCAGGCGGGACGGATCTGTATGGACGACAGACAAGGACGGGATAATTCTCTGTTTGCTTGCCGCCGAAATCACCGCACAAACCAAGCTCGACCCAAGCGAAGCCTACGATCACCTCACACGCGAGTTGGGCGTGCCCTTCTACGAGAGGATCGACGCGTCCGCGACAGCCGAACAGAAAGAACTGCTGAAGACACTCTCGCCCAATCAGATTAGTAAGATGGAACTTGCCGGCGAGCCAATACGGGCGAAGCTTACCGCCGCTCCGGGGAACGGTGTCCCGTTCGGTGGAATTAAGGTGATTGCCGAGAACGGATGGTTTGCCGCGCGGCCGTCCGGCACGGAGGACGTTTACAAGATCTATGCCGAGAGTTTCCGCAGTGAAGGTCACCTGCGGCAGATCCAGCAAGAGGCCCAGAACGCCATAGCTTGCGTGTTCAATAACGCCAAAGCGCATTCCCACAAGTAAAGTTAGGCGGTCTGCCTCATTTGCGCTTACACCAGCAGCGTTGTAAATCTCAGAGGAATTACGATTACGCTCAACTCAACTCGGGGTAAAAAATTTCCGTGAATGACAGCAACCATTCGTAACACCAATGACCCACCCTGGAAACGGTGGACACCTCTGCTAAGCTCCTGAAGGAACAGAAAGGTGTTCGACGGGTCGCCATAAAAGGCATTCGGAGAGCCGCTTAATCGAGAAACCGGCAAGCAGGGAGACCATTGAATGAACCATCCAGTCTCCGATGCGATCATTTTCTTTGGCGCCACGGGCGACCTTGCCTACAAGCAGATCTTTCCTGCGTTGCAAGGACTGATTCGGGATGAAGGGCTCGATATACCGATCATTGGTGTTGCCAAGGCAGGATGGTCGCTCGACCAGTTGAAGACGCGCGCCAAGGACAGCCTTTCCAATCATGGCGGCCTCGACACCAAAGCGTTTGCCAAGCTCACCCATCTGCTCCGCTATGTCGACGGCGACTACAATGATCCGTCAACCTATGTGAGACTGCACCAGGAACTAAAGGACGCGAGACGGCCGCTGCATTATCTCGCCATTCCTCCGAGCCTGTTTGCAACGGTGGCAGAGGGGCTCGCGCAGCAGGGCGCTGGGACGAACGCACGCCTCGTTATCGAGAAGCCTTTCGGCCACAATAGACAGTCGGCGCGCCAGCTCGATCGCGTCCTCAACCGCTTTTTCCCAGAGGAAAACCTGTTCCGGATCGATCACTATCTCGGCAAGGAGCCGGTGCAAAACATACTTTATACGCGATTTGCGAATTCGATGTTCGAACCGATCTGGAACCGCAACTACATTAACAATATTCAGATCACCATGGCCGAAAAGTTTGGTGTACAGGATCGTGGCAAATTCTATGATGAAACTGGCGCCATTCGGGATGTGTTTCAAAACCACATGCTGCAGGTGCTCGCCAGTTTAACCATGGATCCGCCGACCGGCGAGGAATGTGATGCCGTGCGCGAGCAGAAGGCAGCTCTACTGAAGGCAGTACGACCGCTAGACGCGGCGCATGTCGTTCGTGGCCAATATGCTGGCTATCAATCGGTGCCTGGCGTCAAATCCGGTTCGACCGTCGAAACATACGTCGCAGCCAAACTTTTCATCGATTCATGGCGGTGGGCAGGCGTGCCAATTTATATTCGAGTGGGCAAGGCACTGCCAATGACCGTCACGGAGGTCATGGTAGATTTCAAAAGACCGCCGCGGGAAACTTTTGCGGAGATCGTTTCTCCGGCATCCGGTCATATGCGGATAAGGATCAGCCCAGATGTCACCATCGCGTTGGGTCTGCGGGTAAAACATCCCGGCGAAGGCATGGAAGGCCAAGACGTCGAGCTGATCCTGACCGAGCAGGAGTCGACTTTCATGCCCCCCTATCAGCGTCTGCTTGGCGATGCGATGCACGGCATCGGAGATCTCTTCGGCCGGCAGGACATTGTCGACGCCCAATGGCGCATCGTGGAGCCGGTTCTGGACGAGGCCGCTCCGCCGGTCACCTATGCACAGGGAAGCTGGGGACCAGAGGAGGCTAGCCAGCTGAACGGGCCTGATTCCCCTTGGCACAATCCGAAGCCAACAGGGCTGCGCCCATGACAAAAATGCATGACATCGTCTTTCTCTTCGATGTCGACAATACGCTCCTTGATAATGATCGCGTCGAGGCCGATCTGGCCGCCCATTTGACGGAGGCATATGGTCCCGATGCGTGCAAGCTTTACCGGGACATTTTCGAGCAACTGCGGCAAGAGCTCGGCTATGCCGACTACCTGGGCGCATTGGAACGTTTCCGGCTTGAAAAGATGCACGATCCAAGGGTGCTGCGGATGTCAAGCTGGCTCGTTGACTATCCTTTTGCCGACCGGCTCTATGCAGGCGCGCTTAATGCCATCGAGCATGTCCAGCAATGGGGTCCCGCGGTTATCTTCTCCGATGGCGATGCGGTGTTCCAGCCTCGGAAGATCGAGCGCTCTGGGCTCTGGGCAGTTTTCGATGGCCGCGTGCTCATCTATGTCCATAAGGAGCAGGAACTTGCCGATGTAGAGCGCTTTTATCCAGCAAAGCGGTATGTCATGATCGATGACAAGCTGCGCATTCTCAACGCGGTCAAGAAGGTTTGGGGCGAGCGCGTTACTACTGTGTTCCCGAGGCAAGGCCACTATGCGCGGGACCCGCAAATTCTCGCCGGATGTCAGCCGGCCGACATTCAATTGGATCATCTCAGCGATTTAAAAAATTGTGCCTTGGCTGCATTCGTGACAAAGTCAGGGAGATGAAATCATGCAAGCGACAAAAATTCTCTATAATCTTGGTCAAAGTCTTTGGCTCGATAACATCACTCGCGATCTCCTCACCAGCGGCACTCTGAAGAAGTACATCGAGTCCTTGTCGGTTACTGGTCTGACCTCCAACCCCACCATTTTTGACCACGCCATCTCCCGCAGCAACGCCTATGATGCGGAAATCCGCCGGCTGGTCGGGCGCGGCCTATCGGGCGAAACGCTGTTCTTCGAGCTCGCCATTCAGGATCTCGCGCAGGCGGCAGACTTGTTTGCGCCAATTCATGAGCGAACCAACGGAGTAGACGGCTGGGTCTCCCTCGAGGTTTCGCCACTACTGGCCTATGATTCGCAGAAATCCTCGGATGAAGCGAAGGCGCTGCATGCGAAGGCCAATCGCCGGAATCTCTTCATCAAGATTCCCGGTACGCGGGAAGGGCTGCCCGCGATCGAGGAAACAATTGCCTCGGGAGTTCCGGTGAATGTCACATTGCTGTTCTCGCGTGAGCAATATGTAGCCGCCGCCGAGGCTTATCTGAGAGGACTCGAGCGGCGTTTCTCGGCGGGGCTCAGTCTCGATGTGCATTCTGTCGCCTCGATATTCGTCAGCCGCTGGGATAAGGCTACGATGGACAAGGTGCCTGCCAATTTGCGCGATAAGCTTGGCATTGCGGTTTCGCAGCAAGCCTATAAAAGCTACCGGGACCTTTTGGAAACAGACCGCTGGCAGCGATTGGCAGCGCATGGAGCGCGTCCGCAGCGTCTGCTCTTTGCGAGCACCGGCACCAAGGATCCGCAGGCATCTGATGTGCTCTACATCGGTGCGCTCGCAGCTCCAAACACCATCAACACCATGCCGGAAGAAACGCTTCTCGCTTTTGATGAGCATGGCCGGGTCGAACGGACTTTGACGCGCGACGGTGGCGACGGTGACACGACGATAGCGGCATATGGCAGCGCCGGTATCGATGTCATGGCACTGGCAAGCCAGCTTCAGCAGGAAGGGGCAAAGTCGTTTGACAATTCTTGGCAGGATTTGCTGAACGCAATTGGAACGAAGAGCCAGGCTTTGGCCTAGCCACCATCGGAACTGTGCCATGACCGATATAAAACCGACAGCAACACCAGCCTGGCAGGCCCTGAAGACTCACTACGATAAGATCAAGACTCTGCATCTGCGGAAGATGTTCGCGGACGACCCTGGCCGTGGCGAACGGTTTGTGGCCGAAGGGGCTGGGCTTTACCTCGACTATTCAAAGAACCGCCTCACCGAGGAGACGCTGCGGCTGTTGTTGCGGCTTGCAGAAGAGCGCGGCGTCGCGGCGCGGCGCGATGCGATGTTTCGCGGGGAAAAGATCAATATCACGGAAGGGCGTGCTGCCTTTCATGTGGCGCTGCGGGCACCCAAAGGATCAGTCATGCGGATCGACGGCCATGATGTGGTGGCCGATGTTCATGCGGTCCTCGGCCATATGGGTGAATTCGCCCAGCGGGTGCGCGACGGGACGTGGCTGGGACATACCGGCAAGCCTATCAAAAACGTCGTCAATGTCGGTATCGGCGGCTCTTATTTGGGTCCCGAGATGGCCTATCTCGCATTGCGCGCGTTCAGCGACCGGTCAATGAAATTCCGCTTCGTAGCAAATGTGGATGGCGCCGCTTTCGATGAGGCGACTCGCGATCTCGATGCGAGCGAGACTTTGTTCATCGTGGCGTCCAAGACATTCACGACGCTAGAGACGATGGGCAATGCCGCGACCGCGCGCAAGTGGATCGTCCAGGCGCTCGGCAGTGACGCGGCGGTGGCCAAGCATTTTGTTGCACTCTCGACCAATGCCCGCGGGGTCGAGGAATTCGGCATCGACACAGCGCATATGTTCGGCTTCTGGGATTGGGTCGGCGGCCGCTACTCCATGGATTCCGCGATCGGCCTATCGACCATGCTCGCCATCGGCCCGGAAAATTTTGGCAACCTGCTCGCGGGATTTTACGCTATGGACGAGCATTTCCGGACCGCGCCGCTTGGCATGAACCTGCCGATCCTGCTTGGATTGCTCACCGTCTGGTACAACAATTTCTTCGACGCGCAGACTGTTGGAATCATGCCCTATTCGGCAGCCCTCGCTCGCTTTCCGGCCTATTTGCAGCAATTGCAAATGGAGAGCAACGGCAAACATGTGGATCTCGAAGGCCGGGCCGTGGACTACCAAACTGGCCCGATAGTCTGGGGCGAGCCTGGCACCGATGGTCAGCATTCCTTCTACCAGCTGATCCATCAGGGTACCAAACTTGTTCCATGCGATCTCATCGGCTTCTGTCAGCCGCTCAGCCAATATCGTGAGCATCACGATCTCCTGATGGCCAATCTTTTCGCGCAGGCCGAGGGGTTGGCATTCGGCAAGACGGCTCAGGAACTTTCGGCAGAGGGAGCTTCCGCTTTCCAGATGCCGTTCCGGGTAATGGAGGGAAATCGGCCAACCAATATCATTTTGGCGGATGCGCTCACTCCTCAAAGCCTCGGCAGCCTCGTGGCTCTTTATGAGCATAGCGTATTTGCCCAAGGCGCGGTGTGGGCGATCGACAGTTTTGACCAATGGGGTGTGGAACTCGGCAAGATATTGGCGACGCGCATCATCCCGGAATTGCAATCTGGCGGCGAGCCAAGACTCGCTCACGACAGCTCAACCAATGCTCTCATCCGGCGCTATATCCATAGGCGCAGCTGATGCTGTTCCAATCGTAAGTCCTCACACCTGTCGTTGGACTGCGACGGCTGCTTCGTGCGAATCCGCGTCTTGCGCCGCCGCAACGCTTCCCTCTTAAATGCTTGCCACACATTCGACGGCACACCTTCAAACAACGTAGCGTCAAAAAGAAATGCAATTTTGCGCAAATGCAAAGGAGAGCGACGATGACACCGCGCGTAAGAGAGATTTTGAGCTGGTACGGTGCAGATAGCGCTGGGACGCTAACCAACCTGGCCCGGTTATTGAACCACGGCCGATTGGCAGGAACCGGGAAGCTGGTCATCTTGCCGGTCGATCAGGGCTTCGAGCATGGGCCTGCGCGCTCGTTCGCACCCAATCCCCCAGCTTACAATCCGCACTATCACTTCGCGCTCGCGATCGAAGCGGGCTGCAATGCGTACGCTGCCCCGCTGGGCTTCTTGGAAGCAGGCGCCCGCGATTTTGCGGGCGAAATTCCGCTCATCCTCAAAATTAACAACAGCAACGTGCTGCGGGACGAGAAAGATCCGAACCAGGCATTGACCGCCAGCGTGCAGGACGCGCTTCGTCTGGGCTGCTGCGCGGTCGGCTTCACGATCTACCCGGGATCGGCGCACCAATTCGAGATGTACGAACAGCTTCGCGCTAATGCCGAGGAAGCAAAACGCAACGGGCTCGCGGTCGTCATCTGGTCCTATGCGCGCGGGTCGGGCCTGAGCAAGGATGGCGAAACAGCGATCGACGTTATAGGTTATGCCGTCCAAATCGCGGCTCAGCTCGGAGCGCACATCATCAAGGTAAAGCTGCCGACGGCGCATATCGAGCAGGATGCAGCCCGCAAAGTGTACGACGAGCGGCGCATTCCGATCGCGACCCCCGCGGAGAGAGTCCGCCACGTCGTTGATTGTGCTTTCGCCGGCCGCCGCATTGTCATCTTCTCGGGCGGTGCCGCGGTCTCCGATGACGGCAAGCTGCTCGATGAGATCCGTTCTATCCATGCTGGCGGGGCGTTCGGTTCGATCATTGGCCGCAACTCCTTCCAACGTCCGAGGGAAGAGGCGCTCCGGATGCTAAGGGATGTCATGGATATTTATGCGGCGTCGCCGGACTGGGATCAAAAGCGTTGAGCGCCAGGTCCGCCATGCCGGATGCCGCGCAGCAAGGGTCGATTATCGTTGCGCCTCCGATCGTGTCGGCGGATTGGTCGTCCGGTCGAGATCCAGACCTATACCGGCCGCATCCTCATTCGACGAGATGGAATCGCAGTTGGCGATAAGGGCTTTTCCCAACGGCCATTGGACGGCGGCAGTATTAGCCAGAAAAAGCTGCTCGCCAGAACAACAACACTGCCTTTCCAGGCGGCGGGCCTGCCGTGTTCTTACGCAAACTGTGGCAAAAGCGCATCGGGCCGCGAAAGAAACGCGTGCGGAACTGCAAGAGATATTGCAAAAAAAAATTTGCGGCGCAGGTTGCGCGGCAGCGAATTGCTCTGTTGGGAGATATGCCGATGCCTCGTCCGCCAAAATCCATCCTCGTGCCGGCCCTCTGCGCCGGCACCTTCCTTGGTCTCGCCGGGAGTTTCGCCCGCGCTGCCGAGCCCGCCCCCACGCCGCCTCCAGCCAGTTGGTGGGACACCTTCACCATAGGGGGTACGGTGGAGGCTGGTTTTACCATGAACCCCGAAAATCCCCCCGATGGATTGAATTTCGGACATTTGTTCACCGACAAGGCCAACGAGCCACTGCTCAATCAGATCCTCTTGACCGCCCAGCGGCCGCTCGATCCGAAGGCCACGGACTATGATTTCGGCTTCAAGTTGCAGATAATGTACGGGTCGGACGCACGTTACACGCAATATCTCGGCGAACTCGGTTACGCCATCAATGACCGAAGCCAATTCAGTCCCATCGAGGCGTGGGCAATCGCGCATACTCCTTGGCTGTTTTCGGGCGGCATCGACATCAAGGCCGGCCAGTTTGTCACCTTGGAAGGCGCCGAGACGATCGACCCGACCACCAATTACTTCTACTCGCATTCCTACATCTTCAATTTCGGCATACCGCTGATGCACACCGGCATCATGACGATTTCACATGTCGATCCGCTGGTTGACATCTATGCCGGCGTCACCAGCGGCGTGAACACGACCTTCGGAGACGTCAACGTTGCCAATCCGTCGTTCCACGGCGGTATCGGGCTAAATCTGCTCGGTGGCAACCTCACGATTCTCGCCACCACCCATATCGGTGCGCAAACTCCCAATACCAACGGGACCAACAACACTCTCGATTTCATCACGGCGTGCAATTGCAATCCGGGCACCACGTTTCGCTATCTCAACGACATCACGGCCACCTGGAAGATCAACGACTCTTGGACTCTCATCACGGATGCCAACTTGATCCTCGACGATGGCACATATTTTAATGCGGCTGGTACCAGCACCTTTCATCCGAGCGGCTATGGCATCGCGCAATATGCGATCTACACGGTCAACGATTGGCTGAAGGCCGTTGGACGTCTTGAGGTTTGGCGTGACAGCGACAATTTCTTCGTGGCGGCCTTCCCCGGCAATTTTGACTTCGTCAACGCCGAGCATGGCTTTGTCAACACGTCGATTGCAGGCGGTCCGTTGGGGGGAGGAACCACCTATTTCGAGATCACCGGGGGCCTCAATATCGCGCCGCCGATTTCGAAGGGAACGCCGTTGATCCAGTCGATCACCTTCCGGCCGGAGGTTCGCTACGACACGTCCTTGAATGGCACGGACCCCTTCGATGGCGCGGCGCCCTTTGGCGTCCGGGGCTCCCCAGGTTTCGGGGTCGGCACCAAGAGCTCGCAATTCACCTTCGGCGGCGACATCATCGCAAAATTCTAAGACTGACTCGCCTGGCACCTAGGTAACTGTCGTAATTCCGCCCGGCCAAAGGGTTATGGCCGGGCGGTTTCTTTATGAGGTCGATGTCACGGCAGGAACGCATGGGGCACTGGCTTTCGGTTTGGCTGCTTCTTGGTGCCGGGTCTGCGGCATTTTCTGGCAGTTTGGCGCGAGCGCAGGAAGCGAATTGCAATGTGCCGCAACTGTTAGACGAAACTCTGCCGCCGGAGTTGCAGCCAACGATCGCCTCCAGCATTCCGGTGCTTGCCCAGTTCAAGAAGGGGCTGTTCGATCTCGGCTACAATTTGCAATTGACTTATTTTGCGGATGGCTTGAGCAATCCCACGGGCGGCGTTAAGCAGGGCGCCGCTTACGAAGGCCTTCTTTACATGGTGCTCGACGCGGACCTCGCAAAGATTGCGGGATTGGACGGCCTCAGTTTTCGTATCAACGCTTATCAGATCCACGGGCGCCAGCTATCGGCCTACAACATCTTCAACCTCGCGACCGTCGACAGCATCGAAGCGCGGCCAGCGACTCGGCTGTTCGAGCTTTGGGTCGAGCAGAAGTTCGGCGATTTGGCCTCGATTCGCATTGGCCAATTAGCGGCCGACAATCAGTTTTTCATAAGCGAATTCGGCAACACTCTATATGTAAACAGCACGTTCGGCTGGCCGGTGATATTCGCATCGGATTTGCCAGGGGGCGGAGGACCAAACTATCCTCTTGCTACTCCCGGCGTGCGCCTCAAAGTCACTCCGGACAATCAACTCGTTCTTCTCGCCGGGTTGTACAACGGCGATCCCGCCGGGACAGGCTTCACGGGCCTTGAGCAAATTAAAGACCCAGCGGGATTGAACTTTCGTCTCCGGGATCCGCCACTGCTGATGACCGAGGCCCAATATATGTACAATCAGGACAAGACCGGACAGGGGCTCGCTGGGACAGTTAAGCTTGGAGCGTGGTATCACTTCGGCAAATTCGACGATGAGCATTTTAGCGTCGGCGGCAAGTCGCTCGCTGCGCCTTCGAGCAACGGCATGGCGCAAACCCATAATGGTGATTATGGCGTTTACGGCGTCGTCGACCAAATGCTCTGGCGCCTTCCAGGCGATGATCCGAAAAAAGGTGTCGGCGCGTTCGCGCGCGTCGCATTCAGTCCCTCCGATCGCAATCTGATAAGCCTTTATGCCGAGGGGGGGATCAATTTCATGGGGCTTTGGGAGCGGCGGCCGGACGACAATTTTGGCCTCGCGGCATCCTTCTCGCAGCTCTCTCCTGGTCTCGGGGATCTTGATCGCGAAAGAGCTTTCTTTGAAAAAACCGCTTTGCCTTCGCGTGATTACGAATTGGTGGTCGAACTCACTTATCAGGCACAGATCGTTGCCGGCTGGACCGTTCAACCAGATTTTCAATATATCTTCCATCCAGGCGGCGGCGCGATCAACCCGGTCAATCCACTGACGGGCCGCATTCCCGACGCGGCAGTGCTTGGCATCCGCACGGCGATATCGTTCTGACGCACAAATTTCTGGCCCGGCCTGATACTGCGCTGCGAATGTTATTGGGAAGCTACTCCCGCATCCCGACCCAAGCGGCAGGACTTGCGGATCCTTGCCGGATTTGCTTTTCGTTCTATTCGAACTTAGATGAAATTCATGTCGAATTACGCCAACCCAGCCAATTTCCTGCGGCTTGCCAAAGTGCTCGTGCCGTTATCGGCGACGCTCACGGCGCTCTCGCTTTGCGTTGGCCTTTACCTCGCCTGGTTCGTCGCGCCGCCCGATTATCAACAAGGCGAGACGGTTCGGATCATGTATCTGCATGTGCCTGCGGCGTGGCTTGCCATGTTGATTTATGTGGTGATGACGTCGGCAGCGCTTGGCACGCTTGTTTGGCGCCATCCGCTCGCCGACGCGGCGCAAAAGGCGGCGGCGGCGCTTGGTGCCGGTTTTACCTTGCTATGCCTTGGCACCGGCTCGCTCTGGGGCAAGCCCATGTGGGGTGCTTGGTGGGTCTGGGATGCGCGCCTTACCTCGGTTCTCGTGCTTTTCCTGATCTATCTCGGCCTTGTCGCCTTGTGGCGCACGATCGAGGATCCCGGCAAGGCCGCGCGGGCCGCCGCGATCTTCACCCTCGTCGGCGCAGTCAATATTCCGATTATCAAATTTTCTGTAGATTGGTGGAACACGCTGCACCAGCCGGCCTCAGTCTTCCGCCTCGGCGGTCCCGCGATCGCGGCGTCCATGCTGTGGCCGCTCGCGGTAATGGCGCTCGCCTTTACTCTCCTTTTCGTCACGCTTTATATCATGGCGATCCGCAACGAAATCCTCCGCAGGCGCCTGCACCGCCTGTCGATCCTTGCGGCCAGTGCGCAGGAGCAGGGCCGCGCGGGCGCAGCATCCGCCTGGGAGGCTGCTTGTGAGCCATGATCCGCATTTTGGCTTTGTCGTCGCGGCCTATGCCCTTGCCTTCGTCATTGTAACCGGAATGATCGTGACGATCTTCGCCGATTACATGCGCCTGAAACAGGCGCTTGCCTCATTGGCGCGTGGGACTCCCAAAGACCCGGACCAGGAAAGCTTCGAATAGATGGCGGCAAACGTGCCTCGGCAAGAAGCAAAGCTGCCTGCCGCGCGGCAGCCGTTTCTCACTTTTGTGCCCTTGGTTGTTTTCGCGGCGCTTGCGTCACTGTTTGTGATCCGGCTCTATTCCGGCGATGCGTCGCTTCTACCGTCAGCGCTGATCGGCAGGCAAGTCCCAGACTTCACCTTGCCGCCCGTCGAAGGGCTGCCGGGCAAGCCGGGATTTTCAGATGCGGATCTCCGCCAAGGCAATGTGACGCTCGTCAATGTGTTTGCCTCCTGGTGCGTGCCTTGTCACCAAGAACATGAGTTGATCATGCGATTTTCGGCGGACCCTTCTCTTGCGCGCGCGGGGGTACGGCTGTTCGGGCTCGCCTACAAGGACGACCCAGCAAACATAGTGCGATTTCTCGCCGAGGCAGGCGATCCCTTCGCGAGAATCGGCGCCGACCGTAAGGGGCGAACCGCGATAGACTGGGGCATCTACGGCGTACCCGAAACTTTTATTGTCAAGGGCGATGGGACAATCGCCTACCGGTTCGTCGGGCCGGTCAGTGAAGCGAGCTATCGGGATGTGATTATGCCCGAGATTAAAAAAGCACTGCGGTGACTCCGCAAAAACCCACAAACTTGGGCGCAATGCGCGGCGTAATCCCCGAGCGACGTCTCGATGCACGGCCGGGGACCGCGATGGGTGCCCCGATTCTTAAATTGCTGGCTCTACGCGCGAATGACCAATACCGAACATTTGGCATGCCGCACGATCGTTTTGGCGTTGGAACCAATTAGATAGGTCGACATGGAAGGCCTATGCGATCCAACCACGATAAGATCGGCGCCCCACTCATCGGCTTCGGCGAGTATCTCGACATAGATACCGCCAAACCTGACGGCATGCGACATGGTCTCCTTTGGTAAGGAAAGGCCGGCACTGATCTCTTCCAGCGCGCGATTAGCGCGCTCTTCTTGCGTTTTGTCGAATTCTACCGGCACATATTCCATGAAACTCGCGGGAAGCAATGTTTCGACCGTGATGAGCCGCAGGGCGCCCTTCGAATGAAGCGCGAGCTCCACTGCAGCATCGAGGGCCGGTTTCGAGATCGTCAATTCGGTCAGGTCGACAGGGACCAGTATCTTTTTGAACATCGCATTTTGCCTTTTCGTTGTGGCAACGACCGCCCCCGCTCCTTCGGGCCGGGATGGCCGATGAAGGCCCGGCGTGCCTTCTCACTCAGGCAGCGCTTTCGGTTTCCCGCAGCAGGTCACCAACGGTAGCGAGCGCCACGTTCGCGGCGGCGCCGTGCGGTCCTCCCGCTTGCGCCATGTCGCGGCGGCCGCCGCCGCCCTTGCCGCCAAGTTTGGCGGCGGCGGGCCGCACCAATTGAACGGCGTCGAAGCGCTCCGTCAAATCAGGGGTGACCCCGACCACGATACCTGCCTTACCGTCGCTGTCGACGCCGACGATCGCGACAACCCCGGAGCCGACGCTAAGCTTTGCTTCGTCAGCGAGCGCTTTAAGATCGTTCATCGCAATTCCAGATACCACCCGGGAAAAGTATTTAACTCCGGCTATTTCTTCCAACGGTTGCGCGCTTGCAGAGGCAGTTCCGCCCATTGCCAGTTTTCTGCGCACCTCGCGCAATTCGCGGTCAAGTTTCCGGCTATCCTCGATGAGACCCGTCAAGCGGTTGGCCGCGTCTTCCTCGGGAGCCTTCAGCAGCGCCGCGACGTCACGCAGCTGGCGAGCTCGCGTATTGAGATGACGGCGCGCCTCCGCCGCCGTCTTGGCCTCGATGCGCCGGACCCCTGACGCGACCGCGGTTTCCGAGACGATCGTGATGATCCCTATATCGCCGGTACGGGAAACATGCGTGCCGCCGCAAAGCTCGGTTGAAAAAGCCGGTGCGGAGGAGTCTGACAAACTATCCTCGCTTGTGGGCGCAATGCCCATCGCCACGACGCGAACTTCGTCGCCATACTTCTCTCCGAAAAGCGCGCGGGCGCCGGTTCCGATGGCTTCGTCGATGGCCATCAGGCGGGTCACGACGGGAGTGTTGTCCAGCACGGCGCGATTGGCGATGTCCTCGACGCGGGCGAGCTCAGTCAAGCTGATCGGCTTGTGATGCGTAAAGTCGAATCGTAGACGGTCGGGAGCCACAAGCGACCCTTTTTGCGCCACATGCCCGCCGAGGACTTGGCGGAGCGCCTCGTGCAGAAGGTGCGTCGCCGAATGGTTGGCGCACACCGCTTTCCGGCGCGCGTGATCGACAACGAGCTCAAGGGCAAGCCCGGGGCGGATCTCGTCTTCCTCGACCAATCCTTCATGAACCAACAGATTGCCGAGTTTCTTCTGGGTATTGTCGACGCGGAAACGAACCCCGCTCGTGCGCATCACACCGGTATCGCCAACTTGGCCACCGGATTCCCCATAGAAAGGCGTCTGATTGAGGATCACGAATCCGGTTTCGCCCGGGCCGAGTAACCCGACTTCCTTCCCGTCCTTCAGGATCGCGGCAACAAGTCCCTCCGCGCGCTCCATGTCGTAGCCCAAAAATTCCGTTGCTCCAGTTTTCTCCTTGACCTCGAACCACAAAGCCTCGGTCGCCAATTCGCCGGAACCGGTCCAAGCCTTGCGCGCCTCGCGGCGCTGGTGCTCCATTGCGGCCTCGAAACCTGCGGTGTCCACCCGCAGTCCGCGTGTGCGTAAAGCGTCCTGCGTGAGATCAAGCGGAAAACCGTAAGTGTCGTAGAGTTTGAACGCGACGCTTCCAGGCAGAGTGCCGCCGTGCGGGAGATCGCGGGTCGCGTCGTCAAGGATCGACAGCCCGCGCGCGAGCGTGTCCCGAAACCGGGTCTCTTCGAGGCGCAGCGTTTCGATGATGAGCGGCTCGGCACGCAAAAGCTCGGGGTAAGCCTGACCCATTTCCCGCGAAAGGACTGGCACGAGACGCCACATCAAGGGCTCCCTCGCACCAAGCATTTGGGCGTGGCGCATAGCTCGCCGCATGATTCGGCGCAGCACGTAGCCACGGCCTTCGTTTGAAGGCAGGACACCGTCGGCGACGAGGAACGCGGCCGCGCGCAGATGGTCGGCGATGACCCTGTGGCTCGCCTTTTGGGGGCCGTCGGGATCGACGCCGGTCACCGAAGCGACCGCGAGGATCAAGGTGCGCAGGAGGTCTATGTCGTAATTGGACGTAAACCCTTGCAGCAGCGCGGCGATGCGTTCAAGCCCCATGCCGGTATCGATCGACGGCCGCGGCAAATCGATGCGCCGGCTAGCCGATATCTGCTCGAACTGCATAAAGACGAGGTTCCAAAATTCGAGAAAACGATCGCCGTCGGCATCCGCGCTGCCCGGCGGACCGCCTTGGAGCTTGTCGCCCTGATCGTAGAAAATCTCGGAGCAGGGACCGCATGGACCAGTATCGCCCATGGCCCAAAAATTATCCGTCGTTCCGATCCGGATGATCTTCGAAGTCGGGAAACCCAGCAATCTTCTTCCATAATTCATAGGTTTCATCGTCGTCGTGGTAAACCGTGACGAGAAGACGATCTTTTCGCAGGCCGAATTCACGTGTGATCAATATCCAGGCGAGTTCGATGGCGAGCGGCTTAAAATAGTCGCCGAAGGAAAAATTGCCCAGCATTTCAAAAAAAGTGTGGTGCCGGGCTGTATAACCGACATTGTCGAGATCATTGTGTTTTCCGCCCGCGCGCACGCATTTTTGCGCGGATGCCGCGCGCGTATAGGAGCGCTTTTCGAGGCCCGTAAAAAGGTTCTTGAACGGAACCATTCCGGCATTGGTGAACATGAGCGTCGGATCGTTATGCGGCACGAGCGGCGAAGAGGCCACGATCTCGTGGTCATTCTTTTTGAAGAAATCGAGAAAGGCCGACCGGATCTCGTTGACGCCGTTCATTTCTTCACATCCCTAGTCTCAGTCTCGATCGTTGGCGAGTGCGCGGCGGTATCTTCCGCGCAAGACCGCAACGGGATTGTTCTACCGTGATCGTCTCAATTAGACCCGCTCGCGAACTTTATGTCTATAATATTGTGGTACGATCTTATCCGAAGGGTGAGCAACGTTTTGGGTCACGCTTTCGCCCGCGACGGGTCAGTCCGCGCCTCGCTTACGATACGAGCGCAAGCCCCGGCGCCGCCACCGAAGGGTATAGCGAAATGTTTCTTATAAAGCATTATCCATTCGCGACGAAAAGTCCGCCCGGATGAATTTGTCCCTCCGCGGATCGCCATAGACCAACTGCCTCGGTTGGGCGTAGGGTGCTCCCTCAAGCTATGTTCCGCAGGATGCGCGCGCCAACCCCCGTCAGCGGCTTCCCGGAAACACTGCCTTGTAGAATCAATGCAGAATCAATGCACCGCCGGCCTCGCGCGATGGACATCGCGGCCAACGCAAATCGGCCCGGCTCAAATCCTAACTTCCGGTCTCTTCGGCCGGCCCGCTCATGGCGGATTGGTCGAGAAGGCGGTCGGCGATAAGCCCTGAGTTTTCGCGAATGTCTTGCTCGATCCGTTCGGCGATCTTCGGGTTGCTTTTTAGAAAATTCTTTGCGTTTTCCCGGCCTTGGCCGAGCCGCTGGCTATCGTAGGAGAACCACGCCCCGGATTTTTCGACGACCCCAGCCTTGACGCCAAGATCAATCAGTTCGCCCGTCTTGGAGATGCCCTCGCCATACATGATGTCGAATTCGACCTGCTTAAACGGCGGCGCCAGCTTGTTCTTCACCACCTTGACGCGCGTTTGATTTCCGGTGACTTCATCGTGGTCCTTGATCGATCCGATTCTGCGGATGTCGAGCCGGACCGAGGCGTAAAATTTTAGCGCATTGCCGCCGGTCGTGGTCTCCGGACTGCCATACATGACGCCGATCTTCATCCGGATTTGATTAATGAAGATAACCGTCGTTTGCGAGCGCGCGATCGAGGCGGTGAGCTTGCGCAGCGCCTGGCTCATGAGCCGGGCCTGGAGGCCGGGCTGGCTGTCGCCCATTTCGCCTTCGATTTCAGCGCGGGGCGTGAGAGCTGCAACGGAATCCACGACGAGCACGTCAACCGCGCCGGAACGCACCAGCGTATCCGTGATTTCGAGCGCCTGTTCGCCGGTATCCGGCTGCGAGATCAGGAGATCTTCGAGATTGACCCCGAGCTTTCGCGCATAACTGCTATCGAGCGCATGCTCGGCGTCGATGAAAGCGCAGACCCCACCCTTTTTCTGGGCCTCGGCGATGACATGCAAGGTCAAGGTGGTCTTACCGGAGGATTCCGGACCGTAAATCTCGACGACTCTCCCGCGCGGGAGGCCACCGACCCCCAAAGCGATGTCCAAGCCGAGCGAACCTGTCGGCACGGTTTCGATTTCGACCGCCTTTTGGTTTTTCCCGAGGCGCATGATCGAGCCCTTCCCAAAAGCCCGTTCAATCTGCGACAGCGCGGCGTCGAGAGCCTTGGTCTTGTCCACGGACGTCCCTTCCACGAGACGGAGGTTTGCTTGGGTCACGGCGATCTTCCCTTCTGGCATGAGCGGGGCCTATGCGCAACGATTGCTGCGATGTATCATGTGTACATGCTTTGTTCTCATTTGCAAGAGTTTTTTGTAACTTTCGCAACCGAAAACATTTTCCCGGATCGCCGCACACCTACCGCCGGGTCATAGCGCCTTGGCCGCGGCGAGCACCGCCTCCGCGTGACCGGGGACTTTCACCTTGTTCCATACCACCGCAATCGTGCCGTCCTTGCCGATGAGGAACGTCGTGCGCTCCACCCCCATGTATTTGCGGCCGTACATGCTCTTTTCGACCCAGGTGCCATAGGCTTCGAGCATGGCTTTCGTTGCGTCGGACGCGAGTGTGATTTCGAGCTTATGTTTGGTCTTGAATTTTGCGTGGCTTGCCACCGAATCGGGCGATAGGCCAAGGATCGCTGCACCAGCTTTTTTGAAATCGCCCCGCAAGCCGTTGAAGTCGATCGCTTCCTTGGTGCAACCGGAGGTATCGTCTTTCGGATAGAAGTAAAGAACAAGCTTCTTGCCAGCGAAGCTTGCGAGCGAAACCCTTGATCCGGCGTCGTCCGGTAAGACGAAATCCGGTGCCTTGTCGCCCGGCGCCAATTTTTTGCCTAAGTTGCCGCCCAGGCTACTATCCGGATTCTTGTTCAAGTATTCTGGCGGCTCATTTGCCAAATCTTTATTCATGGAGTTTTCCTTTCGTCGCATGAAAACGGCGAATGGCAACGTCCATCCTTTCGCCAGTGTGCGCCGCGCGTCTTTCCGGCAAAATGCTTATAGTCGCGTGGGATCAAAATTTCCACTTTCAACTTGGTTCTGAAAGGCCGCGAACGGTTGGCCGAACATGGTGAAGAAAATCCGGCCCGTTCCCGCGCGTGGCGGGGAGATTGGTTGCGCCGGAAGTGGAATGCGCCGCGTCCCACTCCCTGCGGCGAGCTAAGGACAAGCAGGCGTGGCTCCGCGCGGCATGCGTGGTTCGCATGCAAGCTGATGCTCGGGGTGGTTTTTTTTGCGCTCGTAGGCGGCGGTTTCTTCGTTGCCCGCGTTGCGCTTGGGCCGCTCGCTCTCAACGGTCTCGCGCCGCAGATCGCCAAGGCACTCGATGAGCGTTTCGGCCATCGCTACGAATTCGGTTTCGGTGGAACCGCGATCGTAAGGAATGGCTATGCGCCGGCGCTGAGCATCGACAAATTGTCGGTCAAGGAACCTTCCGGTCGCACGATTTTGACCGCGCCGCGCGCCGAAGTATCGGTCGATCTTTTTGCTCTCTGTTTCGGACGGGTGACACCTAGGCGGCTTGAAATTTTCGACGTCGAAGTGCATCTCACCTTGCGGCCCGACGGCTCGCTCGTCTTGCCGGTTGCATCCGATTCCGGGCAAGGAGTGGCGGTCACGCCGCCGCTTAGCCCGGCGCTCGGGCCAGACAGCCAATCGCAGCCGCTGGACGCGGGAACGAAAAATCCGGCCACACCGGCGCTCACAGCAAAGCCGCCGCGCGCCCTCATCGTCAAGCAAATGGCGGCATCAATCCGGCTCGTCATCGACACGCTGACCAATCCGGCAAGTCCGGCCGCAGCGATCGATCGCATCGGTATCACCCGCGGTAAGCTTGTGATCGACGACCAGACCGCCGGTCAAACCATGGTCTTTGACGGCGTCAATCTCGGTTTCGATAAATCTTCCGGCGCCACCAAGTTCAACCTTTCCGTCGAGGGGCCGAACGGCCGCTGGCTGGCCTCGGGCGTTGCCGGCGGCATGCCGGGCACGGAACGCGGCCTCACACTTTCGGTTTCAAATCTATCTCTCGATGAGATCTTGCTGGCGGCCGGCACGCGCAAGATCGGCGCCGATTTCGACATGCCGCTGTCGGGCAAGCTCGGCGTCCGGTTACAAGCCGATGGGACGCTTTCTGAGGCAGCCGGGCAGTTTGAATTCGGGACAGGTTATATGCGCTTCGACGACACCGACGATGAACCCATGATGGTCGACAAAATCACCGGCGGGTTTCATTGGGATTCGGCGGCGCGGCGCATTGTGGTCGATCGCTGGCGGCTCGCGGCAGGCGCTTCACATTTCGCGGTTTCTGGTTTCGTGACACCGCCGCATCGAGAGGGCGACCCATGGTCGCTTGCGCTGACCAATGCGGAACCTAACGTGGCGGGGCCCGAGCGGCCCGGAGAAAAGCCAATTCCGATCGATCAAACCGCGTTGGCAGCGCAGCTTTATTTGGCTGAAAAAAAACTTGTCATCGACCGGTTTGTGTTCGGCGGTCCAGGGGGTGCCATCGCGATGGCCGGCGGGATCGATTGGATTGATGAACCCCATATAAGGCTCGGGGCGTCGGTCTCTCCGGCGCCTGTCAGCACCATCTTGCGGATGTGGCCCTCGTTCGTCGCATCGCCGGTCCGCGCCTATCTGCTGGCCCGCGCCAGCGACGGAACGGTGGAAAAAGGCACTCTGCGGATCGATTTCGATGGCGGCGATTTGCTAGCGATGCGGGCCGGGCACCCTCCTCCCGATGCAAAGGTCCTGCTCGATTTCACAGTTGCCAATGCGAGCCTCGAATTTCTTCCCGGCGTGCCGCCATTGCGCGGCATCGACGGCACCGGTCATGTCACGGGCAAGTCCGCGAGTTTCGCGGTCACAAATGCCGCCCTTGATGCCGGCAGTGGCCGCGTGCTGACCGTCTCGGACGGCAGTTTCCATGTCGCCAACTTTGAGGTGAAACCCACGCCGGCGGTGGTGGAAGCCAAGGTCACGGGCAGTGTCGAGGCGATCGGAGAGCTTTTATCGCATGACGCGTTAAAACCCTATGCAAGTCTGCTGGTCAATTCTTCCACATTGGGGGGACAGGTCGGCGGCAATCTCGAAATTGATATGAAGCTTGGCCCCAACACGAGCCCGGCGGACACAACTCTCAAGGTCAATGCAACGGTCACCAATTTCACCGCCGAAAAATTGATTGGCAACGAAAAGTTCGATGCCGCGACACTGACCGTCACTGTCGATCCCTCGGGACATAGAGCGACTGGGCAGGGCACCATGTTCGGCGCTCCGGCCACGATCAGCATTGAGAGTATGACAGGCAAGCCCGGCGAAGTTTCGATTGGTTTGACCCTGGACGATGTGATCCGCGCCAGGCAGGGTTTTGGCGCCATCCCAGGCGTGAGCGGACCTATTGGCGCCAAGATTACCGCTCCCATTGGCGGCGGGGCGAAATTCAAGGCGCGGATCGAACTCGATTTGACTCGTGCCGCAATCGATATTCCAGGAATTTCGAAGCCGGCAGGACAGCCAGGAAAGGTCGCATTCTTGCTCGCCGTCAACGACGAGGGGACTCTGCTCGATCAGATCGCCGTCGATGCCGGCCCCATTCAGGCGCGGGGCAATGTGCAGCTTGGCGCGGGCCTCGCGCTCATCGCGGCGAAATTTCCCCAGGTGAAGCTGTCGGCCGGCGACGATATGAAGATCGACGCGTTCAAAACCGGCGAGACGATGAAAATAGTCGCGCGGGGAACCGCGATTGACGCGAGGCCTTTCTTACAATCGCTGATTTTCAAGCCTCCCGCCAATGATGATGCCCGGCAAAGCAGCAGCGGAGCGCGCACTGAAGCGGGTCCATTCAAAGAGATCGAATTCGATGTCAAAACTGACATTTTGAGTGGATATAACAAACAGATCATTGCCGGGGCCGAACTGAGATTTGCAAAACGCGGCGACGAAATAAAGCAGTTCACTTTTGCCGGAACCTTCGGCCAGCAGCCGATTTCGTGCAATCTGACCGGGGCGGACGCGTCGCCCCAACTGAACCTCGTCAGCGAGGATGCGGGATCGCTTTTGCTTTTCCTCGACCTCTACAAGCACATGGAGCGCGGACGGCTTTCGGTTGGGATGCGTCTTCGATCGGACTCGCTCGCCGGCGTCCTTCGCATCGACGATTTCGTTTTGCGCGACGAACCGGCATTGCGCAAACTCGTGGCCGAGGGCGCTCCACCGCTCGATACCCCGGGCAAGGTGCAAAAGATCGACGCGAGCGCGGTCGCTTTCAACAGATTGCAAGTGCGGTTTCGCCGCGACGGCACCCGCCTCGATCTCAGCGCCGGAACCATGCACGGCGAAGCCATTGGACTGACCGTTGACGGTGCCGTCGATTTCGTGCACGATCAGGTCGACATGAGAGGTACATTTGTTCCCGTTTATGCCTTCAACAATTTGTTTGCGAAAATACCCGTCGTCGGGCTTATCTTAGGGG
This sequence comes from uncultured Alphaproteobacteria bacterium, assembly GCA_963718265.1. Taxonomy (GTDB): domain Bacteria; phylum Pseudomonadota; class Alphaproteobacteria; order Rhizobiales; family Beijerinckiaceae; genus Methylocapsa. Next base: position 16,402 of record CAVQZL010000058.1, on the reverse strand, counting down.
GCGCCACGGACGAAGGATTGATAGGGGTCAACTACCGGATTAGCGGTTTGGCCAGCGCGCCGACGCTCACTATCAACCCGCTCTCGGCGATCACGCCAGGAATCTTCCGCCAGATTTTTGGCGTCGTCGATTTCGACCCCATGCATCCGCAGCAATAGGCCGCGATTCCAAAAAGTTGCAGACTTTTGATGTACACGATTCGAATCAAGTATCCGCCAACTCAAGCCGCTTCTCTATGCGCGCGATGCGTGCTTCGAGGCGGTCGAAACGAACCGAATGTTCGGCAAGTTGGACTTGCACATGCGCGAGGTTTGTCTCTACATGTCCAACGCGTGTCGTCAAATCATCAAGTCTCTGCTCGATGCGATCGACAGACCCCCGGGTTTGGCAAAGGTGTTCAAGAACGAGATTTTCAGCACCGTTGGGCATCTGCCAATCTCCGGTTAAATGACCTTCAATAAAATATGCCGCTTTTTCCCCAGCGACAATCGTACGACGCTTGCGGTAACATCGCCTAAACCTATCGTCGCGCGCTCATCGGTGACGGTCTCGTCGTTGACCCTGAGGCCGCCCCCCATGATCTGGCGCCGCGCTTCGCCTGTCGAGGCAACGAGCCCGGACCTGACGAAAGCCCTGAGCACCCCAAGGCCCGCTGCAATCTCGGCGGCGGGGATTTCGATGCTCGGCAGGCTCGCCGCTAGCGCGCCTTCCTCGAATGTCTGCCGCGCCGCGCCAGCCGCCCGCAACGCCGCCTCGCGGCCATGCACCATGGCAGTTGCTTCGGTCGCGAGAATTTTCTTCGCCTCATTGATTTCCGCGCCGCCCAGCGCTTCGAGCCGAGCGATTTCATCAAGCGGCAATTCGGTGAAGAGTTTTAAAAACCGCCCGGTATCCCGGTCTTCGCAATTGCGCCAATATTGCCAATAGTCGAAGACGGGCAACATGCTTTCTTCGAGCCACACCGCGCCTTGCGCGGTCTTGCCCATTTTGGCCCCCGACGCCGACGTCAAGAGCGGCGAGGTCAAGCCGTAAAGCTGGTGCGTGCCCATCCGGCGGCCAAGATCGATTCCGGTGACGATATTGCCCCATTGGTCCGAGCCGCCCATCTGCAAAACGCAGCCGTGACGTTTGAAAAGCTCGACGAAATCATAGGCCTGAAGGCACATATAATTGAATTCAAGAAACGATAACTCCTGGTCGCGTTCGAGCCGCAGCTTCACCGAATCCATCGCTAGCATCCGGTTGACCGAGAAATGGCGCCCCACGTCGCGCAGAAAATCGATGTAGTTGAGCGTGGCGAGCCATTCTGCGTTGTCGGGCATGATCGCGTCATGTTCTTTTTCGCCGAAATCCAGGAATTTGGCGAAGACGCGTTTGATCCCCTCTTTGTTGGCGGCAATCGTCTTGAGCGGGATCAATTGACGGCTTGTGTCCTTGCCCGAGGGATCGCCGACCCGTGTCGTGCCGCCGCCCATCAGCGCGATCGGCTTGCCGCCGGTCTTTTGCAACCAGCGTAACAGCATGATCTGGACGAGCGAGCCCGCGTGGAGCGAAGGCGCCGTGCAATCAAAACCTATGTAGGCAACGAGCTCTCCCGATTTTGCGATTTGATCAAGCCCTGCGAGGTCAGAGCATTGATGCAAAAATCCGCGCTCGATGAGCACGCTGAGAAAGCCAGATTGCGAACGAAAATCACTGGTCACGGGAAACCTTCGGCAAAAGTTCGCGCGATTGCGACAAGCGCGCGCGACCCCCTCGGAATAATGAAGCCGTCACACTTAGGGGGAAGGGCGCGACAATGCAACGGGCGGCGGCGCAGAGTTTCGCGCGCGTCCGCGTCATCCCGTGAATGGGCCTTCGACCGGCAAGGGATCATAGTCCACTCCCATGAGATAGAGCCCCTCGGGCGGGGCGACCATGCCGCAGCGGCGGCGATCGCGCGCGTCGAGCGCGGCTCGCAGATCGGCGGCGGTCCATTTGCCGGAGCCGACATGTTCGAGCGAACCGGCGATGGAGCGCACCTGGTTGTGCAGAAACGAACGCGCGCTGACCCTGATCTGAATTTCTTCGTCGTCCCGCACGACTTCGAGCCGTTCCAGCGTGCGCACCGGGCTCTCCGCCTGGCACTGTGAAGCGCGAAAAGTTGAGAAATCATGGCACCCGACAAGATGCCGCGCCGCCTTTTGCATGGCACCGGCATCGAGCTTGCGCTTGACGAGCCAGGCACGGCCCCGCGCAAGCGTCAAGGGCGCGCGGCGATTGACGATCCTGTAGAGATAATGCCGCCGGATCGCCGAGAATCGCGCGTCGAAATCCCCGGACACATGTTCAGCGGCCAAGACCGCGACTGGGTGCGGCCGCAGATGCGCGTTCAGGCCATCGCGCAAGACATCGCACCGCCAATCCTTGGCCAGATCGGCATGCGCAACCTGGCCGATGGCATGGACGCCGGTATCCGTGCGTCCCGCACCGCGTATCGTGACTCTTTCGCCGCAAAGGGCGTAAAGCGCCGTCTCGATCACTTCCTGCACGGAAAGGCCATTGCTCTGCCGCTGCCAGCCGACGAAAGGCGTGCCGTCATATTCCAAGTTAAGTTTAAATCGCGGCATCGGTTTTAGGGGTGAGGTGCGTTCCCTTGGCTATTCGCGCTCCGCGCAAGAAATCCCCAGCCGGCATTGGCGCCTTGCCCGGCCGTTGGACCTCAAGAAGCCGGATCGCCCCTTCGCCGCAAGCGACGGTGAGACATTCATCGAGTACGCGGCCGGGCATCCCCGCTCCTTCCGCTATTTGCGTGCGAAACACTTTCACGCGCTCAACTCCCTTGCCAAGACCGGCTTCGAAAAAAGCACCCGGAAACGGCGCAAGACCGCGAACCAGATTGTGGACGTCCTGTGCCGGTCTTGTCCAATCGATCCGGGCTTCCGATTTCTCGATTTTATGCGCATAGGTGACGCCTTCCTCTGCCTGCGGAGTAAAGACAAGACCACCCTGCTCCAGCATCGCCAAGGCTCGGGTCATCAGATCGGCGCCGGCCGACGCCAGCTTGGCTCGGATTTCGCCGGCATTCACATCGGGGCCAATGGCGATGCGCTCTTTGAGCGCGACCGGGCCGGTATCGAGACCTTCCTCCACGCGCATAATGGCAGCGCCGGTCTCAAGGTCGCCGGCCATGATGGCACGCTCAATCGGCGCCGCACCCCGCCATCGCGGCAGCAGCGAGGCATGCAAATTGAGGCAGCCTTTCGCCGGAACATCGAGAATGGCCCGCGGCAGGATTAAACCATAGGCCGTGACAACCACCACGTCGGGTTCGAAACCGCGCAGCGTCGCGGCGGCGTTTTCAGAGCGAAGAGTGCGCGGTGTAACCACCTCGATGCCGAAACGCCGCGCCGCCACATGAACAGGGGAAGGCACCGCGTCGAGGCCGCGCCGCCCGCCGGGCTTTTCCGCACGGGTATAGACGGCAGCCACAACGTGGCCCTCGGCGATGATCGCGCCGAGGGGGGGCACCGCGAATTCCGGGGTTCCCATAAAAACGATTCGCAATTGTCCCGGCCTGATGTTGGGATTCTCCGCACCGCGAGCGATGAAACCGGGCCCCGCTCGGAAATCAAGCTTAAGCTGAAATAAATGATGCTCTGCCCCCGCACCGCTTTGAATTTTGCAGCAGATTCATGGTGTCGCCGCGCCAAAGGCGAAATCAGGGCGGCGTTTCCATGGCCCGGCGCTGAGACTGCGTCAGGAATGCCCGTCCGAGACGATCAACACTGACCAGAACGAGGCGTACGGCAAGGCGATCCGCGCCCTCGAACGCCCTGGCAAGTTGGACAAGCGCGTTCAGCGCCGCCACGTTAAATATTTCTACTACCGGCTGGAGGCGGATCACGGCGCCCTGAAGCGGCTGATCAATCCAACGCGGGGCACAACACGCTGCCCACGGCTTCTACGACGATCAAAGGCTTGGAGGGCATGCGCAGGATCCGCGAGCGGCAATGCCTCAAGCTCGAATCCGGCTCGGTTGGAGAAGTACGTCTAATGAACCGGCTATTCCGTATCGCCGCTTGATACGGCGAGACGGTAGGGGCCAAATTGCGCCTGGGGCTCGCCAATGCAACAGTTCCCGCGGATCTGCCTGAAACACGGGAACGACGTAAATTGACGAGCAACCGCTGTCTGGGGAATGTCGGCTCAGCTAAACCCTTGCCCAGTCGTGGTTGGGACCGGCGGGTGAAAACTCAATTGGACCATAAAAATTAGGCCTCCAAATAACAGAGCTATGCCAAGACAAGCCGCGTACAAAGTAATCTTGCTAACGGATTTATGAGGAACATACGACATTTACATCTTCCTTTTTTCAGACGTAATTTTACCAGTACCATAATACTTATTATTATTATAATCAATTTGTCGTGAAATATGGGTACCATCAGCAAAATTCAGGATAAAAAAGCCAGCTTAACCAAAAGCGAGCGGCTTATTGTCCTATCCTCTCATTCCAAAAATTCGCGAATTTCTTGAACGAGTAAAAAGAAGTCCCGCATTTCACTGCGGGGTTTGTTATTTTGGGCAGGCCTTTCGCAGCTTACCTCTTCCCAAAAAAGAGGGTTGACTCGGAAAAGCGGCCGGCAGCTGTATGCTGATAGACATGGATTCGAGCGTCAGCCCGGCGCATATAACAACCTTACGCGAACCGAGGACGGCTTCTCCCGTGCGGATTTTCACGAAGAGCGGATTAATGCAACAGTTCCGTAAAAAGGGGCGCTAGCCGTGCGGATCGTCGCTGCCTGTAGACTCCCATTCACGCTCGCGGGCTGCTTATCCGGCTGTGCACCCTTGCCGTAGGTAATTTATGAGCTGGACTCTCAATCATCAACAGGTGACACAACCGGAGCTTCTTGATGCTTTCTTCTTAGCCACTGGAAAAGCTTTGTGCTTGGCGAGTGCTTTCGAAGCCAAATGCAAGTACATATTAAAAATGATGAATTTAACTGAATATAGCAGCAGTGGCGGCGACATCTCAAATTCAGCAACGTTAGCGAAATTCTTTAAATCGAAACAACTTGGATTAACTATTAAGGACGTGGGGACATTCCCAGATTTTAGCCCAGAAGACATCGCTCCAATTGAACGCGCAAAGGACGCCAGAAACTTTGTTGCACACGAAAGCGCATTTCTTGCGTGGCCTATAACGACCACCCGAGCCCGTTTCATTCGTGAGAGAATAAATCAACTGCGCAGCGAGGTCGAACATCTCGTCGTCGGAGATAATCTCGTCTCAAGGTGGATTTACGAATTCGAAGAAAGGGAAGCTGCACATCCTATACTCTACCTAGATTATCCAGAGCGAGTTGACCACTGGATTTTTGGTGCAATTGACTCAGGAGCGATTACAGAGGCTCCCGAAGACACCAGAACACTTGCGGAAAAACTAGATGCGCTGTGCTCCATTCCTGATTCGACAAAACGGGGTTAGCAATAGGAAGCATGACATTCGCGAGACGCCGGCAGACGACATTTTGCTCGGAAGTCAAACACCAATGCCCGCCATCCGCCCCAAGCAGGAGTTCCGCGGAGCCATCTCTCAAAAAGGAACGGTTTTGAGAGATTGTCGGACGCAGGGCGCGAAATGCCCGCCGATCCCTTGAAACGGGCTCTCAGAACTCATAATCCTCTCAAAAGCTCGCGGACGCGCGAGTTTCGAGTTGGTGCAGAAGTCAAATATTATGCACCGCGAGGTGGGCTCAATAAAATCAGGCAATTACAGCGTGCAGAAATCAGGGGCGAATGTCTGCTCACCACCCATTGCGGAAATTCGATTGGACGCTACCAGGTGGCCGTCCGGCTTGACGCAGGCCTTCCCTCTTCTTACCTTGGAAACCGTTACGCGCGGTAGTGTCCCGCGCGCGAGTTCGCGAGAGAGGCCTCATGTCCACCGTTAAAGTCACGGATGCCAATTTCAAATCCGAAGTGATGGGAGCCGGCGGGCCCGTTGTCGTGGATTTCTGGGCCGAATGGTGCGGTCCGTGCAAAATGATTGGACCGGCGCTTGAGGAAATCGCCACGGAAATGCAGGGCAAGGTGACCATCGGCAAGCTGAATGTCGATGAAAACCCCGGCGTCGCCAGCACTTACGGAATCCGCAGCATACCGACGCTCATGCTGTTCAAGGATGGCAAAATGGCCTCCTCGAAGGTTGGCGCCGCGCCGAAAAGCGAGTTGAAAAGATGGATCACCGAGGCTATTTAGGCCTTACCCTCGCGACGTGTTAAGAAAAAAGGACCTCGCGCGAGGTCCTTTTTGTTGTTGCATGTCCTAATATTCTTTCACGAGAACATGCTGCAAGGTGGCGATGTTGCGTGGGCCGCGGCAGGACGCGCATGAGCAAATATGCGGTAAAGGAAATATTTCTCACCTTGCAGGGCGAGGGTGCGAACGCCGGCCGCGTCGCCATATTTTGCCGCTTTTCCGGCTGCAATCTCTGGTCCGGCCAGGAAAAAGATCGTGACCTCGCCGATTGCGGCTTTTGCGACACGGATTTCGTGGGAATGGACGGTCCAGGCGGCGGAAGTTTTGCCGGCGCGGAAGCCCTTGCAGCCGCAATCGAGGGTGTTTGGATTGGAGGCAAAACGGGCCGGTTTGTTGTGTTCACCGGCGGCGAGCCCTTGTTGCAGCTCGATTCTGCGCTGATTGGCGCGGTTCATGCCAAGGGATTCGAAATCGCCGTCGAAACCAACGGGACGCTTGCTCCGCCGCCCGGCGTCGATTGGCTTTGCGTCAGCCCGAAAGCCGGCGCGCCGCTCATTGCGAATTCGGGGTCCGAACTGAAGCTCGTCTTCCCGCAACAAGGCCTGCGGCCTGAAGAATTGTCCGGCCTCGCGTTCTCGCATTTCTGGTTGCAGCCGATGGACGGCGGCGAACGCGCCGCGAATACGGCGGCGGCAATCGCCTATTGCCTCGATCATCCGCGCTGGCGGCTTAGTCTTCAAACTCATAAATTCCTGGGCATCCCATGACGGCCGTGTTGTGAGAATCTCGCAAGCCTTCCGCTTCGAGGCGGCGCATCTTTTGCCGAATGTCGCCGCAGAGCACCGGTGCCGCCACCTGCACGGCCATTCCTATCGCGTGGAATTGCGGCTTGAGGGTCCTGTTGATCCCGTCACCGGCTTCGTTGCCGATTTCCTCGCGATCGAGGCCGCCTTCAAACCCTTGCTGGAGCGGCTCGACCATAATTATTTGAACGATATCGAGGGGCTCCAAAACCCCACGGCCGAAAATATCGCGGTCTGGATCTGGGAGCAGGTAAAAACCGCCCTGCCCCAACTTACGAGCGTCGTTGTGTTCGAGACGCAGGACTGCTTCGCGGAATACGCCGGAAACTAAGCACGGCTCTCCGCCCTTAAAAGGTCCCTGCCGTCAATTTGTTTCAACCGCTCTAGCGTTTGGCTCGCCTTCCATAAGCAGCTTCCGCTTCTGAAGGCGGCGCTTGAAAAGCGCAACCCGAAAGCCGTCCCGTAGAACGAGCATATTGCGCAAACCGCGAAATCCGCGTAGCATTCATAATACCAACGATGTCGCCGCTTTTCGACATCAAGCGGGGCATTTCATTACTGAAACCCATCGTACTAGACGCGGTTGGATAAGGCATTGAGATGATTCATAAAGGCGATTCTTTTCCGCAAGAGAAGGATCGCCTACATGCAACCAATATTCTCGAACGCCCTATCCAAGGCCGTAGAGAATCACATCAAACTGTCGGACACAAGGCGTGAGACGCTGGCGTGGCTGGCGCTCTTGATCATGCAGCAAGGCACGATCTGCCTGTGGCGGTTGGCGGCGTATGTCGCGAGCCCGGCGCAAACGGATTCCGTGCGGCGGCGGTTCTATCGATTTTTCCAGCATGTCAAACTGGACGGCGCGGCGGCCGCGTGCGTGATCGTCGATCTTTTGGGACTTGGCGGCAAACCTTGGGTTTTGGCCGTGGATCGGACCAACTGGGAGTTTGGTAAAACGACGATCAACATCCTGATGGTTTCGGTGATCTGGAACGGCATGGGGATACCTCTGCTATGGACGCTGCTGCCAAAGGCTGGGAACTCGAACACGCTTGAGAGAACCGGTCTTCTGGATCGTCTGCGTGCGGTGTTTCCGGACATGAAAATCGCCTCGCTCATGGGCGACCGCGAGTTCATTGGCGACGCATGGATGGCTTACCTGCATGCGGCGAAGATCCCGTTCATTCTGCGGCTGCGCGAGAACCAATATGTCGTGCGCGAGGGCTACGAGACATGGACGATCGCCGCCATTGCGCGGCATCTGAACAAAGGCCAGACAATGATCCTCAAAGGCGCCTGCCGGCTTGGGCAAAACGGGCAGGCGTCATGGCCACCCGTGCGGCTGGTGATCATGCGGATCGCCTCGGGCGAACTGTTGGCGCTGGCCTGTTCCAGCAAGCCGCAACATGCGCTGGCCCGCTATCGCCAGCGATGGACCATCGAAACCATGTTCGGCAATCTGAAAACCAAGGGCTTCAATCTGGAAGACACGCATCTGACCAACGCCGATAAGCTGTCCACCCTTTTGGCGGTGCTGGCTTTGGCCGTGGCGCTTTCCGTTAAAACAGGCGCGGCGGCGGCGCGGCGGCGGCCTATCCCCATCAAAAAGCATGGCCGCCGGGCGTGGTCGCTGTTTGCCCTCGGCCTATCCGCGTTGCGTAAAATCTTCGCCGCCGCAAATCCTCCTCAAGTAAGCGCTTTCCTCAGCCAACTCCTGTCCCCAAAACTCCCGCTCAAGTCATTGAAATCTCTCGTACACTGAAAGTGAGTCTAGTACGGTGACTGAAACCTCACATTGATAAATATAGGGAGGGTTATTATGATATCGATTCGACAAACATTGTTTGAGATGTTTATTGCCGCCGTATTTGTCGGCATGCCGATTGTCGCACACGCGCAATCCGACTTGACCTCATCTTCAGCACCCGGCACCCAGGCGAACCCAACGGCGGTCAAACGCTACTGGACACCGGAACGCCTCAAAAGGGCAAAGCCAATGGAACAGCATCCAAAGGTTGGAGCGGATGGATTGCCCGAGAACGCCCCAAAGGGGGCCGGGCCCAATGAATCCGAAATCAATGACCTGCTTGCTCCTTCTGCGCAAGGCGAAGGCAAACCACCAGTCAGTAAGCCGGGCGTCATCCAGCAAGAGCAGCTTTTGCCGTCAACACCATCAAATGCCTCGCAGGGCTCGCTGCGCAATTTTCAACCCGATGTCACGGTTTTGCCGCCCGCCACCAGCTCTTTCAAAGCCTTTTTCACGACAGGACGCGTCTTTCCGGATGCAGCCGTGCCGGCCTATCCCAATAGCGCAATCGGAAAGCTTTTTTTCACCGATCCGAAGACGAGTGAAGATTTCATTTGCTCGGCGTCTGTTCTGCGGCCGCGTCTCGTCGTCACGGCAGGCCATTGCGTGACCAAGCCAAACAAGAACGCCGCACTGAGATATTTTTACACCAATTTCCTGTTTGTACCGGCATACAATAATGGCGCGGCGCCTTTTTCATCCTGGACAAGCAATTTGCAATTTGTTACCAATACTTGGTATACATCAACCGGCGCCGTCCCAAACGCTCAGGATGTCGCCATGATCATTGCTATTGACCAAAGAGGACAGCGTATCGGAGATGTCACCGGTTTTCTTGGCTATCGTACCGCCGCCATCAAGAAAAACAATTTGACGATGGTGGGCTATCCGGCAAATCTCGACGATGGTGAGAGAATGGAGGTCAATAATGCGCAGACATTCAAAGCTGGAGGCGCCAACACCTTCATTTATGGGTCGGCGATGCGCGGGGGGTCGAGCGGAGGCCCCTGGATTTAAGACTATGGCGTAGCGCCGGTCAGCAATCCGTTCGTCGCACTGGCAAACAACTATGTGGTTGGTGTCACGTCTTACGGACCCGTGGCAACAGAACCAAAATATCAGGGCGCTTCCAACCTCGATACACGCTTCCTCGACCTTGTAAACCAAGCTTGCAATGTTCAAACCGGCAATTGCTAAGCAGAGCCTTCAATCGAGGATATGGAAGTGGCGCGCACGGGCAATCTTTGAAACAGCATCGCGTAAGCAGACGCGTAATGCTGATAGCCAAATAATTGGGCACTCTATACCTCCCGCTCCCGCTTGGCTCGCGAGCGGTAATCGCAGAGGTCGCGCTGAAACCCTGAGCGGCGGTCCCGGTTCGCCGTATCCATTTTGCAGTGGTTTTACGCTTTCGCCGTTACCGCGCGCGGACTCGCGGCGCGAGCTTTCCGCCACCCACAGACGCGGTGGGGCAAATAACGTGTTGAATGAAAGCGAATGTGTTCTAATGGTTGCGCGGCTAGTTAGAAAGGCTGACATCCGTGCTCGCCCAAAGGTCCAATTCGTTTCGCACCGGTCCTGACGAAACCGGGCATTTCGGCATTTTCGGCGGCAGGTTTGTTGCCGAAACCTTGATGCCGCTGATCCTCGATCTCGAGAAACATTACGCCACCGCCAAGGCGGACGCATCTTTCAAGGCCGAACTCGACAATCTGCTCGCCCATTATGCCGGGCGGCCTAGCCCGCTCTATTATGCCGAGCGGATGACCGGTTACGTTCGCCAAAAAGCCGCTGCTTCCGGCAAGCGCGGCGGCGCGAAAATCTGTTTCAAGCGCGAGGAACTGAATCATACCGGCGCGCACAAGATCAACAATGTGCTCGGCCAAATCCTTCTCGCTCGCCGGATGGGCAAGACGCGCATCATCGCCGAAACGGGAGCGGGCCAGCATGGCGTCGCCACGGCGACCGCTTGCGCGCGCTTCGGGCTTGACTGCGTCATTTACATGGGATCCGTCGATGTCGAGCGGCAAAAACCCAATGTCTTCCGCATGAATCTGCTCGGCGCCAAGGTCGTGCCTGTGGAATTCGGGCGCGAGGACCCTGAAGGACGCGATGAACGAGGCCTTGCGCGACTGGGTCACCAATGTCGAAAACACATTCTATTGCATCGGCACCGCGGCCGGCCCGCATCCTTATCCCGCGATGGTGCGCGATTTCCAGTGCGTGATCGGCGAGGAAACCAAGGCACAAATGCAGGCGGCCGAAGGCAGGCTTCCGGATCCGTTGTTTGCTTGTATCGGCGGCGGCTCCAATGCGATCGGTCTGTTTCATCCCTTTCTCGACGATCCTTCCGTGGAAATTTTTGGCGTCGAGGCGGCGGGTTTTGGGCTCGACAAAAAGCACGCCGCCTCGCTTGCCGGCGGCAGACCCGGCGTGTTGCATGGCAATCGCACCTATTACTGATGAATGCCGACGGGCGATCGAGGAAGGCCATTCGATCTCGGCCGGGCTCGACTATCCCGGCATTGGCCCCGAACATTCCTGGCTAAAGGAGACGGGGCGAGTGACTTATCTTTCGGCGACCGACGCGGAGGCGCTCGCCGCGTTTCACCGGCGCAAAGATGAGGGCATCATTCCGGCGTTAGAGCCCGCGCAAGCGCTGGCCAAGGTGGCCGGGTCGCTCCGCAAAAGCCCGAGGATCATTTAATGGTCGTGAATATTTCGGGGCACGGCGACAAGGATATTTTTACCGTCGCCGACCATTTGGGCAGCATGGCGCCGGTTGTTTGACGCCCGGCAGGATACGCGCAAATCCACAAGCCGGGGCGCGTTTCCGGCGATCCTGATCGTACCTATATGCTTCACGTGAAACATTTTGGTACGATTGGGGCCAAGAACCTTACAGGCCCTAGCATTACAGTTGCTTTTTTGATCTGAAGTGAGCGCGTTGAGCGGCAGCCTGGTGAGCCCTTCGCCAGAGTGACCATGCGATGATATGTGCGGGTTGAATGCGCTTTCGCGCAAGTCTAATAGCGATGCGGCGGATTTCCTGGATTGACCAGCGGATCAGTGGCGGCGTGATAATGTTTCGGCTTTTGCCGGGGGGCGGCGCTTCGTTTTTTTTGGCATCAGAGTAATTATCCCCCGGCAGAGCCGGGGGCTTTTTTTTGTGAGCTGCTCAAAGCGGCTGGGAGGGGACGCTCACGCGTCCCCGGTTCATTGGGCCACCTGAGGGTGGCCGATCAGCGCCAGAGGTTCAGTTGTTCCAGCCTCTGATCTTCCTTTTCCTGGCTCTTGATGTATTCCCGGATCGCAGCTTCGTCTCTCCCCACGGTCGAGACGAAATCCCCTCGCGCCCAGAAATGCTGCCCTACAAAATCGCGCCGCCGTTCCCCGTAAACGCGGGCCAGATGAATTGCACTCTTGCCCTTGACGTATCCGATCACCTGAGAAACTGCGTATTTCGGCGGGATCGAAATCATCATGTGCACATGATCCGGCATCAAATGCCTTCTTCGATCCGGCTTTCCTTTTGTGTTGCTAGCTTGCGAAGCAACTCTCCAAGATGATCCCGCAGTTGCCCGTATAGCGCCTTCCGGCGGAACTTCGGGATGAACACGACGTGATATTTGCACTCCCACTTTGTGTGACTTAGAACTCTCAAACTCGTCCATCGTGACTTGACCTTTCGTGTGCTTGGCGGCCCACAAAAGCGATGGTCACGTTGGACTTCAGGAAACGTCAAACTATTGCTGCCTCCCCGGCAGAGCCGGGATCTCCCGCACGGTTTAGGCAGAGCCATATCCGGCGTTGCGGAAGTAATTTAGACATTCGTTGGGAGGGAAGTCATCGAGGGCGCTGCCGATGCCTTCCCAAAGGGCATCGACGGTTCGGTGAGCCATTTTACGCAGCGTGTTTTTGAGTTTGGCGAAAACCTGTTCGATAGGATCGAGGTCAGGGCTGTAGGCAGGCAAAAAGCGCTGCGTCGCCCCAGCGGCTTCGATGGCTTCACGAACGCCGGCGACTTTATGGGAACCGAGATTATCCATGATGACTATGTCGCCAGGCGACAATGCCGGCGCGAGGGCCTGCTCAACATAAGCGAGGAATGTTTCGCCGTTGATGGGGCCATCAAAGACACAAGGAGCCGTGATGCGATCGTGACGCAAAGCGGCCACGAACGTCGTCGTTTTCCAGTGACCGAAGGGCGAGTAAGCGAGCAACCTTTTGCCCCTTTCGCAGCGCCCATAACGGGGCGTCATGTTGGTTGAGGCCCATGTCTCGTCGATGAACACAAGCTTTTTAGGATCAAGAGCTTTTTGCATCTCGCGCCAAGCGAGGCGGGCCGCCTGAACATCGGGCCTTTCCTGTTCCGCGGCGTGCAGAGTTTTTTTTATAGGTCAATTTCAGATGCAGCAAAAAGCGTCCGACGGCGGACCGCCCGACTTTGATGCCGAGCACCGTCAGCTTTTTCCACAGCGCCGTGATCGTCAGATCGGGCTGCGCCGCGACCAAAGCCCGCACCTTATCTTCATGCTCAGCCAGCGCGTGCCGCTTATGACCGCCAAACTTGCGCGGCAGACAATCGCCTGTTGTTTCCCACTGGTGCATGAGTTTGATCACACAGCTCGCACTGATCTCAAAACTGCACGCCGCCTTGCGTCGGGACTGACCAGCCAAAACCGCCCGCACCACGCGGTCACGTAAATCCTGCGAATAGGGTTTTGCCATCCATGCCGGCCTCCTTTCCAGCCAACATGCTGAATCATGATTCGGCCGATTTGGGAATCCCTTACCGATTCTGACTCTTCGGGACCCGCTCTAGCCGCGACGTTACGCTGAGCCTCTTGGCCGGGATTGATCTCGTGACCGGCAAGGTCCATGCGCTTGTCAAGGATCGACATCGCTCATGCGAGTTCATTGAGTTCTTACAGCTCCTCAATTCTGCCTATCCGGCTTCAACCGCGATCAAGATTATCCTCGACAACCATTCAGCCCACACTTCGAGGGAAACCAAAGCCTGGCTCGCTACCCAACCCGAAGGCCGCTTCGAATTTACTTTCACCCCCAAGCATGGTTCCTGGCTCAATCTCGTTGAAGGCTTCTTCTCCAAGTTGGCGCGCTCCGTGCTCCGACACATCCAAGTCACTTCCAAACAAGAGCTTGCGGAGCGCGTCTTGACCGCCATAGAGGACGTCAACCAACAGCCCGTCGTGCATACTTGGTCTTACAAACTCGAAGGCGCTGCTTAATATGATTCGATTTTCAGAAACGCTGTACTAGGGCCTGTTGAGATCTATCGTGAGTTTATGACGGCTGCGACGAGATTGATCATCGCTGTGAAGCTTTGATCGGTTTTGTCGCTGCGCATGGCGATACGCTTGAACTCCTTGAGTTTGCAGAAGAAATTTTCGACCAGGTGTCGCCATTTGTAGATTTCCGCGTCGATAGTGAGTGGCTGGCTGCGCCGCGGATGCTGGGAGATGACGACCTTAGCGCCGCGTTCATCCAGATCCGCGATGATGGCGTTGCTGTCGAATGCCTTGTCGGCGATGAGCCCGCCGAATTCAACCCCGTCGATGAGCGGCGGAACGCCGACCGTATCGAACCGCTGTCCCGGCATCAGCACGAAACGGACAAGATTGCCGAGAGCATCGGTGAGGGCGAGAATTTTGGTCGTCATGCCGCCCTTGGAGCGGCCGATGGCCTGATTTTGAGTCCCCCTTTTGCGCCCTGTCCGTGGCGATGAACCTTGACGATGGTGGCGTCGACCATGGCGTACTCCATGTCCGGCTGATCCGAGCAAGCGTCAAAAAGCCGCGTGAAAACATCGGCCTTGACCCAATCGCGGTACCGCTTGAACACGGTGTTCCAGTGACCGAAAAAGACCGGCAGATCACGCCACGGGCTTCCTGTCCGCGCAATCCACAGCACGCGCCTCGACCAAGCGCCGGTTGTCTCCGCCGCTTCGCCCCGGATCCGTCCGCTTGCCCAGGCAATGCGGCTCCATCCTCGCCCATTGGGCGTCCGTCAAAACGAATCGTTTCATCCAAAGCTTGAATCACATGCCCCCGCAAAAGGGAATCCTAAATCTCAACAGGCCCTAGCATTACAGTTGTTTTTTATGAAGAGTTTCTAAATCCATGGGCAACCATGATTCGGAGATCGTGGACGCAAGTAGCGTCGATTGAGGAGACGCTTGCGTTGTGGGCGGCGTCGCTTCGGGAGGTTAAGCAGCGGATACGTCCGTTGTTCACGCAAGAGCGCGTCGCGACAAATGCCGGCCTATTCCTGGAAGGCCTACTCGGAGACGAGCAGCGCAAGACCGGCTGGATGCGCGCGGAGGCGGCTGGCGATCCCGGCCCATGGCGACAACAGGCGATCCTCGGTCGCAGGGATTGGGACGCCGATGCGCTGCGCGACATCGTGCGCGACTATGTCATCGAGCATTTGGCGGATGACGATGCGGTGCTGGTGATCGACGAGACCGGCTTTCTCAAGCAGGGCAAAGCGTCATGCGGGGTGGCGCGGCAATACACTGGTTCGGCAGGAAAGATTACGAACTGCCAGATCGGCGTCTTCGCTGCCTATGTGTCGCGTCATGGTCACGCGTTCATCGATCGCACGCTGTATCTTCCGAAGGAGTGGACCGACGATCCAGATCGTCTGGAAGCCGCATATGTGCCCGTCGATATCGGCTTTGCGACCAAACCAAAGCTTGCATCGAGAATGATCGCACGCGCGATAGCCACGTCAGTACCATTCAAGTGGGTTGCCGGTGACACCGTCTACGGTGTAGGCGACATCGAACAGCAACTACGTCGGGAAGGCAAAGGCTACGTGCTTGGGGTCAGCAGCTCTCATGTGTTCCGATCCTGGGGCAAGCGAGCGCCGGTCGCCGGTACGGCTGCGGAAATCGCCCAGACGCGGCGCGCGTCCGACTGGAAGCGCCTATCAGCGGGAGCCGGAACCAAAGGACCGCGGCTGCACGATTGGTGTTATCTTGAATTGGCCGATCTCGATGCCGGGCAATTCAACAGTGCGAATGACGGTTTGTGGACGCGCGGTCTACTGATCCGCCGTCGTATCGCCGATGACGACCTCGCCTTCTTCACCACCTGGTGCCCGGCGGGAACATCAATTGAAACGTTGGTAGCGGTCGAAGGCCATCGATGGGCGATCGAGGATAGCTTTGAAACCGCGAAAAACGAGTTCGGGCTCGATCACAACGAGAGCAGATCCTGGCATGGCTGGCATCGTCACGTTTCTTTGGTGATGCTCGCCTTCGCCATGATGGCCGCGATCCGATATCGGGCCAATCCGCCGTCGCCCAAAAAAACGAAACGTCGCCCACCAGCAAAACCCAAAGCACAACCACGCCGCCACTGATCCGTTGGTCAATGCAGGAAATCCGCCGCATTGCCATCAAACTCGCTCGAAAGCGCATTCAACCCGCACGCATCATCGCATGGTCTTGCTGGCGCAGAGCCCACCAGGCTGCCGCTCAACGCGCTCACTTCAAATCAAAAAGACAACTGTAATG
>CAVQZL010000057.1:0-75949 GCA_963718265.1 uncultured Alphaproteobacteria bacterium | reverse complement strand
CCATGGCGGCGAGCGCAAAGCGGAGTGCATCCGCCCCATAGGTGTCGATAAGGTGCAAGGGATCGACGACGTTGCCCTTCGACTTCGACATTTTGGCGCCCTTCTCGTCGCGGACGAGGGCGTGGATATAGACATCGCGGAAGGGAACATCGCCCATGAAATGCAAGCCCATCATCATCATCCGGGCAACCCAGAAGAAGATGATGTCGAAGCCCGTGACGAGCACGCTCGTCGGATACCGAAGTTTTAGCTCGGGCGTCTCGTCCGGCCAGCCGAGGGTAGAGAACGGCCAGAGCGCGGAGGAAAACCAGGTGTCGAGGACGTCAGGATCGCGCCAGATTGCAAATTTATGCGGCCCTGCTTTTGTTCTCCCTGTGGATCGTAGATTTCGACACAAGCTGCTCGCTCGTTCGCCACAACTACCACATCGTCACACTTGTAGTATTCGCGGGCTCTAGCAAGGGCCTTCGCTTCCGCATCTCGACGATCGGCCTCGTAAATTCAAACTCAATAAGCGGTCGTCAGCGAATTTGAACCCATACCAGGCTGGAATCTGATGGCCCCACCAGAGCTGGCGTGAGATGCACCAGGGCTGGATATTTTCGAGCCAATCGAAATAAGTCTTCTTCCAATTTTCGGGGACGAACTTCGTCTTACCCTCGCGCACGGCAGCGAGCGCCGACTGCGCCAACGTTTTCGCGTCCACATACCATTGTTCAGTCAGCCATGGCTCGATGACGGCACCCGACCGATCGCCATGCGGCACCATATGCGTGTGTGGCTCGATCTTATCGAGAAGCCCGCGCGCCTCCATCAGCTCGACAATACGCTTTCGAGCTTCAAAACAATCGAGTCCATCCAAGCTACTTATTGTGTCTGGAGTTCCTGCTTCCCAAGCTCTACGAGCTTTGTAACAACGCGCTGGCGTGTCGCGCTACGATCCTGGTTGTTTGCCCCGACCACTATCTCTCTGATTTCGAGCGCGTTTTCGCAAAAAAACCACTCACTCACATCAATATTGGTCGCGATCCAAATGTTTGCTTTCGTGTCTAAAATATTGATCGGCCTCACACTTTCGTGTTGGTGCCGCTTGCCGACCTCGAAATCGTTGAAATCATGCGCGGGCGTGATCTTCACCGCGCCCGTCCCCTTTTCGGGGTCGGAATATTCATCGGCGACGATCGGGATCAGCCGTCCGACCAGCGGCAGCCGCACCTTCTTGCCGACCAGATGCCTGTAGCGCTCATCGTCCGGATGCACCGCGACGCCGGTATCCCCGAGCATCGTCTCCGGCCGCGTCGTCGCGACCATGATGAACTCGCCGGTCTCGCGGCCACCGTCAACAACCGGATATTTGAAGTGCCAAAGATGGCCCTTGGTCTCGACCTGCACGACTTCAAGATCGGAGATCGCCGTCTGCAGCGCGGGGTCCCAATTGACGAGGCGCTTGTCCTTGTAGATCAGGCCCTTCCTTATAAAGCTCGACAAAAACCTTGACGACCGCGCGGGAAAGCCCTTCGTCCAGCGTAAAGCGCTCGCGCGACCAATCACAGGAGGCACCGAGCCGCTTCAATTGCTCGATGATCGCGCCGCCCGATTTGGCCTTCCATTCCCACACGCGTTCCAAAAATTTGTCGCGGCCCAAGACCAACCGGCCAGGCTCTTGGCGCTCCATCAATTGCCGCTCGACAACCATTTGCGTGGCGATGCCGGCATGGTCCGTGCCTGGCTGCCAAAGCACATCCTTGCCGCGCATCCGCTCGAAGCGGCAGAGAATGTCCTGCAAGGTGGTGTTGAGCGCATGGCCCATATGCAGGGAGCCGGTGACGTTCGGCGGCGGAATGACGATCGTGAAAGGTGCCGCGCGCCGCCCGCTCGGGTCGCCCGGCCCGGAAAGCGCCCGCTGTTTCCCATGCCGAAGAGATACGGCCTTCGACCGCTGCAGGATCGAAAGTCTTTTCCATCATTGGATCGTCGTTCCGGTGTCGCGCGTGCCAGTGGCGGGCCGGCCGGGGCAGGCCGCGTCAAATGGGAGCGATGGCAAACAAGCGGGCAAAAAGCAAGCGCGCGTGGGCCGTCAGGGATAAGCGCCGCGGCAAACCTCGGTAAAGCAACCGCACCTGCGCCGAGGTTTCTACTCCCCGCGCGCGATCCGATCGATTTCGGCAGCGACAAGGCGTTCCACGATGCCCGGCAGATTGTCATCGAGCCAGCTCTTGAGCATGGGACGCAGCATTTCACGGGTAAGACCAATGACGGCGTCGCTGTGCTGGACAAACCGGCTGGCGAGAAGTGCGTTGAAGGCGGCGCCCGCTGAACCCTCAGTGGCGGTTGCAACGCTAGTGCGATGAGCGCCCGCGCGCGAACCCGCTTCGACGGCCTCGCCATTAGGGCCCAGCCGCGGAGCCTCCCAGCGCAGCCCGCTCTCGCTCGCAAGCAGCGCCTCATCGCCGGCGATAATCCGCCGGATCGATGCGAGGATTTCCTCCATCGACGGTTCGTGCGGGCTTGACTGGGGCATTGGACCGTCACTCGATAGGGGGTTAGCCGGGCTCATGATTTCCAAACACCTTCAAACCGAAGCTACGCCGGTGCTTGAGAGATCGTGCATCGGCAACATGCTCGCCAATCAATCCGCCGGATTTAACCCGCCAGGCGGAAATCGCCTTGGCGCAAGTTGGATGCCAATCGAGCGGCCAATTAGCGGCCGTCTGGCGTGCGAAGGCCGATCCATTTGTCCTTGACCTGATCGAAATGGATCGTCGGATCGTATTGCGTGATGCTTAGGTTAAGGTTTGTGGCGGAAAGACGGCCGATTGCGGCCATGACCGCGTAGGAGGCAACGACGCGGTCGCGCTGTGCGGTGACAAGAACGACTTTCGCATTCAGCAACTGCTGCTGCTGGAAAAGAATATCAAAAGTCGTGCGCTGGCCGACTTCCGCTTCTTGCCTTATGCTGTCGAGCGCGATTTCGTTGGACTTGACCGAAGCCTTGGAAGATTGAATGACGGCGCGCGCACTATCAAGCTGGCCCCAGGAAGAGACCACCTCCGCGCGGACAATATCACGCTCTAGATCGGCTTGCAGCCTGGCTTGACCGAGCGTTTCCTTGGCTTGCCGCGCCCGCGCGTAAACCTCGCCGCCTTGATAGATGGGTATATTGAGCTGACCGACGATCGAGCCGTTGAAGAATTGATCTCCGGGAACTCCGAGAAAGGAATAATTATTCTGGACGTTGCCGACGAGATTGACTGTCGGATAAAGCTCACCTTCGACAAGCTTGACCTGCAGGGCAGCAGCATCCACCGCATGCAACGCCGCATGAACTTCTGGATGTTCAGCAAGCGCAAGCTCGACCGCCGTCCCTAGCGTGCTTGGCAGAAGACTCTCGATTGTGCGCGCCGGTTCAAGTCTTGTTGGGACGACGCCGATTACGCGGCGATAGTCGGCGATGCTCGTTTGCAGATTGGCTTGTGCCGTAAAGTAGTCGGAACGCGCCGATGCAAGACTTGATTCGGCTTGGGCGACGTCGGTCCGGGTCACTTCGCCGACGGTGAATTCGATCGCGGGTCTGCCGCAATTGCTCCTCAAGGACGATGATGTTGTTTTTGCGCAGATCGAGGATGGCGGTATCGCGGAGCACGTTCATATATGCGGTCGCGGCGCCTTGGAGAACGTTCTGCTCGGTGTTGCGCAAGGTCTCGCGCGCCCCGAAAATATTCGATCTCGGCCTGCCGCACGCCGTTTAATGTGCGATTGCCGTTGAAGAGATTCTGGGTGACGGTGAGACCGTAATTCCAACTACCAGTATCGGTTCTCAGCGGGAGGAGCTTGCCGCGCGCGGAAGTCTCGTCGAGATGATTGTAGCCATATTGCGCGGTTGCGTTGGCTGTCGGCCGCCACGTGGAACTCGCCTGCGGCAATGTTTCATCGGTGGCCCGAACACCGGCGCGCTGCTGGTTTAAATCTGGGTTGCCGGCATAGGCGCGTGCTAAGGCGCTCGACATTGTTTCCGCGCGGCCGGGCGAGCTGCTAGGAGGCAACGCCATGACGATTAATGCGCCTCCGATCACCGCCAGGACCGGCCGCAGGTTGAAATGGGAACGACATAAGACGGCAACGCGCATCGGCAAAAACCAATCCTTATCTAAAACCCCTCTTGGTCGCAAATTGCATAAAGCGGCATGGCCGGTCTGAACAACGCAGACGCTGCGTGACATTTCTTGCGCGCGACATGTCTTTGCAGCGCTCGCCTAAGCGTCCTGCCGGGCCGGTCATTCGACAAGCTCAGGAGCGGACAACAGGCCAGGACACATAAAGCCCGCGCCCCGCGTTGCCCGCCGCAAGTCACAGCCAGCGAGCGCCGCGACTGCGAATTGTGGTAGAAAACTGGGCCGAATTCATGTTCACCAGCCGAATCCAATTTGGCCGCTCGGGCAAGCGTGTCTTTCCGGTTGCCCAACGGAAAATTTGCCGTCCGCAGATTTATTGAAACAACGGAAGAATCCGCTTGCATTTTTGAGTTGAGCGGATTCCTGTAGCGGAAATGATTCGAGCTGGCTTCACGAAGCAAGAAGGATCGTAGACCAAGCCGATCGAATTGGCGCGCGATAATCCGGCAGACTGCCGGATTGCACAAAAAGAGGGCCTGCCACGCTGTCGCAGTGTGGAAAGAGCCGCGGCTGGGCGGATTGTCTCCTGTTTCGAGTGGACGACCAGATTCATCGACTACCTTGCCGCGGGTCGCTATCCCCGTCGACGAATTTTCATGTTCTTTCGAGATCGAGTTGTCAGTTCTTCGAGACCGCGATCTGTTGGACATTTTATGGCGCCGCTCGTCGGGCAATTGCCATCAAGCAAATTCGCCAAGCCGGATCTATTGTAATGGCCTGGACGTTGTGGCGGGCACAGGGCAATAATGCGTTGCCTCTTGGGGCCGCATATTCGAATATAAGGTTTGGCTTTTCGCGGAAGGATGGCCGAGCGGTTTAAGGCAGCGGTCTTGAAAACCGCCGTGGACGCAAGCCCACCGTGGGTTCGAATCCCACTCCTTCCGCCAATTCAGAACTGTGTCCGGCCCGGACACATAAGGTAACGGATTGTACCTAAGACAGGGGTGACAACCTTGGGCCGAAGGGGAAGTCGAGGGGTTGCAAGGGTTTTCTGCTCCAGGTCGAAATATCCAAGATCATAGTGCATAAAGCTGGCGAGCCAAATGCCGTCGTCGACCTCTTTGATTCCTAGCCTTTGGCCGGCGAGCACGGTGGAAATATTGATTCTCTTGCGATGCAGGCAGAGGCAGCCACAAGCGGTGATAACGACGTCGCGGTCATGCAAGGGACAAGTCACTTCCGGCAGGCCGATATAGGGCCGTGACGAGGGGGTGTAGACCTCGGCGGGGCGCTTCATGGCGAGTGCCTCGTGCAGCCTTTCATCGTTGAACTCGCGCACGAAATCATCACCGCACCACGCCATCTTTTTCGGTATTGGGGACTTTCTCGACGAGAGCGGCAACTTCGGCTTTCTGCTCTGCCGTCAGCCGGGATGGCCGGCCCGGCGCCTTGCGATTTTCAAGCCCCGCCAAACCTCCGGCATTGTAGCGATGCACCCAGTCGCGCAGCGTCTGGCGGTCCATGCCGCAGGTCTCGGCCGCCGTTTTGCGGTCATTGCCCTCAAGCACCTAGGCGATTGCCAGCATCCGCCGTGCTGCCTTTGCGTCGCGGGCCTTTGGCCGCCGCCTGGCAGGCTCGCAGAACTCGCTAGGAAATTCCGGCGCAACGGCATAATAAAGCCCGGCACCAGATTAGAGGTTCCCAAGAATTTTCTTCAGCTCCGTTTTGAGCAATGGGGCTAACTCCGGATCGATGAGCGGCGAAGGCCACATTGGCGACAAGAAAGCCAAGCTTCGCCCCGCAATCATGGGTCACGCCATCGAAGCGCACGCCGTGAAACTGTTGGCTCTCGGCGAGCGCCTTCATGCCGTCGGTGAGCTGAATTTCGCCGCCCGCAGCCTTTCTCGCCCTTTTCGAGAAGCGAGAAAATTTCCGGGCTGAGCACATAGCGGCCGGAGATGATAAGATTTGAGGGCGCCGTGCCTTTCGGCGGCTTCTCGACCATTCCGGTGATCTCGAACGTCGGGCCAAAATCTTTGCCGATGGAGACGACCCCATAGCGATGGGTTTCCTCCGGCTGCACTTCCTCGACCGCGATAATATTGCCGCCATGTTTTTCGTAGGCCGCGATGCATTGGGCGAGGCAGCGGCCTCGCCCCGCCGCCATTGTCACCATATCGGGAAGCAGCACCGCGAATGGCTCGTCGCCGACGATCTCGCGGGCGCACCACACCGCATGGCCAAGGCCGAGCGGCTCCTGCTGGCGGGTGAAACTCGCCGCGCCGGCCGCCGGAAGATCGGCCCTGAGAGCCTGCAACTCCTTGAGCTTGCCGCGCTTTTGAAAAGTCTCCTCAAGCTCATAGGCGATGTCGAAATGATCCTCGATGACCGCCTTGTTGCGGCCCGTGACGAAAATAAAATGCTCAATTCCGGCCTCGCACGCTTCATCCACCACATGCTGGAGGACGGGACGATCGACGACGGTCAGCATTTCCTTCGGGATCGATTTGGTGGCCGGGAGAAACCGTGTTCCCAAACCGGCGACTGGAAAAACAGCCTTGCGAATGCGTTTCGTCATCAATCCCCTCAGAACCATGTGCCGCGAATTGGAACGGAAGTTCGCGCGGCAATGTAGCAAAAGGGTGACCGATCTTCGTTGCTTTTGCTCAGCAAAGAGGAGACGGAAAGCGGCAGCGCGTGTGCCCGGAAAGGCAAGCAATTGGACCGCGCACCGGCACTTCTGGGCCATCACCCCTAGAAAAGGTCAACTACGTTCAACTGGCTTTCACAATTATTTCTTTAGCCGCAGTAGCGAGCTGATAGGCGTCGAGAAACAGCCGGAGGTGCTCGCGCTCAATCTCCCGCGCGCCCCGGCTGTTGTGGTGAAAGATTTCCGGCGGTAGCTGAGCGGAACGTTAAAGCTTCTTCAGGCAATACAGGAGCAATTGATCCTGTGCCTGGTCCCGTAATTGCGCAGGATGGCCGCCCGATCGTCCGCAGTGAGCAATTCGGCACCGATCAACGCTATGGCGGCAAGTGTTTTCCCCGGCACGCAGTTTGCGTAAGCTCCGAGCGCAACTCTGTATTAATGTAACGCGTATTGAATGGAAACAGCAAAAAATCGCTCTCAATAATAAGTTGGGGCAGGTCAGTCCGCGCAAACGCGGCAAAGCTTCGGGACCCGCTTCGGCTGAGATACCGGCACGGAGGTATGGCAATGGCCGTAACCAAAAGGATCGAAACAAATAAGGCGTCGCCTGATTTTATCAAACAGCTCGCGGGATATGGGCTTGCCACCGCGCGTATTCTTTATCATTTGCCGGATTATCCACGTCTGCTCCAGACCTATATTTGGCAAGACTACGACCTTGCGCCGGAGTTTCCGGTCCTGATCAAATTTTTGGGATTCTGGCAGGCAAAGCTGGACGGGCCGCTGCATAGCGTGGTGGTGGGACATTCGAAGCTGATCAAGCCGGCCGAGATCAGAACGCTTGACGGGGAATTTTGGCTGCACTGAGAAAGCGGCAGGGTCGCGCTCTAGCTCGCCTGGCAGCTCCCGGCGCGCCTGCCGCAAAAAACTTTCAAACGCCGGCCCAGCCCTGTAGTCATGGGCCATGACCACACTTCGGCCAGAGTTTGCCGCTTCCCCAGGGATCACGCGCGTTACAGCCCGCGCGCTGCTTCTCGGCGACCGGATCGAGGCGGCCGGCCTTGAACGGTCCGACATGATCTCTTCGACGCCGCTCGCCTTTCACGCCGGGGCGCGTGGCTTCGTCGCGCTTTACCGTTTCGGCGTCGCGGTCATGGTTGGGCTGTCGCCGCTCGAAGAAGATGGAGTGCTCCAACAAGTCAAACTGCGGGTTTCGGGACCGCACGAACATATCGACGACGAATCCGCCATTCTCGAAATCTCGCCCGAGCACGACGACAAGGTTCCGCCAGGCGGCGCGATCGCAATGAAGGATCTTTCGCCGCAGCGTCTTCTCGTTGTCGCCGACGCGCTCGCCAAAAGCGTCTCGCTCGGCCGCGACGAACGCGAAGTCAATGCCGTCTTCGATATTATCGAGCCTTTCGCGGCGGACCTCGCCCGAAACGGCCGGCCACCCTGGAAGCGCCGCTCGATGCTGAAATTGATCGGTCAGACGCTCCTTGTCCAACATCGCGTGTCGGGCCGGGTTGCGGTTGAGGAAAAACCTGACGTGCTGTGGGACCGTCCCGATCTGGAGCGGCTCTACGCCCGCCTCGAGGACGAATACGAACTCAAGGAGCGCGCCGGGACCTTGAAGCGCAAGCTCGATACGATCGTTGAAACCGCACGCACGCTCACCGATATGATTGACGCCGATCGCGCGACAAGGCTCGAAGCAACGGTGGTGATATTGATCATCGCCGAAATTCTGCTCACCATCGGCCAGATTATTTTCTGGCGGCATTGAGGCCAGCGCATGCGGCCAAGGCATGCGTCTCGGTCTCTTGCGCGGTCGCCCATCGAAACGCCGCGAGTTGATGCCGCGCGAATGTCAATTGCCGTTTGGCGTAGCGGCCGGTGTCCCGCTTGGCGAGATTTGCCGCGTCCTTCAAAGATATTTCACCATTCAAATAGGCGATGAGATGCGGCACGCCGTGCGCGCGCATGACCGGCAGCGCCGGGTCGAGGCGGCGCTCGCGAAGCACTGCCGCCTCTTGCAATGCGCCGATTTGGAGCATGCCCTCGAAACGCGCATCGATCCGGGCCTTCAGGGCCTCTCTTTCCGTCGCGAGGAAGACCGCGAAAACGTCTTTCGCGTCGAGAAGCGGCGGCGCCCGCGTGGCATAAAATGATACGAGGCTTTTCCCGGTCGCCTCAAAAACTTCGAGCGCGCGCATTATGCGCTGGGGATCGCTCGGCCGCAATCGCGCCGCGCTTGCCGGATCGCGGCGCATCAGACTGGCATGGAGGTCAGCAGCCGGAACGCCTGCCGCACGCGCGCGGACCCCAGCACGAATATCCGCCGGCACCGGCGGAATAGCGGACAGCCCTTGCGTCAGGGCCTTAAAATAAAGCCCCGTGCCGCCAACGAAAATAGGCAAGCGCCCCTCGCGCCTTGCCTCGTTGAGCGCGGCGGAAGCGTCGGCCAGCCACAGCCCGGCAGAATAATTGACCGCGCCATCGACGTGGCCAAACAACCGGTGTGGCGCCTTGCCCTCGACTTCGCGATTGGGACGCGCCGTCAGCACGCGCAGATCACGGTAGACCTGCATCGAATCGGTGTTGATCACCACGCCGCCGAGGGCACAAGCGAGACGCAGCGCTAAGGCCGACTTGCCGCTCGCTGTCGGCCCCGCGATGAGGATCGCCGAGACTTGTGTCAAAAGGGCCTTGACGTTGGACCAAGGCGCCTTCGCTATCGCAACGAAAGCGCCGCGTTAACTCTCGTTTGCCATCACCTGGCGCAATTCGCGCGGGAGCGGGAAAAATACGCTTTCGTCCGCCGTCGATACCGTCTCGACATGCAACTCAAAACGTTCGGCGAAAGCATCCATGATTTCCTCGACGAGAATTTCCGGCGCCGAGGCGCCCGCCGTGATTCCGAGCGAGGAAATAGTTCTGAACAAATCCCACTCGACGTCCTCGGCGCGCAAGACGAGACGGGCGAGCTTGCACCCCGAACGCTCGGCCACTTCCTTTAACCGCTGCGAATTCGACGAATTGGAAGAGCCGACGACGAGCAAGGCGTCGACAGCCGGCGCGACGCGCTTCACTGCCTCCTGCCGATTGGTCGTCGCGTAGCAAATATCCTCGCGATGCGGTCCAACGATTTTAGGAAACCGCCGTGTCAGGGCCGCCACCATCGCGCGCGTGTCATCGATCGAGAGCGTCGTCTGGGTAACATAGGCCAGATTATTCGCGTCCTTCGGCCGTAGATTTTCGACATCCTCCGGAGTCTGAACCAAAACGATGAAATCGCTCGGCAATTGTCCCAAGGTGCCGACCACCTCCGGATGTCCGGCGTGGCCGACGAGGAGGACTTGGCGGCCTTGGCGATGATGCAGTTCGGCCTCGCGATGGACCTTGGTGACCAGCGGGCAGGTGGCGTCGATCGCGAATATTTTGCGCGCTCCGGCATCTTCCAGAATCGCCTTCGGCACGCCATGCGCGGAAAAGATCACCGGCTGCTCCGTGTCGGGCACCTCGTCGAGCTCCTCGACAAAAATCGCACCCTTGGCCTTCAAGCCCTTCGACGACATATTTGTTATGCACGATCTCATGCCGGACATAGACCGGCGCGCCATGGATGCCGGAGCGCTTCCTCGACAGCATCGATGGCGCGTACAACTCCGGCGCAAAAACCGCGCGGCGCGCAGAGAAAGACATGTAGCTTTGGCTTGATCGTCATTTGGCGGTGGGCCCGGATTGCCAATCGTTTAGGTGTTCGTCCCTTCGACTGTCAAGTGCGCCGGAGAGGCTTACTTTGCCATAATAATCCATTCATATGAAACTTCACCGACAAGCAGCGTTGAAGTGGCACCTCGCAGCTCATGCATATTGCGCGATCCCATTGCCAAATGACCAATTCTCCTTAGGCACTTCCAATACATTCACAAGAATGTTTTCCGGCCTGATGCCGGGGTTTTTGGCCAGAAGCTCCGCGATGCGCGCGTAGAGCGCCTTCTTCTGCTCCGGGCCGCGCGTGTTGTTGACCGTGATCTGAATGATCACGAGATCGTCATCGCGGGCGATCCCGAGATAATTTTCGCCGTAAAGAAAATTGCTTTTGTCATACTCCTCGATGAGCATGAACCGATCGTCCTCCGGCACGCCGAACGACTCGCGCATCGCCTGATAGAGGCCATCCAGTATGGCTCGGCGATACTCCGTCGGCTTGCCTTTCAACAGGGAAACACGGGTGAGCGGCATGGGGGGTCCTTTTGTGCCGGGACACGAGCCCACATGCTTCGAGACGGCGCCTTTGGCGCCTCCTCAGCGTGAGGGCTCTAGTTCTAAGCAAGCGTTCTAAAGCACCTTGCCGGGGTTGAGAATATTTTTTGGGTCGAGGGTATGCTTGATCGCGCGCATCACCTCCATCGCCACCTTGTCTTTTACCTTCGGCAATAGATCGCGCTTCAATTGGCCGATTCCATGCTCGGCCGAAATCGAACCTTTGCGGGCGATCACCAGGCCATGAACGATGGCGTTGATCTCGTCCCAGCGGGCCAAAAACGCTTGCTTGTCCGCGCCGATGGGCTGCGAGACGTTGCAGTGAATATTGCCGTCGCCGAGGTGGCCGAAGGCAACGAGACGCGCTCCCGGCATGGCGTGTTGCACGGCGCGCGCGGCTTCGTCCAGAAAAGCCGGGATATCCGAGATGGGAACACTGACGTCATGCTTTATCGAGCCACCTTCTTGACGCTGGGCGTCGGGCAAAAGTTCGCGCAGCTTCCAGAAATTTTCGCGCTGACCCAGCGAGGCGGCGATCGCCGCATCTTCGATAATGTGTTTTTCGTTTGCCGCTTCGAGGAGCGCGGACAATCGCCCGGCAAGTCCTTCCGGGTTCTGCGAACTCAATTCGAGCAGCACATACCAGGCATGTTTGCTAGCCAGAACCTCCCGCGCGGAAAAATGTGCGAGAACAAAATCCAAGCCGATGCGGGGAATGAGTTCGAAGGTGGTGATTTCGCCACCCGCCATATCGCGGGCGAGATCGAGCAAGTCAAGCGCCGCGCGGGGCGAGGCAAGGCCGATAAAGGCGGTCTCGACCGCGCGGGGTTTTGGATAAAGTTTTAGGACCGCCGCGGTGATGATCCCAAGCGTGCCTTCCGAGCCGATAAAAAGGTTTTTTAGATCGTAGCCCGTGTTGTTCTTTTTGAGCTTCGACAAGTCAGAAAGAACCCGTCCATCGGCGAGCACGGCTTCGAGCCCAAGTACAAGATCCCGCGCGTTGCCATAGGCGATCACATTCGTACCGCCGGCATTGGTCGCAAGATTGCCGCCGATGGTGCAGGAGCCTTCCGACGCGAGCGACAATGGAAATAACCGTCCCGCCTTCGCGGCTTCGTCCTGCGCGCGGGAAAGGATCATGCCAGCTTCGACCGTCATTGTCTTCGCGCCAAGATCGATGTCGCGCAGCGCCGTCATGCGGCCAAGTGAAAGCACGATTTGATTGCCCCGGCCGAGCGGAATTTGGCCGCCCGCGAGCCCAGTGTTGCCGCCTTGCGGGACCACCGGAGTTGAGGTTTCATGGCAGAGTTTGAGCACTTTCGCGACTTCTCGCGTGGAGCCTGGCCGCACCACGCAAAGCGCGAGCCCATGAAAGCGATCGCGCGGTTCGCGCAAAAATCCTTCCATGCCGAACGGATCGGCGATGACGTGCCTGGCCCCGGAAATCGCTTCGAGGCGGGTCAGGATTGCCCGCGACGCCGCGTTGATGTCTGCAGTGTTTTCGACGTCGAAACTCATGCCTCGTCTTCCAAAAGTAGCGTAAGAATAGATCAGGTTGATGAGCCGTGAAGCGGACTTTCATCGGGCGGGCGACGGATTTTTTCACACGAAGTTGAAATTATTAGCCTAACCTGCGATTGAGACAACATAAACCCTCGATAACGGATATAATCCAGCCTTCTGATGGAGGGCGCGAGGCCCCAAGGAATTGCCGTGTCGCTTTCGTGACAGGCAGCATTTGCAAGGAGGTCCTATGGCCGCGCTCGACACGGTTTTGGCGAAGATCGATAGAAACCTCAACTCTGCTTTGGGACGGCTTTTCAAGCTTATTGAAATCCCCTCAGTTTCGACCGATCCGGCCTATGCGCGCGATTGCGCCAAGGCGGCCGAGTGGATTGCCGCCGAGCTGCGGGGCATCGGTTTCGAGGCGTCGGTGCGCGAGACGGCCGGACATCCAATGGTCGTTGGACAGGCCAAGGCGGAGCGTCCCGACGTGCCGCATGTGTTGTTTTACGGCCATTACGATGTGCAGCCGCCCGACCCGCTCGAATTATGGGAGAGCCCGCCCTTCGAGCCGCAAGTCGTCGAGGCGGCGACCGGCAAGCAGATTGTCGCGCGCGGCGTCTCCGATGACAAGGGCCAGGTGATGACTTTCATCGAGGCCTGCCGCGCGTTCACGGAAACCGGCGGCTTGCCCTGCCATATCACCTTCCTCATCGAGGGCGAGGAGGAGACCGGCTCGCCTTCGCTTCCAGCCTTTCTTGGGCAAGCCAAGGCCGAGCTCCAAGCCGACATGGCACTTGTCTGCGACACCGGATTGTGGGACCGGGAGACGCCCGCGATCACCACCATGCTGCGCGGCCTCGTGCTTGAGGAGGTCGTGATCCATGCCGCGAACCGCGATCTCCATTCGGGCGTGTTCGGCGGCGCCGCGATCAATCCGATCCACGTGCTCGCCCGCATCATCGCCGATTTGCACGACGAGAAGGGGCGTATCACGCTTCCGGGGTTCTATAATGGCGTCGCCGAACTTCCGGAGGATATTGCCGAACATTGGCGCGAATTGGATTTTCGCGGGAGCGATTTTTTAGGCGCCGTCGGCCTTTCGGTTCCGGCCGGCGAACAAGGCCGGGATATTCTCGAAATGGTTTGGTCGCGGCCAACCTGCGATGTCAATGGCATTCTCGGAGGCTATACCGGCAAGGGATCGAAGACGGTGTTGCCGGCGCAAGCGAGTGCCAAATTCTCGTTCCGGCTTGTCGGATCGCAGGATCCGGTCAAAATCGCGGAAACCTTCCGGGCTTTCGTCAAAGAGCGGCTGCCCGCCGATTGCCGCGCCGAATTTACCTCACATGGCAGGTCGGGCGCGGTACAATTGCCGTTCAGTTCGGAAGCATTGTCGCGGGCAGGCAGGGCATTGCAGGCCGAATGGGGCAAGGAGCCGGTGCTGGCCGGGTGCGGCGGCTCGATCCCTGTGGTCGGTGCGTTCAAGCGCGATCTCGGGATGGACACTTTGATGATCGGGTTTGGTTTGGAGGATGATCGCATTCACTCGCCGAACGAGAAATACGAGCTTTCCTCATTTCACAAGGGTGCCCGTAGCTGGGCGCGGGTTTTAAATGCGCTGGCGCTGTGACCAGCCTATCGCGAGCTTTACATTGGCGATCCACAAGCCTGCGGCCAGAACGAGGGCGTAGACGAGCGCGCCGGAAAGCCCAAGAAACAATAGTTCGAACACATTGGCGAAACGGCCGACGCCCATCGCCAAGCGCTGAATGGGAGCGGCGGCAATGAGCGCGAAAACCGTGAGTAGGAAGGAAGCCACGGTTACCACCGTGGTTGTTTTCAACAAAAAGAGATCGGCCTGCATGGCGTCGCGCCGGATCGCAAAAACGCACAAAAGCAAGAAATTGATCCATGCTCCCGCCGCCGTCGCGGCAGCAAGCCCGGGTGCGCCAAAAGGCTTGAACAGCACGATTTTCAAACCGACATTGATCGCGACCGCGGCGAGCGCTATCAGCATTGGCGTTTTCGTATCGCCTTGGGCCTGAAAGCTCGCCACCGCGGAACGCAACAAAACGATCGCGACAAGCCCGAACCCGTAGGCCGTAAGCACTGCAGCGGAAGCGCTGGCCGCTTGCGCTGTGAACGCTCCGCGCAGGAAAACCCCGCGCATGATGGCTTCGGGAATCATGATGAAAGCAATGAAGAACGGCGCCGTTAGCGCGAGCGATAGCGCCATGGTTCGGTTTTGCGCATGCAGCGCCGCGCCCCGATTGCCGGCCGCGAAGAGCCGGCTCATTTCGGGCAACAGCACGGTGCCCGCCGCAATACCAATGACGCCGAGCGGCAATTGATAAATGCGGTCGGCATAGTAGATCGACGACACGCCGCCGGTGGGGAGCATCGAACCAATGATGGTGTCGGCGAATAGCGCGATCTGGGTACCGGCCGAACCAATTACCGCTGGACCCAAGGTCACAAGGAAACGCTTGATGTGTTTCGTCATCGTCGGGCGCGCGAAGCGCTCGAAAATTCCGACGCGGTGGGCGGCAGCCGAGGTGAGCCCAAGTTGCAACACGCCGGACACGGTAAGCCCCCAACTCGCCGCCAAACCTGGATTGGGGAATAGAAAAGCAAGGCCGAGGAAGACAATCATCGATAAATTCATCACGACCGGCGCGAAGGCCGCGGCAGCGAAGCGGCCGTGCGCGTTCAACGTGCCAGATTGCAGCGTCACGAGGGTGACGAACAAAAGATACGGAAAGGTAATCCGCGTTAGCGTGACAGTAAGCGCGAATTTTTGTGGATCCGCGCGGAAGCCCGGCGCGAGAAGGTCGATCAAATAGGGGGTGAAGGCGAAGGCGAGCGCGACGACGAGAATCTGGGAGGCGAGCAGGCCCAAAAAAATCTGCCCGGAAAAAAGCCGCGCGCGGGCAAGACCTTCGGATCGAAGCACACGCGCGTACGCCGGGACATAGGCGGAATTGAAAGCGCCCTCACCGAAAATGGTGCGAAAATGATTGGGCAGGCGCTGGGCCACGACGAAAGCATCGGCGAGTTGGCCCGCGCCGAGGATCGCGCCAAGCAGAACATCGCGCAAAAAGCCGGCCCCGCGCGAGAGCAAGGTCAAGCCGCCGACGGAAATCAGGCTTTTGTACATGAATGTTTTCGATTTACTCCGGAGGCGGCCTGGCCATGGATTCGTCCATAACGCATGCACCAATGCCCACGCGCTCTTCGATGAGATAG
This sequence comes from uncultured Alphaproteobacteria bacterium, assembly GCA_963718265.1. GTDB lineage: Bacteria > Pseudomonadota > Alphaproteobacteria > Rhizobiales > Beijerinckiaceae > Methylocapsa. The sequence goes on along the minus strand of CAVQZL010000057.1, from coordinate 60,166 downwards.
AGCGGCCGCCGCTTTACCTCGGCGAATATGCGGCCAATGTATGCGCCGAGGACGCCAAGCGAGAGCAATTGAATGCCGGCAAAAAACGTAATCGAAACAATCAACGAGGCATAGCCTGGAACATCGACGCCGAAAATGAGCGTGCGGCTCAAATAGAAGGCCGCCAATGTGAGCGCCAGGAGCGAAGTGGCCGAGCCGATATAGCTCCAAACTTTAAGAGGCATTGTCGAAAACGACATGAGCCCGTCGAGCGCCAAATGCGTCAATTTGCGATAGCTGAATTTGGAATTGCCGTGCGCGCGCGCCTCGACATCGAAAGGAACGCCAATCGACTTGAATCCGATCCAGGCATAAAGTCCTTTGGAAAACCGTGCGTGTTCGCGCAATGCGCGAAGCGCCGCCGCGGCCCGCGCATCGAGGAGTCGAAAATCGCCCGCACCCTCGGGCAGGCTGGTGTCTCCGACCGAGCCGAAGAACTTATAAAAACGGTGAGTCAAAATCCGCCGCAAGGGACTATAGACGCCGTGATCGGCACGCTGGGCGAATACGTTTTTGTAGCCCTCGCGCCAGCGCGCGATAAAGGTCTCGATTAGTTCCGGGGGATGTTGCAAATCGGCGTCAATGATGACGATCGCGGCCCCAGACGCATGGTCGAGGCCCGCCGCAATAGCAACTTCTTTGCCGAAATTCCGGCTCAGCGAAATCGCGCGAACACGAGGGTCGGCGTGATGGGCGGCTCGGAGAGATTGGAGCGTATCGTCGGTCGAGCCGTCGTCAACAAAAATGATTTCGAACGAGGCCGCGCAATGCTCAAGGACCGGCACTAGCCGCGTTAACAGAACTTCTATATTACTAGATTCATTATATACCGGGGTAATCACGGAAATCTCCGCGCCGTTCGCATCCGCCGGCCCCGTGCCCGATTTTGTCATTTTTGGCGGCCTCACGAATTGCAACCGCGGCCACGCCGGGGTTAATGGAATCCTCGCTTAGGCTTTTGCGTGGTGTTGGGCAAGATTGCTATTGTTGTTGCCTGAAGCAGGACTATCCCTCGCCGGAGCGTCCGGAGCAACGCGAGGGGATGATCATAGTGGGCATGGACGTTGCGCATTTTTCGTTCTGCCTCTGCGCCGATGATTACGCGCTGTCGCCAGGCGTCAGCCGCGGTATTGTGGAAGCGCTCGGCGCCGGCCGGCTGAGCGCGGCAAGCGTGATGACAACCCGGCCATTCTGGCAGAAGGGCGCGCATGATTTGCGCCAATTAAAGTCCACGGCCGACATCGGGCTGCATCTTAACCTCACGCTTGGCAGCCCGCTTGGAGGCATGCCGGCATTCGCGGTCACGGGGCGCTTCCCCGAGATAAGTCGCGTGCTTAAGGGCGCGCAAAGAAAAGAGCTGGACGAAGCCGAAATCGGACGGGAAATCTCGCGCCAACTCGACGGTTTTTGCGCGCATTTCGACGCTGCTCCCGCTTTTGTGGATGGGCATCAGCATGTCCACATTCTGCCGCAAATACGCGCGGCATTGTTCGCGTGCCTCGAAGATAAAGGGTTTTTGGGCAAGGTCTGGCTGCGCGATAGCTCCGATCGGCCGTGGCGCATTGCCCGGCGCGGCGCACAGATGAAAAAAGCGCTGGGCATTGCCTGGCTCGGGAGAGGTTTTGCAGCCGAGGCGTCCGCACGGGGGTACCTCATCAACGAGGGATTTTCGGGCTTTTCGGCCTTCGATCCGGGTCATGATTACGCCGCCAGTTTCGCCCGCTATCTTTGTGCGCCGGGCAGGCGCCACCTAATCATGTGTCATCCGGGCTATTGCGACGGGGAGCTCGTGGCGGCCGATCCGGTCACGCTGAGCCGCGAACGCGAACTCAGCTTTCTTCTGTCCCCCGCTTTCACAGAGATGCTCGATCGCAAAGGAGCGCGACTGGCGCGGCTTTCCGATCCTTTTTGGGATGGAATCGCCCCCGCATGATATTGCCATGGAGGATATTCTTGTATCAAGAAGCTGCCGCCGCGTGCGCGGCTTCGCGTCGGCCCGGCGTGCCTGGCACAAGCGATTGGACGGTCTGCGCCCGGCGCCGGAGTTATTGTCCACGCGACTTGGACTTATACGAATTACCGGCCGGACCGGCGGCTGACTTCGGCGGCAAGCTCAGCCAATAGTTGCGGCGTTGCAAAGCCATCGGCCGGAGCGGCTTTTACGTTGAACTGGAAATCGTGGATCGCATCGCGCGACGCCTGTCCGAAACGGCCATCGATTGGCCCATGATAGAAACCGAGGGTTTCGAGCAGACGCTGAATCTCCGCCTTTTGCGTCCGGCTCAAGAAAATCTCGCCTTCCGGCCAATGGCCGCGCAGCGGGGAGTTGTCTGCGATCCGCTGCGCGAGCAAGCTAAGCGAAAGGGCGTAGGAATCCGAATTATTATACGCCTTGAGAACCCAGTAATTCGCCGACAAAAGGAAAGCCGGACCGGCGGCACCGGACGGAAGGAACAACGTCGCTTCGCCTTGGGGAAACGGGTCGCCTTTGGCGCTTTTGACGCCTTCCCCGGCAAAGGCGGCGAAACTGTCATGCAACGAGGCAAAGCCGAAATCTTTGGGAAGAATTACTTCGGTTCCCCAGGCGAGGCCAGGCTGCCAACCAGATTGGCGCAAAAAGTTTGCGATCGAGGCGAGACTATCGAAAGGATTATTCCAAATGTCTGGAAAGTCTGATCCGTCATAGCTGACCGCGTATTTGAGAAAAGCCGAGGGAAGAAACTGCGGCCCGCCCATCGCGCCGGCCCAGGAGCCTTTCATCGCCGCGCGGGCAATGCCGCCGCGATCGAGCATGACCAGCGCGCCCAATAATTCGTCGCGAAAAACCGGCCGGTCCTGGCGCTGATAAGCCAGGGTCGCGAGCGAGCGGACGACGTCCTTTTCGCCCTTTGCTTTCCCGAAGTCTGTCTCAACGCCGAAGGCCGCGAGAAGGATTTCGCGGGGCACCCCGAAGTGGCGCTCGATCTGCTGGAGCTCGCCGTGCCATCCATTCAAGCATTCGCGGCCGCGCGCTATACGGCGGGGAGAGACGGCCTCATTGAGATAGGATTTGAGTGGCTTGTCGAACTCCGCCTGCCGCTCGGATGCCACAGGCGCGGTAGGGTCTGGCTCAAGCCCGGCGAAGGCCGCGTCGAAGGTTGCGCGGGAAACCCGTTTTTCTGAGGCAAACGGCCAGAGGCTTTGCAAAAACTCTTGAAAGCCCGCGGGGAGCGGCGCGGTTCGGTCCTTAGCATTTGTTTGATCGAGCGCCGGGACGCCTCCCGCCGGCCAGCAAAGCGCCAGCGGCAAAACAGTAAGGAGGCGTAATATCTGGATGTTGTGCCGCATTTGTCAGCCTGAACCGAAGTCCACTTCGAAGGCAAATGCAAGCCCGCCGGTCTTCCAACGATCAATAGGGCAGGGGCCGCGCTGACCTCCTTGTCCGCGGCATATAGGGTACCCACCTATACCAGTATCAGTCCAGTAGAAAAAAGCCGGGCATGGGCCACGTCATTCGCGACAAGCAAAAGCTTCTGAACCGGGTGCGCCGCATTCGCGGGCAGGTCGAAGCCATTGAGCGCGCGCTCCACGGCGAGGCTGGTTGCGCGCAGATCATGCATCAGATCGCCGGTTGCCGTGGCGCGATCAACGGCCTTCTGGTCGAGGTGGTCGAGGATCACATCCGCGCGCATTTGGTTGATCCCGCCAAGAATCCGGAGGCGCTCGACGCCGAGGCGGCGGCGCAGCTGATCGAGGTCGTGCACAGCTATTTCAGATGAGGTTCCAGGGCATGCCGGAGGGATCATGAACGAGCAAGATGCGATGTTTGCCGGCGAACACAGCCATATTTTTCTTGGCGCCGGCCATGCGCAAAACGAGCGCAGGACTTGGGCCGCGATTTTGCTCACCCTGTTCATGATGGCAGCGGAAATCGCCGGCGGTACCCTGTTTGGGTCACTTGCCGTTGTCGCCGATGGCTTTCATATGGCGACCCACGCCTTGGCACTCTTGATTGCGGCCGTGGCTTATACTTATGCACGGCGGCACGCCAATGATCCCCGCTTCGTGTTCGGCACGGGAAAGCTCGGTGATCTCGCTGGTTTTACGAGCGCCATCATCCTTGCGATGATTGCCTTGATCATCGGCTATGAGGCAATGGCGCGTCTTTTTTCGCCGGTGACGATCCATTTCGACGAGGCGATCTTGATCGCGACCGGCGGTCTCCTCGTGAACATTGCCACGGCCTGGCTCTTGAGAGGCGGCGGCGGCGATCATCATCGCCACCCGCATGGCGCTGGGCACGAACATAGCGGGGCTCACGCCACCTCCGCCGTTTCGCGCGATTACAACATGCGCGCGGCTTTCGTGCATGTGGCGGCGGACGCAGCGGTCTCTGTGCTCGCGATCTGCGGACTGCTCCTCGGGCGCTTTTTTGGCTGGGTTTTTATGGACCCGGTGATGGGCATCGTTGGGGCCTTGGTCATCGCCAGTTGGGCCTATGGCCTGATCCGCGACACCGGCGGCGTTCTCCTGGATATGAACCCCGATAGGGCGATGGCTGAAGAGCTGCGGCGTACCATCGAGAGCGACGGGGACCGCTTGGCGGATCTTCATGTTTGGCGGCTCGGCCCCGGCCATCTCGGCGCGATCGTCTCGATCATGACGGCAAAACCACGGGATGCGGAATTTTACCAGTCGCGGCTCAGCCGTTTCCGGATGCTCTCGCATGTCACTATCGAAGTACGCCGCGTGATTGCTTCTGGCAAAGCGAACAAAACGAGTTCCTTCGGCCGCCGGATGAATGGCGCGCCGCGCCAGATTTCCCAAAAATCCTGCTTTGCACAAGAAAATTAGCCCACGACTAAAGCTGATCTTCGTGGGAGGATCGGCTCGCGCGTTGCGCACGGTAGCTCTAATCCAGACCGGGTTCGCAATAATGGCAAGATTTGCTTAAAGTTGGCTGATTTGCGCGGTAACAGTCCCGATCTGTCGTGCTGGAGGGTTAGATGGAGGGCTGCGGGCGCCAGCGGAAAATCGCACGGTCTGCCGGGCATTGCGCGGGGATTTGCACGTTCCTTCTGGCGGCCTCGCCGGTCTTCGGCGAAGTTGCCGGTCAAACAGGGGTCGCCGCGAGTTTGCACTTCTATGCCGGCGCGGCGGGACTCTCGCTGATCACCGGTATTGTCGCCGTTCTAGTGCTCGCCGGGGTGGTCTCACTATTTTGGCGGCGGTGGTGGCTGGAACGCGAGGCAAACTATCATCTTGAGCTTGCGGCGATACGTGCGAAGCTTGACCGGGCCGAACTTTTTCTTGGTGCCGAAACCCAGATCATCCTTGCCTGGGGAGGGCCGGGCGAGGATCCCGATATCGAAGGGAATCTTCGCCTAGGCGGGGACCGGCCGAACTGCGTGCTTGCCTTTGGGTCATGGCTACCGCCAGGGACGGCGCAAACTCTCGACATGTCCGTCAAGCGGTTGCGCGCCCGGGGCGAATCGTTCCGCGCCACCGTCGCGAGTTTGGATGGGCGGCATCTCGAAATCGAGGGGCGCCCGGTTGGCGGCCTCGCCGTGTTACGGATCAGGGATGTTTCCGGCGATCGTCTCGATGCCGTCCGCCTTCAAGAGTTGCAGGCGGCCACGAACGAGCTACTCCAGGGCTTGCGGTCCCTGCTCGACGCTGTTCCATTCCCGGCGTGGGTGCGCGACGGCGGCGGCAAATTGAGCTGGGTCAATGCTGCCTATGCACGAGCGGTCGAAGTCAAGGATCGGGAGGCCGCGGTTTCGCGCGGCATCGAGCTTATCGAAAGTCAGGCGCGCGAGGCGAGCGCTGCGTCGCGCGGGACCGGAAAAGTCTGGTGTGGGCGCGCTCCGGCGGTCGTGGCGGGGGAACGCCGGATGCTCGAAATCGTCGATGCGCCGGCGGGCTCCGGCTCGGCCGGAATGGCGGCGGATGTGTCGGAAATTGAATCAATGCGTGCCGCAAACGACCGGCAATCCCGGGCGCATGCGCGCACGCTCGACCAGCTTACGACCGCGGTTGCCATTTTCGATGGCGCCAAGCAACTCGTCTTCCACAATGTGGCCTATCGTCAACTCTGGGCTCTCGATCAGGCTTGGCTCGACCAGAAACCAACCGATTCCGAGATTCTCGATCGCCTCCGGAGGGCACGCCTCTTGCCGGAGCAAGCCGACTTCCGGGCCTGGAAAGCGGATTTGCTTGCGGCCTATCAATCGCCCGATACCGACGAACAGGTCTGGTTTTTACCGGACGGGCGGACGTTGAGGGCCGTCATCAGCCCTAATCCGCAAGGCGGCGTCACCTATCTTTTCGATGATGTCACCGAACGTTACCGTCTCGTTTCGCAGTTCAACGCCTCGATCCGCGTGCAAAGCGAAACCCTCGATACCTTGAAGGAGGGCGTGGCCGTGTTTGGCAGCGACGGCCGCCTCAAACTGTTCAACCCCGCCTTTGTCAGCATGTGGGCGATCGATCCAAGCGAGCTCGACGGCCGGCCGCACATCGACCATGTGGCCTTGCTCTGCGCGCCGTTGTTTGCCGGCGAAGAGGCCTGGGGTGCGTTGCGCGCCGCCGTCGCCGGCTTACCGGATCAACGGGTTGGGCTCGAACGCCGTCTCGCGTGCAGCAACGGGTCTGTGCTCGATTGCGCCGCCGCGCCGCTGCCCGATGGCGCGACCCTGCTCAGCTTTATCGACATGACCGCAAGCGTGAATGTTGAACGCGCGTTGACCGAACGCAATCAGGCGTTGATCGGCGTTGAAAAGCTGCGCAATGAGTTCGTCCACCATGTCTCCTACGAGCTGCGTTCGCCCTTGACCAATATCATCGGCTTCATTCAGCTTCTCGACGATCCCGCTACCGGCCCGCTCAACAGCAAACAGCGCGAGTATGCGGGCTATGTGATGAAATCCTCGTCGGCGCTGCTCGCCATCATCGACGATATTCTCGATCTTGCCTCGATCGACGCGGACGCAATGGAGCTGTCGCTTGATGAGGTGGACATCGCGCAAACCATCAGGGAAGCCGCGGAAGGCATCCAGGACCGGCTCGAAAAATCCTCGCTCACCCTTCGGGTAGCAGCGACAGAGGGTATCGGGTCCTTTGCCGCCGACGGCAAACGTATCCGGCAAATTCTCTTCAACCTTCTCTCAAACGCGATCGGCTTTTCCTCGCCTGGTCAAACCATCGATCTATCGGCGATGCGGCGGAACGGCGAAATCCTGTTTAAGGTTAACGACGAAGGAAGTGGAGTTCCGCCCGAAATCCTCGAACATGTTTTCGACCGGTTTAAGACCTATACGACCGGGACGCGGCACCGTGGCGCGGGACTTGGCCTTTCCATTGTTCGGTCTTTCGTCGAACTCCATGGCGGCCGCGTCGAAATCGATTCGGCGCCAGGAAAAGGGACGCGCGCGACCTGCATCTTTCCCCTGCAAGGTGCAGAGCTCCCCGCAAACAGCACTGCGCAAGGAGGATGAACGCAATGGCCGAAGGCACGCTCGCCGCTTCGGGTACGGTCTGGTCGCGCGAGCTGGAAGATGAAGGTACGATCGCCGGGTTTGCCGCCGATGCCGCCGCGCTTATTGGCCCTGGCGATCTCGTGACCTTGTCGGGCGGCCTTGGCGCCGGAAAAACGGCGTTCGCGCGTGCCCTTATTCGTATCCTGACAGGCGACCAAGAGCTCGAGGTGCCGAGCCCGGCCTTCACCTTGATGCAAGTCTACGAGGGCTTGAATTTTCCCATCGTTCATGCCGATTTCTACCGCATCGAGAAGCCGCAAGACGTTGTGGATCTGGGGTTCGAAGAGGCTTGCGACGGCGCGCTCGTCCTTGTTGAATGGCCGGAAAATGCGGGCACATTTCTCGATCCCGGCAGGCTCGATATCGAATTCGGGCTTGATAAAGACCGCGGTCCCGGCTACCGCGCCGTGACCCTCACCGGGACTGGACCGTTCGCGCAACGGCTCGCGCAGGCCAAGGCGGTCCACGAGCTCCTTGACCACAGCGGCTGGAGTGGAGCCCGGCGTGAATTCATGCAGGGCGATGCCTCGTCGCGAAGCTATGAGCGTTTGGTGAATCCCGACGGGCGCAGCGCCATTTTAATGCATTCGCCGCCGCGGCCGGACGGGCCGCCAATTCGCTATGGCAAATCCTACAGCGCCATCGCCAAACTCGCCGAGGACATTAGTCCCTTTATCGCGGTTGGCCACGCGCTGCGCGAACAAGGCCTTTCGGCGCCCGAAATTATTGCCTTCAATCTTCCCGCCGGTCTTGCCATTGTCGAAGATCTGGGCAGCGAGCCGGTTGCCGGAGACGACGGTATCATCGAGGATCGTTACGCCGGTGCGCTGGCCGGGCTCGCTTTTTTGCATAATGCCAACCTTCCCGGCACGTTGCCCCTCGATGGCAGCGAGACCTACCGGATTCCACACTATGACGCCGATGCGCTTTCTATCGAGACCGAACTGCTTCTCGACTGGTACGCACCCTATATCGCTTGCGTTCAATTGGCTTCGGGCGCCAAGGCAACCTATGTCAATCTCTGGCGGCAAGCGGTTCAGGATGTCCTCACCGCCCGTCCGGTATGGACGTTGCGCGACTTTCATTCGCCCAATCTCCTTTGGCTTGCCGAACGGGAAGGCATCGCCAAGGTGGGCATCCTGGATTTCCAGGATTGTGTCTTGGGCCACCCGGCATACGATGTCGTTTCCCTCTTGCAGGATGCCCGGGCAGATGTTCCGCAAGATACGGAGCTAAAATTGCTTGCCCATTACGCACGGTTGCGGCGTGGGGCGGATCCAGGCTTCGACGCGGCGGGATTTGCCCGTGCCTATTCGATTTTGGGCGCGCAGCGCGCGACCAAGATTTCTTGGGATTTTCGCCCGCCTCGACGAACGCGACCATAAACCGCAGTATCTTGCGCACCTGCCCAGGGTCGAAAAATATTTGGCCACGGACCTGACCCATCCGGCTCTAGCCGCGCTCAAATTGTGGTATGAGGAGCATATGCCCCGAATCTTTGATCGGGCTCGCTAGCTTCCGCGGCGAAGGGCTATCGATCGTCCGAGCCGCATATTGGCATGCCCTGCGCAACCGGAAAATCAATTAGGGCGCCCACGATCATTTCGTGCGGCCAATCGCACGGCAGCTTGGCAAACGGCTTTCAATGTCCTCTTTCCTGCCCAATAAAGTCATGGTCTTCGCTGCGGGATTGGGGACGCGAATGCGGCCCCTGACCGATCGCGTACCGAAGCCACTGCTCACGATCGCTGGCAAGCCGCTGATCGACCATGTGCTCGATCGTTTTGCTATGGCCGGGGTCGAGACAGCGATCGTCAATGTGCATTACCTGGCGGGCCAGATCGAGGCGCATCTTGCGGCCCGGACGGCCCCCCGAATCTTGATTTCGGATGAGCGCAAAAAACTTCTCGATCAGGGCGGCGGGATCGCCAAAGCGTTGCCTTTACTTGGGCAAGAGCCGTTTTTCATCGCCAACACGGATGCCTTCTGGATCGAAGGTCCCATGGGCAATCTGGGCCGTCTCGCGGCTTCTTGGGATCCAGAAAGAATGGATATTTTGCTTCTCGTCGCGGCGGCGGCGGCGAGCGTGGGGGTCGATTCGCCGGGCGACTTCAACATGACGCAGGACGGCCGCCTGACCCGCCGGCCGGAGCGCCAAATCGCACCTTTCATCTATACCGGCGCCGGTATCGTCAAGCCGGAGCTTTTCGAACGGGAGACGCGGGATATTTTTGCCCTGGCGCCGTTTTTTTTCGAGGCGGCAAAAACTGGACGACTGTTTGGCCAAAGACTGGACGGGCTATGGCTTCATGCCGGCACGGCGCAAGCAATCGCGGACGTGGAGCGCACCCTCGCACGCGGACGCATCTGACGTGAACGCTTGCGTGAAGGACCGCGATCGCTGCAACGTGATCGTCGTAAAATGTGTTTGATTACCGAGCATTAATTTTCGTTCCAAAAATTCTGGCAAGCCTTCGATGCTAAGCGCATGGCCCCGAAAAGTGATGCCGGTTTAGACAAGATCACACGATGAAACAAAGAGATAGTGCAATGAGTCATCGCACGTGAAGGGATCATGGGTGAGCGGCCAGAAAGCTCCTTTTGCCAAATTTTAGAACAATTGTCGGTGAACTGATAAATAATAATTGTCATTAAGTAATTTTCATTGAGATAAATTACCTATTTTCAATGCTTCTCCTTTCTCTTGTCGCTTGAGTGTTGCCTCATTCAGGGCATATAAGTGTTTTAAAGGGCGTTGTAGACTGGCGGGCTTTTGGTGACGTGGAAGCGATGACTGTTGCCTTACGATTCAGTGACACGCCTGCCGAGGCCGCGGCAAAACTCCTGACGCGGCTTGGCATGGCTACTTTATTTGTTGGCCTTCCGTGTGGCGGCATCTTTTGGCGCGGCGCGCTTTACGTTTTGTTGCCGGTCGGCGCGATTCTGATTTTGATTGGCGTATTGTTAGAAGCCCCCCCTCATGCAGGGCGAAGGCTCCGCGACGCGCTGGTCTCGCCCGCAGGCGGGGCGGCGCTGTTGGTCGCTTCGTGGGCCGCCCTATCAGTGATATGGACGCCGTTCCCCATGGAAGCTGGCGAACGGTTTCTACAGTTTGCCGGCGCCACCATTCTCGCAGTGTTGGCTGCCGTTTACCTGCCCCAAAAGACCAAAGCCCCCGACTATTACCTTTTGCCTGGAGGTATCGCCTTAGCGAGCGCGGCCACACTTGCCCTGATATATTTTCACACGTCCTGGTTTCTCGCCGGCTTTGATTTCGACGAAACGCTGTATGAGCGGTCGACGATCACCTTGATCGTCCTGGTCTGGCCGGCACTCGGATTCTTATCGCTGCGCGAGCATTGGACCGCGGCTGCGATCCTCGCGGTTCTTGTGGCCGCGGTCGCGCTCGCCGGTTTCGCCCAGGTGGCGCTTTTGGCAATGGGCGCGGGCGCCTTCACTTTCGCCGTGGCCATGTCCGTTCCTGCCCTGACGGCACGGTTTCTCGGCTGGCTCTTCGCTCCACTGATCCTGTTGGCGCCCCTGCTGCCCTTGCTCTACCGCGCGGTTCTAGGGGTGACCGGATTTGATCCCGGCGCGGGGCCGGCGCCGATGCAGATTTGGAACGAGCTCGTCGTCTCGCAATGGCCGCGTCTGATTACCGGGCATGGTCTCGATTTCGTGCATCGAGGCTTGAGCCTTGGGTATTTGCCCGAAGGAACGCCAAGAAGTCTTTTGCTTGTGCTTTGGTTTGATTTTGGCGTTGTCGGCGCTGTCGGTTTCACGGTGCTTACTGTGCAAGCCTTCAGGATTGCCGGACGGCTCCCGGCGAAGACGGCACCAGCCTTGCTTGCGGGCCTCGTGGCGATCTTGACGATTGCTGTTCTCGGCATCGCGACGTCACAGATATGGTGGCTGACTCTCCTTGGTTGCGAGGCCATTGCGTTCGCATTCCTCGTCAAGGGAGCTGAAAGGGCCCGGCGGCCGGACGCGTGGGCGATTCGGGCGGTCGATCTGGAAACACCACAAAAGCTCGGGGAAAAAGGCACCGCGGTTTTAGTGGCCCCGGGGCGACGACTTAACGAGTTCGCGGATTTGTGATCGAGAAACGCCGGAGAAGGTGGCGACCGCGGCATCATTGGACCGGCGGTCCGCGATTCCCGCGCGATGGCCCCGTACAAATACCGAAAAAGCGCGAAAGAGTTCTTGCGGCGGCAGGCCAAGCGGCCTTAACATTACCGCATGATCGAGGCGGTCATCACCATCCGGAACGCACGCGAAGGCGATGCCGAGGGCATCGCGGATGTGCACGATGCCGCTTGGCGCGACGCTTACCGGGGTCTTATTCCCGGCCGCGAGCTCGAACGGATGATCGCGCGCCGCGGGCCGCGCTGGTGGCAGTCGGCCATTTTGCGGGGATCGCGCCTTCTGGTTCTGGATTTCGATGAAACGATCGGCGGCTATGCAAGCTATGGACGCAATCGCGTGCCGTCGTTGCATTATGGCGGGGAAATTTTCGAACTTTATATCGCACCTGAATTTCAGGGGCTGGGGTTCGGCACTCGGCTTTTCGAGATGGTCCGAAAGGACCTAGCCATGCACGGCTATTGTTCTTTCCTCGTTTGGGCCTTGGCCGACAATGAGCGGGCCACCCAATTTTACTTAAAACTCGGCGGAAGAAATGTCCGCCAGGCGATTGAGCGGTTTGGCTCCGAAACTCGCGCCAGAGTTGCCTTCGCGTTCGACTGATGCCAGGTACCAGCAGGCAATCTTACGCTTGCTTTTTATAGCCCATGCGTGTTCAGCGCGCGCAGCGCTGGCGGTTACGCGACGTAGCTTCCCGGCATTTCCATTGGCCCGCCATAATAGTTTTGGTAGCGCTCTTCCAAATCGCCAAGCGGCATGACGGTAAACACGTCGGTGGTGCCGAATTGCGTGTCGATCACCGCGCCGTCACCAAATCTTGCCCCGGCGCGCAAGTAAGCCTTGAGCAGGGGAGGCAGCGCGGCTATTCCCTTGCGCGCATCGATGGCCTTGGCGTCGAGGACCGCCATATCCACGCCGCGCCCCGCAAGCGGCCCGACCCGCCATTCCTCGTCCGCCAGCGCATACTGCTGCAGGAAACTCAAAGGCACGGCAAGCGCAAGCGGATCGACGCCAGGCAGGCTCGCGCAGCCGATCAGCACGTCGATACGATGATGTTGCGCATAGATCCACAGGCCGCGCCACAAAAGCTCGATGACGCGCTTCGACCGGTATTGCGCGTGAACGCAAGAGCGGCCGAGCTCTAAAAAGCGCTTGCCCGGATGGCGGGCGAGCATTGGAGCGATATCGAATTCCGTTGTGCTATAAAATCCCTCGTGGCGCGCGGCGGTGTCCCCGCGAAGAAGTCGATAGACCCCAACGATCATAGGCTTTTTGCGGCCGAAACGATTGTGCCGGTCTTTGTCGATGACGAGAAGATGATCACAGATTTTGTCGAAAGGACAGATGTCCCGCCTTGTCAGCGTGGCGGTTTGCTGCGGCATCGCATGGCCTTCCTCGTAAAAAACCTTGAAACGTAACTTCTGCGCCTTGCGGATCTCCCGGCTCGTCGTCGCCAGGCGGACTTCAAACGGGCCGAAACGCCCAAGTACCGCAGGCAGACCGGAAAGATCGCGCACAATCCGGTTCGGACTTATGTAGGCGGCGGTGTGCCGGACGGCGCCGCCAAATCCAGACGGCGTAGCAATGTTCCACATGGGTCTGCGAATTTCACCTTGATACTTTGACCGCTTCTACGAGCCAGACGCAAAGCTTTGATGACAGAGAGGTAAGTTCAACAGGGAAGGGAATCGGTGCTGTCATCAAACTGCAGGCTAATCGTATTAATAGGACGCCACTCGCAAAACCAACCTGCGGTGAGACATGGCTTATCTTCGCGCCGTACTGATCGTTCTTACCCTGCTCTTGTTTTTGTTCCTCGCGCCCTTGCAGTGGCTTGCTTTGCGACGGCATTGGCCGCTCCGGCTGTGGCTTCCAGTCGCGCTCGGCCGGGCGCTCGCCGCCCTGTTGCAGCTACGAATTGTCGCGAAGCCCGCCCCGCCGCAGCAAGGGCCTCGTCTCATTGCCGCCAATCATGTTTCGTGGCTCGATATCGTGGTGCTTTGCAGTGTCGAGCCGGTCTGCTTCCTCGCCAAGCGTGAAGTCGAAGCGTGGCCAATCGTCTCCAATTTTGCGCGGCTGCAAGAAACCGTTTTCGTGGATCGCCAACGGCGGCGAACAATCCCCGCCGCCAACGCCGCGATGGCGCGCCGAATGCTCGCTGGCCGCCCTGTGCTGCTTTTCCCTGAGGGCACGACCGGTGATGGCTCGGCGCTTCACAAGTTTCACAGCTCGCATTTCGCTGCCGTGCGCGATCTCCTCGCCATCGCGAGCGGCATCGAGACGGTGTGCGTGCAACCTGTCGCTATCCGCTACTCGTCGCCCGCGGCGGCATGGACCGGCGAAGCGACCCTGCTTCCACACCTCTGGTCGCTCCTCAAGGGCGAGCAGATCCGCTGCGATCTTGCCTTCGGCAAGCCGCTCGCCTACGCGCGGGGGAAAATCGCAAGGCGATAGCGGGCGAGGCCGCATCGGCGATCGCCCTTATGCTCGCGTCCATGGCAAGAACGGCCGATTGGTCCGCGCCAGCTGGAACACCGGCCCTCGATCCCATCGCGGCAAATTCCTGATCCGCTTCAACCGGCCTCCAAAAAACTCAACGGCGCGCCGTCGCCGGCCGGTTGCGCGGTCAAAGATTCCCGCCCAGTATAAAGTCGTTGATTCGCAACCCGTGAGAGACCGCGGCGCAAATCTCTTGCGAGGAACTTTTTCGGGCCGCGAACTTGCCTTTGTTACGATTTGTAACCGGAATTGACAACAGATTGTAAGTTTTTGATAAGAAATCTCTTTCTAAATTTCTGCATGGGCGGAGGCAATCGTCTTAAGGCGTTGCGCGATGATCGCGTTTTGCCGCCACCAGTGCTTATGCTATGCCCGATTCGGGCATGCTAGATCGGTGCGATCTATGATCAGCAAAATGCGGCACGCATGATGCCGCCGCCAGGACGCAGGACCTTTTAATCGTTTCGTGACTTTAGCTGGACCGCCGAACGCAAAGTGCAAAAGTTCAACAGCCTTGCCGAATATGCCACGAAGCGCTTCCGGCTCGCCGGAAAGGCTTACCTCGACGGCGGCGACCCATTTTTCGCACCGATCGACAGTTTGCGGAGGGAAGCCGGGTTAAACGGCCACCGCTTCGTCAGTTTCGCCAATTACGATTATCTGGGGCTTGCGTCCCATCCCAGGGTTAAGGCGGCGGCCGCGGCGGCTCTGGACAATTTGGGGATTGGCGCGCTCGGCTCCCGTCTCGTCGGGGGCGAACGATCGACGCATCGCCACCTTGAATCGAGCATCGCCAAATTCGTCGGCGCCGAGTCGGCGCTCACCTTGGTCAGCGGCTATCTCACCAATGTGACGACGATTTCGCATATACTGGGCTCGCACGATGCGCTTTTCATCGATGAACTGTCGCACAACAGTATCGTGAGTGGGGCCAAGGCGACGACCGCTGAAACGATTATTTTCCGGCACAACGATCTCGACCATCTCGATTTTCTGTTGCGTGAAAAACGCGGCAAATCCCGTAACGCCCTCATCGTCGCCGAGGGCCTTTACAGCATGGACGGCGACACCGCGGACCTTGTCCGCCTTGTCGAGCTCAAGGAGCGGCGCAAGGCTTGGCTGTTGATCGACGAGGCGCATTCCATCGGCGTGCTCGGGAACGAAGGACGCGGGCTTTGGGAACACGTTGGCGTCGATCCGCAGCAGATTGACCTCACTATCGGGACTTTATCGAAAACTCTTGGGTCTTGCGGCGGGTTCGTCGCTGGCAAGGCGCCGGTGATCGAATGGCTGCGCTATACGCTTCCGGGTTTCGTCTATAGTGTCGGCCTTTCGCCGGTGATAACGGCGGCGGCGGAGACAGCCTTGCAAGTCATGCAGGAAGAGACTTGGCGCATTGAGCGGTTGCGGCAAAATGCCGAACTCTTCGTGGAACTTGCTCATGACGCGGGGCTCGATACGGGTCCTGCCATCGGGCGTGGCGTCGTCCCGGTTCTTTTTTCGGATAGCCTTGAGACTTTGGCGGCGTCCAGCCATTTGATGGACCATGGCTATTACGTTCCGCCGATTATTCAAATCGGGGTTCCGAAAGATCAGCCGCGTCTGCGTTTTTTCCTTTCGGCCCTGCACACCGAGGCGGAGATAAGGGGCGTAACGGATCTGTTGGCCAAGCGGGAAATCCAGCGCGAGGCGCCGGCCCGTTTGTTGAGCGCGGCGAACTGACGGCGGTGCCAAGTTCCGGTTCGCGTTTCCTGCCGCGAGTCGGAGAGGGGTTTGCTCGAACCCGCGATGGCCGTGCAGCCGCAAGCCGCCCGACACTCGATAATGAAGCAAGGCTAATTCCATGAGCAGGACCGAGCGCGAGGCGGAAATCGTACCGGTGAATGGGTTGCGAAATTTTCTCGCGTTTTGCCGATTGCCCCGGCTTATTTATAAGGACTTTCCGGGCTTCGCGCCTCCTCTCGATGCCGAGCGTTGGACTTTATTCGCGGCTAAGCTCAATCCGCACTTCAAGCTCGTCCAATCGCAAGCTTGGCTCGCCCGTAAGAACGGCAAGTTTGCCGGCCGAATTTTTGCCCAGATCTATGACGAAGCCCATGCGCCGCTTGGCGCATCCCGGGCACAATTTGGTTGTCTCGATGGGATTGACGATGACGCCGTCGTCGCCGGCCTGACCCGAGCCGCGGAAGACTGGCTGCGCCAACGCGGCGCTGCGCTCATGCATGGGCCATTTTCGCCTTCCGTGAACAGTGAGACGGGACTGCTCGTGCAGGGATTCGAAGCCGCGCCCATGGTGTTCATGCCCTGGAGCCCGGCCTATTTGAGCAATTCCCTGGAGCGCCAAGGTTACACAAAGGCGCGCGATCTCATTTCCTACCGCTACGATGCCGGCGAAAAGGACCGGCAGGCACGCCCAAATATTCTAGAGCGGCCCGAGTGGCGCGAGAGGCTCAAGATTAGAACTCTCGATCTTAAGAACATCGGCAAGGAAGCGGAGATCATCGTCGATATCTTCAACGATGCATGGAGCGAAAATTGGGGTTTCGTGCCATTTACGCTCGCCGAGTTCATGTCGAGCGCCGACGCGCTCAAGATGGTGATGCCGCCAGAAGGCGGGTTCATGATCGAGCTCGACGGCGTGCCGCAGGCGTTCGGGGTCATTTTGCCGAACCTGCATGAAATAACCGCCGATCTTGGCGGACGCTTGTTCCCTCTCGGCCTTCCGCGCGTCGTCTCGCGGATCAGGAAGCATGCCTTTACGTCTGGGCGGCTCGCGCTTTTTGGAATCCGCCGCGCCTTGCACCGCAAGGCCGCCGGCGGTGCGGTCATTCTGGCGTTTATCGAGGAAATGCGCCGCCGCAGCAGATCGAGCTCGATTGAACACGTCGAATTCGGCTGGGTTTTGGAAGACAATCTTGGCATGCGCCGGCCCATCGAACTTTCCGGCGCGCGCATCGACAAGGTGCATCGCATCTATGAGAAAAATCTCGCGGCTTGATTTGTGAGCGGCGAACACCTTATGATTGCGTGACCATGGCCGCGAAGCAATTTTCCGCGTTCGTGGGATTGTGGCTTGACGAATTGCTTGAGGATGACCGGCACATGGGGCTGGACTCGATCGCTGCCGGACCCGCCGCCATAAAACGCGCCACCGCGAACGGAGGTTTCATCGCGACGCCAATGAGGCGTCCGCATCCGCCTCGCCGTCGCGCCATTTTGGCGGCGCATCCTGATATTGCCGGTCTTATCGGCCAGGACTGGAGGACGGCGGCCATCACCCTTGTTGTTGTCGCCGGACAGACCGCGATCGCGGCTGCTCTCGGCGCCCTCGGCCTCGCTTATTGGTGGGCGGCCGTGGCCGCCGCTTTTTGCATCGGCGCCTTCGCCAATCACGCAATGTTCGTCGTGATCCACGACGCGACCCATAATTGCATTTTCAAATCCAATGCCCTCAACAAATGGGCCGCGATCCTCGCCGATCTGCCAAACACTATTCCGACCGCGATGGGATTTCGCTGCTATCATATGAAGCACCATTCGCATCTCGGCGATTACGAATACGACGCCGATCTTCCGAGTCATTGGGAAGCGCGTCTGTTTGGCGGAAGCGCGTTTGGCAAGGCGGCTTGGATGTTTCTTTTTCCGGTGTTCCAGCTGACCCGCCTCGGCCGTCTGAAAGGCTCCGTGCCGATGTGGAGCCGGTGGACATTCGTCAATGGCGGTTGCGTTGTCCTCTACGATCTCGCCGTTCTGGCATCCTTTGGCCCGAATGCGCTAGTTTATCTTTTCGCGTCCTTTTGGTTTTCGGTCGGAGGCTTGCATCCGCTCGGCGCCCGCTGGCTCCAGGAGCATTTTACCGCCGATCCTGCGCAGGAGACGTTTGATTATTACGGTCCTTTGAACCTCATCGCGCTCAACATCGGTTATCACAACGAGCATCATGATTTTCCCGACGTGCCGTGGTCGCGGCTGCCACGGCTCAAGCAAATGGCGCCGGAATTTTACGCTGAACTCAAGACGCATAAATCGTGGGGCGGGCTGTTGCTCAAGTTCATTTTCGACCCGCAATTTACTCTGTACACGCGAGTCGACCGCAGCTGTGCCGCGCCGGTCGTCAAACCTCGTTGAGCTGGTCCGCCGCCGAAACGTTCGCAAGGGGTTGCGTCTTGGGGGTGCGCTTCCAGGTTCCATCTGCTCCGAAAACGGTCTTTAGAATGGACGGCGCGTTGGAGACGCTGACATAGAGCAGCAGCGGGATCAGCGACGCGAGCGTCGCGAGATAGCGCCAAAGCGAGCCCCGCCGCAATATAATGTAGGGCACGAGCGTCATACCAATGCCGATGATTATAACCAATGCCATAATCGTTGCGATGATCGGCTGATAGGGGGCGAGATCGCCACCCCGGATGATCGCGCATAGAGCCATGCAAAGTGAGCCGAGTGCAACACAAGGGTAAAACATTTGGATGAGTATGAGAAAACTCGCCGACAGCTTTCGCCACCATGGCCAGTCGGCCATCCAGACCTCGCCGAATAGCTTGCGGGCAACTTGCACGAAACCGTTCGACCAGCGTCGCTGTTGGACCTGCCAATGCGAAACCTTTTCTGGGACAAGCCCGGGCACCGGTGGATCCATCGCGAATAGACCATGCCATCCGGCGATTTCAGCGCGCACCGTCAGA
Organism: uncultured Alphaproteobacteria bacterium; assembly: GCA_963718265.1. Classification (GTDB taxonomy): domain Bacteria; phylum Pseudomonadota; class Alphaproteobacteria; order Rhizobiales; family Beijerinckiaceae; genus Methylocapsa. The sequence goes on along the minus strand of CAVQZL010000057.1, from coordinate 41,286 downwards.
TCAAGATCCTCGCAGAGCGAGTAGCCCAGCCAGCCACCGGCCGCCTCTATTGCCGCGCGGCACCAGACCCCGCCAGTGCCGTTGAATTGAAACAGCCAGCCGGCGCGAAAGCGTGTCGCTTGCTCCATCACGAAATGAGCGTCGAACATCAGCCCCTGCGCGCGCGTCAGCCAATTTGACCGGTAGTTTGCGAACTCGCAACGCGATTGCACGAAGCTCGCGCTTGGGTCGGCGATCAAGGCAGGGACGATCGCCCGCAGCCAATTCGGCGGCGGACGGAAATCGGCGTCGAGAATGGCGACATAGGGGGCATTAGAGCGAGCGAGACCGTCCGCCAATGCTCCTGCTTTGTAGCCCCGCCGCTCCGCACGGCGAAGGTGCAAAATATCGTAGCCTTGCCGGCGCAGCTTCCAAATCGTGGCGTTAGCGATTGCGGACGTTTCGTCGGTGCTGTCGTCGAGAAGCTGAATATGCAGCTTCTCGCGCGGCCAATCGAGTGCGGCGGCCGATCGCAAGCAATCCGCGACCATCGCAGGTTCGTTAAAAACCGGGATTTGCACGAGAACATGCGGCAGATCGGCATCGCTAACCACGGCAGCCGGAAGCGGCTTGCCGAGCAGCTTGCCGGTCGCTTGCTCAACAATATTGATGCCAATAAGAGTGAGAAAGCTGCCGCCGACAAAAAGCAGCCCGAGCGAGGCGGCTACCAAGCCAGTTTCGCACAAAATCCGGATCAGATCGACGAAAACCAACAGCCATACCCCCGTGCCACGGCCGCTTCCATCCTCCGCGCCCGCGCATTTGCATGCGTCTTTTCGCTTGGAACGGCCGTTTTGCCCGCACTGTCCGTCGCGCCGCAGGCCTTTTTCGTGCAGGCAACCGGAACGCTCAATACAAGCGGCGGGAACGGACACTGCACAAGCTTTAAATTCGAAAAGCCTGGTTTTGACAACAAACAAATTGCAACAATTTGTTGCAGAATTTGAAAGATTGGATTGTTTAACTTCGAGTCCGCGCGGAGGAGCTTCTGACGAACAAGCAGGACATAAGAAATCGTTAACGAATACGCTCTTGCGTTTGCGGAACGCTGACCTGAAAACGCGCCATGACTTTATCGACGAGCCGGGCTGGCAGGATTCGCGCGAGGCGCGCCAACAGATAGAGGGACCGTGGAAAGGCAATCACCGCCCTGTCCCGATCAAGACCGCGTTTTATGAGGGTGGCGGCGCCGGTGCCAGTGAGTTCAAACGGCTTCATAGCGTCTATACTGTCGTTCAACGGGGTCTTCACAAAGCCAGGGATAATCAGACTGACGCGAACACCTTGCGTCTCGACGCGGCCGCGCAAGGCTTCGCTATAGGCATGGATCGCCGCCTTGGTCGCGCAATAGGAAGGCGCGTAAGGCAAGCCGCGTAAGCCGGCGATCGAGCCAATGAAGGCGATTTGGCCGGCCCCGCGCGCGCACATCGGCGCGATCAACGGTTCGACCGTGTTCAAGACGCCAATCAGATTGATCCCGACAATGACACGAACCGCGCGCGGGTCCTCGGCGATGTCTCCGGGCGCCAAGCCGGTCGTGATGCCCGCGTTGGCGATTACGAGGCTGAACGGCCGGCGGGTGTCCTCCGCGACAATCCATTGCGCCAGCGCATCGCGATCGCGCACATCCAACAGGCCCGTGCTAACTTCGGCGCCTCGCGCCCGGGCAGCGGCGGCGGTGTTTTCTAGCCGTTCGCGGTCGCGCCCAATTAACGACAAGTATACCCCCTCGCGCGCGTAAACGAGGGCGAGCGCACGGCCTATACCGCTCGATGCGCCAGTAATGAGGATTGTTTTTGGCTGCATTTCAGTAAAGCGGACCGGGAGTTTTATACAAAACCACCGCTTCCCCCACAATCGCAAGATCGTTATTTCGCGCTCGCGCGACGAGCCGCAGAACGAGCTCTACTCTTGGGCTCTCCCGGCTGCGCATGACCCGGCCGGACACGCAGATGCCATCGCCAGCCAGCACCGGCCGCAGAAACTTGCCCGATAGTTGCGCGATGAAAAGGTCTCGCCGCCACCGCATAATCAATGGTACGAAACAGGAGAGCATCAGCATTCCATGGACCGGGGGCCCGGCGAGCCCGGCCGCCCTGGCGGCATTGGGGTCGAGATGCAGCGGATTGTCGTCGCCAGAAACAACCGCATAACGCGCGAGCGCTTCTGGCGGGAAAGGCCCGAAGTTTCGCGCGCCAATTTCGTCTCCGGCCTTTGGCCAATCTGCTGGCGCCAGCTTCGCTTCGGCTTCAATCACGATGCCGGTTCCAAATTGAGCGGCACGATGCGCAAGACAGTTTCGACACGTGCGCAAATCGCTCCCTCACCGGTGGAAACCTCCATTTTCAACGTCACTCGTGGCGGCGTTGCGGTGCGGCACGCCTCGACGGCGAGAACGTAATCAGTTTCGATTTGCAGTTCTCGTTCGTAGGAAAAGCTTTGCGCCTCGTGAACTGGCAGAAAACCGCTGCCGCCGATCGATTGCAAGATTGCGCCGCGGACGGCGGGAAGCGCCAGCCAGCGTGCCGGGAAAGTGAGCGGGACATTGCCACCGGTCAGGGCTTCTCCCGTCTCGCGCAAAAATCCCGCAACCTCGCTCGCTTCAGTCCGGACCCGGATTGGGGGAAGACGAATGAACGCATCCTCGCTTGGCTCCGTCGCCAAGGCGGCGGCACGAGACTCCTGCTCAGTTATCATGCCGCGCGCCGCACGACGAGACTGGCGTTTATGCCACCGAAAGCGAAGGAATTGGTCAGCGCGGTGCGGATTGGCATCGGACGCGCCTCATTGGGCACCGCATCGACGGGGCATTTGGCGTCGGCCTCACGCCAGTTGATGGTTGGCGGCGCGATATTTTCGCGCACTGCTCCAATCGTCACGACAAGTTCGAGCGCGCCGGCGGCTCCCAGCGCATGGCCGTGGATCGGTTTCGTGGACGAAACCGGGAGATTCGCGAGCCGATTGCCGAAGATAAGCCGCAGCGCCTCCGCTTCCGTGGCGTCGTTGGCGGTCGTCCCAGTTCCGTGCGCGTTGACGTAATCGATTTCCTCACCTTCCAGGCCCGCGTCGGCGAGAGCATTGCGCATGCAGGCAGCCGCACCTTGCGCATCGGGCCGCACAGGATCCTTAGCGTCGGCCGAGGTCCCGTAGCCGGCGATTTCAGCGAGCGCTTCGGCGCCGCGAGCGCGGGCAAGCTCCGCGTCTTCAAGAATGAACACAGCTGCGCCCGCGCCAATGACCATACCGTTGCGCCCACGGGAAAACGGCCGGCAGGCATCCGGCGTGAGGACCCGCAGCGCTTCCCATGCCAGCATCGCACCGTTCGTAATACAGTCTTCGGTTCCGCCGGCGATGACGCGATCGACAAGCCCGGAGCGAATGAGATGGGTGCCAATTCCGATCGCCTGGGTCGCCGAGGAACAGGCGCTCGCCACCGCGAAGCACGGCCCCGTCGATCCATAGCGGATGCTCGCCTGGGATGGACCCGCGCTGGGAATACAGCGTGGAATAGCCAATGGATCCGGGCGGCCCAGCTCCACCGATGTCACAAACAGAGTGCTTTCCAGGGTGTGCATGCCGCCGACGCCAGTTCCGATGATGGTGGCGGTGCGGGGACCCAAGGGTATTTTGGACGCAAGCCCGGCCTGGGCGATGGCCTCGTCGGCGGCCACCAGCAAATATTGCGTGACCGGATCGCAGAACGGCAATTCGATCGCGGTGAGATAGGTTGCCGGATCGAAATCCTGGACCTGGGCGGCAATCCTAATGCGGCCCCGGTGGGGCCTCACAAAGCGCGCTTCGCTAACGCACGAACGTCCATCGCGCGCGGCCTGCCAGAGAGCTGGTGCGCCAATGCCCGCGGCGGAGACAGCTCCCATGCCGGTCACGGCAATTCGCCGCGCGTCAGCCATTCAGCTTTTTTTCTTTGTCGATGTAGGTCGCGATCGCCTCGATCAAATCGCCGATGTTTTTTGCCTCGTGAAATGGGCCATCCATTGGAATATAGACGTCGAACTTGTCCTCGATGGCCGTCAATATCATAACGATATCGATCGATTTTAGATCGAGGCTTTCAATCGTCGCGTCCAAGGTGGCTTTCTCGCGGTCAACCATTCCTTCCTTGACGATCACGTCGATGATCTGGCTGGCGAGCTCGGTATGATCGAGGCCCTTTGTTTCCACCGGTTACTCCCTGCTAATGACCAACGGGCCACCACATCGCGCGAGGGCGATGCAGCTAAGCCGCCGCGACTCATGGACCACACCCTGAGCAACTCTACGCCGAACAAACCTTGGCAGCAATCCCGCTAAGCAAGCCGCGTTGACGGCGTCCGACCTGAGGCCAGCGCGGGCACAAAACAATCCAGGCCGGAAAAACGGGTTAGACCAATCCGCGATCAAAATAAAGGCATCTCATGGAATTGCGACGACTGGCGTCCCAACCGCGACGCGATGATAAAGGTCGACGACATCCTCATTATACATTCGGATGCACCCATAGGAAGCGGCCGTGCCGACGGATCTGCGCATGCTCGGGCTCGTGCCGTGGATCGCGACCTCGGAAAGATTGAGGGTTATTGCCGCCGCCCCCATCGGGTTGCGCGGCGAACCGCCAGGAATAACCCTCGAAAGATTCGGATGGTCACGCCGCACGTCATCGGGCGCCGACCACGCGGGCGTGTAGTACTTGCCTTGCACGAATGTTTGACCCTGCCAAGCCTTGCCCGCCCGGCCGATTGCGATCGGATAACGAACTGCGGTCCCGACTCCCGTCGTAAAATAGAGCCTGCGCTCGCTTTGCTTGATAATAATGGTGCCGGCCGGATAGGTCTGTGAAAACGCGACAAACTCGCGCGCGCGGGCCTCTCCTGCCGCCGCCCAAACTGTCAGGCCCGCGAAAAAGGCAATGCCAACCCGAAACTTACCAGCAATGTGGCCGAGGCTTGTGCGCTGTGTATCCATCGACGTGCCGATCGAACGCTTAAGTGAACCTGTGGTTCAGTTGAGCAGGGCTTTGGTTCAAAAATGGAAAAGGCTGCGTCCGGCCGGCGCGACAATTTGCGGCGGTGGTTAAGATATGGTTTGCACGGAGCTCTTCGGGGGCTCCCGCTAAGCGCGATTCAATCGCCCCGGTTACGAATCAACTCGTCGACAACCGCAGGATCGGCCAGGGTGGAAATATCGCCGAGCGCGTGAAATTCCTTTTCGGCAATCTTGCGCAGGATGCGGCGCATGATCTTGCCCGAACGCGTCTTTGGCAGCCCCGGCGTGAAATGAACGATATCCAGACTGGCGATCGCGCCGATATCCTTGCGCACCCAGGCGACGAGTTCGGCGCGGAGTTCCTCGCTCTGCTCCACTCCAATCATCAAGGTGACATAGGCATAGATGCCCTGGCCCTTGATGTCGTGCGGATATCCAACGACAGCGGCTTCCGCGACCTTTTCATGCGCAGCGAGGGAACTCTCGACCTCCGCCGTGCCGAGCCGGTGACCCGAGACATTGATGACGTCGTCGACCCGGCCGGTTATCCAATAATAGCCATCCGCGTCACGGCGGCAGCCGTCGCCGGTGAAATATTTGCCAGGATAGGCGGAAAAATAAGTCCGCACGAAGCGCTCGTGGTCGCCATGAATCGTGCGCATTTGGCCTGGCCACGAATTGGCCAAGACGAGATTGCCCGAGCAGGCGCCTTCAAGGACGGCGCCAATGGCGTCCACCACCTCAGGCCTGATTCCGAAGAACGGCCATGCCGCCGAGCCGGGTTTTAAGTCCGTCGCGCCGGGCAGCGGCGAAATGAGAACGCCGCCGGTCTCGGTTTGCCACCAGGTATCGACGATCGGGCAGCGCGCGCCGCCCACGACATGGTAATACCATTCCCAGGCTTCCGGATTGATCGGTTCGCCGACCGTGCCTAGAAGCCGCAAGGATGCCCGGCTAGTTGCCTTGACCGGCTCGTCGCCCGCGCGCATCAGGGCGCGAATGGCGGTCGGCGCGGTATAAAAAATATTGACCCGGTGCTTGTCGATAATTTGCCAGACCCGCGACATACTGGGGTAGGTTGGAATGCCTTCGAACATCACCGTCGTGGCGCCGTTAGCAAGCGGCCCGTAGACTATATAGCTATGACCGGTCACCCAGCCAACGTCGGCGGTACACCAAAAAATATCGCCTTCGTGATAATCGAAAACATAGTGATGGGTCATCGCGGCGTAGACGAGGTAGCCCGCCGTTGTGTGCACCACGCCCTTCGGCGCGCCGGTCGAGCCCGACGTATAGAGAATGAACAGCGGGTCTTCCGCATTCATCCCAGCGCAGGGGCACTCGGATTCGGCGCGCGCCATTGCCTCGTGGTACCAGACATCGCGGCCCTCGACCCATGCGATGGCGCCGCCGGTGTGTCTGACAACGAGCATGGTCTCGACGATTTCGCCCGCTTTCGCGGCGGCCTCGTCGGCGTGCGCCTTGAGCGGCGTGATGCGCCCGCCGCGCCGCCCTTCGTCGGCGGTGATGAGTAGCTTCGACCGGCAATCCTCGATCCGTCCGGCGAGCGACTCAGGCGAAAAACCGCCGAAAACGACCGAATGGATCGCGCCGATCCGCGCGCAAGCGAGCATCGCATAGGCCGCCTCGGAAATCATCGGCAAATAGATCGTGACTGTGTCGCCCTTCTCGACGCCATGGTTTTTGAGGACATTGGCGAGACGGCAAACCGCGTCATGCAGCTCCTGGTAGGTGATCTGTTTCGATTCCTCCGGACCGTCGCCTTCCCAGATGATCGCGGTGTGGTTTGCGAGCCGGGGCAGATGCCGGTCGATGCAATTTTGCGCGGCATTGACGGTGCCGTCCTCGAACCATTTGATTGAGACGAAGTCCGGCCCGAACGACGTATTTTTCACGCGTGTGAAGGGTTTGATCCAATCGATGCGGCGTGCCTGCTCGGCCCAGAAAGACTTTGGATCGGCGACCGACCAAGCATAGAGGTCGAGGTATTTCGTGTGATCGATATAGGCGCGCTGCTTCCAACCGGGAGCGACGGGATAGGTATTTCCGGACATGGCTTTCCTCCCGAAGTCAACTTGCGCACGTGCCGACGATTTTTAAACCAGCTCAAGGGCATTCTTTGGCAACTCTTTCTAGCGCTTGCGACAGACCGGCAAGCGAATAGCTGTCGGTTGCCACGTGACCTTTCAACGAGGGCGCCTTGACGATGAGTTTCGAGCCTTTTTTCAAGGCATCGACGAACTTGGCTTCCTCGCTCTGGTTCTTAATCCAGGCATTGGCTCCCTTGGCAATGAGATCGAAGTCGGACCCGGCGACTTCCGCGCGGCCGCCGCTTTCTTTCAAGGGAAAGCCCATGATGATCGAGACTTCCTCGCGCACATTTTCGGCAGGCCGGTTGGCGATGAAGACATAGGCGGGATCGCGTTTCAATCCGGGGGGAGCCCTGTCCTTGGGCGTCGCCAGCGTGTAGCAGGTCTTGGACTTTTCGCCCTCAGCCAAAAACACGCCCCAGGCTCCGTAACTTGCTAGTTGTGAGGGTTTCCCAGTCTTTGCTGTGTCCTGGCTCGCGCCGGATTCTCCGGCCTTTGCCGCTGGCTTTGTTTCCTTGGGCTTGGGCTTGGTCTTGGCGGAAACTGGGCCGGCGCAAGCCAGCGCGGCCGCAAAGGTGAGGATGGGAACGGCGGCGAAACCGCGAAAAAATAAGCGAGACATGGCGTGTCGATGCTCCTGGCCGCCTTGTGCTAAGGGGGCTGCTTCTTTGCCTCTTCTATATGCCGTGAGCGCGGCTGGCGAAAGGCATGGTAGCGGCCGGGCCGCGGGAAATTTGGGGCGCGCGGTCCCTGGTTTGCCGTGGCGCTCGGGAATGGCCTACGCGGCGGCGATGGCCGCTTGAGCCGGCCGTTTGCCTCAAAGTCCTTCGGTTTTCGCCGCGGCAAGTATGGCACCCGGCCGCTCCGGCGTGCCCTTTTGCACCAGAACGACAAAGCCTTCGCCGCCGGGTCCCCCGCCCGGCACGTCGAAAGTCGCGGTCTCGCCGGTCCAATCGCCAAGCTTCTCGATCGCACGTACGACATTTGTGTAGGTGATGCTGCGCCCGGCGTTTTCCCCGCGCTGGATAAGAACAGTGCTGGCGCGCGTAACGCGGAGTGCGAAAACACCCGTCGGGCCGCCGCCGCTTTTCGGACCTCCTCCCCACGTTTGCAGGGACGCTAGGATCACAGGTCGTCGCACAAGGCCCGCATCGGGGCAAAACACTGGGCCCGATCGGCCCCCCCCGATCGGGGCTGTTCATTCCCGCAACGGGGGCGCCCCGGGCCGTTCGGCTGGCGAAGGCCGCCGATGCCAGGCACGAAGAGGACGGCATCGGCGATAAGTAGAATCCGAGGGCTGATACATACCTAACCGTCCCGCTAAGGCTGCGTGACGACATTCTGCTGCAAAGTAACCGCCGTCTGCGCATACAGTCTGCCATTGATTGAAGCGCCAGTTTGCATCGCAATTCCCGTCTTACACAGGATTATTCCCTCCATGTGCGCGGCTGGTTCAATGGTTACATTGCCGGCAACCTGCCAAAATATATGCTCGGGCAGGGCGCCGCCTTGAAGGATGACAGACTTGGCACTGGCAATATCGAGATTTCCAGTTATCTGGAAAATCCAGAAATCAGTCGAACTGCCGCTGAGGGTGAGATTCTGTAATATTGTTACGTTAGTATTCCATCTAAATGCTCCTCCGCCAGAAAGAGTACGTCCACCAATACTTCCGGCGTCTAGTCCGGTAATATTAGGTACCAATCCTGCGATGATTGTGTACAGCTTTTGCATGTCTTTTACCGCCGGGGTTAGGACAGGAGCGTCCGGGATACTGCAGGGAACCGGGCCAGCCGCATCGACGGAGAGAATATGTCCAACCACTTCCGCACAGGTCAAGTGATCAGCGGCACCCGTGATTGGGCTTGTCCCGACGTTTCCAGTAATCAGCGAAGGCGGAACATCGGTAATTCCTGATTGTGAGAGAATTACAAAATTGCCCGCCACCCCAAGTGGTACCTTATTCGCGTAGGCAATAGGACCACCCATCAAAACGCCGAATAACGGAGTAATAAAGAGAATTTTGATTGACGATTTCATTTGCTATGCTCCATGACATTTCTAGCTGTCTATATATATATATTGTTCGTATGGTGTAGCAGCATTGACGCTCACGTTAACACAAACATCTAAAGAAACAAATGGGACATACCTCCCAACGTCTCTTTGAACAACTGTAACATGCTACTGAAAAGCTATAGCACACAATTTGAACAACTGTAACATGCTACTGAAAAACTATAGCACACAATTAACTTTTCTTTGGTGTCTATTTTTGGTTGATTGCGCGACAAAACGCCGCATTGGTTATAAATATGACTACAATTATTTAATACTATCATATAGACTTACACGATCTATCAGCCCGGCCATTCACCGAACAGGCGGTAAGTGTCCGAAGCCATGAGCGAACCTCTGAGTTTGCAACAGTTTCCGATGTCGGCCGAACTTAGTGGAACGGATGTTTGGCGCTAGTCAATTCATGTTTACCGGCGCCGCCCGAGGCCGCGCGCCGTGGACCTTGCACGCCCGCCGTTACGGCACGCGCGGCGCCGTCCGCGATACGACTTGTGCCAGGGTTCTCGTGCGTGGGATACATGGCCGCCCCAAGTTCGTGGACCGTGTTGCAAATCGTGTTGGGGCGCGCCATTGTGCGGGCGACGGCTATTCTTACAGGCGCCGCTTGACGCGCCACGCGGAGCGGACGGATTTGGCCCGCGTGAAATTTCTTCTTGCCCATTTGTCCGACCCGCATGTCGGACCCTTGCCGCGTCCCCGCCGGCGCGAACTGATCGGCAAACGAGTCACTGGCTATTTGAACTGGACGCGCTCCCGCTCGCGCATCCACGACATGGCGGTGCTCGAGCAAATCGTCACGGATATGAAGGCGCATCATCCAAGCCACGTCGCGATGACCGGAGATATCACAAATATTGGTCTTCCGGCTGAGTTCCAGCTTGCTCGGAGTTGGCTCGAAACCTTGGGCGCGCCCGAGGACGTGAGCTTCGTGCCCGGCAATCACGACGCCTATGTGCGGGGCTCACTGCCTTATCTCGCCCGGGCCTTCGTGCCGTGGACCACAGGGGAGGTGGGCGGCGGCGAAGGGTTCCCTTATCTGCGGATCCGCGGCGAGGTGGCGTTGATCGGCTTGTCCTCGGGGGTTCCCACGCCGTTGTTCATCGCGGCGGGATATTTGGGCCGCCGCCAATTGCAAGCCGCTGGGAGGCTTCTTGCGGAAACTGGCAGGCGCGGGCTCATCCGCGTCGTGATGGTGCATCATCCGCCACAAGCTACGGCTTCGCGGCTCGGGCGCGGAACTCGTCAACTCAGCCGGTCTCGCGGCTCTGATCCGCCGCGTGGGCGCCGAGCTTATCGTGCATGGCCATAACCACAGAGTTTGCCTGGCGCGGATGGAAGGTCCAAAAGGTCTCGTGCCAGTTGTCGGCGTGCCATCAGCCTCCGTAAATCGCGGGGCGCCGCATAGTCGCGCCGGATACCACCTCTTCGAGATCAGCGGCAGCGGAAGCAATTGCAAAATCACGGCCCGTGCACGGGGGTTATTGCCGGGGACAGCCGTCGTCGGAGATCTCGGTCCGCTCCTTTTGTGACGCCGTTCCACCGGCGCCACGGCGAAGTTACCCAGCCGTGAGAACCGTCACACCAAAGCTTGCTGTTGTGTTGGAAATTTTCGGCGCGGCGTGCCCTTCGGATGCTAATCCGCGACTGTTTCGACTGTGACTTGCGCCAAACCGGCCTGGACAAAACCGAGAACGCCGGCGGCGCCGGTCGAGACATCGATGATTCTGCCCTTAATATACGGCCCCCGGTCATTGACCACCAGCACCGCGGAGCGTTTGTTGGAGAGATTGGTCACCCTGACATGGGTTCCAAACGGCAGCGAGCGATGCGCGCAGGACATGTGACCGCGTCCGCGGTAGTATGAAGCCTTGCCTGTCCAGCTTTGCGCCTGCGCGGCACCGCAAAGGGTGATGGATGCAACAGTTACAATGATTATATTCTTCAATATTCACACTCCATTGCTTGGCTATTGTTAAGCTCTTGAGTTCGAGCTTGGGCGAGCCTGCATGGAATATGTGCCGAAAAAGCGGCGATATATTTGCACACTAGAAATATATAATTCTGAAAGATTTATTGTATTTATTATTATATGTAAATTATATAAGGTGATATGATCTTACATTCATAAGTATCTCTACGGAATTGAGTGATAAGCATAAGTTTGTGAAAACAAATTCATAAACTGTCTGGTGTGACCTTATGAATAGCTTTAGAAAATTTTGCCGTGTTTGCTCGAGTTAAGCGGCTATATACAGTATACGGTCCGACTGCCTCGGCAACACCCTCGCGGCACTGCGTTGGACGATACATCGGTGAACAAACTCGACGAATCCTTTGAGACGAGCCCGCCTGCCGTCTCGAAGCGCGTCAAGGCGCGCGAGCGCGCCGGAACGACTGGCCTGAAAGCGTATAGCCTCCATTGGACACCCGCCTCAACCGGCAAAGCAAAATTACAGGCCAAGGAGAAGAATCATGGCCACAAGAAATAGCCTCGACACCGGCAGAAGAACGATCCTTTTAACTCAAACTGATGGAGCATGAACCATGCAGCTCAAACATAAAATCACCCCATGCTTGTGGTTTGACGATCAGGCCGAGGACGCTGCGAATTTCTATGTCTCCATATTTAAGAACTCGCGGGTTGCGGCCATGTCCCGTTACGGAGACGCCGGTCCCGGTCCCAAAGGCGGCGTCATGACCGTCGCGTTCGAGCTCTCCGGACAATCGTTCACGGGCCTCAATGGCGGCCCAATGTTCAGGTTTAACGAGGCGATCTCGATGATCGTCAACTGCGTAACACAAAGCGAGGTCGACCACTACTGGGAGAAGCTGTCCGCCGGCGGGCAGACTCAGCAATGCGGCTGGCTGAAGGACAAATTTGGCCTCTCATGGCAAATCGTGCCGACCGCGCTTGTCGAATTGATAGGCGACAAGGACCCAGTCAAATCGCAGCGAGTTATGCGAGCCATGCTGCAAATGACCAAGATCGACATCGCCAGACTGCGAGAAGCGCATGCGGGATGACGCTCTGGTGAAATAATAGGAGAGCCATCATGGGCAACTATGTCGATGTTTTCGTCGTTCCCGTCCCCGAGAGGAATATCGAGGCATACCGCAAACAGGCGGAACTGTTCGCCAAGGTCTGGCGCGAGCACGGTGCGCTTTCGTGCATCGAGGTTGAGGCCGATGACGTGAAACCAGGGAATTGGACCTCGTTCCCTCAGAGCGTGGACCTGAAGCCCGGTGAGAAGGTGTTTGTTGGAATCATTACCTACGCATCGCGCGCTCACCGCGACGAGGTCAATGCCAAGGCGATGAAGGACGAGCGCATGGCCGGCATGAAGCCGGAAACCATGCCGTTCGACGGCAAACGCATGTTCTTCGGAGGATTCAAGCCATTCGTTGGCGGCTGACAGGCAAGGCATGCCGCTGCGATTTTCGCGCCGTAATAGCCGTAATATTCGAGTCAGGTGTCCCTCGCTGGAGCGATAGCCAGAAGGAAAGGAGATGCGACGATGAAGTTCATGATTTTAGTCAAGGCCAGCAGGAACTCGGAAGCAGGCGTTATGCCAAGCGCAGAGCTGCTCACCGCCATGGGCAAGTTTAATGAGGAGTTGGTGCAAGCCGGCGTGATGCTTGCGGGCGAGGGCCTTCATCCGACGTCCAGGGGTGCACGGGTGAGATTTGCTGGAACCAAGCGCACCGTTATCGACGGCCCTTTTGGCGAGCCGAAGGAGCTGATAGCAGGCTACTGGCTGTGGCAAGTTAAATCGAAGGAGGAAGCAATCGAGTGGGTCAAACGCTGCCCCAATCCGCATGATGAAGACTGCGAGATTGAAATCCGCCAAATTTTTGAGGCAGAGGACTTTGGCGCGGCGCTATCGCCCGAGTTACGGGCGCAAGAGGATCGCTTGCGCGCGCAAGCCGCGGAGCTGGCCAAGACTGCAAAACGCTGAGCCCCGACCGGTTGCAACGGCCACCCTAACCCCTGAAAGGGAGATACCATGCAAGTCCAACCTTATTTGATATTCGAAGGCCGCTGCGAGGAAGCGATTGAGTTCTACCGCAAGTCGCTCGGCGCCGAGGTGACGACGCTCATGCGCTTCAAGGAAAGCCCCGATCCCAGCATGTGCGCGCCCGGCACCTTGGACAAGGTGATGCACATGAGCTTCCGCATCGGCGAGACGACTTTGCTGGCGTCCGACGGGCACTGCACGGGGCAGCCGAATTTCCAGGGCTTCTCACTTACGCTCCACGTGGCTGACGATGCCGAGGCTGAGCGGAAATTCGCGTCCTTGGCCGAGGGCGGGCAGGTGCGGATGCCGTTGGCCAAGACCTTCTTTTCCTCGAGCTTCGGCATGCTCGCCGATCGCTTCGGCGTGCCATGGATGATTATCGTGGCGCATTGACAGCAGATTGCCCCCTCCCGGCGAGAGGGCAATCGCCGGTCGCCCGGTTTAGAGGTTTTCCTGGGCTACGGTCCCGCCCGCTATCCGTGCCGCGGCATTGACCTCGGCATGAATTTGCGCGGGGGCGGCGGTGAGCACGCCGTGGCGGGTATCGCGGCGATTATAGACAATCGCACGCCCGTCGAGACTAGCCAGGCGTCCCCCCGCCTCGTGGAGAATGAGGTCGGCTGCCACGATGTCCCAGTCATGTGCATTTTCCGAGGCAAAACCCGCGTCGAGCGCGCCTGACGCGACATTCGCGAAACGCAAGGCAAGCGACGCAATTTTGGGTTGCAACGCGAATTGGAGCCCGGCTTCGCGCAGCCGCTCGGCGAGGAGTACGGGCGCCGCAACCCTTGCCGTGGCACCAAGCGCAACGCGCTTTGATACCTCGATTGCAGTGTCGTTGAGCCGAGCGCCGGCGCCCTTGACTGCGACATAGGTTTCCCCGAGCGCCGGGGCATGAACGACGCCAATCAGCGGGCGTCCCTGTTCGACAAGCGCGATCGCGATCGCCCATTCCCCATGGCCTCTCATAAAGCCACGGGTGCCGTCGATCGGGTCGACGACAAGCACAATATCCTTCGACAGACGCGCCGATGTGTCCTCGGTTTCCTCGGAAAGCCAACCTGCTTCCGGCACCAGGGACTGAAGGCGCTGCCTTAAAAAGCGGTCGACGAGATAATCGGCTTCGGTAACCGGGGAGCCGCCCACCTTGTGCGAAATTTTGGCGCTTGTCACACCGCCCGGACGATAAAATGCGAGCGCCAGCTTCCCGGCGCCGCGGGCGGCTTCAACGAAGGAGGCGGCCAGGCCATTTCCATGCGAGATAGGACCCAATGTCAAATGCCAGTGTGAGAAAAATTGGTCCTTTCGCTTATCCTGCTGCAGTGCAAGAAACAAGCGTTTCCGTATGCCGTGTCGCCCTTGCTTGTTTCAGCCGGTCCGGCCGCTGCCGCCTCTGCGCCAGAGCCGAACCCGGCAGCGTAAAATACCTGGCATGGTGCTTGTCCCTGCCTCAGCGTTTGGGGCACATGCGTGGCAATCCTCTCTGCTTATTGTGATACTTGGAATGGCCCGAAGGCCAAATCTAACTCGTCGCGTCAAGGCAAAGGCCAAAATCTTGGGCGGTTGGCACGCGTGCCACGCCGACAAAAGAGCAGGGGAGGGATGGCGGTCCGGACATCGCGAAAAAGAGCAAATCGCGATCGAAGAGAGGTTGCCGCTGTCACGGCGTTTTGCCGCCTTTTTAAGCTGGAAAAGACGATAATGCTTCCGGCCTGCTCTCAAGGAGCAACTTCAAGTTGCCCTTGCATTCCAGGGTGGAAGCGGCAGACGTAGGGGATGCTGCCAGGCCGCTTCAAATTCGTCCGGCCCTTGGCGCCGGCCGGGAGGTCGATATCGAAACTCCCGTCCGTCGCGGTTGCCGTATGCCGGAGGATATCGGAGTTCGTCCACTCGACGATCTCATTCACATGCAGCCCGCCGGGCGCCGGTCCAAATTCTAGGTTGTCGATTCCGATACTATGCACGCGCGGACCGGCGCCAAACGAGGGAGACGCGAGCGAAACAAAGCAGAATGCCAGCGCCCCTCGTCTCCCTATCTTCGATCGAAACGGCATCGGAGCCTACTTCAGCTCATCCACGAGATGCTCGGCATGCCGTTTATGCTCCTTGAAGAGCTTGAGGCCGGTTTCCAGCAAGCTCTTAAGCTTAGCGTTCTGCGCGGCTGGGATCAGCGTCGATTTAAGCGCTCCGTCGACTGCCTCATGGTAGGCGACTTCGTTCTCGGCATAGGCCTTGTCAAAGGCGGATCCGCTCAATGCCCGCAGTTCCTCCCGCTTTACGCGCGCCTCCCGGTACATGTTCCTGCTGGTATCATTGTCCTCGGGCGTCATGTCCAGCTTGTCGTACAACATGATTAGCTTGTTATTCACTGCCAAGTGATCCCGGATCATCTCCTCGGCGAAGGAACGGACCGCCTTGTTGTGTGTCTTCTTCAATGCGTCAATGGCCTGCTCGATGTCAATCTGCCCGGCTGTGTAGGCAATGTCGGCGATTTGAGGGTCGGTGGGTTTTCCCTGGGCCATTGCGGTCGCCGCGGCGAAACAAACGCCGGCCGCCAAAACCGAGCTCTTTAATAAGGGACTAATCTGGAACATTGTGACCTCCCTGACTGACTGCAAACAGCCCTCTCTGGCGGGGCTGTTGCGAGCATTGGGCGCGGCTAGGGAAAAATGTCAACTGGCCGTAAACGCGATTGACGGAAACTCCTATGTTTGCCGAGCCTCGACCTCGCCGCCGCAGACGATATCGGGTCAGTTGCTCAAATGCAGCTGGGAGCGATGGCATAAACTGCCACCTTGTTCCAGTTCAGAAGACGCCAAAAGAAGGGAAGGTTATCTTAATGACGACGAAATCAGCGGCTCCAGCGCTCGATGCGCCGATGTTATCGGTTTGCGCGTATGGGAACCAAAGGTCGATGGTTTGACCTTGCTAAAGTCCGTCAGTAACAGCAATCTGGCTCTCGACAGGCTCGTCATCCATTCCATTGGATGACGGTTAAAGAAGGTTCGAAGAGGGTGCGGGCACTCAGCCGCTCGCGGATTGAGGCCGCCGGAAACCGCCGAAAGCTACGATCATGAGCGAGATACATACTCTTTTTGTCGTTTGCTTCGTAGCGGTTCTCGCGCCATTGCTCGCCCGATTACCGGCGCTAGCTCGAACGCCCGTCGTTGTTTTGGAATTGGGGCTCGGAATATTGATCGGCCCAAGTGGTGCCGGTTGGGTTACGAGCCAGGGCACAGTCGTTTTTTTCGCAGAATTCGGCCTCATTTTCCTGTTTTTCCAGGCGGGATTCGAGTTCAACCCAGCTAAAATCGGGGCCGGTGCACATCGGCTTGGCGCAATTGCGTGGCTGTTTTCATTGGGCCTGGCCGGTGTTTTTATAGGAATACTTTATATCGTGGGACTGGTGCACGCGCCTTTGCTCGTCGCACTTGTATTGCCGACGACCTCATTCGGCATCCTCATTCCTATTCTCCGGCAAACCGGCGACCTCGAAAGTGATTTTGGCCGTTATGTCCTCGGGGCGGCGGCGATTGGCGAACTCGGACCCGTCTTCCTGATCGCGGTGGCGCTGTCTCATGAGCACAACATCAGCCACCTGCATCAGATACTTTTGAGCATGGTCTTTCTGGCAACCGCGATCGAAGCGCTCTTTTTCGCCAGTAGCCTGCGCTCGGAGAGACTGTCGCGCATGATCGCGCGCTGGATGGGCGATAGTTCCGTTCTGCCGGTTCGAATTTCGATCTTGATTCTCCTTGGGTTCATCTCGCTCGCCAATGAACTCGGCATGGAGGTGGTCCTCGGCGCCTATGCGGCCGGAATGATGATCGCAATGCTGACCAAGGTGGAGATACTTCAGTATCGCCTGACATCGATCGGCTCAGGATTTTTTATTCCACTGTTTTTCATAACGAGCGGCGTCGAATTCGACTTCCCTGCGCTAGTGGCCAATCCGGCGAGCCTTGCTCGGCTTGTCCTCTTTTGCGGGGGCTTTTTCTTTATCCGCTTTGTTCCGGTTTTCTTGTATAAACACGTGCTACCGCAGCGCGATCTGCTACCGCTCGCGCTCTTTTCTGCCACTACGCTGCCGCTAGTCGTCGCGATGACGTATTTGGGTGTGCGAACGGGCGACATGCTGCCCGAGAATGCATCCGCCCTCGTGGGCGCGGCCGTCATAACGGTCGCTGTTTTTCCACCTCTTGCCAATTTGCTCCGATCGACGTCAAAAGAAACGCGATCAGATGGTGCCGCGGCCAGTGCCGCACGCCGCGTCGCCGGTTTGGCCTCGGCGCAGTTTACCCGCTTCATCGTCTTCATTTCTCAGCAAACCTGGGGAAAGCGGTGATGCAAGCAGAAGCACCCGGGCAATTGAAGGAACCGAGGGGGCCCCATGAGCCCGGGCCCGCCGCATGGTGGACGATGGGGCTCTGCGCCTTGGCGGTGGGCCTGATTGCCGGCTTCGGCGCCGTAGTCTTCCGCGCCATGATTGGCGGGTTCCATAACCTCCTGTTCCTGGGCCTGTGGTCCTTCGACTACGAAGCCAATGTCCATACACCGCCCTCGCCATGGGGCACCTGGATCATTCTCGTGCCGGCCCTCGGCGCCATCGGGGTTGCCTTCCTGGTCACGACCTTCGCGCCGGAGGCAAAAGGGCACGGCGTGCCCGAGGTGATGGATGCGATCTACCGCAAGGACGGCCGAATCCGTCCTATCGTGGCCGTGATCAAGTCGCTTGCCTCCGCCCTTTCGATCGGCAGCGGCGGCTCGGTTGGACGCGAGGGACCGATCATCCAGGTCGGCGCGGCCTTCGGCTCGACGATCGGGCAGCTGGTTGCCATGCCCGCCCGGCAGCGGGCGCTGCTGATCGCCGCCGGCGCCGGCGCCGGAATCGCCGCCACTTTTAATACGCCGATCGGCGGTATCGTCTTCGCCGTCGAGCTGATGTTGCCATTTGTAACCTCCCTAAGCCTGCTCTGGGTCGGGCTCTCTTGCGTTACGGCAACCTACATCGGCCGCATGTACTTCGGCGTCATGCCATCTTTCAACGTCCCCTCCCTCTTGCTCGTCGTCCCGTCCCTCTCGCTCGGTGAAGGCTCTGACCTGGCACTGCAAGTGCTGCCTTGGTTCGCTCTGTTGGGGGTAATCCTAGGTGTGCTGGCATGGCTGCTGACGCGCGGCATTTACTGGTTCGAGGATCTCTTCGACGCCTTGCCCGGCAACTATTACACGCGGCACATTTCGGGGATGCTGCTAGTGGGCCTGATCATGTACGGATTCATGGCCTTTTCGGAACGCTATTTCGGCCAGCCCAATCACTACTATGTGCAAGGCGTCGGCTACGCCACCATCATGGACATACTGCGGGGAGAGTTGACGGCTCCGGACTTCCTGCTTTTGCTCGTCGTCGCAAAGCTGCTGGTGACCTGCCTGACCCTTGGTTCGGGCGCGTCGGGGGGCGTGTTTTCGCCCAGCATGTTCTTGGGCGCGGCACTTGGGGGCTGTTTCGGCAGCACGCTGCTTCACGTCCTCCCCGATCTGCCCATGACCCCCGCCCACTTCGCCTATGCCGGCATGGCCGGAATGGTCGGTGGCACCACTGGGGCCGTGCTCACCGGAACGATCATGATTTTCGAAATGACGCGGGACTACACAGTCATCCTTCCGGTGATCCTCACCGTCGTGCTGGCCTGCGCGGTGCGGAACTGGTTGTCGCCTTCAACAATATACACGCTCAAGCTTCTGCGTCGCGGCGAGATCGTTCCCCAAGGATTGCAAGCCCGGTTGGGTGAGGTGAAGAGCCGCCACCTCATGACGGGGGATTTTTTGCTTCTCCCGCAGGGGCAGGCTAGCAATCCGGACATTGTCCGTGAGGCGCTGCTACGCGAGCATGTGGTTGTGGTTACCGGGCTGGGTGATCGGATCCTCGGCGTGTTCGATGAACGATCCAGGCTCGATTACCCCGGCGGACAATTTCCGCCGCCAGGATGCTGCCATGTCGTGGTGGACCCGGACACACCGCTCAACGCGCTTCTCCGCGCGATCGACCAGGCTGGTGCACGGGTCGCGCTGGTCGCGCGCATTTCGCCAGCCGAAATTCCGAAGGTGCTCGGCGTTATCACAGAACGCGACATCGCCAGGCTCGCCTATGCCACCGCCAGACTGACGGATTAGCAGCCTACAGAAAAGGCCGTTCCCGTAACGGCTCTGGTCCAGACTTTCAGAATAAACAAAACAAAACGCTTGGGAACATCACGACGCTCATGCGGCGAGAGCTGCATTCCAAATTCGGGCGCCATTATTTCTTTAATGCCAAGCCTTCCGGGTTCTAATTGACCTTTTCTGATTCGATCCGTCGCTTCAATGTCGACGATGGTGATCAAGGCCACCGTACTAAACTCACTTTCAGTGTACGAGAGATTTCAATGACTTGAGCGGGAGTTTTGGGGACAGGAGTTTGGCTGAGGAAAGCGCTTACTTGAGGAGGATTTGCGGCGGCGAAGATTTTACGCAACGCGGATAGGCCGAGGGCAAACAGCGACCACGCCCGGCGGCCATGCTTTTTGATGGGGATAGGCCGCCGCCGCGCCGCCGCCGCGCCTGTTTTAACGGAAAGCGCCACGGCCAAAGCCAGCACCGCCAAAAGGGTGGACAGCTTATCGGCGTTGGTCAGATGCGTGTCTTCCAGATTGAAGCCCTTGGTTTTCAGATTGCCGAACATGGTTTCGATGGTCCATCGTTGGCGATAGCGGGCCAGCGCATGTTGCGGCTTGCTGGAACAGGCCAGCGCCAACAGTTCGCCCGAGGCGATCCGCATGATCACCAGCCGCACGGGTGGCCATGACGCCTGCCCGTTTTGCCCAAGCCGGCAGGCGCCTTTGAGGATCATTGTCTGGCCTTTGTTCAGATGCCGCGCAATGGCGGCGATCGTCCATGTCTCGTAGCCCTCGCGCACGACATATTGGTTCTCGCGCAGCCGCAGAATGAACGGGATCTTCGCCGCATGCAGGTAAGCCATCCATGCGTCGCCAATGAACTCGCGGTCGCCCATGAGCGAGGCGATTTTCATGTCCGGAAACACCGCACGCAGACGATCCAGAAGACCGGTTCTCTCAAGCGTGTTCGAGTTCCCAGCCTTTGGCAGCAGCGTCCATAGCAGAGGTATCCCCATGCCGTTCCAGATCACCGAAACCATCAGGATGTTGATCGTCGTTTTACCAAACTCCCAGTTGGTCCGATCCACGGCCAAAACCCAAGGTTTGCCGCCAAGTCCCAAAAGATCGACGATCACGCACGCGGCCGCCGCGCCGTCCAGTTTGACATGCTGGAAAAATCGATAGAACCGCCGCCGCACGGAATCCGTTTGCGCCGGGCTCGCGACATACGCCGCCAACCGCCACAGGCAGATCGTGCCTTGCTGCATGATCAAGAGCGCCAGCCACGCCAGCGTCTCACGCCTTGTGTCCGACAGTTTGATGTGATTCTCTACGGCCTTGGATAGGGCGTTCGAGAATATTGGTTGCATGTAGGCGATCCTTCTCTTGCGGAAAAGAATCGCCTTTATGAATCATCTCAATGCCTTATCCAACCGCGTCTAGTACGATGGATCAAGGCACTTCTATAGCGCAGCAATCCAAGCATTGTGGAGGATTTCATTGGAACGTTCGCTGAGAAAGGGAGCGCTTGGTTTTCTCGACGCGCTAGCGATGGCTATCGCGGGCTCGGCTCCGGCCTATTCGATTACAGTCACCACCGCCGCCCTCGTTGCCGCGGCCGGGTTCGCCGGACCGGCGGCGCTTTGGATCGCGGCGCTGCCAATCATCGGCATCGCCATCGCTTTTGCTTATCTGAACCGGTGGCGGCCGGATGCTGGGGCGGCCTATGTTTGGGTTGGCCGCGCGATGCACCCGGCGCTGGGTTTTCTTGCCGGGTGGGCGCTCCTCAGCACCTCGACGATCTTCAATGTGGCCGCGGCGCTCCCTGCAGGGCAGGCGACGCTCGACCTTTTCGCGCCCGGGCTGAGCCGCGACGTTGTGTGGGCGGCCGGCGCCGGGGCCGTGTGGTTCATCGGCGTGCTGGCGCTCGTCACCTTCGGCATCACGGTCAGCGCCAGAGCGCAGGTAGTTTTGACTTCGCTCGAGGTCCTTGCCGTCGTTCTCCTGTGCGGCCTGGCGATCTATAACGCCCGCGCCGCGCCGGCCGCCGATTTCTCCTGGGATTGGTTTTTTCCCTCGGCCTTCGGCTCGTTCCAATCCTTTTCGGCCGCTATGCTGGTGGCGCTTTTCTACTATTTTGGCTGGGACGTATCCGCGAACCTCGCGGAAGAGACGGCTGGCGCCAACACGGTCTCCGGGATCGCCTGTATCCTGGGCGTGATGGTGACCGTGGGCATGTTTCTCCTGGCGCAGGTCGCGGTCCAGATGGCTCTGACGCCGGCCGAAATTCAGGCGAATGGCGGCAATTTGCTCCCGGCCCTTGGCGCTGCGGCGCTCCCTGCGCCATGGAGCAGAAATCGCCGTGCTTGCGGTTTTGACCAGCGCCGTCGCGACGATCGAGACACAGCTCCTCCAGTGCACACGGCTGTTGTTTTCCATGGCGCGCGACCGGGCGATCGGCGAGGCGATGGGCAAGCTCCATCCGCGCTTTCAGACGCCTTGGCTTGCGGGCTTCGCTGTCGCCGCTGTCTCACTTCTTTTGTTCGTCGGCTCGACCACCCTGCCTTCCGTCAACGCATTGATGAGCGACCTAATCAACGCGATCGGCGTGCAAGTCGCCTTTTATTATACGTTAGCTGGCGTCGCCTGCGCCTGGCATTACCGCCGCAAGGCAATGAGCCATGGTTGGAGAACAATCGCGTTCGCTGTGGTCGTCCCGTTGACCTCGGCATTCTTCGTCGCTGGGGTCGGGATCTTCCAGTTGCCGCAACTTTGCTGGCAAGTCTCGTTACTCAGCATCGGCTCCATAGCAATTGGCGCCGTGCCGCTTCTCTACTACCAAGGGCGCAATCGCCGCCGCTTCTCCTATGATGAAGGCGTCAGCTGAATGGCGCCGCGTGGTTGCGGTTGCTTTGCCGCCTTAGCTTTCAACGGACAGTGCGGCGCCTTCGATTTAAGTAAGGATTAACCGTTCGCGTTCAGGCAGCCGCGCATTTTTTGAAAATAACTCTTGTAATGCACGGCGAATTGCATATTTTTCGCTTTGCCCAATTTCGCACGTGCCTGTGGTTGCGTGCCGGTTGGCGGGGATCCGGACAAGAGGCCGGTTAACCGCCTTAAAGAGGACCGGCAGCCGGAGGCGAACCGGCGAACCCCGCCAAACGGGGGACGCGACTTAAAGCAACGACGGACCGGGCTTTTTCGTCTCTGCCAGCCTCCAAAGCTGGCTTACCGAAGAGGCTAGTCTTTCTTGCCGGGCGTGCGGAGCGGGATCTCATCCCAATCCAAGCGAAGGCCATGAACGCTTTGGAAGGCGCATTCCGCGCTGTTCCAGGTGGGATTGTCCAACGGCGCAGCATCGGACCGCACGTAATCCCTTGGATTTGCCTCGGGGCGCGAGCGGTCGCGGATGGCGGTCACCTGAAGTCGCTCGCGTCTCCAACGCGCGGGCGCCGATGCGGCATCGCCATTCACCCAAAGCTTGTTCGTTTCGGCGCGGAGATCCGCGCCCTTCGAAGGGATGCCGCGATGACCGATCGTATTTTGGAATTTCTCCGCAACCGACGCGAGGATGGGCCGTGCCTGGTGCTCGACCTCGAGGTCGTGCGCGAAAATTATGCGTCCTTTGCCAAGGCTTTGCCCGACACTCGCGTGTTCTACGCCGTGAAGGCCAATCCCGATCCGAGGTCCTCGAATTGCTGGCGGGACTTGGTTCCTGTTTCGACACCGCCTCGGTTGTCGAGATCGAACAGGTGCTGGCGGCGGGCGCGGGCGCGCGACCGCATCAGCTACGGCAATACGATCAAGAAGGAGCGCGACATCAAGCGCGCCTTTGAACTTGGCGTGCGCCTGTTCGCGGTGGATTGCGAGGCCGAAGTCGAAAAAATCGCCCGCGCGGCGCCTGGCGCAAAAGTGTTTTGCCGCATTCTGTGCGACGCCGGTGGCGCCGAGTGGCCGCTGTCGCGAAAATTCGGCTGCGCGCCGGAGATGGCGCCGCGCGTGCTCGAACACGCGCACCGGCTGGGCCTTATGGCCTTCGGCCTGTCGTTTCACGTCGGCTCGCAGCAGCCCAATCCGCGTATGTGGGATGGCGCGTTGAAAGCGGCGGCTGCGATCTTCCGCGATTTGGCGGAGCGCGGGATCCACTCTGCAGATGGTCAACCTCGGCGGCGGATTCCCAACGAAATATTTGAAGAACGTACCGGCGGTGAAGACCTACGGCGCAGGCGATCTTGCATTCGTTGCGCCAGCCATTTCGGCAATCATATTCCCGAGACGATCATCGAGCCCGGCCGCGGCATGGTCGGTAATGCCGGAGTGATCGAGGCGGAAGTGGTTCTGATCTCGAGGAAGTCGGACGCCGACAAGGTGAAGTGGGTTTATCTCGACATCGGCAAGTTCAACGGCCTCGCCGAGACGATGGACGAAATGATCCGCTATCCGATCAGGACCGCTTTCGACGGCGGCGCGACCGAGCCTTGCGTTATCGCGGGCCCGAGCTGCGACTCCGTCGACGTGCTCTACGAGAAGGACCCTTATTTGCTTCCGGTCAGCCTCGAAATCGGCTCCAAAGTGCTGATCGAAGGAACCGGCGCCTATACGACGACCTACTCCTCGGTCGGGTTCAACGGCTTCCCGCCGCTCAAATCCTACGTGATTTAAGCGGCACCGCCAAAATCCCGCGCGGGGGAGAATGTCTCCTCCGCGCTCCCCCAAATCCCTGTCCTGGACGGCCGGCGAGGGCTCGACAATCGAGCGTCGCCTGGGTGCGAGGGCCGTCGCGTGCAGTCCCGGCAGCGGCCGGCGGAGGCTCGGATGACCTCGATCTCGAATTTCGATGTGCAAACTCCAGTTTTTGCCGGAGCGGTTGGCAAATCAAACCTCCCTGTTGCCAGCGAATTGCCAGCCGATTCCTGGGCACGGGAACGCTTGCTCGACGAGGCGTTCGGGCCAGCGCGTTCTGGCAGGACGGCCGAGCGCCTGCGCGCGGGCCGTTTGCCCGCGCAAGGTCTTGCGCTCGCGGCAAAGGACGCTGGGAAATTAATCGGCACCTTGCGGATGTGGCACGTTCTGGCTGGCGAAGTGCCCGCCCTTCTGCTTGGTCCGCTTGCCGTCTCCAAGGCTTATCGCTCGCGAGGCCTTGGCCGCCGGCTCATGGCGGAAGCTTTGTTCCGTGCGGCGAGCGCCGGGCACGTGGCCGTCCTGCTTGTCGGCGACGCGGCTTATTACGAGCCCTTCGGCTTTTCCCGCCGCCATACGCTGACGCTTTCTCTTCCCGGCCCCGTCGATGAAGCGCGCTTTCTCGGGCTCGAACTCAAGTGCGGCGCGTTGAAAGATGCGAAAGGCTGCGTGGCAGCTGCAGGCGCGCGCGATCATCTGGCGTATCGTGGGGCGGCGATCGAGATTCGCCGCGCCGCTTGAGCGGTTCGGCGGTGCCAGCCTCGTTCACGAACAGGTGACGACGACGGGGCGGTGTGGGCCGAAAAGGTTGCGCTGGTGCGGGGGTTGAGATGGCGAGGAAGGCGGAAGCGAAACGGTGGCGAGAAGTGGAAACATAATAACACGCATATTTTCATATTGATTTTCGGAATTGCCTATGGCAACGCTGGGGGCATGTCATTGCTGAGAAGGATGCCCGATGCCGACTCCGAACGAAGATATTGTGTGGCGCATACTTACCGCAAATGGGCGCGATATAGTCTGTCGCCGCGCGGTAGAAACTGCCTGGGCGACCGTAAAAGACGGTTATCCCGAAAAGGTGTGGTGGCGCCGGAAGTCAACCCGCGCCGCAGTAATGTGGGAGCATTCCGTAAATAATGCCGCAGGTGCCTTTGATGGTGCCGATGGCGCCCGTGTGATCCCGCATCATGATACCGCGTCATTCGTATTCGACGATACGGTCCTCCTCCGCTTCAAGAAGGCGAGCATCCAGCTTCACACAGCAAACTACCCCACATTCTTAGCTTCCCTATTCCACCGCCACGACTTCTGATCTATTTGGCTATGAAGGCCTGCATCGCGTCGAGTCAGCGCATGTGTTCAATCGCTTTGAGACGGGGCTTGATTGGATAGGTGTTGTCGCGCGAGAAGAGAATTGCGTTCTCTGGCACTTCGAACTCAGGGATGATGGCGAAGTCATCGAGAAACTACCGCTGCCGAAGCCAGTTTCTCCGGCCGCCGATCGGGTTCTGCGTCCTACCAAGCCAGCGGTTGAAGAAACTCACGACAAAAAGAGCAAATGATGGGCACCGAGTTCAATCCGGCTCTTCTACTACTTGCGAGGCAGTATAGGGGAGCAAGCCAGGAACAGGTCGCGAAAGATGCGGGCCTGAATCAAGGCCATTATTCACGCATCGAAAATGGCCTGACTCCTGAAGGTCCGTTCTTGGAGAATATTGAGCGCATCGCTGCTACGCTCAAATTTCCTGTGTCGTTTTTCTACCAGCCGGATGGCTTATCTGGCCTGCCTTTGAGCGTTCATCCAATGAACCGTCGAAAGAGTGCAATCGGGGAGCGTGTCCTTAAGAAAATACACGCTGAGTTGAACATTCGACTTATGCATCTGCGCCGTTACCTCAGGGCGGCTGACCTTCAGCCGGAGCTTACCCTTCCTGCCATCGATGTTGACGAGGGAGGCGGTCCGCAAGAGATTGCCCGTTCGGTCAGGAAAGCTTGGTCACTACCTGATGGGCCAATTGATAATCTGACCGACTGTTGCGAGCGCGCCGGCATTCTCGTCATGTGGTGCGACTTGGAAAAGGGTATCGACGGCGTGAGCATGACGGTCCGCGACCTGCCATTTTGCATCTTCCTTAACAGACATGCCCCAGCAGACCGAATGCGCTTTTCTCTTGCGCATGAGTTGGGGCACGCAATCATGCATAGGATTCCGACCGACCATATCGAAGATGAGGCAAACGCATTTGCGGGTGAACTGCTCGTTCCTGAAAGACAGTTTCGCCGACTGCTAATCGGCCAAAAGGTCACTCTCGAATGGCTTGCCCGCCAAAAGGCATACTGGCGAACCTCAATGGCTTTTTTGCTTTACCGCGTTGGAGCGGTTGATGTGCTGACGAGACATCAGAGCGAATATCTTTGGAAGAAGCTCTCAGCGTCGGGTTGGAGGACGCGAGAACCTCAAGAAACCGATTTTGCGTATGAACAACCTTCCGTTTTCCAGAGGCTTATCAAGCTCCACTCTGACGACCTACAATATGACCTCGAAACCCTCCAGATTCTACTCAGCACGAGCGTCGGCGATCTACAGCGCATGTATGGCCCATATCTCGGCCGTGGTCGGGCAGGACTTTATGTCGTGAAGTGAATAAAATTGCGTAATCGTCGAGGCAATGGATCCGCATGCGCCAGCCAAGGAGCGCAGCCACAAGAAAACTGCAACAGTACCGGTTAGGCCGCTGGCTTGTAGCTCGCGGCTCCTTCTTGTACCGCTTGGCGCGGCCGCTACCCCTCGACCCTTCCGGAGAAAGACCAATGCCGCAATGGCCCGTGCATGGCACGATTACAGGTCCGATTATCATGATCGGTTTTGGCTCGATCGGCCGTGGCACGCTGCCGCTGATCGAACGCCATTTCAAATTTGACAAATCGCGCTTCACGGTCATCGATCCCGAGGATAAGGACCGCCATCTCCTCGACGCGCGGGGAATAGCCTTCATCAAAAAAGCCATTACGCGGGACAATTTCGCCGATTTGTTAAAGCCGCTTCTCGCAAAGGGCGGCGGCCAGGCTTTTGTCGTCAATCTCTCGATTGAAGTGTCCTCGGTTGCGATCATGCGGCTCTGCCACGAAATTGGCGCGCTCTACATCGACACGGTCGCCGAGCCTTGGCCGGGATTTTATACCGACGCGCGGCTGACCGCATCAGAACGGTCGAACTATGCCTTGCGCGAAGGCGTCCTCGATCTGCGCCGCGCGCTCGGGGTAGGCCCGACCGCGATCTCCTGCTGCGGCGCCAATCCAGGCATGGTCTCTTGGTTCGTCAAGCAGGCGCTTTTAAATGTCGCGGCTGATTGCGGCATCGAACTCCTTGCCGCCATTGGCGCGCGAGGATTGGGCGCGGCTCGCGCAAATGACCGGCGTCAAGGGCATCCATATCGCCGAATGCGATACCCAGCGTGCGGCGGCACCAAAACCGCGCGGCGTTTTCGTCAACACTTGGTCTGTTGAGGGCTTTGTTTCAGAAGGATTGCAGCCCGCCGAACTTGGCTGGGGAACGCATGAAAAGCATATGCCGCCGGAAGCCAAGCGGCACGCCTTTGGGCCCGATTGCGCGATCTATTTGATGCGCCCCGGCGCTGGCACGCGGGTGCGGTCCTGGACGCCAACGGCGAAAGCGCAGCACGGCTGGCTCATTACCCACAATGAGTCGATTTCGATTGCCGATTATCTCACTCTTCGCAAGGGTCAGGAGGTCGTGTACCGGCCGACGTGCCACTACGCCTACCGGCCGGCCGACGATGCCGTACTGTCGCTCGATGAGATGGCGGGCTGCCAATGGCGGCAGCAAAAGCAATCCCACATTCTCGACGAGAACGAGATTGTCGACGGGATCGACGAACTTGGTGTCCTGCTATATGGCCATGCGAGGAATGCCTATTGGTATGGTTCGCAACTTTCGATCGAGGAGACGCGCCGTATCGCGCCTTATCAGAATGCGACGGGTCTGCAGGTGACCTCCGCCGTGCTTGCCGGAATGGTATGGGCGCTCGAAAATCCGCGCGCGGGCATTGTCGAGGCGGACGAGCTCGACTTTCGCCGTTGCCTTGACGTGCAGCTTCCTTATCTCGGCCCGGTAACGGGGCACTACACAGATTGGACTCCGCTTGAGGACCGCGCAATCCTGTTTCCCGAAGATATCGACGGGCAAGATCCATGGCAGTTCAAGAATGTGATTGTGCGATGACGAGGGGATTGCAAAGCCGTATTCTGAGTGCACAAAAAGGGGGTCGGCCGTGCCCTTATTCACGGATTATCCAATTCTGGTATTGTCAAATTAAATCGGATTTGCCAATTCCTTGATGTTCCATGACATGAGTAGTAACTTGGATTGCCTGGGTCTATGAGAGAAATGCTCGATGGATGATAGTCGGGATATTCATTGCCAAGACACAAACGAGACAAAAATTAACAAGCTTAGCTTGCCTTTTGTCAGTGTAATTATCATCAATTACAATTACGGGCGCTTTCTTAAGCAGGCTATCGACTCTGTTTTTGAACAAACCTACAAAAATATCGAGTGTATCATCGTCGACAACGCATCGACTGACGAAAGTGCGGAAGTTCTTCAAGAAATTACGGCACAATATCCGGAAGCGAAAATACTGTGGCAGAAGGAGAATGGAGGCCAAAGCCTTGCCTCGATGCATGGCTTTGCGGCAAGCTCAGGCGAATATGTCATTTTTCTCGACGCTGACGACTATCTATTTGCGACCTTTGTCGAGACTCATATTTTCGTGCATTTGTCGCTGCGCATTCCGGTCGGTTTTTCCTCGGGCGATATGCTTCAGGCTGTCGATTCGCGCATGGTGCTCGGCACTCTTGCCTTTCTAAGCGAATATGTCCGGTCTGGGCGAGGAAAAAGTCCAGGTCTCCTGCGCCGGATCGACAAAAGTGCTCCTGAAGTCTGGCCGCTGCCAAGCCCCGATGCATCCATCGAAACCGAGGTCCATCTTGTCGAACCTGGTTATACCGGCGACTGGATGTGGGCGGCGACGTCGGGCAATTGCTTTCGCCGGGACGCGCTTCAGCTGTTTTTGAACAATAAGGATTTGCCCGCACTGCGCCGGTGCACGGATTCATACCTTCTTCGCGGCATCAATGTCGTGGCGGGGAGCGTTGTAATCGACCGCCCGCTCGCCGTCTACCGGCTGCACGGGATGAACGTGTTTTCTAAGCATCCACATCTCAATGGCATATTGAATTACGACAGCAACAGTGATAATGAGTTGGGCCGCAAATTGATCATTGATCATCTCATCGCGAATGTGCAGCTCTTCTTGCGCAAGATGCCATCATCATGGCATTATAAGAATGCGTTGAAGGCCATGGACGACCTCTGGCCACGGCTTCCCTCAACGGTTCCAGGTTGCCCTTCTTATCTCGCCGGCAAGATCGTGACGGAAGCTAATGCGCTCGTCCCCGAGCTGGGATTCTTCAGTTTTGTTGGGTTCTTGAGGGAGCTCAAGGTCGCCCCGCACGTCATCTTGAAGGCCTGCCTCCAGCGCAAGACGGAAAAGCGAAGCTGAACTTGTAACTCTTGTCCGGCCATTCCTTTGATCATCTGGCGCGGGAAGCGCCGACGCTTCATACCGGTAGCGCTCTAATCCTGCTCGCGCAG
This sequence comes from uncultured Alphaproteobacteria bacterium, assembly GCA_963718265.1. Lineage (GTDB taxonomy): Bacteria > Pseudomonadota > Alphaproteobacteria > Rhizobiales > Beijerinckiaceae > Methylocapsa. Next base: position 11,549 of record CAVQZL010000057.1, on the reverse strand, counting down.
TAGCGTCTCGAAATACGCAATCGTGTGCCGCAATCCCTCATCCAGTTCGACTGTGGGGCGCCAGCCTAGCAGCTTTTCAGCAAGCGCAATATCGGGCTGGCGCTGCCTTGGATCGTCTTCGGGCAAGGGCCGCTTGACGATCACCGATTTCGAGCCGGTGATCGTGAGGACCTTTTCCGCTAATTCCAGAATTGTGAATTCGCGCGGGTTTCCGATATTGACTGGCCCAACGATGTCTTCCGAAGAGTTCATAAGCCGGTCCAACCCGTCGATGAGGTCAGTCACGTAGCAGAAGGATCGCGTCTGCAGGCCCTCGCCAAAGATGGTGATGTCTTTTCCAAGCAAGGCCTGGCAGATGAAGTTCGACACGACACGCCCGTCGTCGGGGCGCATATTGGGGCCATAGGTATTGAAAATTCGCGCGACCTTGATGCTCAATTTGTGCTGACGGCGATAGTCGAAAAACAGCGTTTCGGCGCAACGCTTTCCTTCGTCGTAACAGGACCTGCTGCCGATCGGATTGACATTGCCCCAGTAATCCTCGGTCTGCGGATGGACGGCGGGATCGCCATAGACTTCCGATGTGGAGGCCTGCAAGATGCGGACCTTGAGGCGTTTGGCGAGGCCGAGCATATTGATCGCGCCGGACACGCTGGTTTTCGTTGTTTGAACCGGGTCCCATTGATAGTGAACCGGCGAGGCCGGGCAGGCGAGGTTGTAGATCTCGTCCACTTCGACAAACAGCGGGAAGGTGACGTTGTGGCGGAGCAACTCGAAGCGCGTGTTGCCAAGGAGTTCCTCGATGTTGCGGCGGGTTCCAGTAGAGAAATTATCGGCGCAAAGAACATCGTGGCCCTGGTCAAGGAGAAGGCGGCAAAGATGCGTTCCAAGAAAGCCCGCGCCCCCGGTGACCAGAATTCGCTTTTGTCCCAACAGCACGTTCGACTCCGCTTCGGTTACTTCGTGTTTGACGTCCGATTGGCAATATAGCTGCCGCGATTTCACGAGCTTGGACGTAATGGTTAATTGTTATCATAATGCGAATGCGCTAGACAGCGTCAATGGAACTCATCCTTATCGACAGCGGATTGGTGACCAAGGCCGGGCATAGTTACACGTTCGCCAAGACGTTGTCCCATGCCCTGGCGGAGCGGAAATTGCGATACCGCATTTTCGGCTCGCGTGACCTCGATATTTCGATCGCCGCTGAAATCGGCGCCATCCCACATATCAGCCGCTCACCTTATGAGTGCGTGGAGTATTCGCGGAACGAAAAGCGGCTGCTGCCTATCGCGGCGATGTTTCGGGGCGGTCCGGCCAGCAGCTCAACTTGGTCTGAACGACAAACATGGAAGGCGCTCAACGAAACCTTCGAACGGGATCTCGAAGCGCTGCCGGCGGGCGTTTGGCAGAAGGACAATCTTATAGTCGTGGTGACGATTACGCAAAACCAGATTTTGGGGCTAGTTCGCTTTTTGCGCGCGAGGCCGCGTGACCAACTTCCTCGCGTCGTCTGCCTATTGATGTTTCCGCCAAGCTATCTGCCCTGGGGGGAAGTTTCGACGCATGGGAAAAAATTCTACCGCGAGGCCTTTGCACGGGCGGCACCGCTGACCGGCCTCTCTCTTTTCTTCACCGTCGAAAACGAAGCCATGCGCACATTGTATAGCAAGAGCTTTGGTATCCAGACGCGTATTTTGCCGGTTCCATTTGGCGTTTCGGAACTGGCACGAACAATGGAGGGCCGGGTTCGCGTGGGATTCTTCGGCGATTCGAAGTGCGACAAGGGCTTTCACCTCTTGCCCAAGGCGATCGCGGTTTGCCAGCGAGATGGACTCGATGCCGAGTTCACCATCCAAATTCAGCATAGCGGCTGGGAACAGCGTACGATCGAAGCCGAAGCTGAGTTGCGCGCACTGAAAGGGGTGCGGTTCGTCGAAGGGGTGCTTTCAAGCGAGGATTACGCCACCTGGACCGGCTGGATGGACGTGATGCTGCTGCCCTACGACCCGGTCGTTTTTGGCATGCGAGGCTCGGGCATTTTCACCGAGTCCGTGGCCGCCGGACGTCCTGTTGTCGCCTCAAAGGGAACCTTCGCGGGCAGCAGCATCGAGAGCAATCAAGCGGAAGGCGAGGTCTTCGCTCCGCACACAAGCGAGGCGCTGGCCGCCGCCATCGCCCGGCTCATTCCGCGTCTTCCGGTTTGCAAGGCGCGCGCCGCGGAGCGCGCCGGGGATTTCGCGCGCAGCCATAGCCCGAGCGCCTATCTCGATTTGCTTTTGGCGCACGCAAAAACTTGATAGATTGGAGCTTTATAGCACGCATGAAGAAATCTAGAGATAAATATTGGAGCGGAGCTTTTGCCGCCGCCTGCCCCAAACCTTCTCGCTCAATCTTGCGCGCCAACAGGGGGCATAAATTGCCGTCTCTGGTCCAATATAAGGAGAGGCGAAATCAATGAAGATCGCCGCCGCTTGCGTCCCAATCCTTGCCGCGTGCCTAGCCGTGGCGGGCCCCAACGATTACCCCACCGAGGCGCGCGCCGACTATGTCTTCGTATGCATGAAGACCAATGGCGAAACCCCCGATATGCTGCGGCGCTGTTCCTGTTCGATTGATATCATAGCCTCGTTGCTGCCCTACGACCGTTACGTGGCAGCGCAGACCGTAGCGAGTGCGAATCAGGCGCGGGGTCAGATCGGGACAATGTTTCGCGCGAGTGAACAGTTGAAAGCCATGCTGGCCGATCTGCACCGAGCCGAGGCCGAGGCCGAAATGCGCTGTTTTTAGGTCACCGCTGCGCGACCTTCAACCGCCGCTTATTTCGAATAACTCGCGCCGCATGTCTTGTCACCAGGACCCGCGGCTCGAAACAAATTCATCATTGCTCTAAGCCCGGCTCTAAGCCCGGCTGGCAAACTGGGAACCAGATCGCGCCATGGAAGCGTTGTCCTCCATGGCGCATGACCATGCTCCGCCGTCCGGGGGCGGCTCAGGGGCCAACCTGGGCACAGCTGCCAGTGTGATTGTCGTATTCCTCCTGCACTTCATAGAAGTGGCCACTCCACGACTGATTCGCCTTGCTCGCATCCCAGGTGTTGGTGCCATAGAAAAAATTGCATATGTCGCCGATTTCATTGCCTGAGCTGTCGAACCAGGCGTCGAGGAGCGGGTCCGTGATCGCCTCGCTGATCTCGTGTGTCGCGACATCCGTTACGGCGTCCGCCACGGCATAGGAGTTCGGCGAAGGCGTGCCGGCAACCTGGCAGGTACTGAGGTTGCCGAAGGGCATGTTGGCGTAAATGACGGGAGTAGTCCCGGAGATACTGCCATGGTAGGCGCAATACTGCGTGTAAGCGCAGCTGGTGCTCGCGGAGGTGAAGCACGAGCCCTCGCCGCTAGAAGTGTAAAGCACGAACATGTGGCGGAGCCCGCCGGTCCACCCCTTCACGCCCATCACCCGCTTGATCTCTGCCTGGATCTGCGCGTCGGTGATGCAGGCGCCCGGGGTCAAGGAATTGGTGCAGCCCGAGGCCGGATAGGGAGCGGTATCGACAAAAGCGCCGCCGAAGACGCCGAGATTGGCGACGAAAGTCGTCGCCCCTCCAATGGTTTGGAAATATTGGGTGTTGTTGTTATCGATCCCGTGATTGGGGTAGTCAATCAAGAGCCTCGATTGCAGGTTCTGGTACTGCACGGGCATGCTTGTTGCTGCGCCGGTCTGCAACTTCGCCGGAATCCAGTAGATCGCATAAAGCGTGACCGCCGGCATGATCGATCCGCCAGCGTGGTAAACGAGCGGACCGCCGGCAAGGCCTGCCCGCGCGCGCGCTTTTGCCCCCTCTACCGTCGGGAAGATATGTATACTTTGACCATTGCTACTCGGCGTGAGCTGCGGAAGCCCGGGCCGAGGGACTGCGACATTGCTTAAATTCTGCGCCGGTGCAGCATCCGGCACCGGCTGCGCCACCGCGACATCCGCCAATTGCCAACCCACAGCGACGGTGGCAGTAAAGCCGGCAACAATCCACAAACGCTTACTCATGTTGCAATTCCTTCTGTATCAACTATCATTTTACGTCATTCATCAGATATGCACGTCCTCACTGAAGTCAACTCACCAATCATATGCAAAACTAATCGGCAACCCTCAGCGGAACCGCTTCCATTTAGCATGGTCAAATGGTCGCCTCAATTGGTTTCGCGTATTCACCGGGAGTTTTAGGACTTGAGCCAAGCGCTCGTGGCAATATGATCGAGATAGCGGGAGCCTTGCCGCAACGGCGTAGGGATTTTTCGGATTGCCAGGCCGTAGCCCCAAAGTGCCGTGGTGCTGTTCCGTGATGCGCGCGCAAGTCACGCGAGGGGCGGACCAAAGGATTTATGAAATGCCGGACACCATCCTTTTCGCGCAAGTGCTTGACCAAGTCAATCGCGCTAATCCTTATCCGCTCTACGCCCAACTGCGCGAAACTCCCGTCGTTCGCGAGGATGACGGGACTTATATCGTCAGCACTTATGCCGAAATCCGCAGCCTTCTTCACGATCCAAGGTTGAGTTCGGACGATCTTCCAAAGTCCAAACACGCAAAGACCGGCAATCTTCTCACGGACTTTATCGTCAATCCGATCAAAGACTGGATCGTCGAAACCCATCGTCCCTTGATTTTTCGCGATCCGCCCGATCATACCATCCTGCGTCGGCAGGTCATGGCCCAGATCACCGCGGAACGGGTGCGGGCGGTCAATGGCCGTGTCGGCGCGATCGTCGATGATCTGATCGGCAGGATGCGCGGCCGCCAGGAAATCGATGTGGTGGACGACTTTTCCTATCCTCTGCCCCTCACCGTGGTTTGCGACCTCCTGGGCATTCCGCGAAGCGACGGACCGAAGTTTCAAGGCTGGTCAAAAACGCTTGCCGAGTTGCTCGACCCCGATCACCAGGCCCGCGAAGAGGATCGTCTCAAAGCCGTCGCGGATTGGGACGCGCTCACCAATTATTTGGGCGCTCTCGTCAAGGAGAAACGCAAGCGGCCAACGGGCGACGTGTTATCGGGCCTTGCGACCACCAAGGACAAAAAACGTGGGCGGATGGGAACTTTCGATCTCCTTTCAACCGCCGTGCTTCTGCTGGTGGCCGGACACGAGACCACCGTCAATCTGATCGCCAATGGCATGCTCACGCTCCTGCGCCATCCCGAATGGATGGAAAAATTGCGCCGGGATCCCACGCTTGCGCCACGCGTCGTGGATGAATTGTTGCGTTTCGAGCCGCCGGGCCAATTCCGCACGCGCAAGACCTTGGCTGCGATCGACATCGCTGGCACGGTGATTCCCAAAGACGCGCGGCTCGTTTTGTTATTTGCGTCCGGCAACCGCGACCCGAAGCGCTTTGCGCACCCAGACCGGTTCGATCCGGATCGGACCGATAATCCGCATTTTGGCTTCGGCGCAGGCCCGCATTATTGCATTGGCGCGCCTCTCGCCCGGCTCGAAGCCGAGGCGGCGCTCGCCGCGCTTGCGAGGAGACTTGTCGATCCGCGCCTTTTGGCAGACCCGCCGCCCTATCGCCCCGGCGCATCGTTGCGGGGGCCGGAGCATCTCATGCTTGGGATTGGCGGTATTGCCGCTTAGGTTCGCTTGACCGGCGCGGCAATCGCGGGCAAGGAGCGGTCATGCGTGCCCGCCAAAACGGGAGAAGTTAATGTGCCGCGCTGTTTTTGCCTTGGTCAGTCTCGCCGTTGCCTGTCTCTTTGCCGCCGGTTGCGACAAATGCGGCGACCCGGTTAAATTCAACACGCCGAGCTTGCCCAAAGCCTGCTACGAAAGCGCGCCCCAGAAGTGAAGACTTGTGACTGGGCGCATCCTTTTGGGCATCGCCTTCAAAAGACAGGCTTTCGTGCCAAGCGCGACAATTCAGGCGCTGGCAATCCGTTTACAACGCAATGCTCCGACACGCGGGCTCTAAATGCGGGCGATGCCCGTGGGTGCAATACGATGCCCTGAATAAGGCGTTGCGGATCGACTGGCGGTGTGAACCCAAGACCATCAGTCGTGAGGAATGGATCAATGTACTTGTGTCGGATTTCGCCTTGGACCATCGCCGAGACGACAGCCCTTACCTCGCGCTCGTCGGCGAAAAAATGTCGCTTATGAGTGATGCGGTGGAGCATATTTATGGAGGGAAGCACCTGACTTTCGTAATCGATGTACCTGACAACACCAAACTCTACGATCATGTGCTGCAATTGCCCCCGCAGGATCGAATACGAGGTTTTAATCGCTACCGAATCCGGTGTCTTCACATAGCGTTCCCACATCGAGACATTCTCGTCGGGTGCCATGTGCCAGCAGCTGACGTAATAATGTGGCCGAAAGACTTTCGCGTATTCCGACAATTCTGCGCTGTTGTGTTCAATGGTGCGCCGTTGGGCTAAATCTGTCGCTTGTTCAGCCAAGGTACGCCACATCGCCAATTCAGCCGGTGGTGTCGTGCCTTCATGGTCATCGCCAAGTAGATCGGCTCGCGCCATGAATAGGCGGCGTTCTGCAACTAGCCATTCGAACTTCTCAATAGCCATGTAGCGCCAGATCACCGCATTCAGGTTAGTCGGCCGTGGAAAGGCGGGGTGCTGGTAATTTGGAATATCTGCGAGGATCACAGCTTTCCTCTTTGGTGGTGTTGTTCTAGGTGCGGAGCGCATCCCGGTTTCCGTGACCTCCACGGTTTTAAACATGCCGCAGCGCGCCGTAAGAGGCGCCGCTTTCCGACTCCTCGCCGGTAATGCTTTAGAGCAGACTTCGAAGAGCAGACTCCGATCAACCTGTATCATAGCCGCAGGCGGCGAAGTAATTTTCACATTCGGCAGGCTTGAAGATGCCGGCGCAAGCCTCAAGTGCGCGCATCAGTCCTGTGACGGTTCGCTCGGCGATTTTTCGTAAGTAGGCTTTTAGCTTGGAGTAGGCTTTTTCGATCGGGTTCATGTCCGGGCTGTAGGGCGGCAGATAGCGCAAGTCGGCCCCGGCGGCCTTTATGAGCTCTTCGACCCGCGGTCCCTTGTGACTCGAGAGATTGTCCATGACGACGACTTCGCCTTCCGCGAGGGTGGGAGCGAGGCATTTTTCCACCCATTCCTCGAACAAGGCGGCGTTGAGCGGCCGGTCGTAAACCTTCGGTGCCGTGAGCCCGCGAAGGCGGATGCCAGCAACGAGCGTCACCGTCTTGTAATGGCCGTGCGGGATGGGAACGCGCAGCCGCCGCCCGCGAAGGCAGCGTCCTCCTTTGCGCGCTAGATTGGTGGAAGCGCCGGTCTCATCGATGAACACGAGCTTTGCGGGATCGAGATCGAGTTGGGAGGCAAACCACTCCTGGCGCTGGTTCAGCACGTCCGGGCGTTGCTGCTCTTTCGCATGGGCGGTCTTTTTTTAAATGTGATCTTGTGACGATCGAAGAAGCGCCACAGCACGGAAACCGAAAATCGCTCGCCGCAATTTTGGATCAGGCGCTCCTGGATCTCGATGAGCGTGATGTCCGGCGCGCGGCGGATCAAACCCAGCAGATAATCGCGCTGCGCCTCAACGCGGCCGGAGCGGTGATCGCCACCCGCAGGCGAAGGCGAAATCTTCCCCGTGGTCTCATAGCGCTTAACCCAGCGCACCGCGCTTGCGATGCTCACCTTAAAGTGCTTGGCTGCGGCGTTGCGCGATAAGCCGTCTTCAACGACTGCTTCTACCACCCGCTTGCGAAGATCATTGGACAGCGCCATCCCCGCCGCCTCCTTCCTGCAGCGGGAATCATGAATTAGAAATTACCCGATTTGGCAATTCCCCGTATCGATTCAGTCCGCTCGGATACCGCTCTAGCATTACAGTTGCTTTTTTGATCTGAAGTGAGCACGTTGAGCGGCAGCCTGGTGAGCCCTTCGCCAGAGTGACCATGCGATGATATGTGCGGGTTGAATGCGCTTTCGCGCAAGTCTACTAGCGATGCGGCGGATTTCCTGGATTGACCAGCGGATCAGTGGCGGCGTGATAATGTTTCGGCTTTTGCCGGGGGGCGGCGCTTCGTTTTTTTTGGCATCAGATTAGCGCGATGCCGGATCGTGGCCATCATGGCGAAGGCGAGCATCACCAGCGACACGTGACGATGCCAGCCATGCCATGACCTGCTCTCGTTATGATCTAGTCCGAACTCGTTTTTCGCGGTCTCAAAACTGTCCTCGATCGCCCAGCGATGGCCTTCGACCGCCACCAGCGTTTCGATGGATGTTCCCGCTGGACACCAGGTGGTGAAGAAGGCGAGATCGCCATCGGCGATGTGGCGACGGATCAGCACACCGCGCGTCCACAGACCTTGATTTGCGCGGGTGAATTCTCCGGCCTCAAGATCGGCCAATTCGAGATAACACCAATCATCCAGCCGCGGTCCTTTGGTTCCGGCTCCTGCCGACAGACGCTTCCAGTCGGACGGGCGCCGCGTCCGGGCGATGTCTTCTGCCTTGCCCGCGACAGGCTGCCGCTTGCCCCAGGATTGAAATACATGAGCGCTGCTGACCCCGAGCACGTAGCCTTTGCCTGCAAGGCGTAGTTGCTGTTCGATGTCGCCAACACCGTAGACGGTATCACCGGCAACCCACTTGAACGGTACAGACGCGGCTATCGCGCGTGCGATCATTCTCGTCGCAAGCGTGGGTTTGGTTGCAAAGCCGATATCGGGAGGCACGTATGCAGCTTCCAGGCGATCTGGATCGTCGGTCCATTCCTTCGGAAGATAAAGCGCACGATCGATGAAGGCATGACCGTGGCGCGAAACGTAAGCAGCGAAGACTCCGATCTGACAGTTCGTGATCTTGCCCGCCGAACCGGTGTATTGCCGTGCCACTCCGCACGATGCCTTGCCCTGTTTGAGAAAGCCGGTCTCGTCGATCACCAGCACCGTATCGTCATCCGCCAGGTGCTCAATGACATACTCCCGTACGATGTCGCGCAGGGCATCAGCGTCCCAATCCCTGCGGCCCAGGATTGCCTGCTGCCGCCATGGGCCGGGATCGCCAGCCGCCTCCGCACGCATCCAACCGGTCTTGCGCCGCTCATCTCCCAGCAGGCCTTCCAGGAACAGACCTGCATTCGTCGCAACACGCTCTTGCGTGAACAATGGACGTATCCGCTTCTTGACCTCTCGAAGCGACGCCGCCCACACTGCAAGCGTCTCCTCAATCGACGCTGCCGGCGTCCACGATCTCCGAATCATGGTTGCCCATAGATTCAGATGCTCTCCGAAAAAGCAACTGTAGTGCCAGCATTACAGTTGCTTTTTTGATCTGAAGTGAGCGCGTTGAGCGGCAGCCTGGTGAGCCCTTCGCCAGAGTGACCATGCGATGATATGTGCGGGTTGAATGCGCTTTCGCGCAAGTCTACTAGCGATGCGGCGGATTTCCTGGATTGACCAGCGGATCAGTGGCGGCGTGATAATGTTTCGGCTTTTGCCGGGGGGCGGCGCTTCGTTTTTTTGGCATCAGATTAGCGCGATGCCGGATCGTGGCCATCATGGCGAAGGCGAGCATCACCAGCGACACGTGACGATGCCAGCCATGCCATGACCTGCTCTCGTTATGATCTAGTCCGAACTCGTTTTTCGCGGTCTCAAAACTGTCCTCGATCGCCCAGCGATGGCCTTCGACCGCCACCAGCGTTTCGATGGATGTTCCCGCTGGACACCAGGTGGTGAAGAAGGCGAGATCGCCATCGGCGATGTGGCGACGGATCAGCACACCGCGCGTCCACAGACCTTGATTTGCGCGGGTGAATTCCCGGCCTCAAGATCGGCCAATTCGAGATAACACCAATCATCCAGCCGCGGTCCTTTGGTTCCGGCTCCTGCCGACAGACGCTTCCAGTCGGACGGGCGCCGCGTCCGGGCGATGTCTTCTGCCTTGCCCGCGACAGGCTGCCGCTTGCCCCAGGATTGAAATACATGAGCGCTGCTGACCCCGAGCACGTAGCCTTTGCCTGCAAGGCGTAGTTGCTGTTCGATGTCGCCAACACCGTAGACGGTATCACCGGCAACCCACTTGAACGGTACAGACGCGGCTATCGCGCGTGCGATCATTCTCGTCGCAAGCGTGGGTTTGGTTGCAAAGCCGATATCGGGAGGCACGTATGCAGCTTCCAGGCGATCTGGATCGTCGGTCCATTCCTTCGGAAGATAAAGCGCACGATCGATGAAGGCATGACCGTGGCGCGAAACGTAAGCAGCGAAGACTTCGATCTGACAGTTCGTGATCTTGCCCGCCGAACCGGTGTATTGCCGTGCCACTCCGCACGATGCCTTGCCCTGTTTGAGAAAGCCGGTCTCGTCGATCACCAGCACCGTATCGTCATCCGCCAGGTGCTCAATGACATACTCCCGTACGATGTCGCGCAGGGCATCAGCGTCCCAATCCCTGCGGCCCAGGATTGCCTGCTGCCGCCATGGGCCGGGATCGCCAGCCGCCTCCGCACGCATCCAACCGGTCTTGCGCCGCTCATCTCCCAGCAGGCCTTCCAGGAACAGACCTGCATTCGTCGCAACACGCTCTTGCGTGAACAATGGACGTATCCGCTTCTTGACCTCTCGAAGCGACGCCGCCCACACCGCAAGCGTCTCCTCAATCGACGCTGCCGGCGTCCACGATCTCCGAATCATGGTTGCCCATAGATTTAGATGCTCTCCAAAAAAGCAACTGTAATGCTAGGGCCTGTTAAATTCATCGTGAGTTTATGACGGCTGCGACGAGATGGGTGGATTCGCTTGAAGCTTTGATGGGTTTGTCGCTGCGCAGGGCGATACGCTTGAACTCTTTGAGTTTGCAGAAGAAATTTTCGATCAGGTGTCGCCATTTGTAGATGCCTGCGTCGATAGTGAGTGGCTGGCTGCGCCGCGGATGCTGGGATATGACGATCTTAGCGCCGCGTTCATTCAAATCCGCGATGATGGCGTTGCTGTCGAATGCCTTGTCGGCGATGAGCCCGCCAAATTCAACCCCGTCGATGAGCGGTTGAACGCCGACTGTATAGAACCGCTGTCCGGGCATGGCACGAAACGGACAAGATTGCCGAGAGCATCGGTGAGGGCGAGAAGTTTGGTCGTCATGCCGCCCTTGGAGCGGCCTATGGCCTGATTTTCGTCCCTTTTGCGCCCTGTCCGTGGCGATGAACTTTGACGATGGTGGCATCGGCCATGGCGTACTCCATGTCCGGCGGATCCGAGCAAGCCTCAAAAAGGCGCGTGAAAACATCGGCTTTGACCCAATCGCGGTACCGCTTGAACACGGTGTTCCAGTGACCAAAAGACCGGCAGATCACGCCACGGGCTTCCTGTCCGCGCAATCCAGAAGAACCGCCTCTATGAAGCGGCGGTTGTCTTCCGCCGCTTCACCCCGGATCCGTCCCGCTTGCCCAGGCAATGCGGCTGCCGTCCTCGCCCATTGGGCGTCCGTCAAAACGATCGACCATCCAAAGCTTAAATCACATGCCCCCGCAAAAGGGAATCCTAAATCTCAACAGGCCCTA
>CAVQZL010000056.1:0-48295 GCA_963718265.1 uncultured Alphaproteobacteria bacterium | reverse complement strand
ATGGCATACTGGCCGCCGTTAACAAGGACCTCGGGCACCAGAAGCCGCGAATTATAGGTCCCGGCCTGCACCGCGCCATAGGCGCCGGCCGACATGAACGCCAGGAGATCACCCGGCGAAGGTCGTGGCAGCTTACGCGACAGCGCGAGATAATCGCCGGTTTCGCAGACCGGGCCGACGATATCGGCGGTGATTTCAGGGCTGGCTTGCCTGGCGCGAACGGCAAGGATCTCATGGTGCGCGTCGTAAAGCGTCGGGCGGACGAGATCGTTCATCGCCGCATCGACAATAACGAAGGTTTTGGTCTCGCCCCGCTTCACATAGAGGACGCGAGTGACGAGAATGCCGGCGTTGCCCGCGATCAGCCGTCCCGGCTCGAAGATCAGGCGGCAGTTGAGCGGCCCAAGCCTTGCCTTGACGATCGCCGCATAGCGCTCCGGGTGGTAGCTCTCTGGATCCTCCCAGTGAGCATAAGGGATGCCGAGACCGCCGCCGAGATCGATATGCTCAAGCGCGTGACCATCGGCGCGCAGCACCCCGACAAAATCGGCGATCAGGCGGAACGCATCGTCGAATGGGGCGAGGTCCGTGATCTGCGAACCGATATGAATATCGACTCCGGTGATTTTTATCCCCGGCAGGGCTGCCGCTTGGGCATAGACTTCGCGGGCGCGGCGAATCGGAATACCGAATTTGTTTTCCGCCTTGCCAGTGGCAATCTTGGCATGGGTTTTGGCATCGACATCGGGGTTGACCCTGAGCGCCGCGCGGGCCGTCCGGTTTTGCCTCGCTGCAACTTCGGAAAGTAGGGCGAGCTCTGGTTCCGATTCGACGTTGAAGCAGAGAATATCCTGTTCGAGCGCAAACACCATTTCCGCTTGCGTCTTGCCGACCCCCGAAAAGGTGATTTTTTCCGGAGCGGCACTTGCCGCCAGCGCGCGCCGGAGTTCTCCTCCGGAGACGACGTCCATTCCGGCGCCGAGCCGCGCCAAAATTTTGAGAACGGCCTGGTTGGAATTGGCTTTCACCGCGTAGCAAATGAGATGTGGCAAGCCGGCAAAAGCCGAATCGAATACCTTGTAATGGCGTGTCAGCGTTGCCGTTGAATAGCAATAAAATGGCGTGCCAACTTCCGCCGCGAGCCTTGCGAGATCGACGTCCTCCGCGTGCATGACGCCATTCTTGATCGCAAAATGATGCATGTTTGGATCAGAGCAACGGATCGAGGATAAACGGCTTACGCGGGCGCGGCGGTGGTTGCTTCGCCGCAGGTGGTGCCTCCGCGCCGCTGGACGTGGCCGTATTTTGCCCCGCCAGCTCGCCTGCGTTCCCGGGCGTTGCGTAATCCCCCGGAGCGCCGGTTAGGGGCGCGTTCGAGGCAGCCGCGCCGGGGGGAGGTTCGAGCGGTCCCCGCCGCCCACAGGACGCGAGCGAAAGGGCGATCGCAGCAACAAACACGATAGCGGGAATTGGGAGGGTCCGTTTCACGAACAAGTTCCAGCAAGCTCCAGAAAGCGCGCCACTATAGATGAAGGCCAGATCATAGAGAACCTGTGAGAGGCATGGTTATATTGCGTTATTCCACGATAACAATAATTACCGCGGAAAATCCGTTGGGCAGCCCGGCCCAAGATCCCCGATGGGATTTTGGATAGAGCGGATGCTTTGAGCCGAAGGTTCGCCATTCCTAGCGGCGCGGATCCACACCAGAAGCCTTCTGCGCCGCAGACGGGTCGCAAACTCCGGCAAGGACACTCTCGCCGGCGAACTGGGCTTTTTCGAGTTGCGTCTTTAGGGTCCATCCTAAACATGGCATTCGAAACCGGCTATGATAACGTGGCTTCTTCCATGGTCTCTCCTTGGACGAGGACGGAAATGCGCACATCGGCCCTGCTCACCCTAGCCTTGACGCTCCTTTTGTGGATGGGTTTGGCACACGCGCGTCCAAATTTTGTGAGCGAGGAGCTCGAAAGCGACGCGACCCGGCTGGAACAAAATATCGGCAAGGACCTAGGCGCGCTCGCGACCCGCGCGCTCCCCCAATTACGTAAGGACGCGGGGCAAGCCATCGCGCGCAAGGATCTCAAGGCGGCGCTCAATCTCGCCGCCGCGATCGCCGCAGCCAATCCGAAGGATGCCCGCGCTTGGATCGCTTATTCGCGCGCGGCCCTCGCCACGGCCGGCGACGACAATAATCTCCAGGAGACCGCCACGGCGGCCGCCTATATCACTTATGAGCGGGCCAGCGCCAAGCCGGAGCAAGCGGTGGCGCTCGCCTGGCTCGGCGAAATTTACGCCAAGCGGAGCATGTGGCGTCCCTCGCTCGATGCTGACCGCGCGAGCCTCGACGCTGCCGATATCCCCGAGGTGCGCAACATCTATGAGGATCTCCCGCGAAAAGACCGGGTTTCGCATACTCGACTACAAGATCGACAATGAATTCGCATCGCCTCGCGCATGCTTCCAGTTTTCCGAACCGCTTGCCTTGGGCAACGCCGATTTCGTGCCGTTCGTAACCGCCTCGGGATTTGCCAATCCCGCGATCGACCGAGGATCAACAGCTTTGTGTCGAGGGGCTGAGGCACGGCGAACATTACAAAATCGTATTGCGCGAGGGCTTGCCGTCGGCAGCCGGCGAAGCGCTGCGCAAACCGGCGGACTATGAAATCTACGTGCGCGATCGTTCGCCGTTGGTGCATTTCACCGGCAAGAAATACGTGCTGCCACGGGTTGGCCAGGAAGGTATTCCCGTCGTCTCCGTCAACACCAGAAAAATCGCCGTGGACATCGTGCGGATCGGCGATCGCAACCTCGTGCCGACGGTGCGATCCGAGGATTTTCTAGCCCAGCTCTCACCCTACCGGACCAAGCAATATATCGAGACCGACGGCAAGAAAATCTGGTCTGGAACGCTCGACGCAACGCCGGAGCTCAACACCGAAGTGACGACCGCCTTCCCGGTGATGGAGGCGGCCGGAAAACTCGATCCCGGCGTTTATGTCATGACCGCCAAGCCGGCCGGCGACATATCCACCGCGAACGACAGCGACGAGGAAGGCGGCGGGACAATTGCGACGAACTGGGTCCATCGTCTCCGACCTGGGCCTCACCGCTTTCACCGGCAAGGATGGCATTCATGTGTTCGTCCGCTCGCTGGCGAGCGCATTGCCGGCCGCCGGAGTCGAGGTGCGCCTTGTCGCGCGCGACAATGAGATTTTGACCTCGAAACGCACGGACGATGCAGGTCACATTCATTTCGATCCAGGTTTTTCGCGCGGGACTGGTGGGGTTGCTCCTGGTCTCGCCGTCGCCGAAGACGGCAAGGGCGATTATGGTTTCCTCGATCTCGAGGCGAATGCTTTCGACCTCACGGACCGGGGTGTCAAAGGCCGCGCCGCGACAGCCGCGCTCGACGCCCTGGTCTTTACCGAGCGCGGGGTCTACCGTTCGGGCGAGACTGTTTTCATCGCCGCACTGCTGCGCGATGGGCAGGGCACCGCCGTGCCTGCCTTGCCGCTTACCCTTGTTGTCAAACGCCCCGACGGAGTTGAATACAAGCGGTTGCAGACGGAGGATCAGGGCGACGGCGGCCGCAGCTTTGCGTTGCCGCTGCTCCCCGGCAGCGCGGCGGGAACTTGGCGCGTCGAGGCGTTTGCCGATCCCAAAGGTGTTCCCGTTGGACGGACGAGCTTCCTCGTCGAGGATTATGTGCCGGAACGCCTCGAACTTTCGTTGACCTCGCAAGCGGCGGCGGCGCGGGGCGGCGAAGCGGTCGAGATTGCGGCCGAGGCGCGGTATCTCTACGGCGCGCCCGGCGCAAATCTCGAAATTACCGGCGAGGTCGAGATAGATGCAGCCGGCCAATCGCCATTGCCCGCGCTCAACGGCTATACGGCCGGGCTGCAAGACGAGCATTTCGACAAAACCAGCACGGAAATAGAGGAGGCAGCGGTCACCGATGCGACAGGCACGGCAAAAATTCTCGTACCCATTCCCGAGACCTCTGCGCCGCGCCCACTTCAGGCAAAGATCATCTTGCGGGCAGGCGAGCCGGGCGGGCGCGCCGTCGAACGTTCGCTCGTCATACCGATTTTGCCAAAGGCCGGCCTAATTGGCGTCAAGAAGAATTTCACGGCTTTGAGCGAAGGCGCGGCGGCAAGCTTCGATGTCATCGCCGTCGGTGCGGACGGCGCCCGTGCCGCGCGCAAGGGTATCGATTGGTCGCTCTATAGAGTTAGCGACGATTACCAATGGTACCGGGCCGACGGGCGCTGGAACTACGAGCGGGTGAAATCGTCGAAACGGGTCGCCGGAGGCAAGATCGACCTCGGCATCGATGCGCCGGCCAAGATCTCCGCAATCGTTGGACTTGGCCAATACCGGCTCGATGTTGCAAGCGGCAACGAGGGAGACCAACCGACGAGTTTTGCCTTCGAGAGCGGCTGGTCCGGCGAGGCCAGCACGCAAACGCCGGATCTCCTCGATGTCAGTCTCGACAAGGCCAATTATAAGCCGGGCGACGAGATGCGGCTGCGCCTTGCCTCGCGCTTTGCGGGCGCCGCGACGGTCGCCATTATCGGCGAGAGTTTGCACGCTCTGACCACGCTCGATCTGAAAGAGGGCGACGCGACGGCCGCAATCCCCGTCGAGGGCAAGTGGGGAGCGGGCGCTTATGCCGTGGTGCTCGCCTATCGGCCGCTCGACAAGGCGGCCAATCGGATGCCGGGCCGGGCCATCGGGCTTGCCTGGTTTGCGATTGATCCGCAAGCCCATGGGCTCGATGTCCGGCTCGCTCCGCCGGCCAAGGCGCGGCCGCGCGGACCCTTGACGATCCCGCTCGAAATCAAAGGCCTAGGCAAGGGAGAAGAGGCGAGAGTGACGGTCGCGGCGGTCGATGCGGGCATCCTCAATCTCACCCATTATGAGCCGCCCGATCCGCGCGGCTATTTCTTCGGCCAGCGCCAGTTGAGCACGGAAATCCGCGACCTCTATGGCCTGCTGATCGATGGAATGCAGGGTTCGCGCGGGGCGATCCGGTCTGGCGGCGACGCAGCCCCGGAGCTTGGCGGCGAACGGCCGACGCAAGAGCCCCTTGCCCGCTTTTCGGGAATCGTCAAGACCGGTCCGGACGGCCGGGCGCGAATCGACTTCGACCTGCCCGCCTTCAATGGCACCTTGCGGGTCATGGCGGTTGCCTGGACAAAAACCAAGGCAGGCAGTGCCAGCACGGACGTGATTGTTCGCGATCCGGTCGTCGCGCAAGTGACGGCACCGCGCTTTCTGTCGCTTGGCGACCGGTCGCAATTTCATGTGCAAATCGACAATGTCGAAGGAAAGCCTGGCGACTATGCGCTCGATCTCGACGTAACCGGCCCCCTTTCGGTCGCAAGCGATACCCTGCACCGCAAATTCAAACTTGCTGCCGGGGCACGCAAGGCGCTGACGATCCCCTTCAAAGCCACGGGCATTGGCCACGCGAGCGCCGGCCTCACGCTGAGCGGCCCCGGCCTCGTCGCGCCGCAGACGCTCGCGCTCGACGTCTCGCCCGGAACGTCGAGCCTTTACCGCCGCTCGGTGCCCACGCTGGCGCCGGGGGAAAGCCTCGCGATTTCGAGCGACCTCATCGCCGATTTCGTGCCCGGAACCGGCGCCGTTTCGCTCAGTGTTTCCGCGCTCGCCGGAATAGATGTCCCGGCCCTCCTTCAGGCGCTCGATCGCTATCCTTATGGCTGTTCCGAACAAATCGTCAGCCGCGCCCTGCCCATGCTCTATGTCAACAAGCTTGCGAAGAGCGAGGCGCTTGGACTCGATCCGGACACCGATCAGCGCATCCGCGACGCAATCGAGCGGGTGCTGGCGCGCCAGGATTCAAACGGCGCCTTCGGTGTTTGGTCGGCGGGCGATGCCGATGACATGTGGCTTCATGCGTTCGTCACGGACTTTTTGACTCGCGCGCGCGAAAACGGGTTTGACGTGCCGCGGAAGCCATTCGACGCCGCCCTGGAGCGGCTGCGCAATCTGCTTGCCAATTCGAGCGATATTGGCGCGGGACAAGGTGCGCCCGATAGCCTATGCCGCCTATGTTCTGGCACGCAACGGCCGCCAGGTCATGGGCGATCTGCGCTATCTGGCCGACGCCAAGATCGACTCGTTCGAGACCCCGCTCGCCCGCGCCCATCTTGCGGCTGCGCTCGCTCTTCTTGGCGACCGCACGCGCGCGGAGGCGGTGTTCGCAAGAGCAGCGGAGCGCTTGAGCACGCTCGGCAATCCGCTCTACGCGAGCCCCGATTACGGCTCGCGTCTGCGCGACGGTGCCGGGCTTCTCGCGCTTGCCGTCGAGACCCAAATGCCCGCCGCAGAAATTCAGCGCGCCTCGAAGGTCGTGGAAGATGCGCGCGCGAAAACCACCTTTTCCAGCACCCAGGAAAATGCGTTCATGGTTCTCGCCGCCGAAGCGCTCGCCGATCAATCCAAGACGATTTCCTTGTCGGTCGATGGCGTGCCCCAGCAGGGCGCCTTCTTCAAGAGTTGGCGCGCCGCCACGCTTGCCGACAAAACCGCCACAATTGCCAATAGCGGCCAAGCGCCGGTGAGCATCGTTTTGACAACCTCCGGCAATCCGCTGACGCCGGAGCCCGCGGCGGAGCAGGGCTACCGGATCGAACGCGCCTATTATACGCTCGACGGAAAACCGATCGAGCCCACGGCGATCAAACAGAACGACCGCTTTGTGGTAGCTTTGACGGTCACCGAATATGAGGCCGCGTTCGCGCGGCTACTTCTCGTTGACCGCTTGCCTTCAGGATTGGAGATCGACAATCCGGATCTTTTTGAGGGCGGCTCGACGGAAGCCTTGGCGTTTCTCAAAAAAACCGTCGAGCCGGCACATACCGAATATCGCGACGATCGTTTCGTTGCCGCTTTCGCGCGCGACGGGCACGACAAGGCCAATTTCACGGTCGCCTATATTGTCCGCGCGGTGACGCCTGGACATTATGTTAGCCCGCCGGCGACGATAGAGGACATGTACCGTCCGGAACGATTTGGCCGCACCGCTTATGGCGCAATTGATGTTACCCCGCCCAAATAAAATTTTTCACGCGAGATATTTTGGTACGATCGCAGCGCTCTTTCTTGCACTCGCGGTGGCCGGTCTCGCAATTTCCGCGGCCTTGCTTCATTTCCGGCCTTTTGCGAATCCGGCCGATATTACTGCAGCGAGCCAAGGCTCGCGCATCGTGCTCGATCGAAATGGGCGCCTTTTGCGGGCCTTCACGACGCCGGGCGGGCGCTGGCGGCTTCCGGTTCACGCGGACGATGTCGATCCGCGCTTCATCGCGATGCTCGTTGCCTATGAGGACCGCCGTTTCTACAGCCACCATGGGGTAGATTTTCTGAGCCTCGGGCGGGCCGCGCTGCAATGGGCAAGCCACGGTCATATCGTTTCCGGCGGCTCGACCTTAACGATGCAGGTGGCCCGGCTCCTCGAACCCCAAGCCGGAAAATCCGTGGCGGCGAAGTTCAACCAAATCCTGCGCGCGGTGAAAATCGAACGGCGGTCGGATAAGACCGGCGTCCTCGATCTTTACCTTGCGCTCGCACCTTATGGCGGCAATATCGAGGGCCTGAGGGCGGCGAGCCTTGCCTATTTTGAGCGCGAGCCGAAGCGGCTCTCGGTTGCAGAGGCGGCATTACTGGTTGCCTTGCCGCAAGCGCCGGAAACCCGGCGGCCGGATCGTTATCCGGCTGCCGCGCGGGCTGCCCGCGATGCCGTCCTCGACCGGGTGCTTGCGCGCGGTGTGCATCACTAAGGCTGAGCGCGATGCCGCCAAGCGCGAAACCGTCCCGCACGAACGCCGGGCGTTTCCGATGCTCGCCGCGCATGCCAGCGAGGCCGCGCTCCGGCGTGCGCCTTCGCTGCGCGTCCACCGGCTGACGCTCGACGCCAAGCTGCAAGCCTCGCTCGAAGCTTTGGCGCGCGAGGCAGCGGCCGGGCTCGGACCAAAACTGTCTTGCGCGATCCTCGTCGTCGACAATGCGAGCGGCGAGGTTCGCGCGCATGTTGGGGCGGCGGATTATTTTTCGCGAGAACGCGCGGGCGCTATCGACATGACCGATGCCATCCGCTCGCCCGGCTCGGCCTTAAAACCTTTCATTTATGCGCTCGCTTTTGAAAACGGCATCGCCCACCCCGATACAATCTTGGACGACCGGCCAAGACATTACGGAACTTACGCGCCGGAAAATTTCGACCATTCCTTCCAAGGCACCGTGACGGCGCGGCGCGCCCTGCAATTGTCCCTAAATCTTCCGGCGGTCGAATTGCTCGACGAAATCGGCCCGGAACAGTTTATCGCGCGGCTGCGTAATGCCGGGGCCAGGATCGCGCTCCCGGATGAAACCGCTCCAGGACTAGCGGCGGGCTTGGGTGGGCTCGGGATCAGGCTGCGCGATCTTGCGGCGCTCTACGCCGGCCTCGCGCGGGGAGGAAGCGTGCCGAGGTTGCGCGAAACAACGGACGCCGAGGGGATGGCGGACGCCAGGAACCGGCGGATCGCGGAGCCTGTCGCGAGCTGGTATGTCGCCGCCATTCTGCGCGGCGTGGCCCCGCCCCTGAACGCGCCGTTCGGGCGCATCGCCTATAAGACCGGAACGTCCTACGGCTACCGCGATGCGTTCGCGATCGGCTTCGACAAGGCCCATACGATCGCGGTCTGGCTCGGCCGGCCTGACAATGGCGCCGTGTTCGGCCTCGCCGGACGCCAAGCCGCCGCGCCGGTTTTGTTCGACGCTTTCGCGAGGCTCGGCACCGGGCACGAATTCCTTGGCCCGCCCGCCGGTATTCTCACGAGCCGGACCGCCTCGCTGCCGCCGCCCTTGCGGCATTTGCGAAAGGACGTGCCCAAAACTCTGGCGGCGGTGGCGACAGCGCAATTAAAAATCGCTTTTCCGCCGGATGGCGCCAGCGTCGATCTCGGCCTTGCCGCAGCGACGCCGCCATCTCCCGGCGCCCGGCTCAGTTTGAAAGCCGAAGGCGGAGTTTTGCCGCTGCGATGGATCGTCAATGGGGTGCCGATCGGCGAACCGGACCTGCGCAGGCAGGCGATATGGACACCCGATGGCGCGGGCTTTGCGCGGGTGTCTGTCATGGATGCAAGAGGCGCGGCGGACAGCGTGCTCGTGCGGCTCGAATAGGAGGCTTCAACGGGTCACATCACATGACTATCAGATGTCGTGGCCCTTTTTCTTCATTTCCTCGCGCACGCGGGTCATCATGCTGGACGATATCCTGCCCTGCCAGCTTTGCATCGCGGTCACCACCTCGGTCAGGAAGGCCGGTTGTGTCTCGACGTATTTTTTTCCCGCTGTGCTCTCGAAAAAGGCCACCGCCGCCTTCAAATCCTGCTCGCTCATCTGTTTGACATAAATCTGCGCGGCGATATCGACCATATCGTCCGCTTGATGATCGAATTCGGGCTTGAGCTGCGCCAGCACGGCGTCGAGGTCGTGCCTGAGTTCCGGCCGCGTCTCGGTCAGAGACGAGCCGATCTGATCCATGAATTGGGGAATGACGATGCTAAAGGAGCGCGACATTCCGTTGGCAACTACAAGCGCGCGGGCGGCGGCTAAATGTGACGGGCTGGGCGCGGGCGCCGTTTGGTCCGGCGGGGTGACGGGCGCGGCTTGCTGGGCCCTGCTTCCGGTCGCGGTACCCAAGAGAGCAAGCAGGAACGCCAGGCAAAAAACCAAATTCATCCCATGTTTTTCAAGAGTTGTGCGCAAGCGAAAACCTCCTCGAACCATGCTGCAAAATGCAGGACCATCCGACTGGCGTCAATCGAGTTGGCCAAGAATCGCGATACCCTCCGGACCGGCGCTGATTACCGCCTTGGCAATCCCGATGAAGAGCCCATGTTCGACGACGCCGGGAATGGCGGCGAGCCGGTCCGCCAGGTGGTCCGGATCGGCAATGGCGCCAAAGAAGCAATCCACGATATAGTGCGCATTGTCACTGACGAAAGCCTGGCCGCCGGGAGTTTTCCGCAGGCGAACCTCGCCTTCGCAGCCACAGGCCCGTGCGGCAGCCGAGAATCATGCGCTTTGTCGCTGAAAGACCGAACACATTGACTTCGACTGGCAAAGGGAATTTGCCGAGAACCGCGACGGACTTCGACGAATCGGCGATCACGACCATGCGCTTCGATGCCATAGCAATGATTTTTTCGCGCAAGAGTGCGCCGCCGCCGCCCTTGATGAGACGCAATTTTGGGTCGAATTCGTCGGCGCCATCGACAGTCAGATCGAGCTCGGGCAAATCATCGATCGAGGCCACCGGAATGGCATGAAGCTCGGCCAGGGTGCGGGTGCGCTCGGAGGTCGGCACGCAGATTACGTTCAAGCCTCCAGCAACTTGGCCTGCAAGCAGTTCGACGAAAATTGCCGCCGTCGTGCCGGTCCCGAGCCCGAGACGCATCCCAGGGGTAATGAGTTCTAGCGCCTTTGTAGCGGCGAGTCGTTTGGAGTCGTCCGGGGAAAGCTCTGGCATGAGGCGGTTGCGATGGCTTCGGCAGGGTCTGCATGGGTTAGTCCCGCCGCTCCGGCCGCGTCAAGCCCAATGCAGCGGGTCGCAGCTCCTGCGTGGCCGCCAAGTTAGCGTGACGAAACCGTGCCCGGGGACGGATTCGTCGCGGGGCTGGATGGCCCGGCTAAGGGCGCGAGTGGAACGGCGATAATTCTTAAATCGACTGGCTTTTCGCCGAGTACGGCCTGGATATTGGCTTCCTGCGGCGTTTGTCCGGTGATCTGCGCGCCAATGGTTCGCACGGCGAGAGGTGCGTCGGCAAAAGTGCCATGCCCGATCAGGCCGGTGAACTCGTGGGACAGATCGTAGGCCTTGACGCCAAAGTCTTCGAGCGCCGCGCGGTCGCTGGGATTATTGGGGTCGAGCGCGCCAAGACGCGGCCGGTCGCCCGCGAGCGTGCGCGACAGCGAAAGCGCTCTGTCGTTCGAGGCAACGAGGACGAACACGTGCGACGGATCGAGCCGCGCCAATTGCCCACGGAAGACGTTTAAGTCGATGTCGGGCGCGGCGAGCATCACGTCGCCGAGCTTGCCGTTGAGATCCGGGCTGCCAGAAATCGCATTTTCCCGCAACGCTTCCATAGCGAGCCAGGCGCCCATGGAATGCGCGAGAACGTGCACGCGGCCTACGTCCGGAACTTCGGAAATCCGGTGAATGAGTCTGCTCAAGGCATCGCGGGCAATTGTCGCGCTTTCCTTGGCCGCGCCATAGTCGAGGAGGCTGCCGGCGGCTGGCCATGTATAGAGCACCGCGACGCCACCGAAGCGCGCGTCGCCCACGATTTGCGCGAGGCGGAAACGCGCCTCATCGTAGCTCGTGTTAAAACCGTGAACATAGAGCAGAACGTCGCGGTTCGATCCGATGCGGCCGGAAATATGGCTAGCGAGCTCGGTGAAAAAAGCGGTCTCGTCGAGGCCACGCCGGCTTCTCATGGTAAAATGTTTTTGCGGATCTTCCGAACCGAAAGCGGGCCGCTCCACATTGCCCGGCTCATGGCCCGGCGGCATGCTGATCATTTGCAATGAGAACCGCGCCCCGTTCTCGATAGCAGCTTCACCTGCCGCACCGCTTTCGCCCTTACGGGTCGAGACGACAAAGATCGGGATGGAACGAGGTTCCGCGGCGGGCTCGTCCACGCCCGCTAGGCCGGCCGACGCGCAGCCCCCGGCAAGGACCAAGGCGCAGCCCGCGAGCATGAAACATAGGCGCCCGGCGATATTTAGCCGCTGCGCAGGCAGTCGCCAGAAGCCCCGAGGCGTGCCATCTCGTGCTATCGCGCTTTGCTTCAAATTATGGTCTCGGATGAATGCATCGGATATCTCTGATAATCCGACGAGCCTACATTTTGCGAATTGAGGCTTTATGACCTTCTCGTTTTGGCCGTGAATCGTGTCGGGAATGCGACCGCGTATGCAAATGGGGCGCCGCCGAAGAAGCTAGTACATCGATTCCATAAAACCAGTCACAACCAAGCGAACGCTCCCGTCATTGCGAGCCGCAGGCGAAGCAATCCAAAAATCGCGGGGCGCCCCCTGGATCGCTTCGTCGGCTTCGCCTCCTCGCGATGATGGCTGCCCATATGATTCGAAACAAGGAAACGCTGTACTAGGATCGCAAATCCATTGGCATCAGGAACCCCGGATCTGCGAAGCTGTATCAAAAGCGTGCACAGAACCTAAGCCCTCACCCTAAGCAAATGCAAACCCAAGATTCCGTTGCGTGCCAAGCGGTTCGCAAAGCGAACGCGGCGGAAGCCGGCGCCAGCAGAGAGGCCCGAAAGGCCTCTCCAAAAGTGCGGCCAAGGTGTGGGTCGCCC
The DNA here is from genome assembly GCA_963718265.1 of uncultured Alphaproteobacteria bacterium. Lineage (GTDB taxonomy): Bacteria > Pseudomonadota > Alphaproteobacteria > Rhizobiales > Beijerinckiaceae > Methylocapsa. The sequence continues at coordinate 35,897 of CAVQZL010000056.1, read as the reverse complement.
TCGTGGTCCGAGACCGGTCCTTCGGATCCTCCTCAATTTGGTGGCTTCAAGTTAACCCGCTCAATATCTCTATGGCTTTGTTTTATCGCACGTTCGGATCATGCCGTAGTCCAGGCTAGCCGAAATCCCTTTCGTGAAGCGATTTATTCGGACGCACTTGAAACTTTTTGGCGTTGGCTCCTGTAGGAGTTTAGGGAAAATGTAGCTAACTTTGGTGGAGACTTTTTCGTCAGAGAATTATCAGTTGGACGACAATTGTCTCGCAACAGATGTAGTTTGGGAGTATCAATCGCAGCCGTCGATCCCAGCACACAACGGCCATTGCAGTATTTAGGATTGTTCTAGAGGTTAAAATGAATTTTTTCGACATGAATGCGGAGGCCGGCAGTTTGCGCGCCGAGGAGGAGCGCATTCTTGCTTCCTTCACGAGGCGTCTGATCGAGATCGCCACCGCTGCGGCGGCGCGTGGACCGGGCGTTTCGCCGGCCGCCGCGCTCAATGCGATGCGCGTGCCCGCGATCACCCTCAACCAACACGGTTTTGTGGCCGAGGTGAACGCCGCGGCCGAGGCCGTTTTCGATGATGATATCAAGGTCAAGGACCGGCGTCTTTTCGTCCGCGACCTCGAATCCCGGGCCCTCCTCAAAGGCGCCATCGACCAATTTATCGCCTCGCCCCGTCTTAACCCCTTGGCGGCCGAGCCGGTCATCGTGCAGCGCCAGGACAAATTGCCGGTTATTGTGCGGATTTGGCCTTTCGACGGGGCGGCGCGCGTCCCCGCGCAGGAAGTGGGCGCGCTTCTGACGTTAAATGCCCTGGGGCCGAAACCCGGACCGCCGGCGGCGATCCTCGCGCGGACATTCCGGCTGACGCCTTCGGAGGCGAAGCTTGCCTGCGTCATCGCCCGCGGCGCCTCCCCCGAAATCGCGGCGCGCGAATTGAAGATTTCACGCGAGACGGCGCGCAATCAGTTGAAAGCGGTCTTTGCCAAGACCGACACCCATCGCCAAAGCGAACTCGTCGCCCTGCTGCTGCAAGTTTAGGGATAGGTTTGCGGAAAGGGGGACGGGACAGCGTATAACGTCCCCCTTGAACATGAGCTCGCCGGCGCTCAAGGCAGGGAGCATCGACCGTCTCCGGCCTTGCCGCGTGCATCCAAGGCGACGGTGCGGTAAAGTGGCCCGCATGGCAATAAATTCCGGACCAAAAGGTTGGCGGTGGCGGTCACGGCTTTTGCGGAGGCCGGTCACCGCCGTGCTTGCGGCATCGGCATGTTTGCTACTTCTGGCAAGCAGCAATCCCGCGCGTGCGCAATTCAACCCGTTCGGCTGGTTCGAGCAATTGTTCCAGCCAAATCCACCTTCAGGCCGCGTCGTAAAACCAAGGGGCGAAACCCGCCGGGGCAGCCCGGAACCATATCTGGCACGGCCAAAGCCAAGTCGTGCCAGGGTGAAACCGGTGCCCGCCAAGCCCGCCGTGGCGCCTACCTATTTCGTCGCGGTCCTCGGCGACAGCCTCGGCCAAATGCTGGCGCAAGGATTGAGCGAGGCGCTCGAGAACCGGCCAGAGATCGCCATCCTGCGCAAGACCAAAGAAAACTCTGGCCTTGTCCGCGACGATTTCTTCGATTGGACCGCGGCCACGCGGGATTTGCTCGCGAGCAGCGAGAGAATTGATTTTGCCGTCATGTTGATTGGCAGCAACGACCGGCAATCGTTGCACGATGCCAATGGAACCTACGAGCCCCGCTCGCCGGAATGGCAGGCGGCCTACACGCAACGCATCGAAACAATTGCGGCGATGTTCCGCGACAAGAAAATTCCGCTGGTCTGGGTCGGCCTGCCGATCTTGAAAAGCGAAATGCTTTCCGCCGATGCGTTGGCCCTCAATGAATTTTATCGCGCCTACGCCGAAAAAGCGGGCGCCACTTACATCGATATTTGGGAAGCCTTCGCCGACGAGGGCGGTCAATACAGTGCTTTTGGCCCCGACATCAACGGTCAGACAGTGCGTTTGCGCGCCGCCGATGGGATCCATTTCACCAAGGCGGGCGCGCGCAAGCTCGCCCATTTTGTCGAACCCGAGATCCGCCGCAAATTTGAAGAAGTGCAGCCAAAGAGCGAACCGGGAACGACGCCAAGTGGCGCCCCGGATTTGGCGAATGTCGCAATCCCGGACGCCGCGGCGCCGCCTTCGAATGCGGTGCCTGGGAGCGAGGTCCCGCCCCCGCCGAAACCAATTGCCGGACCTATCCTGCCGTTGACTGGCCCCGTTCTCACTCCAGGCGGCGAACTCGCCACGCGGACGACAACCGCGGGGGCCGCAAATAACTCCGCGCGAAATTTTATCGAGCAAACCCTGCAACAAGGCACGCCTCTTTCCCCGAAGCCGGGCAGGGCCGACGATTTCTCCTGGCCGAGAAACTAACGCGCTGGAAAAAATTATCCGCGCCCCACCATTTCGCGACGGAACGAACTGCCGCGCTTGCGCGTTCACCACGCAGCAAATCTCAGTGTGGCGACGAACGGGGTGCCAAACCAATGATCAACAATTCGACAATTTATTTATTCGCGGTGGCCGGCTTTGCTGCGCTTCTCGCGACCGGGGCGCAAGCTTTCGACGGCGGCTCCCCCGCAGGGCTTATGAACCGTCAAATCCAGCCGGTGAGCCTGCCAACTGATATCCAGCGCGCCGTTCAACCGACCCGCGCGATTGTCGACGATCCGACCGGCGAACGGGCCGGAACGATTACGATCGACACCAAGAACCGCTATTTGTATCTGTCGATGGAGGGGGGCAAAGCTGTGCGCTATGACGTCGGAGTCGGACGCGAAGGCTTTGCGTGGTCCGGGCGAGCCCACATCGGGCGCCGCGCCGAATGGCCTAGCTGGACTCCCCCCGCCGCCATGCGGTTGCGCCGGCCGGATCTGCCGCGCGTTATGGACGGCGGCCTTGCCAATCCGCTCGGCGCCCGCGCGATGTATCTCTACAACAGTCACGGCGACACGATGTTTCGTATACACGGCACCAATGAGCCGGATACGATTGGGCGTGCGGTCTCTTCAGGCTGCGTCCGCCTGTTGAACGACGATGTTGTCGATCTCTATTCGAGAGTTAAGGTCGGCGCGCAAGTCGTCGTGCTCTGACCGCTCACATCGTTCGAGACGGATTGAAACCGGTTTGGCGCCCTTGCCAAACCGGTTATTTTTTGCTTTCAAAGCCGGGCTTGCTGGCGAAAAATCGTCGAAAGCGGCGGCTCGTTTTTGCCGTTTTTTGAGAAAATTATGCTCCATTCGATTAAGTAAACGGCGAACCCAGAGGCTTGACATGCGTGCAATGCAAGGCAGCTTTGTCCCCGTTGGCCTTGCATTTCTTATCGTGGCCGTCATCCTTCTGATACCGGCGGCGCCGGCGTTCGCACAATGGCGCTATTATGGCGGCTACTATTCTGGCTATCCGCCTTACACTTATCCCGCCTATCCCGGAGCTTACGGCTATCCGGGCGATCCGCCGCCCGCGCCCTATTACCGCGGCCGCCCCTACGCCTATGGCGCGCCGTTTTACGAAAACCCCTATGGTTCAGGATCGCGCGGCCAACCCTACGGCTCGGGCGATCTCGAACTCGGCGTCAATTTCAATGAGAAAACCGCCGCGATGGTGCAAAACCCGACCAGTGAACCGGCTGGCACGATCGTGATCGACACAAGTTCGCGGCATTTATACCTTGTGCAACCAGGCGGCGGCGCCATCCAATATGGCATCGGCGTCGGCCGCCAGGGGTTCGCGTGGAAGGGCGTCGCGCGCGTCGGCCGCAAATCCGAATGGCCGCGCTGGATTCCGCCCAAGGAAATGCTGAAGCGCCGCCCCGATCTGCCGGAAGAGATGGAGGGCGGGCTCGAAAATCCGCTCGGCGCCCGCGCGCTTTATCTGTTCAAAGGCAGCAGGGACACGCTGTTTCGCATCCACGGCACCAACGAGCCGGACTCGATCGGCAAGGCCGTGTCCTCCGGCTGCATCCGGATGATGAACGCCGATGCCATCGATCTCTACGAGCGGGTCAAGGTCGGCACCCGCGTCGTAGTGCTTTGACGGGTGGTCTTGAAATCGAAAATTGGGGCCGCGAGCGAGGATGCCCCGGCGCGCCGGAGACGCTCCACCGGCGCGTTGGGTACCTGATCGCGGCGACTCTACCGAGGTAAGTCGCTCGATCCCATCAGGAAGGCATCGACGGCGTGCGCGGCTTGGCGGCCCTCGCGGATCGCCCAGACGATGAGGGATTGGCCGCGCCGCAAGTCGCCGCAGGCAAAGACCTTCGGGATGGAGGTTTTGTAGCTCGTCTCATCGGCCGCGACATTTCCGCGCGGATCGAACGCGACGCCGAGGTCCTCCAAAAGTCCCTCATGCACCGGTGAAACGAAGCCCATGGCGAGCAGCACGAGATCGGCCCGTAGATCGAAGGCGCTGTCCGGGATTTCCTTGAAATTCGCGTCGAGCCGCACGCAGACGAGTTTTTTAACGGCGCCATCCTCGCCGCGCAACTCCTTCGTGACAACCGAAAAATCCCTTACCGCACCTTCTTCCTGGGAAGACGACGTGCGCATTTTCAAGGGCCAGTCCGGCCATGTCAGCAGCTTGTTTTCCTTATCGGGGGGGCGCGGCAGGATTTCGAGCTGGGTAACGGAGAGCGCACCCTGGCGAATCACGGTTCCGATGCAATCCGATCCGGTATCGCCGCCGCCGATCACGACGACATGCAGGGCAGAGGCAAGGATCGGCGCGTTGCTGTGGACCGGCTCCTTGGCAATGCGCCGGTTTTGCTGTGGCAAAAATTCCATCGCGAAATGCACGCCAGAGAGATCGCGGCCTGGAACCGGCAGATCGCGCGGCTTTTCAGCGCCGCCAGCAAGAACGATCGCGTCGAAGCGTTCGAGCAAATCTGCTGAGGCGAGATCAATCCCAACATTCACGCCATTATGGAAATGCACGCCTTCCGCCTGCATTTGGGCGATCCGCCGGTCGATCAGATGTTTTTCCATCTTGAAGTCGGGAATGCCATAGCGCAGCAAGCCGCCGGGCTTGGCGTTTTTCTCGTAGAGATGGACCTCGTGCCCGGCCCTGGCTAACTGCTGCGCACAGGCAAGCCCCGCCGGCCCCGAGCCGACCACAGCGACCGTCTTGCCGGTCTTCGCCTCTGCGGGTTCGGGTTTGATCCAGCCGTTCTTCCAGGCGCGGTCGACGATTGCGCATTCGATGGTTTTGATTGTCACCGGATTATCGTCGATGTTCAGCGTGCAAGAGGCTTCGCAAGGCGCAGGGCAGAGACGGCCGGTGAATTCCGGAAAATTATTTGTCGAATGAAGATTGCGCGACGCCTCCTCCCAATCCGAGCGGTAGACGAGGTCGTTCCAATCGGGAATCTGATTGTTGACCGGACAGCCGGTGTGGCAAAACGGGATGCCGCAATCCATGCAGCGCGCCGCCTGATCCGTGGCTGCCTCCTCGGAAAGCGGGATCATGAATTCCTTGTAATTGCGAATCCGGTCGGAGGCCGGCAAATAGCGCCGGTCACGCCGATCGATCTCAAGGAATCCTGTTACTTTGCCCATGCGACGCAAATTTCCCTAACTCGTCCGAGCCCACGCGACCGCCCCGCGACCCGATCGCATCGGGGGCCGGAGGCTTATGGGCGTCGCTTCAATCAATCCGCCCCCGCAAGACTTGGCTGTCTGCCTGTGGCGATCAATACCTCGATCGCATGGGCGGTACGGACCGGCAACCCTTCGCAGAGACCGGCGCGCGCCGGCCGATTTCGGAGAACCAGTCCCTTTTCCCACCTATGCGAGACCTTCAGGCGGCCTTGATATCCGCCAAAGCTTCAGGCGGCAATTGTGTGTGCGCATCGAGAAGTTCGATTGAGACGATCCGCCCCCCGGCGTCGAAATCGAGGATCAAGCCCGGCCGAACCTCCTCGGACTCGGTGATTTTCGAATTCGAGAACCGGACGTAGAATGCGTCTGATTCCTCGTCATAAGTAGCGTTCATCGTCGTTGTCCCGCCTTACGGTCGAAAAAGGCCGTGATTACATGCTCGTTATCCTCGCGACGAACATAGACTACGCGCAACCAGCGGTCACCATATTCCGGCCCGCGCCCGAAAGCGAGCAGTCGAGAAGGGTTACGCGGATCGACCCGCGTGAACTCGGGCGCCGTCAAGACCCGCCGGATCCAGCTTTCAGCAATCTGGCGCTCGACCATCATTTGGCGGGCGTGATCCGCGAATGTAACGGTCCTCCGCATCTCTATAGCAAGTGAAGAGCGATCGCGACCACGATGAAGGCTTCGCCTGGAAAGTTATCGTCATTCCGCCGCGGCGAGGCTCGGTTGTCCCCCCTTGGCGATCAGTTCCTCGATCGCGCGGCGGTACTCGACCGGCATGACCTTGCGGAATTTGGGCTTGTATTCGTCCCATTGTTCGAGAATGCGGCGGGCCCGCCCCGATTTCGTATAAAAGGCATGGTTCGCGATGAGCTGATGCAGCCGCTCGGCGTCGAAACGAGTCATGTCACCCATCACATCGACGCGGCCGTGGAAATCGAGATCGCCGCCATGGTGATAATTCTTCTGCATCAACTCTTCTTCTTCGGCGACCGGCTCCAGTTCAACCATGGCGAGATTGCAGCGCTCGGCGAAGCGGCCGTCCTCGTCGAGGACATAGGCGATTCCGCCTGACATGCCGGCCGCGAAATTGCGCCCCGTCTCACCGATCACGACGACGATCCCGCCGGTCATATATTCGCAGCCGTGGTCGCCGAGGCCCTCGATGACCGCGATCGCGCCGGAGTTGCGGACCGCGAAACGTTCGCCTGCCACGCCGCGGAAATAGCATTCGCCGCTGATCGCGCCATAGAGCGCGGTATTGCCGATGATGATCGAATTCTCCGGGGTAATCCGTGAAGACGCCGGTGGATAAACGATGATGCGTCCGCCCGAGAGCCCCTTGCCGACGTAATCGTTGGCCTGACCCTCGAGTTCCAGGGTCACCCCAGCGGCAAGCCACGCGCCAAAACTCTGTCCGGCGGTCCCTTTGGCTCTAATTTGGATCGTGTCGATCGGAAGCCCCGCATGGCCGTAGCGGCGCGCGATCTTGCCCGACAACATGGCGCCGGTGGCGCGGTCAGTGTTGTTGATCGCGGTCTCGATGGTTACCTTAGCGCCGGTTTCAATCGCGGCTTTGGCTGCTGCTATCAGCTTGCGATCCAGCACTTTTTCGAGCCCATGGTCTTGCCGACCCGAGTGAAAGATCGCTTGACCCTGCGCCGCCGGTTTGTGGAAGAGCTTCGAGAAATCAAGCCCCCGCGCCTTCCAATGCGCGACCGCCTGTTGCTCGTCGAGCATCTGCATTTGCCCGATCATCTCGTCGACGGTGCGATAGCCCATCGTTGCCATCAACTCTCGCACTTCCTGCGCGACGAAGAAAAAGAAATTAATCACATGTTCGGGCAGACCGGTGAACCGCTTGCGCAGAACCGGGTCTTGCGTCGCGATGCCGACCGGGCAGGTATTTAAATGGCACTTGCGCATCATGATGCAACCGGCGGCGATCAGGGGCGCTGTGGCGAACCCGAATTCGTCGGCGCCGAGCAGCGCGCCGATTACTACATCGCGGCCGGTACGCAGGCCGCCATCGACCTGCACCGCGATCCGCGAGCGCAGCCGGTTCAGGACCAAGGTTTGTTGCGTCTCGGCAAGGCCGATTTCCCAGGGCGTGCCGGCGTGCTTGATCGAGGTCAGCGGCGAGGCCCCCGTGCCCCCCTCGAATCCGGAAATAGTGACATGGTCCGCGCGGCCCTTGGAGACCCCGGCGGCGACGGTTCCGACTCCGGCCTCGGAGACAAGTTTGACCGAGACGCCCGCCTCGGGGTTGACGTTCTTTAGATCGAAGACGAGCTGCGCCAGATCTTCGATCGAATAAATGTCGTGATGCGGCGGCGGCGAAATGAGGCCAACGCCTTGCGTCGAGTGACGCACCTTGGCGATGACGGCATCGACCTTGTGCCCCGGCAATTGGCCGCCTTCGCCAGGTTTTGCCCCCTGCGCCATCTTGATCTGCATCATGTCGCAGTTGACGAGATATTCGGTGGTCGCGCCGAACCGCCCTGAGGCCACTTGCTTGATCGCCGAACGCATCGAATCGCCATTGGGGAGCGGTTTGTAGCGGTCAGACTCCTCGCCGCCTTCGCCCGTGTTCGATTTGCCGCCGATCCGGTTCATCGCGATTGCAAGCGTCGTGTGGGCTTCGCGCGAGATCGAGCCAAAGGACATCGCCCCGGTCGAGAAACGCCGCACGATCGATTGGGCAGCTTCAACGTCCTCGATTGCTACCGGCAGGCGGCCGTTTTCCTGTGCCGTCTTGATGCGGAAGAGACTGCGGATGGTCAACGGCCGCGCGGTTTCCTCGTTCAGGAGGGCGGCGTAGGCGCGATAGGTGGATTCACTGTTGCCGCGCACGGCATGCTGCAGCAGAGACACCGATTGCGGCGACCAGGAATGCGCTTCGCCACGGATGCGGAAGGCGTAATCGCCACCAATGTCAAGGGCTTGGCGATAGAGCGGCGCATCGCCGAAAGCTTGCCCGTGGCGGCGCACGGTTTCCTGCGCGATTTCCGCGAGCCTGACGCCGCCGATCCGCGTCGCCGTCCCGGTGAAATAGCGATCGACGAAATCCTCCGCGAGGCCGACCGCCTCGAAAATCTGCGCGCCGCAATAGGACTGGTAGGTCGAGATGCCCATTTTCGACATCACCTTCAAGAGGCCCTTGTCGATCGACTTGATGTAGCGCTTGCACGCTTCTTGGCCATCGATTTCATCGGGAAACGAGCTCGCCATGGCGGCGAGTGTCTCGAAGGCGAGATAGGGATTGATTGCTTCCGCTCCATAGCCCGCCAACAGGGCGAAATGGTGAACCTCCCGCGCGTCGCCCGTTTCGACGACGAGGCCAACCGAGGTGCGAAGCCCCTTGCGGATCAGATGATGATGCACCGCCGCCGTCGCGAGGAGCGCGGGGATCGGAATGCGATCGGCGCCGGTCATGCGATCGGACAAAATAATGATGTTGAAGCCGCTGTTGACCGCGTGTTCGGCCCGCGCGCAGAGCCGGTCAAGGGCCTCCGGCATGCCTTCCGCGCTGCTTTCCGAAAGATAGGTAATATCGAGAGTCTTGGTATCGAAAGCCTCTTCGAAATGCCCGATCGAACGGATTTTCTCGAGGTCGCCGTTGGTCAGAATGGGCTGCCGGACCTCCAGACGTTTCTTCTTGGCGTTGCCTTCAAGATCGAGGATGTTGGGGCGCGGCCCGATGAAGGACACGAGGCTCATGACCAATTCCTCGCGGATCGGATCGATCGGCGGATTGGTCACTTGCGCGAAATCCTGCTTGAAATAGGTATAAAGGAGCTTTGCTTGTGTCGACAAAGCCGAAATCGGCGTGTCGGTGCCCATCGACCCGACCGCTTCCTGGCCGGTCACCGCCATCGGCGGCAGCAGAAGCGAAAGATCCTCCTGGCTGTAGCCGAACGCTTGCTGGCGATCCAACAACGACACATCGGTGCGCGGCGCACGCGGATGGACCGCGAGGTCCATATCTTCGAGCACGATCTGGGTGCGCTTCACCCATTCGGCATAGGGATGCGACGCGGCGAGCGTGCTCTTGATTTCGTCGTCCGAGACGATGCGGCCCTGCTCCAGATCGACGAGCAGCATCCTGCCAGGTTGCAACCGCCATTTGGTGATGATCCGCTCTTCGGCGATCGGCAAGACGCCCGCTTCCGAGGCCAGCACAACGAGCCCGTCGCTGGTAACAATATAGCGCGCCGGACGCAGGCCATTGCGGTCGAGCATCGCGCCGATTTGACGGCCATCGGTAAAGGCGACCGCAGCCGGCCCGTCCCAAGGCTCCATCATCGCGGCGTGATATTCATAGAAGGCGCGGCGCGCCGGGTCCATCAGCGGATTGCCCGCCCAGGCTTCTGGGATGAGCATCGTCATCGCATGGCTGAGCGAATAGCCGCCCTGGATGAGGAATTCGAGCGCATTGTCGAAACAAGCGGTGTCCGATTGGCCCTCGTAGGAGATCGGCCAGAGCTTGCTTATGTCATTGCCAAACAGCCCCGACGCGACCGAGGCTTGCCGCGCCGCCATCCAATTAAGGTTGCCGCGCAGAGTATTGATTTCGCCATTATGCGCGACGAGACGATAGGGATGCGCCCGCGACCAGGTCGGAAATGTGTTGGTCGAAAAGCGCTGATGGACAAGCGACAGCGCCGACTCGAACAGGGGATCGGCGAGGTCCTTGAAATATTTGCCGAGTTTCGTTGCGAGCAGGAGGCCTTTGTAGACAATGGTGCGCGACGAAAGCGACACGGGATAGAAGCCGGCGGCGCGCGGGTCGTTCAGCTGGTAGACCGCGTTCGAAATCATCTTGCGCAGAATAAACAGCCGCCGCTCAAACACGGTCTGGTTCTCGACATGGGGGCCGCGCTGAATAAAAATCTGGCGGCTTACCGGTTCGGCCGCCCTGACGCTCTCGCCAAGCCATGCCGAATCGACCGGCGTGTCGCGCCAGCCGAGCAAGATCTGTCCGGAGGCGGCAACCATTTTTTCAACAATGTCTTCGGCGATCCGGCAGCCTTCGCTATCGCGCGGCAAGAACAGCGCGCCAATGGCGTATTCGCCCGGCGCCGGCAGGGCGAAACTGAGCCCGGTTGCCTCCTTGGCAAAAAAACGATGCGGGATTTGAACCAGCATGCCGCAGCCATCGCCCGCCTCGGGATCGGCGCCGACCGCCCCGCGGTGATCGAGATTGCGTAGAATCTCGAGGCCCATGGCGATCATTTCGTGCGACTTGCGATTGCGCATGTCGGCGACAAAACCGACTCCGCAGGCGTCATGTTCCTTGCCGGGGGAATAAAGCCCTTGCGCGGCGGGCAGGCCGGGATCTAGCTGGATCGGCCCGCGGACGATCGGATCCGTCATCTCTCCCCCTCTACAAAACAGTATCGCCACAAGGAGGCCTGCGCGCCTCATCGAAGCGCGCTAAAGGAGCATATTCCCTTCTAGCAAGAAGCGGGCCACCCGGGCTTCGCGGCGTTACTGCACGCCCATGCTGGCACGCTGCCAACCACCGTTACAGGGGAGCAGGGCTGGCGTCAATTCCAGATGAGGATCGCGCAGGAGCGAAATCCTAAATCATTAAGCTGCGAAAAGGTTGGCCCGGAACATTGGGTCGACGCAGGCTCTGATCCGCTTCCGGCGCAAGGAGCCAGGATTCCGCCCTGAGGATCGCGCATGCCCCTATTGCCACAAGGATGCCGAGCGGCTAAGTCTCGCTTCGGTTTCGGCGCGTCCTTTTGTAAGGACGGGGCGGCATTAGCGGCCGCATGAGGGCCATCCCGCCGGAGGCGCCCGTAGCTCAGCTGGATAGAGCACTAGACTACGAATTTAGGGGTCGGGAGTTCGAAATCTCTCCGGGCGCGCCATTAAAATCAAATTTATTGGCTGAGGCGAGGACCGTCATAGAGAGCTGGCGGCGCCATTACAATACCCTGCGGCCCTCACGGACCGCTCGGCTACATACCCTCGGCACCCGATGCCCTCGTGCCCATCAGACGCGGTTAATGGCCAGGCCAGGCCAATCAGCGTGCCCGGTAAATCCTCGGCGCTGCAACGTATAGCGATGCTAGCGCTTTCGACCGAGATTAAATTTGAGAGCTCTTGGCAATGACCGCGGAACCTCGTGAAACGAGCAGAGCAGATTCGCTCGGTAAACTAAAATTCATGGAACATTTTTAGCGGATCGGTGTTCGGGAGAATTCTCACAGATGCGCTGAAGCGAAATCCGCACGCTCAGGCACACGTGAAGAATGGCAACGCAAAAGGAGAATGGGATGAAACGCAACACACTCAACCTGACGTCAGCGACGTTAGCTGCGGTGTTGGTCATGAGCGGTTCAGCTTGGGGTCAAATGGCCGTCCCCGGTTATCCCGGCGATCCCTACGCCGCCAACTCACGAGATCCTTTTGATACCACGTATCCGCACGAATATCCGCAGCCTCAAATCACCCTTCCTATTCTAGCTCCGCTGGTAACCGGACGGAGCGTGGCAACTGGTCCAATGTTGGGGAATTACTGCGCTACCCCGGCGAAAACGTGCGAGCTTAATCGGGCTTCCCCTCTCGGCTACAGCTGTTCCTGCAAGGTCCCAGGTGGGCGCGTGCGAGGCTCGGTGACACCCTGATAACCAAACTTGGTGAGCTTCGGGAGGCTTCCAAAGGGAGGGCTCATACAAATCCACAAGCTGGGGCATGACTTCAGCGGCCCCAATCGTACCAAAATGTTTCACGTGAAACTTTTTTGTCCGATCGGGGCCAAAAATCTTACAAGGGCGAAGACAGTGGCTCTCCTTTAACTTAGTAAGATCAATCCGCCTGCGAAGACCGCGAGCTCGTCAATGATAGCCACGCTTCGGGCGCGAAGCGTGTTGCGCAAGCCGCAAGGCTTCGGCGGAGTGTCTGGCGCGGTCAATGGCGGAGCTGCTATGTGCGAGTGCCGCCGCCAGCTCTGTTGCACTTGTGAACCGGCGGCGCAATTTGCCTCTTTCAGCTCGCCCTATCAAGCAGCGAGGCGAAAGAGGCGGTTCACAAAACGCACCTCTCCCGCCGCGCCGGATTCAAATCATTGGCCGGGGTCGGTCACCCGCCACGATTTTCGAAGTGAAGAATCATTCTTGCAGCTGGTTCGTTGAGTCCGCTTTGCGCCATAAGTGGACTAAAGCACCGCGGCAAGCGAGCAGCAGCACTTAGCCGACGGAATTTAAGACAATCGTTGCCATGACCGGCTGTGAGCTTTGGCTGTGTCCCGGTTGCACTTCCCGGACATCCGGCAGCGTAGTTTTTGTGCCTCCATCCATCGTACTAGACGCGGTTGGATAAGGCATTGAGATGATTCATAAAGGCGATTCTTTTCCGCAAGAGAAGGATCGCCTACATGCAACCAATATTCTCGAACGCCCTATCCAAGGCCGTAGAGAATCACATCAAACTGTCGGACACAAGGCGTGAGACGCTGGCGTGGCTGGCGCTCTTGATCATGCAGCAAGGCACGATCTGCCTGTGGCGGTTGGCGGCGTATGTCGCGAGCCCGGCGCAAACGGATTCCGTGCGGCGGCGGTTCTATCGATTTTTCCAGCATGTCAAACTGGACGGCGCGGCGGCCGCGTGCGTGATCGTCGATCTTTTGGGACTTGGCGGCAAACCTTGGGTTTTGGCCGTGGATCGGACCAACTGGGAGTTTGGTAAAACGACGATCAACATCCTGATGGTTTCGGTGATCTGGAACGGCATGGGGATACCTCTGCTATGGACGCTGCTGCCAAAGGCTGGGAACTCGAACACGCTTGAGAGAACCGGTCTTCTGGATCGTCTGCGTGCGGTGTTTCCGGACATGAAAATCGCCTCGCTCATGGGCGACCGCGAGTTCATTGGCGACGCATGGATGGCTTACCTGCATGCGGCGAAGATCCCGTTCATTCTGCGGCTGCGCGAGAACCAATATGTCGTGCGCGAGGGCTACGAGACATGGACGATCGCCGCCATTGCGCGGCATCTGAACAAAGGCCAGACAATGATCCTCAAAGGCGCCTGCCGGCTTGGGCAAAACGGGCAGGCGTCATGGCCACCCGTGCGGCTGGTGATCATGCGGATCGCCTCGGGCGAACTGTTGGCGCTGGCCTGTTCCAGCAAGCCGCAACATGCGCTGGCCCGCTATCGCCAGCGATGGACCATCGAAACCATGTTCGGCAATCTGAAAACCAAGGGCTTCAATCTGGAAGACACGCATCTGACCAACGCCGATAAGCTGTCCACCCTTTTGGCGGTGCTGGCTTTGGCCGTGGCGCTTTCCGTTAAAACAGGCGCGGCGGCGGCGCGGCGGCGGCCTATCCCCATCAAAAAGCATGGCCGCCGGGCGTGGTCGCTGTTTGCCCTCGGCCTATCCGCGTTGCGTAAAATCTTCGCCGCCGCAAATCCTCCTCAAGTAAGCGCTTTCCTCAGCCAACTCCTGTCCCCAAAACTCCCGCTCAAGTCATTGAAATCTCTCGTACACTGAAAGTGAGTCTAGTACGGTGGCCTCCATCTTAAATAAGACGCTGATATGCGTTACCTCATCGTAACTGCATTAGCAGCGGCAATTGGAGGACCGGCGACGGCTGCCGAGCCCCTGTCTGCTCCGCCGCGATGTCAGGGATGACATTTCTCGTCTCGGGCCCGCAAATATGTCGATGCCCATCAAACAAACGTTCAATCCATGGGGCAAATGCCCTGTGCGACTTTAGAAGCAGACGGAGCATAGCAGTGGGGATGACCATCTTTGGTGGCCTTCGGCCTTTCAGGCCTCGCGAGGCGGTACGCGATGCTCTGGCGGGCTTGACGCTTGCGTCGATGAACATTCCGCAGGTTCTGGGTTATACCCGGATTGCCGGGACGCCCGTCATCACGGGTCTCTACACCGTCCTGCTGCCTCTCGTTGCGTTTGCTGTCTTTGGGTCCTCACGCCATCTGGTTGTGGCAGCCAACTCGGCGACTGCGGCAATCTTCTCCAGTTCGCTGTCCCATATGGCTGAGCCTGCCAGCGAGAAGTATATGGCGTTGGTCGGTATGGTGGCCCTGCTTACTGCTGGATTCCTGTTATTGGCGCGGATATTCAAGCTCGGATTCCTTGCTGATTTCCTTTCGCGCACGGTGCTGGTTGGTTTTCTCACCGGTGTTGGATTTCAGGTTGGCATTGCCATGCTCGGCGATATGCTCGGTGTGGCGGCGCCCTCGCATCGCACGCTTCTTCAGGTTAAAGAGATTTGGAATGGCCTGCCGGCGCTCAATCTTCCGACACTGGGGTTGTCGGTGTTTGTCGCCGGTAGCATCCTGCTTGGCCATCGGCTTGCTCCCCGGGTGCCTGTTGCGCTCTTTGCGGTCATCGGGATGATCGCGGCAAGCGCGATGTTCGATTTTGCTGAGTACGGCATAGCGGTCATTGGTCCAGTCCCAGGAGGGCTTCCATCGATCAAACTGCCTGATGTGAGTTGGAGCGAGACCCTAGCGCTTTTACCGATTGCCGGATCCTGCTTCGTCATGATCATCGCGCAGAGCGCGGCGACATCGCGGGTCTATGCGGTGCGGCATCACGATCGCGTCGACGAGGACGCGGACATCCTCGGTTTGGCAGCCGCAAATGCAGCTGCTGCCGTGAGTGGAACTTTTGTGGTTAATGGCAGCCCGACGCAAACTGCAATGGCAGACAGCGCTGGAGCGCGTAGCCAGGTCGCACAACTGGTATTTGCCGGCATAGTTCTATTGGTTCTGCTCTTCCTAACCGAGCCCCTACAGTACTTGCCGCGCAGCGTACTGGCTAGCATCGTGTTCACTATCGCGGTGGGCATGATTGATGTGAAGGGCCTGCGAGCAATATTCCGAGAAAGCCCAGGCGAGTTCCGGCTCGCCATTCTTACCGCCGCAGCGGTGGTCGTAATCGGCGTTGAGCAGGGCATTCTCATTGCAATTGGGCTATCGCTTATCAGGCATGTCCAACATAGTTATCGCCCCCATACGATAGTGCTCTCCCTTGATGCGATGGGCCGGTGGGCACCGGCACCCGCGGCGCCGGGCTCGGAGACCGAACCAGGGCTGATCGTCTATCGGTTCGGTGCGGATCTGTTTTATGCCAACGACAACCGCTTCGCCGATGAAGTGCGTGCTCTCGTCCAACATGCACCGACGCCGGTTCGGTCGTTTATTGTCGACGCGGGCGCCATCACGGATATGGATTATTCTGCCGCTCAATCCGTGCGCGATCTGCTCGATGATTTGCGCCCTAAAGGGGTCAACGTTGTCTTCGCACGCGTCAGTTCGTACCTGCGATCCGATATGGACCGGCATGGAGTGACGGCAGTGCTCGGGGAAACGCAGATTTTCGACACGCTTCATGAAGCCATCGCCGCAGTGCGCAGCCTCGCGCGATAGGAACTCTGCGGTGGGAATGAGGGCGGCCTTTCGCCTGCGTTATTGTGAAGGACGGAAAGGTCCTAGCCGAGGCAGCGCGCTGCCACGATACGAGGATGAAGGCTTCGCCGCCATGATCTATCTCGCTGGCGCGGCCTTCGCCTTGAGATGAATATCCAAACCCTGGAGCGGTGCAGGGCCGTGCAAATATACTGTTCACCGGTAGGATCGAAATGAGAACTGTGGCGTTCTCAACGAGACTTACTACTCCGCCAATGTTGCGCTCGCTTGCCCCCGTCTTGACGCCACATGGCGTTTTGCGCCTCGAGCCGGTCGACGACGACTTTTCGCTAGAGATCACCATCGTCAATCGGCTGACGCAGCACTTCGCGCGCGGTCACGGGCAGGGGCTGTTGCATCTCGGCATCGGCGAAGCCGGGAGCCGTCTACCACCAACACTTGCCTTTTGGCGCGCATTCGCGATGCGCTTCGCTGCGGCTCTCTGCGCTCGCGAAGAGGCAAAGGTGGGCGAAACGCCAAGCATCCCCGTGCCGGCGCCCGAAGAACTGGCCGCGCTGATCGACCAAGCGCCGCCAATGCAGGGTGGAGAATATCTGCGCCTCGAAATTCTGAAAGCGCTGTGGGGGTCCATGCACGAGGCGCTTTTGGTCGAACTCGCTGAAAGCGGCCTCCCGCTCCAGGATTTTCTAAAGAGACACGACAGCCGCTGGCGACTCGTCGGGCGGGTGCATTTTAATCTCGCGGAAAACCGCAAAGACCGTGACTTCCCCTTCGCCTTTATGGCGACCTACACGTCGTCTCTCGCGGAGCACGGCGTCTTGCGACATCTCCCTTTGGGGCACGCTTTACGCGAATACGCCGGCGCAGGCGACAGGAAAAAACTCCTGAGAACTCTTGGAGCCGGTGAGCCAAGCCAGCGAAAACTGTGGATGGTTGAAGGAGATCGTCGACGCAGGAGAAATTTTCCATCCGCTCCGATGGACGCCAAAAGATGCAGTGCGGTTCCTAAAAGATGCCGGAACGTTGGAACAGGCCGGAATTGTTGTGCGTATGCCGGCGAGCTGCCTCATGAACCGTCCAAGCCGTCCCAGCGTCGAGGCGACGGTGGGCTCGAGAGCCCCCTCAATGGTCGGCGTTCAATCTCTGCTCGATTTTCACCTCGACGTGACCCTCGACGGCGAGGCGCTGTCTGTCGAGGAAATCGAAGAACTTCTGGCAGCGACCGATGGCCTTGCGCTGCTTCGCGGCAAATGGGTTGAGGTCGATCATGAACGGTTGAAGGCGACGCTCGACAAATTCAAGGCGGTGGAGCGTCTCGCGAGAAAGGGCGGCCTTCCCTTCGCCCAAGCTATGCGCCTGCTGGCGGGGGCGGATATCGACAGCGAAGCGACGGCGGCGGCCGCCGCTCAATGGGGACATGCGACCGCTGGCCCCTGGCTCGCCCAGACGCTAAAAAATTGTCGAAGCCCGGAAGGGCTTGCAGCCTTCGGTCTTGGCGACGACTTGAAGGCGGAACTCCGGCCTTACCAAGAGGTCGGCGTGCGTTGGCTCGCCTTTTTGGCGCAGCTTGGCCTAGGTGCTTGTCTCGCTGACGACATGGGCCTGGGCAAGACCATTCAAATCCTCGCCCTGCTTCTGATACTGCGACGGCGGAACAGCGGAAGCGCTCCAAACCTTATCATCGCGCCCGCCTCGCTGCTCGCCAACTGGGCATCCGAAGCAGCGCGCTTTGCGCCGTCGCTTCGGGTGACGGTGGCGCATCCCTCCTTCGCGCCGCCCGATCGACTCAAAGCGATGACGCCTGAGGACGTAGCGACGGCCGATCTCGTGGTGACCAGCTATGGATCGCTGCCACGCCTCGAATGGTTGCAAAAGACGCGCTGGCGCTTTGCTGTGCTGGATGAGGCGCAGGCCATCAAGAACCCCAGCGCCAAGCAGACGCGCGCCGTCAAGGCGTTGCATAGCGAGTGTCGTATCGCTCTCACTGGCACGCCGATCGAGAACAGTCTGCGCGATCTATGGTCGATTTTCGATTTCATCAACCCGGGGCTTCTGGGTTCGTCGAAAGCCTTCGCGGATTTCATCAAACGGCTCACGGCGCAGGAGCCTGTGTCCTATGCGCCTTTGCGCAAACTCGCCGCGCCCTACATCCTGCGCCGGCTCAAAACCGACAAAAGCGTCATCGCCGATCTGCCCGACAAGACCGACGTTCAAGCCTTCTGCCCGCTTACAAAAAAGCAGGCGGTGCTTTATCAGGCGGCGGTCGTTGAGCTAGAAGAGCGCCTCCGGGAGTCCTCCGATGACATCGCCAGGCGCGGGTTGGTGCTCTCGATGCTCATGCGCTTTAAACAGATCTGCAATCATCCGGCGCAATGGCTGGGCGACGGCGCCTATATTGACGAGGACAGCGGCAAATTTGCGCGGCTGTTCGAGATCGCCGAGACTATCGCCAGCCGACAGGAAAAGCTGCTCGTTTTCACGCAGTTCAAGGAAATCATCGCGGCGCTCGAAAATCTGCTCGCCAGGGCGTTTGGCCGCCCCGGTCTTGTCTTGCACGGGGGGACGGCGGTCGGAAAACGCAAGGAGTTCGTTGCAAAATTCCAGGATGACGAACGCGTTCCCTTCTTCGTTCTGTCGCTCAAGGCGGGTGGCGTAGGCCTGAACCTCACGGCGGCTTCGCATGTCGTTCATTTCGATCGATGGTGGAACCCCGCCGTCGAAAATCAGGCAACCGACCGCGCCTTTCGTATTGGGCAGAAGCGCAATGTCCTAGTGCACAAATTCGTCTGCCGTGGCACAATCGAGGAGAGAATCGATGAGCTGATCGAATCTAAGCGGCGACTGGCGCAGGAGTTTCTGGCCGGCGGTGGTGAAATCAATCTGACCGGAATGAGCGATCGGGACCTGCTTAACCTCGTCAAACTCGATCTCGACGCCGCGATGAAGGAAGGGTGACGCGATGAGCTTCTGGAGCTTTCGCCCCTATGTGCCAGTCGCCAAGCGACGCGAACAGGCCAAACGAGAAATCGACCAGCTGAAGAAAAAAGGGCGTGCCGTCTCCCCGATCGTCGTCGACGGCCGCAAGATTGCCCAAAGCTTTTGGGGCCAGGCTTGGTGCGAAAATCTGGAGCGTTATTCTGACTTCGCGAGCCGATTGCCGCGGGGACGAAGTTATGTTCGCAACGGCTCTGTCGTTGATCTACAAATCGCGCGCGGAAGCTTGCATGCCCTGGTGAGCGGCACCGATATTTATGAAGTGAAGATCAACGTTGCGGTGGCGGCGCCATCACGCTGGAAGGCTATCTGCAAGGACTGCGCTGGCTCTGTCGGCTCGCTTGTGGAACTGTTGCAAGGCAAGCTCTCGAAAAATGTGATGGAACGGGTATGCCGCGAAAACGACGGCCTGTTCCCGGCGCCGCACGAGATCAAGATGTCCTGTTCTTGCCCCGACTGGGCCGACATGTGCAAGCATGTGGCAGCAACGCTTTATGGCGCCGGCACGCGCCTCGATGCAGCGCCCGAACTTTTGTTCACCTTACGCGGCGTGGACCGCGCGGAGCTGGTCACAACCGCCAGCGCCGAGCTGCCAATGGCGCAAAAAGGAGTCGACAGCGAGCGCATCCTTGCGGACGACGACGTCGGGGCCCTGTTCGGCATCGACATGACGGCTACTGTTACATCGCGAATAGCCGGGAAAAAGACGAGAAAATCGCGGCCCAAGGACCGCACTTCCACTCAATCTAGGAAACCGGCAAGCCACTGCGGCGAAGCGAAAACGGCGTCCGCTTCCAGCCGCGAAACGGAAGAGGCTTTAGGGAGTGGTAAGACCAAGAAGGTGCCAGGCGCGACAACAACAGTTACGACCGATCAGAAGAAGGCGCAGCCAGGGAAAACAGCCGCGGCCGACGCACGCAAGGCGGCACGAAAGGTGCCGGACCCCGTCACCAGCAAAACGATCGAGAAAACGGCTGTCAGGCCCGAAGCTCCGGGCGCGAGAACACCCGCCAAATTGCGCCAATTGCGCAAAGCGCCGGTCGGCCGGACGAGAGCGGCGAAATGGATTGGCGCAAAGGCGCACAGAGCTCGCATTTGAACCCGATCTATGCTTTGAAAACCGGTGGAAGGGGACTCAGAGCCGACTTTATGGTCTCGCATTTTCGTCCAGAAGCTTCTTACGCGACGCCACCCAGGAATTCTCCGAGGCGTGACCGCGTCCAAGTGGCAGAATCGACTGGACTTCCGCCGTATAGTACGGATTGCTATGGTTGGCGGCCGGTGGACTTGGCCACCCGCCGGCGTGCTGAGGGTTCGCTCCGCGATCTGCGGGGCTTTGGGTCGTGCGAGCGTCAATTTCGGCGCCGCGATTCAATAACGAGCCCATACGGTGCCGAGAGGATGCTGCTGCCAGTCTGTCGCCTGCATCATCTCTGCGATGCGGGCCCCCTCCGGCTGGCTCAGCAGGGTGAGCATGCGCTCCTGCTTTGTAACCCGCTCACCTCTTGGTTCGTCAGACTTCGGTGGGATCTTCGCCGCGGCGGCTCGCGTGTCCTGGGATTCAGGTGAGCGCGGCGGTTTCTTGTGCCTGGTAATGCACCCGGCCCTTGGTTCATCAGGCGTCGGTGACATCTTCACAGCGGTAACCCGCGCGGTCTTCAATCCAACCGACCGCAGCGGCTTTTTGGGGCTGGCCACAACAGACGGTGCCTCGCGTCGCGAGGGTGCGTTTGGTTTGGTGCTCCCCTTTTTGGGTGCGGCGTTCTCGAAGTTCTGGGTTTCGCGACAAGATCGCTGCGTCGAAGACCAAGGGCATTTGGATGGGCGGCAACGTGGCGCTTGGATACAATGTTAAGGAACGGAAGCTGGTCGCCAACCAAGCAGATGCGTTGACTGTCCGGATGATCTTCCAGCGCTACGCCGAGCTTGGCTCGGTCGCGCTCTTGAAGGCAGAGCTCGAGCGGGCAGGCATCGTAAGCAAGCGCCGGGAAGGAGCCGGCAGACAACTTTCCGGCGGCAAGCGCTTCTTCCGCGGCGCGCTATTCCTGATGCTGCAGAACCGGCTTTACCGCGGCGAGGTCGCACACAACGAGAAAATCTACCTCGGCCAGCACGAGGCGATCATCGAGCCAGAGCTTTGGCAGGCTGTTCAGGACAAACTCGCTGCCGGTCGGCGCGAGCGGTCGATGGCCGTTGGCGCGGAGGCGCCGAGTCTGTTGTCGAGTCTGATTGTCGATGCCAACGGCACTCGCCTCTCTCTCACGCATGCCGTCATGAAGGGCAAGCGGTATCACTATTATGTCTCAACGGCGCTGATCAGCGGCAGTCGCTCTGAGCATCCCAAAGGCTGGCGCATTCCGGCGGGTGACATCGAAGAGCTGGTGCTCGACCGTCTGCGCGCGCTCTTTGCATCCGGCGAGGAAATCGGTGACGCCATCGTGCCGCTCAGTCTGCCCCGACCCAACGAGCCGTACTCGACCGATCGGCAAAGTTGGCGGAGCGCTGGACAACGCTTGCAGCACTCGAGCTTCGCGAACTCGTCCGTTCCTTGGTCCAGCAGATCCAGATTGACGAGTTGCAAATCTTGGTATGGCTCAATCGAACCGCAATCGTATCGAGCGTCATGCCCAACACTGCTCCCAAGCCAACAGATTGCATGCCGGCTGTCGAACCTTTGGCCCTATCTATTACCGCAAGCCTTCGCCGGGCAGGAAAAAGGGTACGGCTGGTGATCGGCAATGGCGCCGCGAAAACGATCGACGGCGGCCTTGCCTCCCTGATCGCCCGAGCGACGGCAACCTGCAACCTGTTCCTTGCGGGCCGTGATGACAGCATCGCCGCCATGGCGGCGAGGCTTGGCGTCAGGCGCGATTATCTCGCGGTGCTTGTTAGCGCGATCCTGCTCGGCCAACAGCCCATCGAGCTGACGCCGACGCGGCTCGTGATGCTCTCCCGGAATCTGGCGCACGATTGGCAGGAGCAGGGGCGGCTCTTCGGATTTCCACCTGCCTGACGGCGTGTCAACTTCCACAACAAAGCTCGACATCCGATGGGGCGAAAAATGGCCTCAGAGACACCAAGCGCCTTCGCGCGCCTTAGAGCGTATCCCCATTAGGCAGAGCCATATCCGGCGTTGCGGAAGTAATTTAGACATTCGTTGGGAGGGAAGTCATCGAGGGCGCTGCCGATGCCTTCCCAAAGGGCATCGACGGTTCGGTGAGCCATTTTACGCAGCGTGTTTTTGAGTTTGGCAAAAACCTGTTCGATAGGATCGAGGTCAGGGCTGTAGGCAGGCAAAAAGCGCTGCGTCGCCCCAGCGGCTTCGATGGCTTCACGAACGCCGGCGACTTTATGGGAACCGAGATTATCCATGATGACTATGTCGCCAGGCGACAATGCCGGCGCGAGGGCCTGCTCAACATAAGCGAGGAATGTTTCGCCGTTGATGGGGCCATCAAAGACACAAGGAGCCGTGATGCGATCGTGACGCAAAGCGGCCACGAACGTCGTCGTTTTCCAGTGACCGAAGGGCGAGTAAGCGAGCAACCTTTTGCCCCTTTCGCAGCGCCCATAACGGGGCGTCATGTTGGTTGAGGCCCATGTCTCGTCGATGAACACAAGCTTTTTAGGATCAAGAGCTTTTTGCATCTCGCGCCAAGCGAGGCGGGCCGCCTGAACATCGGGCCTTTCCTGTTCCGCGGCGTGCAGAGTTTTTTTTATAGGTCAATTTCAGATGCAGCAAAAAGCGTCCGACGGCGGACCGCCCGACTTTGATGCCGAGCACCGTCAGCTTTTTCCACAGCGCCGTGATCGTCAGATCGGGCTGCGCCGCGACCAAAGCCCGCACCTTATCTTCATGCTCAGCCAGCGCGTGCCGCTTATGACCGCCAAACTTGCGCGGCAGACAATCGCCTGTTGTTTCCCACTGGTGCATGAGTTTGATCACACAGCTCGCACTGATCTCAAAACTGCACGCCGCCTTGCGTCGGGACTGACCAGCCAAAACCGCCCGCACCACGCGGTCACGTAAATCCTGCGAATAGGGTTTTGCCATCCATGCCGGCCTCCTTTCCAGCCAACATGCTGAATCATGATTCGGCCGATTTGGGAATCCCTTACCGATTCTGACTCTTCGGGACCCGCTCTAGGGCACGGCCTTCCGTCTCTGGAACGGACCATAGTGACGGCAGACCCGTATCCCGCGCACATTTCAGCAGAATTCCGGCGCAAACGAAAAGCTTAAAATCAAGTAATATCAATATTTTACGTGGCTGATGGCGCAGTCGGGAGCGAACCCGTCTCTGCACCCAAATTCCCTGCTAACAGGGAAAATACCGGGAATTTTGCGGTATTATGGCGCAGCTGCCACAAGAAGTGAATCTGGTGCGCGCCTAAATTCTGAGGATGGCCGAGCCTCACGTTATATCCGCCCTTCGCGCCAAGCGCGCTGAAATTAGCGGCCACATTCACGACCTCGAAAAAAGGATTGCGCGCCAGCGCGTTGCGCTCACAAATATTGACGCAACAATCCGGCTGTTCTCACCCGGCACAAATCCCGATGCCATCCCGCCCAAGCGCCTTTACCGCCGCACCAGGTACTTTGCTCGCAATGAGCTATCCCGGCTTGTTCAAGATGCCTTGCGGACCGCCTCAGGGCCGCTCACGGCGGCTGAAATAGCTGCCATCGTCATGCTAGTAAAGGGCGCGGCGTTGAACGATGAGGTGTTCAAAGGGATAGTTACGGAAAGGGCGCTCGGTGTTTTGCGTGGCCTCGCCAAGCGTAGCGAGGCTGTTAAATCTGGCACAAACCGCAATACTACATGGAATAGGACTTGACACTAAAGAACAATCACCCGCTGCTCTATAAGAACATTCAGTGATGCCATGATTTCGGTCTGAGATGAATTGTTAAGAACAGCATCTAATACAGCTTCAATCGACGGCCGTAAAGCGGCTTCAATCCTCTCGGCCTCTGAAACTAGAAGAGGCCTATCTTCCCAATCATCCGCGATGTCCGCAGCAATTTGGCAAATTATATAGGCAGGACACATTGCTTGATTGTTTTTCACAGCCTCCCAGGCGACAGTTTGAATACGCCGCAAATTGTCGATGTATAATCCATTTTGTAAAAGCTGTTTGACTTCTTCGACCCACAGCATAAAACGCCAGCCTACATTACATTACATTATATTATATTATATTGGAATCGGAAAATCGCTCTTTTTGAATAATGATACTAATTGTACGTTGCGTTTTTTAAGAAGAGCCTCAGCTGCGCCCTCTTCCCTATCTACTATTACTAATGCGCGCTTGACGACACAGCTTGGATGCTCTTGTAGGAGATTTTCAATTGCTGTTTTTATTGAGCCACCTTTCGTAGCGACATCATCGACGACTAAAACCTCGGAATCATCTATAGGATAGCCATCAATTAGCTCTCGCGCGCCATGCTTTTTGGCCTCTTTGCGCACGAAAAAATGATGGATCGGATATTTTTTCGCATGTCCAAGCATTAAGACGGATTGTCCTATTGGGACTGCGCCTTGGACAAGACCGCCGATGCAATGAATGTCATGGCGCTGCATATATTCCAGCACGATCTCTGCGATTAAATTTGCACTTTCAGCTAACATTGTCGTTTGGCGCAACTGGAACAGAAAATTGCTGCTGACACCAGACGCGAGAATGAAGTTGCCAGTCTGGAAGGATTTCTCCAAGACGATTTCGTGCAGCCGCTTCCAGCGCGGATCATCGCGCCGCAACACCTCTTCCATTGGAATTTGTGTTTGTTTAGCGACCTGCAAACTCACGGCCCCACTCCAAACATTCCCAAATCACAATATGCTTGCAAACTACTTACCCCCGAGCTGGTTTCCCACGAAGTATTGCGCGAGCGTTAAAATTATCCACAAGATATATGCATCCTACGCAGCAGAATGGCTTTCTATATGGCAAAAAAAGACTTAGCAAGCGATAACTTATCAATAGCGTGGAATGCGGTTAGAGCGGACTCCGATCACTCTGTATCATATCCACAGGCTGAGAAGTAGTTTTGGCATTCGGTAGGCTTGAAGATATCGGCGCAGGCTTGGAGGGCGCTCATCAAGCCGGGGATGGTACGCTCGGCGATTTTGCGTAAGTAGGCCTTCAGCTTTGAATAGGCTTTTTCGATAGGGTTCATGTCCGGGCTGTAGGGCGGCAGATATCGCAAGTCGGCACCGGCGTCTTTTATCAGCTCCTCCACCCGCGGCCCTTTGTGGGCGGGCAGATTGTCCATGACGACAATATCGCCGGGGGCCAGCGTGGGAACCAGGCATTTTTCCACCCATTCTTCGAACAAGGCGGCGTTGATCGGCCGGTCGAAAACCTTCGTCGCCGCAAGTCCGGAAAGGCGCAAGCCTGCGATGAGCGTGATCGTCTTGTAATGACCATGCGGAATGCCGACGCGCAGCCGCCGTCCGCGAAGGCAGCGTCCGCCTTTGCGCGCCAGATTGCTGGAGGCCCCGGTCTCATCGATGAAAACGAGCGTCCTTGGATCGAGATCGAGTTGCTCGGCGAACCATTGCCGGCGTTGCTTCAAAACGTCCGGGCGCTGCTGCTCCTCGGCGTGCGCGGTCTTTTTTTAAATGTGATGTTGTGGCGATCGAAGAAGCGCCAAAGCACGGAAACCGCGAAACGCTCGCCGCAATTCTCAATCAGCCGCTCTTGGATTTCCAAGAGCGTGATGTCCGGCCTGCGCCGGATCAGACCCAGAAGATAGTCGCGCTGCACCTCGATCCGGCCGGAACGGCGGTCGCCGCCCGAAGGCTCAGGCGAGATTTCTCCCGTCGTCTCATAGCGCTTCACCCAGCGCACCGCACTGGCTATGCTCACGTCAAAGCGCTGGGCTGCTGCGTTGCGCGACAGCCCGCCCGACACGACCGCTTCAACTACTCGCTTGCGAAGATCATCAGAAAGCGCCATCCCCGCCGCCTCCTTTGCGCGGCAGGAATCATGAATCAGAATTCAACCGATTCGGGAATCCCTAAGTGTCCGTCCAGAAACATATTGAATCGGATGAATCATTTGTGATTCAAGGATGGCGGCCTGATTCGAGGAGGGACCGCCGATGTGGACGAAGGAAAACCGCGTGCGCTACAATCGCGACAAGCTGCGTTATCCGAGTGATCTGATTGACGCTGAATGGTCGCTGATCGAACCGCTGATCCCGCCGGCCAAGGGTGGCGGCAACAAGCGCCGGGTGAACCTTCGCGAGATCGTCAACGGGATCATGTATGTGCTCTCGACGGGATGCCAATGGCGGGCGATTCCGAAAGACCTGCCGCCGAAGAGCACGGTGTTCGCCTATCTCGATTTATGGATCTATGACGGCACCCTGGATCGCATGCACCACGCGCTTTACGAAGCGTGTCGCGAGCAAGCCTGCCGCGACACCAGCCCTACCGCCGCGATCATCGACAGTCAGAGCGTGAAAAGCGCCGAAAAAGGGGGGCCTGCATCGATCCACCTGGGTTCGACGCCGGCAAGCTGATCAAGGGCAAGAAGCGGCACATTCTCGCCGACACCGAGGGATTGCTGCTGCATGCCATCGTGCATGCCGCCGACATTCAAGATCGCGACGGAGGCGTTCTTCTGCTGGCCACGCTGTTTGGCCTGTTTCCTTTCTTGAAGAAGCTGTTCGCCGACAGCGCTTATCAAGGGCCGATCTTTCACAAGGCCGTTGGCAAAATCCTGCCCCAACTCGACATCGAAATCGTCAAACGTTCCGATCGGGCCAAGGGTTTCGCCGTCCTACCAAAACGTTGGATCGTCGAACGCACGATTGCTTGGCTCAATCGATGTCGCCGGCTCGCCAAGGATTGGGAAAATCTGAATGTCAAAGCGCTCGCTTTCTTGCGCTTTGCCTCAATCCGCCTCATGCTCAGAAAACTCTGTAATCCTTCCTGATGTTCTTGGACGGACTCTTAGCGATTCACCCCGTTCGGATACCGCTCTAGATCTCCAGTGCCGTTGCCAGTATCCGCAGAAATCCACAGACGGACCGCGTTTCATCGCCAAACCTGAAACCATGTGGACCTGGATGCCGTTGCTCTCGCGGCGATGATCTTCGCGCCATGAAGCCTCTTGTGCGTAGCGAAGCAAATACGGCCCGGCGATATGATGATGGTGGCCAGCCTCGGCGCGGCGCATGCGGCTGAAAAACTCCTCGGCCCAATTCGTGCAGGCGCCGTCTAGGCTGTAGGCTTCCTCATGGTTGATGCGCTTCATTTCATATTGGGCATGCAACGCATCCCATGAGCTGCCTTCGTCCGCGTTGATGATCGTTCCTTTGGCGATGCGCGAGCGGATGAATGAGAGCGCCTGCCCCTCGGTACGGAACACAGCCGGAAGCGAGCGGCCATTGCGTTCGCGGAGAATGACGACGGCCTTGCGCTTGCCGTTTTGGTTGCGGGCTAAACGACGATCGCGGCGATTTTCGCGACGGTTCGCAGGCTTCACGTATCCGCCGAAATAACCACCGTCGATTTCCGCGACCTGGCCATCGCCGCCAAGTTTGCGCCCTTTCATTTCCTCGGCCATGGCCTCGCGCAGCTTATGGAGCAACACGAACGCGGCCTTATAGGATAATCCAAGGTCGCGTGAGATGGCCAAGGCGCTCTTTCCCTTCACTTCGTTGCAGAAGATCGCGATGGCCGCGAGGTAGCCGCGCAACGGAAGCTTGTGGAAGGCAAAGAGCGTCCCGCTTGTGATCGTGAAATCCTCCCTGCAGGCCCGGCAACGGAACCGCAGCAAACCACTTGGGCGGCGGCACTCATAGGCGTTCAAGCCGCCGCAATGCGGGCAAATCGGCGCGCCGTCTGTCTCTGGCCAGCGAACCTTCCGAAACATCGCCTCGGCTTCCGTATCCGTCATGCGGAACACCTGAGCGAGGCTCAGGGTCTTGGCAGGACGGGAAAGGAGGAAATGTTGCGACATCTGCGGCACGCGTTAGGTTTCTAACGCATAACGTAGATAGCTTCTCTTGCTTTGTCAACAGAAATCTTTTACATTCCGCAGAAATCTAATACGGAGTAAAGCCATGGGGTTTACAGATCGGGAAAAGGAATGGGGTAGTAAGGCGAGCCGTTTTCTCAAGGCAGAGCTGAAACGGGCTGGGGTCGGCTATAAGGAATTGGCCGAGCGCTTGAATAAGCACGGGCTGCAAGAGACCGAGACATCTATCACCGGCAAGTTGGCACGCGGGACGTTTGCGGTATCGTTCTTTTTGGCTTGCCTTGCGGCGCTGGAGCTTGAGGGCGTAAGGTTGGAAGATATTTAACCGCTCTATGTTGCCGTGTTCCAATTCCACTATAATAATCGGGAGGACGCGGATATTTTCGGAACGGCGATCAAGGGATGTTAAAAACATTACCGTGGCGAATGATGGCCATGGGGTGCATAGTTGGTATTTTAGCCGGATTGTTAGTTGTGGCGTTTGAAATAGATTTTCAAGGCCGAATATGCGAATATAATCAGGCAACCAAACGCGAAGATTGCACCACCTATAGCCTCTTTCCTTTCTTGTTCATTAAGGTCTTTAAATTCCTTAATGACTACGGGGCAGCTATTACTTGGATTTCCACAGTTTTTCTTGCTATTATTACAGGATGGCTCGTTTTCGTCGCAAGAGATCAATCTAATACAACGCAAGCGCAATTGCGTGCCTATATCTTCGCGTCGGATGTCACGGTGCTTCCATTCGACACTACTCATCGCGTTACTGCTGTATTTAAGAATTTTGGACTGACACCATGCGATAAAATGACATTTTCTTCATTGTACTAGACGCGGTTGGATAAGGCATTGAGATGATTCATAAAGGCGATTCTTTTCCGCAAGAGAAGGATCGCCTACATGCAACCAATATTCTCGAACGCCCTATCCAAGGCCGTAGAGAATCACATCAAACTGTCGGACACAAGGCGTGAGACGCTGGCGTGGCTGGCGCTCTTGATCATGCAGCAAGGCACGATCTGCCTGTGGCGGTTGGCGGCGTATGTCGCGAGCCCGGCGCAAACGGATTCCGTGCGGCGGCGGTTCTATCGATTTTTCCAGCATGTCAAACTGGACGGCGCGGCGGCCGCGTGCGTGATCGTCGATCTTTTGGGACTTGGCGGCAAACCTTGGGTTTTGGCCGTGGATCGGACCAACTGGGAGTTTGGTAAAACGACGATCAACATCCTGATGGTTTCGGTGATCTGGAACGGCATGGGGATACCTCTGCTATGGACGCTGCTGCCAAAGGCTGGGAACTCGAACACGCTTGAGAGAACCGGTCTTCTGGATCGTCTGCGTGCGGTGTTTCCGGACATGAAAATCGCCTCGCTCATGGGCGACCGCGAGTTCATTGGCGACGCATGGATGGCTTACCTGCATGCGGCGAAGATCCCGTTCATTCTGCGGCTGCGCGAGAACCAATATGTCGTGCGCGAGGGCTACGAGACATGGACGATCGCCGCCATTGCGCGGCATCTGAACAAAGGCCAGACAATGATCCTCAAAGGCGCCTGCCGGCTTGGGCAAAACGGGCAGGCGTCATGGCCACCCGTGCGGCTGGTGATCATGCGGATCGCCTCGGGCGAACTGTTGGCGCTGGCCTGTTCCAGCAAGCCGCAACATGCGCTGGCCCGCTATCGCCAGCGATGGACCATCGAAACCATGTTCGGCAATCTGAAAACCAAGGGCTTCAATCTGGAAGACACGCATCTGACCAACGCCGATAAGCTGTCCACCCTTTTGGCGGTGCTGGCTTTGGCCGTGGCGCTTTCCGTTAAAACAGGCGCGGCGGCGGCGCGGCGGCGGCCTATCACCATCAAAAAGCATGGCCGCCGGGCGTGGTCGCTGTTTGCCCTCGGCCTATCCGCGTTGCGTAAAATCTTCGCCGCCGCAAATCCTCCTCAAGTAAGCGCTTTCCTCAGCCAACTCCTGTCCCCAAAACTCCCGCTCAAATCATTGAAATCTCTCGTACACTGAAAGTGAGTCTAGTACGGTGCATTTTCTTACAACATTGAAGTTGATTCCATCCCAGTTCCAAATGATTTGCGTATCCGGGCGGCCCACGGCATTGCTCCGATGGCTCCAGGTTTTAGCTTCCACCTTGACCATTATCTTGACATCACCAGTGAACAGCGGAGCGCGATCACTAGCGGAAGCGCCGCTATATACATTTTTGGAAGGATTGAATATCGTGACGTGTTCGAAAGGCGGCGGCGTTATACCAATTTCAGGTTCGTTTATACCGGCGACCAATTTGGTCGCGCCAGTGCATCCGAGGAAGGAAATGATTATAGCTAAAGCGCCGGCATGTCGGAGCCGCCAGTAAAATGATTGCCTTGATGCGGCCAAAGCCGTCCGCGCCCACATGGCGCGCGCTCCTAATCAACTAACCTCCTTTCTCAACATGGGGGCGGACCTCCCACCGCGCTTGTGGCAGCTGCGCCATAATACCGCGAAAGTTTCGGCAAAATCTTCCCAAGGATGCGAGCTTGCATAGGCGCTTACAAATTCTTGCTGCCAAGTTGGGGGTGGGCCACTTGCATAGTGACGCTTAAGTGCATTCTCATAATCCTGGCTCTCATCGCCGAAGAGTGCTCGGCAGCTGTCAATCTTGCCGGCATCCCGCACCAGCTTGTCCCAGTAAAAGTGACCGCATTCATGGCGGAAATGGCCGAGCAGAGTGCGGTAGGGTTCGCCCATGGACACTCTCAGTTGCTCCCGAATGGCATCATCGGCTTCGACGAGAGAGATAGTAATGATGCCGTTGTCATGGCCAGTCATGACTTTTGATGCTCCCGGCGCGTCATGTGGATTTGCTAGAAAGTCAAAGACGAGAGGTTCTTCATCGCCGCCGGCCGCTGTGGGTAAAGGTAGGCTGAGATTAATCAGGGTGTAAATAAGCCGCCGTTTCGCGGATTCGATTTTTTGCCAGCGTGAACGATGCATGGGGTTGGAAATATCAGGAATTATGCGATTGTGTCGGCAGGCGGTGCAGAGAGCGTCATGCTCATCAGGTGTAACCATCCAGTTACAACCTTCATGTTCCCAATTGGCGCAAAACCGATAAGTCTGACTGGGGAAGGCAAGCGCGGTCCAGTTGGCACCGTTAGGCTCCACTGCGCTAAGCACTCCTCGATCCGGAAGATAGCCAAGTCGGTGACCGCACCGTTCGCATTTGGTATTCTCAAACAAAAGCGTTTGTTGGCAATGTTGACAGAGAAAAAGTTTCACGCGCAGCTCCCGCGTTGCTTAATAATGACTGTGGACAGAGGCTGGGCGCCATGCTTCAAGAAAGTTTGGGCAATCTGAAAGGTTCCCGAATCGCTTCGGTTCGCGGAGTATCTGGTGCAAAAAGGCGATCGGAGAGTGCCCCTGGCGCGGTGTCGTGGTGTCTCACTAAAAAACGGACGCAGGCCCTCTGGCTTTGACTTCAAATCGTGGACCAGGGCCACGTCACAGATCAGGCCAGCCCTTAATCCCCTTGCCCCCGATCAGGCATCCTGCTCCGGAGTCCGCTTGCGTGTAGCCGCTGCCTTGTTGGCAGACGCGGATCGGATCGCGGACGAGCGGGACGCTGAGGCCACTCATTATGGGTTCATCCATACTTTACCGGCTGCCCAGAACTCGCGTCGGTGCCTGCGCAGGATTAGGTTCGCCGGGTGTCACGACTTCCGGGTCGGTAATCGGCGGGAGCGGCATATCTCCCGGATTTTCGATCGGGGGCGGCGCCGGATCCGGCACCGGTATATCTGGCAGCTGTGCAGGCGGCACGTGTCCCGGTGGATAGCCAGGCTCGGGGCCGGGAGGCTTAGCATTACAGTTGCTTTTTTGATCTGAAGTGAGCGCGTTGAGCGGCAGCCTGGTGAGCCCTTCGCCAGAGTGACCATGCGATGATATGTGCGGGTTGAATGCGCTTTCGCGCAAGTCTACTAGCGATGCGGCGGATTTCCTGGATTGACCAGCGGATCAGTGGCGGCGTGATAATGTTTCGGCTTTTGCCGGGGGGCGGCGCTTCGTTTTTTTTGGCATCAGATTAGCGCGATGCCGGATCGTGGCCATCATGGCGAAGGCGAGCATCACCAGCGACACGTGACGATGCCAGCCATGCCATGACCTGCTCTCGTTATGATCTAGTCCGAACTCGTTTTTCGCGGTCTCAAAACTGTCCTCGATCGCCCAGCGATGGCCTTCGACCGCCACCAGCGTTTCGATGGATGTTCCCGCTGGACACCAGGTGGTGAAGAAGGCGAGATCGCCATCGGCGATGTGGCGACGGATCAGCACACCGCGCGTCCACAGACCTTGATTTGCGCGGGTGAATTCTCCGGCCTCAAGATCGGCCAATTCGAGATAACACCAATCATCCAGCCGCGGTCCTTTGGTTCCGGCTCCTGCCGACAGACGCTTCCAGTCGGACGGGCGCCGCGTCCGGGCGATGTCTTCTGCCTTGCCCGCGACAGGCTGCCGCTTGCCCCAGGATTGAAATACATGAGCGCTGCTGACCCCGAGCACGTAGCCTTTGCCTGCAAGGCGTAGTTGCTGTTCGATGTCGCCAACACCGTAGACGGTATCACCGGCAACCCACTTGAACGGTACAGACGCGGCTATCGCGCGTGCGATCATTCTCGTCGCAAGCGTGGGTTTGGTTGCAAAGCCGATATCGGGAGGCACGTATGCAGCTTCCAGGCGATCTGGATCGTCGGTCCATTCCTTCGGAAGATAAAGCGCACGATCGATGAAGGCATGACCGTGGCGCGAAACGTAAGCAGCGAAGACTCCGATCTGACAGTTCGTGATCTTGCCCGCCGAACCGGTGTATTGCCGTGCCACTCCGCACGATGCCTTGCCCTGTTTGAGAAAGCCGGTCTCGTCGATCACCAGCACCGTATCGTCATCCGCCAGGTGCTCAATGACATACTCCCGTACGATGTCGCGCAGGGCATCAGCGTCCCAATCCCTGCGGCCCAGGATTGCCTGCTGCCGCCATGGGCCGGGATCGCCAGCCGCCTCCGCACGCATCCAACCGGTCTTGCGCCGCTCATCTCCCAGCAGGCCTTCCAGGAACAGACCTGCATTCGTCGCAACACGCTCTTGCGTGAACAATGGACGTATCCGCTTCTTGACCTCTCGAAGCGACGCCGCCCACACCGCAAGCGTCTCCTCAATCGACGCTGCCGGCGTCCACGATCTCCGAATCATGGTTGCCCATAGATTCAGATGCTCTCCAAAAAAGCAACTGTAATGTTAGGAGCCTGCTGCGATCGTTCAAAATGCCTCAAAAGCGAATTCCTTTCCTGACGCGCGCACGGAATGCCGCCGCGGACGATGCCTCCAAACGCGCTGTTGCTTTGGGAGTTCCCAAGCGCCCTGGAAGTGTCTGCTGCTTTGAAGGCGGCGCAAAAGTGTACCGGTCCTTGTAAGCCTTCTTGACGCCGTTGCTTGGCATTCAGGGACTGGAAGGTGGATTACAGTGGAACTTTATGCCGGAATACGACGCGCGATGATGGGGGAAGGGATGAGCCGCCGGGAGGCGACGAAGCGCTTTGGTGTTCATCGGAACACGATTAAGAAGATGCTTCAATGTTCGGTTCCGCCGATAGCCCGGCGGGACCGAGTTGACCCGGGCGGAGTGCATGGCGGCGTTGCGGGAGATCTTGGATCACCTAGACAAACTCGTGGCCTATTTAGGAGACGTGCCATCGGGCTTGCGGTCCGCTCTGTCGGAGAACCAATGCGACCCTGCGGCACGGCCACCCGACACCAACTTGCTCGCGTCCTACTGGGCCGACATGGCGGCCGTCGAGCTGTTGCTCGAGACGGCGACGGATGTCAGCCGCGCCTTAACAAGAACTGGCGCAGCGGCAGAGGCTCAGCAGGTTGCAGACATTCGCGACACCGCGAAAGCAATCTGGTTGCTGCTGCAAGCGCTAGATAGGACGACGGACGCGGAGGTGGTCATCGTCGCCAGCTCGCCATCGCTTCAGTCGAAGATGGCCGAAGCAGTCGACCCGTTCACCTTTATTTGCGCGCAGCTAGACCGCCTGCACCACCGCTTCGAGACGGCCCTTTCCAACCTCGAGCATAGAAAAGGCCCGGAGCCACGGTCGTCCTTGACCCTGCTCGTTCGGCAACTCTGCGATCTTTGGAGCCGAGAGACCGGCAGGCCGATCACCGCCAATCCTGTGCGACAAGATACCTACACGGGCCGTCCACAATCGCCAGCTGGCCTGTCCTTGTCGTAAACTTAATCCCACTGGCGCAAAGCCGCGAATTGGGCGATGCTCCGTCTCATGAGGGATTTGCTCAAACTGATCTTGTGGGTGGTCATCGGGCTCTTCAGATCACGAGCCTCTCTTGAGGCGGAGATCATAGCGCTGCGCCACCAGCTCATTGTGCCGCTCGAAATTCGCCAATTGATCCGCGCCATGAGCCTCGCCAATCCGCTGTGGGGTGCTCCTCGAATCCATGGCGAACTCCTCAAGCTCGGCATCGAAATTGGCCAGACCTCGGTCGCCAAGTACATGGAAAACTACAGGAACCCCCATCGCAAGGGTGGAAGACGTTCCTCCGCAATCATGCCGATGGGATCGCCTCGATGGACCTCTTTGTCGTTCCGACACTCTCGTTTCGACTGCTTTATGGCTTGCTCATTCTATCTCACGGCCGGCGTCAAATCTTATGGCTGGGCGTGACAACACATCCGACCGGTGAATGGATGGCCCAGCAACTCATCGAAGCCTGCGGCTGGGAATGACCGCCGAACTACATCGTCCGCGATCGCGACTCTGTCTATGGTGAAGTTTTTACCCGGCGGCTTCGCGCCATGGGCATTCGGGACCGGCCAACCGCGCCACGCTCGCCATGGCAGAACGGACATACGGAACGGCTGATCGGCTCGATCCGGAGGGAATGTCTCGACCATGTCGTCGTCTTCGGCGAAAGGCATCTGCGCCACCTACTCCTTTCTTACACGGAATATTACAATGGCGCGAGAACACACCTTTCCCTGAACAAGGATGCGCCAGTCCCTCGGGCTGTTCAGGCCATCGGGCGCATTCTTCCGACTCCAATTCTCGGCGGGTTACACCATAAATATGTTCGGATTTGATTTCCGACATGGACACCTATTCATGATACACTTTTTCGCAGCCGTCGTACTTGCCTCATCTATTTGCTGCCGAGCCGGCGGTTGATCTGCTCTCGAGCGGCATCGGGTTTCATTTCTCAATTTGTGAGCTGCTTGCGGATTTCCAGCAATTCTTGGCGGCGCGCGTCGGTCGTCTTCGGATAGCTCATCCCAAGCTTTTCGAACGTATCCAGAATGATCTGGGATACGATCAGCCTCGCATACTTTTTATCGTCGGCTGGAACGACATACCACGGCGCCCGCCTTGTGCTTGTGGCGCTGACGCATTCCTCATATGCCTTCATATAATCGTTCCAGAATTTCCTCTCCGCGATGTCCGCAAGGCTGAACTTCCAGTTCTTGTCCGGCTCGTCGATGCGTTCGAGGAAGCGCTTGCGCTGCTCCTCCTTCGAAAGGTGTAAGTAGAATTTGATAATGCGAGTTCCGTTGGCGTGGAGGTGCCGCTCCAAATCCACGATGGAGCGATAACGGTCCCGCCAGATGTCATTTTCGTCGCTCGGCGCATCCGGGATCGCTTCACTGTGGAGGATTTCAGGATGCACCCGGAGGATCAGCACCTCCTCGTAATAGGATCGGTTGAAGATGCCGATCCGCCCCCGCTCCGGCAGATCCCGGCTGGTGCGCCAGAGAAAATCATGCTGCAGTTCGGCGGC
>CAVQZL010000055.1:0-82541 GCA_963718265.1 uncultured Alphaproteobacteria bacterium | reverse complement strand
ACCCGCCGCTTTTGCAAAGTAAATAGGCGCGGCGCAATTTTGCCACGATTATCTAATATTTGTCAACTGACAATAACAATTATTTGTTATTAGACTCACATCCCTTCTCACGCCGGAGTCCGGACATCCCGGGCGCCGGCGGCCCGCCGCAAGCAGCCGCGGTCGCCGCCGAATCCCCAAAAACCGCTAACCGGCCCCGCCTAACCCGAAGACGCCAGAAATTTCTCCCGCCCCTTCGCCGAAACGAAGTATACCCCGCGCCAGCGGCCGGCTTGAAGCAGATAGTGTCCATGGCGAGGTAAACAGATGTATCGGGCCCATCCAAAGGACGGCCTTGCGTGGATCACGGGAGCAAGCTCCGGCATTGGCCGCGCGGTGGCGCTCGAACTCGCGCAACGCGGCTTTGCAGTCGCGGCGACGGCGCGCCGGGCCGCCGAACTTGCAGCCATGGCCGGGGAATCCCGCAATATTTTCAGCTTCCCCGGCGATACGACCGATCGCGCGGCCATGGCCGCCATGGTGCCCAGTATCGAGGCGGCGCATGGACCAATCGCGCTGGCCTTCCTCAACGCGGGCGTCTATTTCAGTGCCGAGCGCGGCGGATTTTCGGCGAGCCGTGTTTGGGACACTTTCGAGATCAATGTCGGCGGGACGGTCAATTGTCTCGATCCCGTGCTCGCCGCGATGAAGCGGCGCAACCAAGGCCAGATTGCTCTCACCTCATCTTTGGCGGGTTACGGCGGCATCATAGATTTATCCGGCTATGGTTCAACCAAAGCGGCACTGATCTACATGGCGGAAGCCCTAAAACTCTCCTATGAAAAGGAGGGGATCACCATCCAGATCGTCAATCCGGGTTTTGTTCACACCGCGATGACGGCGCAAAATGATTTTGCAATGCCTTTCATCATGGGCGCGGACCGGGCGGCCAAGATTATTTGCGACGGCTTCAAAAAGAGCGGCTTCGAAATCGCCTTTCCGCGGCGGCTTGCCAACGCTTTCAAGGCCATGTGCCTATTGCCCTACCCGTTTTTTTTCCCGCTCATGCGGCGCGCGGCGAGACGGGCGCGGCGGTAGGTTAGGAGGCCTCCGTCCGCTTTGTACACGGGAAAATGTGGGAAGCGGGGATTTTGAGTTGCGGCCACGATGCGTCAATGCGAAATGACAGCCAATGACGTGATGGAGGCAGAAATGAAGACTTCTGGGGGATCGCTTTGGATGGTCTAGCGCTCGGAATAGCCGTCGTAATTGCCACCTTTTTCGGACCCGTGCTCGCGGTTCTTGTAACGCGTTGCCTTGACAATAAGCGCCAGGCCCGCGACCGCCGCCTAGACACGTTCCGCGCTCTCATGGCTTCACGTCGCGCGCTGCTATCGCCAGACGCAGTAAGGGCGCTTAGTCTGATCGAGATTGATTTCTACGGGATAAAGCCGGTCGAGAACGCTCATCGAGAGGTTATGACGCACATCAACACGCCCCGGCCTTTGCCCGCCGGATGGGACGACCGTCTTCGCAAACTTCTGACGAAGCTGCTTTCGGAGATGGCTAAAGTTCTGAGTTACAATCTACAGCAACTCGACGTGCTTGAAGGCGGCTATTATCCACAAGGCTTCGCCGATATCGAACTCGAACAGCAATCAGTGCGTCGTGCGCTCATCCAAGTTCTCTCCGGTAACCGTCCGCTCATAGTTAGCCCGGCTGCCCCCACTCCTCCCGCGCCGTTTCCGCCGCCCCCCGCGCCATCCGGAGGCAATCAATGATCGACGGCTTCTTTCGTATAGCATTCACCGGCACCGCAGGAAGTGGATTTGGTATGCTAGTGCTTCGTGGCGGGAGCATTGCGGGCGCCGATGTGGCAGGCGGCATTTATGACGGCACCTACACGGAGAATCCGAAGACAGGGGAGATCGATCTACAAATTACCATGGCAGCACCAGAAGGCGTTACGCCTGTTCAAACAGGCGTTCCTCTTGCGGCACCGATTGCGCTCCCGATCACCGCCACGCTCGCGCAGGCAGACATAGCTACCGAGAAACTCATTTTGTTGCAGACACAACTCGGCCCGGTGAACGTGATATTCAAAAAGGTACGGGATTGCTAATCGCAAATGATCTCTTCGAGCAAGGTCACTTCAAGAACCCTTCCGCCTTCACATCGGGTCGCTGTTCCGTCGATAGTCCCTCAAGTAGTAAGTCCCCCCGTCAAACCGGGGACGAACCACGGACCGGTAGCAACGGTCCTCGAAATTCCTTCGCATAAGGATCATTGCAACAATTTTGAATTTGAGCTGCGTCCTTTATCGATCAAATGGTTCCATTTTCGGGCCTAGAGCTCGCGCTCGTAAACGCGGAATGTGCGGGTATGATGCGCGGGCAGGCTTCGCACGAGATTGAGCATTGCGCGATTGGTTTCGAGGATCCAGCTGATCTCGGCCTCCTCGATCCCGGCCCCGCGCGCCTTGGTGATCGCGTCGGCAAGGAGCAGCGAAATCGCCATCGAACCGATCGGGGTTCCCTGCCAGCGGCTGGCGATGCCGATCATCGGGATCCGTGTCATTCGCGTGCCTTGGCAATGGATGCGCCACAGCATGCGTGCCCAGCCGAAAGGCCACAGCTTTCCGCCGAGCCCGACGAGCGCTTCATTGAGGTTGGGTATTTGCGCTACGACCGCGATGTCTTCGCCGCGCCATTTTGCTATTCTGATCCACGACGGCCTTGCGACGGGCAAGGTAAGATCGGCGATCAGTCTGGCCTCCGCGTTGCTGACCGGAACCGAGCTCCAATTGTTCTTCCAAGCGTCGTTGTAGAGCCGCAGCACCTGGGAAAATTCCGTTGGCCAGCGCGTCAAGGAAAGACCATAGGTTCGGATCTCCTTGGCGGCGTCGAACCGGTTTGCGGCTTTGCTAACGCGACTGGGAAAATCTGAGTTCGCTATCCGGCAGACATACGCATATAAATCCATGGCTTTACGAAATCCGAGCGCCTCGACGTGGCGGCCATAATAAGGCGGAGCATAGTTGGTGTGCACGACATGCGGCTGGTCAAACCCTTTGATGAGGAGTCCGGCTTCGTGATTGATGGACAGACTGAAGGGGCCGCGCATGAGGTGCAGCCCGCGCGCGCGTAAATAATCGGCGGCCTGGTGAAGCAGGGCGGCGAACACGTCGCGGTCGTCGATCGCATCGATCATGCCGAAATGTCCGCAAGAATCGCGGTATTTTTCGAGATGCGCCTGGTTGACCACCGCCACGATCCGGCCAACCGGCTGGCCGTCGCGGAAGGCGACGAAAGGCTGAATTTCATTTTCAAGCATCAAAGCCGACCGCTTCTTGTCGAACACCTTGAGCATCTCGTCACGAAGCGGCTCGACCCAGCGCGCATTGCCGTTCTGAGCGCATTTCCCCGCCGCCACGAAAGCTTCGACGCCAGCTTGGCTTTGAACCTCCCGCACCAGCAGTGCGGTCATGCGGGACCGCATTGCGGAAATCCCGGAATGCTTCGCAGGAACGGTTTCGCGGTAACTTCTTTCATTGCCTCCTCGGTCGCCTGAATTGTTTCGTCTATCTGTTCGGCGCGATGCTCGGAGGTAAGAAAGAAACGCAGCCGCGCGGCGCGCTCGGGTACCGCGGGATGAATAATGGGCTGGACATTGATGCCGCGCTCAAAAAGTCCTTGGCTTAGAGCCACCGCAAAAACCGAATTTCCGGCCATAATGGGAATAATCGCGAAACCGGCGCTCGTTCCCGTATTCCATCCTCGCGAGTTTACGGCATCGAAAAACAGGCGGCTCGCGCGGCGCAATCTTTCGACCCGGCCGGGTTCGCGATGCAGGATGGCAAGGGCTGCCGAGGCGGCAGCGGCCAGCGGCGGCGAAAGGCCGACCGAATAGACGAACCCGCCCGACATGCATTTCAAATATTCCACGAGCGCGGTGGGGCCGGCAATGAATCCGCCACATCCAGCCAGCGTCTTCGACAGCGTTCCCATCCAGATATCCACATCGCGCGGGTCCGTGCCGGAGTGCTCGAACAACCCGTACCCCTTCGAGCCAAGCACTCCGAGACCATGCGCGTCGTCAACCATCAGCCAGGCGTTATGCCGCCGCTTTATCTCAACTAGGGCCGGCAAGTCGGGAACATCGCCGTCCATGCTGTACAGGCCTTCAACGGCGATCAACACGCGCTCGAACTGCTGCCGGATCGACGCCAGCAGCGAATCCAACGCCATGAAATCATTGTGCGGAAACGAACGCCTCTCGGCACGGGACAGGATCGCACCAGCCAGGATGCTGTTGTGGGCAAGGCTCTCATGGACGATCAAATCCTTCGGCCCGAGAATGGCGCCGATGGCCGAAACATTGGTCGCGTGACCGCTGACGAAAACGACGCAATCTTCCTGCCCATAATGACGCGCCAAGGCACTTTCGAGTAGCTGGTGTCCTGGCCGTTCGCCGGCGACCAGCCGGCTCGCGGACGCCGACGTGCCGAACGCGTCAATGGCGGCATGCGCGGCTTCGCGGACCTCCGGATGATGGTTCAGGCCAAGATAATCGTACGACGAATAATTGATGTATTGGCGTCCGCCGATAAGTGTCGTCGCGCCGGCGGCGGTTTCATGGAGTTGAAAATAGGGATTGTCGAGGCCAGCCACGGCTGCCATCGATCGCTGAAGCTTAAGTTCGCGATATCCAGGCAGATTTTGAAAGTCCATCATGCCGTTCAGAGACGGCGGGGCCGGCGCCCGCGCGATTTGTGGCATGGCACCGGCCGCCTGGGCGTCAAGGCGTTTTTGAACCATTTCGTCGAGGCGCCGACGAGCCTCCTTGTCCAACCCAGTTCGATTTTGTGGCTTCATGCCAATGTCCTGGGGTTTGGCGGCGGCCCGGGCGAGGCGGTCGACTCATGCGTGACCGCAGGGGGAGAAGCTTGGTCATTTCAGACCATATGTCAACGCCGTCGTTGGCCATTTCCCGCAGGGCTCCGCGCTTGTCCTTGCGGACGCGGCCCGAAAAGTTCAGCATCCACCCCGTGCACAATGCGGTGGCCAACAATTGCGGCAGCAAGGCGGCAGCCCAGGCGAGATAAGGTAACTCCGCTCCCGGGGAATTGTGCTGCCGATATAAGCCGATATAAAGAGTGGCCATCCGGTCGAAATGGCGCCGGTTCGATGGAAAGGTCACAGGTCAGCAAATTCGACCCGCCATTCCCCTTCGCCAAAACGGCCTGCCTGTTGCGGCGGAGGCGGACTGGTCCTACCCTGGCCAGATGTTCGAAAGCCTCTATCAATCCTTCGAGGATCGGGCGGATCCCAAGCAAGGCGCGAGCAGGATCGCGGCTTTGCGGGCGGAACTTGCTCGCCGCGGGCTCGATGGTTTCCTGGTTCCTCGGGCGGACCAACACCAAAACGAATATGTCGCCGCTTGCGAGGAGCGTCTCGCCTGGCTTTCCGGCTTCACCGGTTCGGCGGGGCTTGCCATTGTGCTTAAAGGAAGCGCCGCTATCTTTGTCGATGGCCGCTACAGCCTGGCGGTCAAGGATCAAGTCGATCTTTCGATTTTCAAACCGGTGGCTTGGTCCGAGACGAAGTCCTCAAGATTGGCTCGAAGCAAATCTTCGCCCGGGGACGCGGCTCAGCTACGATCCCTGGTTGCATACCCCTCACCAGCTGAAGCGCCTCGGCAAGGCAACACAAGCCGCGGGCGCCGAACTCGTTGCGGTGGAGCCGAACCCGATCGACGCGATCTGGACGGACCGCCCGGCGCCGCCGCTTGGCAAAATCACCTTGCACGGGCTGCGATTCGCTGGCGAGACCGCGAAACGGAAACTCGCCCGCGCCGCCGCTGCGCTCGGAGCCAAGGATGCGTTGCTGATCAGCGATCCGCACGCAATTGCCTGGCTCTTCAACATCCGCGGCCATGACGTCGACCATACCCCGCTGCCGCTTGGCTACGCGTCGATCGTCAAGGAAGCCAAGCCGCGTCTTTACGTCGACTCGCGCAAAATCGACAATCATACCCGCGACAAGCTATCTCGCCTCGCCGATATTGAAGCGCCGGAACGTCTCGCGGGCGATCTCCAGCTGCTTGGCGAACAAGGCAAGAAAGTCCTGTTCGATACCGCCACGGCGCCAGCCAAGCTCGTCGCTATCCTGAAGGGGGCCGGCGGCGCCAGCGAGTTAGGCCAAGATCCGCTCGTCGCGATGAAGGCGCGCAAGAACAGGGCCGAACTCAAAGGCGCGCGGAATGCGCAATTGCGGGATGGTGCCGCGGTGGTCCGCTTTCTGCATTGGTTCGCCACCGAAGCGCCCCGCGGAAATCTTAGCGAGATCGATGCGGCGCAAGCGCTCGAAACATTCCGCCGCGACACGGGCAAGCTGAAGGACGTTTCGTTTCCGACTATCGCCGCCGCCGGTGCCAATGCCGCGATTCCGCATTACCGGGTGACCAACAAGACCAACGCGAGGATCCGCCCCGGAATATTCTTGATTGATTCGGGCGGTCAATACGAGGACGGCACGACCGACATCACCCGCACCCTCGCGGTGGGCAAGCCAACCGCCTTGATGCGCGACCGGTTCACCCGCGTCCTCAAGGGCCATACCGCCATTGCCCGCGCGGTTTTTCCAAAGGGCACCACGGGCGCACAAATCGATGCGCTCGCACGTGTTCCCTTGTGGCAGGCCGGTCTTGATTTTGACCACGGCACCGGCCATGGCGTCGGCTCTTACTTGTCCGTTCATGAAGGGCCCCAGCGGATTTCAAAGCTAGGCTCCACCGCGCTCGAACCCGGCATGATCCTCTCGAACGAGCCTGGCTTTTATCGCGCCGGGCATTGGGGCATCAGGATCGAAAATTTGGTCGCCGTCGAGCGCCGGGATATCGCGGGCGCGGACAGCGAGATGCTGGGTTTCGAGACGCTTACGCTCGCACCGCTCGACCTCGCGCTCATCGAGCCAAAACTCCTCGACGGCGAAGAAATTGCCTGGGTGAACGCCTATCACGCACGGGTGCGGCGGGAAATTTCGCCGCTCATCGAGCCCAGCGTGCGCCGTTGGCTGCATGGCGCGACGCGACGGATCGGCGCACGGCGCTAGAACAATCGAACCTCGGCGGACACATCATTTCATGCCAACCCCTTATGCGATCGTCATGACAACATGCGGCGATAAGGCGAACGCCGAGTTGATTGCCACGCATCTCGTCGAAAAACGTCTTGCCGCCTGCGTCCAGATA
Source organism: uncultured Alphaproteobacteria bacterium (assembly GCA_963718265.1). Lineage (GTDB taxonomy): Bacteria > Pseudomonadota > Alphaproteobacteria > Rhizobiales > Beijerinckiaceae > Methylocapsa. The sequence continues at coordinate 75,311 of CAVQZL010000055.1, read as the reverse complement.
TTTCCAATCGCCAGCGTCTACCGGTGGGAAGGCGCGGTGCAACACGCAGACGAATGGATGCTGTTCTGCAAGATCGCGTCGGACGGCTACGCAATGGTCCAAGAGGCCATTCGCGCGGTACACACGTATTCCAATCCCGAGATTGTCGAGGTTCGAATCGAGAATGGCGCGCAGGCTTATCTTGCTTGGATCGCGTCCGCCACGCGAGACAAATAGCGTTTCGAGTGTCTCGACATAGCCTTGGCCGCGTGCCAAAAGCCGCTCAACACTTCAGCTGGATCGCCACGACATGCCGGACCTCAAACATCTTCAAGCGCAAATTCTGGGACAAATCGCTAGCGCTCAAGACGAAGCCTCGCTCGAAGCCGCGCGGGTCGCGGCACTTGGAAAAAAGGGTTCGGTCTCGGCCCTGCTCGCGGGTCTTGGCAAGATGGCACCGGACGAACGCAAGGAGCAGGGCGTCGCGATCAACGCGCTCAAGGACGAAGTGACGGAGGCGCTCGCGGAGCGGCGCGCGGTCTTAAAGGAACTGGCGCTCGAAGCCCGCCTCAAGACGGAGATCGCCGATGTCACTTTGCCGGTCGCCCCGCATGGGATCGAGACCGGGCGCATCCATCCTGTGAGCCAGGTGATGGATGAACTTAGCGTGATTTTCGCGGATATGGGATTTGCCATCGCCGAAGGGCCAGACATCGAGACCGACGATTATAATTTCACGAAATTGAATTTTCCGCCGGACCATCCGGCGCGCGACATGCACGACACGTTCTTTTTCAATCCCGGACCGGACGGCGCGCGCAAGGTGCTGCGCACCCACACGAGCCCAGTGCAGGTGCGCACGATGCTCGCGCAAAAGCCGCCGATCCGGGTCATTTGCCCGGGGCGTACCTACCGTTGCGATTCCGACCAGACGCATACGCCGATGTTTCACCAGGTCGAGGGCCTCGTCATCGACCGTTCCGCGCATCTTGGCCATCTCAAATGGATACTTGAGGAATCCTGCAAAGCCTTTTTCGAGGTTCCTGACGTCAAGATGCGGTTCCGGCCAAGTTACTTTCCTTTCACCGAGCCGTCGATGGAGGTCGATATTCAATGCTCTCGCAAGGGCGGAGAGATGCGCTTTGGCGAGGGCGAGGATTGGCTCGAAATCTTGGGTGCTGGCATGGTGCATCCGAATGTCTTGCGAAATTGCGGCCTCGATCCCGATGTCTATCAAGGCTTCGCGTGGGGCGTCGGAATCGACCGCATCGCCATGCTGAAATACGGCATGCCGGATTTGCGGGCTTTCTTCGAGGCCGACATCCGCTGGCTCAACCATTACGGCTTTGGTCCGCTCGATATACCAGCGTTGCTTGGCGGGTTGAGCGAGCGGTAATCCCACAAGAGGTTACCCGTTTGCGGCGCTTTGGACCTTACCAAAATGCTTCACGTGAAGCATTTTGGTACGATTTCGGCCGAAAACCTTACAAGGGCCAAGACGGCGGCCACGCTTGCATCGTGTGCGAGTGACTGATCTTTTGGTACAATTGGAATCGCGCGGCAGCGAAACCTTGGTGTCCCAGACCGGTACCGCAAGGAATCCCCGATGTAAGATTGCTCGAACCAAGAGTGCCGCAGCGGCACCTATAGCGTGTCCGCTGCATTGTTGTCTGAGACTTACAAAAAGGCGATCTGGCCGAGGGCCAGCCAGATCGCGTGCGCTTCATTTGTCAGTCAACAAGAGGCAACAGCGACTGGAGCGCATAGAGCAGCGACAGCAACTGATACCCGAGCGTCTTGTCGAAACCGAAGCATAGCCACATATAGACGGCGGCGGTCACGAATTGCAGCAAGGCCGCGTAAAATTTAGGCATGGCGTTTTCCTTTAGCGGTTGGGGAAACGCCGTCTAGACGGCAGATTGTCGACAATCCTGGCCTAGCGCGTTAGGAGGGGCCTGTCGTTCGGGGAGCTTCGGGGTGTTTTGTGAAACTTCGTGAACCGCTAAAAAAATTTGATGGCCAGCCCTCAAATAAAGTTGCTGCACGGCGCTTTGGCGGGCTCATTCGGCGGAAACGGGAAGCACTAGGACTCACCCTGGAACAGGTGGCTGTAAGAGCCTTCAACGAGGAAGGCCGGGTCAGTCAGATTTCCGAGCTGGAAACTAATCCGCGATCATTGACGGTTCATGCCGCCACCGTTGCTGCTTATCGAAAGGCGCTCTGTCTGACCGAGGCGGAAATCGAGTCATGCCGGATCGCGATACCTTCGGCCAATCCCGAGGTTGATCGGCTCATTGGCACAAAGGAGATCGACGACCCGGCGCGGATGGCACTCTACGATACTCTTTCCGAGATTGAGGCCAAACTGGAGGCTGCGCAGTTTGGAAACGACATATTGAAGGGCATTGTCAAACAATTCCTCGACTCAGTCGGCAGATCGAACACCCCGCACTTCCTTTGGCCATCCACGTTGCGCGACCTGGCTTCGGAGTTCATCGCTCTGCAAGAGCAGTACCGTCGCAAGCAGAACGTTCCCGAGCATATCGCAGCTTTAAATAGGGAGATCGGCGAAGCGCTGGTCGCGGGCCGATTCGAAGAGGCCCGGCAGAAGGCGGAATCGATCAACCGTTGGGCAGAAATCGAGTATATCGACCAGCGGAAGGGATTTGCGCATAGCGCCGACGTGTTCGCGAAGTCCCTGTCCTCGTCAGCCTATATTCTGATGTTGGAAGGACATTTCGAGCAGGCACGCGCTGTGTATATCCGGATTCTCAAGTTGAAGGAGGTGTCCGAACAATACATCGCGCGCGCAAGGAAATCGGCCACTGTCAGTTTCAACGCGTCAATTGCACGGTCTAATAGTTTGCAGACCGCGCGCGGGGTTTTCAACGAGATGCGGGCGGCGGACATCGCGCCCAACGTCGTGACGTTCAATACGCTGATCAACCTCGCCAAGGACTATGAGACCGCGCGCGGGGTTTTCAACGAGATGCGGGCGGCGGACATCGCGCCCAACGTCGTGACGTTCTCGACGCTGATCAACCTCGCCAAGGACTATGAGACCGCGCGCGGGGTTTTCAACGAGATGCGGGCGGCGGACATCGCGCCCAACGTCGTGACGTTCTCGACGCTGATCAACCTCGCCAAGGACTATGAGACCGCGCGCGGGGTTTTCAACGAGATGCGGGCGGCGGACATCGCGCCCGACGTCGTGACGTTCAATACGCTGATCAACCTCGCCAAGGACTATGAGACCGCGCGCGGGGTTTTCAACGAGATGCGGGCGGCGGACATCGCGCCCAACGTCGTGACGTTCTCGACGCTGATCAACCTCGCCAAGGACTATGAGACCGCGCGCGGGGTTTTCAACGAGATGCGGGCGGCGGACATCGCGCCCGACGTCGTGACGTTCTCGACGCTGATCAACCTCGCCAAGGACTATGAGACCGCGCGCGGGGTTTTCAACGAGATGCGGGCGGCGGACATCGCGCCCGACGTCGTGACGTTCTCGACGCTGATCAACCTCGCCAAGGACTATGAGACCGCGCGCGGGGTTTTCAACGAGATGCGGGCGGCGGACATCGCGCCCAACGTCGTGACGTTCAATACGCTGATCAACCTCGCCAAGGACTATGAGACCGCGCGCGGGGTTTTCAACGAGATGCGGGCGGCGGACATCGCGCCCGACGTCGTGACTATCACAACAGTTCTCGCGAAAGCACGCGATTTTGAGGCTGGTCTGTCCCTTGTTGATAGTCTTGACAAGACGTTGCCTGTCTTCAGTCGAGGACTGTATTGCGCGCTTTACGCAAATAACATTGTTCATCTGGATTCGACGAATCTGATTGAGATTTATTTGGGAGGCTTTCGGCAATTTGGCGAGGCGCTCGAAAGCCCAATCAACCAGTTCCGGCGAGCCAAACGGCCGGCTGACGCATTCCGTCTGGCTCTGATCGCGCCGCATACTGGCGCCGCACAGAAGTTTTTTAGAGAATGTTACGCGGCGTGCCTGCCCTTGTTCCGATCAGCGATGGAAGCTGGCGACGAGAACGACAACCTGCACTATGCCTTCGGGATCGCGGCCGCTCTCAATATGGACTGGGCAGTGGCGATGAAACACCTGTCAATTGCGCGCGAGCGCGCCTATCATCCCGCTCGGGTAAAGCACATCGACAGTCTATTATTTCAGTGTCCTCCCGGCTTTAGCGTGGAGCTGAACCGCATGGCTTGATCAAATTCTGAGCGACGCGATGCTTCTGTGGCACCTGTGGTCGCGACTGCTTCGGTGATCTCTTGCGCCAGGGCGAGCGGATATTCGTCAGTCAGCACCAAATGGATAAAGACCCGGTGGCCCGGCGGGGTCAAGGCGCCGGCCGCGCCGCCGCCCCTCATCCATCGCCTCCGGAGGTGCGCAGATCAATACTTAAGGCGGTTGATATTACTCCGCGAAAGGGACTCGCAAGGGCCACGGCAGCGGCGCGGGGTCGCCGCAAAATACGCGATTGCCTTCGACCCGCAGGCGGCCTTCGGCGAGGCGGGCGAGCGCGGCCGGATAGAGCGCGTGCTCTTCCGCAAGAACGCGGGCGGCAAGAGAATCGGGCGTATCGGAATCGAGCACGGCGACCGCCGCCTGCGCGACGATCGGTCCCGCGTCCATCTCAGGCGCCACGAAATGCACGGTGCAGCCGTGGATTTTTACGCCATCCGCCAGAGCGCGTTCATGCGTCTTCAAGCCGCGATAGCTGGGTAGCAGGGCCGGGTGAATATTCAAAAGCCGCCCTTGCCATTGGCCGGTGAACCAGGGCGTCAGCAGCCGCATGAAACCGGCGAGGCAAATCAGCTCGATCCGATGCAATTCAAGCAGCACCTGCATCGACCGCTCGAACTCCTCGCACGGGCCGTAAATCTTGTGATCGGCGACGGCACAGGCGATGTTGTAATCCTTGGCGAGGGCCAATCCCGCCGCGTCCGGCCGGTTCGACACAACGAGTGCGATTTCGGCGGGGTAAGACGGATCTCGCGCGCGCTCGATCAGGGCCCGCATGTTGGAACCGCGGCCGGAAATAAGAATCGCCGTGCGTTTGCGCCGGAAGGTCACAACGCGAGCCGCCCGGAATAGACGACCCGCTCGCCTGCCTCGATCGCCACGACATGGCCGAGAGCGACCGGGTTTTCGCCAGCCGAGCGGAAGGCGCGCGAAACCTCGTGCGTTTTACTCGGATCGACAATGACAACCATTCCGATGCCGCAGTTGAACGTGCGCAGCATCTCCTCTTCGGCGACGCCGCCCTTTGCCGCGAGCCAAGCGAAGACGGCCGGAACCGGGATCGCCGAGAGATCGATTGCGGCGCCGAGATTTTGTGGCAGCGCGCGTGGAACATTATCCGGAATGCCGCCCCCGGTAATATGGGCCAAGGCCTTGACGCCGTTCGTCTGCGCGAGGACGTGCAGAACCGGCTTTACATAGATGCGGGTCGGAACGAGCAGGGCTTCGCCAAGAGTTTTTCCTAGCGCGAAAGGCGCGGGGTCCGTCCACGCGAGGGAGGTTCGCGCCACGATCTTACGCACCAGCGAAAATCCATTGGAATGAAGACCCGACGAGCGCAGGCCAAGGACATGATCGCCCGCCTTAACGTCCCCTCGCGGCAAGAGATTGCCGCGCTCGACTGCGCCCACCGCAAAACCCGCGAGGTCGTAATCAGCGCCGGTGTAAAGCCCTGGCATCTCGGCGGTTTCACCGCCGATCAGTGCCGCGCCGGCCTCGATGCAGCCTTGCGCGATCCCCTTGACGACCTCTACTCCAGCCGCTGGATCAAGCTTTCCGGTCGCGTAATAATCGAGGAAAAAAAGCGGCTCGGCGCCCTGCACGACGAGGTCGTTGACGCACATGGCGACAAGATCAATTCCGATCGTGCCATGAACATCCGCCTCAATGGCGATCTTGACCTTGGTTCCGACTCCATCATTGGCGGCGACGAGAATTGGATCGGCAAAACCTGCCGCCTTGAGATCGAAAATTCCGCCGAAGCCGCCGATTTCGGCATCTGCACCGGGCCGTCTTGTGGCGCGTACGAGCGGCTTGATCTTATCGACCATCGCATTGCCGGCATCAATATCGACGCCAGCGCCGGCATAGGTGAGGCCATGTCTATCGTTCATAGCGATCCCGCGCCAAACCCGCGATCGCCCGGGTCCGTTCCAGTTTCACGCAACGCAAAGAACGCAAGTTCATTGAAACAACGAATGTTTCTCGATTCCAAAAGGGGTTGCCGGAATTTGCTGTAATCCCTGGCGGCTGCCAAGGCAAGCGCACCGAAGTTCGCCGCACGAGCCAAACCCGCGCTATTGGGATCGGCCGGTCGTCATGTTAGACGAATGGGTGGAGTATCAGCCATGGTCCAGGGCAACCCGCACGCCGCCGAATTCGGCAAGGCTTTTCGATAGCTGCGGGCGCCCTGACTTTAAGAACTCCAATTTTTCGAAATGGAGCAATGCTTTCTTATTATCGCAGCCTGCCCAATTTGATCACGCTCGGCCGCCTCGTCCTGGCGCCTGCGATCGTCGCGATGATCGCCGCGCAGCGCTGGAAGGAGGCTTGTGTCGTCTTCATCATCGCGGGCCTGTCCGACGCGGTCGACGGCTGGCTTGCCAATAGCTTCGATCTTCGCAGCGAACTTGGCGCCTATCTCGATCCCTTGGCCGACAAGGCGCTGATCATCTCCGTCTATGTCACGCTCGCCGTCGTCGAAGTGCTTCCCGCGACGATCGCCATCCTCGTCGTCGCGCGCGATATTATGATTATTGGTGCCTTCATGATTTCGCTCATCATGCGAAAGCCTGTAAAGGTCAAGCCGCTGATGATCTCTAAGTTCAATACCGCCGCGCAAATTAGCTTCGCCGCGATGGTTCTTGGCGTCAAAGCATTCGATTTTCCGGCCGGCGGCTGGCTCGATGCTTCGCTTTATGCGGTAGCGATACTGACCCTTGCCTCGACAGTGGCCTATTTTGGCCAATGGATCAGACACATAAATCTTTGACCCGACCGGCGTCCGAATCCTCCAGTTTACGAAACCGTGTATCGCCGAGAGCGGCCCGTGGTAAGGGAAGCCGTTGGCAAGAGTTGGCGGGAAACGGTGGCGGTTATGCGGATCGAATGGCAGATCGGCTTTTGGATCGGCGCGTTTTTGCTCCTCATTCTCATGTTGTGGCTTTTCAGCGGCGTGCTTCTCCCCTTCGCCGCCGCCTTCGCGCTTGGCTATCTTTTGAATCCCGTCGTCGATCGGCTGGAGCGGCTTGGTTTCAACCGGCTCGGCGCGACGCTGCTCATCATGGCTTGCTTCGCGCTCGTCTTTGCCTTGATTTTGGTCTTGCTCGGTCCCGTTCTTTGGCGTCAGCTTGTAAGTTTCACCGAGGCATTGCCGGCCTATGCTGTCAAGCTGGAGGCACTGATTTCGGCCGAGACCGCGCGTCTTGCGCGAGACTTTGGCGGCGGATTGATAGAGAAGCTTGGTCTTGGTGACAACGGGGGCGGCGAACTGGCAACCGCCACCAACGATCTCGTTTCCCAGGCGGCGCAATGGGCGGCTTCGTTTTTGAACTCGCTTTTGACCAGCGGCGCGGCTCTGCTCAGCCTGATTTCGCTCCTTGTGGTGACGCCTGTTGTCTTTTTCTACATGCTTCTCGATTGGCACAAAATGATCGCGACGATCGATGGGTTGGTCCCTCTCCGTCACCGCGAGACAGTGCGGGCACTCGCCGGCGAGATCAACACCGCCATGGAAGGGTTTTTGCGCGGCCAGGCCCTTGTAGGCCTCTTTCTTGGCGCCTGGTATGGCATTGGATTTTCACTGATCGGGCTCAATTTCGGCCTCTTGATCGGCATTACAGCCGGAATCTCTGAGCTTCATTCCTTATGCCGGCTCATTGACCGCCTTAGTCTTTTCCTCGACGGTCGCAATTGTGCAGGGCTGGCCGCAATGGAAGTTACTCGCCATGTCGCTTGGCGTATTTTTGGTTGGTCAATTCCTCGAAGGCAATATTTTGTCGCCGAAGCTCGTCGGCGCATCGGTTGGACTGCACCCGGTGTGGCTGATTTTCGCGCTGCTTGCATTCGGCAGCCTGTTTGGTTTCACCGGCCTCATTACCGCGGTTCCGTTTGCCGCCGCCGCCGGAGTGATCTTGCGTTTCGCGGTCAGGCGTTACCGCGCAAGCAATCTTTATTCGAGCACGGCTGGTTCCGGCCCTCGGATTTTTCTCGAATCCAGCATGCCGCATCCCGATACCGAGGACCATCGAGATGGCCGCTGAAAAACCACGCCAAGCGCGACCCGCGAACCCTCAATTGACGCTCAATCTCGCTCCCGAACCCGGCTACGAACGCGAGAATTTCTTTGTATCTGGCTCGAACGAGCAAGCGTATGCGATGATCGAACTCTGGCCCCGCTGGCCGGATCCAATCCTGCTCATTTTGGGGCCGTCAGGTGCCGGAAAAAGCCACCTTGGCAACATCTGGGCTTCGAACGCCAGAGCAGGCATTCGATCCACCGCTTCCCTTACTGCGGCGGATATTGAAGGTCTGGCTGCCGCCGGGCCGCTTCTCCTCGAGGACGCCGATGCGATCGGCCAGTCCGAGGCGCAACTTTTCCACCTTGTTAATATGATGCGCGAGCGTGGCACGGCCCTTGTTCTCACGGCAAAAACGCCACCGGATGCCTGGGGCTTGCGGACCGCCGATCTTTTATCGCGTTTGCGCCTCGCTCCAACGGCTGCGATCGATCCCCCCGACGATGCCCTGATGCGGGCAGTTCTTGTCAAACTCTTGGTCGATCGGCAGCTCGTCGTCGACACTGGTGTCGTTGGTTATATCGCATTGCGGATTGAGCGCTCGCTCGACGCGGCGCGCTCCTTTATCGACGCGCTTGACCGCGAGTCCTTGGCGCGGCACAGCCGGATTACCCGGGCCATCGCGAAAGACGTCCTGCTCTCCCTTGGCCACGGCGGGGAACAAGGCCCGTTTCACGATGAGTTGGATCGCCCAGTAACGGCTGCGGCCGAGACCAAGTTCCGATGACACTAATACTCACGGTCCGACGTAGCGGACCGGGTGGCCTTGGGGGTCTATGATGGTTTCCCCAATAACGAGTTTGCGTTCGTTTGCCGAGCGTCCGGTCGTCATGCCAGGCTCGCCGTCCGTACCGGAACCCTTGGCGTCCAAAGCAGCGAGGGCCTTGCGTTCAACTTTTGGAAGTCCCTTGATTTCAGATAATTTTTTAAAGTCCGCCGGCGCATGGTGATCGCTGGAACCCCCGATAAAAATCCTTATCCCAGCTGGCGTCATCACCGCATCGCCATATCGTAAACTCTCGTCGTCCATGAGGCCAGTGGGTGGAACCGGCCCTTCCGTGCGGTTACCGGCAATGAGTAACGTCCGTCTCGCCATGGATTTATGCCCGTGCCGGTGGAACCCGCCATCCGCGTGCCGGCGGAAACCGGAACCGGCGCCCGAATAACCGGGCATACCGCCAAGATCGCCTCCATACGGTCTGGCGGTGCGCGGCTGGTAGGTCTGCCCAAATAGAAAATCGAAAAATCCCGCGTGCGCGATACCCGGCAGCGCGATGCTTTGAAGCAAGGCACCCGTCACTACCGCGACCGCCACGCCGCGACCGTTACGCGCTACACGCATGGTGAAATCCAGATATCGAAAAAACTAACCTTAAACGCTTGCTCGGTTAGGCCATATTTTGGAAATTGTCGAGCCATCGCGGCCTCGTTTCAGCTATTTCTCCGCATCCGTTCGTATTCGGCACGAATAACTCGCGCGCCATAGCGGCGTTCGAGACGCAGGACCGTGAAATGACCACGCGCAATTGCTTGAAAATGATCCGCGAAGGCGTAATTAATCGCGGCCCCGCCCGCGGCCCCGATCAGCGGAACGCTTTGGGCCACGAGTTTTTGCGAGACAACCACCCCGAAACGGGTACTTATCTGCGCCACCAAGCGGATAAGCGCCGGCGCGGCCTCACTCGCGGCAGCGCGACCCGTGAGATAGCTTGCTGCTTCGGATACCGACTTCGCCAAAATGGCGCGTAGCGCAAAATAGCCTGTTTCCAGGATAGCACCGCTACTAAAATTCGAGGCCGGAACGTCGATGGTCGGAAAGCGGATGTCCCGGTTCGAATCGTCCCGGCCGCCAAGGGCGAACACCTCAAGGCAAGCGAGCGCGGTTTTCGGGTCGGCCAAATCCAGTCCCTCGGCACGCGCGATGTCGGCGATCGAACGCAGCATGATCGTGGTCGAGAAGGGCAATTCGACAGGCAGGCTCGCAATTCCAAACGCGCCCCCCGCCGCTCCGGCAAGAACCGCGATGCTCTTGTGCATACGGCGTCTGTCCTTGAGAGGCTTGCCCGCAAGGCTCCGTAGCGCGAAATTGAGACCGCTCCGGATTGCCGCCTCGGCCGCCGTATTCGCGATTTCCGCTATACTCTTTGGCACAATCGACGCGATGGCGCCCGCCTGGCGACCAAGAATCGCGCTCATCCGGATTGCCAAACTCGTGCGCTCAAGCTCGCGCATGGCCCGTTCCAGAGCCTCGCGGTCGTCGGTCGAAAGCCGGGAGGCCCCGGCGGGAAAGGCCAGATCGCTGGACCCAGCTTGATCAGTGCTTACAAGGGAATTCATGAGGAATCCTCGTCAAGCTTTATATGACCCATTTAAAACATTGCAGACGGTTTTCGCGTGCACGCATGGACGACCGCGGTCGGGAGCCACCGGCCATGTCGTGAGACAATCAATGTACCGCCATTCTTGTCCCGCAGGCAATTGCCGATCTTCGATCACAATACCGCTGGCCGAGAGCCGTTGAACGTCAAACGGCGCGCATTAATTGCCCGCCGGTATTATATGACTAGAGGAGGCGGCCGGCGGAATGGAAAAGGCGTAAAGCTTGCCCGCCGAGGTAGGTGCTCCCGCCCCCAATAGAGTGTGTCGTTGTAGATCGCCGGTGCGCTCAATATCGGCCCGCCGGTATTGTAAGTCCAGAGGATGCTGCCAGTAGAGGAGTCGAACGCGGCCATATAACCCGAAGAGGACGATGCAAAACCCACGTGATTTGAGTACGATATGGCGCCGGGTGCGGCGCTGCCAAAAGCTGGGGCATCCAGGTCATTACCAAACGCGGCAAGCTGCCAGATCATGTGGCCCGTTTTGAGGTTGATGCTGCCCCACGAACCGGCATTCCAGGTGGATGGCGCGACGCTGGGCGACCCAGCAAGCAAGTAATTTAAATGGTTGTCGCCATTGTCGATCGCGATAAAGGCGGAGGAATTGGTGTCGGTGTTGATTGCGGTGCCCCATTTGATTGCACCTTGGCCCACCAAATTTCCCCAAAAAATACCGCCATTGTAGGGATTCATGGCCCAATATATACTGGTCCTGTGGCCGGCACCGAGCAGATATGAATTGCTTACGCCGCCACGGTCGTCCGGCACGCCAGTGAAATTAGGAACGTTGACCAAATTGGGAGTCGACGGGAAGTCGAGGTCGAAGCCTTTCGGGTTTGGGCAGGACGGGAAGCCCTTTAAGCACCCCCCATGAAATGTATCGGCAACTTGAAACTTACGAGACCAGTTCAGTTTTCCCGTGACGAGATCGAGCGATAGGACCGAATCGACGTGGTTGGCGGGATCGAGACATTTATCCTGTGTGGCGAGATTGTTGCCGGCACTCAAGAGGCAGGCTGCGGCAAGTGCGGGGATCGAATAATTATTCCCGGTCGCGACAATGAGAGAATGTGCCGCGGCGAACACGACCGGCTGAAAGTGGAAGACGGCGGCGCCAGTGTAGCCGGGAGGCGCGGTATAGAACCGCCAAAGGAGTTTGCCGGTGGTCTCGTCAAGCGCGACGACGCTGCCATGGAAGGCCGGCACGTAATTGGGATTCACATAGGTAGCGCCCTCTTCCCTCGACGTCACGCCGATATAGACGATGCCGTTGTAAATCACCGCGGAACCATGAATAAAGGCATACGGATTGGTGTCGACGCCCGTTTTCCAGATCAACGCTCCCGTCGTCCGGTTCACGGCAAAGACGACGGGGCTATCTGTGTCTCCCAACACGATTTCGCCCTGGCCGCCGATAGCCGGACTCGCAAAGGAACCGGGCAGGCCTCGCGGCGTGCTGCCGGTATAATATGAGACTGGGTGACTCCAGATCAAGGCACCGGTGTCCGGGTCGATCTTGTAAAGGTTATTGGCCTGATCCGTCACATAGAGCCCGCCTTGCTCCACCGTCGGGGTCGCCCGTATGCCGCCGGCCGAATTAAAGGTCCATTTTACAGTAAGTTTCGAGGCGGTGGCGGCATTGATTTGCTGTGGCCCGGCCGGGCTCAGCCGAGCCCGGCTGTTGACGAGATCGCCTCCAGCGAACGGCCATGGAGGCGGTGTCTGCGCCTGCGCCGTACCTGCCGCGGTGGTCACGGCTAGAAGCAAGACTTTCGCGGCGCGGGCCCCCGTATCAAAAGCCGCACGCCACTCTCGCAATAAAGTTGTCAACATTGTTCAAACCCCAAATTCTTTTTTCAATCGAAATCCCTGCGCCAGCGGGAGCATGCCGGTCTCCAATCACGGGCCGCCAGCCGCGAGCCGTTGAACGTCAACCGGCGCGCATTAATTGCCCGCCGGTATTATATGGCTAGAGGAAGCGGCTGGGGGAAGGGAGAAAGCGTAAAGCTTGCCGCCTTTTGGGGTGCGGTACCCTGCCCCCCAATAGAGCGTGTCGTTGTAGATCGCCGGCGCGCTCTCGAGGTTCCCGCCGGTATTGTACGTCCAAAGGATGTTGCCTGTAAGGGCATCGAACGCCGCCATATAGCCTGACGAGGAACTCGCAAAAGCCACTTGATTTGAGAACGTTATGGCGCTGGGCGCGGCGCTGCCGAATTTTGGGTTATCCAGGTCGTTGCCAAAAGCGCCAAGCTGCCAGATCATATGGCCCGTTCTGAGGTTGATGCTGCCCCATGAACCGCCATTCCAGGTGGATGGCGCGACAGTGGGCGACCCGGCGAGTTTGATATTGTTATGGTCGTCGTTCTCGATTGCGATGAGCGCGGTGGAATTAGTGCTGGTATTAACTGCAGTGCCCCATTGGGGCCCGCCGACGCCCACCTGGTTCTGCCAAAAAAGGCCGCCATTGTAAGGATTGATCCCCCAATACATCCCCCCGGCATGCTCGCCAGCACCAAGGAGATATGAATTGCTCACGCCGCCACGGTCGTCCGGCACGCCGGTGAAGTTAGGAATGTTGACCAAATTAGGAGCAGACGCGAAGTCGGCTTCCGTGCCAGACGGATTTGGGCAGGACGGGTAGGTGTTTAGGCACCCCCCATTAAATGCATCGGCAACCACGAACTTACGAGACCAGTTCAGTTTTCCCGTGGTGAGATCGAGTGACAGAACCGAATCTATGTGGTTGGCAGGATCGAGACATAGATTCTGTGGTGGAAGATTGTTGCCGGCACTTAAGAGGCAGCTCTGCACAGATGCGGGCACCGTATAATTATTTCCGGTCGCGACAATGAGAGAATGTGCCGCGGAAAATACGACAGGCTGACTGTTCCAGATCGCAGCGCCAGTGTAGCCTGGAGGCACCGTATAGAACTGCCAAAGGATATTCCCGGTGGTCTCGGCGAGCGCGACGACGCTGCCACGGAAGGACGGCACGAAGCTGGAACTCTTTTGGGCCGCGCCCTCTTCCTTCGACGACACGCCGATATAGACGATGCCCTTGTAAATCACCGCGGAGCCATGAATGAAGGCATTCGGGTTGGAGTCGACGACCGTTTTCCAGATCAACTCTCCGGTCGTCCGGTTCACGGCGAAGACGGTGGGCCCAGCCGTGTCGCCCACCACGATCTCGCCCTGGCTGCCGATCGCCGGACTCGAACGGGCAGCGCCGAGCGTGCTGCCCGTATAGTATGAGAACGGGTGGCTCCAGATCAGGGCGCCAGTGTCCGGGTTGATCTTGTAAAGCGTATTGGCCCAATCCGTCACGTAGAGCCCGCCTTGCTCCACCGTCGGGGTCCCCCCTATGCTTCCCACGGTGTTAAAGGTCCATTTTACAGTAAGTTTCGAGACAGTGGCGGTGTTGATTTGCTGCGGCCCGGCCAGGCTCAGCCGGGCGCTGGTGTTTGCAAAATCTCCTCCCGCGAACGGCCATGGAGGGGGTGTCTGCGCATGCGCCGTTCCTGCCGCAGTGGCGGCGCCCAGAAGCAAGATTTTCGCAATACGGACCACCATTCCAAAAGCCGCACGCCACTCTCGCAATAAATTTGTCAACATTGTTCAATCCCCGATTCATTTTTCAATCAAAATCCCGGTGCCAGCGGGAACATGCGCGTCTCTAATCCAGCCGCCGGCCGCGAGCCGTTGAACGTCAAACGGCGCGCATTATTTGCCCGCCGGTATTGTACGACTAGAGGATGTGGTGGGGGGAATTGAAAAAGCGTAAAGCGTGCCCGCCGAGCCGCGCTTCCCCGCCCCCCAATAGAGCGTGTCGTTGTAGATCGCCGGCCCGCTCTCTAGCTCCCCGCCGGCATTGTACGTCCAGAGGATGTTGCCTGTAAGGGCGTCGAACGCGGCCATATAGCCTGAGGTGGAACTTGCAAAGGCCACTTGATTTGAGAACGATATGGCGCCGGGCGCGGCGCTGCCGAAAGTTGGGTTGTCCAGGTCGTTGCCATATGAAGAGAGCTGCCAGATCAAGTGGCCTGTTCGGAGGTTGATGCCGCACCATGAACCGGCATTCCAGTTGTATGGCGCGACGGTGGGCGACCCGGCTAGCATATTATTCAAATGATTGTCAGCGTTCTCGATCGCGATGAGGGCAGTGGAATTATTGCTAGTGTTGATAGCACTGCCCCACGCGAATTCCACCTTGGCCCACAAAATTATTCCAAAAAAGGCCGCCATTGTAAGGATTAATTCCCCAGTAGATCCCGGTCTTTTGGCCGGCACCGAGCAGATAAGAGTTGCTCACGCCGCCACGGTCGTCCGGCACGCCGGTGAAGTTAGGAATGTTGACCAAATTGGGAGCCGACTGGAAATCGACATCGTAGCCTTTCGGATTTGGGCAGGACGAGTAACCCTTTAAGCACCCCCCATTAAATGTGTCGGCAATCTGGAACTTACGAGACCAGTTCAGTTTTCCCGCGGTGAGATCGAGCGACAGAACCGAATCGACGTGGTCGGCAGGATCGAGGCATTTATTCTGTGCGGCGAGATTGTTGCCAGCACTTAAGAGGCAGGTCAGAACGGATGCAGGCACCGTATAATTATTTCCGGTCGCGACAATGAGAGAATGTGCCGCGGAAAATACGACAGGCTGACTGTTCCAGATGCCGGCGCCAGTATAGCCTAAAGGCACCGTATAGAACTGCCAAAGGATATTGCCTGTGGTCTCGGCGAGCGCGACGACGCTGCCACGGAAGGACGGCACGAAATTGGGATACTCATAGGTTGCGCCCTCCTCCTTTGAGGTTACGCCGATATAGACGATGCCTTTGTAAATCACCGCGGAGCCATGAATGAAGGCATATGGATCGGCGTCGACGACCGTTTTCCAGATCAACTCTCCCGTCGTCCGGTTCACGGCAAAGACGGTGGCGCCATCCGTGTCGCCCATCACGATCTCGCCCTGGCTGCCGATCGCCGGACTCGAATTGGAACCGGGCGCGCCGTGCGGCGAGCTGCCGGTATAATATGAGAAGGGGTGGCTCCAGATCAGGGCGCCGGTGTCTGGGTTGATCTTGTAAAGCGTATTGGCCCAGTCAGTCACGTAGAGCCCGCCTTGCTCTACCGTCGGGGTCGCCAATATGGCGCCCCCCGAACTAAAGGTCCATTTTACGGCGAGTTTCGAGGCGGTGGCGGTATTGATTTGCTGCGACCCGGCCAGGCTCAGCCTAGCCCGGCTGTTGGCGAGATCTCCTCCCGCGAACGGCCATGGAGGGGGTGTCTGCGCCTGCGCCGTTCCTGCCGCGGTGATGGCGGCTAGAAGCAAGATTATCGCGACGCGGGCCTCCGCTTCAAAAGCCGCACGCCACTCTCGCAGTAGAGTTGTCAACATTGCTAAACTCCAAATTTCTTATCAACCAAAATCTCCACGCCGGCGGAAGCATGCGCGTCTGCAATCACGCGGCCGCCGGTCGCGAACTGTCGAAGATCATCGGGCGCGCATTATTTGCCCGCCGGTGTTGTAGGGCTAGTGGATGTGGCCGGGGGAATCGAAAAAGCGTAAAGCTTGCCGCTCGTTGGGCTGCGGTTCCCTGCCCCCCAATAGAGTGTATCGTTGAAGATCGCCGGCGCGCTCTTTAGGTCCGCGCCAGAATTGTACGTCCAGAGGATGTTGCCCCTAAGGGCGTCGAACGCTGCCATATAGCCAGAGGAGGAACTTGCAAAGGCAACTTGATTTGAGAACGATATGGCACCGGGGGCAGTGCTGCCGAAAGCTGGTTTATCCAGGTCGTTGCCAAAAGCGGGAAGCTGCCAGATCATATGGCCCGTTTTGAGGTTGATGCTGCCCCACGAACCTCCCATCCAGTTAAAGGGCGGGACGGTGGGCGACCCGGCTGAGCATGTTATTGATATGGTCGACGTTCCAGTTCGCGATGAGGGCCGTGGAATTGTTGCTGGTGTTAACCGCGGTGCCCCATTTGATTGCGCCTTGGCCCACCAAATTCCCCCAAAAAAGGCCGCCATTGTAGGGATTAATCCCCCAATACACCCCGCCAACCTGGCCAGCACCGAGCAGAAAAGAGTTGCTTACGCCGCCACGGTCGTCTGGGACGCCGGTGAAATTAGGAATGTTGACCAAATTGGGAGCCGACGCGAAGTCGGTGTCATTGCCACGTGGGTTTGGACAGGAAGGGAAGCCATTTAGGCATGCCCCATTAAATGTGTCGGCGACCTTGAATTTGCGAGACCAGTTCAGTTTTCCCGTGGTGAGATCGATCGACACAACCGAGTCGACATGGTCGGCGGGATCGAGGCATTTGTTCTGTGCGGCGAGATCGCTGCCGGCACTCAAGAGGCAGGCCGAAACCGATGCGGGCACCGAATAATTATTCCCGGTTCCGAAAATTAGAGAATGGGCCGCGGCAAACACGACGGGCTGATAGTTGAAGACCGCGGTACCAGTATAGCCGGGAGGCACCGTATAGAACTTCCAAAGGATATTGCCGGTGGTCTCGCCGAGCGCGACGATGCTGCCACGGAAGGTCGGCACGAAACTGGCACTCTTTGCGGCCTCGCCCTCTTCCGTCGACGACACGCCGATGTAGACGATACCTTTGTAAATCACCGCGGAGCCATGAATTAAGGCATACGGATTGGCATCGACGACCGTTTTCCAGATCAACTCTCCCGTCGTTCGGTTCACCGCAAAGACGGTGGCGCTAGCCGTGTCGCCCACCACGATTTCGCCCTGGCTGCCGATCGCCGGACTCGCAACGGGAACCTCCGCGCGTGCTGCCAGTATAAAATGAGAACGGGTGGCTCCAGATCAGGGCGCCAGTGTCCGGGTTGATCTTGTAAAGCGTATTGGCCCAATCCGTCACGTAGAGCCCGCCTTGCTCCACCGTCGGGGTCCCCTCTATGGAGGCCCCCGGATTAAAGATCCATTTTACAGTAAGTTTAGAAGCTGTGGCGGGGTTGATTTGCTGCGGCCCGGCCAGGCTCAGATTCAGCCCGACTGTTGGCGATATCTCCTCCCGCGAACAGCCATGGAGGAAGTGTCTGCGCATGCGCCGATCCGGTCGTAGTAATGGCGGCCAGAAGCAAGATTTTCGCGACACGGGTCCCAGTTCCAAAAGCCGCGCGCCACTCTCGCAATATAGTTTTCAACATTCATCAAACCCCAAATCTCTTTTCAACCAAAATGCTTTTTCGAGCGAAATCCCCCAGACCGCGACCGGCTTCGCCCTTATACTGGATATTGCTCTATAAGTGCCTTTCGTGCAAGCCCGTTAACGCATGTCCTCGATGAAACGGTTACGAAGCGGTGGCGGCGGTGCCGTTCAGTGGATTGGCTGGATCCCACCGGTAATGCAATGTCTCAAATCGCATGCCGAGCGCATCGACGAGCAAGAGCCTGCCGACAAGTGCTTCGCCGAAACCGGCGATTTCGCGGATCACTTCCAGCGCCATCATCGCGCCAAGGATGCCCGTCAGGGCGCCGAGCACGCCTGTCTCAGAACAGGAAGGCACCGTCCCTTCTGGAGGCGGCTCCGGATAAAGACAGCGGTAAGTTGGATTGGGTTCGCCGGAAGGACTTTTTTCATATGGGCGCAGAACTGTCAGCGCGCCGTCGAAGGCGCCTACCGCGGCGGTGACCAGTGGACGCTTTTCGTAATAGCAGGCATCAGACACCGCATAGCGAGTGGCAAAATTGTCCGAGCCATCGGCAACGACATCGAAAGAGCCGACCATCGCGCGGGCGTTATTCGCGGTGAGCCTCGTGCGCAGCGCAGCGACCTTGACGTGCGGATTCAATCTTGCGATCGCCGCCTTCGCGCTTTCGACTTTGGCGCGGCCAATATCCGCCGTGCCGTGCAGAACCTGGCGCTGAAGATTTCGACAGCGAGACTTCGTCGTCGTCGAGAATGCCGATCTCGCCGATGCCGGCCGCCGCGAGATATTGAATGAGCGGCGACCCGAGACCGCCCGCACCTATGACGAGCACGCGCGCATCTTTCAGCTTTTGCTGGCCAGGTCCGCCGACACCATGCAGCACGATATGGCGCGCGTAGCGCTCGATTTCCTCGGGCGAAAACATGGTCGCAGTTTACTGCGTTTTTCTGTTCCGGGACATCGCCAAATAGCATCACTGAGCGCGAGTTCCGGCCCAGCTTGGACGGCAGTTGCGCATTACCTGGCCAGCGGAACCAACGGGGAAATCCAGGTTCCGGCATGTGTTATCCCATCAACCATGTATTTTTTTCCTGGTCTCGTCGATCATAGCAAGTCGAAGAAGAGCGCGTATACTCCGTAAGTAACCGGTACCGCGAAACCGCCAGGCGATCCATCGGCGCGTCGGAACTTTTGAACAAACGCGGGCGGAAACTCATCCACTTCGAAATCCGCGCGGCCGCAACATTCGTTGCCGTGACCCCGGCCTTGCCGAAACGATTGTATCTCGAAAAGGCAATCGGTATAAGGGCGGCGGTTTGAAATTCGGGAGACGCGCGAGTGCCTGTCGAGGAGTTCGAAGGCGGCTACAAACCGTCCGGAGACGAAGCTTTTATGGACGAGCGCCAGAGGGACTATTTCCGGCGCAAATTAATTGCCTGGAAAGAAGATATCCTGCGCGAGAGCCAGGAAACCCTGGTGGCGTTGCAAAGAGAGAGTGAGAACCACCCCGATCTCGCCGATCGCGCGTCTTCTGAGACCGGCCGGTCGATCGAATTGCGGGCGCGCGACCGGCAACGCAAGCTTATAGCAAAGATCGACGCGGCGCTGGATCGGCTGGACGATGGCACTTACGGCTATTGCGAGGAAACCGGCGAGCCAATCGGCTTGAAACGGCTCGATGCGCGACCGATCGCAACCCTTTCAGTGGAGGCGCAGGAACGCCACGAACGGCGCGAACGCACCCACCGCGAGAGCTGACGCAAAGCTATTTTGGAGCCGCGCAATCGCGGCGGCATTGCGGAGCCTGGTTATTGGCAACGAACCGGTTTTCGGCCGGTCTTTGTTGTAGTGCCGCTCCCGGTAGTTCTAGCCCCGCGCGCGTCCAAGAAGCCGCGCCATTTCTTCCTCGAGCGAAACGGCGCCATCTTGCGCCGGACCGGCCGCCGAAGGCTCCGAGAGACTGGGGGCAGCAGCAGCCGGAGCAGCCGATCCCGCGGATTGCGCCGCGGGCGCGTGGGAAAATTCAGGGTGCCGTCCTACGTCACCCGACGAGGATGTCGGAATCGTCTCGATTCCAAGAAGCGAACTTGCGGCAAGTGAGTTCGCCGACCCAGTTCGAGGCGGGCTCGAGGGGGCTGGTTTAGCGGCGGACCCTTGCATCTGGCGCGACCTTCGGGGGTCGCAAAAAAGGGGCGGCAGGCGGACGCGGAAGTCCAGCGGCGGGATTGGGTGCGAGGTCGAGTTTTTGCGGCAGACCGGCGCCGCTGTGGACTACTTCGTATTGATTAGAAGGTTTGTCGTCCAACGGAGCGGCCGGCGGCATGCGCCTTGGCGGCAGAGGAAATACGGGCCGCCTTGCGGAGGGTAAAACGATCGCCGGCTTGCAATCTGGCATGGGCTCCTCGGCGGGGACAGCGGCCGTCAACTCGCTCTCCCGCTCCAATCCGCCGGCGGACGGAATTGGCATTTTGCGCTGCGCAAAATTTGCTGCTAGCGGCTCCGCCGGTGGAGGCCAAGAAATTCCGGCCGGCACCGGCGGCGCGTCGCGCGGCTCTCGCTCGCGCAACTCTTTGTCGCGAATTCTTGCTTCGCGAAGGTCGCGGGGCTCGCGGCTTTCGGCGCGGATAATTTCCGATTCAATCACGATGTCGTTGGGTCCCCCGATCATCAGCAAATGTTCGACATTGTCGCGTCGAACAATAACGAGTTGGCGCTGTCGGTCGAGGTCGAACGCGTCAACAGTCCCAAGCCGGGGCAGCCGGGCCCTACCATTTCGCGGCAACCGAACCCGGCGTCCGGAGGTCATGCGAAAAATAAGAGTCAACAGAGCAGCAGCGGCAAGGAAAGCGATCGCCGCGGCGGCAAAGGTGAAACTCTTGCTTGCAAACAAACTTTCATACAAGCCTGGCATCTGGCGGCTCATTCTAAGAAAACAGCGAAAGGGGCTCGGCTAGCCTAGCACGTTTCAAGCCGCCCTGCCGGTCCAGGCTAGCAAATATTAACGAAACTCGTCAAAATATCGATTTGCACGAGCGGTCCCGCTAGCGTCCCGGCGAGGAAAAATTACCCGGACCTTCCGGATGGGCGGGATCGGCACCGAGACCTATGCGGCCGCGGGTGCCGGAAAAATCATAGCGGTACCAGTCCAATTCCTGGACAGGGAGGCCGTGCGGGGTCCGGCCAGAAGGTGGGGTTGGCGGCGCCGGCGCGTATCCGTAAGGCGCGTATCCGTAAAAAGACGCCTGCGCGATGGCGCCGCCAGAAGCTAGCATCGAGGTGATTATGATGGCTAGGAACTTGCAGTATGAATACAATTAACTCTCCCGGCGGCACGATGCGAGACGAGACCGCTCGTGCGATTTTGCTTGTCAAACATCAACGCGCCAAAAGAGGCGAAGTTCAGCGACAAGGTCTTTCTATTCCACGAAAGGTTAAGATGGACAAGTTGGCAGTGGATGCGCGAAAGCCCGCGTCGAGCAAAGCCGTCGCTTTGTTGCATTTCCAGCCACAATTGTGGGGCCTCGGATGAGGCGGATTGTCCATAGATTTGCAGTTCCTTTTTGCGCTTGCACCAGGTGAAACTTTATGAGCGAGCAACCCGCCGCGGCCGAAACCACACGCCATTGGAATCCAGTCTTGATCTTGGCGTTGGCCGTGTTTTTGACGGGCGCCGGCGCGGTTTATTCCTTCTTGCCCAATGACCCAGGCACCAGCCTCGCAATCTTGCTGCTCGCCCTCTTCGCGGTTGCCGGTATCGGTGGTTCCTTCGCTTTTGCGGTTGGCCTCCTGCAATTTTCTAGACAAGCGTCGACGTATGACGTCGCCAAACTCATCTGCGACGGTGCAACCGAAGGGCTGATCGTGACCGGTGCCGGAGGCAAGATCATTTACGCGAACGATGCCTATTTGACCATCGCAGGGGCACGCAGCCTTGCAGACCTGCGTACGGTGGAGCGACTCTTTTCCGGATCCCAGGAGATTTGCGAGGCCATCTACCGGCTTGCCCAAGCCGCGCGCGACGGCAAGAGTGCCACCGAAGAATTGCGCTTGCCTCTAGCGCTTGGCGGGACCGGCGGGGCCGGCTGGTACAAGATCACGGTCAGGCCACTGTCTGTGGCGAGCGCCAGGCGCGCCAGCCTGTGGTCCGTCGCGAATGTAACGCGCGAGCGGGAAAAACAGGAAAGGGTTTTTCAGGAATTGCGGCAGGCGATCGATTTTTTAGACCACGCGCCAGCCGGATTTTTTTCATGCGGCCGGAACGGTGGCATTTCCTACATGAACGCAACCCTTGCCGCCTGGCTCGGTTACGACCCGGCACAGGCCGGCGCAGGAGGTCTCAAAGTGACCGACTTCGTGGCCGGGGGCGGCGCCGCGCTCATCGCTTCAGCGACTGGCGGCGCGGGCGAGGTCTGCACCCGGCAATTCGATATCGACCTGAAATGCCGCAATGGCCAAAGCCTGCCCGTGCGCCTGCTGCACGCCGTCGCGTTCGGCCAGGACGGTACACCCGGGCCATCGCGCACGCTTGTCCTCAGCCGCGCTCCCAGCGAGGAACCAGCGGAGGATTTGCGCGCGGGAGAAATGCGCTTTGCGCGGATACTCAATGCGACGCCGATGGCGATCGCCATGCTCGACGAAAGCGGAGGGATCACGCGTTCGAACGCCGCTTTTGCGCGCCTCATGCCGGAAGCCTTGAAGCAGCCTGCCGCGCGCTCGATCTTTGGCGGTATCCTCGATGGCGACCGCGGCGCCGTCGATGCTGCCCTCGCCGCGGCCTTCCAGTCGACTTCCGATATCCCGCCAGTCGATGTCGGCCTGGCCGGGGAAGGCGAGCGGTCGGCAAGGCTATTCTTCGCCGCGGCGGACGAGCACGACGGCAAATTTGCGACGATTTACGCGCTCGACACCACCGAACAGCGCGCCTTGCAAACCAACTTTGCGCAATCTCAGAAAATGCAGGCGATAGGACAGCTCGCCGGCGGCGTGGCGCATGATTTCAATAATGTCCTGACCGCGATCATCGGTCATTGCGACCTGCTTCTTGCCAATCACCGGCCGACCGATCCGGCGTTCCGGGACATCAATCAAATCAAGCAAAACGCCAACCGCGCGGCGTCACTGGTGCGCCAGCTGCTGGCCTTTTCGCGCCGCCAAACGTTGCGGCCCCAGGTCTTGCAGTTGGCCGATGTGCTCTCCGATCTGCAAATGCTGATGCGGCGGCTGGTTGGCGAGAAAATCGACCTCGAGCTACGCCACGGCCGCGACCTTTGGCTCGTCGAGGCCGACGTCAATCAGTTCGAGCATGTCCTCGTCAATTTGATCGTCAATGCGCGCGATGCGATGCCGCAAGGCGGCAAGATCATCTTGCGGACCCGCAATATCGTGGCGGCCGAATGCGCCAGTTTCAACGAGGCATCGCTGGATCCAGGCGATTATGTCGCAATCGAGGTCGAGGATTTCGGCCATGGCATCGCGCCAGAAGTCAAAGACAAAATCTTCGAGCCATTTTTTACCACCAAAGAAATGGGAAAGGGTACCGGTCTTGGCCTTGCCATGGTGTACGGCATCGTAAAACAGACCGGCGGCTATGTTTTCTGTTCGAGCACGCTCGGCAAGGGGACGGTTTTTACAATTCTCTTGCCCCGCTATAGACCCGACGAAGCCCATCCGGTCCGTCCCGCCGAAAAAGTGGCCGCGCCGGCTGCCGACCTCACCGGCCACGGCACGATTCTCCTCGTCGAGGACGAAGAGGCGGTCCGGGCGTTCGGAGCCCGCGCGCTTGCCTCGCGCGGCTATACTGTTTTGCAGGCGGCCTCGGGAACTCGAGGCGTTGCAAATCGCCGAACAGAACGGTGGGAAGATCGATCTTATCGTGTCTGACGTCGTCATGCCGGAGATGGATGGCCCTACCATGTTCGGCGAATTGCGCAAACGCGGGGTCAAGGCGAAGGTGATATTCGTGTCCGGCTATGCCGAGGATGCTTTTGCCAAGAATCTGCCCGAAGGCGAGGATTTCGGCTTTTTGCCGAAGCCCTTCAGCCTGAAGCAATTGATCGAAGCGGTGAAGGGCAAGCAGTGAATTGCTGGCCCATGCAGGGCGGCTACTGGCGTCGCTGGCATTCGGCTTGGTCAATTCATCTGATGAAGCGGTAATGGGCAAGTTCGAATATCTGCTAACATATTCGCCCCTATATTTTGCACGTGTTAAACGCCTGATTTTTCAACACCGAAATCGGTGAGCGGAATGCTTGAATTCCGCACCATGCCATATATCTTCGACAACCCGGCGGCTTTCTGCGTTTAGCGGCAGGCGCGGGAAAAGATGACGTAATATCAATAATATGTGATACATAACATATGCTCGAAACTCTTGTCGCCAGCGTCGAACAAATGAAAGCGGAACTCGATCGCTTGCGCCCGCTGTCGGCGTCTGCCTTGGCGCAGCTGCAAAAGCACTACGACGTTGAATTAACCTACACGTCGAACGCGATTGAGGGGAATACGCTTACGCTGCGCGAAACGGCGGAAGTCATCGAGCACGGCATCACTGTCGGCGGCAAATCGCTGCGCGACCATCTCGAAGCCGTCGATCATTACGAGGCACTGCTATGGATGCGCGAGCTTGCGAGCAAGACAACGCCCGTCGATGAAAGTGTCGTGTGCGAATTGCACCGGCGCATCGTTGCGCGCAGCCAGCCGGAGATTGCCGGAATTTACAGCCGCAACCCACGCCGGATTGCAGGCTCGCCCGTGGTCTTTCCGAACCCCGCGAAGATTCCGCAACTCATGGAAGAATTCGGGGCATGGCTCAAAGCCGGACCGTCCGATCCGGCTTCGGCCTTCGAGGCCCATTACCGCCTCGTCTCAATCCATCCTTTCGCCGACGGCAACGGGCGCGCGGCGCGGCTTCTCACGAATCTCATGCTCATTCGCGGCGGCTACCCGCCGGTTGTGGTGCGCCCTGAAGACCGCAAGGCTTATCTCGATAGCCTTGAGCTCGCATCGCTGGCCGAAGACCTTACGCCCTATCGGCTTCTTATGCACGAGCGCCTTGACGCGACCTTGAGGGAGTACTTGAGCGCCTTGCGAGAGGCTCTTCCCCAGCCTAAACAAACCCGCAATCCCAGCCGCAACGAACCATCGCCGCGGGGTTGAATGCCTCTCAAAAGGGACGGGGCTTTCAGGCCAAACGGAGCTATGCGAAATTCTTGCAGACCATGTGAAAACGCCGGCGGATTGAAAATCGCCAGCGGAGCTGACGGCGAGGTGACTGGCGTTCGCCATTTTCCGCCAAGATCGGTTCCTGACCTCGCCTGAGCTTCTCGGAACGTCCTGAAGCATTCCTCGCCGCTCGGTCCGGCGTGATGGCATGACGGGACAGATTTTTAGGGACAGTGAGCGCGAAAGCATGCGCCTTACCGGAACTCCCGCGCTTTCAGCCTGATCGTGTTGGAACTGCCGTGGTGCAATTCATCGCCGCGCCCGAGCGATGCGGGGAAGATAGCATCGCGATGCCCGATGCTCGCGAGCAGGTCCGACAGATCGGTCACCCGGTGGGCGACGAGATGGACGACCTCGCCCGCGCGCTGGATGCGGCCATAGATCGCCATCATCGCAGAGGAAAGGATCACCCGGCGCTGCTTTTCATAGAGTTTAGGCCAGATCACGAGATTGGCGATGCCGGTCTCATCCTCGATCGTGATGAACATCACCCCTTTCGCCGAGCCCGGCATTTGCCGCACCAGCACGAGGCCGGCGATCTGGAGCCAACACCCGTCGCGGGCCCGCATCGCCTCGGCGCAAGTGACCATGCGCTGGCGGTGCAAGTCGCCACGCAGGAAACTGACTGGATGGTTTCGCAACGTCAGTCCCACATGGCCATAGTCCTCGACCACCTCGCTGCCTGCGGTCATCGGCCGGAGCGCCACCGGGGGTTCGCAACATTCCTGAACGGTCTTGGCTTCACGGGCTGAGGCTGCCCCGAAGAGCGGCAGCGGTGCGTCGCGCAGCGCCTTGATCGCCCATAGCGCCTCGCGCCGTGCGAGTTTAAGGGATGACCGGAAGGCATCGGCCTCGGCAAGCTGCACGAGCGAAGCGACCGGGACATGCCGGCGCGGCGCCAGAGATCATCGATCGAAGTATAGGGCTCATCGACCCGCGCCGCGACGAGGGCGGCGGCACAATGATTGGCAAGGCCATGCACCATGCGCAGGCCGAGCCGGACCGCGAAGCGGTCTTGTATTTCTGATTGGTTCCAGCGTGCAGTCCCACCGCGAAGCATTGACGCAAACCGGCCGCACATCGACGCCATGCTCGCGCGCATCGCGGACGATCTGAGCCGGCGCGTAAAAACCCATCGGCTGCGCATTGAGGAGGGCGGCGCAGAAGACATCCGGATGATGGCATTTGAGCCAGGACGAGGCATAGGCGATGAGCGCGAACGAGGCCGCGTGGCTTTCGGGAAAACCATAGCTGCCAAAACCTTCGAGTTGCCGAAAGGTCTGCTCGGCATACTCGCGCTCATAGCCATGGCCGATCATGCCCAAGATCAGCTTGTCGCGGAATTTCGAGACGCCGCCGGTATGTTTGAAGGTCGCCATGCTTCGCCGGAGCTGATCGGCCTCGCTAGGCGTGAAACCCGCGCATGCGATGGCAACGCGCATCGCCTGTTCCTGGAACAATGGAACGCCCAACGTCTTGCCGAGGACTTTTTCGAGCTCGGGCTTGGGATAGACCACCGCCTCCTTGCCCTCGCGACGGCGGAGATAGGGATGGACCATGTCGCCTTGGATCGGGCCCGGCCGGACGATCGCCACCTCAATGACAAGATCATAAAAAGTGCGCGGCTTGATCCGCGGCAGCATC
This sequence comes from uncultured Alphaproteobacteria bacterium, assembly GCA_963718265.1. Classification (GTDB taxonomy): domain Bacteria; phylum Pseudomonadota; class Alphaproteobacteria; order Rhizobiales; family Beijerinckiaceae; genus Methylocapsa. The sequence continues at coordinate 48,570 of CAVQZL010000055.1, read as the reverse complement.
GCCATTTGCGCGCGGGATTCGATCTGGAAGACGCCGAGCGTGTCCGCCTTGCGGATCATCGCGTAGGTTTTGCGGGTCCTCGGCGGGAATGGTGGCGAGATCGAGCCTGATGCCCTTGTGCGCGGCGAGCAGATCGAAGCCGCGCTTCATGCAGGAGAGCATGCCGAGCGCCAGGCAATCGACTTTCATAAAGCGAAGCGCGTCGATGTCGTCCTTGTCCCATTCGATCACCTGACGATCTTTCATCGCGGCCGGTTCGATCGGCACCAGTTCGTCCAGCCGGTCATGGGTGAGCACGAAACCGCCCGGATGCTGCGAGAGATGCCGCGGCGTGCCGATCAGTTCGCGCGCAAGGTCCATAGCAAGACGCAGGCGCCGGTCGCTCAGATTGAGGTTCAGTTCTCCAGCGTGCTTCGGTTCAATCCCTTCCTTCGACCAGCCCCAAACTTGCGAGGACAGCATCTTGGTCACATCTTCGGACAGGCCCAGCGCCTTGCCGACATCGCGCAGCGCGCCCTTGGCGCGGTAGCGGATAACGGTCGAACAGAGCGCGGCATGATCGCGGCCATAGGTGTCGAACACCCATTGCATGACGGTCTCGCGCCGCTCGTGCTCGAAATCGACGTCGATGTCGGGCGGCTCGCGCCGCTCCTCGGAGACGAAGCGCTCGAACAGAAGATCGTTGCGCTCGGGGTCGATCGAGGTGATGCCGAGCACATAGCAGACGGCACTATTGGCGGCCGAGCCGCGGCCCTGACAGAGAATATCTTTGGCTGCGCGCGAAGCGGACGATCGCAGTTCACGGTCAGGAAATAGGGCGCGTAGCCGAGCTTCTCGATGAGGCGCAGCTCGTGGGTGAGGATCGCCATGACTTTGTCGGGCACGCCCTCCGGATAACGCTCGGCGGCTCCTTCGCAGGTGAGTTTTTCGAGCGCCTGCTGCGGCGTGAGGCCAGGCATCGTGCGCTCTTCCGGATATTGATAGGCGAGTTCGTCGAGCGAGAAGCGGCAGCGCGTCGGCGATCTCAACCGTGCGCGCTAAGGCCTCGGGATAGCGGCTGAAGAGACGTGCCATCTCTTCCGGCGCCTTGAGATAGCGATCGGCGTGGCGCTCGCGCCGGAAGCCGGCGTCGTCGATGGTGCAATTGTGCCGGATGCAGGTGACGACATCCTGCAGGATGCGCCGCTCCGGCACGTGGAACAGCACATCGTTGGTGATGACGGTAGGAACGCCCGCGCGCGCGGCCATGTTCGACAGCTCATGGAGGCGTAGCGCATCGTTCGGGCGGCGGCGCGAGCGTCAGTGCCAGAGTAGGCGCGGTCGCCAAAAGCCTCGCGCAAGACGGCGAAGATGCAGCGCGCATGTTTCATCGGCCGCATCGGGCACAAGTACCACGATCAGGCCTTCCCCATAAGCGACGACATCGGACCAATCGAGATGGCAGCGCGCCTTGCCGCCTCGCTTTTTGCCGAGCGACAGCAGCCGGCAGAGCCGCGCATAGGCGGGCCGGTCCATCGGATAGACAAGAACGGACATGCCATCGGTAAGGTCGAGGCGGCAGCCGACGATCAGACGCACACCCGTTATCTTGGCGGCTTCATGGGCGCGAACGATGCCGGCGAGGCTGTTGCGGTCGGCGATCGCAAGCGCCTCGATGCCGAGCCTGGCTGCCTCGTCAAACAGCTCCTCGCAAGAGCTCGCCCCGCGCAGGAAACTAAAATGCGAGGTGCATTGCAGCTCGGCATAGCGCGTGCTCATCCGAAAATCCCGTGCAGGAACCAATGGTGCGAGCCTGTCGAGGTGTCCTCGCCATCACCTGAGCGATAGATCCAGAAGCGCTCGCCCGCCGCGTCCTCGATGCGGAAATAGTCGCGCACTGCGGAGAGCTCGGCATCGCGTTTCCACCATTCGCCGAAGATTCGCTCCGGGCCATCGGCGCATATCACGCGCCGCCTTATGCCGTGCCAGGTGAAGCTGACGGGCGGATGGTCGGGCAGCAACGCGACTATTTCGATCGGCTCGGGCGCCGACAACAGGCGCGCGGGACGCGGCCAAGGGTCTGGCCAAGTCTCGCCGGTATCGGGAGCCGCCGGCGCGATGCGGCACACCGAACGTTCCGGCACGTCGCTCGCAACCGGAGCAAAGCGATAGAGCCGTTGTTCGCCGACGCGATTAACGAGCGTGTCGATGAGGCCGGATACATCCGCCTCCGGTTCCCCGGTCAGCGAGGAGACCATTTGTTTCGGGGCGAGCGGTTCGGCGAGTATCGCGGCTAGACGCATGATCTCGATGCCAAAGCCCGGGTCGATGGTCTCGATCTTGTCGCAGAGGAGCCGGGACAGACGCTTCGCATCGCGCACCGGCCGCGCTGTGCCGATGCGGATGGCCTCAATGTGATTGTCGGCCCGGTGCAAAAGCAGATCGAGACGCCGTGCGCCGAGGCCTTTGACTTCGAGCGTTTCACAGAGTTGGCCGGCGAGCTTGCCTGTATAGCGGGCTAGTGTTTCCGGCGCACCGATCGGCTCTGCAAAAACACGCCGTACCTCGACGAGGTCCGGCGGGCGAACCGGATCGATCGGCTCGCTAAGACACCCCATGGCCTGATCGAGGCGGCGGCCAAGTTCTGGGCCAAAGCGCAAGACGAGCGGCGCGCGGGGTTTTGCCGCGAGCTCGCCAATATGTTCGAAGCCGAGGAAGGACAAATCCTCCACCATGGTTTTGGGCAGGCGAAGGGCGGCGATGGGCAGGTCGAGAATAGTTTTCGCGCTGTCTCCTGGCGCAACGACAAGGGTGGTCCGCGCCCCATAGCGGGCAAAGGCATAAGCGGCGCCCCAAGTATCAGCGACCGCTGCCCGCGCCGTGATACCTGATGCGGCGAGCTGTGCGACCATTTCCTCTAGCATGGCGTCTTCGCCACCATGCAGGTGAGCAGCACCGGTCGTGTCGATCACCAGCCCGTCCGGCGGATCGACGGCGGCGATGGGCGCATAATGCTGGAGGGCCCAGAGAGCGAGCCGGCTCAAGGCTGCGGCGTCGGCGGTAGGCTCCGCGTCCCTGACGATGAGGCCCGGCACCAGCGCTTGCGCCTTGGCCGCGGGCATGCCAAGGCGCAAGCCGGTGCGCCGCGCGGCCGCGTCCAGGGCCAAAACCAGCCGCCGCCTTCCGTCTGGGCCAATTAGCACAAGCGGCGCCTCAACCGGAGGCGCGGAGACGCCCAATGTCCTTCTCAGCCGGTCCGTGGGCCAGGTTGGAAGGAATAGCGAGATGACCCGTCGCATCGCAAGCCTCCACTTCGAAATCGACGCTTTCCCCGGCACGGCAGCGGATCAATTCGAGCTGCCAGCGGGCGCGGCCAACGCCGGGCACTGGCAAGGAAGTTGCCGGGAGGGCGCTGATGCGCCAGCGGGTGAGGGACGCCGTTGGCTGCCCGAAATCGGCCGCCTCTGAGGGCCGCCGCCAGCGGCGGATGGCAAGGCCGATGGTGCCCGAGCTTTCGGCAGCAAGCTGAAGACGGCGGGAAGCCGTCATGGAAAGGCGCGCGACTTCGGCAACAACAGCGCCAAGCCCGCCATGCCGCAAACCCTCCTCGAAACAGATCAAGACCGACGTTTCGTCTCCCGCCTCGACATAGATCACGCGATCGGGGACGAGCCCGGCTTGCGCGAGGGCTGGGGCAAACAAATCCTGCCGTGTGACACACCAGAGCACAAGGCCGCGCGTGCGCGCCGCAATTCCCGCCGCAAAGAGCGCGGCAGCGGCGCCGTCGATCGCGCCCTGGCCACCGCCCGCCACCTCATGCAACGCGCCTAGCGCCAATCCGCCTCCGGGAAGATGCCGGTCGATCGCCTTGATGCCGAAGGGCAGCACCGAACGCCTTCGGCCGGCCACGCTCTCGAGGTGCCGGATGCGCTCGCGAAGCTCCTCGATAGCGGGACGGGGAATGGAGGCACTCATGGTCTTGGCTATGGGCTCGGGGGGTCATATGTTCATTATTTGTTCTCATTTGCCAAGAGAGTCAATTGGAGTCTTGAGGAATGAGCAGCGGATAAAAGAGAATGAGGAGGGGCGGCGTTTGTGTATAGCCCAACTCATTGAAATACCGTAAAAATCGCTTGCCCCAGGTGATTTTGGGATTCTGTCTTAGGGCATGATTCGCGCTGGCTTTCTGTCACCTGAAGATCGCGCCGGTCTGATCGCGTGGCGTGGGATGGCTCGGCGGCGCATCGGCTGGCGCGGGCGAACGCTCTCCCACCAGCACTTCGATTGAATCCGTAATAGAAGCGGTATGTGAGGCGTTATTGCTCTGGCGCGTACAATCCGCTCAGCTCATTCTACCAGCATGACTTTCGCGTCGCCCCACCGGCACAATAAATTGAGAGTGACATCGCCGCCGTGCCGCTGAAGTTTAACATTGATGCGTGAATCGCCCAGACTCAATTGGTTCAAGATCACGTAGTCCAAAAAAGCAGGCATCGCGGGATCATGAAAGGTCACGGAATTGCTGTCATGGCGCAGCTCCATGCCGAGACAAGCCCCGAGAAAGGCAAAAGGCGCGGCCGACGCCCACGCTTGCGGCGCGCAAGCAACCGGATAGGCGGTCGGCCCGCGGTGCGGCTTGCGGATGAAGCCGCAGAACAATTCCGGCAAGCGGCGCAAATCCTGATAGGCCGCAGCTTCAAACATCGCGGAGAAAACTCGTGCCGCCTGCGATATCAAGCCATAGCGGGCAAGGCCAAGCGCGATCATCGCATTATCATGCGGCCAGATCGAGCCGTTGTGATAGGAAATCGGATTAAACCGCGCCTCGCCGCTGGCGACCGTTCTTATTCCCCAGCCGCTGAAGGATTCCGGGCTAAGCAATGTCTCGGCAACGCGCGCGGCCCGTTCCACTGCCGCTATCCCGGTAAAGAGCGCATGGCCCGCATTCGATGTCCGGACTCGACATGGATTCTTGTGGCCATCGAGCGCCAAGGCATAGGTACCGAGATCCTCGCACCAAAAAGCCTCCTCGAAATTCTTTCGCAGGATTTGCGCCTCATCGCGCAGCTTGATCTCCAAATCAACCTCGCCCATGCGATGCGCGAGTCTAGCTGCATGCGTCTTTGCGGCAAACACATAGCCCTGCACTTCACAAAGCGCGATTGGACCGCTCGCCATCGTGCCATCGGCGTGAAAAATTGAATCGTAAGAATCTTTCCACCCCTGATTGACAAGGCCGGAGTCGGTTTGACGCGCATATTCGACGAAGCCGTCCCCATCCGGATCGCCAAATGTATCGATCCAATGCAATGCCGCCTTGATATTCGGCCAGATGGCAATGATTGTTCCGATATCGCCGGTCCGGTCGAAATACATACCAGCCAGCATGACAAAGAGCGGCGTTGCATCGACAGTCCCATAATAGAGCTGGAAAGGCACTTCACCAAGATGCGCCATTTCCCCTTTCCGGGTCTCATGCAGGATTTTGCCCGGTTGCGCGTCGGAAAGAGGATCGAGGGTTTTTGCCTGAGTCTCAGCGAGGACCCCGAGAACACCTTTGGCCACGGACGGGTCAAGCCATAAAAGCAGCATGGCCGTGATAATCCCATCGCGGCCAAAAACAGTGCTATACCAAGGAATTCCCGCATAAGGATAAAGCCCATGGCGGGTCCGCGTCATCAGCATATAGAGGTCGGCGGTGGCACGCTGGCAGACTTCATTGAAGAGTTCGTTCGAACTTTCAATTGTAGCAATGCCGGTCGCCTTATGCCGGATGGCACGCCGCCTCGCCCGGAAAGCATGTCCGAACGAATCGCATCGCGGCTTATTTCTGTCTTCGCACAGAACCGACACAAAGAGCGATTTGCGTTGATGGGGTGCGAGCTCGAATTCGAAGGTTGCGCGATTAGTCTCAAGACGAGAAGGCCGAGGACAGAACCGCAATTCCGTCTTGCGTTTTAATTCGTCGAGTCCCTCGTAATAAAATCCAACGGCTTCCTTAGTGACCACTGACGTACTAATGCCTCGCCGTTTGCGCGACGTTCCGCGTACCTCGAACAGGTCATGAAAATCGGCGCCAAATCCAATCTCGATGCGGAAATGCCGAGTGCTATCGGCGAAATTGCAAAAACCGATCCTTTCATAGCAGACCGCCCGCCAAAGGAATTTGGTGCGTTCGATCGCAATCGTGTCGCGCGGCAGCGAAATGAGTGAGTTCGCATGAACATCTGGGTTGGCAAGGTTAACTGAGAGCGCGACATTGTCGTCTTGAACCACCGAGCCCAAATACAACGGCCGTTTACCCTCGAAACGGAGGTCATATCGGGACAAAAACCGGGTGTCATTGAAATAGAGTCCCTGGGGTCCGGGGCCAAAAGCACCGATGTCGCCATACTCGTCGAAGACCGCGAAAGCATCGCCATCTTTCAGACTGCGCAGCGATCGCTGGACGAGCGATCCCGCGATCTCGATATAGTGCTGGGGCAGGTCTATCGTAGCGTCCGTGAGGCCTTCCGTGCGGTGTTCCGCCTCTTGCGTGTTGCCTACGATGACCATACTCCACTTGGCCGGATTCGGATGTGAGGTTGCTTAAGCTGTGAGGCCCTTGTGACCATGCCTCAAGGCCGGGCACGCTTGTCCGGCGTTTCACCTTCTCAGTTATCTCTTCAATCCGCCTTATTCAAGACCGAGGCGACGCGCTTTCCTGCTCGTTGTTTTCAAGTGGCTAACAGCGGCTCGGACACAGCGCGCGCCGCCAAAGAAAGCTCCATAAGCTCCCTGTCAAGCGCTGTCGACACAGAATCGCATGATTGCAGCAATCGGTACGCAGCGACATGGGCCTGCGCCATCCGCTCGGCGGTAAACCTCCGTTCGAACTCGGCGCGCACTTTGTTCCGGTCCATGTGAGAGGCCTGCTGCGCAGCTTCTGCCGCAGCCTCGATGGAATCGACGATCCAGCCGCTGACGCCGTCTACAACGACTTCAGGCACGGAACCGTTAGGCCAAGCGATCACCGGCGTTCCAGCCGACATCGCCTCGATCATGACCAGACCGAAGGGTTCTGGCCAGTCGATCGGAAACAAAAGCGCGCGCGCCTTACCGAGAAACTCACCTTTTTGGGCTTCACCGATTTCTCCGATGAACTCAATAAGAGGATGATCAAGCAGCGGTTCGATCTCGGTCTTGAAATACGTCAAATCGACAGCGTCCACTTTTGCCGCGAGCTTCAACGGGATACCCGCGCGTTTGGCGATTTCTATCGCGCGGTCGGGGCGCTTTTCCGGCGAGATACGACCGAGGAAAGCCAAATAGCTGCCGCCTTCCTGGTTGAATTGACAGGCGCTCGTCGGAAGGCCGTGTGGGATCGTCGCAAGCCAATTTGAATCCTTCGGCATTGGACGGCGCTGCGCGTTTGAAATCGAAACCAGCGGCATCTCGGGATAGGCTTTATAGAGAGGCAAGGCATCGGGTAGATCGAGGCGTCCGTGCAGTGTCACGAGACATTTGTGCGCAAGATCGTGGAACAAGGCTTGCGGCAATAGGTCCAAATGAAAATGGATGATGTCGAAATCATCAGCGCGGCGCCTTACCTCGCGCAGCATCGCGAGGGTGCTGCCCAAATGATCGCGAACTCCGGCAAGTCTTAGACTTTGCGGCACGCAGACGACGAGCTCCGCTGTCGTCTTGGACCCCGCGCTGGCAAATAAAGCAACGCGGTGGCCTTGCCTAACAAGCCCTTCCGCCAACCAGGAGACGACTCGCTCGGTTCCGCCATACAGCTTCGGGGGGACCGCTTCCGCGAGAGGAGCGACCAGTGCTATGCGCATCTACTTTCCTTTCTTCCTGAAGATGTTCTTGTGTAGCAATATGCTAAGGCGCCGAGGTTTGGTGCGAAAAATGCCAAGCGCCTGCTCAATGTTAGCAGGCGCTTGGCTAACACCGTCAATCTTCGTCGTCGTGTTCAATTACGACGGGGCGCGGCGATGACGATGTTCAACAACAACCGGAGCGCTATGATGCTCAATCACAACGCTGCGATGGTCATAGTCGCGATAGTAAGGCCGGTCAGAAGGCGTGGGAACGCCGATACAACCGTCGCCTACGGCACCGCCGATACAACCGGCAAATACAGGTGATGTGGCTAGCAAGAGTGATGTCCCAAGAAAGATGCGTTTAATCATTTAGGAGGTCCTTTCGATTTTGACTAGGAGATATTTAAGGCTGGGGTAGCAGCCAAGCGGCAAACGGTGTGGACGAGCGTTGGTTCCCTTCCGGTCCAGCGCCACAGCTACAGCCCATAGCAACAGCCTCGGGTCGAGCCACATGTGGCAGCGCCTTATCTTGGAAGGAACTGCTGGTCGATTTGAAACGCCGCGGTCTCGCCTTGGCGCCCAAGCTCGTCGTCGCGGACGGAGCGCTAGGCTTCTGGAACGCCGCCGGCGAGGTCCATGATGGGGAAACGATGTCCCGCACCCCGTTCGTTAAAAAGAGTCAAGAACATGCCGCCGCGATAGGGAGGCGACGCTATCGGTGCCCCAATCGATCGTCCTGGGAAAGGCGTGTGGCGTCCCCGACGAAAATCAGTCTGAGTTCGCATTATCACTCTCGGTCAATGCAAGATCGACCATAACGTCATTGCCAATGCGCTCCAGCTCTGTACGCAGCGCATCGGTGGTTAAGCCTGCGGGAAGAATGATGATGGCCTGTGCAGTAAATAGCGGCTCGCCGGTCATGCTGCCAGGGCGTACTTCGGTGTGCAGTTCATCGATGCTGACACGATGGCGTGCCAGAGCGCTCGAAACCTCTCGAACGATGCCTGGGTGGTCCGCGCCGGTGAGATTGAGATGCGCTTGCCGACCGTGAGACATCGGGGCCGCGCTGTCCCGGCGAACGGTCACGGCAATACCGTGCTCAACGAGGGCGGCCAATGATCTTTCGAAGCTCGTAACTGTGCGCTCTGGCACATCGACGCGCAGAATTCCCGCAAATTCTCCGCCAAGACGCGCCATCGAGCTGTCGATCCAATTGCCCGAATGATCGGCAATAACTTGCGCTAAAATTTGCACCAACCCCGGTCGATCTTTCGAAATGATCGTCAGAACCATTTCGACGGGCATAACGAACTCCTGCTGTAATTGGCCAAACTCAACCTCGATCCCGCAAAACTTACACGGTTTTGACCACATTGAATACCGTCCGAATGAAGCTTCCATCGTGCTACACCACCCGTTGAGACACGACTTCGGCATCAAGGCCGACGATGCTCTTGCCATAGCCGAACAAGTTGCCGTCTCACGTAGGCAGGTAGAGCAGACATGCTCTGCCTGCTCCATTTGTGCCGAGACGCGCCAGAAACGGAATAATTGGCCAGTGTCGCCATACCGACCGGCTGGCCGACTGTCATAATCTGGCCGCCTTGATGTCGACCAACACTGTTGCCGCTGCGTCGGTCGCGCCGTGTACGATTGCGGCAGCGCCTTTGACGAGATACACCCCAGTAGGAGCACTCCCACCGACCAATTCGTGCTCGACGAGTGCGACGCACAGCCCGCCCTCTCGCGTACGCCATCGTCGTGAGTTTGTCTTACCGCAACAATGACCGTATGCGTCAGGCGTTGAAACTTCATCCGGACTCGCTTTGCTCCGCGGTGACACACATCGAAGTGGAAGTCATGCGACCATGCGCTGGCAGTTTGGTCTTGTCCTATTTGGTGACTGGCAGGATAGGCGATTTATGTATTCCGGCTGCAGTTGCGGCAGCGCGTACCGATGAGCTCTGGCGGCACACATGTTTCGAAGCATTTGTCCGCGCTTCGTCCGGCCCCGCCTATTACGAATTCAACTTTGCACCCTCAACACACTGGGCGGCATATCGGTTCGACAACTACCGAAGCGGGATACATGTGACAACCGAGATAAGCTCGCCCCGCATTGAGGTACGATCGAGCCGGGCGTGCTACCGATTACAAGCCTCGCTGGAAATAGATCAGATGTCGACACCGCGAATTGAAGGGGCATGGCGGATGGGTCTTGCGGCGGTAATCGAAGATACGAGCGGCCATAAATCATATTGGGCGCTGGCGCATCCACCGGGCAAGGCAGATTTCCATCATTCCGATTCCTTTGCGCTTCAATTTTCCTAAAGCGTAGTGACCGTGAAATTTGGCATTGATCGACTTATCGCTGAACCTAATTTGCGCGCGCCACTCAAAGGCAGGCGCATTGCATTACTTGGACATCCTGCCTCGGTGACGCCAGACCTGACACACTCGCTCGATGCGTTAGCAGCATGCGACGACCTGAAGATCACCGCAGCTTTCGGTCCACAGCATGGTCTGCGCGGCGACAAGCAAGACAATATGATCGAGTTCGCAGGACTTCATCGATCCGGTGCATGGCATCCCGATATTCAGCCTCTATGGTCAAGTGCGCAAGCCGACCGATGCAATGATGGAGACATGCGATGTCATCCTTGTCGATCTACAGGATTTGGGTTGCCGTATTTATACGTTCATAACAACGCTGCGCTATGTTCTCGAAGCGGCATCGATACATCGCAAATCAGTGTGGGTGCTGGATCGGCCTAATCCCGTCGGCCGGCCAGTCGAAGGCTTGACGTTGCGCACCGGATGGGAAAGTTTCGTTGGCGCTGGGCGATTGCCGATGCGTCACGGGCTGACGCTCGGCGAGTTGGGTCTATGGTTCATCAGAACTCTCAAGCTCGATATCGAGTACCGTGTCGTCGAAATGGAGGGGTGGCAGCCCAATACCGCGCCGGGATTCGGTCGGCCGCTCGGCGAGCGCCTGTGGATCAATCCTAGTCCCAATGCGCCGAATTTATGGATGGCACGTGCCTACGCGGGCACTGTGATGGTCGAAGGCACGACGCTGTCGGAAGGGCGCGGCACCACGCGACCGCTCGAAATGTTCGGTGCTCCCGATATCGATGCGCCTGCAGTCATAAAAGAAATGCTCACTCTTGCGCCGGAATGGCTCCGTGGTTGCCGTCTGCGCGACTGCTGGTTCGAACCGACGTTTCACAAACATGTTGGCAAGCTATGCAGCGGCGTGCAGATTCACACCGAGGGTCCCGACTATGAACATCAGGCGTTCAAGCCCTGGCGTATCCAAGCCCTCGCTTTCAAATCTATTCGCCGGTTGTATCCCGACTATCCCCTCTGGCGCGATTTCGCCTACGAATACGAGCAGGGCAAGCTCGCCATCGATATCATCAACGGCGGTCCGTTACTCCGGAATTGGGTGGACGACGCACGCGCAACCCCGCGAGACTTGGATGCGCTGGCTAAACCGGATGAGCAGGCTTGGTTAAGTGAGCGGCAAGGTTATCTTTGCTACTGAAGGCAGCGGAACAGCCGGACATTCCCGTCGCGCTGACGCCAGCTTCGGAGCAACAATGCAGCAGCTTGTCCGCTCAGGCTCCAGGAGCAGCGGGATAGCGGCCGTCAATTGAGGTGGCATTTGCGCAAGGACCGGATGTGCTTAATTGGCTCGTATACGAGTTTCCAAGGTGCATATGAAGGTTGGGATTCCCTTCGTCGTCCGCTCCAGCACTTTCCTGCGGCAAAGTCGATATCTTCTGAGAGTTGAAACTGGATCCGCGGCTGGTATCTATGCCGCGGCAGTCTACTAAGTCGTTGAAATTATTGGTAACGGAGGAGCGCTACCGCTTTTCGTTACACCTGCCGAACATGCGCTATCTTATCCGATCTTGCGCCTAAACTGGCAAACAGGACCACAGCATTCACGGTAGCGTTGAAGCCTCAGATAAAGTGTAAGCTTAATCATCGTACTAGACGCGGTTGGATAAGGCATTGAGATGATTCATAAAGGCGATTCTTTTCCGCAAGAGAAGGATCGCCTACATGCAACCAATATTCTCGAACGCCCTATCCAAGGCCGTAGAGAATCACATCAAACTGTCGGACACAAGGCGTGAGACGCTGGCGTGGCTGGCGCTCTTGATCATGCAGCAAGGCACGATCTGCCTGTGGCGGTTGGCGGCGTATGTCGCGAGCCCGGCGCAAACGGATTCCGTGCGGCGGCGGTTCTATCGATTTTTCCAGCATGTCAAACTGGACGGCGCGGCGGCCGCGTGCGTGATCGTCGATCTTTTGGGACTTGGCGGCAAACCTTGGGTTTTGGCCGTGGATCGGACCAACTGGGAGTTTGGTAAAACGACGATCAACATCCTGATGGTTTCGGTGATCTGGAACGGCATGGGGATACCTCTGCTATGGACGCTGCTGCCAAAGGCTGGGAACTCGAACACGCTTGAGAGAACCGGTCTTCTGGATCGTCTGCGTGCGGTGTTTCCGGACATGAAAATCGCCTCGCTCATGGGCGACCGCGAGTTCATTGGCGACGCATGGATGGCTTACCTGCATGCGGCGAAGATCCCGTTCATTCTGCGGCTGCGCGAGAACCAATATGTCGTGCGCGAGGGCTACGAGACATGGACGATCGCCGCCATTGCGCGGCATCTGAACAAAGGCCAGACAATGATCCTCAAAGGCGCCTGCCGGCTTGGGCAAAACGGGCAGGCGTCATGGCCACCCGTGCGGCTGGTGATCATGCGGATCGCCTCGGGCGAACTGTTGGCGCTGGCCTGTTCCAGCAAGCCGCAACATGCGCTGGCCCGCTATCGCCAGCGATGGACCATCGAAACCATGTTCGGCAATCTGAAAACCAAGGGCTTCAATCTGGAAGACACGCATCTGACCAACGCCGATAAGCTGTCCACCCTTTTGGCGGTGCTGGCTTTGGCCGTGGCGCTTTCCGTTAAAACAGGCGTGGCGGCGGCGCGGCGGCGGCCTATCACCATCAAAAAGCATGGCCGCCGGGCGTGGTCGCTGTTTGCCCTCGGCCTATCCGCGTTGCGTAAAATCTTCGCCGCCGCAAATCCTCCTCAAGTAAGCGCTTTCCTCAGCCAAACTCCTGTCCCCAAAACTCCCACTCAAGTCATTGAAATCTCTCGTACACTGAAAGTGAGTCTAGTACGGTGAAGCTTAATTCACTTTTTGTATCACCAAATGATGCATATTGCTTGACAATTTCTGTATCGCTAATTGGTACAGGGCTCCGATGGGAGAGCCGCTATGATCCGGTCATTTAAGAACTGTTCATGCTGCAATGAGTCTCGATGACTTGCTCAGCCCGCCGGGAAATCGACTCGAAGCGCTTTCCGGCGATCGGGCGGGGCAATACTCGATTCGGATCAACGATCAGTGGCGCATATGCTTCTACTGGGTGGATAGAGGCGCAGAAAAAGTGGAAATCGTGGACTACCATTGAGCGGTCCGAGAAAGGGAACGCACGTGGCTAAGGAGCCGAAGATCATCGCGAACCTGCCCCCAATGCATCCAGGCGAGATGCTGCGGGAAGAGTTCCTTGAACCGCGCGGTCTTTCGGCCGGATATATCGCTAAGGCTTGCGGTGTCCCGCGCACTCGCGTCGAGCGCATCGTGCACGAAGAGCTAGGGATTTCCGGCGATACGGCTGTGCGGCTCGGAAAATTCTTTAAGACGAGCCCGGAATTCTGGATGAATCTTCGAGCGCGTTACGAGGTGTTGATGGCGCAGCGTAAGGCGGCCGACGCCATCGCCAAAATTGAGCCCTTTGAACCGCGCGCGGCATGAATATGATCCGAGTTCGCATTGCCAGAGCATCGCACCAAAAAGTGCAAACCGGTTAGAACGACAAACCGATTCAATTGATTGTCCGCCTCTCGAAAGTCATGCCACTTGGAAGCGAGCGGGCGCCAGTTGCCTGTGGCGCTTAATCTTGTCTTGCGTAGACCTCGCAATCGCTACCCCTCTGATCGAACAGATCGTCGTTGCACAATGGATCAACGCGGTCGCAATGGTCAATTCAATAGGCTGATCAACAGGGCCGGCAAGGAAGTGCTTTTGCTTCTTGGCCACAGCCTGTTCGCATAGGCGATGCCGCCGGTCCAAAGGGATTTCAGGCTGCGTCGATTTTGGATCGCGTTTCTTCCGTCGAAATCGCGTCTCCGGGAATCGCGTAGCTTGCCGTACGCAACCTATACAAGTAAAACCAAGCTTATCTTTTAAGTATTGATTAACGGAGCGTTTAATGTCGGGCACTGTTGTCTTTATTGAAGAATTTACGACCCTTTTTTGGCGCAGCATCCTTGGCGTGCAAAGCCGTCTATTCAATGACTTTGTGAAGGAGCAAATTCCAGCGGCGCTCGACCTGCCGACCAAGGCAACAACGCCCGTTCTTGCCTGGCCGGGATGGCGGCCGGCTCAGTTCCGCGTTCATCGCACGGGCCTCATCGAAGCTTCGTGTGTCCCAACAGCAAAAATGGCGAGCTTTGGATGTCAGCTTCACAGTGCCCTTAGCGCAGCGAGAAACTCTTGCTGGGGAATGAATAGCCCCTGCGCACGCACCAAGCCCTTGCCGAAGTCGCACAGAAGGTCGCCCCTGCCGAACAGGCTCTCGGCGCCAGGCTCGTCCAAAACAATCTGGGCATTCACCGCATTAGCAACCTTGAGGCACACTTTCAGGGGAAGGTTCGCCTTAATAAGCCCGGTGACGACGGCGCGGTCTCGTCTTTGCGTTGCAAGCACTAGATGAATGCCGGCCGCTCGGCCCTTCCCGGCGATCCGGGCGACAAGCGTTTCAAACTCTCGTCTGTCCTCACGTCCAGCCAGGATCAAATCGGCAAATTCGTCAAAGATCAAGATTAGGAAGGGCACATCTGTCTTCCCATCCTTGATGCGCTCACCTAGATTGACGTAGCCGCCCTGCGCGAGTTTCTGGTAACGTACATTCATTTCGGCCACGGCATCGCGCAGGATGGTCAGGGCATCTCCGAGGCTGGTTGCGACCGGGCGCCACAGATAGGGACTCCCTTCGACCCCCGAGAAGGTGAGGATCTTCGGATCGATCAGCGCGATCTGCACATGCGTTGGGGAACTGCGGAGCAGAACACTTGCGACGAGTGCCTTCAACCATTCGCTCTTTCCACTGCCGGTCGAGCCGGCGACGAGAGCGTGGCAAGTGTTTGGATCGGCAAAGTCGGCTACCACCGGCTCCCCTTCGACGCCAATGCCGATAGGAAAGGCGACCACACTTTTCAAAGTGCTGGCGAGATGGCCCGCGAGGGCCTCTTTCAGGAAGCTGGGCTTCGGCTCCGGCCGGGGAAGATCGAGGATCACGAATCCCTTCCCCGCTTTGATCAGCGGTGGTTCCGCGAGGGATAAGGCGATCTGCAGATCCGCGGCGCGGTTAGCGAGCGATGTCACTTTCACGCCCGGTGCTGGCGTCAACCGGACCCGCACAAGTTGTGGACCTTCGATGACGTCGGAAACTTCCACGCCAAGCTTAAAGCTGCGAAATGCATCGACGATGGCTTGGCCAAGCGCGTTTGTGTCAGGCTCTGCCCCTGTGCCCTGCCGGTTGGGCGTCCCGGTTGATGCCGGTGCGAACATCTCGCGCAACACAGGCTCCACAAGGCCGGCAAAAATATCCGCGAGCTCAGCGCGTGACACCTGAACCTCGCTGAATGCGGGTAGATAATATTCAAGCGTGCCACTGAATTCGCAGCCAGGCCGCCAGATCGGCAACAAATTCGCGTAGATCGCAAGTTGGACGAGGTCGGCTTTCTGGTGATCCCCCTGATTGAGCTTGTAGTCCACGACCTCTAGACCGCGTTCGGGATGGATCCGGATTGCATCAACTCGGGCGCGCACATCGATCACTTCGCTGCCGACCGAGACCGGGATGCGTGCAAGGTCCTGTTCGGTGGCGACGAAGACGTCCTGCCAGTTCTCGAAACCTGCCTTCCGGTACTTCAAGTCAACAAGCCTTCCACAGAAATTGCGCATACGCTCGGTGAACAGCGCGGCTTCCTCACCTCGCCCTTGGGTGAAGAGTTTGTCGGTCAGTGTCTGCAGCGAGGTTGCCCAAAGATGGTCGATGAGACCTGCGGCTGAATTGACTTTCGCCGCAGCGGCAAGGCTCTCACGCGCGGTTAGCCAGCCGACAAGATCCTCCGCCTCTTTGTGGAATTGCACGCTCATGGCTCGCACCGTTCCAGCGGGTGCGAAAGCGCGGGTCGAGGGTCTTTGGCCGGCAATCCACTTCGCCCGCCACGCCGGATCAAGAACGGCGAACTTCAGCTCGCTGGCCGTTATGGTGTGATGCGCCATTGCAGAAAGATGGTCTTGGGGCCCGGATGTGCCTTCAGGTTTGGATGCGCCTCGACGCTGCGCAAGAGAGGATCACGCAGGTCGCTCGTTCCCGAGCTGGTCCAGAACGGCCGAGATGTCGACGATCCGTTGCTCACGTACGATGTCGAGAACGAGACACAGCGTTCAGAGCCGTCGAGCTCGATCGGATGCATGGGCGGCCTCCGCTCATCGCTCGCCGGCACGGGCGCGGCCTTCTTGCGTCGATCTTCCCTTCCTTCACCGGCAGCCGGCTGTCGGAAAGCGATCTCTTGCAGGAAGGACGCAAAACGCGTCTGCAGCCAGGCGAGCGTCTCGGCGCCCGAGTAGGCAATATTGCCCTGCAACGCATCCGAATAGAGCTCGCGCGCGGCGTGAAGCTCGCAGACCTGATCGAGCGTCAATTCGACGATGTGAACCCCGTGAGTCTTTCGCCTCGTCCAAAATCGGCCTTCGCGGCCGCCCAGGATGTTCGCGGGACTCTTCCGTCAGGTCCGGCGTTCGAAATACATAGGCGAGAAATGCCCGCTCGCCGCGATGCGCGCGCCATCGTTAGCGCCTCCTCGGCAATAGATTGCCATCGTTTCCAATGGTCTCCGCCCTCGAATGCAAAACACACCCAGCGATCGGCCCAGCACCATTCCAACGAAAAGTAGCGGCGATTTTGCGGTCTTTCGATCTGTACCTTTTCGAGTCCCTGACCGATATCCTTCACAAACCACATGAGGGCGTCTTGATTATAGGCCATCAACGGCTGTTTGGAGCGAACGCCGTTGACCTCCAACAGGAACAGGTCATCGAGAGTCCGCTTTGCGAGGCGGCGGCTTGCCAGGTTGAGCAAGCGTGCGGAACTGCTCCGCGGCACGGATCAGCAACGCCCGCGCACCGAGTTCCGGGCAGGGGATCGAAGACCTGCTCAAGCCAATTGTCGGCGAAAAAGAGTGTCAAGTCGTCCGTTCCAATATTGCACTCTTTCAGCCGCTCGGTGATTAGCTCGCGCGCGCCCTCGACCCGGATGCCTTCCATTCGGAGTTCCGAGATCGATCCGATCCCTCTGGGGTGGATCGACATTGGGCAGAATCTCCCGCGTCCAGTTCTTCCTGGTTTGCCGTAATGACCGTCAGCTGGTTGTGGACTTCCGCAAAGAGCTGATCGATGCAGTTGCCGAGCGTCTTTGATCAGGGCCGGGTCGCTCGCGTAAAATTCCGTCTGGTCGAAACAGAACACAAACGGGCGGTAATAGGACGCGAGCTGACAAAGGCCGCGCAAGCGCTGGAAACTCAACGTGTTGATTTCCTGTGCCGACGCATCTCCGCGCCCCTCGTTATCGGCCTGATCCAGGCGAAGCAGCGCGACCTCTTCGGATTCGAGCGGCTCGGCGCACAGCCATTTCACAGCCGCGCTTCGCCTGTTGCCGTGACGCTTATCGAATGCGCAGGCCGCCAGAACTTTCAGCCACGCCTTCTCGCGTCCATGTAGATTGACGTGGTGTCGGTTCATGTTCCCCGAGAGCCGGCCGATCGCGCCGGAGTTGGCGAAAAGCCCGGCCAGCCAATCGAACCAGCGGTGCTTTTCTTCGGTTTCGGGCAGAGCGTTGGGGCCGAGCACCCGCAGAAACGGGACCACATGGGCCAGCGTCCCGACCGCCAGGGCTTCGAGCTGGCAAAGCGCGTCTGGCGTTTTCGTCATCCGGGCGATCGAACTCCTGGACGGTGAGCAGGAGGATTGAATGCCAGGCTTTGTTGGGGTCCTGGAACGGCCGCAGATAGACCTTGGTGGCCCGGCGCCCGAGTTTGGTGAACAGGCGTCCCAGGAGATGCGACTTGCCGTAGCCGCGGTCAGGCGAAACGACGAGCTGCGCCTTCGCGGCACGCACTGGAGGAGTGCGCGGAGGCGCACCGCGTTCGAGTTCGGAGAATTTGCTCAAGAGATCATTCAGCGGTGCATCATTGAGACCGTTTACCGAGAATGACACATCGCGTGGTTCGCGGACCACATCGTCCTCGAAAGGGTTTACTTGCAGGCTTGCGTAGGCCGAAGTCATTGGCTGCCCTTGACGACGACGGTGATGAAGGGTTCAGAATAGCCGGGGAGCCTTATGCCAGCCTCGATCACCTCCTTGGGAAGCTCAACCGAAGTGGTCGGATGAATTGTGACCCGCCCCGCTTTGGCCTCTTCGACAAGCAAGCGATGCAAGATCCTCCTTCGGCCGATCCAGCGCCTTCATCAGATCGAATATTTTCACTGCCGAGAAGCCGCCCTGCTCGGCCTTGAGGCGGCGATAGACCGGCAGCAGGTCCTCGAATCTCAGCTTTGGTTCGGCAGGAGCCGATGGATCTTGCGAAGCGCTCGCCTCCGCCGAAGCCGCTTCAAAGCCGAAATATTCGGCCGCCACGTCACGATGGAGATAATATTTGGACACCCCGCAGGCGAGTTCCACGAGGGCGCGGTTCGCGACCGCATGCTTTAGCCCATCGGGGAAAAAGGGCTTATCTTTGCCCGTCACCTTCTTCTCCAAATTCGGCTTCGACAAGAGTTTTCTGCCAGATTTCAAGATGAGGTGTTCGACGGCCTTGCTCGCGGTCTCGATCGATGGGCCGTAGCCGGCAGCGAAATAATATTGCGACCGGCCGAACTTGAACGGCCCCCGGATTTTGTTCTCTTGGCCAAGTGAGGCCAGCTTTTCTTTGAGCTCTGCCTCGCTGCACTTCGCCATTGATTTGCCAACGAACTTAGCCTGAATTGCCGCAATAGTGAGCCCGGCGTCATTCGCGGCGATAATTGCTGAAAGGAGGTCGTCAAGGTTTGAGGTCATGGGAATTTTCTGATCGGTTGGTCCACAGATAAGAATATCACAAACGGAGATTGATCAAAGTCCTCGTTCAACTTACGTTTATACGTAGAATGTGAAGCTGCTTTGTTTGTGGGGAAACGGTAGCTTCGAGCCTATATTTGGAGTTCTCAGAGTTCGTCCAAGAACATCAGGAAGGATTACAGAGTTTTCTGAGCATGAGGCGGATTGAGGCAAAGCGCAAGAAAGCGAGCGCTTTGACATTCAGATTTTCCCAATCCTTGGCGAGCCGGCGACATCGATTGAGCCAAGCAATCGTGCGTTCGACGATCCAACGTTTTGGTAGGACGGCGAAACCCTTGGCCCGATCGGAACGTTTGACGATTTCGATGTCGAGTTGGGGCAGGATTTTGCCAACGGCCTTGTGAAAGATCGGCCCTTGATAAGCGCTGTCGGCGAACAGCTTCTTCAAGAAAGGAAACAGGCCAAACAGCGTGGCCAGCAGAAGAACGCCTCCGTCGCGATCTTGAATGTCGGCGGCATGCACGATGGCATGCAGCAGCAATCCCTCGGTGTCGGCGAGAATGTGCCGCTTCTTGCCCTTGATCAGCTTGCCGGCGTCGAACCCAGGTGGATCGATGCAGGCCCCCCTTTTTCGGCGCTTTTCACGCTCTGACTGTCGATGATCGCGGCGGTAGGGCTGGTGTCGCGGCAGGCTTGCTCGCGACACGCTTCGTAAAGCGCGTGGTGCATGCGATCCAGGGTGCCGTCATAGATCCATAAATCGAGATAGGCGAACACCGTGCTCTTCGGCGGCAGGTCTTTCGGAATCGCCCGCCATTGGCATCCCGTCGAGAGCACATACATGATCCCGTTGACGATCTCGCGAAGGTTCACCCGGCGCTTGTTGCCGCCACCCTTGGCCGGCGGGATCAGCGGTTCGATCAGCGACCATTCAGCGTCAATCAGATCACTCGGATAACGCAGCTTGTCGCGATTGTAGCGCACGCGGTTTTCCTTCGTCCACATCGGCGGTCCCTCCTCGAATCAGGCCGCCATTCTTGAATCACAAATAATTCATCCGATTCAATATGTTTCTAGACGGACACTCAAGCCAAGGGCGAACGTCAGGGCCAGCCCGATCAGCAAGTGCTTCAACGGAGTGACTTGCGGACGAAATGACTGAAACGATCCGAGAGATCGACACAGCCAGCTTTCTGGGCACATCAGGACTCTCGTGCCCCGGGTGCTGAGACGGTAAGCCTCCGGGACCTGCCCGAAGAAAAATTTGTGTGCGTCACCCTCCAAATCAGATGGTCGTTACTCTGAAATTGCCACGGAAGGTGGCGTATTTTGGCGAAGTGCGATTTGCTATTCGAGCGCAGTGTAGCGTATTATATCGCGCCATAGCGTGTGGTAGCGGAGGAGGGACTCGAACCCCCGACACGAGGATTATGATTCCTCTGCTCTAGCCAGCTGAGCTACTCCGCCATCAAATCTTTTCAATGTCTTACGGTTTTCACCGTTTTCGTCAGGCACCTCATAGGCACTGCATTTCTTGAAGACGCGCCGCGATCTTAAATCACACAGGTTCCCATTTTGCAACTTGGAGCTTAAGCGCCAGAGCCAAGATGAACAGTTCTTCTACTTCGGATGCGGAATGATGCGGAGGATACGGTAGGTGGTGCCGACAATGCGAAAATAAAAACGAAAGTCCCGGTTCACGCGTCCTTGCCACACATCCTTGCTCTCATCGTATTTCTTGGCGCGAATCGATGGGTGCCGGAGGTCCTGGCGAAGAAGCTCAAGCTGTTTGAGGGTGGTCTTACGCAGGCGAGGCGACAGCTCCTCGAAATCCTTGGCAGCAATGGCAATGAGTTGAACATTCATTTTTTGCCAATGAACTTCTTATACTCCTCCGTATTGCGCCATGCTTGAAACTCGTCGATCGATTTGAATGGCGGGGAGACGCGGCCGGCGTGCTCGTCGGCGAACGCATCAACAAGCGCGGCATCGATCATCGGATGACGATCGACTGTCTCCTTGGGAGTGAGCACGATCCTGCTTCCTTCACGCGAAATATCAACGTAGTCGCCCTCGGCCAAGCCGAGCTCTCCGCGGAGCTTGGCGGGGATCGTTACCTGGCCTTTTTGCTTGACCTTGGCGAGCGGCATGATTGATGCTGTTTGGATGTTCATAAGCAAAAGTTGGAAACTCCAACTTTCATAAATAGTAGCGCGTAGGTTGTGGTTGTCAAGGGGAACGAGCCGTGGTTGGTATTTGGGAATCATCACCAAGGCTCAAGTTGTATGAATTGCAACAAGGCGCGCGTTTGAAGGCGACTGAGACTGTGGTGGAAGCACTGGAGGATTGGGCCATGGATCAGAGAACATTCAATTTGGTGGCCAGCGTGATTTTCGCCCTGGTGGCGCTCCTCCATCTCTTGCGGATTTACATGGGTTGGCCAATCGTTATCGGTAGCTGGACTGTACCTATGTGGGTGAGTTGGATCGGCCTCGTCGTCGCGGCAAGCTTGAGCTACTTAGGGCTGAGTCTGCGCGCGCAGCTAGACGATAGGCTGCGGTGGCGCTGTAATGTCGAGAGAAAAGCCTCCCCAAGGTCAAAACTCGGAGAGGCGTCGTATCAGTCGCGTGCGGCGACACTGTCGCGCTTGGCAAGTTCCTTGGCGAGTTCGCGCGCGATCATGAGCGAGACGCTGGCGACGGTGCTGTAGGGGCCGCGCCAGTCGCCGCCGTGATCGGTTTTGCGAATGTACCAGCCGTTGGCGCGCCGTTCGGCAGTCCAACTCGCGAGAGCAATAGTCGTCCGCCGATTGCGCGGGCGCTCCATCATCGTCACGAGGTCGGCTGGTTGCGCCGGGGTCGCGGCCTCATGGCCGGTTTCTTGTTCGTTGTCCATGAACTCCTCCACACAACCGGCGTTTCGATGATCGAAGCGCCGGATAATGCGGGTGAGTTCCTTTTGGGGTTATATAGCGCGACGCGGCGGGACGCGGATGCCACGCCGACGGGCAAACGGGTGCAACGTGATCCTGCCGGTGCTCCCAATCGACGGTAAGTTCGTCTTGCGCGTCTCTAAGAGCGATGTAGAAGACAATAGACCGCCCTCAGCGACGGGACGACCAGAGAGACAAACCTGGCCGAAGACGCCGGTAGCCGCCCGAGGCCAAAAAAAACCACAGGAGCGCCCACTCCCCGGCGCGGTTGCCGCGGGCCGGGGTGAAGGCGTCTGACCGCCGCCCGACATTCCACTATTTATCGGTCTTCTTGACCTTTGACCAATCGGGGTAGTTTGTATCGCCTGCGCTCTTCGCGGCAGAGTCTCGATCGCCGCTCTTTGCATCAGCACCTTCTTTCGTGCCCGGAGAGCGACCGGTAATTGTTCCAATGACCTTTTCTACTACGCCGGGTTCTTTCTCCGTGTTTCCTGGACCATTTCCGGGAGCTTGTGCGAGCCCGGCGGCCGGTGCAAGCACGAGCGCTGCCGTGGATATTGCTGTTACGAGTTTCATGGAAAATCTCCTGCCTTGCGAAAATACCGGCTCAAGATAAACAATGAGCTGGATTATTCCGAAGTTGGCTGAAACGAACGGAGATTATCCAATAAGGTTCCAGCTCGAGCGCCACCAAGCCACTCAATTTCGTAGCGGCGCCGCTCGCCCAAGGCCTTCGCAATCGGTCAGTTTTTTGCCGCCTGGTTTCGACATCCCCACACCTTCGGCGGTGCGCACGCCGTCACAAGGGCGTGATCGCCCTAGCTCACACCCCCCGAAACCGCCAGACTATCGCCATTGACCCAACGCGAACTCGTTCGACACCAAGAACACCGCGACCGGCGCTATTTCGTCCGGCTGTCCGGTCCGCCCGAGAGGTGTCCACGCGACAAATTGCTTCTCGAGATCACTGCCGATGACGCCCGCAGCATGGCGTGAGCCTGGCGACGATCTACCGGCGGCTTACCCGCTTTTCATCAACGTGATGTGCATTCGAGCGGGAGCTAGGGGGAGGTTTATCTCTTGAACGAACGCAATCTAAGCGTTATGTGGGTTGCTCGGGCGTGCTGGAACATGCCGAATGAAGATCGAAGCTGTGCAACTATCGCAACAAAGATACGACGGCTTATCGGAAACGCAGAATGGGACATCAGGACCAGGTCACGACGCATTATAAGCCCTTTAACGTTCCACCTGGCGGTAAGGTAGCCCGAGTTCTTTACCCAACACTAGGCGGCGTACTATGGGGCGCAAGCGGCTTGGTTATTGCCGCCCTCGGACTTTATAATATAACTTCCCCCCCAACAACTATCCCGCAAGGCATCACCATCATCGTAGTCAGCGTGCTGACCTTCGGACGCATCGGGTTCATTATCACGGATTACTTTCAACGCGGGGGCTATGATACCACATCTACTATAATAATTGAAGCTATAGTGCTTCTGTTTGTTATGAGTATGGCTTGTGTACTTGCTGTATGTACTATTTTTATGGGTATAGTTACAAAAGCAACACTTCTTGCTGTCACATTCGTCATTGGAGTAGGCTTGGTTGTCTTCAGAATTGTCAGTGTCATGCGGGCATCTGCTGAGCCAACGGCTGTGGATGGTATAGCAAATACTAGAACTATTGTGGACGTTATGTCTGAAAGTGTTGTTATAATTACGATCGCCGGACTAGTCGTGGGTATTTTCTTCCCTGGAACAATCACAGGAGCGATCCTTCCTGTAGCTACAACCTTGTGGTTTATTCTATATAGTTGGATTGTAGTGATAGATCAAAAGGATTAAGTAATGAATGGAAAGCAAGAGTGGATCGAATTGATAAAGTCCACAGGCCCAGCGATGGGCGGTTTAATGTTGGTTGCTTGGGGAGGTTACGGCTTCACAGTAGTGAAAGGTGCGCCAGCTCCGTTCGAGTATTATGCTTGTTTGGTATGCCTTACTCTCATGGTGGCGGGCGCTGCCATAGCGATTTACAAGACTGCAACAACTGCAATGGACGCCAAACCTCCGCCCGTTCCTGACACCCCGCCTCCTCCAACGCGTCCCGACACTCTCGCACCCGCGCCGGTAAAAAAACGCGGCCCCCGGTGACTTTGGTGATCGAGGCAGTTGCAATTACCGGAGAAGACGCCGTAGACCGCATCTTGTCGCTGGCCTAGTGTTGCCGTTCCCAACATGGTCGTCGACCACCGGCCCGACCGGAACTGTCAGGCCGCATCTGGCGTTCCGCTTGACCTGCATGCACTTGTAACGGCTTAATTCCGTGCCTAAAAGACCAAAATCCGCAATGTTTCTAGGAGGTTTTATCAGAATTTTAAAATCCTTCCGCCAATGCGTTTTGTTTAAGCCAAAGCAAGCGCAGGCAGGTCAGTCGTTCCGCACATCGACAAAGACAGGTCGTTGTGACATTGTGATATATTACGATTGACAACATATATCAGGTTTGTATTATTGTTCACTGTTGCGGACAGGAGGCAATAATGGGTAACTCAACTGGTACCAACACGCACACTATTGTCGATGTTATATCGAAAGCTGTTGTTATAATTACGATCGCCGGACTAGTCGTGGGTATTTTCTTCCCTGGAACAATCACGGAGCGATCCTTCCTGTAGCTACAACCTTGTGGTTTATTCTATATAAAGTGATGAAGCGCAAGAGCTGAGTTCTTGCCGCTAACTTTAGAACTCTACCATGTGTGTAGGGTTCTTTTTTACAGCCATCATGCACTGTTCCACTGTGATCCCTTTCCGCCCCGTAACCTCTCGATACAAGTCATCGAATTTGCGCTTGGCCTCTTTCAGTGCCGCAAGCGCCTTCATATCCGGCACGCCCTCGACCTGGCCGAGGCGATCGATCGCCGCATAGCTCGCATTTGTTGCCTTCTCGACGATATCCTGGGGCCGCTCCGTATGCGCTTTTGCCGTCGTCTCCCCTTATCTGGATCGACTTCGGCGCCCGCACGCTGACAATGCCACTCTTTGCGGCCTCAAATGCCGCAAATTGTTCGGCTTCGTCGCCTATGCGCGCGATGGCGAGCAAGGTGTTCTTGGGGATGTCCGCGAGACGGCTTGCATCGCGGATGATATCCGGTAAACGCAGGAGGCTGAGGGAAGGGGACGCCCCTCGAATTTGCGACTCCAGCTTGGACAGCTGCCGCTCAAGACGTTATATGCTCCGACTGTCTCGAAAGCCTCCTCGTCCGTCGATTTTTGCCCGTGCCTCGAATGCACTGGTTTCAAGGGTGCTATGCGGAGCAACTTACCGCACATCACTAACTCGCATGATGGCATCTGTGCCGCACGCGCGGATCGTCCAATCGATTTCTTGATAGGGCGTCGAGCTCGCGCGCATTGGCAGTTTCAGGGTGTCCATGCATTCGGTGACCCGCTCATCTCCGGCGTAGAAAGCTACCTTTCCTTGCGAGGCATAGAGCGAGGTCGTGAACCCCGTTCGGACTTTGAGGTGGTAGGTGATCCCTGCAACAAACTTCAGCACAGCGCCATTTGAGGCGAGAAGCGTGCGTGGTTCAGGAGGTGCTGGCGGCGGCTGGGGTGTTGCAGGGAGTGGCGGCGCGAATTGCGGCGTGGACGGCGACACGGGCTGTGGGGAACCCGGCGCTACTGCTGCCGGAACGTTCGCTGCCGGTTGCGCTGGCTTTATGGTCACCTCTGGCGGCGGCCGAGCGATTTCTTGCTCCTGTCGCTGCGTGTCCCTGATGATGACGCCGATGACGTAAAGTGCGAGAACTCCGCCGGTCATCAGCCCGGCAGTTCCACCAGCCTGAGCGAATTTGAAAATCAGCCCGAGGCAAACCAAAACGCTCATCGTTGCGAGCGGGTGAAGGAAAAGCGCGGCGCGCACCGGGGGCAGCCAGATCGTCATGACGCCGAAGAGCAGCATACCCGCGCTCATGACGCCGCCCTTGTCGTTCTTGAGGGCGAGGGAAAAGAAAAACCCGATGCCGGAACCGAGAACGATAATCGCGCTCACGACATTCGCATCGACAAAAACGCTGCCGACGCCGATGAGGGCGGCAAAGAGGAGGGCAAGGCCTTTCAGGCCGCTGCGGGCAATGTCGCGAACAAAGCGCGCGAAGTCATCCCAGGTGAGCTTCGCCCAGGTCGCATGTTCGCCGGCCTCCCACGCCGCGAGCGCGCATATTGCGCAAGGCTTCTTCGCGGGTTTGTGCCGCGCGGCGCAATTCGTCAAGTTCGTCATCGATGTCGCGATAGGTCTTTTCCCAATTGCGTGCGGTTTGTGCTTCGGCGGAATCGTGGGCCTGGTCTGCCCGCGCGCCACTCTGCGCCGCCTCCCGCTGTTGCTGATAGCCGCGCTTTAGGTCGTTAAGCACATATTCATAGGCGTTTTGAAGCTCGACAAAATCCTCGTGCGAGCCGCCCATATCGGGATGTTTCGATTTGCAGGCGCGCCGATAGGCGGCCTTGATCTCGTCGAAGCTCGCGCCTCTCGCAACGCCGAGGATGTCGTAGGGATCGCGCATCGCGCGCCTATCTCGGAGAGGCCATGGGAACTATTGCCCCTGCACCTGGCGGATCGAAGCGTCCACGGAGACGGGATATTGGATCATCGTCTTACGTGCCTCGCTCTTGCCGATCATCAAGGACATCGACAGAGGCGCGGTCGGCGAGCCGGGATTGGGCGCGGAGCAGTCGAGGAAGGTGATTGCTCCGGCGACCCGTCCGCCAGCGGGAACGAATATTCCACGCGGCGGCGGACTGCCGATCGGCGCTATGTAGAAAGTCTGATTTGGGCCGGGCAGAGATGGAAGGCCTCCGGCGACCTTTTCGACTTGTGTGCAGGAACCGATCGCTACGCTACCCTGAAGGAGCCCCATATAAAGGTTCATGCCGGAATTATTAATGAGTGTGTAGGAGACGGTCGTCCACCAGTCGTCGAGACTGGCCTTGGCGGCGATGGCCGTGGCTTCGAGTTTGAAGGATTCGGGAACGAGCTGTTCCTGCAGGCTTGAATCCGGTGTCGTCACCTGCGCGAGGGTGCTCGACGTCAGAGCAAAGAAAATGGCAATGATCCGCAACATGTTAGCCCCCCTCAAACAAATAATGAACTGTCAGCTAGAAAAGTCCGGATAACCGGCCGGGTCAAGTGGGATCGGCCAAAGAAGCGAGCCTCGCGCGGTGCAAGGCCCGGATGGTTTAAAAGAACGAGAGAGGGCCGCCCAAGCGCGGCCTTTCTAATTGGCGAGGATCAGATCATCGTGGCCAACGCGATGCCACGGGCTCGTGAGCAAATGCCCCGAAGGCGGCGGTGTGCGCAGGAAATCGCCGAACCCGGCTTCGGCGCGAAAGGCGAACATGGTGCTCCTGCCATTGCGCGCGATTCGGGCCAATTCGTCCATGATGTTTTGCATGCGCGTGACATTGGTCGTCGCGAAGAGGACGGTGAGGTTGTCAATGCCGAGATAATCGTCGATGACCCCGGCCGCGACGATCTCACGATAGGCGAGAATTTTTGGCACGATCACCGCCTTGATGCTCTCGGTTCCCTTGTCGGCTTCGAGAGCATAATGGCGTCTGCCGATGGAGAAGAGCGCGTCGGGTTCGACGAATGTCCGGTCGCCATTAATGTGGACGGGGATTTTGAGCGGCGTTTTTTGTAACCGCGTCGCCTCTGGCGCGGCCTGCAAGATGTCGATGTGATTTTTGAACGGAACTGCCGCCGCGCGTGCGCCGATCTCGATATCGAGAGCAATGTCGGAGGCCATGTGATCATGCGCCAGCCGAATGATGCGCGACGGTGCCGTGCTTTTGCCGCCGATGCGACTATTGGCGACCCAGTCCTCGCGACGGGATGACGCCCTTCGCGCGGAGCAGCGCTTCGCCCTCGTCGCCGATGCGATGCATGTCTTCGACATAGAGATGATTGGCGAAGAGAACATCTTCATTGAGACGGTGCAACCAATGCGAGCGCTGGCCTTCCGTCCCGTGCCAGAGTTCTCCGAGGCGCGCCTTGGTGATGATAGGATGTCGCGCGCCGAAGGCGACGAGCTGACGCGTGGTCAATTGCGCGTGACGCGAGAGTGGTTCGAAAATATCGCGGATGTCGTTGTCGGTGATCTGCACGCCCTTCGGCATGGCGCGACGGTTGAGATGCGAGCGGCGTTTCTGAGCGAGGGCGATTTCCATAGGTGGTAATTATGATGGTGAGAAGTCGCAAGTAAACGTGACGCATGCTCTTCAATATTCAGCGATATTGCAGAGCGATGTGGCATGCGCACCTGAAATTATTTTATCATGCAAAAATCGGCATATGCCTGTCAGGCGTTGTCGCGCGCTGGCGCGACCCTTGGCTCGGTGGGGTGGGTCGGGGTCTGTCGCGATGGGGCGGAGCTTTTCATTGGGCGTTAGGGGAAATCACTTTTTCCTCATGATTTCGCAAAACCTTCCTGCGGAATTTGGATAGCTGAATTTCTCAGATGCGCCCATGCCAGTCGCTTTACCTGGGAAATAATCACCTCGGAAGCAGACATTGTACCGCTGAGGTTCGCGTGGCGGCATGGGGCAGGCACCGGCCATCGACTAAGCTGGGTTCTTGCCCCGGGTTATTCCGGCGCTAGCGGTTGCTGCCGCCTTATGCGCCCGGCGGCTTAGATCGCTGGGGCGCGCCAAGTTGCCCTGTATAAGCACAGTGGCAACTGCTACGGAATCATCGTTGGTTCTGAGGATACCGACGCCATCTTCAGCAGGGAAGGGCTGTTCGATCTTGCGGCTGCCGTCAAGGACACAGAGCACGCCAACGCGCTTATCGCTGCCAGCCACATAGCTCGACGTCTGGCGGACGTAGCGCTGGCAGTCGGGGAGGCTCAAGGGTTGATCATTGTCGGATTTTAGCTCGAGCCGGATCCGCTCGAATGACAAGTCCGTCGCACCACCTGCAGCGCGCGGGTGTTCCTCCAATCTCGATCCTATCTCTGGCCGCTGGCGCAAAAAGCTCCGAACGAAAGCGTGAAATGCTGCCTCATCCAGCCGGTTTGGGAAACGATTATCCTGGACGGCTTGGCCTGCGAGGTTGCCTAGAGCGGCGAGGAGCGTGAGCGTATTCGTCACGTCGTCCGGAGTGACGAGCGGCCGTTGCCGCAGCGTATTGCGGACCTCCAGCAGGCGCCGATCAATCCCCTGATAACCGGTGATCGAGCGGTCAATGCCGTCCATGCGCAAGTTACGATGGCCGACGACCGCAACCGGTTGCTCGACCTCGGCCGGCTCGAAATCAGCGGCATACCTGAATTCAAAGGGCTGGGCTCGTAATCCCTGGGCGACATGAAGGACGGCTCGGCGTCGGTCTCTCAGATGATATGGGGCCTCGCCGGCGGGGCGCAGAAAGCGGAACGTCGGAAAATCGTGTGTTGACCGAGCTTCGATTGTTACCGGCGTGAGGCATAGGGCCTGCGCTTGGACCGGCCAGCGAGAGATGCGAACCTCGATCTCCAGGTCGTGCGCTTCCCTTGGCGTCAGGAAGTGCGTGTCGTCGGCGGGCTGGCCGTCGATGGTGAAGCGTATGAAAGCCACGGTTAGTTCCGCTGGCGGCACCGGGTCTTCTTCATCACTCTTACTAGGAGTTGGGATCCGACCGCGGGACTCAGCAGCGTAAATGCCGATGGGCAATGGGACCGATCCGACTGCCTTGCAAAGCGGCCCCACGTTCTCAATTCGCGCCAGATCGAAAATCGGTGCCGCCGTGTCGACGAGCCCCATAACCTCCTCGCGTTCGGAATATTCCTCGACCCAAGCCCGGTGGAGCTCCCGACCGCTCCGCAGAAACCGGTGCGGCATCTCTTGTGGCCCCCAGTACCGCGGCGCGCCACTCCACGAGCATGGCCGCGGTCCGCATCAGGCTCGCGAAGGCGGAGTAAGCCACCGCGACCTTGGCATCACCATATCGCGTCGCCATTTCGTCCAGCGCATTGGCCGAAGTCCGTAGCTGCTCACTGTTTGAGACTTGCCGATCGGCAGCCGCAAGCAGTGCCGTGACGGCGTCAATTCTGGCTGCGTAGGCGCCGGAGAGGATCTCGCCGTTCCGCATTGTCCGTTCTATCCTTCTCGATGGCCTTGCCGATCGCTTTCCAGTCGGCGGCGAGGGACTTTACGCGCTCGGTTAAACCGGCGGCCAGGGCCGCTTCGAACTCGGTTGCCACCCGCATTTGACTGGTGATCAGTTTATGGGGCCTATTCCAGGCGTCTTCGGGATGGGCGGCGACGGCGGCCTCCGCGAGCTGTACCGCCGCCTCCCAGGCGCTGGCCCGGGTGAAGATCTCGATAAGGAGACCGTCAATTTGGCGGTCCCGCGCACGCGCTGTGGAGGCGAAGACCTCTAATTCTTGTAAGTTTCGACGCACCCCATGGCTAGGCAACTCGGCGAGGGCCTGCGTCAGGTGATCCTTACGGCTATGCCAGGCGGTGTCATCGCCCAGCAGTCGGATGAGTAACCGGACGTACCCGTCGTGTTCCCGAAGTACGCGGCCGAAGGTGGAGATTTCCTGGGCGACCAGGTATGGCTCGATCTTTTCGAGCACGGAGACGAGCCAGAGACCGCGTCTGCCGCCAAATTCGTCCAAATCAGCGTAATGACCTATGTAAAAATCCAGGCACTCGACGAGGAAGCGATCGTTGTTGCGGTCGGTCGCATATGAAACGATCCAGGTTAGAAGTCCCGCCTTCGCCCTTGGGCGGTACTCCTCCGGCAAATTGATTCGCCGCAGCGCGTGCACCGCGTACTGATGCACCATTCTGTAGGGATCGAAGAGCAGGGCCATAAACGCTTCGAACACGAGGCCGGGCAAGTTGTCCTCTTGCCGGCGGTCGAGCTCGCCGACTGCGGCGACAGCCCTTGCCCTCAGCGCCACGGAGGCTCCGACCATAGCCGTGTAAAGGTGAGGCAGCGCGGCGGTGAGGCCTTCGGTCGTGTGCATCAATTGATCGAGGTGCCCCACCATGTCGATCTTCACGGCGTCGTTGCCCTCGGAGGGGAGACCAGCAAGCACTTCGAGATAGGCCTTGGCCTCTTCCGGAGCGTGGCTTGCTCCTGTCGCGGCCCAGCTGATCAAACGTTCCCGCAAGTTGCGCGTGTTATCGCGTCGGCTTGCCCGATCAATCGTGGTCAGACCAAATGGATCCTGAAGGGGTGGGACGGCCGACAAACTTTGCAGCTTGCTGTCGATGATGATCGCTGCGCCGAGAAGATGCCGAACCTCTTCGGCTGCCAGCTTCGTCAATCCCCAAGGGCGGCCGGAGAGAAGGTTCGAGATTCTCGTCCAGTACCATATGCGAGTTCGTTTCGGTAGCACGCCATACGACGCGGTTCATTGCCAGCCGGCTCGCTTCGGTTACTCTGGCGCCTTCATCAAACCGAGGTCGGTGTAGCACCTCACGATAGATACTGAAGATCCGCGCTTCACCGATTTCAGATGCGCCTTCCAGAAAGCCCTTGAGGAGTTCATCGGTCTTGATCGGTTCTGCTTCGAAGGCAAGTGCGAGGGCGTGGCGCAATTCGTTTAGAGTTTCACCGTCGCCATCGGTATGCTCGTTAGCCTGGAGCAGCAGCCGGTCGCGTATGAACTTGCCGACCATGGACCTCGCGAAACGTCCGGGCAATGTCTTGTCCCGGGCTGCGAGAACTGTGACCCCTCGCGCTGCGCGGCTCGCGTCGCAGGTGTCGGCGCTGTCGAGGAGTGCGGTTATTGCGGCCTCCACGACTTTCGGGAATGCCTCGTGCGAGCGGATCAGTGGTGTCGGATTAGACCGTCGCCCGGGACCCGCCAGAAACGTTCGTCGCGGTTGCGCCATTGAGATCAAAGTTGGCACGGCAGCCCCGACCATCGTTTCATCCGCGAGTTCCAGGTTCTCAAGCAGGATTCCCGCGGCGATTTCGGCCGCACAAAGACGAGAGAGGCAGAGCAGCGCGCAGCGCGTGAGACGGCTCCTGTCTACGTTTAGCGCCTTTAGCAGTCGGAGGCCGGCGCTATCGAACCAGGATTCGCCAGCCTCCACGAGATCGAATGCATATTTTACCAGAGATGGCGTGAAGACCTCGGGGGCGAGTTTCGCCGTTTCCACCAGACGGTCGGCGTTTGCATCGTGCCGACGATGGTCGAGCTCTTCGATCTGGTCGATCACGTTCGCACCGGGTGGCGCCAGATCTGCACGGATAGTCTGCCTTTTCGCGTCGCGTGCTTGCAGCGCCGCAGCGGCTGCTGCGTCGCGTCGCGCCTCCTCGGCAGCAGTTGCCTCGCGCGCGGCATCCCGCTCGTGGATCAGGCTTGAGAGGTTCGGGAACCCAACGGGCTTTCTGTGGGCGCACCCGACGCAGTTGCGATCGTGAAAATCAATGGCAACAAATTTCAAGTCCGAGCCAGCGAAGCCTGGCGCGGCGGCGTGCGGACAGGACAAAGAACGGGGACCTATTGGGAGACCGCTGAATTGCTCGACGAGTTCCTCCGCCGCCGTGCTTGCTGATTGCAAGATGCGCACACCAATTCTGCACGAGCTCCATCGTGCGCATATTTGCTTCGCCTATGGCGATGGCGGCTTGGAGGTGCTTGTCGGTGTCCACGTTCTCGGCAATCAACGAATTGTAGGGTACTGCGCATAGTGTAACACGTGTAGCTGGGAACCGGCGCGGCGCACGCAACTGGTACAGAGAGCAATACGCGGAAAACGGCAGCCGGTAGTGCAGCAGACGACCTCCGCCCAACTCCAGCATAGAGAAAAAAGGGAGGCTACCGAGCGGCGCCGTCACGGCTCACTGGCATCGAGCGCCGCCTCTGGACATGCAGGCAGGGATGTCCGTTCCGCTGTCCCAATTACCCAAGACAGACCGTCTCCTACCGGCCCATTTCGGCTGCAATGCCGAGGGCCCGGACGAAGCAAGCTTTGCCGCTTCAGCTGATCGTCGACTAATTTATTGCATGAAGTGCCGCTATTCTCATTGATCATCAGGATCACGACGTCTTTTCTCGTTCCGGTTAGATCGTGGGTCGTTAGACTTGGGTGACGACTCGGTCGTTGGTTCGACGCGGTTGGAATAGGCGTCACGATTACGCTGGCGGACGATGGTGCGTTCCTCGTCCGTCATGCGTTCGAAACGTGACAACGCGTTCAAAGGGAAGTGCATCGATATGGCCGAGGGCGTTTCGCCCCGCACGAAGGTCGCAAAGGAACCGATTTTTTGATCGCGAATGAAATCGGGCACCGTGTTCATGTCGCGCGCCATGGCCGAGCGGTCTGCGCCTTCGAGGCGCGCCGCCATCTTGATGCTGGTGTTGGCATTGAGGGCGCGGAGCACCGGCGCTTCGATTTGCGCGAGATATTGATGGGCAAGGATGACGCCGACATTCTGCTGCCGCGCCTCGGCGAGGATCACCTGAATTTTTGGATCGTTGCGGATATAGTTGTGGCACTCGTCGACGTAAACGTAGCAGGGAAGTCTTCGGGCGATCGGCAGGCTGGAGCGCTGCGCGGCCGCTTGATTGATCAACGCGAGAAAGAACCGGCCGAAGAGTTCCGTTCCCTCCTCTTTCAATAAGCCTTTCTCGGCATTGATGAGGATGACTTTGCCGGGCGTGTTGATCTCGGAGAAGAAATCGATCTTCGATCGCGGGCTCGAAAACATGCGCAAGAATGTCTGGTTGCCGAGCACGGCCCAGAGCCGGGCGATGACCTGTTCCTTCGTCTGTTTGAATTGCGGATTGTTGAAATCGCTGGCGAAGAATTGCCGCGTCGTGTCATCGAGCGTGTCGATGTGCACCTGATATTTCTTGGGGCCGTTCTGCAAAATATCATGGAAGGTGTGAATGGTGGCATTGGGGATGGCGAAGAGTGCCCGCGTCACGAAGCGAAACAGCGTCGATTGACGGCTGGTCATTTCCGATTGCAGCAGCGATCCGATGATGAAGTCATACATTTCCAAGGCGCTGTTCGTGAGCTTCTCGCGCTCCAACAGCGATAGGGAATGGATGCGGTCGAGCTTCATGTCGAAAAGATTGACCGCGATCGGATATTCGACATCGGCGGCATCAAGCAGACACAGCTTGCCATCGAGCGGTTGACCGGGGGCGAACAGCTTCAGGCTCCAGAGTTTGTCGATAAGCTGATGCTGGCTATCGATGACGACGATCGAGCATTCGCCGCGCACGGCGCGTTCCAAATCCTTGGCGATGAAATATTGCAGCGCATTGGTCTTGCCGGCGCCGCTGCCGGCGACGATCCAATGATGGGCGCTGCGGACGGCTTGCGGAATTTCCGTCCCAAGCGGTGTTTGCAGAATGCCAGCGAAGGGCGTGCCGTCGAGAAAAGGGGAGGGATCGTCGAGGTGGTGCGGCTCGGCGAGCTTTGGCGGCTTGCTGTATTTTCCGCGCGCGACACGCCGGAGATGCGATAGACATTTTCCTCGTAGCGATCGGCGAACATCGGGAAGAGGTCTGGGGCGAGCGGCCGGACGAGGTTTTCGACGAAGCGTCCCGGATGGACGAGCGACATGAGGGGAGAGGTGATTTCGCCATCGCCCGCGATTTTCGGCAGGCCCGCGACGGCGGCCTCAATACTGGCTAGGCAAGCGCGGCGCATAGTTGACGAGCGTGTCGCCCTTCATGCGGGCGATCTCGCGCCGCATGCGGTCGCGCCAGCGGATGCCGTCGAGATTTTCCAAATCCGGCGGGATCGGCGGCACTTCGAGCATCATATTTTCGGCATAGAGCGCGCGGAGCGCCTCGAAGAAGGCATCATGCAGACTGCGGGGCAGAGCGGCGTGCCGGAGAACGGAGTCCGCGAAATCGCTCTGGGTCGGGAGATCACGGGACAGGGCATAGGCTTCGCGGAAAAGGTCTTGCGCCTCGCTGCCATGGTCAGGCTTTTCGGAAAAATCGATCGTCTTCAAGAGTTCGGCGATGAGCCGGATCGGAAACCAGATGGCGATGACGACGAACGCCGCGAACATCGCGCCGAGAAAGCCGCCCCAGGTTTTGGGGCGCGCGGCGGGCTGCGGCATTTCCGCCTTGACCTGGCCCCAGACGCTTTCCCAGAGGGTCACAGTTCGTAAGCGACGGAACCTTCCGTCGTCCCCGACGCGCGCGATAGCTGTTCGGCGAGTTCTTCGAGTTTGAGACGCACGGCCGTCTCGGCCGCGTCGGCCGCGATCAGGTCGGGCCAGACGCCGAGCAGGGTCTTGCGGCCGAAGCCGAGGAGGTCGCGGACGAAGAAGAGACCGAAATTCTCGGCCTTGAGCCTTTTGATCTTCTCCGGATCGGTCACGTCGGGCGGGATCGGCGCGCGAAAAAAGACATAATGGCCGATGCCGGTGTGGCGGAGAAGATAGCGCTCCTCCTCGCTGAAATGGATCGTCAGATAGATGCAATAGGCGGGGATACTGGCGCGCGCGAACCATCCGGTGGGAACCCGGCGTTCCTCACGTTCCCGATCGATCCGCACGCGCATCAGTGGAGGCCTCTGCGAGCTTCGATTGATATAGCCTGCAAGGATCAGGAAACCGCCCGCCGCTATGGCTACAAATGCGCTCCACACTTCCGTGGGCATTTCGTCCATTTCTGCCTCCCTTCGATCATGAAGCGCCCTAGGCCATGTCGCGACGGCCTCTTAGCCCTAGGCGCGAGTTTGCTTTAAGTGTTTCAGACCGCGCGGTGATCATTTCAGCAAGTCCCTACGAAATCGTTCATGAGGAGTAATAAGGTTCCTCATGAGCCAGAGCCTTCTTTCTCCTCGCGCAATATATGTAAGAAGTATTCCGGGTGACCATATCGATCTGCATCTTGTTGAATCGATCGATTTCAGCAGGTCCGCTTTACGTCCCGCTGTGCATCGAGAACGACAGTGGTCGCGTTTGGTCCGCGACGCGCAGAACAATGTTGCGTGGCGTACCCGTTTGGCGTCGCAAACAATCCCGCTGAGGTTCAGGACATGTCGAAGATATCGCTCCGAGTCACGTTCGCGCAGTTCTCCGTGACATAGGCGCACGAAGTGATGACGTTCGCGCGCACCAAGATCTGCCAGCGAAATGGCGCTTTGCGTCAAGCTCGCCTCGCGAAGAGGTCGCCTGACTGTCAAGGTCTTCGAGGTAATCCCGTCAACGATTCTTCAGGAAACATTGCGTACGGCCTGTTCGAATGTGTCACCCCGAGTTTGGCAGCCGGGCTACGGCGGAAAATAGGCGACGAGCCTGTGTCGTCGAGATGACGCCTTAATCGTGAGCGGATCATGTGAGCGTTTTAGCCAGATGAAAGCTTTAACACACTTCCTTCCGGCGATGCGATGGTCCTTTCTCGAGCGGCGCGAAGTATTCGTTTGGATTGGGCTGCGGTGTCCACGACGTGCGCGTGATTTCCTTGATCCGCTGCGATCACGCCCGCTCGAACGCTGCACGACCGACATGGGCTTCGGAAGCTATCGCCTTCCGGGGTGATGCTCGCTTCGAGGTAATCGGCTCGGCTGGTCACGACTTGCGCCGAGATGACGCTTGTCCGCGCGATGCTCGCTTCGAGATAATCGCCCTCCTTCACGTTCAAAGCCTGCCGAATGTCGGCCGGGAGCGTCAATTGCGCCGCGCGGCGCACCCGCATGAGCGTCATTGCAAAGTCCTCTGAAATCGGTCTGTTCATAAGTTAAGAACGAAATTCGTAATTTCGTATATTCATACTATTCCACACGGTGAATTTGTCAATAAGTTCCAGCGCGGCCAAGGCGCGTAGACGGAAGGGCACTCCATGCGTCTCGCCAGAGGTTCGGATAGGAGTCAAGCATCGGGATTGCGCTTCTTTCTGTGCCGCGATCGCTTTCCCGGCGCCGCCGGAAAGAAGGCGCTGATCCGCGCCTCGACGAGACTGCGCGGAATCATGTGACGGGCGCGCGCGAGCGCGATCACACGGTCGAGTTTTGTTCCCGGCGGCCTCGGTGGAAGCATGCGGATCATGCGCGGCTCCCTAGGCGTGCCGTTATCCATGAGGCGGAGCCAGGCATGGAAATTGTTCGTCGCGGTCAGCGCCCGTGCGCTCTCCAATCCCAATTCATCGGCGAGCAAGGCGGCATCCTTCGCGCCGACGCGAAAGGCGATGAGCGTTCCGGCGTTGCCGAAGACGGCGTGTTGCAGCGTCTCCGGCAATTGCGACACGTGCTGGTTCGCCGCGACGAGGGAAAGCCGCCACTTGCGGGCCTCCGAGAGGATCGACGCGAAACTCTCCGTCGCGAAGTTCTGGAATTCGTCGACATAGAGCGTGAAGTCGCGGCGCTCGTCCTCTGGCATGTGCCGCCGTGCCTCGGCCGCCTGCGAGAAGGCGGTGATGAGAAGCGCGCCGAGAAGATGCGCGGGCTCGGTGCCGAGATTTCCTTTCGAGAGATTGACGATGAGCACCTTGCCCTGGTTCATCATCCGGGAAATGTCGAGCGTCGAAGAGTTCTGACAGAGGATCGATCGGAGAACGGGTTCGAGAGCAGAATGCCGATCTTGTTTTGGATCGGCGCGATCGCCTCGGTGCGGAAGCGAGTGTCGTAGGCGGCATATTCCGTTCGCCAAAAGATCCGGATCACCGGATCGTCGCAGCGGCGGAGCAGCCATTCGCGATAGGGATCGTCGACGAGCAGGCGGGGGAGGCCGAGCAAGCTCTGATCCTTGGTGTCGAGCAAGAGCCGCAGCGAGTTGGTGAGAATATATTCGAGGCGCGGCCCCCAGCTCTGGCTCCAGATGTTTTTGAACGCCGAGACGATGTTCGCCGTCGCGGTCGCGCGCTCGGCCTCGGCGCACGCCCGAGAGGGGATTGTAGGCGAAGGTGTGGGTCGGGTCGGACGGATCGAGATAGATCACGTCCTTCGTGCGCGCGGGCGGCGTCGCGCTAGCGATCTCCTGGCTCGCGTCGCCGTGCGGATCGAGAAAGCAGAAGCCCGCGCCGCCGTCGAGGTCGGCGTGCATCAGATTGGTGAGCAGTCCGGTCTTGCCGGTACCCGTCTGTCCGACGATGTAGACATGCCGGCGGCGGTCGGCTTGCAACAGAGGCACGCTCTCGCCGGACGAGAGCGTGCCGAGGATCGATGGAATTGTCCGTGTGCATAGGCCGGCCGCCGTGCCGTGCCGAGTGTTCGTGCCGCTGGTACGAGCTTCGGTCGGTGTCGTGCGCCGGCCTTTGTACGCGGTTGCCCGCGCGAAAGAACGGCCCGCTTCATTATAGGGGATCGAAGGAAGCCCAGTTCGTGAGAGCCGCCGGATAGGATTGGGCGCGGCCGTCACTGACGGAAGAGTTGAACGGCCGGCCGCGCGCGGAGCGGTCAAGCCCCGGAGCCGCGCAGCGGTGCGCCATAGGCGCAGGGCTTGACGGCGCAGGCGCGCGCCGGGCAAGGCTCGAACCGTCAGTGACGAAATTGTCGAGTCATAGGGTGGGAAGCGTGAAATCGTCCGCGCCAGTTCGTCGTGCCGCGTGAGCGGCCGACCCAAGGGGCTTTCCCGCGCGACGTGCCGTTATGGCCGGAGCGCGTGGCTCGCTGGCCTCCGATAGGGGACAGAAAGGCACTTGGGTCGGGCGCGATAGCGCACGCGAACTGGCGCGGAAGTGTTGATAGTTCAATGGTTTGTCCGGTTGGGGGTGGCATATACGGGATATATGACCTGGATATGCCACCCGATCTATGTGGTGCGGCCGATCGCGATCGATGTCGGCGGCCGTCTGTGGAGCGATCGTGACAAAAAAAGGGACTGACGGTTTGCACCGGCAGTCCCCAAAAGC
This sequence comes from uncultured Alphaproteobacteria bacterium, assembly GCA_963718265.1. Taxonomy (GTDB): domain Bacteria; phylum Pseudomonadota; class Alphaproteobacteria; order Rhizobiales; family Beijerinckiaceae; genus Methylocapsa. The sequence continues at coordinate 9,812 of CAVQZL010000055.1, read as the reverse complement.
ACCCTTGTCAGGAGTTGTTTTCAGCCGAGTTAGCTGGATCGCGTTGGGCGATCCGCTCGTTGATCCATGCACAGACTTCCTTGTAACTCCACGCGACCCGGCATTGACCAAGCTCAATCCGCTTGGGGAATTGCCCGGCCTTTTCGAGCCGCGCGATGTGCTGGAAGCTGTACGGGATTCCGAGCGTCTTGAGCTCCTTTTTCGAAACCAGCAGTCTGTCGATTTGCATCGTAATACTCCTTGTTGAAGGGAGCATCGCGATGCTCGCGAGCTAACCGCCGGCGGGCGAGAGAGCATAGCATTGGAACATGGCAGTTGCGAGCGTGACTTGCCGGCGCAAGGCGGAACATAGCGGCACGTGAGAGGAGAGCCCCGCTAGGCGCGGGGCTCCAAATGATTGGCGTCGCGGCGGGCAAGCTCCTTCCGCAATTGCCGGGCGATCATGAGACAGGCGCTCGTCTCGGTCCGGTAGGGGCCGAGGCGCGTCGCGGGCGAGTAGGTGCGGCTGATGTACCAGCCGCGTGTTTTCTTCTCGACCGTCCAGCTGTCGAGCGCGTAGATGCGTTTGCCATTATGGTTGCGCATGGCTCAATACTCCTCCGCGAGCATGAGGGTGAGCACGCGCGTCGTCTTCTCCGGATCGGCCGGGATCATCCGAGCCAAATTCGAGGTTCGGATCGAAATAATCGATCTTGAAAAAGAAGCGCTGGCCTGCGATTTCGAAGTTGCCAAAATCGTGTTCGCCGTGCGGATCGTTTTCGGGCGTGAACGCGTCGAATGTGGCGGTCTTGCGGATCGCCATCGCGCGCACGTCGCTCGGAAGGGAATTGACGCCGGACGTCAGCAGTCGCCTTTCCGAGCTTCGGATCGAAGCTCTTTCGAAACGCATCGTTGAGTTCGCGGATGCGTTCGCGGGTTTTTGTGTCAATGAGCGGCATGTGCTCCTCCACGCAATCGGCGCGCCGTCATGGTGCGCCGAAGGGCGGGGAGGAGCCTTCTGTTATTGTACTCGCAGACGGCGCGCCGTCGAGGCGATACGGTCTGGAAACCGCAAGTGAATTGACGCGGCGGCAGGCCAACGCGCGCATCGAGACTACACATAATGATCGTACTCGGCTTCACTCACGCAGCGAGGTCGTCGTGCGCTCGCCCAATGAACTTCTGGATATCGTCAGGCAAAAGAAGGATGGTGAGCGAGCTCTCACGGGTCATGCCAAGTGACGGGCGGGCGGAGAAACCAGCGTATTCCACCTTCTTTCCCTTGGAAACGACATGTCGGATTGCAGGGATGAGATCGGTGTCGGAGCTCACCACAAGCGCGGTGTCGTAGAGGTCTTCGGTGGCTCCCACGATGAGATCGACGGCGATCTTCACATCCACACCCTTCTCGCAAATCTTGTGATCGTACACGATACGGCCCCGCTCGATCGCAAAGCCTTCAGCTTCGAGCTTGCTGAGGAAATTTTGCTGTCCATCAACCAAGTGCTGACTTTTGGCCGAGTGATCATGGTTGCGGACGATCCCGATATAGTACCGCTTCGAGACGAGCGTCCTGCCGCGTGTCAGGAAATGAACGAGGGCCGAGTAGTCGAACCTGGCGCCACGCGGGATACCGGTTTCATGAAGACGCTGATAGAAATTGCCACCGTCGATGTATATGGCCACGCGCTCCTTTGATACCTGCATACATATACAGTATACCAAATAAAAACTGCCCTTGCTCACGAGGAGCAGAGGCAGTGATGTTAATACTGTATGTATATCAGATCGTATATAAAAATGCAATAGTACAGCTTGTGGATAGACTAGAGGTCGCAAATCAAATAATGTGCGACGTTTCAACTTTGGCCCTGTTGAGCCATTCCCTGCTACTGGCTAGTCCAATGCCTGGGTGAAGCGCCGCGTATGCCGCTCTCGGTGAGAGCAACATTTGTCGCACGCGTGACCGGTCGCCGGATCAGGTGCGTTCAAAATCGAATGGATGCTCGGTTGCGGCGGCTCGGGACGATATGGATAAATTGGACGTTACGGCGGTCAGCATCATAGAAAATCCAGTTGTGTTTAAGGGGAAAGCCGACGAGATCGGTCGCATAATCATGATCTGTTTTTCCGACACCGGGGAAGCTCGCAATAAGAGTGCAAACCGTCATGAGGTTGGCGATGAATTCATGGCTTGCATTTTCACCAAACTGTTCGTCGATGTAAGTTGCGATGTCATCAGCCTCGCGGCTGAAGGAAGGTGCAAAGACGATGCGCCTCATGCATCGATGGAGCGTGCTGCATTGCGGCGTTCGGCGATACGCCGCTTCATTTCATTTGAAGTAACCTGGAGTGACAATAATACCCTTACCTTCTTGCAGCTCCCGGCGGGCTTGCTCGATGTGCGCGCGACCGTCCATGCTTGCTGCATAGGCGAGCATGGCGCGGGTATCGTCATCAATTGGTACGACTGGAAGTAATTCGAAGTTGGTTTTGGTTTGTGCTTTCATAGTACAAGAATAGCAGGCACTTTTCAAAAGCAGTCTTGACAATAATCGCATTACGTATTATGAATTATCCATCCACCGCGAATCTCCTGCGCGAGCAAAGATCAAAGTGCTGGCTATTAGGACAGCCCGTTTCGACCGGATCTCTGCCTTGCCTCATTGATCGAGGCACGTGCCGAGATGATCGAGAACGACTCCCCGGACGACGTGCGGCCCGCGACACGCGCACAGGATAGCCGAGGGCGAGCTCTACTTAGTCCGCGACCTGCTCGACGTGTTGAAGGCGTTTGAAAATGGAATTGAGAATGTCGTGAGCTTCCTCACCGAAGGCATCACGGCGCAACAGTTGGAACAGCTCGCCTCTCTCATGGATGAAAAGAAATTCGACACCCTTCGCTCTTTTGAGCTTCGAGCCTCGGCATGTGCGGGGTCCTGTTTCTGCGAACTTCAGTAGCGCTTTAATCTAGGAAACATCGGTTTGCTCAAAATCCAAACGCTGTGGAGCAGGTTCTTTAGGCCTGCCCCGAGAGCGGCCAGGAAATTCAAAATCAAGGCTCAACCGCAAAAATCTGGGTGCGCCAGTTCGCGCCACTCGGCGGCGGGGCGGTCAAGCCGGAGAACTGGTTCGTGCCCCAAACCACGCCGCGGCCCGTAGTGATGGGCCTTGGATCAGGCGTCGCCGCTGAGTAGTCACCCCAGCGGCACGTGCTGCCGCGGCCACACAATGCCGTCCCTGTAAGGCCCGACCGCTTGTTTGATCAGAAGTGTGGAAAGCGGGCCGCCCGCGACACTCGAGCCTGCGACGATGCGTGGATTGAGACCTCTCAATCCGCTCGACGCGGTGCCTTCGATTACGAAACTATCCCCGAATGCCTTGATAAACCCATCGTGTCGCCGGTCCGGCGAGATCGCCGCGTTGAAAAGGAACATGTTCGGGCGGCATATCGTGCCCGATCTCATTACGACTGGGGTTGCAGGTGAGGGATCGATTTCGTACGCGCGCACCACCGAGACAGTCCCGTCGGCGCTGGCAATCGTATGCTGCGTCCAGAACGCGAAAGGCCCGAGCCGGGGATCTACGGCCTGCACCGCCTGGGTGTTGCGGGCGTCGCCTGTAGCCAGCAGCTGTGTGAACCCCGGCTGAGTGGCGGCGGGCGGGATGGCATAGTTGCCGACGGTGACGCCCCTGGCGGATCCGTAATGCGGGAAGCCGAGTGCGTCCGCGGTCACGTTGAAAAACCAGAGCATGTTCGACGGCAAAGTGCCGTTGCGGGCTACGACGTAACCGGTCCTGTCGAGGTCGACCTGGTTTGCCGGCACCGGCGTGAAAACTTGCTTACCCGTGGAGTCAACCAGAGATTGACGTCCCTGCTGACTATGAATGACTTGGGCGATGGGCAGGTGGTTCCGTCCGGAGGTTTGCTGATAACGATGAGGTCCGATCCGGCAAAGCCCGCTCCAGCCTGGTTTGACGCGATCTCCTGGTTTACGCCGAAGACATTCACCCCGATGATAAGGAAGAACCCGCTGTCGCCGAGCTTCGGATAATCGGGCAAGGCTGAACCGAAGCCCGCCACCGTGTAGTGGCACCAGTCGGTTGTGACATTGCCTGGCGCTGCCGTCTTGCTGAACCCGATCGACAGCTGGTTTTCAGTGCCGAGACGATTGAATCCATCGCGTAATAGAAGCAATTTGTCGCCGGGTCCCAGATAATTTGCGGGTCGAAACTGGTCACAGTGGAGGCAATGTTCGCCAGCTCGTCCAGCGTGCCCGAGCTGACCAGTGCTCCAGTTGTCCGGTCGAAGATGCCGGCGGTCGCATTGACGAGTTGAATGTAGCTCGACGGCCCGATTGCGCCGGTGGTGTCGGGAGGGCTGAAGGCGGTTGTGTCAGGGCCCAAACCCGCTTTGTTGATGCCGCCGACGATCACAGGAGTTCTCGCCCCCGCCGCCTTCCCTGCGGGAGCGAATTCGTCCGGGGTTAAAGGGCTCGGCACGCCGGATTTCTCGGCCGCCTTGCTGGCGCGGTTCGCAGCCGCCTTGGCGGCGACGTCGGCATCGCTGAACGGCAACGGCCCGTGCTCGATCGCCGCCTTGGCCGCGGCGCCCAGAGTGCCGTCGCCCTGTTTGGTGGGATCGGCAAGCGTGAGTGTTAGACCAAAACCAGCGGCTTTTTCCTTGGCCCTCGCGGGGAACGTCGCAAAGGAAAGTGTCGCGGCGGCGGCAAAGCCCGCGGCAATCCATAATCGCTTATTCATATTGCAATTCCTCCCGCATTACTTATCCGACATCCACCAGATAGCTGCCGGGTCCATCGCCAATTTGCCCCGTTTCCGGAATTCTCGCCTAAAGAAGCCTCAGAAAATCATCGATCGACAGGCTAGCCTGGTTCAAGATCGAAGACAAAGTTGCCTTCGTTAAATCACGGGTATGGTGGGGCACGGTCACCCGAGACCTCGTGACAGGGTTGAAAAGTTGATAATGGCTCCCACGCACCCGTACAACATCGAAACCTGCGCGCTGGAGCGCAGCCAGCACTTCCTTCGGTTTAAGTGCGGGTAACCGGCTCATACAGCCGTGGCAATTTGGGCGCTCAGTTGTTCAAAAATCGGCGCTGCTCCCTTTTCAGTTCGCAGCGTATGAGCGAGGCGGTCGAAACGAGGAGCAACCTGCGGTGCATCGCTGTCCGGTACCTCTTCTCCGTCATCAATGAGGACTTCGATATAACCCTCCATGGAATCGCGGGCCATTTCGCGGGCTTCCTCGATCGTCGCGCCGTAAGTAACGAGCCCTGGAAGCGCCGGACAGGTCACGACGAAGCCACCCTCCGGATCGGGATCGAAAACGAACGTATACGTCCTGGTCATGCCGCTGATTGCCTCAACCATTTTCATCTCAATATTATAGCATGCATGGAATTTTTGGCACGTCGATGCAATCTTGCTTATCAGGTCGCAAATCATTCGCCTCCCTGGTCATGGCAATTGGCTTAAAGATCGGCCTTCTAAAGTCTGAAGAGGACGTTTGAAAATACCGTGAGCGACCATGCGAAGGACGAATTCGACACCAAAATATTCCATGGCGCCGTCTTTCCCTAAACCAAGGCCTTTCGTCACCGCCCTGGGGGTTTGAATGACTTGCTGAGTGCCCCGGCTGATTCAAACGCCTTCTTGGCATCCTTGGCGGTCATCGCGACCGACGTTCTTAAGTGGGAAACCCCACCAGAAGCTGCGCCCGCGATCAGCGCCGAAGCCATGACATCCTCGCCTGGCGCCTCGGTTATCGAGAGAAAATCGTACTCGCCGAATGTGAAATAGTGGGCGAGCAGCTTGGCTCCCGCCTTTTCCATGAGGTCCGCGAGGGCCTTTTCACGGTTCTCGGGGTTGGCCACCATGCCCTTGACCGCATCGGGCGTATACCGGCCCTGGGTGATATAGATTGCCATAGGTTCCTCCATTTCCCGTTCATGTTTTGCGTGGATCGGTCAAGCGTAACTAATCACCTTTCTTCAATTTGCGAGCGGTGCGCCGAGCTTTCTTGTGTCTTATGCGGATCGTGGTTGGACTCGGGCGGTTCGCGCCGGTCGCCATCCGGACGGACGCTTACAGCCTTCAAGTGCCGGAAAATAGGCCAGATAGCCGTCGGGTGCCGCTCGATCGAGAGACTATATGTTCGCGTATCTATCTTCCTATCTTCGTTACTATGGTACAGGCTTTCATGATGGGTGCAAATATTGACACTTTGAAAATATGTGTTGATAAAATGGCTCTACTAAGCCATATTTATGTCGGTTCCAGTTTCCGTGTTTTTGATGCATTTTTAATTGGAAAATACATACAATGGGTCTGAATGTAGAATATATATCTAAATACTATTAGAAAATACGTACGAAGCTCAAAAACCCTTATAGTTCGCTCTTTATTGCCGTTTCGCACGCCGCTAATTTTACGGTCAAAACCCACAGGGTTTACGGTCAAAACCCACACCCGTTACGGTCAAAACCCACAGGGTTTTCAGGCCATATGGTCGGACTGCCATTGCTCGAATGTGATGAGCTTTTCCCCATGCCGCTCGATCGTGAACCTGACCCGGCCGAATTCGGCCATACTGTCCCGAAGAGAGCCAGTGAATTTGGCCGCATGAGTTCTTGCGAGGTCGTCGATGATGTCCTGCTCGGACTTGGGAAGCGCGGCAAAGGTCTCGGCCGCCGCCGAACGCCTGTAGCGGTCATAGGCCTGTCGCCGAGCGTCTTCCTGCTCCTGAACCTTCTGAGCTGCCTGCTGCACCCGATCTTCCGCCTTTCGCTCCCTCACGGCCAAAAAGCTCGCGAGATATTGTTTGGTGCCGCCCAACGTCTGAATATCGAAATTGGTCTTCTTGGCCTCGGCCAGTGCGTAGTCCAAAAATGCCGGCACTTCGTCGAAGCCAAGGGTGGCCAAGATAAGCTTGGCGGTCTCCACGTCCTTCGAAGGAACAAAAGCGATTGATCCGGTCGGATGGCCAGTGCGCTTCTCGGTGAAGAGAGAGGCAACTTTCAATGGCTCGCTGATCTGCCGACGATCGTCGTGGAACGCCCACTGCAATTCACCTTGATGCCGGCGGCGATAGAAGCGTTCATAGTCCTCGAAAAAGCCTACGCCCGGCCGAAACACGATAACGAACCCATCTCCATTCTCGGCCTTCTTGACCACGTATGAAGCGAGAAAGCCGGCCGTGACGAGCTGGTCGATATGCTGCCCGAGTTGCTCGCCGATGATCCTGGATTTGTGTTTGAGGATGGTCAGGCCGCCGAGCCATTCGGTGCAGATGTCGTCGTAGCGCTTGCGGAAGAAAAGACGCTTGCCGTCGCGGCCGTCATGGAGATTGGCGAGATGGAAAAACAAACGAAGGTAGAGCGCTTGCCCAATCGTGCCGAGACCCGCCATCAGTCCATGATTGAGGCAAGTGAAATGCTCATCCTGGAGTGACGCGATGATCGGTTCGGCCAGTGTGATCGTGCAGGCCTCGATGGGATCGCTGGCGAACTCCCGCCGTTCGAGAAGGATTTCCGGAAAAATATTGAACGAGTGCTCGACGTAGCGGCCGTCACTTTTCTTGAAGTGTGCTTTGATAAAGGTGTAGTGGATTTCGTGCAGCGCACGCGACAGCTGCTCGCTGTCGCGGCCTCCCCATTCCGTGCGGCCGATGAGACGGCCAATCTCGCGCCTCGTGAACGAAACTTCTTTTTTGATTGGGCGACCATAGTCCGAGTGCTTCTTGAGAAGTGCAATGAAAATTTTATGAGCGAGCTGGCCCGGTTGCCCGAGCTTTGGATCAGGACGGATCACGATCGTCTTCTCGTTGCCACCCGATCCCAATTCGATTTCATCCGTGCGTGTCGCTGCCCGTTTTGGATCATGGCAGAAGAGCGCACCGGACACGCGCAACAGCGTGTTCTCCATGTAGAGCTTTTCGGTCTGCTGCGCTTCACTTGTCGCATTTGTTTTCTGTTGTTTGGTCTCCATATCCCGTTGAGTGAATTATAGATCACGGATAGAAGATTCCATGACTTGGCCTGTGGAGAGCAACGCAACCTTGCCCCCATTCTTCGGAATTAATTCGCCCGTTGCTCGGGTGGATCGCGCCGCTCCCCTGATCCCAGCAAGGGCGATAGCATCGTCTGCAATCCCCTGATCAAGAAATTGGTTTCCTTGTCGCGCTCCAAGAGCGCGGCGATCTGCGTATCTTTCACGCCGATCTGATCGCGTAGAAATACATTTTCACTTTGATGAGTGCGACTAACTCCGACACGTCGGGCTGTGGCGGGCTCTGTCGCTCTTGATTTTCCGGCGCGTCATTGTCGCGGTCGGCCGCGCTCGGGCGCGGTGTGTCGTCCACTATTCTCGGCTGATCTTCTGAGACGACATGGTGCGACATGTCGTGCACGGTCGCACCATGTCGCACTTCGTCGGTGATCCCATGAAGCTGCGCAAGCTGCGTGATCGCGCGCTCGACGGAATCCGGATCGACGAAATAGGCGAGCCCGCTCACGGTCTCTTCCTTGATGCAATCGAGACGACCGGCGGCGCAATAGCGTTGCAGGGATCGAATGTTACGGGGGAGCCCCGCCTCGGTAAAGCGCAAAGCGGTCTCTTCAAGCGAAAGGGTATAGCGTGTCGCGCTCGGTCGCGCTGTGTCGCTATCATCGTGTCGGACTTCGTCGGGCATTGTCGTCAGTGTAACACCGACACGCGAACATCGTGGCGCGGATATCCCCATATCGGACTAACCTCCCGAACGGGAGACGCGATGGCGTTGCACATGCCGCCTCGTGGCGATTCATGATCATTCATGTATACTGACCGCATATGTCGATTGAGGGAGAGGCTCAACCATTTGTAAAATGGGTCGGCGGGAAACGCAGCTTACTGCCGGTGATTTTACCGTTGCTTCCAGATAGCTTCGAAGACTATTTTGAACCGTTCGCCGGCGGCGGCGCTCTTTATTTCGCACTCGCTCCCGGTCTGAAAAAGGCAACGCTCGTCGATCGCAATCTCGAATTGGTGCTCGCCTATCAATCAATCAAAAAGCAACCCGGCGCGCTTCTTGCGCGTCTCAAAGTGCATGCCGGGAAACATGACAAGGATTATTACTATCGCGTCCGCAAACAAAAGCCGAGTGCGCCGATCGAGGTAGCGGCGCGCTTCCTTTATCTCAACAAAACCTGCTTCAACGGCCTCTACCGGGTCAACAAGGCGGGCGGCTTCAATGCTCCAATGGGTAGCTACCGAAACCCGAATATCGTCCCAGCGGACAATATCCGCGCCTGCCATCGCACCCTACAGAACACCGACATTTTGTACGGCGACTTCTTAAAAATCGAACCCTTGGTCAAGGCCGGGGACTTTGTCTACCTCGATCCACCTTACCATCCGACCGATGAATTATCCTTCACAAAATATACCAAGGAGAACTTCACCGAGACCGATCAGGTGCGTTTGCGGGATTTCGTGGTACGCTTGCACAAGCGCGGCGTCTTCGTGATGCTCTCCAATTTCAAACACCAAGTTTATCCGAGACCTTTATGGAGGCAAGTATTTCCATCAGCTCATCGTGATGGCGCCGCGCACGGTGAATTGCAAACCATTGCAGCGCAATCACGTCGAAGAATTACTCATCATCAATTACCCCACCCCTTATGGAGTTACAAAGAGACGAACAGCCAAACAGCGACCACAGACCGACATCGAAACCGAGCCAAGGGCAGCGCGCCAACTACACAGGGGAATTCGCTTGAACAGTTTGTCTATACGACGCTCCTTCGCAAAGGCTACGAGTTTGTCGTGTC
>CAVQZL010000054.1:0-19382 GCA_963718265.1 uncultured Alphaproteobacteria bacterium | reverse complement strand
CAAACCGTCGCCTCTACAACACGGCTTCAAGTGCATATGTGACGCTGGCGGATCTCGCAAAGATGGTAAAGAGCGGGGAAGACTTTGTCGTTTTTGATGCGAAGTCAAATGAGGATATAACTCGGTCTGTGTTGACCCAAATTATCTTCGAACAGGAAGGTATCGAGGGACAATCTCTGCTACCAACCACCTTCTTAAGGCAGTTGATTAGATTTTATGGCGACAGCATGCAGGCGCTGCTGCCGACCTATCTTGAGTTTTCGATTGATCGCTTCACTCGGCGAAAAGCAAGCGATGCGGGGAGGCCGCAAATCGTTTGTTTGGCCCGGAAGCATTTTCTCAGGGTTCATTTTGTTGTGCACTGCAAAGAATGAACACAGAAAAACCTCAATGCATTCAATCAAGCATTAGGAGTATTTTCGCCGTTTGCTAGTGCCGTTGCAGTTGTCGAGCCTGGGCATCAAAAAACAAATCCTCCCGAGGAGATTGCAGAGCTTCGTAGTCAAATCAATGATATGCAACGGAAATTGGAGTCTTTGGCAAAGAAAAGCTGACAAGACTGCCGCGCGTTCGCAGCGCTTGGCCGGCTAGTGGATAGAATCAGACGTTTGGAACCCTTCGGATCGCTGCAACCTATTGAAATTGCGACAAGGAAGCGGGACTCGACCGTTTGATTTTATCCACTAGTTTCGCACGTGGGCGAAAAAGTGTGTGGACGGACGCAATCTGTTCTAGGCGAAGCGCTTGGTTGGCGCGAGCCGTGATCGTATTCAACTGACCTGGATTTCTATTGGCTCATGTATGGCTCTCGATGTCCGCAATCTTCTGGCTTTTTACGGCTCCCCGCTAGGAGAGATGTCCCGACGGATGATCGGTAGAATTCTTCGCGCCCGGTGGCCTACCGTCTATGGGCGGTCTATCGCAGCGCTAGGATTTGGGTCGCCATATCTTCATCGATTTCGTGACGAAGCCGCCCGGTGCATTGCTCTTATGCCAAGCGTTCAGGGGGTCGTGATTTGGCCTGAGAACGCGCTCTGCGCAACCACTTTGGTCGATCCGGATATGTTGCCCTTAGCGGACGCAAGCATCGATCGCTTGATTATTGCGCATGCTTTGGAAACTGCTGAGGGGCCTGAGGCTCTTCTAAGCGAGGCGTCGAGGATCATGACACCAGAAGGTAGACTAATCCTTGTGGTCCCCTCTCGACGTGGTATCTGGGCTAGGACAGATCGTACCCCCTTTGGACATGGACTTCCCTACTCAAAAGGGCAACTCCGAGACCTGCTTCATCGCTGCTGGCTCCTACCTATTTTCTGGGGAGAGGCTCTTTACACCCCCCCATTTGCAAGCAGGTTTTCAATACGGTCCGCGCCGACGTTCGAACGAGTTGGCGAGGCCCTTACACTACCTTTCGCCGGAGTGCATGTCGTTGAGGCGACAAAACAGGTTTACCGCCCGATCGGTACACGTTCTGCGGTTCGGGCCATCTTGGTGCCGCTTAACCCCTCCCTTGTTCACAGCGCTCGCCGCTGATCGGCGATTCCATTCCCGTACGTTTTGATGACTTGGCGCGCCGCCTAAACCTGTTTAACGTTCATCATCCATCAAAGGAACAGGTAAGTCGATAGCGATGTCTGAACGCCTTCTCGTGCTACTGCGGCACGGTCAAAGCGAGTGGAATTTGAAAAATCTCTTTACGGGATGGCGAAACCCGGACCTGACCGCTGCGGGAATTGCGGAAGCCAAGGAGGCAGGGCGCAAACTAAAGGCCCGCGGCGTCGTTTTTGACGTAGCATTTACATCAGCACTCATTTGCGCGCAGCATTCACTCGAATTGGCTCTGAACGTGATGGGCCAGAAGGGAATCCCTGAAAACCGAGATCAAGCTCTTAATGAACGAGATTACGGCGATCTTTGCGGTCTGAATAAGGACGATGCGCGCGAGAGATGGGGTGAGGAACAGGTTCACCTTTGGCGAAGAAGTTACGATGTTCAACCCCCAGGTGGTGAAAGTCTAAAAGATACAGTTGCGCGTACGCTGCCATATTACTGCCAGAACATTTTGCCAGAGGTTTTGCGCTGTCATGGTGTCCTCGTGGCAGCGCATGGAAACAGTTTACGCGCGCTGATTATGGTGCTTGATGGTTTGTCTCCGAAGACCATCCCCTCGGTCGAATTGGCAACCGGAGTTCCTATTGTATATCGCTTGAACGCCGACTCGACGGTGTTGGCGAAGGACATCCTAGTCGACTGATCTTCCCGGGACCGCCATTTTTGAAAGATGCATATGAACATGAATGTAGTAGTATTTTGCGTCTTCTCTTTAATTTCAGTACCGGCCATAGCCGCGCAATACGAATTTTTAGCTGCTCCGCAGATTAATCTTTCTTTAGTGTATCGGCTAGACCAGCTAAGTGGTGACGTCGTCGCCTGTCAATTTGCCCACAATCCCGGGCGTTCGGACGTAAGTCCGGGTGCTTTTGGGGTGACGACATGTTACCGCGGAGGGGAGGGAGCAACCAAGCAAGTGCCGGGGGAATATGGCCTGATAGCCACTCGCCATGAACAGGAAGGCGGTGTTTTTCGGGTCGATTATCTTACCGGAGCCTTGAGCATTTGCTATTTATACTTCCAACGAGAAAGACAAGGCGATCATGAGGCGATCACCGATCAATATGTCGTTTGTACCCCGCAATGGAGATAATTTATCGGAGCCGAGTCAGGTCCCAAATCGGAAGCGGGAGCGCGCGACCTGCCGGCGAGATGGAGACACGATCTTTGCTCCCGCCACTGCTGCAGGCCGAGCGGCAGTTTCGGTAGTCAGAATTTCAGGCCCTAAATGCGGGGAGGCTTTAGCTGGCATAGCTCCAAACACGGAGTTCGTTGAACGGCGAGCCACGCTCAAGACGATAGTGGACCCGAACTCGGGCGCGCCAATAGACCGCGCACTGATTACTCTCTTCCAAGGCCCACGGAGTTTCACGGGCGAAGACGTCGTGGAACTTAGCTTAACCGGCGGCAGGGCAGTCGTTCACGCGCTCCTCGGCGCACTATCGTCGTTGGAGGGCTTCCGCGTGGCGGAACCAGGCGAGTTTTCTTGGCGAGCTTTTCAAAATGGGAAGATCGACCTTTCCCAGGCGGAGGGGCTGGCCGACTTGATCGAAGCGGAAACGGAAGCCCAGCGTAGACAAGCGCAGCGGGTGGCGGGCGGTTCCCTAAGACGGGAGTGTGAGGCGATCAGAGCGCTCCTGATCGAAGCGATGGCAATCCTGGAGGCTGGGATCGACTTTTCTGACAATGAAGTTGTAGAGCGGCTCGATAGCACGGAAATCTGTGACAAAATTCGTTTGGTGCTGCGCCGAATCGAGCGCGCATTGCAGAACGCAACATCCGCGGAACGTCTTCGCGAAGGTTTTTTCGTGGTCATTGCTGGGGCGCCTAACGTTGGCAAGTCCACCTTGCTTAACGCATTGGCGGGGCGCGAACTTGCAATTACGTCTCCTCAGGCAGGAACTACCCGCGACGGAATTGAAGTATTTTTGAACCTGCGCGGCTATCCGGTTGCTCTCGTGGATACCGCGGGAATAAGGGAAAGCGATGACCCCATAGAGCAAGAAGGGATCCGAAGGACGCTCGAGCGCGCACGAGACGCGGACCTCATCCTTTGGCTCGACGACACCGGAGAGCAGCAGCCTCCGGATTTTGTTGGTGCTCGTCTACACGTCCGAACAAAAGCGGACGAATTGGGATCCGTGATCAATCCGGACGATTTCGATCTCGTTATCTCCGCGCGAACTGGCAACGGGCTGGACAACCTTCTTGACGCAATTGCGGCTCTCGCAGTACAGAGCATGTCAACAGCAGAGCCAGCACTGCTTACCCTCCGCCGCCATCGTGACGCTTTTCTTGACGCGAAGAGCGCCCTGTCGGAGGCGCTGATGGAGCCGCTCCTTGAGCCTGAGTTGGCCGCCGAGCGTTTGCGACAGGCTGGCGCGGCTCTTGAGCGGGTAACGGGACGCATTGGTGTTGAGGAAATTCTGGGCGAGATTTTCGGGCGTTTCTGCATCGGGAAGTAGCACCGGGGGGGGGTGTCGGGGAGCTGTTTCACGTGAAACAGAGATTCGATGTAATAGTAATCGGAGGTGGCCACGCGGGCTGCGAAGCAGCTTCCGCCGCGGCGCGGTGCGGCGCTCAAACAGGCTTATTTACTCATTGCTCGCCCTCCCTAGGAGAGATGTCCTGCAACCCTGCGGTGGGCGGTCTTGGAAAGGGGCACTTGGTCCGCGAGATAGATGCTCTGGATGGCCTAATGGCCCGCGCAGCAGATCAAGCCGCAGTGCAATTTCGTGTTCTAAACCGCCGAAAAGGGCCTGCTGTACAGGGTCCCCGCATCCAGGCGGATCGAAAGCTTTACAAGCAAGCGGTGCAACGTCTCATCCTGGATACGCCAAATCTAGTTGTCCTTGAGGCCGAGGTTTCGGGGATTGAGTCGGTGAACGGGGCGGTTCTCGGCGTCCACTTGTCCAATGGACAGATCTATCAATGCCCTTCAGTCGTTCTGGCGACCGGCACCTTCCTTCGCGGAACTATTCACATCGGTAGTCGACGTATCCCCGCGGGCCGGTACGGCAATCCCTCGTCCATAACACTAGCGCAAAGTCTCGAAGCTGCCGGCTTCATTTTTGGCCGCTTAAAGACAGGCACACCGCCTCGTCTTGACGGAAGAACTATCGACTGGGGCTCGCTTGAGATTCAGCACGGCGACGATTGCCCCGAATTCCTCTCGTATGGCACGGCTTCCGTGGTTGCGCCGCAATTGCCGTGCTACATCACGCGAACGACCGAAGAGGGCCACGCGGTAGTCCGCGCAAACGTGCATCAGTCAGCGGTCTACTCTGGCGCGATCTCCAGTAGGGGGCCTCGATACTGTCCTTCGATCGAGGACAAGGTGCTCCGTTTCGTTGACAAGGATAGCCATCAGATATTCCTTGAACCGGAGGGGGTTGACGATTGCACGGTCTACCCCAACGGAATCTCCACTTCGATATCAGAAGAAGCGCAGGTCCGATTTATAAGAACGATTCCGGGATTGGCCGGCGCGACTATCAAGCGTCCTGGCTACGCTATTGAGTACCACTACGTTGACCCGCGGGGACTGGATCCAACGTTGCAAGTCCGCCAGCTCCGCGGATTGTTTTTGGCAGGCCAAATTAACGGGACCACCGGGTACGAGGAGGCTGCGGCCCAGGGGCTGCTCGCGGGGCTCAACGCAGCTCGAAAGGCCGCGCGGAGCGAACTCGCGACGTTTGACCGGGCAGAATTGTATCTCGGCGTGATGGTGGACGATCTAACCACGCATGGGGTCAGTGAACCCTATCGGATGCTCACATCCCGAGCGGAATACCGCCTATCGATCCGCGCAGATAATGCCGATGAGCGATTGACCGACAAAGGCGCAAATCTTGGCTGCGTCGGGCCCCACAGAACTGCGGCGTATCAGAACCTCAAGGTTGCCCTACAGTCCGCTCGCGCTGCATTGCACAAGACCTCCGCCACACCATCCGAGCTCGCGTCTTACGGTATAGTGGTCAACAAGGACGGAGCTTCCCGCTCAGCATTTGAGCTTGTTGCTCATCCGCAATTTCCGATTTCCGCACTCACCGGCGTTTGGCCACAACTGGCGGCCATCCCTCCCGCTATTTTCCGGCGCCTCGAGGCCGATGCACGGTACGCTGCTTATACCGATCGACAGATCGAAGACGTTGCTCGTTATCGCCGTGACGAGGCGTTCCTTCTCCCGCCGGACATCGATTATTCCGAACTGCCTGGTCTCTCTGCTGAGATCCGCGAGAAGTTGATCGCGGTGCGACCTTCAAGCCTAGGCCAAGCGGCAAGAATTGAAGGAATAACCCCTGTCGCCCTCGCTCTGGTCGCTTCCTCCGCTCGACGTCGCCGATCGTCCGTTGGAAGCGATGTCATTTGACAGGCTCTTCTACTGGTGCCGGGACAATGCAGAGCAGTGGACTGAGACCGCATACGGAAGATCGACATCGAGCGCTTGAACTCGTCCCTGTTTCACGTGAAACAACGAACAGATTGAACACGTTTGTCGAACTGCTCGATCGGTGGCGCCTCACCACAAACCTAATCTCCAATCGGACCTTCAATGTCGTCTGGACACGGCATATTGCCGAACTCGGCGCAGCTTCGAAGGCTCTCTCCCAAAGCTTGTACTTGGCTTGACCTCGGCTCGGGAGCCGGTTTTCCCGCCGTGGTTATTGCCATTCAACTCGTTGGGGTACGGGGAGCGACCGTTCACTGCGTCGAAAGCGATCACAAGAAATGTTCCTTTCTTCGCGAGGTCGCTCGCGCTACTGGCGCGCCGCTGGTTGTGCATGCTACCCGCGTCGAACTCTTCGCCCCTAGAGCGTCAGGTCTTGTGGACGTCATCACAGCTCGCGGCTTTGCCCCCTTGCACCTCACCATAGGATTGGCGAAACTATGGCTCTCATGCGGATCTCAGGCCCTCTTTCCACGTGGTAGAACGTGGCCACGTCAATTAGAAGCGCTAGCCGATCGGGATCACTACCGTATCGACGTCTTTCGAAGCGTGCTTGACCACGAATTAGCAGTATTTTCCATGCGTTCAAAAGGGCAAGCGGACGCCTATGTATAACGCACCGTCTTCCTCGCTGGCCGATCCTTCATCTGCGCACTGCAGAAGTTTCAGGGTTCTCGTCATGGCAAATCAAAAGGGCGGGGTCGGCAAGACAACGACAGCCATCAATTTAGGAACTGCTCTTGCGGCCATTGGTGAACGCGTACTCCTTATCGATCTCGATCCCCAAGGCAACGCATCGACTGGCCTTGGTCTTGACCGTAAGAAAAGGATGACATCTAGCTATGATGTCCTTACGGGTGGTCGTAGACTGCACGCCGTAATGACGCCAACCGCAGTGCCGCGCCTGTTGATTGCCCCTTCCACTATGGATCTCCTCGGAGTTCAAGCTCGAGATCGCTGGGGATGAAGACCGTTCGTATAAATTGCGAAACGCCATACAAACCTTCCGAGAAAATGAGCACCAGAGAGTAGACCCTGTCACCTACGTTCTTGTCGACTGTCCGCCTTCCCTCAACTTGTTGACTATCAACGCACTGGCGGCCTCAGACGCCGTTGTTGTGCCTTTGCAATGCGAGTTTTTTGCCCTCGAGGGTCTATCGCAGTTGCTTACGACTGTTGAGCAAGTGCGCCGCACTTTAAATCCCGCACTATCCATACATGGGATCGTTTTGACAATGTTCGACCCGAGAAATAGCCTGGCCGGGCAAGTCGTCGCCGATGTTCGTGCCTATATGGGCGACACCGTGTACGAGACGATAATTCCGCGGAATGTTCGGATCTCGGAAGCCCCCTCACATGGCAAGCCCGCTCTTCTGTATGACTCAAAGTGCGCGGGTAGCCAAGCCTACCTAAAACTTGCTTCTGAGATCATCCGGCGCGAAGCTGGCTGGGCATCAGCCCGATAACCTACATTTTCCAAGAGCGATCCGCGCGCAATGGTTGGAGATGGTACTAGTATGGACCACAAGCCGCGTCTCGGCCGCGGCCTCGCAGCTCTACTTGGCGCTGCTCAAAACGAACATGGGCCTGCCGTCAATGCGCTCGGTTCACGTATTGCGCCTATTGAATTCCTACGGCCAAATCCAAACAATCCTCGAAAGAGGTTTGACGATTTCGAGCTCGCAGAACTGGCGGAGTTGATCAAGGAGCGAGGTGTCATCCAACCAGTCCTGGTTCGTCTGCTTTCGGGTCTCACTGACGCTTATGAGATCGTTGCGGGCGAAAGACGTTGGCGCGCGGCACAGCGCGCCGGTCTCCACGACATTCCGATTCTAATAGTAGAGGCGAACGATCGAGAAGCCCTTGAGATCGCGATTATTGAAAACGTTCAGCGCTCGGATCTAAACGCTCTGGAAGAGGCGTCCGGTTACGCTCGCCTCGTCCAAAGTCACGGATATTCTCAGAACGATATTGCTCGGATCGTTGGTAAGAGTCGAAGCCATGTGGCCAATACGATGAGGCTGACGAATCTTCCTGAACACAGTCAACGCCTTCTCGCAGAGGGAAAGATTTCATCAGGACACGCGCGTGCGCTCTTAGCGGTTCAAAATCCCGATGCGGTTGCGGATCACATCGTCGACAAGGGGCTGACCGTTAGAGATGTCGAGAAACTCGGAGAGAACTTGGGCAAGAGCCGGCGGACAGTACCGATGGATGAGCCAGATGCCGATACGCTTACACTACAAGAAAAGCTTGGCCTCTTACTTGGTGCAAAAGTCGTAATCCGGCAAGGTGGCGAAGCCGGCGAAATCCGAATCAGATTTGAGAACTTCGAACAACTTGATGACTTTTGCCGCCGGCTTTGCCAGCCTCTCCCTCGATAAAAAATCATCGACCAGGGCGTGAACGACGTCGGCTTACAGACCGCACGCTGCGCCAAAACGGTCGACAGCAAAAGTCTTCCATGAAGAACTCAGAGACGCCAGGGGTTTGTGGGGAGGTATGTCGCTCTTTCCGGATTCGACGGTCGAGAGGGTCCACTATGTTGAATTTGATCGGCGCGCATCGACCGAGCCCCCTGCCTCGTTGGCTCGATGGGAGAGCTATTGATGTGGCCGAGGGAACCTGGGGATAGCGGCAGATCGATCTTTTCAAGGCCCTGCTCGATCAAATCCTCGACATGGTGACATGGGTACCCGCTGGCGGCCGGCGGCGACGATCGACTGGCTGTTCCCGGAGGACGGTGCGGGTCAATTCAGGCTCTCTTGGATCAGCGCGACGAACTTCTCCTCCCGCATCCCCAGACTGAGCGCGTTGCTATTGGGTTGAAATCAGCAGGATTTCCGAATGGCAGGATTCTGATTCAATTTAGGTGGGCGCAGCGCGCCGGGATGCCGAAGCCCGTGTCGCGGGATGTGCGCACCCGGGCGAGCGGTTCCCGAGAGCCATCTGGCATGGCGGCAGCTTTTGGCGCATCTTGAGTTTCTGGAGAGACGGCTCGGGCCGAGAAGTTGGGACATTTGCGCTCCAAGTGCTCTGCGATCGTCTTTTGACCGAGCGCGCCGACAAGCCGACACCTCCACCTCCATGTTGAGCCGCTTCTTTCGTCGGGTTGGCGTGACTTTTAAACAAAGACCCTTGCCACCCAAGAGCAGGACTAGCCCGCATTTCTCAAACTGGGTAGCGCATCGGGCCTCCCGAATCAGGCAGAAGTTGTTTTGCGACAACGACTTGTGCCGATTTCGGAAAGGCAGCCCGATGCAGACGGAGTGTAGCACGGAACCGAGTGTGTTTGGACGGGTCGAAGGCCGGCCGGTCGTGGCCGGGTTCGACGGCGGGGCGCTGACGTCCGACGCCGGCGGCCTGCTGCTGGGCGCCGCGGACCGCAGACTGGATCTGGTCCGGCGGCTTGCGGGATGTTTCCACGACGTCCGGGACCCAAGGTTCGTCGAGCACTCGGTCGCCACGCTGATCGGGCAACGCGTGTTCGGCATCGCGCTCGGCTACGAGGACCTGAACGATCACGACGAGCTTCGTCACGACCCGCTGATGGCGGTTCTGGCCGGCAAGCTGGAGGCCCGCCGCGACGACTGCGCGCCGGTGGCGGGCAAGTCGACGCTGAACCGGCTCGAATTGTCGCGCGAGACGCCGACGCGGTATCGCAAGATCGCCCACGATCCGGTGGCGATCGAGGCCCTGTTCGTCGACCTCTTCCTCGAAGCGCACGCCAAGGCGCCCAAGCAGATCATTCTCGACCTCGACGCCCCCGACGACCCGCTGCACGGCCATCAGGAAGGGCGGTTCTTCCACGGCTACTATGATTGTTACTGCTACCTGCCGCTCTACGTGTTCTGCGGTCGCCATCTGCTGGCGGCCAAGCTCAGGCCGTCGAACATCGACGGCAGCGCCGGGGCGGTCGAGGAAGTGGCGCGGATCGTGGCGCAGATACGGGCGCGGTGGCCGCGAACCCGCATCCTGCTGCGCGCCGATTCCGGGTTCGCCCGCGAGGCGCTGATGGCCTGGTGCGAACAGAACCGGGTCGATTTCGTGTTCGGTCTCGCCCGCAATGCGCGGCTTGTCGAGGAAATCGCCGTCGAGCTCCTTGAGGCCGAGGCGGAGGCGTCCTTGACCGGCAAGCCGGCCCGCCGCTTCAAAGACTTCTTCTATTCGACGATCGACACGTGGTCGCGCCGGCGCCGGGTGATCGCCAAGGCGGAATGGACCCAGGGCGAGGCCAATCCGCGCTTCATCGTCACCTCGCTGAGCAAGGCCGAGACCAACGGCCGCTTTCTCTACGAGACGGTCTACTGCGGCCGCGGCGACATGGAGAACCGGATCAAGGAATGCCAGGCCGACCTGTTCGCCGACCGCACTTCGGCGGCGACGATGCGGGCCAATCAGCTCAGGCTCTGGCTCGCCTCGTTTGCCTATGTGCTTCTGTGCGCTCTCAGGCGCATCGGCCTTGCCCACACCCAGTTCGCCCAAGCGACCTGCGGCACGATCCGGCTGAAACTCCTCAAGCTCGCTGGCCTTGTCCGGGTCAACGCCCGGCGGATCAAATTCGCGCTCGCCTCGGCCTCACCCTACGCCGACGAATGGCGGCTGGCCGCCGCCCGCCTCGCCTGACGCGTCGCCGCGGCGCCGACAAAACGCGGCAATCCACCCTCGGCCCGCAGGAGACTCGAACACCTCCCAAACAATCCGCGCAAACCGCGCCAAGGACGCGCTCGACCTCAACACGGCTGCTGCGCGTCTTATAGTGGGGTCATGAAAAACCGGGGTGCTCTATGAGAAATGCAGGCTAGCCGGACGTAATACCAAGTCTCTGAGGGCGTGACTCGGACGAGGGTTTCCTGATCAGAGCGGGTCTGATTCAGATTTCATGCGAGACAACTGGCTGTCAAACAGGATCTTCAAATCCTTCGACGACATCGTCGGCCATTGCTGCGACGCTTGGAACAAGCTGACGGATCAACCCTGGCGGATCATGTCCCATCGGACTGCGAGATTGGCCCTACCGGTCATGATCCCCGAGACTCGGTATTATGCCAAGGGCCCGCTGTCTGAACTCACGGGGAATTCCCAAATCGCGTGCGTGATGATTCAAGGTGGCGTGGAGGGCCGGGCCATGCCGTCAGCGGTGAGATTGCGAGAGGACTGTTCGGCTGAGGAGCTTCGGGCGCTGGCCCGTCGCTCGAAGGACGTCAACCAGAGGATTGTGTGCGTCAAGTTCTGCAAAGGCGGTCATGGCGTCGGCTGGGTTATGCGGCTTGGCGGAGGTGGGTTTTCTTGTGCTTCCCGAGATCGTTCATGTTGAGGTAGCGGTGGGCTTCGAGCCAGTTTCGTGGGTCTCGACAGCTAAGGCCCGAACGAGGCGCAAGCAGGCCTCGGCGTTTGGGAAGATGCGCACGACGTGGGTTCGGCGCTTGATCTCCTCGTTGAGACGTTCGAGCATGTTGGTGCTTTTGAGATGCTTATGGTGCTGGCGGGGAAGCCTGTAGAAGGTGAGCGTCTCCTCGATGGTTTCCTCGACCCATCCGACGAGCTTGGGATAGCGGTTTGCCCATTTGGCGATCCATGCGGCGAGGTCCTGACGGGTCTCGTCGATCGAGCGGCGATCGTAGAGCCAGCGCAATTCCTGCAGGCAGTCGTCGTCGGCCTTGCGCGGCAGATGGTCGAGGGCGTTGCGAAGGAAGTGGACGTAGCAGCGCTGGAAGGCGGCTTCGGCAAGGACCTCGCGGACGGCTGCGCGAAGGCCCGCGTGATCGTCGGCGACAAGGAACTCGACGCCGTGCAGGCCGCGCCGGCGCAGTCCGAGAAGGAAGTCCTTCCAGGCGGAGCGGCTTTCCCGGTTGGCCATTTCGACGGCCAGGATCTGGCGGCGCCCGTCCCAGTCGATTCCGATGGCGATCAGCACGGCCTGGCTCGCGACGACGCCGCCTTCGCGCACTTTCTCGTAACGGGCGTCGAGGATGAGGTAGGCGAAGGGCTCGGCGAGGGGGCGCTTGGCAAAGGCGTCGAGGCTTTCGTCCAGGCGTTTGTTGATGGCGGAGATGGCGGAGGCCGAGAAGGCGTGGCCGCACAGCTCCTCGGTGATCGCCTTCACCTTGCGGGTCGAGACGCCCTGAACGTACATCTCGGCCAGCGTCGCTACCAGGGCCTGTTCGGAACGTTGATAGCGCTCGAAAAGTTCGGTCGAGAACCGACCGTCCCGATCCTGCGGCACGCGCAGCTCGAGCTTGCCGACCCGGGTGACGAGCGTGCGGCTGTAATAGCCGGAGCGATAGCCGAGCCGAGCGGCGGTGCGCTCGCCCTTGCCCGCTCCGAGCGCGTCCGTCATCTCGGCTTCCAGCATCTCCTGCATGACGGCGCGAACCGGGCCTGTCGGCTTCGCAGTTGACCGAGCTGGCGACCATCGTGGAGGTGGGGCCGGACCGTGAGACGGATGGGGTATCGTGCGCTGGCGTCCGACGGACCTCAAACGTGTCATCTCGGAGCGGTTCGGCGTCGACTTCCACGCGCGCCATGTCGGAAAGCTCTTGAAGTGTGGAAGTTTTAACTTAATCTGACGGACGGTGTCTTTCCGAACACGGACTTTCAGCCGTGGCGGGGGCGGAGCTGGTCGGGGTTGCGCAGCCCCCGCCACGGCGGTTCCAGGAGACACAGTGATGACCAAGGACCAAAAGATCATTCGCGTCAAGGCCGGCCTGCTCGAACCGCAGGGCAAAATCCTCAATCGTTAACGCCCGCCGTGACACCTATCGACCTCGTCCTGAGGCGCTCCGAAGGGGCCTCGAAGGAGGCTCCAGCGGCCGCAAGCGTGACCGTGAGCGCGGTCTGGAACGTCCTTCGAGGCCCTTTGCTCTCGCGAAGGGCGCCTCAGGATGAGGTTTGTGGCGGAGGATACGGACGTTAACGATTGAGGATCGTGCCCTGGCTCGAACTGGCCAAACAACTCGGTAACGTCAGCCATGCCTGCAAGATCATGGGCTACAGCCGGGACAGCTTCTACCGGTTCAAGGATCTGTACGACAAAGGCGGCGAACTGGCGCTGCAAGAACTGTCGCGCCGCAAGCCGATCCTGAAGAACAGGGTTCTGCCGGAGATCGAGGCGGCGGTCGTGGCCATGGCGATCGACCAGCCGGCCTGGGGCCAGACGCGGTCTCAAACGAACTCGCCAAGCAGGGGTTGACGGTTTCGCCCTTTGGCGTGCGCTCGGTCTGGCTGCGCCACGATCTGCAGACCATGAAGCACCGGCTCAAGGCGCTCGAGACGAAGATGGCTCAGGACGGCCTGATCCTCACCGAAGCGCAGGTCGCAGCCCTCGACAAAGCCAAGGCCGACGAGGAGGCCCAGGGCGAATTCGTCTCCGAATGTCGGGATACTGCGGCACCCAGGACACTACTACGTTGGGACGCTCAAGGGCGTCGGGCGGGTTTACCAGCAGACGTTCGTCGACACCTACGCCAAGGTCGGCTTCGCCAAGCTGTACGATCGCAAGACCCCGCTCACCGCCGGGGACCTGCTCAACGACCGCGTGATCCCGTTCTACGAGGAGCACGGCATCCCCCTTCAGCGCGTGCTCACAAGACCGCGGAACCGAATATTGCGGGACGCACGACCGCCACGAATACGAGCTCTACCTGCGGTCGAGGATATCGACCACACCCGAACCAAGGCCAAGAGCCCACAGACCAACGGCATCGTCGAGCGCTTCCACAAGACCATGCTGGACGAGTTCTACCGGGTGGCCTTCCGTAAGAAAATCTACGCCGCGGTCGACGACCTGCAGGCCGACCTCCGACGGCTGGATGCGAGAGTTCAACGAGGCAACACCTCACCAGGGGAAAATGGTGCTTCGGAAAGACCCCGCTCCACGCCTTCCTTGACGCCCTGCCCCTCGCACGCGAAAAAGCTCAACAGGTCGACGCGGCAGACCAACCCACAGCCGCATGACCTTCAACGGCCAGCCTGCGCTGTCCGTCAGATCAAGTAGAAACTTATACACTCCAGCAAACCAATACGCGCCAACCCCGTGCGCATTCCCGCGGCCGGAAGCTCAGTATTCGCAGTCCGTTACCAGTTACTAACCAGCGCCTTCCCAATCAACTACTGCCGCAAATTGGCAGGGGAATGATTGCCTACATGCATCGATCGGGGCACGGTCGTTTCAATGCCATGGCGGCGCGCCATCAATAAGGTGGGCAATTCACCTCGATCCTGTAGCGGACGAAGGGGCTCACTCTTCAAAAACGTATGGCCCGCCCGGTCTGCAAGGTGGTTTGTCAAGGTTGGCGGCTGATCAGTCTGCTTCAACGGATCCGGCCTCGAGGATCTTCCTCCGGTCATGATGGAGATACGCGCGCTCCGGTCCTCATAAAACTCCCGGCGTCAGATCGCGCCGTTTTTTGAACCAGGCTTCCGGAGCGCCGTTCAACTATCAGGCCATCCCGTCGTCGCCCTCTCGCAAACTCCTGTTGACCGATAGACGCTTTGAACGCGGTCGGCCGAACTCTTCTATGCCGCCACTCCCGTGACGGCGAACCGTTCTCCGCGCCGCAGCACCGCCCAGGCGATTCTCGCCAGTTTGTTGGCGAAGGCGACGATCGCAACGTTGCGATGGGCTCGGCCTGAAAGCTCTTTGGCCCACCGGCCGAGCGACGTGTCGCGATTAGCCACATAGGGTAGAGCCGCGCGCGCTCCATGGATCAGCTGTCTGCGCAGGTATTTGTTACCCCGCTTGCTGATCCCGAGCAGCTTCGGCTTGCCTCCGGTTGTGAACTGACGGGGAACCAAGCCGAGCCACGCTGCGAGATCGCGCCCGCGGTCGAAGCTTTCCGGCCGACCAACGGCGGCGACAAGGGCGGATGCGACAATCGCGCCGATGCCTGGGATTGTCGTCAGCCGGCGAGCCTCTTCGTTCTCCTTCACCCGGCTGACGAACTCGGCGTCGAAGGCAGACATTCGTCGATCGAGTTCGGCCATTGCGCGCGAGCGTCGGCGACGAGGAGAGCAATTCGTGGGCTCAAGTCGGCTCCGCCTTGCTCGTCCATCAGTACGCTCAGAAACTGATCGAGCTTCCGCTTGCCCTGCGACGCAACCATCCCGCGCTCCAGCAGGATCGCACGCAACTGATTGATCAGAGCCGTCCGCTCCCGACCAACCGATCTCGCGATCGATGAAGCGTCTGCATATCGAGCTGGTCCTAACTCTTCAGTTCGACGAACCGCATCGTCGGCCGCGTCGCCGCTTCCCGCGATCCCTCGGCGTCCCGATCGTCGTTCTTCTGCGCCTTGACATAGGGCCGAACATATTCGGGCGACATGAGACGCACGTCATGACCATGCGCAGCAAACAGCCGGCCGAGGCGGTGAGCGCCGCAGCAGGCCTCCATCCCCACAACGCACGGGGAAGCTTCTCCGCCAGGGCAATTAGCGTATCGTGTCTCACCTTACGCCGCATCACGACCGCGTCGGACGTATCCAGCCCAACCACGCTGCAGACGTTCTTGCCGAGGTCGACGCCAAGCACCGCAATATCCATACCCATTCCTCCTCCTGAACCGCCGGCAACCCTACGACGCCGGAACGAGGGGCGGGCCATTCCATAAAACTTCCCGCGCGCGCTGAAGGCTCACCTCCCAGAACGTGCCGGAGACGACGCCGGTCGAAATCTGGTTTCAGGACGAAGCCCGGATCGGTCAGAAGAACGGGCTTGTCCGCCAATGGGCGAGGCGCAGGACGCGGCCAAGACAACCCGCCGACCAGCGCTACGAAAACGCCTATTTGTTCGAAGCAATTTGCCCAGCCCGCGGCGTCGGAGCCGCCCTGGCGCTTCCCTACGCAACTCCGACATGATGCATCTTCACCTCGACGAGATCTCCCACAACGTCGCCAACGGCGCCCACGCCGTGCTGCTGCTCGATCGCGCCGGATGGCACACAACGGGCAAGCTCGACCTGCCTGCAAACATCACGCTGATCTTCCTCCCCTCGCGCGCCCGGAGCCAATCCGGTCGAGAACGTCTGGCAGTATCTGCGCCAAAACTGGCTCTCAAACACCGTCTTCGAAACTTACGACGCCATCATCGACGCCGCATGCGAGGCGTAGGATGAAAATCATCGCTATGCCCCGAAACCATCACCTCAATCGGAATGCGGGAATGGGCCCACGTCGGTCAATCGCTGTGACTCTTGGTATTAGCCGCCATCGCGCACGCTGGCGGACTTTCGGGCTCATTGATCCTTCGCGTCTTCGCGGTCTTCCAGCGCCCGGAGGGTCCTCACCCGGCCGCAAAACTGTGGGCGCCGGGCTGATCACCACGGCGGCGTTGTTGTCGATCTCCATGACCGCCAAGCCGCGCTCGTTCACCCCGTCCGCGCGGAAACGAAAGACGCCGTCTGCCCCGTTGAAGCCGGAGACGTTGGTCAGCGCACGCTGGCTGAACCGGTCGGGGCTGCGGGCCAGCGCGCCAGCCAGCGTCACAGCGTCGTAGGAGAGCGTCGCCAATCGCACGGGATCCGCGTTGAATTTCGATTTATAGCGCTGAGCGAGCGCGTTAAATCCCGAATTGTCGGGCGCGGAAAACCATGCGCCCTGAAGTTGGGGCAGCCGCAATACGCGCGCGTCGTTCCACACCCCCGTGCCTAGGAGTTGGGTCTTGATCCCGTTCGAGGACAGCGCCTCGGCCACTCCCGGCATGCCGTCCGCCTGTTCCGGAATGAACAAAGCGTCGATCTGGCCCGCGACGCCGGAAATCTCCTGCGCTGCGTTCTGCGGATGACCGGGCGCGTAGCGGGCGATCGCAACGACGGGCGTATTCAGCCGCCCCGCCCTTTGCTGGAACTCAGCCAGAGCGATGTTGCCGTAGTCGTTCTGCGGCGCCATCACCACGAAAGCCTTCTTGCCGCGCGAATTGGCGAAGTCCACGATGCGGTCGACATAGCCCTCGATCAGGAACGACAGGAGGTAAACGTTGGCGGCGGCGACGCTTGCGTCGGTCGAAAAGGCTATGATCGGCTTGCCCGCCGCCTTGGCGACGCCGGCGGCCTGACGGACGTCGTTGGCGTAGACAGGGCCAAGAACGAGCTGCGCTCCCGCGCCGATAAGGGTTTGCGCCGCCTGCGCCGCGCCGTCGGGCATCGAGCGGTCGTCCTCAAAATCATCAGGGTAATGTACGGGGCGGCGAACTCGTCCATCGCCAGTTGCGCCGCGTTTTTCATCGAAGCGCCCAGCGGGCTCGGCGCGCCGTTCTGGGTCAAGGGAAGGATCATGCCGACCCGCACCGGCCCCGAGCCCAAGGTCTCGCCGTCCGTGGGGCCGGTCGCGGGGGTTCCGGGCGACGCCCCGACGTCGGCGGTTGGCAGCTCGATCGGAGACGAATTGCACCCCGCCAGGGTGAAGGCGACCCCGCCGCATAGCACGGAACGACGCGTCCAATCGCGTTCGCTCGGCGACACCGAAATCTTCATAAATCAAGCTCCCCACCGCCCCGCGGTGGCGCGGAAAACAACGCCGTATCTCTTTCTCGTCGCGCGACGACAAGCGCAAGGCGCCGCCTTTCCATGGAGATTGTGGCATTTTCAGCTCCGGTTGGCTATGTCGTCGCCTCATGCGCATGACCACGAGCATAGAGCGCAACCCGGCTTGCCCATGACCAGGGTTTCCGACTTTCGCCGGGAGGAGGCTTCCCGGAGACGCGGACCTATCTTCTCGGCGGCGAACGGCTGACCGCCCCGCCCTTGGGAGCAGGTCTCTATGTCGTGGCGACCCCGATCGGAAATCTGCGCGATATCACGCTTCGAGCGCTCGAAATCCTCGCAGGCGCCGACATGATCCTGGCGGAGGACACGCGCGTCTCGCGCACCTTGCTCACCCGCTACGGGATCCAGACGCCCTTGAATCCCTATCATGAGCACAACGCCGGTGAAGCTCGCCCGTGCGCTCAAGCGCATCGCCGAAGGTCAGGCGCTCGCCCTCATTTCGGACGCGGGAACGCCGCTGATCTCCGATCCCGGATACAAGCTCGTGGCGGAGGCGGTTCAGGCCGGCCTTTCAGTGACGACGGCGCCCGGCGCCTCGGCCGCGCTCGCGGCGCTCTGCGTCGCCAGCCTCCCGACCGACCGGTTCTTCTTCGAGGGCTTTTTGCCGCCAAGAAGCGCGGCGAGGCGCAAGCGGATCAATGTCTTGTCTCAAATTCCCGGGACGCTGGTCTTCTACGAAGCGCCGAGACGGCTGGCCGAAGCCCTGGCCGATCTTGCCTCGGAACTGGGGCCGCGCCCCGCCGCGGTCGCGCGCGAATTGACCAAGCTGCATGAGGAGGTCCGGCGGGGAACGCTCCCGTCCCTCGCCAGGGACTACGCTGCCGAGGCGCCGCCGCGGGGCGAAGCGGTGATCGTGGTCGGGTCGGCGGGGCCCCACGAAGAGGTCTCGGCGGAGGCGCTCGACCAAGAGATCGCGACCGCTTTGCGAACGCTCTCGGTCAAGGACGCCGCCGCC
This sequence comes from uncultured Alphaproteobacteria bacterium, assembly GCA_963718265.1. Lineage (GTDB taxonomy): Bacteria > Pseudomonadota > Alphaproteobacteria > Rhizobiales > Beijerinckiaceae > Methylocapsa. The sequence continues at coordinate 824 of CAVQZL010000054.1, read as the reverse complement.
TCGGTCGCCGCCAAGCTCGGCTTTCCGCGCCGCCAAGTTTACGCGCGGGCGCTGGCGCTCGCAGGAGGGGGGCGATGAAGCCCCCGGTCGACTGGACGTCGCGGCGCCGCGGCGCCCTCAGCTTCGGGCTTCGCGCGGAGTCGGTTGCGGCCTGGCTGTTGCGGCTCAAGGGCTATTCGATCCTCGCTCGCCGGTACAAAGTGTCCGGCGGGGAGATCGACCTGATCGCCCGGAGGGGCGAGGCCGTCGCTTTCGTCGAGGTGAAGGCGCGGGGAGACATCGACGTGGCCCTCGAGGCGATCAGCGCGACGAAGCGGCGGCGTATCTCGCTGGCGGCGAGGGTTTGGATTGCCCGTAACCCCTGGGCAGCCGGCTTCACACTGCGCGGCGACGCCGTTTACGTGGCGCCCGGGAAACTTCCCCGGCACGCGCTCGCCGCGTATAGGCTGGATATCGACTGATCCAAACGAATCCCCGACCGACTCTCATGCCCCTGACCGTCGCCGTCCAGATGGACCCGATCGAGCGCATTCGCGTTGCCGGAGACTCGACCTTCGCCCTCCTTCTGGAGGCGCAGAACCGCGGCCATCGCCTCTTGCATTACACGCCGGATCGGCTCCGGCTGAACGGTTCCAGGCTCGAGACCATGGCCGAGCCGATGACCGTCAAGGACGTCAAGGGCGTCAAGGGCGTCAAGGGCGAGCATTTTCGTCTCGGCGAGCCGACGCTCGTCGATCTCTCGACGGTCGACGTCGTTCTGCTGCGTCAGGATCCGCCGTTCGATCTCGCCTACGTGACGAGACCCATCTGCTCGAGCGCATCCA
>CAVQZL010000053.1:0-26023 GCA_963718265.1 uncultured Alphaproteobacteria bacterium | reverse complement strand
TAGCAATATCAAGTACGTACTAACTGGCTGATGACGCAGTCCGGCGCGAACCAGTCTCCGAGGCAAATTCCCTGCTAACAGGGAAATTAACAGGGAATTTTGCCAAAATTAGACGGACGCGCGAGAATTTGCCCGATATAACGCCGTAAAATCAGTTCGTTAGAGGACAATTCCCTAGAAAACTGAACAGGGAATTATTTCGCGCTGAACAGGGAATTTATCAAGCCGAGCAGGGAATTTTCAGCGTCTTGTAGGGAATTATCCTGCGTGTGCAGGAACCCCACCAGATTTGACCGCCCTTCGCCCGGTTTGGGCATCTACGCGTAGGTTTTTTAGCTGGTGGCCGGCTTTTAGATAGCGAACAGATCATGTACAACTTGGCCGCGAATTAGCTATGCTGAACTCCACGAGATGAGATCGATGCTTAAAGAGGAGGGCGAAGCGCCGATCATTAAGTGCCGATCATAAGAAGGTATGATTTTATGGCCACGCTTTCCGTTGAGTATATCCCGCTCGGCGACCTTAAGCCCTATGGGCGAAACGCGCGTACTCATTCGCGCAAACAGGTCCGGCAGATCGCAGACAGTATACGGGCCTTCGGCTTCACCAATCCAATCCTGATTGACAGCCATAACATGATCCTTGCTGGTCACGGCCGCGTCGAGGCCGCTGCCCTGATGGCGATGGCAACAGTTCCGTGTGTGCGCATCGAAACCATGACGCCCGAGCAAAAGCGCGCCTATGTGCTGGCCGACAACAAGCTCGCGATGAACGCCGGCTGGGACGAGGAATTGCTCGCCGAAGAACTCAAGAGCCTGCTCGAAATCGATCTGGATTTCGATATCGGGGTGACCGGCTTCTCTATCCCAGAGATTGACAGCCTGATTGAGGGACTTGCTCCCGAGGAGCCTGGCAATCCCGAAGAGGACCGATTGCCCCTCATCGCCCACGGGCCTTCTGTCGCCCGCCAAGGCGATCTCTGGTCGCTTGGATCCCATCGTCTCTTGTGCGGTAGCGCCTTGGACCCGAATACGTATCTCGCCCTCATGGAGGGTGAGGAAGCCCAAATGGTCTTCACTGACCCGCCATACAATGTACCGATCTTAGGACACGTCGGCGGATCGGGGGCGATCCGGCATCGCGAATTCGTCATGGGCTCGGGCGAGATGACGTCTGGCGAGTTCACGTCATTTCTTGAACGGGCCTTCAAAAATCTCGCCGTGCACAGCATCGACGGCTCGATTCACTTCATCTGCATGGATTGGCGGCATTTGGCGGAAATGACGGTCGCGGCAAATGAAGTTTTTGGAGAGCTCAAGAACCTATGCGTCTGGGTAAAGGACAACGCTGGGATGGGGACATTCTATCGCTCCCGCCACGAGTTGGTCTTTGCATTCAAGAAAGGCGCGGCACCTCACATCAACAATTTCGAGCTCGGCCAATACGGCCGGTACCGCACAAACGTCTGGCAGTACAAGGGCGTCAACACGCTGAGGGCCGGCCGCTTGGACGAACTCTCCCTGCATCCAACGGTGAAGCCGGTCGCAATGATTGCCGACGCGATCAAGGATGTTTCAAAACGAAATGGAATAGTCCTCGATCCATTTGGAGGCAGCGGATCGACGCTTATCGCGGCCCATAAGACTGGCCGCCGGGGATATCTCGCCGAACTCGATCCGATCTACGTAGACGGCATCATTCGCCGTTGGCAGCAATACGCCAAGGACGACGCCATCCTCTCGTCGAGCGGCGAGACATTCAACTCCGTTTCGCTCAGGAGTAAAGAAGAAAGCGCCGGCAACAACTTCTGCTCAGAACACAAGATTGATGCTCACCGGATCATTGGCCGTTCTGATGCAGTTAAGAAGAGGCACCGCCGCACTCGGAAGGTATTTTCGTCTACCGGTCAACAGGCTGGCGATACCGATAACGGCTATCCGGCCAAGCCTTTTGCGACCGGAGGGCACCAGGATGGACGATAGCCGCCGAAAAGGTAACTCATCGATTAGCTGTGCGCTGGCCTCTTATGAGGTTGGCTATCGCAAGCCACCAACGGCAACACGTTTCCAAAAGGGAAAATCCGGTAACCCTCGCGGTCGTCCAAAGGAGGCGAAAAATAAGCTTCCCGCGATGAACGAAGAGCGGATGAAGTCGATTTTGATTGAGGAAGCCTATCGGGCGATCAAAGTCCGCGACGGGAGCCGGGAAGTCACTATTCCGATGATACGGGCGGTGATCCGAAGCATGGCGCTGACGGCCGTGAAGGGCCACGCGAGATCGCAGCGGATGTTCACTGCGTTGCTGCAGGCTACGGAAGAAGGACTGAAGACCGAGCATGACGAATGGCTGAAAACGGCGATCGATTACAAAGTCGAATGGGACGATGAGCTTGAACGGCGAAAGGCGCTCGGCATCGTCGGCTCGGACCCTATCCCGCATCCAGACGACATCATTTTCAATATGAAGACTGGGCAGGTTGAGATAAGGGGGCCGATGACCAAGCAGGAAAAAGTAAAGTGGGATAGGCTTCGCAATCGCAAGCAGGAATGTATCGAGGGAATACGTGAACTGAAAGAACTGCAGAAAGAGATGCCGGACAACAAATTCGTCCAATCCGAAATTGAATTTGAGCAACGACTGTATGAAAAAATTTCGACGGTCATACCAGATTGAGTACGAGAGGGCGATTTTGCTAGCTACGGGTAAAAGTCGGTGGCGGCGTAACGAGGTGGGGGGCGGAGTCACGTTGTTCTTATCGTAAACACTGTCCCGCTAGCGCAAAGCCGCGAATCGGGCGATGATCGACTCATTGCTGATCATCAGCCCGCGCTCGGCCAGGAGATCCTCGACGTCCCGATAGCTCAGGGTGAATCGGAGGTAGAGCCAGACAGCGTATCGGATGACGTCGGGCGGAAATCGGTGGCGGGCGAAGGAGATGGGCTGCATGACCCACCCTAGCACATGCGCTGGCTCGTCGGTCGTTAACGTGTCAATGCCCACGCGGGCCATGAACATCCTCGGCGTGAAACCTCTCATCGCGGCGATCCAGACGTAAGGGGTGCGCATCGGCGTGTCCATCGGCGCCACCAGATCGCTGACAGCGGACCGCGCAAGCCACCACAATTCCACCTCGCAATTGGGACAACATGCTAAGTTGAGTTGGCGTCGCGGCTCTCCCTCGGCCGAAACGTTTTCACACAACCAAGACCCAAGGCGGTCATCGCCGCCGCCGGGGCGGAATGCGCAAAATTCAAGAAAAACGAGCCCGCATGCGCGTGGCGTCAGTGACGGTCGGTCGTGAGCATCGGCCAGTACGCTTGCATCATCGCGAACATGTAAGCCGTGCTGATACCGAACAGGAGCATGCCGTCGGCCGCCTCCAGCGTGCCCATCAACTGCCAGTGCCGTCGCAGCATCAGCCCCGAGGCGCCTCGTGTCGTCATCGAGTCGATGGAATAGATCATTGCATCTGTAGGGGAATCGAGCGCGCCAAGCCACAAATAGGCGGACGCCCAGATCGTGGCCTCTATCCCGTGTAGCGCAGCTAGCAGCAGTCCGGCCGCTCCGACCATGCCAACCAGGATCAGGACCACATGCCGTAAACCAAGGCTCCGGGTCTCCAGCCGGAGCCTGATCCTCAGACCCGCGAGGGCCATCATCACCACACCCATCGCGTGGGTTACTATGGTCAGCCCGATCAGCGAGAGGCCCCAAGCCCAGTCTTGCGCACTCCAATAGATTTCCATCCAACGCGCTCCAATCGTTAAAGTTTACCTGTCCTTGTCGTAAACTTTATCCCACTGGCGCAAAGCCGCGAATCGGGCGATGCTCCGTCTCATGAGGGATTTGCTCAAACTGATCTTGTGGGTGGTCATCGGGCTCTTCAGATCACGAGCCTCTCTCGAGGCGGAGATCATGGCGCTGCGCCACCAGCTCATTGTGCTGCGAAGAAAATCGCCAAAGCGGCTCGCTTTTAGCAATTTCGATGGCATTGTCACGGCGATTTTGGCTTGCGGCTTCGCTGGCGGTCAACTAGCCAGGGGAATGAAGAAAATCAGCTATCGCGGCTACCGTTTCCCTCCCGCAATCATCCAGCAGGCGATCTGGCTCTATCTCCGGTTCACACTGAGCTTTCGTGACGTTGAGGATCTGCTTGCCGAGCGCGGGATCATGGTGTCCCATGAGAGCGTGCGCCGCTGGGTGAACCATTTTGGACCCATGATCGCGGCTGACTTGCGTAAACGCAGGCCGAAGCCTCACACCATCTGGCATCTCGACGAGATCTATCTGAAAATCGATGGCCGCATGGTTCATCTTTGGCGTGCCGTCGACGCCGAGGGCGAGGTCCTCGATGTGCTGGTCCAGACGAAAAGGAACAAGCGCGCCGCGCTTAAACTCATGCGCAAGCTTTTGAAGAAATATGGCTTTGTCCCAGACAAGCTCATCACAGATGAGCTGAGATCTTATACTGCTGCAGCCGGTCGTCTCGGGATCGTAAAACGCCATGAACGCGGTCGATGGCGCAACAACAGAGCCGAGAATTCGCACCAGCCGACCCGACGAAGGGAGAGGAAGATGCAGGGTTTCAAGAGCGTGGGATCCGCCCAAAGATTTCTCTCAATCCACGCAGCAACACAAAATACCTTCAACGTCCAGCGCCATCTCACCTCAGCAAAGACGCACCGAGCCTTCAGGGCATCGGCAATGCTGACGTGGCGCGAGGTCGTCGCCGCGGTGTGAACCTGATGTGCAAGGAGACTTGTTGCATCGTCAATGAACTCCGGGTTAGCACGCTGCGATGGGGTGCGCGTGCTTCTTGAAAATCGCGTACCACTATCTTGTGGACGGAGCTACGCTAGGGTGAGGACTCCGGCATCGGTCAGCGCCTCGTCAAAGCGCCGCAATCGGCATTGCCCGAAGTGCCAGGGCGCGGCGGCGAGGGGATGGCTGGCCGAGCGCGGGGCCGAGCTGCTGCCCACCCCATATTACCATCTGGTCTTCACGTTGCCGACGGCGATTGGCGACATCGCCTACCAGAACAAAATCGCGATTTACGACCTTATGCGTTGCGGGCTTATCATCAGGCCTGCGCACAGCGCGCTCGTCAGCGCGACACCGGTCGCGACGAGCATCGCAACCCGAAAGCTCCGCACGAAGGACTCGTCCAGGACCTTCACGAGCATCCGCCGTTGCTCTCCCTCGATCTGAGGAGGCACCTTTGCCTCGGCAAACTTCGGCACCTCCGCATTCAATGCGCGCCGAATTTCGGGCGACACCTGCAATTCGGCCAAGCGCCTGTCGAGTGCCGCTCCGAATACGCCGACGACGAGCGCACCGAGGAGCGCGATGGCGAGCATGCCGGCAATCCGGGAGATGGCGTTGTTGATGCCCGATGCCTTACCCGCATGCTGGCTCTCGACCGCGCTCATGACGGTCGTGGTCAGTGGGGCCACGCTGACGGCCATGCCCAGACCGAGCACCGCCATCGCCGGGAAGAACGTCGCCCAATAGGATCCGCCGATGCCGGGGAGCGCGAACAGTGCTGACCCGGCTGCCACGATGACAGGGCCGATCGTCAGCGGTTTTCGCGCGCCGTAACGGTGGATGAGCCCACCGGACCAGCGCGACAGCCCGCCAATGATCAGAGTGAAGGGCAGGAAGGCGGCGCCCGCGAACGTCGCCGAATAGCCTTGGATCCGAATGAGGTTGAAGGGCAGGAAGAACAGGACACCGTTCAGCGCGAAGTAAAGCAGCAAGGTCATCACGTTGGCGCCGCTGAAGACCGGGGACCGGAACAGGCCAAGCGGCATCATGGGAGATGGTGCACGCGCCTCGTACCAGACGAAAAGGGCGAGTACGAGCCCACTCCCGAGCAGGATACCGAGAACAATAGGGTCCATCCAACCGAAATCGGACGCGGCGGTCAAACCATAGGCCAATCCCGCAAGCCCGAGCACCGCAAAAAGGGCGCCCCGCCAGTCCACGGTTCCATCATCCGAGGCGTCGCGGCTTTCAGGCACGTGCCAAAATGCAAAGCCGAGCGTTAGCAGGGCAATCGGCACATTGATGAAGAAAATCGCGCGCCAAGACAAGGCATCCACCAGCCAACCCCCGAGGACCGGTCCTAAAGCCGTGGTGAGGGCCGAAAAGCCGGCCCAGGTGCCGATTGCTTTGCCGCGTTCATCTGCCGGGAAGGCTACGCTGATGATCGCAAGACTGCCGGGGATGAGAAGCGCGCCGCCGACGCCCTGAGCCGCCCGGGCGGCGATCAGAGCTGCGGTGCTCGGCGCCAAACCGCAGGCGACGGAGGCCGCCGTGAAGATGGCGACACCAAGCGCGAACACGCGTCGTCGGCCAAAGCGATCGCCGGCCGAGCCGCCGACCAGGATCAGTGCGCCAAGCATCAGCATGTAGGCGTTGGCGACCCACTGCGCTCCTGCGACGGACATGCTCAGATCCGCTTGAATGGCCGGCAGGGCTACGGTGACCACGGAGCCATCGATGAAAGCCATGCTCGAGCCCAGGATGGTCGCGGCCAATACCCATGGCCGGGCGCGCTCGGCACAGCCGGCTGTTTCCGCTGCCGTAAGTATGACGCCTTCATCGCAGGGCGCGCGTCCGAAACTAATCATTGGCTGCCTGGTTGCTCGACTTTGTAAGCCCGTCGGTCAGCACGGAGAGCTTGCCGCAAGCCCTCAAAATCCAGCCAGTACAATGCCGCTGATCCGCTGGTCCGTTGGCCTGAGGGTCTCCTCCCGCCCACGTTGGAATTTTGCTCCCGTCAAGTTGTTCGGGCGCTATAAGATTGCGCGCGGCACACCTGGAATTCCCGGCGCGCATTCGAGTGCTGCACGGTCCCATTTGCCCGCGTCGGCTGCGGTCTCATAGGTGCTTTGCAGAAAGTCGAGGAGTGCCGTATCCGGCGACGCGGCTGTTCGCACCACATCGTAGGGCAACACGAACTCGCCCAGTTCCTGGCTGAAGAAGGCGGCCTCCGGCCGGACGGAAGCCGAGCGAAAACCCTCCGGCATGGGATAAGCGTAGGAATAGAAGGCCGGATAATCGATGGCGCCGCCACCGGGCCAAAAGCCTGCGCTGCTCACCTCATGCGAATAGGCCTCGCAGGCAACGTCGTTCGAAAGGTTCGGAACCCCTCCCGGATGCCGTGGCGCACGGCGGCCAGAGAAGCGCGTCACTGCGAGGTCAAAGCTGCCCCAGAAAAAATGTACGGGGCTGCACTTGCCGATAAAGCTTGTGCGGAATGCCTTGAACACGCGATCGGCCTGCACGAGCACCCGCCAGAAGCGTTGTGCATATTCGCCATCATAAGCGGCGTGCACCCGGTCCTCGCTGAAGCGGATCGGGTTAGCCAACTCGTTGGGAATTCTCATCGATGTGCACCTCTATGCCAATATCGGAGAGCGCTGCCATGACCGCCGCATGGAAATCCGCCACCGACTGGGCATGAAGTGGCATCTGCCATCGAGGACAATCGCTGGTCTCGATACACAGCGCGTGTTCAATGAAATCGAAGTCGATTTGGAAGGTCCGTTCGCCATACGGTATAGGCGAGGTAGTCAGCCCGCGGGCGGTCACGTAGAGCGTCACGTGCCACGAATGATTAAGCCAGGGTGTCTGCGACAGCCGGATCTTGCCTACGATCTGCGTCCACAGTTGAAGTGTCGTGCAGGTCTCCCGCCAGGCCAGATACGGCAGGTCCGGCCATGTTCCACGATCTGTATGGAGCTGCATCATGTCACCCTCCATGGAGACGATCTGATAAACGAACTCGGTAAGGCGGAGCGCATTCGTAGATCTCTATGGAACGCGCATGCTCCCCTGCCCTTCGCATATATTGTTGGTGATCCCGGCACGCCCGAGGAGACGTGGGGACAGGAGGCAGTTCTCTTTCACAATCCGACAGCAAAATACCCCATCCCTGTCGGCCTTTTCGAAACTGTCACGGAGTCACATGTCGAAGGCGACGTTCACAGCGATACAGTCAAGAGTTGCTTCAGTCCATTCATGTCAATGTCCAATCTCATCGACGGCCCCGGACATCGGCAGGCGGCTATGGCTTTGGGGGACTGTGCATTCGAATGTCTTGAGCGGCTCTACGCGGTTCAGCGCGTGCCCGATCTTGGCGCGGGTATGCGCTGACTTGGTAACAGTGCCACCTTACCGTTGTGCGAAAATCAAAAACTCTTGCTCAGCGATTTTTGTCCTAAAAGGCGAAGAGTTTCAAGAGAGCTGGAAAGCTCCCGCCGACCACGCAGATGCGGCTGATCTGTTAGGTCAGGTCAAGAGAGTAAGATAGCGCCACCAAAACGAGAAAGAGAGATGAAGATCGCAGCAATCGTAGCCGTGTACGTGATCGCGGCAACCTCAGCACTAGCGGGAAACCTTGCCGATTTACCGGTGCGCACCCCCGTTGAGCGGGCGGCAAAACAAGCATGCCGACAGGAATGCCCGTCCGAAGGCTCAGCCTGTGAAAGATGCTGGGAAAGAAAAACCGCATGCGTCGTCACGCTAATTCGTGACGTGGACTCCTACTGGCATAAAGGAATGAAATTCGAAGTGACCGGCGGCGGCGATCCAGACAAGGTTTGCCAGCATGGTGGCGACTGCATTCCGGTTTCCGCGGTGCGATTTGACCGCCCGTGTCTCATTATGTGCCAGAATGATCCGTCACTCGGGCAATACTGCAGTTGGGAAAGATCCCGCTAATTATCGGGGAGGCACCGTCACGACGTCAAGCTGATCGTGCATGGAAAAACCATTCGACTGCACATGCATTAATTAAGCAGGCCGTGTGAAAACTCACCCGGCAAAGCGTCAATTGATGGATTTCAGCCGATTTTCGGCGGTTCTCGCCCGTCATAACATTGCCGAAGCGCGAAAATTCGGTTTACCATTGCCGTTCCTCTCTCATTTTTCCAGGTAGATCGTCGCACCGGTCTTGGTGAGCGCGAACGCGACAAGCAGGGCGAATCATGCCGCCGCCTTCGGCGGCAGTATCAGCCCCACCATGTAAAGGGCCTGCGCTGGCGTCGCGCCGCCGCCCCAAACCGCGTAAACGGTTGGCGCCTGGTCTGCCACGTCTGCCCAGCGCTCGCCCGCAAGCTCGCGAAGTTCCGCGAACCAATCTGCGAAAGTCTGGTCTTGCCGCCTCGCGACGTGTTTCTGAAGTGATCTTGTCATGCTTGCTCCTTGCAATTTCTATCGTTTTATGCGATACCATGTACATACACGGGTGCGCATACCATGTCAATACATGAAATAGGAAAGCGATGCCTCTTTTGAATGACAAGCAATTTCAGATGCGGGCGTCTGCGGATTTCATCGCGCGGATAGATGAATGGCGGCGCGCTCAGCCTGATATTCCAGGTCGGGCGGAAAGCATTCGCCGCCTTGTCGAAATTGCACTGGGCGCGAGCCAGGGCGCGCGGCTTAAAGAGACTGCGAATGGCGTTGCGGAAATCTCTCAGCAAATCGGCGCGCTCGAAGACAAAATTTCATCCATGCCGGGGCCAGCGGCGCCAAGCCCAGAAGCCGGCATGAATACAATGAGGAAAGCTGTCGCCAAGAACAATCTGACGAAGCTCAAAAACCGCCGCACGCGGATCACACGGCGCGACCGGTCGAAATAAGCGGCGGAGCAGGATCTTTGAGCGAAACGGCTTGGCGCGGCTTCCTGCATCGCGCTCGGGGTTTCCGGGCAGCCGCTACCAAATCAAAAAATGGAGACTAGTTACGCTTGGGCGATCCATAAAAAGTGTGAACTGGAAATGGAGGAACCCGTGGCGATCTATATCACCCAGGGCCGGTATACGCCCGACGCGGTCAAGGGCATGGTGGCCAATCCCGAGAATCGTGAGAAGGCCCTCGCGGACCTCATGGAAAAGGCGGGAGCCAAGCTGCTCGCCCACTATTTCACATTCGGCGAGTACGATTTTCTCTCGATAACCGAGGTGCCAGGCGAGGATGTCATGGCTTCGGCGCTGATCGCGGGCGCAGCTTCTGGTGGGGTTTCCCATTTAAGAACGTCGGTCGCGATGACCGCCAAGGATGCCAAGAAGGCGTTTAAATCAGCCGGGGCACTCAGCATGTGAATTTGTACCGAAGCGGGACCCCGGCTTCGGTTGGGCTTTAGCTATTGATTTGTTTAGATAAATTACTCCGAGCGGGCGACCGCATTTGCACCCAACCGGGACCCCTCTGCGTTGCCGGTTTCTGATGTGATTTCAGATCGTTATGATGAATGTTGCTGGGGTCCCGGTTCGGTGCAATTTCACACCAATGGCGGCGCGCTCGAACACGCGCAGGAAATGGCGGCACATGAGAGCCCACGCACGACCAAGCTCTATGACAGGACGAAGGAACGGCTCACACAAGATGAGGTCGAGAGGATTAGGCTATAATCGCGCCCAATGTTCAGTTTGAATCTCTGACGGGCTCAGTCACCTGCTGTCGGAAACAATGCACTAAATGAGATCAAGCTTTGCCCTCATAGCCGTTGCTTGGCTCGCAAGCGGTTCTATCGCTGCCGAAGATAGCTCTTTTAACGTGACACTTATGGGGCTTGACGGCCAAAGAGCCAACCTGACGCTGCCCGAACTTGATGCGCTCCCACGCGTCAAACTCAGCGTGACCCAGCACGGGGTCGCGCATGTCTTTGAGGGCGCGTTGCTCAGTGATGTGTTAGCGAAAGTTGGCGCTCCGTCCGGGAAGGCTATTCGGGGTATAGAACTTACCGACGTCGTCCTCATCGAGGCGCGAGACGGCTACAAAGTTGCAATTGATCTCGCCGCAACTGATTCGACAGTACGCCATGATCGGGTAATTCTTGCGGATCGCATGGATGGATCGGCTTTGGACGTCAACGCAGGGCCGTTCCAGCTCGTTGTAGAGGGCGATCTGCGCCCGGCGCGCGCCCGTTCGCATGGTTTCGGCGGTCCGCCTTGAGCGCGTACGGTGAGCGGTCTTGGTCCTGATCCAGAGCGTCACCCAATTTTCTCCTCTTACATTTCGAGGCCGAGCTATGAGCTTACCACACTGCAGAACCAGGCGATGACCAAGAGTGAAGTGCCGCCGGACACCAGTCCCGACGGCACGTGGCTTCAACGTTTAAATTTTGCAGCCTCTTCCGAGCCTCCGGTCGCATTGCCGGCGCTGTAGGAATGGGCGCCGACGCCCGCAAGCTTGCCGCCCTGGACGACAAGATATTCGCTTCGGATCGGCCTGCCCGCAAAATAACATTCGAGGATCTCGCGCACGCCAGCGGCGTAGCGCGTTTGCGCGGAGAGCGAGGTGCCGGAGATATGCGGCGTCATGCCGTGGTGTGGCATCGTCCGCCACGGATGGTCTTTCGGAGCTGGCTGCGGAAACCAAACGTCGCCCGCGTAGCCCGCGAGCTGGCCGGTTTCGAGCGCACGCGCAACCGCGTCGCGGTCGCAGAGCTTGCCGCGCGCCGTGTTGACGAGATAAGCGCCTCTCTTGAAATTCTTGAGGGTGTTCTCGTTGATCATATGCTCCGTTTCGGGGTGCAGCGGGCAGTTTAACGTCACCACATCGCAAACCTTTGTCAGGCTTTCGAGGCTGGTGTGATGGATGAGATTGAGCTCCTTCTCGACTGACTCCGGCAGACGGTGACGATCCATGTAGTGGAGATGGACATCAAACGGCTTCATAAGCCTTAACACACGCAAGCCGATACGTCCGGCTGCCACAGTGCCGACGTGCATTCCTTCGACGTCGTAAGAACGCGCCACACAGTCTGCGATGTTCCAACCGCCCTTGATCACCCAATTGTACGACGGGATATAGTTGCGCACGAGCGAGAGAATTTGCATGACCACGTGCTCGGCCACGCTGTTGCTGTTGCAATAAGTGACCTCTGCGACGGTAATACCGCGATCCATCGCAGCCTGGAGATCCGTATGGTCGGAGCCAATGCCTGCGGTGACAATCATTTTGAGCTTGGGTGATTTGGAAATGCGCTCGGCTGTCATATAGGCCGGCCAGAATGGCTGGGAGATGATAATCTCTGCGTCATGCAGCTCTTTGTCGAGCTTCGAATCCTTGCCGTCCTTATCGGATGTGACGATCAAGGAATGACCCGCCTTTTCGAGAAACTTGCGAAGGCCGAGTTCGCCAGAGACGCTGCCAAGTAGCTGCCCCGGCGTGAAATCGATAGCAGATGGCGTCGGCGCCGTCTGCCCGTCCGGATACTTTGTAATCTTCGGAATATCGTCGCGCGCATAGCTCTTCGGGTAGCCGTCTACAGGGTCATCGTAGAGGACGCATACTATTTTCGCAATCGTCATCTCCATAGTTGATTTTGGGTATGAGGAGGCGCGTCGTTCGACGCCCAGGCCGAACGATAGACTAGCTGATTATAGATGGAGAAACGGTACGGTCGCTTGCGCTGACCACGTGCCTCGCTCCTCGCGCTTCCTCGCCTGACGACAGGCCTTCTTGGAAAGCCTATTTGTGCCGTGGCGTGCGGACTATCAAGCGGGTGACTTTTGCCGGCAAACAAATAAAATTGATCATTCAATCGATGCCGTCGATCAGGCGCGAGTAGGAGACGGGCTGGTCCAAATTCCGCGTCGAGATCCAAGCGCGCCGCGCATTTCATGAGCGCAAGCGCAAGCGGCGAAAGTGGGTCGCGGTCAGAGACTACGAGACCAATCACTTGAGTGTGAACTGGATTGATGAGTTTAACGAGTGCCAGCTCATTGCATCCTGCGAAAATCAAGGAAAAGGTATGCGGGACGATGCTTGACCACGCACCGCTGCTGACATGGGAACACACGGATAGAAACGAATCGGACGTAATGTTCGGCCTTAACGTCAACCCCACCGTACTAAACTCACTTTCAGTGTACGAGAGATTTCAATGACTTGAGCGGGAGTTTTGGGGACAGGAGTTGGCTGAGGAAAGCGCTTACTTGAGGAGGATTTGCGGCGGCGAAGATTTTACGCAACGCGGATAGGCCGAGGGCAAACAGCGACCACGCCCGGCGGCCATGCTTTTTGATGGTGATAGGCCGCCGCCGCGCCGCCGCCACGCCTGTTTTAACGGAAAGCGCCACGGCCAAAGCCAGCACCGCCAAAAGGGTGGACAGCTTATCGGCGTTGGTCAGATGCGTGTCTTCCAGATTGAAGCCCTTGGTTTTCAGATTGCCGAACATGGTTTCGATGGTCCATCGCTGGCGATAGCGGGCCAGCGCATGTTGCGGCTTGCTGGAACAGGCCAGCGCCAACAGTTCGCCCGAGGCGATCCGCATGATCACCAGCCGCACGGGTGGCCATGACGCCTGCCCGTTTTGCCCAAGCCGGCAGGCGCCTTTGAGGATCATTGTCTGGCCTTTGTTCAGATGCCGCGCAATGGCGGCGATCGTCCATGTCTCGTAGCCCTCGCGCACGACATATTGGTTCTCGCGCAGCCGCAGAATGAACGGGATCTTCGCCGCATGCAGGTAAGCCATCCATGCGTCGCCAATGAACTCGCGGTCGCCCATGAGCGAGGCGATTTTCATGTCCGGAAACACCGCACGCAGACGATCCAGAAGACCGGTTCTCTCAAGCGTGTTCGAGTTCCCAGCCTTTGGCAGCAGCGTCCATAGCAGAGGTATCCCCATGCCGTTCCAGATCACCGAAACCATCAGGATGTTGATCGTCGTTTTACCAAACTCCCAGTTGGTCCGATCCACGGCCAAAACCCAAGGTTTGCCGCCAAGTCCCAAAAGATCGACGATCACGCACGCGGCCGCCGCGCCGTCCAGTTTGACATGCTGGAAAAATCGATAGAACCGCCGCCGCACGGAATCCGTTTGCGCCGGGCTCGCGACATACGCCGCCAACCGCCACAGGCAGATCGTGCCTTGCTGCATGATCAAGAGCGCCAGCCACGCCAGCGTCTCACGCCTTGTGTCCGACAGTTTGATGTGATTCTCTACGGCCTTGGATAGGGCGTTCGAGAATATTGGTTGCATGTAGGCGATCCTTCTCTTGCGGAAAAGAATCGCCTTTATAAATCATCTCAATGCCTTATCCAACCGCGTCTAGTACGATGCGTCAACCCTAAAGACTCTGTTAGCTTATTAAGTACCCGGCGATTCTGCATGCTTTCGTGGAGGAGGCAGAAGTCTCTCTTGAGCTGCGGCGCGCCAAGTCACCTCTTTCCTTTGAGCAATCGAGCTGCGGATGTGAGTGACGAATAGGTAGCGCTCCCGATAAAGTCTCTTTTCTAAAGCGCGGGCGCAAAGTGTACCACTGAACCGGCATTGATCTGCTGCTGTGAAGGCGGCGCAAAAGTGTACCGGTCCTGCTAGGCCGGCTCGATGTCTTTGAATGGCATGGAGAGGCCGGAAGGATGTTTACAGTGGAACTCTATGCCGGAATACGACGCGCGGTGATGGTGGACGGGCTGAGCCGCCGGGAGGCGGCGAAGCGCTTTGGTGTTCATCGGAACACGATCACGAAGATGCTTCAATTTTCGGTTCCGCCGGGCTATCGGCGGCGCGAGCGGCCAATGTCGAAGAAGCTTGGTCCTTTTATGGTGTGGATCGACAAGGTCCTTGAAGAAGACCGGAGTGTGCACAAAAAGCAGCGCCACACGGCGCAACGGATTTTCGAACGGCTGCGGGATGAAGAAGGGTTTTCTGGCGGCTACACGATCGTGCGGGAGTATGTGGCGCGGGCGATGTTGCGCTCGCGCGAGATGTTTATTCCCTTGAGCCATCGGCCGGGGCATGCGCAGGCGGATTTTGGCCAGGCGGACGCTTATATCGCAGGCAAGAAGATCCGCTTTCATTATTTTTGTATGGATTTGCCGCACTCGGACGGCTGCTTCGTCAAGGCCTATCCCGCCGAGACGGCGGAAGCCTTCTGCGACGGCCATGTGGCAGCGTTCGAGTTTTTCGGCGGCGTGCCGCGATCAATCCTATTCGACAACACCCGTCTCGCGGTGGCCCAGATCGTGAAGGGCGGAAAGCGGCTGCGCTCGCAAATGTTCTCGGAGCTCCAGAGCCATTACCTGTTCGACGACCGCTTTGGCCGACCGGGCAAGGGAAACGACAAGGGCAAGGTTGAAGGCCTGGTCGGCTATGTCCGGCGCAATTTCATGACGCCTTTGCCTGTCGTGGACTGTTTCGACGCGCTCAATGCGCGGTTCCTGGACGCCTGCATAAAGCGGCGTCAGGCGATCTTGCGCGGCCAAGCAACAACAATCGGTGAGCGCATGCAGGCGGACATATCCGCGTTCATGCCGTTACCCCTGGCGCCCTATGACGCCTGTCACAAGGTCGCCACCCGCGTCTCGTCGCTATCGCTGGTGCGTTACCGCAACAATGATTATTCGGTTCCAACGCGTTACGGCCATCAAGAAGTTCTAGCGAAGGGCTACGTCGATAGGGTCGAGATCGTTTGTCACGGCGAAACGATCGCCACCCATATCCGCAGCTATGACACGGCCGAGTTTATCTACAATCCCCTGCATTACCTCGCCTTGCTGGAACAAAAGAGCAAGGCGCTCGATCAAGCCGCGCCGTTCGACGAATGGGTCTTCTCCGAGTGCATCCATCGGCTGCGGCGGTTGATGGAAGCGCGCATGGACAACCCCGGTCGCCGCGAGTTCATTCAGGTGCTGCGATTGATGGAGGATTTTCACCAACATCAGGTCGAACAGGCTGTCGCAGACGCGCTGCGTCTGGGTGCCATCAGCTTCGACGCGGTGAAGATGCTGCTGCTCGCCAGATTGGAGAACCGGCCAGCCCGGCTCGATCTGACATTCTACCCTTACCTGCCGGCCGCGATGGTCGGCGCGACGGATCCACGCGCCTATCTCGGGCTCATCGTCAACGCGGGCTCCATGCGGCTGCGGGAGGTTCGGCATGACCACCTTGTATGAGCCAGGCTCGCTAACGATCGTCGCGCCCCAGGTGTTGCTCGGCAATCATCTCAAGGCGCTGAAGCTTCCCACCTTCGTTCGGGAGTATGAGAAGGTGGCGATGGAATCGCCCAGGATCGCGCCGACTATCCGCGCTATCTGCTTCGACTGTGCGAACTGGAGCGCATCGACCGCGAGCGGCGTAACGTCGAACGTCGTATTCGCCTCGCACGCTTTTCACAGACCAAGAGCCTCGACACATTCGACTTCACCGCGCAGCCGTCGCTCAACAAGTCGCTGGTTCTGGAACTGGCGCGGTGCGAATGGATCGAGAAGCGACAGAACTGCATCGCGCTCGGGCCATCCGGCACCGGCAAAACCCACATCGGCCTGGCATTGGGACTGGCCGCCTGCCAGAAAAACCACAGCGTCGCCTTCACCACGGCCGCCGCCCTCGTGCACGAGCTCATGGAAGCGCGCGACGAACGTCGGCTGCGGGCGCTGCAAAAACACCTCAACACGGTCAAATTGCTGATCGTCGATGAACTGGGCTACGTGCCGTTCACCGCCGATTGGTTCGGAACTACTCTTCGAGGTGTTCAGTCAACGCTATGAGCGTGGCGCCACGCTGGTCACCAGCAATCTGCCATTCGATGAGTGGACCTCGATCTTCGGCTCGGAACGACTCACCGGCGCGCTGCTCGACCGCCTCACGCATCATGTTCACATCCTGGAAATGAATGGTGACAGCTACCGGCTGGCGACCAGCAAAGAAGGCACAACGGCGAAGCGGTAACGAAGAACACGAGACCACAACCACCAAAGGAGACGCCGACGCAAACATCTGAGTGACGCCACGCGCGGTGAGCCGCGCTTCGCTACGTTCCGCGCCGCCTCAACGCGCGCGGTCAGACAATAACCAGGGCTTCGCGGCCCTTTTCTCTCAACCCGACCGGTACACTTTCACGCCGCCATCTGGCACAATTTGTCTCCGCCGTTGACATCTTTTGGCGAACATTCGATAGAGGCTCATTTTCGAGGTAGGTCATACCGGCATCAAGCTCAAATTTGTCGAGACTGGCCTGGATCTGCACGGAGGTCATTGACTTCACGTCCACCGTGACATGGGGGTGCTTGGTGCAAAACGGCAATGTGAGCATTGCGACAGAAGGCATCGCCGCGGGGATGACGCCGAGCCTGAGCGTACCCTTAAGACCCTCTCGTAGCCCCTCGACATCTTGCTTCAGATTTTCGAAATCGGCGAGGCTTTGTCACGCCACTTCTGGCTTGCGGTCCCACTTGCGGTTCGGTAGCCAAGGGGATGAATAAAATCAGCTATCGCGGCTACCGCTTTCCGCCAGACATCATCCAGCGGGCGACCTGGCTCTACCTCCGGTTCACGCTAAGTCTACGTGACGTCGAAGATTTGTTGGCGGAGCGGGGCATCATGGTCTCCTACGAAACCGTTCGGCGCTGGGTGAATCATTTTGGGCCCTTGATCGCAGCCGACTTGCGCAAACGCCGACCCAAGCCCCACACAACCTGGCATCTGGATGAAGTCTATCTGAAAATTGGCGGCCGCTTGGTTTATCTTTGGCGCGCCGTGGATGCCGAGGGTGAGGTACTTGATGTGCTGGTCCAGAGCAGGAGGAACAAGCGTGCCGCGCTGAAACTCATGCGCAAGCTTTTGAAGAAGTATGGCACCGGTCCCGAAAAGTTAATCACGGATGACCTGAGGTCCTATAGCGCCGCAGCCCATGAGCTCGGGATCTTGAAACGCCACGAGCGTGGCCGATGGCGCAACAATCGAGCCGAGAATTCGCATCAACCAACCCGACGACGAGAGCGCAAGATGCAAGGGTTCAAGAGCGTGGGATCCGCGCAAAGATTTCTCTCAATGCATGCCGCAGCCCACAACACTTTCAGCGTCCAGCGCCATCTCACCTCAGCAAGAACGCACCGAACCTTCAGGGCATCGGCCATGCAAACGTGGCGTGAAGTTGTCGTTGCGGCGTAACCCAACATGGGTCAACAGGTTTACTGCGTCCTAAATTCGCTAATGTGACAGAGCCCGGCGGCGCCCCAGTGCCGAGGGCCGCTGCTTCTCGCGCCGAGGTTACCTTGCATGACTGCCTCAAATCTTGGGCAAACCCTGTCGAGGCCCGCCGTCACGGCATAATGGCAATTCCCAAAGGACTGACCCCAACAGGGATGGTCGCTACCACATCGTTGGTGATCGTATCGATCACCGAGACCGTGTTGGAATCTCTGTTCGTCACATAGACGTGCTTGCTGTCCGGGGTGACGGCGATCCCAGCCGGGTCTTTCCCCACAGCGACCGTGGCCACCACCGTGTTGGTGGCCGTGGCGATCACCGAGACCGTGCCGGAGTACGTTCTCGTGACATAGGCATGTGACCCGTCCGGGGCGACCGCGACAGCGAAGTCCCCCGCTCCTTCGATCGTCTTCACCACTGTGTTCGTCACCGTGTCGATCACCGAGACGATGGGGGGGCTGTTAAACCCGACATATGCGCGTGCCCCGTCGGGGGTGATGGCAATCTCTGCGGGAGAACCTCCCATCGAGATCGTCTTCACGACCAAATTGGTGGCCGTGTCGATCACCGAGACCGTGTTGGAGCCCGAATTCGTCACATAGGCCCGCTTCCCGTCGGGGGTCAAAGCAACAAATTCGGGGCCAACGCCAACCGCCACTTTCTTCTCTAGCTTGTTGGTAGCCGTGTTGAACGCAGAGACAGTGTTGTCGGCGTCAGCCGTGACATAGGTATGGTTCCCGTCCGGGCTGACGGCGACCGAACTCTGCCCGGGGCGGTATATGGATCGTGGCCACTACCTGGTTCGTGGCAGTGGCGATCACCGAGACAGTGCTGGAGATAAAATTCGTGACATAGGCATGTGTCCCGTCCGGGGTGACCGCGACAAAACGAGGGTCAGACCCCACCGGGATCGTGGCCACCACCTGGTTCGTGGCCGTGGCGATAACCGAGATGGTGTTCGATTCTTCATTCACGACATAGGCGAATAGGCCGGGCGGCGGCGGAATAATGGCAACTCCCGCAGGGCCAGCGCCCACCGCGACCGTCGCCACCACCGTGTTGGTGGCCGCGTCGATTGCCGAAACGGTGCGGGAGATATTATTCGCGACATAGGCCTGTTTGCCGTCTGGGGTAACCGCCACCCCGACAGGCTGAGTGCCGACCGCGATCGTCGCCGAAACCGTATTTGTGGCCGTGGCGATCACCGAGACCGTGTTGGAGACAAAATTTGTCACATAGGCGTGTTTGCCATCCGGGGTGATGGCGATCCCATAGGGGCGAGACCCCACCGCCACCGTCGCCACCACTGTGTTCGTCGCCGTGGCGATCACCGAGACAGAGTCGGAGAAAATATTCGTGACATAGGCGCGTGTCCCGTCCGGGGTGATGGCGACCCCAGCTGGATTAGTTCCCACTTTGATCGACTTCACCACCGTGTTGGTGGCCGTGGCGATCACCGAGATAATGTTAGAAAATCGGCTCGTGACATAAACATGCGCTCCGTCCGGTGTGACGGCAACTCCCTGCGGGCCAGACGCCACCGGAATCGTGGCCACCACCGTGTTGGTGGCCGTATTGATCACCGAGACCGTGTTGGAGCCTCTGTTCGTCACATAGGCGCGCGTCGCGTCAGGGCTGACGGCGACCCCCACGGGGTAAGACCCCACCGTAATGGCCACCACCTTCTTTGTGGCCGTATCGACCACCGAGACGGTGTTGGACTGGGGATTGGTGACATAGACATGTGCTCCGTCCGGGGCGACGGCGACCCCGAAAGGGGCCTTCCCCGCAAGAATCCCTCCGGGCACCGAAGTGTTGGTGGCGGTGTCGATCAGCGAGACAACGCCAATGCTGGAATTCGTGTTCGCGACATAGAGGAAAGGCGCCGCCGCCGCCGGCCAGGCGCTCATGGCGGCGGCTAGGATCAACACGGCTCCTAGAACCGCGGCTCCCCACTGCCGAGGGCCGCGCCTTCTTTCAACGAGGTTACATTGCATGATTGCCTCAAATCTTGGGCAAACCCTGTCGAGGCTCGCGGTCACCGAATAGTGCCAACAGCGACCCACTCGGGCCCATTCCCCACCGCCACCGTCTTCACCACCGTGTTCGTGGCCGTGGCGATCACCGACACAGTGTTGTACTCTACGTTCGTAACATAGGCGTGGTTCCCATCTGGGGTGACTGTTCTCCTGCCTCGTAGACGCCGACTTTCGTGACACCGAGCAATTTTATTGCAAGGCCGAGGGACGCGTCGCTGATCGAGACTGGCCAGAACTGCCGCCCGTCGTCGATGATCTGATCGCGCGTTTTGATCGTTATATGACCGCTAACTGTCTGTCCGCAAACATCTTGAATCTTTTGAATCGTTTGTGATTATGGGATGGCCCGCCCCTCTCGCCGGGATCCGTTAGGATCGTGGTTGGTTTTAAGAGAGAGGAACGAGCCGATGGACATCGTCATCATTGGAATTGATCTTGGCAAGAACTCCTGCAGCCTGGCGGCTATGGACGCGTCAGGCCGCGTGGTCTTGAGGCGCCGGATGCGGCGGAGTTCACTTGAGAGTTTCGCGAACAGTCTTGGGCGCTGCATTACCGCGATGGAAGCGTGCTGCGGCGCGCACCATCTGGGCCGGGTGTTTGCCGCTCAGGGACACGAGGTCCGCCTGATGTCGCCGGAATATGTGCGCCCTTATGTGAAAGCGCAAAAGAACGACGATCTGGACGCCGAGGCGATTGCCGAGGCGGCGATCCGGCCGACGATGCGGTTTGTTGAGCTCAAGAGCCAGTGCGTGGCTACGTCCAATTTTGACGCACAGGCCTGCCACAAGTTGCCTGTCCCGAAGCGCCATCATGGCCAACGGATCGATATATCTCTAATTCTGAGTTGCGATGCATATCTGACCCCAAACCTCTTCGGCCGTTTCGATAAATCCCCTCCTGGACTCCGCCAGGGCGGGCGATCCAAACGCGTTCATCGAAAAGAGGTCTTCATGTTTCAAATTCAGGCTCCCATTCTCATCGTTCCCACCGCCGACGCCAAGCTCGCAGTCGGAGTCCATCTCCAGGCGGCTGGCCTCGCCGCCTATCGAGAGATCGCCTCGGCGGCAAAAGGCCTGGAGATCGCGCATCTCCAGTTCGTCTTCCGTGGTCTGACGCTGGCCGTGTGCTCGCGCGTCCGCCGGGACGGCATCGTCGAAATCGAAATGGGGCTTGGCGACCCGCGTTTGCCGAAAAGCGCCGTCACCGCCGCGCAGATGCGGCAAGCCGAGGCCGCCTCCCGGGCGCGCAGTGGCGCAGGGCATCGCGCCCGTCCAGTGCGTGTGCATTAATCTATTGCCAGAGGCGCCGTGTGGCGGCGCCTCTGCTGGTTCTGGCTCACTCGGCGCGACTGCATTTTCGCGGACGCGCGTTGATATCGCGATGAACAGCAGGATAGCGGATTCCCCACTATGCAGACCAAGGTGAGGACTTAAATGCTGACCATTGTCATCGGCGACATTCATGGAATGGCCGCGAAGCTCGAAAATCTCCTTGGCAAAATCGACATCTGGTGTGTGGCGAACGCCAAACCCGAGCTACGCCAGTTGATCTTTCTCGGTGACTACATTGATCGTGGCCCAAACTCGCGCCAAGTCCTTCAAATCGTCCAACGCCTGCAAGCCGAGGGCGCTATCTGCCTTCAGGGCAATCACGAAGAGCTCATGCTTCGAGCGACGGAATCGGAAGGCGACCTTTCAGACTTCCTCGCCAACGGCGGCGATGCAACCGTCACCTCCTTGCGCGCACCGGCCGCGATCCGGCAAGCGCAAGAATGGATGCGCGCGCTCCCAATCAGCCATGAAGACGAACTCCGTTATTATGTTCACGCGGGGATTCGTCCGGGCGTGCCCCTCGACCAGCAGACCGCCGAAACAAAACTTTGGATACGCGACAAATTCCTTCGTCATAGGGGACCGTTTCCGAAATACATTGTCCACGGTCATACGCCGACGATCTATCTTGATCCGCAGCAAACGACACCGGACGTGCGCGGCAACTGCTGCAACGTCGATACGGGCGCTGGAATGAATGGGCCCCTTTCGGCGGCAATATTCAACGACCGCCAAACGAAACCGATCCACACCATCAGCGTCGGCGCAGAGGATCGATCCTAAAGTCCTCTCCTCGTCGCCACGCCATCGGTCCCCATTTTCGGAAAACGTTTCTCGCCACGCGATCGATCCGACCACACCATCTGTAAATTTCTGGCGCCATCATTTGAATTTGCTTCGTATCCATTGGAGCGCGAATCGTCTTGGCTGTGGCGGTTCGGCTCGGTCCCGTCAGGGAACGCCCAATTTTCAAACGTGTGACCGCTTCTGACGCGCACGCAGGCTTTGTCACGCCAATTCCGCTTGCGGACTCGCTGGCGGTTAAGTAGCCAAGGGAGATGAAGAAGTTCAGCTATAAAGGGTACCGGTTCCCTCCGGAAATCATCCAGCAGGCGATCTGGCTCTATCTCCGGTTCACGCTAAGCCTTCGAGACGTCGAAGACTTGTTAGCGGAGCGTGGCATCGCGGTCTCCTACGAGGCCATTCGGCGCTGGGTAAACCATTTTGGACCCAAGATCGCGATGGACCTGCGAAGGCGCCGGCCTAAACCCCACACGGTCTGGCATATGGATGAAATGTATCTGAAAATCGGTGGCCACATGGTCTATCTTTGGCGCGCCGTTGATGCTGAGGGCGAGGTCCTCGATGTCCTGGTCCAGAGCAGAAGGAACAAGCTGGCTGCGCTGAAACTCATGCGTAAGCTTTTGAAGAAATATGGATTTGTCCCGGACAAACTGGTCACAGATGAATTTCGATCTTATGCTGCCGCAGCCCACGATCTTGGGATTGCAAATCGCCATGAGCGGGGGCGATGGCGCAACAACCGGGCCGAGAATTCGCATCAGCCGACACGACGACGAGAGCGCAAGATGCAGGGTTTCAAGAGCGCCGGGTCCGCACAAAGATTTCTCTCAATCCACGCAGCCGCCTACAATATCTTCAACGTTCAACGCCATCTCACCTCAGCAAGAACGCACCGAGCGTTCCGGGAATCGGCCATGCAAACGTGGCGCGAAGCTGTCGTCGCGGCGTAATCCAACATGGGTCAACCGGCTTATTACGAGCTGAATTTCTTAATTTGACAGAGCTGTCCGCAGTTCTCCCGGCCATGCCGCCGGCCTATCGAACTCAAGCAGCGCCAGCGACATCGCGCCCCTCGTTGCCTGACTTGGGCCGCAGCAAGGACGCGGTGTTTCCCCCGACGCATTCGATGAGCGTCTCCAACCCAAGATTCTTCACGTCGTCAGCGGTTGCGCACCCCGCCGCGAAGAGGGCCAGATAATGTCCTCGGGTCAAAGCGACGGGGATCACGGTCAACGGAAGCGCGGCCGCAGGCAATCCGAACTCGAGACGTCGCAGTAGCTGGTCGAGCGCCGCCAGAAACACCGGCTGGTCCGGGAACTGCGCCGATAGGATCTGATGCGCAGAGCGGAGATGAAAACGGCCGCCATCAGCGATTCGGATAATGTCGCCGTAGCCGATCGCGCCCTGGAACGGCGTGGTCGAAAAGCGCTTCTCCAGCACGTCGACCGGCGTGCCTTCGATCCAATCGTGAAGCAGAGATGCACGCTTACAACGCGCCCAGAACTCAAACTCGTCGCGGCAATAGCGTTGCAGGCCTTGCATCATGGGATGACCGAAGCGCTGTGCCACCTCGCTCGCGCGGACACTCTCCGAGCGTCCGCGCTTCATGACAGGCGTATAGATCGCATCCATCTCAGCCAGAACCTGAATGATGCCCAGCACCTGCGCGGGACCGGTCTGAGCCGCGTTCAACTGCCGCATCAACTCGATAAGGCGTAGGCTCGATTCGAAGGACAGCGACGACGAGCCGCAAGCCCGTCCCAGCAAGGTAAGATGGATGAGATCCCCATCCTGCTCCGCGAGTCCCGCCTGCAGCAGGCGCGCGACCAGCACCGACACGTCAGTCTCGACCAGCTTGATCCATTGGGGATTGGAACGGGACGCTGTATAGCCTCCGAAAGTGTTGACCAGGAGACCAGGAATCTCGCTCGCCCGCACGCCGCGCACCTGGCTAAGCAGCCGAAGCGTCCAGGTTGGAAGGTCGCGTTGCTGGAACGAGGAGGTCACATCCTCCGGCGTCCCTAGGACATATTTCTGGAACAGCTGCGCCCGCTCGACCGGCGTGTCGGCGAGGATGATAGCCTTACCAATTTCGTTGTAGCCAAAACGGCCTGCGCGACCAGCCATGTTCTTGTACTCTGCGATCGTAAAGGGGCGACCGTCCTCGCCGACGAACTCGTTCTCCGCCAGGATGACGGTTGACGCCGGCGTGTTGATTCCGGCGGCAAGGGTGGTCGTGGCGGCCAAGACATGAATGCCGCCGTCACCAATGCGATAGCCCTTCTCAATCGCTTCCCGCTCAGCACGCAACAGGTTGGTATTATGAAAGGCGGTGCCGCCAGCCAAGCAGTCGCGCAGGTCTTGCGAGGCGCCGGTCAAATCCCTCGTCGGCAGCGCCTCGATAACCGTCGTGGCGAGATCAGCCAGACACGGGGAGCAATTCAACTGCAACCGTGCTGAGCCGATGCCAGAACTTGCAAGGCAACGAGCAGATGGTGTGATCGATCGATCCAAGACGCGAGACACTCCGTGCTTTCCACTGGCCGCCAAAGGTCGCTTGGGTGTTTGGAACTCGCATCGCGGAAACCATCTTGGCCAGCGTTCATGTGTGAGCGCGACAACAGGCCGGACATATGGACGCAAGCGATCTGATCAAAGCACTGCCCAAATAACCTTGCGAGGAGGGGGCCGTCCACATATGGGAAGCGGACATCCCGGCTCCCCTCGATTACCGGAAGTGGCCCTACGCTGCCATTCGCGCGCGATGTCAACCGATCGGCCTGAGCGCTTACTTTGCCCCTGAGGAATAATCGGTCAGCCACCCGACGGCCACGATCACCAGCCCCATGAATAGGTAAAAGCCAAATGCTATGCTGCTGCTGGAAAAATTGGGCAAGAACGCGATGAGAACCAGGGCCGGGCCAACGATTGTTCGACCCACCCGCTAATCCAGAATGGAAGCCAAGGACGCCAGCCTAGCGGGAAATCAGTTACAAGGGTGAGCGCCAGATGCACCCCGGCTAGCGTCCAAGATAACAACGCCGGCAAGCCATCGAGTCCCAAAAGCTTTGGCGCGGCCAGAAACACGACGACCGTCAGGTAGTCCACATAGCCGTGTATGGTTGGTGCGATGGGCTTCATGAGCGTTCTCCGTCCTGATCGCGGCCTAAGTGTCATGGCCGCGCAAGGCGGGAACCTACGCATCCGCAATACGAAGTCTGTAATCGAGATTACAAAGTAATCCGCCTCGACTACACGGCGGACTCCAGCGCAGCATGATTTACGCAGATCAGGTCCCGGCGGTAATCGAGCACACCACGGCGACGCAAGGCGTTCATGGCCTTGGTTACCGCAGGTCGACTGGCGTAAACGAGATCGGCGATGTCCTGCTGAGTGAGCGGTATCTCGAGCGCGTAGCCATGTGGGCACGGGGCTCCGAACACCAAGGCGAGTTCGCGCAGGGTCTCGACGAGCCGCGTTTCGACCCTTTTGGTGAGGAGAGTGATTAACTTTCGTTCCGTCCGTTTCTGCCAAGCTTCTAATTGGGCATAAAGGAAAGTGGCGAACTCCGGGCTCTCGCCCACCAGACTGTTCAGCTCCCGATGTGTGATTTTGGCGACGTGAATTTCGCCGAGCGATGTGGCCGTGTGATCCGACAGATGGTCCGCCAATGTGCTACCGAATACGCCGCCCGGCCCCATCACATCGATGGTCAGTTGAACTCACCTTCTGTGATGTGAGATAGTTTGACCACGCCCCTCAGCAGCCATGAGGCTCTCCAATCGGTCGCCTTGTCCGTAAACGACGCCTGGTCGTGATAGTCCAAGGTAAACAGAGACGGCGCGATCGCTTCGAGCGCACGATTCGGTTTCCAACAGCATCAACCGCCGCTCGCAAT
>CAVQZL010000052.1:0-30366 GCA_963718265.1 uncultured Alphaproteobacteria bacterium | reverse complement strand
ACTGCCCAAATGGCGGGTTTAGTGGTTTAACTTTAACAGATGGGTCAATGAATGATTTGAAGGAAAGTTGTACTATAAACGGTACTTTAGTCATCGGAGGGACTGGAACCAATGCCTCTCTTCTAAACATCGGACAATCCATCGCGCTGACCGTGGCGGGCAATATCAATTTGTCGGGCTCTGGGGCGCTGAGCGTCAATGGTGGAACACTTGCTCTGGCCAATCAGTACAATCTTCAGTGGAATATCAATGCAGTAGACAATGCTAATATATCCATGCTCAATGGCATCGTAACTACGAACGCTTTGGGAACACGTAATTTGACATCGGCCCTATACGCTAATGGCAACACAAATATACAGGTCGTAACTTCTACATTGGATCGAACTAATAACTGGTTGCCAGAACAATGGGCAACAGTTCAAGTTTTAGCGGTAAAAACTCAACAGTGCCTACTGAGATCTACTTAAATGGACAAAATTCTATAAGCGTAACTGGAAATCAAAGCCAGCATGGTCTTCACCTAGGATTAGGTTCCGGCACATCCGGTACTCTCACCCTTCCCAATACAACAACGAATTATACGTGGTCTGCTGGTAGCTCTACAGGCTTACAGGTCGGATGGAATGTCGCGGTGACAAATGCCCAACCAGGCCTCTCAATTGAGTCCCATGCCAACTCCAATTGGACCATTATCGGAGCCAACGTCTCGACAAAGGAGCTCTCCGTTTCAGTCAATTTAGATCCAGCCACATCCCCCACTGGTACCGTGACGCTGAGCCAGCTTCCGCTAGGGATCGTCGGGGCCAGCACGCCGTATTCCCTCACGTTTCCGTGGAGCAGTCAGCCGCAGTTGACGCTTAACAATGTAAACCTCGGTCCGCTTGCATGGCAAATTTACATTGGCAGCGGTCCGGCTCCCGTCAATGCACAAATTTCTAACTCGGCTATAAACGAGATTGGAGTTATCGCTGGCAATGTAACTGTAACCAACTCCACGTTACAGCTTGCAGAGTTAGATCCCGTTGGACCGCTTTCCGTCATGAATGTTCAAGGGAGTGACATATGGAGTCATATAGTTCAAGCATCGAGCGGCGGACAACTAACCATTCAAAATAGCACAATCCATGGGAACCTCTTTTCAGCTAATGGTTGCAAATCAGGAGTGTGTTCCGTCATTACACTCACGAATGTTACCGAAGCGAATAACGGTACTCAATCGTCCTGTTCAGGTGACATCACCAATATAATTCAATCCAACGGAACCCCGCTTTGTGATCCATACAACCCGCTGCAGGGCACATCTACTTTTACAACCTCTAATGGAGGAATCATTAACCGATAACGTTGGGCCAGGAATCAAGGCTACCGTCGCGGGAGTTGTTGGAAATTGAAGGTGGCGTAATCCCTACGTTGTTTCAAAAAGCGGCTCGGGGTTGGCACGCCGACGGAGATCACGCCAAAAGTAAATTCCAATTGAAAACCGCGACGGTGCCATCGGTGGTGCTGTGGTCAGTGTTATCGAGAAGGAATGGGAGCTTGTTAGCTGCAAAGATTTCCCCGGCCCAGTTAGCTAGGCATCGGGTAGGCGCTTGGGGAAGTCGTTGTCTTCCACCAGTAGTTTTTAGAGGCGTTGAGAATTCAATTATTGTTATAGGTGCTGACCTCCAGTGTTGTAGAAATTCCTACGGAAATAATGTTCAGCCCCCTATGTTCGCGAGGCCAACCGGAGTTGGCCCGCCATGGGCGAAGTCGAGAAGTTCGATCGTATGGAGCACCGGGATCGATGTCCCGCTCGCGATCTGCGCGATGCAGCCGATGTTGCCGGTGGCGACGAGAGTGGCCGAGGTCTGCACGATATTCGCGATCTTGCGGTCGCGCAGCCGCAAGGCAATCTCCGGCTCCAAGATATTATAGGTGCCTGCAGAGCCGCAGCACAAATGCCCTTCGGGAATGTCGCGGACCTTAAAGCCTGCTTGCGTCAAAAGCTGCCTTGGCAAGGCGTCAATCTTTTGGCCATGCTGCATCGAGCAGGCTGAATGATAGGCGACCGTTAGGCCGGACGGTTTCGCAGGCTCCGGCAGATCGAGCGTATCCAGAAATTCCGTCACGTCCTTAGCAAGCGCGGAAATGCGCGCTGCTTTTGCCGAATATGCGGGATCGTTGCGAAGCAGAAATCCATAATCCTTGATCATGGTGCCACAGCCTGATGCCGTGATCAAAATCGCATCAAGTCCATGCCCCTCGATTTCCGCGCTCCAAACATCAATGTTCTGCCGCGCCTGGACAAGCGCGCCCGCTTCCTTGCCCAAATGGTGCAGTAGCGCACCACAACAGCCTTCGCCTTTGGCAAGCACGATTTCAATTCCTAACCTAGTCAGCAAGCGAATCGTGGCGCCGTTGATCTCTGGCCGCAAAACCTGCTGCGCGCAGCCGCCATGTAGGGCCACGCGCGCAACCGGTGCTACGGCCGGGGACATCACGCTCGGGTTCAAACAGGCGGATTGCGCACGGTCTGGAGCGAGACGAAGCATCGCGGCAAGGCGCCGCCCGTTGCGGCCAAACCGCGGATAAAGAAAGCTGAAGGGTCTCGCCAAGGGCGCGGCGGCGATCGCAACCCGGAAACGGCTTGGGTAAGGGAGAACGGCACCGAGAGAAGCCCGGAAGAGCCGATCTGCGAGCGGTCTTCGATAAGTCTTTTCGATATAGCTTCTCGCCTCATCGACAAGATGCATGTAGTTCACCCCTGATGGGCAAGCCGTCATGCAAGCGAGGCAGGAAAGACAGCGGTCGATGTGCTTGACGGTCACCGCATCGGCGGCCCGGTTGTGTTCGAGCATGTCCTTGATAAAATAGATGCGCCCGCGCGGAGAATTGCGTTCGTCGCCAAGCAGCACGAAGGTTGGGCAAGTCGCATTGCAGAAGCCGCAATGAACGCAGGTACGGAGAATTTTTTCTCGCCTCGCAGTCGCCGGATTTTTGAGCTGCGCGGGCGAAAAATTCGTCTGCATCTCAAAATTCCGTCCACATGCGGCGCGGCTCCAAAATCGCATAAGGATCGAACGCCGCCTTCAGCCGCCGCGATAGAGCGGCGAGCCCTTGCGGCTGCGGTTCGAACACTGAGATTTGTCCACGGGTTTCGGCGGGTGCGCGGATCAAGGTCGCGTGCCCGCCCCCATTTTCCGCCACTGCTTTGCGAATGACCTCCGCCGCCGCGCCCGGGCAAGGGTCGAGCGCGAGCCAAACCAAGCCGCCCGACCAATCGAACAAAGCTTCAGCCTCATGCGCGCGGGTAACCGTCGCAGCGATTTTTGGTCCGGCGGTTGGCGCCACGGACATTCTCCAAATGATTTTTTCGGGCGGGCAGGCGAGCGGCGCGACATCGCGAATGGCGCGCCAGAGCTTTTGGGACGCAGGCGCGTCCAGCCGGGCTGTTGGCGCCAAATCCTTCAGCATCGCTTCGAGCCGGTCGAGACGCCCAGTGACGGAGGGCAAAAAACCCTCGACGCGCAACGCCGTGATCGAGGTCGAGTACCCTTGTGTTTTTGCCGCGTATGGCGGCAGATGCGCGGCGCCCGATACATCCGCCGGCGCACCCATAGCGGCGCAAAGCGCCGTTACGGCTGGCGCCGGATCGAGGCCGGCAAGTATCAGTGTCGCCGAGGTTTCGCCGCGCGGAAGTACTTTTAAGGTCACCTCGGTTGCCACGGCTAGGGTTCCGAAGGACCCGGCGAGGCCGCGCGACAGATCATAGCCGGTGACGTTTTTCACAACCCGGCCGCCCGCCCTAAAAGCCTCGCCGCGGCCGGACACGGCCTTGACGCCCAAGACAAAATCCCGCGCCGCGCCCGCCTTGATCCGCCGTGGACCAGAGAGATTGGCCATGATTGCGCCGCCGATCGTTCCACTCCCGGTGGCATATAGCGCCGCGAAGGACATCGGCTCGAAGGCAAGCTCTTGCGCGTTGTTGGCGAGCATCGTCTCGATGGTCTCGATGGATGTTTCCGGCAAGCGCCGAGAATACGAGTTCCCCGGGCTCATAAAAGGCGACGCCGTCGAGACGGGAAAGATCGAGGCGGCCAGAGGTTTCCACCGGCCTGCCAAGCGCTGCCTTCGATCCAAAACCCGTGATCGAAACCGGCGTGCGCCTTGCCGCAGCCTCGGTGATGCATTCCGCCACCTCGGCAGGATCGGCCGGGACAAAAAGGGACATTGTTATTCGTGCGCCTTAACCGGAGCGAGGAGTTTACACGTCTTGCGGATCGATCGTACAAAAAAGTTTCACGTGAAACATTTTGGTGCGATCGAGCCGCGAAAAAATCTTACCTTCGCAAGGCGCGTGGTTTGTGTTTTGGGCGGATTTTTTGTGCGGATTGGCAAAAGCAGGCTTGGATATGGTGTGCGCTGCCACGCATCATTCCTTGATCCCGCTAATCGGGGATGCCGACGTGCAGCGCCGTATTTCTTACCATGATCTCCTTGCGCATTTCCTTGCGCATCTTGCCCGCCTCGAACAGCCGCCGCTCAATCTCGGTCTCGATCTCGAGAGGCGGGACGGGGCACGGGCTGCCGTCTTCCTTGCGGGCAACCATGGTAAAATAGCACGAGTTGGTGTGGCGGGCCTCTTGCGTCGTCAGGTTCTCGGCGATCACCTTGATGCCAATCTCCATCGACGTCCTGCCAGCGTAGTTGACATTGGCCCGAAAAGTCACCAATTCGCCGACCTTGATCGGTTCTTTAAAAATCACCTGGTCGAGTGAGGCCGTCACCACGTAGTTTTTGCAATATCTGGCGGCGCAGGCGTAAGCCACTTGATCGAGCAGCTTTAATATGATGCCCCCATGGACGTGGCCGGAGAAATTGGCCATGTCGGGGGTCATAAGAAAAGTCATGAACAGCGATTTTTCTTGTTTGCTCATGGGGGTTTGCTACCGGTTCGCGGGTGGGTCCAAAGTGTTGTCCGGATTGCCGCGCGGGTCCGCCTGACAATGCCAGAGCTTATACACATAAACCGCGCCGCGGCCGGACAAAACCGTCCGCTCTGGTGAAACCGGGGCTCCCCTGGGTAGCCATAGAATTTTTTTCGTATCCAGTTTCCGCTTTGCTGACCTTGTAAGGGGCGGCTACGAGGCCGCCTTTCTCCACGGATTGATGACCGGAACCCGCGCCCGTACGTATTTGCTTGTGTCGCGGGAGACGACTATTGGGCCGTGTTGCTGGGCGATCGCGGCGATGATGAGATTGGGCTGCGAGAAAGTATGGCCTGCCTTTCGGTCCTCCTCGACCAGAAGCTGCCATTTGGGTAGTTGATCGTTGGTTCGCACTGCAAAAGGATCGTGGATCAAGTAAGATTGCGCAAATCGGCGTGGTGCGGGGGCGTTGACATGCAAGCGATTGCGAGCGCTATATGCGCGCATACCGGGCACGAACTGTGTGCCGGTGTCTCCTCCTCCTTCCATTTTCGATATTCGGCCACGCGCTGGTAACGGCGGGGGCGTCGCGCTGCGATAAAGCCGCCCCGTTCGCTAATGAGCGTCACAATCCGCCCCATCCAAAGGAATCCTGGCAGCTCTCGTGGAATGGCCGCTCCATTCTCGTAACGATCTTCCCAGTTCGTCGCCATGGTTATTCTCCATAGCGAGCGCTGCCGAACATGTAAGATTGCGCAAATTGGGGTGATGCGGAGGCGTTGACATGCTAGCGATTGCGAGCGCTATATGCGCGCATGCCGGGCACGAACTGTGTGCCGATGTCTCCTCCTCCTTCCATTTTCGTTATTCGGCCACGCGCTGGTAACGGCGCGGGCGGCGCGCTGCGATAAAGCCGCGGCGTTCGCTAACATAACCGGGAGATCCCCCGGCTCTGTCGGGGGAGGCAGTCCTAGTTTGACGTTTTCGGCGGTCCACCGACGAATTTCCAACGTGAGCAGCCACGCCACGAAAGGAAATCCACCGATGGACGAGTACGAAAGTCTAAGTGTCCGTCCAGAAACGTATTAAATCGGATGAATCATTTGTGATTCAAGGATGGCGGCCTGATTCGAGGAGGGACCGCCGATGTGGACGAAGGAAAACCGCGTGCGCTACAATCGCGACAAGCTGCGTTATCCGAGTGATCTGATTGACGCTGAATGGTCGCTGATCGAACCGCTGATCCCGCCGGCCAAGGGTGGCGGCAACAAGCGCCGGGTGAACCTTCGCGAGATCGTCAACGGGATCATGTATGTGCTCTCGACGGGATGCCAATGGCGGGCAATTCCGAAAGACCTGCCGCCGAAGAGCACGGTGTTCGCCTATCTCGATTTATGGATCTATGACGGCACCCTGGATCGCATGCACCACGCGCTTTACGAAGCGTGTCGCGAGCAAGCCTGCCGCGACACCAGCCCTACCGCCGCGATCATCGACAGTCAGAGCGTGAAAAGCGCCGAAAAAGGGGGGCCTGCATCGATCCACCTGGGTTCGACGCCGGCAAGCTGATCAAGGGCAAGAAGCGGCACATTCTCGCCGACACCGAGGGATTGCTGCTGCATGCCATCGTGCATGCCGCCGACATTCAAGATCGCGACGGAGGCGTTCTTCTGCTGGCCACGCTGTTTGGCCTGTTTCCTTTCTTGAAGAAGCTGTTCGCCGACAGCGCTTATCAAGGGCCGATCTTTCACAAGGCCGTTGGCAAAATCCTGCCCCAACTCGACATCGAAATCGTCAAACGTTCCGATCGGGCCAAGGGTTTCGCCGTCCTACCAAAACGTTGGATCGTCGAACGCACGATTGCTTGGCTCAATCGATGTCGCCGGCTCGCCAAGGATTGGGAAAATCTGAATGTCAAAGCGCTCGCTTTCTTGCGCTTTGCCTCAATCCGCCTCATGCTCAGAAAACTCTGTAATCCTTCCTGATGTTCTTGGACGGACTCTAAGTCACACGACCTGGGACTGCAAATATCACGTTGTGTTTATACCGAGTGTTTATACCGAAATATCGACGCAAAACGCTGTATCTGGAATTGCGCCGCCAGCTGGGAGAGGTGTTTCGCAAACTGGCGCAGCAGAAGGAGGCAAGGATCGAGGAAGGCCATTTGCTGCCCGATCATGTGCATATGCTTCTTTCGATTCCGCCGAAATATGCGGTGTCACAGGTTGTAGGGTTCATTAAAGGCAAGGCAAGAGCGCCATCCATCTGGCCAGGGTCTATGGAGAGCGCAAGCGCAACTTTGTGGGGCAACATTTTTGGGCCAGAGGATTCTTTGTCAACACAGTGGGGCGAGATGAGGAAGCCATCCGCTTACATCCGCAACCAAGAGAAAGAAGATCAACGTTTGGGTCAAATGAGTCTCTGGCGTTGATCATGCCCCTTTGGGGCTCCCAAGCTTAAGGGGCCGCGTCAGCGACCCCTACTGCCGGTTCGAGCGGCTCCAATCATAAAGCCCCCGGCTTTGCCGGGGGATAGTTACTAGAGCGTATCCCCATTAGGCAGAGCCATATCCGGCGTTGCGGAAGTAATTTAGACATTCGTTGGGAGGGAAGTCATCGAGGGCGCTGCCGATGCCTTCCCAAAGGGCATCGACGGTTCGGTGAGCCATTTTACGCAGCGTGTTTTTGAGTTTGGCGAAAACCTGTTCGATAGGATCGAGGTCAGGGCTGTAGGCAGGCAAAAAGCGCTGCGTCGCCCCAGCGGCTTCGATGGCTTCACGAACGCCGGCGACTTTATGGGAACCGAGATTATCCATGATGACTATGTCGCCAGGCGACAATGCCGGCGCGAGGGCCTGCTCAACATAAGCGAGGAATGTTTCGCCGTTGATGGGGCCATCAAAGACACAAGGAGCCGTGATGCGATCGTGACGCAAAGCGGCCACGAACGTCGTCGTTTTCCAGTGACCGAAGGGCGAGTAAGCGAGCAACCTTTTGCCCCTTTCGCAGCGCCCATAACGGGGCGTCATGTTGGTTGAGGCCCATGTCTCGTCGATGAACACAAGCTTTTTAGGATCAAGAGCTTTTTGCATCTCGCGCCAAGCGAGGCGGGCCGCCTGAACATCGGGCCTTTCCTGTTCCGCGGCGTGCAGAGTTTTTTTTATAGGTCAATTTCAGATGCAGCAAAAAGCGTCCGACGGCGGACCGCCCGACTTTGATGCCGAGCACCGTCAGCTTTTTCCACAGCGCCGTGATCGTCAGATCGGGCTGCGCCGCGACCAAAGCCCGCACCTTATCTTCATGCTCAGCCAGCGCGTGCCGCTTATGACCGCCAAACTTGCGCGGCAGACAATCGCCTGTTGTTTCCCACTGGTGCATGAGTTTGATCACACAGCTCGCACTGATCTCAAAACTGCACGCCGCCTTGCGTCGGGACTGACCAGCCAAAACCGCCCGCACCACGCGGTCACGTAAATCCTGCGAATAGGGTTTTGCCATCCATGCCGGCCTCCTTTCCAGCCAACATGCTAAATCATAATTCGGCCGATTTGGGAATCCCTTACCGATTCTGACTCTTCGGGACCCGCTCTAAGAGTCGCAATCCACCCCATCTGAAGGAATCCTGGCAGCTTTCGTGGAATGGCCGATCCATTCTCGTAACGATCTTCCCGGTTCATCACGTTGGTGATCCTCTATAGTGGGCGCTGCCAAACATGTAAGGTTGCGCAAATCGGCGCAGCGTTGGAGCGTTGACATGCTAGCGATTGTGAGCGCTATATGCGCGCATGCCGGGGACGAACTGCGTCCACTTTGATGGCTGCTCCATCACAATAATCTCGGCACATCCGGTTTCGCAATGAGACGGGTGCCCAGCCTCTTCCGCCGCCGCTGGCTCATCGAAGTAGCCAAAACTGGTCCGTGAAGAGCTGTCCGCCATTTTGTAATCATTGAAGCAGTAACTCGCAAGGCGACGAGGGCTTCCGCACGCCATGATCATAATCGCAATCGGAACCACGAATGGTGACATTCAGCGCAGGCCAGGAAGCGGCTCGCTGTCTCTTGGAGGGGCGGCAGCGTTACACTTGTCTTGCAGGAGGGACACGCTCAGGCAAGACCTTCCTTATTGTCCGCATGATTATAATGCGTGCGCTCCAGGCAAAGGGTTCGCGCCATGCCATATTGCGCCACCACGCCAATGCGGCGCGGGCTTCCATCGCGCTCGGCACGCTTCCTCAAGTCGTGCAGCTCTGTTTTCCCGGCATGCGGCTTAAGGAGCATCGTCAGGACGGTTATTTTGCACTTCCGAATGGCTCGCGTGTCTGGATTGGGGGGCTCGACGACAAGGACCGCGTCGAAAAAATCCTCGGGCTCGAATATGCCACTGTGTTTCTGAACGAAGCTTCGCAGATTCCTT
This sequence comes from uncultured Alphaproteobacteria bacterium, assembly GCA_963718265.1. Classification (GTDB taxonomy): domain Bacteria; phylum Pseudomonadota; class Alphaproteobacteria; order Rhizobiales; family Beijerinckiaceae; genus Methylocapsa. Next base: position 21,043 of record CAVQZL010000052.1, on the reverse strand, counting down.
ATTCCTCCGCATTAATCGCCTTTACGCGGCTCGCGCAAGTGACGCGCGGAATTCGCCAGCGCGCCTACGTGGATCTCAATCCGGCTGGCAAGTCGCATTGGACCAATGTTCTTTTCGGCGAAAAACGCGATCCGGTTTCCAAGCAGCCGCTTAAAGACCCGGACAACTACCGGCGTGCGTTTTTGAATCCTCCTGACAATGTCGAAAATCTTTCCGCCGAGTTTTTGGCAAGTCTCGAAAATCTGCCTGAAAAGCAGCGTAAACGCTTTTACGAAGGCGTTTATGTAGATGAAGTCGACGGTGCACTGTGGACGTACGAGACAATCGATGCCGGCCGACGCGCGCCCGAGGATATCCCCGACGAGAAGCGTGCGGCGGTGGTCGTCGGCCTCGATCCATCAGGCGCAGCGGGACGTGACGATCTCGGCGCGGACGAAATAGGCATCGTCGTCGTGGCAAGAGGATTTGATGGAGATTGCTATATTCTCGCGGATCTTTCCTGCCGCGAGGCGCCCGCGGTCTGGGGTAGACGGGCTGTCGTAGCCTTTCATGAATTTCGCGCCGATTGCATCGTGGCCGAAAGCAATTTTGGCGGAGAGATGGTTCGCGCGACCATCCAAGCGGCGGACCGGAACGCGCCGGTACGCCTTGTAACCGCAAGCCGCGGCAAGGCGGTTCGCGCCGAGCCGATTTCGGTGCGGTACTCGCGAGGCCAAGTGCATCACGTCGGCCGGTTTGGCAAGCTCGAGGATCAGCTCTGCGCGTTTTCGTCTGGGGGCTACACGGGCGGCGGCAGTCCCGATCATGCGGACGCCGCGATATGGGCGTTGACGCATCTTTTCGGGGTTGATGATGGGACCGGGATTATCGAATTCTATCGGCGTGAGGCCGAAGGCCATCACGGCGCGTAACACTGCAATCATCTGCTCAGGCAATCGCGTCCGCCGGGTGCAATGAACTACCATCAAATGCGCGAAGGAAACAGCATGGCCGAGCGTGGCGCGGGGCAAAGAAGCTGGCCACTTAGTCCCTATGAGGTCAATATCAGCTTTGCGAGGGCCAACGCCGCCGAGGATGCGGCAAACTGGTTCGGCCCCTCAACGCCAATCTCTCCGCTCGCGCCTCCCGAGGTTGCCGGCCGGCAATGGGATTATCCGGCCGGCTTCAATCTTTCGACGCTCTCGCGTCCGTTCGAGCCGATTACATTTTCGACGTTGCGCGCGCTCGCCGACGGTTACGATCTTTTGCGCCTTGTCATCGAGACGCGAAAGGTTCAGGCCGCACGGCAAACCTGGACCATCGCCGCGCGGGATAATGGAGCGCGTTCGGCGGCGGACTCGGCGCGAATCACGACGCTGAAAAACTTTTTCGCCCGGCCGGACGGCATCCATGGCTTCGCCGATTGGCTGCGGATCCTCCTCGAAGAGGTTTTCGTGACCGACGCGCCGGCGCTCTATATGAGTCGCGACCGCAGCGGCCAGCTGAAGGCGCTCATGCCGCTTGACGGGGCCACGATCAAACCGGTGATTGATCCCTGGGGCCGCGTGCCGCAGCCCTATTTCGATGGCGACAGGCTTGTCTATCCCGCCGCATATCAGCAGATTCTGAAAGGTTATCCGGCCTTCGATTATTCGGTGCGCGACCTGACCTACCGGCCGCGCAATCCGCGCGTCAATCGCGCCTACGGCATGAGCCCCGTCGAACAGGTTGTGACGACGGTAAATATCGCTTTGCGCCGGCAATTGTATCTCCTCGATTATTTCGCCGAGGGAAATATTCCAGACAGCCTGATCGGCGTCCCCGAAACTTGGACGCCGGATCAAATCGCCACCTATCAGAAATATTGGGACGCCTATTTCGATGGCGATCTCGGCCGTCGCAGGCGGGCCGAATTCGTTCCCGGCGGCGTCGCGAAGACCTTCATCCAGACAAAGGAGCCAGAACTCAAGGGACCGTTTGACGAATGGCTCGCGCGCATCGTCTGTTTTGCGTTCTCGATTTCACCGCAGGCTCTCACCCAAACGGTCAACCGCGCTACCGCGGAGACCCAAAAGGAGCTTGCCGAGGAAGAAGGACTGGCGCCAATCCTCGCCTGGGCGAAGGCGCTCATCGACGATATTTTGGCAGCTGAATTCGATGCGCCTGATCTCGAATTCATTTGGAGCGTTGGACCCGAAACCGATCCCGCGACGCAGGAGACGGTCCTTTCGGGCTATACATCGAAAGGTATCTTGACCATCAACGAGGCGCGCGCTGCCTTGGGACGCGCGCCGCTGATGGAAGCTTCTGCGAATAGGCCGATGACGCTCACCAGCGCGGGCTTTGTCGCGCTGCCGGAATAGGAGCCTGTCTCGATAGCCTGCATAGAACCTAGTCCCTCACCGTGAGGAAGCCCGAAGGGCTGTCTCGTCCTTCGATAAACTCTGGAAGTGGAAGCGAGGCGCCTCGGCAGCCCGTGCGGCGCATCCTTCGAGACGCCCGCTTCGCGGGCTCCTCAGAATGAAGGCGAGGTATTTAAAACAGGCTTTAAACGAAACGCCGCGTTATCGGCCTGTTCATTCCAATTTTTCGATTGTCGCATGCACGCTCTTGTAATTGGCAAGCGCGGCGCGGCTTGCGTTCCGGTGGCGGCGGGCAACCGGCGGCATGGCCCTGAGACGAACGATTGGGCGGTCCTGCGGTGTCTCGCTATCGCCGCGCAAAAATTGACCAGCGGCGACAAGGCGGGCACGTAGAAGGCGCTCGATACGAGCGGGCTGACCCGGCTTTCGAGCGATGGCGCGGTGCTCATGCGCGCCGTCGCTGGTTCGCTCGGGATCGGCCCGCTCAATCTGCCCTTGGCGACGGGCCGAGGTTATGGAGCGCGGAAGACATCGAAGCGTCTCGGGCCTCATACATATTTCTGCAAACGGTGCACTGCACCCGCAAAATGCCGGCGGCAGGCAATCACGTTCGCGGCGACACCATTTCGCTGGAAATTTAAACGCAAGGGCTTTCGCGTCCCCACTCTCGATACTTTCTCAATGCAAGGAGGATTCATGTCCGCGCTGCGCATGTTCATTCCGATTACCAAGGTCGACGCGGCAAAACGCCTCGTCTATGGCCTCGCGACCGCCGAGACCGAAGATCGGGCGGGGGAGATTTGCGACTATGCCTCGACCAAGCCGCTCTATGAAAAATGGTCCAAGGAGATCGCGAAATCCAGTCGCGGCAAGTCCCTTGGCAATCTCCGCGCGATGCACGGACCTGTCGCGGCAGGGAAAGTGACGGCCATCACTTTCAACGATGCGGGAAAACAGATCGAGATCTGCGCCAAAGTCGTCGATGATGGCGAATGGGCAAAGGTCGTGGAGGGGGTTTATACCGGTTTCTCGCAAGGCGAGCCTACGAGAGACGGTGGACGGACGCGGAAGGGCGCACCCGTTACACCGCTGCGCCGAATGAAATCTCGCTCGTTGATTTGCCGTGCTTGCCGCAAGCGACCTTTGAAATGATCAAAGCCGATGGGACGAGCGAGCGGCGGCGCTTCGGCAAGGGGATGGATAACGTTGCGCGGCTAGCAAGCCTAATCGAGGAATTGGACTGGTTGCAAGATGCCTCGGCATCCGAGGAGATAGCCGGGCAGGATGATTCCGTCGTGCCCGGTGAATTGCGCGAACTCGTCGGACGCGCCTCGGCTATTTTACGAACCATGGTGGACGAGGAAACGGCGGAACTCGCACGAGACGGCGCTTCGCTAGCGCCGATGACGATGTTCGCCAAGCCGCTAAAGGCCGCACCTGTTACCAAGATTTGCGTCCCGAACAACGCAGAGGATCAAGCCAGGACCCAGTACTTGCACGATACATCTGTTGAACTTGGCGCCGTTTGCGGAACGCAAAAAGGCATGCAAGGCGGTTTGGAAAAACGCTTCGATGTGCTTGCCGAGGCGATTGCCGATGTGCTGCGGCGGGTGAAGAACATCGAAGAGCAGCCTTTGCCTCTGCCACTCTTGGGAAAAGCGCGCGCAATCTCAAAAGCCGAGGATGCGGGCGGCGATGCTCATGATGACGGCGGCATCGAGAAGCTGCTTGCGAACCCTGAGGCTCTGTCGGTTCTCGCCATCAAATTGGCGCAGCGCGACGGCCGTTCGCCGCTGCGATGAGCGTCTTTCCCTGGCGCCACGCTTGAATGCCGGAACGCTCAACCTTCGACGATAGCCTTACGTGCACGCACACCCGATAAGCTCCTCGTGTTCCGACGCGGGGCGGCCCGGCGCGCCAAAAGGCGTGCAGCCACAATTGTTCGCCACGAAACTCTCTTCAAACTTTCCTGCGGCTAGGAGCAACACATGACCATGCAGACCGATGTTCAGAACGTTCTGGACCGGCTTAAGACCGCGCAGCAGCAGCCGCTCGGCGATCCCCGGTTCAAGAGCCTCATTGGGCTCGAAAAGAGCACCTTTTCGCAAAGCGCGAGCGCTACCTCCGGGCTTACCTTTTACGATCTCGAACTTGGCGCGAAATTTCTTTATCCGGTTCTAACCCCATTGCGGAACATGATCCCCCGAGTTTCGGGCAAAGGCGGCATCCAGGCCTCTTGGCGTGCGATCACCGGCGTCAATACCACCGGCTTGCGGTTCGGCGTTTCTTCAGCAAATCGCGGCGGTGTCATGGCCGTTGCAACCAAGGACTATACCGCGACGTACAAGGGGATCGGCGTCGAGACGAGTGTCGATTTTGAGGCACAATTTGCAGGCCAGGAATTTGACGATGTCCGCGCCATCGGTGCCAAAGCGGGCCTCGAGGCCCTAATGCTCGGCGAAGAGGCAATGATCCTCGGCGGCTGCACATCGACACCGCTCGGTACCACTCCGACGCCGACTCTGACGGGGCCGCCCACAGGGGGCACCCTTGCCGCGCAGACGTGGTCCGTAATTTGCGCTGCACTGACACTCGACGGCCTTATGAATGGAAGCATCGCGGCCGGCGTGCAAGGGCAAATCTCTCGCACGAATGCTGACTTATCGGTAGATACTTTCGGTGGCGGCGTGGCGCGAAAGAGCGCGAACGCAACCGTCGTCACGACGGGCACGACAAGCTCCATTACCGCGAGCGTTACGCCGGTCTCCGGTGCGCTTGGCTATGCCTGGTTTTGGGGTGCGGCGGGCGCCGAAGTGCTTGGGGCGATCACGACGATTAATTCAGTGGTAATCACCGCCACCGCCGGCGGCGCCCAGACAGCGGCTTCTCTCGGTGCCAATGACAACTCCGCGAACGCGCTCGCTTTCGATGGCCTCATCTATCAGGCGTTGATCCCCGGCTCTGGCTCTTACGTTTCCGCGATGGTTTCTGGAAGCGCCGGAATTGGCACGCCGCTGACTTCGGACAGCGCGGGCGGAATCGTCGAGATTGATGTCGCTCTAAAGTCCATGTGGGATACTTACCGGCTTTCTCCCGACACGATGTGGGTCAATTCGCAAGAGGCCTTAAACATTTCAAGGAAGATCCTGTCGGGCTCGCAGACCGCCGCGCAGCGGTTCGTTTTCGAATTGTCGCAGGACTTGGTGGGTGGCGGCATAATGATCCGCACATATCTGAACCGGTTCTCGATGCAGGGTGGCAGCGTAATCGATATTAAGGTGCATCCAAACATGCCTGCGGGAACCATCCTCATGACGACGAGGATGTTGCCCTATCCGCTTGCCGGCGTTGGCAATGTCGTGCAAATCCGGACACGGCAAGACTATTACCAAATCGAGTGGCCGCTTCGTACCCGCAAATACGAATACGGGGTCTATGCCGACGAAGTTCTGCAAAATTATTTCCCGCCGTCATTGGCGTTGATCACCAATATCGGCAACGGCTGAGCATTGTGCGCGCGGCGTCTATCCCGCCGCGCGCATGATCCGGGATTTCACGGAGATAAAGCGATGGCAAATTCCGTAGCGCAATTCGACACGCTCGGGCCAACCCCAATACTGCTAAAGGCCGGCGCAGGAACGTTATTTGGATACGATGTGGGAAATTCCGATTTTAGCCCCGCGATGGTACTATTTTACGATAAGGCGACGCAGCCTAATTACGCTACCGATACGCCGCTCCTCAGACTTCTGGTTCCTCCTGGATTGAACGCACTCCGCTCTTCGGCGGCCGGAATTGCGTTCACCGCAGCTCTTTGGGTTCTCGTCAAGACATTGCATGGGACGCAGCAGCGAAATATCAGCGGCCACGCCGAATTTTTATAGGACAAGGCTCCTTGCAGATGGTCAAATTGCGGGCTCCAGACGGCATTTCTTCGATCGTTCATGATGGCATCGAGGTTCCAATCGGGGATGACCGGTCCGTTGATGTAGACGAACATACTGCCGAGGTGTTTAAGGTGCATGGATTCCATCCATGGAACCGCGGCGAAAACACTGTGCCAATCGATGCCGTGCCCGATTTTTCGCAGATGGGCCTGCCATTGCTCAAGCGTCCTCCGGCGCACCCACGACGTAATTCCTGCCGAAATCCTCCAGGCCAGCTTGCCGATACCGGCCCAAGGTGCCGTGATTCCGCCGGACGACACGGAAACCGGCGGCGAGCACGAACGAGACATTTCGAGTCTCAACCGGCGGGCGCTTTTCGCTTTCCTCAGAGCGAAGGGAGTCCCGGTGGCCTTGCCTATTACCAATGAAGAATTACGCGCCGCGGCACGCCGCACATGCGAAGGCCGAGCGGTTCCAATATTCTAGCAGCGCCACCCGGAGCGGGTCTGACTTTGATGGAGACCATGGCAGGTTTCCCAAAGGTGTGTCCTCCGCACGACGTCAAGTGCCTAACAACAAGGCCGTAGCCAATGGCATCTCCTTTCGATCTTGTCAGCCTGGCCGATCTCAAAAGTTGGCTCGGTATCGCAGGAACCGATGACGACATCCTACTGGCACGATTAATCACGCAGATCAGCCGCGCCATCTTCAATGTAATCGAAAGACCGGCGATTTTGCCTTCGGCCTATACCGAAACCTATGACGGGGGAAATGATATTGCGATTATGCTCCGGCAATGGCCGGTCACCGGAGTGACTTCCTGTACCGTGGACGGCATGGCAATTCCTCTTTCGCCGCCACTTCTCGCTGGCGCGAGCGCTCAGATTGGCTATGTTTTGGATTCCTCCGATGCGCCCCCGCCGGGAGCTATGCAAAGGTTGTCGCTGCGCGGGTATCTTTTCACATGCGGTGTCCAAAACGTCACGATTTCATACAGCGCCGGGTACCAGATTACGAACGAACACATGGTCATTCCTACGACGCCTCCATATAGCGCCACGGCGCAGGCTCCTTATGGCGATTGGGCGAGCGACGGCGGCGTCTCCTATTCGAATGGCGTTTCGCTAACTGCGGTCACGGGGAGTCTCGCCGGCGGGCAATACGCGGTCGTGAATGGCGTCTACAGTTTTGCGCAAGAGGATGCGGGCTCCACGGTCCTTCTCACCTATGGCTACGTGCCGGCCGACCTCGCATCCTGTTGCATGGATTGGGTAGCCGAGCGCTATGCTTATCGTTCGCGCATAGGGCAACATTCAAAGTCGCTCGGCGGACAGGAGACGATGGCGTTCATCGTCAAGGATATTCCCGATTTTGTGGCAAGTGCCTTGTCGCCCTATCGCCGCGTGGTCATGCCATGATCGATTTCGAATTCGATTCGCGGGCCGTGCAGGATGCGCTGTTGGGCCAAGCAGATGCACTTCGCGGCGCTCTGGAGGCTAAAATTCAACAGAAGCTATCCGGCGAAGTCTTACAGACCCGTTCCGGCGCTCTTGCCGCCTCTATCGTCTCCTCGATCGAGAATGATGGATCAGATACTTCCGTCTTCGATTTCCAGCACTGGCGTGCCATATGCGGCAATTCAGGAATACGGCGGAAAGACCGCTGCCCACGAAATTGTTGCGGTGAATGCCAAGGCTCTTGCCTTCAGCGTGGGAGGGGCCAGGATTTTCGCAAAAAGCGTGCACCATCCAGGCTCGACAATTCCGGCGCGATCCTTTCTCGGGAGCTCTCTTGCGGAGATGGGTGACGACATAGAGTCTGGCTTCAAACAAGCAATACTTGAAGCGCTGGGCCAGCAGTGACCGTCGCCGCGCAGCACTGTATCCTTGCCCTGGAATACAAACAAGCCGTTTAAAAATGAGGAAGCCGGATGGCGGGGACACCACGCGAGAGCGCCATTTCGGCACTCATCGATATCGTCGCCAGTGCCTATCCCTGGACGCTAGGGCCAACGAGGCGCCTCAAACTCTGGAGCGACGTTCCCACGGCGAGCCGGCCCGCCTGCTTTCTTTTCGAGGGCGGTCAGGAAACATACTCCTGGAACGAGTCCGCCCTTCCGAAGCGCATCATCGAAGTCAAATTGTTCGTTTATCTCAATGCCAAGGACCCAAGCATTGTAGGTGCCGCGCTGCTCAATGGCGTGATGGATGCTCTCGATGCTGCATTCGCGCTGTCAGGGAGCGACCTTGCGCTGGGTCGAAACACTCTGGGTGGCGCTGCCTTCCATTGCAAGATAGATGGCAAGGCTTTGAAGGACCCGGGCGACCTCGACGGCGATGCGCTCTTGATCGTGCCAGTGAAGATTGTTCTCCCATAGGAGCCAGTCGATGCCAGAAGAAAATGCGCCAGCTGCGCCAGACGAGATCATTGCTCCCGAGCACCAGCGCCACGTCGAAATTGCCGCGCTGATCGACCACTGGCATTTCGAGAGCTTTAACAGCACTAGGCTGGGCCACGATACGGAACTCTGGAACCTCGTGCTTGCCGCCACGCAAGATTTGAAATCGCGGCTCGCCGCGTTCATCAAGGAGACTTAACCCATGTATTCCTTCGGATCCGGTGTGCTGCTTGGAACCCGCACGGACATCGCAAACGCGACCCCTGTCAATTTCGGCCTGGTGCAGGAAGTGACGATTGAAGAAACCGCAACGGTCAAGGAACTTCATGGCCAAGTTCAGCGCCCCCTGGCAATAGCCCGGGGCACGATCAAGACAACTGGCAAAGCAAAGGTCGCGCGCATCTCGGGGATGGCCTTCGCCAATCTTTTTTATGGTGTCGCGCCCTTGCCTGGTCAGTTTGCGACCTCTTTCGCTGAAGCCGGTACGGTCGCCGCCACAACACCGTTCACGGTAACCGTTGCCAATGCCGCGAGCTTCGTGGACGATGATGGTGTGCTCTATGCGACGACCGGATTGCCCCTTACGAAAGTCGCTTCGGCGCCCGCGAGCGGGCAATATTCCGTCGTCCTTGGTGTTTACACTTTCAATTCGGCTGACGCCGGCAAAGCCATCCTGGCGAACTATACTTACACGGTAAGCGGTACGGGTCAGAAATTCACGGTGGCCAATCAACTTCTCGGAACAACGCCAACCTTTCAGGCGCTCTTCTATACGACATTTCAAGGCCAGGCCATTTCGCTGAAGCTCAATAATTGCACAACAAGCAAATTGAGCTTCCATACAAAGCTCGAGGATTTCGTCTTGCCGGAATTCGATTTCTCCTGCTTCGCCGATGCGTCCGGCAACGTGATGACCTGGTCGTTCGCGGAGGCATCCTAAGATGCGGCCCCGGCCCGAGACGCTCCGGCTCGGCACCTGTGAATGGCCGGTGCGGCCTTTGACTTTGCGCCAGGTTCAAGAAATCGAACCCATCCTTTTATCGAACGCAGCCGAGACAAAAGGTAATATCGCGGCTGCACTTGCAATTGTCGCAATCGCGCTGGGGCGCGATCATGCCGAGGCCGCCGCCTCGATCGGCGACATCGAGGCGACCGCGCCCGAAATCGGCGCCGCCATGGCAACAGTTTTGCGCCTTGGTGGATTTATTGAAACACCGGCGCAAGGAAATTCCGGGTTGGGGGAAGCGCAAGCGGGCGAGCTCCGTGCAGAGGACTCGCCCGCATCGATTTCGACTTCGTCTACGCAAAACTCATGACCGCTTGCGGTTACACGCCAGTGCAGATCGATGAAATGTCGTTGCAAGACATACTCGGTCTCTTTGCATATTGGCGCGATTTTCCGCCGGTCCACGAAATCTTGAAATGCGTTTATCGCATCGAGCAAAAGCGGGAGCGGCTGTTCACGACAAGTGAAAGTGATCCGAGCGGAATAGGCGGACTTATCGCACGATTTCCCGACGGGCTTGTGCGGGATACAGACGTTCGGTGAGATTTTGTCGGTGATGCCGGCGGCGAGGTTCGCCACGCGTCTTTGAGCGGCCGAATGTGCATGGACAATGGAACATTAGTCACGCCACGCCATCTCTGGAAGATGCTTGAATTTGGTTCGGACATAATGAATCGATGTTTCGCGCCGTGCCAGGTGAATAATCGCGTCGTTGCTCAATTTTCTCTGCGCGATTATCCGACGGGGGTTACGTGTACATTGCGTGCGCCATCATCAAAACCGGGCGCAACGGCGATAAAACCTCGTCCGTGAACTGGTGCCGCGGTCTCGGCCATTAGCTCAATCAGCGCAATTGGATGGATAAATTCATCCTTAAAGCAGGGATAGATTTGGGGATTGAAAATGCGGCGTAACCACCCGAGAACCACCATATGTCTCTCGGAATTCTTAAGGTCTGGGTGGTAAGTTACCCAGATGTCATAGAAGTGATTAATTCCAATTTCCACAGGAACCAAACGTGCGCCCAAGGCGAGTGCATAGGTCGGCAGAATCCCGATTCCGGCACCCCGCTCAACGGCGTAAAGCAAAGCCGAACTTGCATTGGTCCTTATGCCGACAGCTCCTTCAACATTGTGCAATTTCAGTTTCTCGGTAAAGACAAATTCTTCAAACTGCGGTGAGATTTGTTGCAACAGGCGATGGTGGCGAAGATCGTCCAACGATGCCGGCAATCCGAACAGCCGCCGATAGCTTTCCGCGACGAACGGAAAGACGTGCATACGGCCAAGGCGTGTTACGATCATATCCGGATTTGAAGGCCGCGTGAGTTGAATCGAAATGTCGGACTGCAACCGGGAAACATCAGCTATTTCCATGGTGCAGGTCAGTTCGAATGTGAGCATCCGGTTAGCGTACTGGAACTCGATGAGTTTTGGCATGAGCCAATAAGTGCCCAGGCCCTCGGTGATTGCAACACGCACCACGCCGCGTACGCGCTCATCGACGATCCTGGTGCGGCGCATGATGTCGAGGCTGCAACGTTCCATGGCGCGCACGTCGGCAGCGAGCAAATTGCCGTCCTCGGTTAATGTCACTCCAGCATTCAGGCGATTGAATAGACGCTGTCCAATCGCGGCTTCCAGCCGGCCGATGCGGCGCACCACGGTCGCGGTATCAATTGCCAAACTCTTGCCTGCGCGCCGGAAGCTTCCGCTGTCCGCACAGGCTAGGAAGAGGTGGAGGTAGTCCCACGACACTGAGTGGGATAGGTTCGTGGTTTGCTGTTGCAAGGCCGAATCACCCCGTCGTGAACCTTCCCGCATTTCGATGCTCCTAAATCATAACTAATAACACTCATCCATAAATCGCACAATTTTTACGGATGGAAAATGGCTTTCAATCGGCTCCTAGCACCTGCGGGGCGCAAAACGCGTAGTCTCGATCATCTGCCTTTGACCTGCCGCTATGAGGTTAGAATTGCCGGCGACAATGAGCTTCCGGATCTGGCGTCATTGGCCGAACGGCATATCCCAGGGATCATCAATGCGTGTGAGACTGCGCGACTACTGAATCTCCATCATCGAGGCAGCGTATTCACTGTTCTTCGCGGCGAACGAATCGTGGGGGCTGCAGCTTTTCTGTATCTCAATTCTGCTGGATTGGCGCAGCTTAAATCCGGCATCTTCCCATACGGCACACCGGAATTGGACCATCTGACTCGTCCTGAGGAGCCGCCCGCGGCTATCTATGCTTGGGTTCTTTGCCTTCCAGCGGTCACGATCGGAGCCATCGGTAACATCATGCGCTGGCTTCAGCGCCCCCCTTATCGGCCAGCAGACATTTTTGCCGGTCCCGGAACGCCAGGCGGAATGCGCTTCAGGCGAGACGTTGGTTTCGTCGAGACCGGTATGCCAGGCTTATGGGTATACCGGCGTCATCCTCACGCGATTTTGGACTATTTTAGCCTGGAGGCCTAGTGGTGAATCCCGCAAAGGAGATAGATAAGCCGCCGCATGTTTCCGCCTGTGCCCGGCCACAAAGTAATCGTCGCGCAGAAATCAGGATGGCGCGCAGTTTTGACGATCTTTTAATGGTTTATTCGGTTCGTTCTGCCGTTTATATTGCCGAACAGGAGTGTCCTTTCGCGGAAGAATTCGACGGCAACGACAACTGCGCTACTCATTTTATCGGATTTATCAGGGGAGAGCCGGCCGGCTGCATTAGGGTGCGATACTTCCACGACTTTGCGAAGCTGGAACGGCTGGCCGTATTGAAGCGATTCCGGAAGTCGCCCCTCGCTTTCGAGCTTGTCCGCTCCGGTATCGATCTGGCGCGCCGCAAAGGCTTCCGGCGAATTTATGGACACGCGCGCGAAGGCCTTGAACCTTTCTGGGCGCGCTTTGGCGGAAAACCGATCGGAGCAGATAGGCACCTCACCTTTTCCGGGTTCCGCTATACCGAAATGGCCGTCGACGTGGAGCCTCTGGCCGATGCGATCACGCTCGATAGCGGCGGATATGTCATATTGCGCCCAGAAGGCGAGTGGGACCGGCCTGGTATCCTTGAAACATCGGCGGGCCGCCCGGTCCGCGATCCAAGGGAAAATGTCGTGCATCCCGCGCGCATCTCGGCCTAACAGCCATTCGCCAAACCATGTATTACAAGGACGGACAGGCGGCGCTTGCTTGCGCCGATGCGGCACTTATTTCGGTCATAACGCGTCCGCGGCATGCCCAGTTTGACTTCAGTGCCTCGATTCTTCGCGGCCGTTGTTTTGACCAATAAGCCAATGTTCTCGAATTGTCGATAAGAGTGTCCGGCCCTACGGATATGCGCGATTAGCATTTGAACTTGAGTGATAAGAATAACGAAGACCTAGGCAACGAGAGAACCTTGGAGCCTGCGGGACAGATTGGGATTCACACCAAATCTTTGGTGGTGGCGGAATCCGAAGCAAGGACCAAGGTACATGGCAGATGATGTCACCATAAGATTTACCGCCGACGTTTCCGGCTTGCAACAAGGGATGCAGCAAGCGACCAGCGCGGTTGAGGCGACGACCACTGCGTTGCGCAACGGCGCCGCACAGATCAACAGTAGCTTCGCTTCACTGTCGCAAGCCTACGGGAGCGCTGAAACAAAGAAGATCGCAACACTGCAGACGGCGAGCGACACTGAACTCGCGATCGCGCGGCAAAATGAGCAGGCGCAATATGACATCGCCGAAAGTGGCGTGAGAAAGCAGGTCTCGCTCGTCAAGGAACAGGCTCAAACGGCGCAGATTTCACGCCAAGACGAGCTTGCCAGTCTTCTCGCGCTTGAGACGCAACGTGAAGGAATCGAGCGTCAGCATTTCCAATTCATTGAGAGCACGTATCAACAAGGGACCGTTGCTTACGCGGCCGCTCAGCGCAAGATCGAGGAACTCGCCAGCGAATCCGCTCTCAGGAGGCAAGAAATCGAGCGCAATGTCAACCACGAGATCTATACCGACTACAGACGCAGCTTCGAGCAGATTGATTTAACCGTGGCGTCCTCGATCACCGGCATGATCACGGGTCATTTGAGGCTGCGCGACGCGGCACGGAATATCCTTTTACAGATCATCCAAAGCTTCATTCAGGCCAGAGTGAAAACGGTTGCCGATTGGCTCGCGGGCGTCGCGGCGCAGACGGCCGCTACAACCACAGGGGAAGCCGCGAAAACGGCCGCCGTCACCACTGGCGTCGCGGCGCGGACCGGCGCGGAAGCCAGCGGATCAACGGCCGGCATAGCAACCACCATCGGCGGCGCACTGAAAAGCATCACAGCCTCGGCGGGAGAGACGTTCGCGGGAATTTTCGGCTTTCTGTCGCCTGTCATGGGTCCTGCGGCGGCGGGGCCTGCGGCGGCCGGCGAAGCAACCGTGCTTAGTGTTGCAACTGGGTTGGCATCGTTCGCGGGGGGCTCATGGAGCCTACCACACGACATGGTAGCCCAGGTTCACCAAGGCGAAATGATCGTGCCAGCCGGACCTGCCGCGACCTTTCGGAGCATGATGGAATCGAATAGCGGCGTCGCGGGGACGGTGCATGTGCATCATGCGACGAATTTCAACGTGTCGGCGATGGACTCACAAAGCGTGCGGCAATTCTTCAAAGACCATGGCAGAACCATCATGCACACGATCAACGAGAGCGTGCGCACTGGCTCACATATCGGCATGTCGAAGCTCGGGACACCGTGACGGCGGCCGACGTTGCGAAATGCCAAACATAATTGCAGACGAAAACTCCTTCCAAAAATACGTCGCGAAAGTCCGAGGTATCGTAGGACTTTTCACGAAAGGACAAAGTCATGTCTGTAACCCCAGGTCTAATTGCTCTCGTGAATGCGCCGCAATATGGGGCTGCAAATTTATCCGTCCCGCCTGCGCAAGTTCCGGCTTTGGTCGGTTCTGTTGGCCCTATACCAGGTGCACCACTGTGGATTCTTGCGGGAACCTTTAAGGGTATCTTGTGGTACAATCAGCGGCCCAACGGCCCATTAAACACGGGAAATTACTATTACGACGTAGGCCGCGGTTGTCTGCTCGTCACTGACGGTGCCAGGAACTGGTTCAATCCGATCTCTCCCGCACTCCCGCCAATCTAGAATCCTTCCCACGATTCCAATTGTTGAGGCATTTTCCGTTGGCCAATTCTTCTCCGTCCTTGCAACGTTGGGCAGTGCGGATTTCACCAAGTTCATTGTTTCCAAGCTGCATCCATGAAGAACCTCGAAATGTGCATAAATTGGTCGGTGATTATCCATAGTGGTGTCAATTGGTCTTCTTTAGTCATCCGTGAAGTTAGCGGCATTCGACATGGCCATCTTTTTCATGTGGCAGTATGCGAGCGGCAAGCGATTGAGGATGAGAAGCGGCAGTGATGCATGGGCTTCGTCAATGGCGTCAACCTCCTGCCTGCGACAGGAGAATTCACCTATTCCACGACGGCGCACCGTGGCCAACGCGTCACCGCACTTTCGATGTCCGGTGTCGACACCTATTACGACAATTTCAATGGCGGCACATTTCCCAAAACCGACTATTCCTATTCGATTGACCAGCTTCAAGCCGCGTTTCCGGCTTGCACGACCGTGGCAGTCGTCTGCGCTTGGTTCGGGAACTCGGATGACTTGGCCATCGCGAATTGTCAGATTTATCCCGCGACGACATACGTCAATAACGGCTCGATCATCAACCCGATGACCGGGTTGCCAGGGCCAGTTATCTCGCCGTCCGCGTTTCAAAAATGGGACGGTTCGACGTGGACACCGGACCATTGGATGGTGTCAGGCCTCACGGAAACATCCGCCGAACTCATTCCGATTTCGTCCTCCGGCAGCTCCTTCACATATGGCGGTACGCCGTCCGATCAGTCGATTGTCGAGTGCATCGTGGATTTGAAGGCGCGCGGGCTGCGCGTCGTGTTCTATCCATTCATTCTGATGGACGACAGCGCGAAATCCTGGCGCGGGCGCATCACCTACTCGCCGGACGTGTCGGCCGCCGCAGCAAGCGCTGTGGCAGCCTTCCTCGGCACCGCCGCCACATCGCAATTTACTCGCGATGTCACAAACAAAACGGTGTCATATGCTGGTTCGCCCACTAATTTTACTTACCGGCGCATGGTTCTTCACTATGCTAATTTGTGCGTGGTTGCTGGCGGTGTCGACTTATTTCTTATTGGTTCTGAGTTTCGTGGCCTGGAAACAATACGCGGGCCTGGGTGGACGCTTGCCGGCACGACTGACGGAAGTGGCAAGGCAATTTGGGATTACCCCTTCGTCGCCGGAATGATCACGCTTTCAGACGACGTGCGCAGCGTGTTCGACATGGCGGGCTTCACGAAGGATTTGACCGGGCTCCACAACCTCATCTCCTATGCGGCCGATTGGTCGGATTGGATGGGCTGGCAGCATAGCGGGTCCGATCCTTCCACCGGCACCAATGGTCAATGGCCACACCTCGACCAGCTTTGGTCGCACAACAACATCGACATCGTTTGCTTCGACAACTATCTGCCGCTCTCCGATTGGACGACGGGCAACGGGACTCTTCTGCCGGCCACGGGGATAAGTAATAATCTCGATATCGCGAATTGGAGCGCGCCTGCCACATCGGATAGCGCATACGATTATGGCCACGCGGCGAGCGACCCTGTGGTTTCGACGGCTAATTACGGGGCTGTCGCAGGGCAGGCTCCGGCGTCAAGGTTGGATTATGGCCTATTGACCGCCGCGCCCGCATGGCCGCCGGCGCCCGATGTAATGAGTAATTTGGGGCTGTCCGGGCCGCCCACTCTGAACTCTAAGGCCTATCTCAAGGCGAACATTGAGGGCGGCGAAAAGTTCAATTGGTTCTATTCCGACTCGAACAATCTCGGCCGTGGGAACGATCCGTTCGGCTCCGATCTGCAAATCTCGCTCCCGGAAGGTGACCGCGCCACGCAATCGCGCAATCAATTTTTTGCCGGTCAGCAAATTCTCGGCAACAAGCAGCTCCGGTGGTGGTGGAACAACCCACATCAGGCTGTTTACGACGCGCACGACGGGTTTGGCGAAATACCGCACGGACTAACTACCGAATGGGTAGCACAGTCTAAACCGATCGTCTTTACGGAATACGGTTTCCCGTCTTGCGACAAATGCACGAACCAGCCGAACGTTTTCTTCGATGCGAAATCGACAGAAAGCGCGACGCCTTTTTGGTCGATATGGCAGCCATCGGAAGGCGGCGGGATTCTTCCCAAGCCAAATCAAAATCTCTCTCTGTTGGCGCTTCAAGCAATCTACGAATATTGGTTTGTGGACGGCCGCAACGCGGTGTCCGGCGGCGGCGTGAAGTTGATCGAGCCGTCATTCTGTTCCGTATGGAACTGGGATGCGCGGCCTTTCCCGGCGTTCCCAAATCTTGTGAATGTTTGGGGCGACGCCGGCAATTGGCAGACGGGAAATTGGCTGAACGGCAAAGGGCCCTTTTTGACGCCGCCGGTGCCAGATCAAACAGGTGGAGTTCAGATGCCATTTAATTTTCCTGCTCTTCCTGGGCTTTCCTGGAGCGTCCACAAACGGCCATCGTTTTCGACCCGCATAGCAAGCCATGTGTCCGGCCGCGAGGTGAGGTTGCCGTTTTATGCAACCACGCTCTTTGAATTCGAGCTGACGATCGATGGGCTAGATTTCGAACGGCTCCTACCCTGGCCTCGGAGCAAACTCGCTGCAATCGCTCATGGGCCTTTACATCCAATGCCAAGGTCAATCCGGGACGTTCCTCTATACTGATCCCACAGATAATTCGGCTACCAATCAGGCGATCGCGACAGGCGACGGGAGCACAACGGTCTTCACCTTCGTTCGCACGCTTGGCGGCGCGACGGAGCCGGCGTCGTGGGTCACGTCCGTCGCGAATGTCTATTTGAACGGCGTAAATCAACCGTCCGGCTGGACTTCTCACGACACCCAACACGCTCACCTTTACAACCGCGCCGGGTAACTTGGTCGCGATCACGGCGAGCTTTTCCTACGCCTTCAACTGCCGGTTTATCGACGATCAAGAAGACTTCGAGAATATGATGAACGGGCTTTGGCAGGTGCAAAGCTTGAAGTTTAGGAGCGTGAAGCCATGAGGGAAGAGTCCAAAATTGTAATGAACGTTAAGAAGATGCTGCCGGATTTTTACACCGAAGACGATGCAGACGCATGGCTCTACACCGGCAACGCGGCCATTCGCAATGCGCGGCCTATCGATCTCATCGAGGCTGGCCGCCTGCGGGAAGTCGTCGCCATTATTGAGCAACTCAAGGCCTAAATAGGAGAGTCTCATGAAATTTGGTGAAGCTATCGAGGAGTTGAAAATCCGCAACCGGGTTTCCCGCCCGGAATGGGCGGAGCATGAAATATGGCTCGAACTGGCGCCGCTTTTAGCGCCTGGCGATCTGCCGCAGATTTTGTCTATCCATGACGGAAACTCTATCCCATGGCCTGCCCGGCACGAAGACCTTTTCGCCGAAGATTGGTTCATCCCAGATCAAATCACAGCACACGCGGACGATATTGGGGCATTCTAGGGCCATGCCAGCCGCCACGACTGCGCTTATAAACTACATCAACGTGCTCCGCGCAAAGCCCGATGCACAAGCCATCATAGCCGATTGCTATACGTTCATGCTACGCACCGGCTTGATCTTGACCTACACCAATGCCGACGTGCCCGTGACACTCAACGGCTACGTCTTTGCGGCGAACTCCATCATCATTGATGGCATGAAATTCAAATGCTCCGTCGGCCTCGCGGTCGATCAACAGCAAATCACAATATCTGCAAGAGCGACCGATACGGTTGGCGGCGTCCCTTTTCTGCAAGCGTTGCGTAACGGGGTCTTCGACGGCTGCGAGATTCAGCGCGAGCGGGCATTCCTGAATTCCTGGTCGGCCGCTGATGCCGCCAGCCCGATCGGCAGCGTGATTTTCTTCAAGGGCCGGATCGGCACGATTGACAGCATTGGCCGCACAACGGCGCAGATCACCGTTAACTCGGACCTTGTGCTGCTCGATTTGCAAATGCCACGGAATGTCTATTCGCCTGCCTGCCAGCACGTGTTGTACGATTCCGGCTGCACGCTCGTGAAAAGCGCATTTGGCACGGCAGGCACGGTTGGCGCCGGTTCGACAAACTCGACGATCAATTGGTCCGGCGCAAGCACGAATTTCAACCAGGGGACGATTACGTTTTCATCGGGGATCAATGCCGGGGTCACCGCAAATGTCAAAACCGCGGTCGCCGGCGTTTCTGTAAGCTTGTCATATCCGCTGTTGAACCCACCAGGAACCGGGGATGCCTTCAGCGTCTATTTCGGCTGTGATCATACGCAGTCCACTTGCACGAACAAGTTCAACAATCTCGCAAATTTCCGCGGCTTTCCCTACGTTCCGCCAGTAACCTATTCGATCTGAGCAAGGCGTGTCCGCTTTCACTCAGCCTGGAGGCCATCATGGCAATCCTTCCCTCAGACGGCGCCGCGCGCCGCGGCGAAAAGAAATCGCTTCGTATCTCGCTCGCCGGCGACCTTCAGGACGGGATGCTCGCGCATTATCTCGATCGGGCACGGCAATCCGATGCAAATGTCGAGGCGCGGATTGTGCATGAGCCGTTCGATTATCGCGTCTATCTGGCAAACGACCTCGACCCGAAAAGCTCCAGGGCCATTGCGTTGCGGACAGGAAGGACGCGGCGACGTAAGGCGCCGCCCTGTCCTGAGCATGTCAGTCGTGCGAGGTGACGGCGAAAGTATCGCATTCGATTTCGACGATTCCCTGATTAGCGCCGAAAAATTTATCCCCGGAGTTAACCGCTTGCGTTACGTTGACAATTTCATCGGGCATCTCGAGATGCTTTACGAGGAAGGCCTTGGGCCGGTCCTCGCGGTTATCGGTATCGGCTGCATGATTCTGGCAGTCATAAACCTGTACTCTTCGCCGTAGAAGAAAATGAGCAGCGAAGACGATCAACGCCGCGCTGTCGTGCGCGAGGCTCGTTCTTGGGTTCGCACGCCGTATCACCAGCAAGGGGACATCAAGGGCGGCGGCGTCGATTGCGGGATGCTGCTCGTCCGCGTTTTCGTCGATACCGGGCTCTGCGCGCCGTTCGATCCGCGCCCCTATGCGCCGGATTGGATGCTGCACCGGAGTGAGGAACGCTATCTCGGGTTTGTCTTCGACCGCGCCAAGGAAGTGGACGTGCCGCTGCCCGGCGACGTGGCGGTCTTTCGCTACGGGCGCTGCTATTCGCATGGCGGCGTCGTGACCTTGGCGAGCCCACTCACCATCGTGCATGCGTTCCAGCCTGCATTGATCGTTCTCGAAGAGGAAGTGGCGCGTAATCCGTCTCTCTGCGCCTCCGCGCGTCGTCCCAAATTTTTCAGCCTTTGGGCGAATGAGCTCGACCGGCCGGTTGCTTAGCGCCGCCACCTGGAGCACGAAATGGGTTTTCTAAAACAGCAATCCCCTCCAGCGGCGTACATCCCGCGTCTCACGGGATTGCAGATTCAGACATCCAGCAATGCGGTTCCCATTTCAATCGTCTATGGAACCAATAGGGTTGCGCCGAACGTAATATGGACGGGCGGATTTTATTCAATACCACAGTATAACAAGAGCGGCGGCAAGGGCGGCGGCCAGCATCTCCAAGGTTATACATACTATACCTCGTTTGCTATGGGGGTTTGTGAAGGCCCGATCCATTATTTCAGGACAGCGTTTCTAAATCAACAATATTTCTTTGGCCTTAATTTTTCAGGAATAGAGCAAGCCCCATTAGGTAATACACCGCAAACGCCATGGGGATATTTGCAAGCGAATTTTCCAGGGCAGGCGCTTGGCTATAACGGACTCGCCTATGTTGGGTCATTCAATTACAATCTCGGATCAACCCCAAACCTCCCGCAATTCTCCTTCGTAGTCTCCGGAATCAACAGTATTTGGTTTGGGAATGTCGTAAACAAATTAGATTCTGACCCGGCCCTAACTGTCTGTCCGGGAACATCTTGAATCTGATGAGTCATTTGTGATTCAAAGGAGGCGGCCTGATTCGAGGAGGGATCGCCGATGTGGACGGACAAGAATCGCGCACGCTATGACAGAAACCGCCTGCGTTATCCGAGCGATGTGACCGACGAAGAATGGGCGCTGATCGCGCCCCTTATTCCGCCGGCCCGGCGCGGGGGCAACAAGCGGACCGTGAATCTGCACGAGATCGTCAACGGACTTATGTACATTCTGAGCACCGGCTGCCAATGGCGGGCGATCCCGAAGGACCTGCCGCCGCGCTCGACGCTGCATGACTACTTCGATTTGTGGAACTGGGACGGCACGCTCGATCGCATCCATC
>CAVQZL010000051.1:0-83287 GCA_963718265.1 uncultured Alphaproteobacteria bacterium | reverse complement strand
TGCATGCGATCCAGGGTGCCGTCATAGATCCATAAATCGAGATAGGCGAACACCGTGCTCTTCGGCGGCAGGTCTTTCGGAATCGCCCGCCATTGGCATCCCGTCGAGAGCACATACATGATCCCGTTGACGATCTCGCGAAGGTTCACCCGGCGCTTGTTGCCGCCACCCTTGGCCGGCGGGATCAGCGGTTCGATCAGCGACCATTCAGCGTCAATCAGATCACTCGGATAACGCAGCTTGTCGCGATTGTAGCGCACGCGGTTTTCCTTCGTCCACATCGGCGGTCCCTCCTCGAATCAGGCCGCCATCCTTGAATCACAAATGATTCATCCGATTCAATATGTTTCTGGACGGACACTTAGCCCCGAGATGCTGCTTCTGCTCGTCGCCCTGGAACTACTCTGTCACTACAACCAGGCAAGGGCATTTTTACTCTGGTTCATCGTTTCAGGGATTGCTACCATAGGTATCGGGATAGTCATCCCTGGCGCAGGCGCTTTTGTCCACTACCACCTTCCCGTAGCCTCCACCACCGGTTACGTTTCCCAATGGGCCGACCTGCGCAATGGCACATTGCGCACCATCAACCCGTTCGACAATCAAGGCCTGGTAGTCTTTCCTTCCTTCCATGCCGCCCTCGCTGTGCTATGTGCCTGCGCCGCGTGGCCGTTGCGCATCCTCAAATTCCCATTGCTGGCTCTCAATCTGCTGATCATCTTCGCCTCTCCTGCCATTGGCGGGCACTATTTTGTCGATATCATCGCCGGCATTGTTTTGGCCGCTTTGGCCATAAGCCTGTCAGGGTACATCCTGTTTGAAACCAGAAAGAAGCGGGGCGTGGGTGCGGAAAAACTCCGAGGGGTGATGCCGAACTCCCGCGGCCAGCCGTCGCGAATCATGACAGAGGAATGGCCGGAATGAAGCCCAGTGGCATGGCGAAGACCTGGCCGAGCCGTTCGCTGGATTTACATGTAGCAAGACCGCGCGATCCTGATCTACCGGTACCGCAACGGCGGCGCTGAGTGGAACGATGAGCACTATGCCGTGCGCATCGTGCGCACGCCATGCAACATCGGCGGTTGGCGCCCCTGGTTCATTTGCCCGGCGGTCGGCTGCGGGCGGCGAGTGGCAATCCTCTACGGCGGCCGCATCTTCGCGTGGCGGCGCTGCTATCAACTCGCCTATGCCAGTTCGCACGAGGACGCTGGCGACCGCGCAACAAGGCGCGCGGACAGGCGCGCCTGGGCTGGGGAACCCGGCATTCTGAATGGAGGAGGACGAGAAGCCGAAATGGATGCGCTGGCGCACATTCAAGCGCTGGCCGCGAAGCATGACCAGTTCGTCGGGCGCTCCATGCAGGCGGCGGCGCTGAAGTTCGGCCTGCTCGTAGGCGATTTTCGCTTCTGAGTACTTAGCAAGAAAGGGCGGAGGCACGTTCAATCCGATCTCAACCTGGACGCTGAAACAATAGGGAGGCGCCAAAGAAATTGTTGGCCTCTGTGTTGGCCCCATCGGGTTCATTCATAAATTCACGCAAGCAATATCAAAGAGATAATGGAATGAGCTGATGCCTCTCCAGTGATGTAGTCGATCAGATTGTCATGGAGCTGGCCGGGGTCCTGGCCCTTCAGGCTCGTGAAGGTGAAGCGGCTGGTGTTGTAAACGCGGATGTTATGGCCGGCCGCCCCGAACAAAATCATGTCGCGGTTTTCGTCGTCGATGCCATCGGGCAGGCCCTTCACGGCCGCAATAACGGCCGGCTTGGATCACGGCACGGATTCCAGGTTAACGCTCATTTGATTTGGAGGATTTCGAGGAGGAAGTCTGTATTCCATCCTGCTGATTTTTCTGCGTGTTTTGACGCTTCCTTTGGTTTTGTTGGCGCGCACGAGGCCGAGCGCGAAGCGGCGCACGACGGCCATGTTCTTGGCGCCGTGGCCGGTGCGATAGCGCGACAGGTCGTCCTTGAACTCGACATCGAGCAGCCAATGCATGCTCTCGACGCCCCAATGGCCGCGCGCGCCGGCCGCGAGGCGTTCGATGTCGAGCGGCGCGGAAGAAATGTAGAGGCGCGTGTCGAACGTGCATCGGTCGGCGTATTCCGTTCGATTGAGAATCCGAACGAGCGTCTTGATGCACTCGAAACGCGGTCTGACCTGGATAAGACGTGTCGGCCTTGATCCATGCGACATTTTGCGAGGCCGTATAGAAGCGCGTTTCGATGCGGCCATGGCCTTTCTCGACTGTCGTCTGCGTCACCAGCTCATGCGCCGGCGCGGTGTCGAAGTAAGAGCCGGTCTCGGCTTCCAGGATCGGATGATTGCCTTTCAGCGCCAGCAGAAAATCGGCCTTGTGCGCGACGATCTTGGCGGCGATCTCGACCTGACAGCCCATGGCGTCGATGGTGACGAGCGCGCCTTCGAGCTGTCCGCTCTCGGCCAGATGATCGAGCAGTTCGGGAATGGCGGTGATCTCGTTGGTTTTTTCGGGCACGCTCAGTTGTGCCAGCGTCAGATCGGGCGTTTGTCGCGTAAGCGCTGAGCGTGTGCAGCGCCTTCAGCCCTTTGCGTTTGTCGTGGGTGCGGCGCGAGGTCTTGCCGTCGATGGCGATGAGCTCGTGCCGACCCGGCCACAGCGCCGCGATCCAGCCCTCGAAACAACGCCCGAAGGTCAGGGGATCGACCCGATTGACCAATGTGCGCAGCCAGCGCTCGCAGGGAATGCCGTGATGGAACGGCGCGAACCTTCGCAGAAAATCGAGATGATGTTCGCCCCAGGCGACGATGTCGTCGAAATCGTCGCAGGAGGCGATCGTGGCGCAGGTCAGCAAAAGAAGCACCTCGGCCAAGGGATACACACCCGCCAGGGTTCGCGCGTCGTCCGCGAGCTTGGAAAAATGCTTCAAAAGCAGTGCCAATCGCGCCCGAGGCACATCCTCGTCCGCGAGAAAATCGGTCGTATCGCTCATCCTGGCGCTCCGTGCGAATCAGAGCGCCGAACGAATCATCTCCCACATGTCAATGCAAAATCTTCGTTAACCTGAGTTCCGAGCCGTGGTGTCACCCAGCTGCGCTCGCGCGAAAACGACGCGCGGATGGATCTTGTTGACGCTGCGTATTGGGTCAAGGGTTGTAGCTCGCTTGGCAGGCTCAATGTTGGCCAGAACGGTTCAAAGACAAAAGATTTCTATTTGGTAGACATTAAGGAGGCTGTTGCCGCCGCTGCCCCTCGATACCCAGATTCTAATATGCCGGAAGACAATGCGGAGCGCGTCGTCGTGGGAGCGCGTCACCTGGCGCCGTTTTTGGGACAACGAATGCAAGCAGTACAATTTTTAAATAAATCCGTCATTGTGCGGGAACTATTGCCGCAAGATCTCAAGATAGAGCTTGAACAACTTACCCCGGACGAAGCCATGCGGCAGCGCGGTTTCTGGCTACCGTTGTTGGCCGCGCTCACGCCCGCCAGATGGACGCGGCAACGCGTAAGGGTTGGAAAGCAGACTTGCTAAAAAACCGGTCGAAATCACTCGATGCGCCGTCCTGGCTATGACGAAGTACGGTCGATCTTCTGGTTAGCCATGAAGGGGCTTATCTCGAGCATCGTCGCCGATATGCCCTCGAGAGTTTTTAAATTCACGGGGGCTGGAACATGACCGGCAAGCGCAGCTGCGGCCGTGAATTATGGCCAAGGGCTCGCTTTCCCTTTGCAGCTGCGCTATTTTAAAATCCTTTCATACCCGTATTGCGAATTGGTTTTACATGGCAGCCAAATCCTCTCGCCTCCCTCGTAAAACCGTGTCGCGGAACGCGCAAAACCCGCAGGAGAACGGCGTTTCGTTCAGCAAGCAAGAGGAACTCGCCGCCTTCCGCTCCATGCTCCTTATCCGCCGGTTCGAGGAAAAAGCCGGGCAGATGTATGGCATGGGTCTCATCGGCGGTTTTTGCCATCTTTACATTGGGCAAGAGGCGGTCGTTACCGGAGTCAATATGGCGGCCGCGGAAGGCGATCAGACCATCACAGGTTATCGCGATCACGGCCATATGCTCGCCTGCGGCATGGATCCCAAGGCCGTCATGGCGGAATTGACCGGGCGGCGGAGCGGCGCCGCGCATGGAAAAAGCGGCTCTATGCACATGTTTTCGAGGGCAAACCATTTTTACGGGGGCCATGGAATCGTGGGGGCGCAGGTGCCGATCGGCAGCGGGCTGGCGTTCGCCAACAATTATCGGGGCAATGGCAACATTTGCTTCACTTATTTCGGCGATGGCGCGGCGAACCAAGGTCAAGTCTACGAGAGTTTCAACATGGCGGAACTTTGGAAGCTGCCGGTCGTCTATATTATCGAAAACAACCGCTACGCGATGGGCACGTCTGTCACGAGGTCTTCGGCGCTGACCGATTTTTCCAAACGCGGCCAATCCTTCAACATTCCGGGTGAACAGGTCGATGGCATGGATGTTCGCGCGGTGAGGTCTGCCGCAGCGCGCGCCGCCGGATGGTGCCGGAGTGGCAATGGCCCGATGATCCTAGAAATGCAGACCTACCGCTATCGCGGCCACTCGATGTCCGACCCGGCGAAATACCGCTCGAAGGACGAGGTGCAAAAAATGCGCGAGGAGCGCGACCCGATCGAACAGGTCCGCGCCCGCTTATTGGCAGCCAAGCAGGTAGCCGAAGACGATCTCAAGAAGATAGATGCAGAAGTCCGCACGATCATTGCTGAGGCCGCGGAATTCGCCACACACGAACCCGAGCCGGACGCGGCCGAGTTATGGACGGACGTGCTAGCAGAGCTAAATATAATTGGGCACGATCGAGCCTTACAAAACGAGGACTGGTGATGGCGACGAATATTTTGATGCCCGCGCTTTCGCCGACGATGGAACAAGGCAAGCTCACGAAATGGCTAAAAAAAGAAGGTGACGCGGTGCGCTCGGGCGACGTCCTCGCCGAGATCGAAACCGACAAGGCGACCATGGAGGTCGAGGCGATCGACGACGGCACCCTTGCAAAAATTCTGGTGCCGGATGGCACCGACAATGTCGCTGTCAATACGCCAATCGCAGTGATCGCGGGGGAAGGCGAAGAAGTCGGAGCGGCGGCTTCTTCTCTTCTTGAGGAGGCGAAGCCTGCGTCTCGAAGGATGGGCCGTGAGGCTCAAGCGGCGACCTCGCCCTTCGAGGCGGCCTCTGCGGGACCTCCTCAGGGCGAGGGCTCGAGGGAATCGCAAGCTTTTGGAACGGACACCAAGCCAGCGCTGACTGCGCAAGCCGCCGCGCTGGACCGGAAGGAAACTGGCCCGGAAATTCCCCACGGCACAGCGATGGTCACACTTACCGTGCGCGAGGCATTGCGCGACGCGATGGCCGAGGAGATGCGCCGCGACGACGGCGTTTTCATCATCGGCGAAGAAGTGGCCGAATACCAGGGCGCCTATAAAGTCACGCAAGGGCTACTGCAGGAATTCGGCGCCCGCCGGGTGGTCGATACGCCGATCACCGAACATGGTTTTGCCGGGCTCGGGATAGGCGCGGCCTTTGCAGGCTTGCGCCCGATCGTCGAATTCATGACCTTCAACTTCGCGATGCAGGCGATGGACCAGATTATCAATTCCGCCGCCAAGACGCGCTATATGTCGGGCGGGCAAATGGACTGTCCGATCGTGTTTCGCGGCCCCAATGGTGCCGCTGCGCGCGTCGCCGCGCAGCACAGCCAGGATTACGCTGCGTGGTATTCGCATATTCCGGGGCTCAAGGTTGTCATACCTTATTCGGCGGCCGACGCCAAAGGCCTCTTGAAGAGCGCCATCCGCGATCCGAACCCGGTAATTTTTCTCGAAAACGAAATCCTTTATGGGCACAAATTCGAGGTGCCCGCGCACGACGATTTTCTTATTCCCATCGGCAAGGCGCGGATCGCCCGGGAAGGCAAGGATGTCACCATTGTGTCCTTTGGCATGGGCATGGCGCATGCCCTGAAAGCGGCCGATGAGCTGGAGCGCGAAGGAATTGACGCCGAGGTCATCGATCTTCGCACGATCCGCCCGATGGACAGCGAAACGATTGTCCAATCGGTGAAGAAAACCGGCCGCTGCGTCACCGTCGAAGAAGGCTGGCCACAGGGCGGCGTTGGAGCCGAGATCATCGCAAGACTCATGGAAGGCGCGTTCGACTATCTCGACGCGCCGGTGGTGCGGATCTGCGGCAAGGATGTGCCGATGCCTTATGCCGCAAACCTCGAAAAGCTCGCTCTGCCGAGCGCCGGAGAAATAGTCGCGGCGGCAAAAGCGGTGCTCTACCGTTGAGCCCCAAATCGACGGGAGCTTTGCATGCCTGCTGACATACTCAAAGGTGACACACGCATTTTCGCCTCGCCCTTGGCGCGCCGTATCGCCAAGGACTCGAGGCTTGATCTTGCTTCGATGAGCGGCACGGGTCCGCATGGCCGCATCATCGAGCGCGATGTGAAGTCGGCGCTCGCGCGCGCTCCGGTCGCGGCTTCCGTGCAAGATACCAAAGCGCCATCTGACGAGCTCATCAGAAAAAATCTCGCGGCCGATTCCTTCGAGGAAATTCCACATGATTCGATGCGCAAGACCATCGCGCGCCGGCTCGTTGAAGCAAGCCGAACGATACCGCATTTTTATCTGACCGCCGACTGCAACCTCGACGCTCTGATGGCCCTGCGCAAGTCGATCAACGCTGCCGCGCCCCTCGATAAAGAGAGCAAGCCTGCTTACAAAATCTCGGTCAACGATTTTATCGTGAAGGCGCTGGCTTTGGCGCTCATCCGCGTCCCAGACGCCAATGTGACGTGGACCGAAAGCGCCATGTTGAAACACAAGCATGCCGACATCGGCGTCGCGGTGGCGATCCCTGGCGGGCTGATTACGCCGATTGTCCGCGCCGCCGAGACCAAATCGCTCTCCGTAATCTCGCGCGAAATGCAGGATTTTTCCGCCCGTGCCCGCGCCCGCAAGTTGATGCCAGAGGAATATCAAGGGGGCTCCTCGGCGGTCTCCAACCTCGGCATGTTCGGAATAAAAAATTTTTCCGCCATCATCAACCCGCCGCAAGCAATGATTCTCGCGGTTGGCGCGGCGGAGAGCCGCGTCATCGTGAAGGACGGCGCGCCCGCCGTTGCCACAATCGTGAGTGTGACGCTGTCTTGCGATCATCGCGCGGTCGACGGCGTTCTCGGCGCAAAACTTCTCGACGCGTTCAAGGATTTGATCGAGAAACCGGCAGGGATGCTGGTGTGAGAATCGCCCTCACCTTCAACCCTTTCCCGCAAGGTAGAGGGGAAGTGTCAGGCAATCATGGCTGAGCCCTACGATATTCTCATCATCGGCGGCGGGCCGGGCGGTTATGTCGCGGCAATCCGCGCCGCGCAGCTCGGCTTCAAGACCGCCGTTGTCGAGCGCGAGCATCTGGGCGGTATCTGCCTTAACTGGGGTTGCATTCCCACCAAGGCCCTGTTGCGCTCGGCGGAGATTTTTCATTATCTCAAGCACGCAAAGGATTATGGTCTCAAGGTTGACGGCAAGATCGGCTTCGATCCCGCCGCCGTGGTGAAAAGATCGCGCGCGGTTTCGACGCAATTGAACAATGGCGTCGGCTTTCTGCTCAAAAAGAACAAGATAGACGTCATCTGGGGCGAGGCAACGATCGCGAGACCCGGCGAGGTTGTTGTCGCTGCGTCGAAAAAACCCGCGATGCAACCACCAAATCCCGTGCCAAAGGGCGTTCTGGGCACGGGCACTTATCTGGGCAAGAATATCATAGTCGCGACTGGCGCGAGACCGCGCGTCATACCGGGCATCGATCCGGATAGTGAATTTATCTGGACCTATTTCGAGGCCATGGTGCCCCAAAAATTTCCCAAATCCCTTATCGTCATGGGTTCAGGCGCGATCGGAATCGAATTTGCTTCATTCTATCGCAGCATGGGCGTGGAAGTGACCGTCGTTGAGATATTGCCGCAAATTCTTCCCTCAGAGGACGCGGAGATCGCCGCTTATGCCCGCAAGCGCTTTGAAAAGCAGGGCATCGAGATTCTGACCTCGACCAAAGTGACGAAGGTCGAGAAAAAGCCGGATGGCGTTGTGGCCACCATCGAAGACAGCCCCGGCGCGGCGCGGGCCTTGGAAGCCGAGCGCATGATTTCCGCGGTCGGCGTTACCGGCAATGTCGAAAACCTTGGGCTTGAGATGCTGGGCGTGAAGATTGAGCGGGGAATAATTGTTGTGGATGGAATGGGGCGCACCAATGTGCCGGGGATTTATGCCATCGGCGACGTCGCTGGCCCGCCCATGCTCGCCCATAAGGCCGAACATGAAGGGGTCCTCTGCGTCGAGGCGATCAAGGGCCTCGATCCGCGTCCAATTGAGAAGACGATGATTCCTGGCTGCACCTACTGCAATCCGCAGGTGGCTTCCGTCGGCCTCTCCGAGGCAAAAGCCAAGGAATTAGGATTTGAAGTCAGGATTGGCCGCTTTCCTTTCATCGGAAATGGCAAGGCGATTGCGCTTGGTGAGCCCGAGGGACTCGTAAAAACCATTTTTGACGCCAAATCCGGAAAACTTCTCGGCGCGCATATGGTTGGAGCCGAAGTCACCGAACTGATCCAAGGCTTTGTCATAGCCATGAACTGCGAGACTACCGAGGCGGAACTTATAAATGCTATTTTCCCGCACCCCACGCTGTCGGAAACGATGCACGAGAGCGTCCTTGATGCTTACGGCCGAGTGATCCATTCGTGAGTTTCCTATGCAGTATTGGGTTTCGCTGTCCGAAATCATCCGGAACATCGGGCTTGTTATTGGAGGTGCGATTGGCATTTATCTCGCCTGGAAGCGGGCCGTCGCTTCCAACAAGCAGGCTGACGCGCAGTTGCGACAAGCGGAGCTGTCGCGGCGCAATCATGTGACGGAGCTGTTCAATAGAGCGGTTGGCCAACTGAAGGACGAGAAGCTCGAAATTTGACTTGGCGCAATTTTGACTCTCGGCCAAGTCTGTACAGATTTTCGCGACTTGTCTGGTCCTGTCATTCAGCTGCTGACGACCTATCTTCAGAAAGAGAAAACGGATTATGGTGAGACCGGCGCACCCGCTGACATCGGAGAGATCATCCGCATCGTAGCCCTAATGTCGCAAAACCCACCGGAGGGGACAGATGAACCGCCTCGACAAGACTAAACCGCGGCCGTTGCGGATTGATCTCAGCCGGACTTTTATCCGCAGGACTGATTTAAGTGATGCCAATTTAGAAGGAGCCAACTTAAGTTACGCGGATTGCAAGAACGCCATTTTCCGCCGCGTAAACTTTAGGAATGCCAACCTGGAAGGAACGAATTTGAAAGGTGCAGACCTTTCGGATGCCCGTAATATTACGCGAGAGCAGCTCGACAAGGCCATTATTGATGAAACAACAATCTTACCGGCCTATCTGCGCTCTTGAAAAGTGAGATATATTCGCATGTCAACCGTCGCGCCCCGCCACCCGGAAAAGGCGCACCGGCCGGATCAGCCCGTGGCGCGCAAGCCCGAATGGATCAGGGTCAAGGCGCCGGGCTCGGCCCAATGGGCCGCGACGCGGGCAATCGTCAAGGAACACGGCCTCGTCACCGTCTGCGAGGAGGCGGGGTGCCCCAACATCGGCGAGTGCTGGGAGAAAAAACACGCGACCTTCATGATCATGGGCGACATTTGCACGCGCGCTTGCGCCTTCTGCAACGTCAAGACGGGACTTCCCCGCGCGCTTGATCCGTCCGAGCCCGTCCGTATCGGCGAAGCGGTCAAAAAACTCGGGCTCGCCCATGCGGTGATCACTTCCGTCGATCGCGACGATCTCGAAGACGGCGGGGCAGGGCATTTCGCAAAAGTGGTCGCGGCGATCCGCGCGGCGAGCCCAAACACCACGATCGAGGTCTTGACCCCGGATTTTTTACGCAAACAGGGCGCGCTTGAGACGGTCGTCGCGGCCAAGCCCGATGTGTTCAATCATAATCTCGAGACTGTCGCGTCAAATTATCTCACGGTCCGGCCGGGCGCGCGCTATTTCCATTCGATCAGGCTCTTGCAGCGGGTCAAGGAAATCAGCCCCGGAATCTTCACCAAATCCGGAATGATGCTGGGGCTCGGCGAGGGGCGCCATGAAGTGCTGCAACTGATGGACGATCTGCGCACGGCGGACGTCGATTTCCTGACGATGGGCCAATATCTACAGCCGACAAGGAAACATCATGAGGTCGTGCGCTTTGTGCCCCCGGACGAATTTGCCTCTTACGCCGAAATCGCGCTCGCCAAGGGATTTCTCTTGGTTTCGGCATCGCCTTTGACCCGGTCATCGCATCACGCTGGCGAGGATTTCGCCAGGCTGAAAGCGCGGCAGATGGCCTTGCCGGAGCACCATTGAGCAGCTAGAGCAATTCCGGCTCCAACAGTAGCAGCTTTTCACCACGCCACGCGGCTTTATCCAAATTTCATGCTGTGAGATGCCTTCGTTTCATACCACCCACCGCGTCCGTCATGGCGCCGCCGATATGTTCGAACTAGTCGCCGATATTGAATCCTATCCGCGATTCGTGCCGCTATGCCGCGCTTTGCGGATCCGCCGGCGTGACGAAAAGGAAGGGATACTAACGCTCGTTGCCGATATGGAGGTCGGCTACAAGGCAATCCGCGAGACTTTTACGAGCCGGGTTACCTGCGAGCGCGCGGCGCGCAAGATTCTCGTCGAATATGTCGACGGACCGTTCAAACACCTTGAAAACCGCTGGAGCTTTCACGATCGCGACGAAGGCAAGGTCTGCATCGTCGATTTCCGTATCGCCTATGAATTCAAGAGCCGCGCGCTAGGGCTTATCATGGGCCGAATGTTCGACACGGCTTTTCATAAAATGGCGGCGGCTTTCGAAGATCGCGCCGATGTTGTCTATGGCAAGGCCCCTTAAGTTAGAGCACCGTCGAAATTTTCTCATTTGTGGCGCTTCACCATACCGCGCCCAAGAAAAAGCATCACCGTCCATGCTCCGAACTAGGACTTTGAAATGATCGATGCCTTGACATTAAGAATGGTCTTATGAGGCCACCTCATTTCCCGGTCGCGGTGGCGGGATCGGGTCCCGCTGGTGCAAGCTTCGCAATCTCCTTGCTAATGAACGGCGCCACAAACGTCGCGCTGATCGATAAGGCGCGCTTCCCGCGCGACAAGGCGTGCGGCGATGGCATCGGCCCTGGCGCCGTGCAGATATTGAAGAAACTCGGTCTTGGAGACAGGCTGAAGGCTCACGCCCGGATTTAATACCTCGCGGTGTCCGGGCCATCCGGCGTTCGAGCCAAAGGACCCCTCCCGCGCATAGGCGGGGAAATACCCGACGGTTACACGATCCCTCGTTACGTCTTTGACAATTACCTCGCACAAAACGCGCTCGATCGCGGGGCGGCCAACTATACAGGCAAACAGCTCGATCATGCGAATTTTGAGGAGGGGCGATGGATTCTCTCGCTTAAGGACGGCGCGACAGGCGAACAGACGACACTCACGGCTGACGTGCTCATCGGCGCGGACGGTGCTCGCTCAAGAGTGCGCCGCGCCCTCAAAGTTCCAAATAATTCCGACCGTCATACCGGCACCGCAGTGCGTATTTATGCAAACTCCGTCAGCTCAAACTTTGACGCTCTCCAGATCGACTTTCGACAGGAACTCCTCCCAGCCTACGGATGGCTGTTCCCGATTGACACGACAAGAGCGAATATCGGCGTCGGCATCGATCTCGATCACTACAAGAGAAACGGACGCCATCTCAGAGAAATACTGCGGCGCTACCAGACCATGTTCGGCGCTCATATCGAGTACGACGAATCATCCTATCTGGCACACATTCTGCCATACGGGTCTGAACTGCCCCGGCTCGCGCATCCGGACGAACGGGCAGCCCTCATAGGGGACGCAGGGTCAATGATTAACCCGCTGACCGGCGAGGGCATATTTTACGGAATGTTTGCGGGTGAACTCCTGGGCCGTACCCTCGCCCGGGCGCTGGATAGGCCGGATTCATCTGCCATTGCCACTGCACTAATAGGATACGAGAACCAATTCCGCAGCCAATTCAAAAGCCATTTCGATTTGAACTGGAAAATAAAAGAGAAAGTCGAGATCTCACGATGGTGTAACATGGTTATTAATGCCTGCCGGAAGGACAGGCTTTTGATGGGGAATCTTGTTGATCTCATGATGGGCGACAAAAAGGATATCAAACTCAGAATTATGCTCCGAATTCTTGTTCGCAATCTGCTACCGTTCTGACCACGACACTTGGAAACCCAGATGTGTCGCAGGGCATCCAGTTGGCGGGGCTGATCTACGGTAGATGCGTTGGAAGCCCGGCTGACGAGAGCGTGGCCGACAAGTTTTTTGGTTGCGGCTCAACCGGCAGCGTCGAGGAGCAGATCGATCGCCACGGCGATCGCGGCCGAACGTACGCCGTCGCGGCCAAGGTCGCCGAACCGTTTTTCGACGTCGGCGGTGACGCCGCCTCTGCGGGCGAAACCGAAATGCACGAGGCCGACAGGCTTTTCTGGCGAACCCCCACCGGGGCCCGCAATGCCGGTGATCGACAGCGTCATATCCGCGGAGGAATGAGTCAGCACGCCTTCAGCCATGGCCCGTGCAGCCTCCCTGCTAACCGCGCCAAACTCTTCCAAAATCCGCGGCGAGACCCCGAGACATTCGATTTTCGCGGTATTAGAGTAGGTGACGAAACCGCGCTCGAAAACCTCGGATGACCCAGGTATGGCGGTGATCATCGCCGCCAAAAGACCCCCCGTGCATGATTCGGCGATTGCCACGGTGAGCCCCTTGGTGCGGCAGGATGCGATGAGGTCCGCCGCGCGGCTCAAGTATGCGTCAGAGAACATTGCAGTGCCGCGGGAAATCACGCTAGCCAAAGTTCGCGTAAACCAGCTGAGTTTGAGGTCATGCCGCTAGTCTTAAAGTGTCTTAAGGAAATTGACCAGGTCCTCCCTCTGTTGATCTGTTAAGCCAATTTTGAATCGCTGGTCATAAAAATTAACGGCATCGAGCAGGGTGGCCGCCGAGCCATTGTGGAAATAAGGAGCACGTGCGGCGAGTTCCCCGCAGAATGGGTCCCTTGAGTTTGCCGATATCGGCGCAGTTTCCCGAAATCAATGCGCGGCCCGGATCGGTGACAACATAAACCGTTCCGGCGAGCGAACCTTGCTTGCAAGTGAGGGTGAAAACCGGCAGTCCGGCAATGTCGAGCGCCGGAGGACTCTTGGCTCCGGCGTCGGCAATGCCGATGTCCAAGGGCGCCTTGACTGAATGGTCGCCGGCATTGGGGGTGTCGTGACAAGTGCCGCAAAATCCATTGAAGGTCGGCACACCCAACGCATCATTTATACCAGCCACCTCCGTGATCTTGATCGGTATAGTGTTGAATACCTCTTCGCCGCGCGCGACGGACTTGCGGTCTTGCGTTTCGTCGCCGTCCCCCCGGAGGCTTTGCCAATACTTATAGAGGTCGAAGATATGCGAGTCGAAAGGCGCGCCTGTGGGATTCATTCCAAACGGATCATTCACGCCAATGAAGAATTTCGAGAGCTGCTGCGAGAGTGCGAGGGGACCGCCCGTCGCGGGACGGGCATCCAGATGGTGGGCCTCCTTATCGAAGTCCTGCGCGGTGAAAATGCCTTTCTCGAAAGCAACGATCTGGTTTTGCTGGTCTATGGTCGGAGCGCTATTGGCTTGCGCATGGCCGAGAGTCGCGTCGACGGATTGCATTTCAAGGCTGGGCTCGCGTCCGTCCCACATGATCGCTGACAGGAATCCGAGATTGGTGGAGGGGAGCGGCCTCCTGTAAACGGACACTATCCCAGTCGTTTTGCTCGTCAGCCCGGTTGTTGGATTCGTTGTGCAGTTGTACGGATCGGCCACGCTGGTCACTTCGAACTGCAACTTGTCTGGCGTCGGCAGCGCCAGGCCAATCCGGATCAGACCTTTGTCAATCACCAGTTTATAGGCCTCGCGCTTCGCCGCGGGCGTAGAAACATCGTCTGATGGACAAGTAGCGCCGTCGACCAGCCGGAAGATCGGATCGGTGCCAAGGCTGGCCCTGAATCGGGCCTGTACGTTGGCCGCGCTGACGCTCCACCCAGTTTGCGGCTGATGACAAGTGAAGCAAGTGCGCCCGTTGGTCCCCAAATTCTGGAAGAAAGGATTTAATGCCGTAAAAGTGGGACCGCCCGGCTGGAAAGTGGCGATCCGGCCGCTGGGGTTGTCGTCGGTCTCAAACCTCGGAATAATGGGTGGCGTTGGCTGCGAACCGCGGTCGGCATCTCTAAAAAGGCGCATCTTCTGCGCGTGTTCGATAGCGGCCGGCGCCCACGCCCGCGTTTGAGCGGGATCATCGCTCTTGGCGGTTTGTGCCCACGCCTGCCAGGGGCCGTCGAGGAAACAGGCGAGCGCGAGCCCTGCGAGCGGAAATCTCAGTGTCTTCAACGGCGAAGGTATGGAAATAGCGCTTCTAGTCATGGCGTGCGCTCCCTTGCATCGGCTCTGTGATCGGGCCAATCAATTGGCCTCTCGATCGCTTTCGCAGAGATTGATGCAATGTTTTGGCGCACGCACCCCCTGATCAGGGGTAACGATATTGGTACCGTCATTAGCGTTAGCCACGCATACGTTTCGAGGACGGGAAGTGCGCAACGCGCGTTTTCGGCTCTGGCGTCATACGGATGTTCGATGCGGAATGCCGGCGGATTAATCGCTGTCGGCCTGTGGTTTCGCCACGGTGACACCCCGCCATCGCTAGAATGGCGGGGGTGGAAGTTTCCGCCAGCAAAGTCACCACTCAAAAATGCCGAACAGTGGCGGTGATCATGGCCGCCGAGAACCCCCGGTGCATGACTCAGCGGTTGCCACGGTGAGCCACTTGGTGCGGCAGGAATTCGATGAGGTCCGCCGCGCGGCTCAATTATGCGTCAAGGAAGATGCCGCGTTTCCCCGGCGCCAAGGGTCACGCCCGAGACCCAGGCAGGCATGCCAGTTCCCGGACTGGACGCTTGGTCCCGTTTCCGCGCACTGCCGTCAATCCCGAGGTTGATCTTTTTCAGGGGCACCTGATGGCGGCGCGACAGCCCAGCGCACGCACTTATCGACGACAGTTTGGCCTTGGGAACCAAATTCCTTTTGGCAGCGCTTCACGGGATCTTCCCGATCGCAAGCGGTCAAAAGGACAAAGGGCAACACAAGGAGCAGCATTCTCATCTGGCTAGGATGAGGCCAATCAGGCGCAACTTGTCAAGTGCATAATTCCACGAGCTTCACCATTAGCAGAGCGCCCGGCTTCAGTTTGGTGGACTCCAGCAAAACCGCGCCAGTTAGCGGCGCGTGCCACGGGAATGGAAGGCCGTCCAATTTGTTCGAAGGAGTTTTCCGCACCTGCGAAGGGACCTCGCAGGCGCCAACGCCTTATCATGTGCTGCCGCGCGGCATTACCGGGCCAAACCACTTGGTGATGACCATCTTCTAGAAGTACAGCCAACACCAGCCATTCGAAACCGTGTACCAGGCTTGCGACACAACCTGGAACGCCGCTTGGCACGACTTGTTCGCCTACATTGAAAGATATTACAAAAATCAGCGGCATCCGTCCGCCATCTGGTGTGTCACCCCCGAATAGGCAGAACACCAAGCCACTTAATCCAGTGTCCCTTAAACTGGGGGAAGGCAGCCCGAGAGATGCGGCGGTAGGATGTATTTTTAATGCCTTATAGAAGTGGTTTTGTAAAAGCTGCACTAGAATCGCGAAACGATTTCGAGTTTAGGTGAAGGCATGACGGTACTTGTAACAGGCGGCGCAGGTTATATCGGCGGCCATATGGTGCTAGCCCTCCTCGATGCCGGCGAAAAGTTGGTCGTACTCGATGATCTTTCGACCGGATTTCGTTGGGCGGTGCCGGAGGCAGCCAAACTCATTGTTGGCGATGTCGGCGACGCGGCACTCGTGGACGCGATCGGCGGCGCCTATGGCCGCGCTGGCGCATCGCAAAAACTAGCGCATGAGGTGCTGGCGCGGCTCGCGAGTACAACGACCAAGGAAATTTTTAGGACCACGTTCGTCGAGGACAACGACCGCCTGGGGCAAGCGATCAACGGCCAATATCTTTTGCATTGAGCCGATTGCCCCGGTTACCTGTCCACCTGGGAGTGCGGGCAAGGATCGCGCCATTAAGGCCGCGCGCATTTTAATGCGATATGAAACCGGTTTCGCACAAAGTTGAGGTAATAATGTATATTAACATAATAATGTATATTGACCACCGTACTAGACTCACTTTCAGTGTACGAGAGATTTCAATGACTTGAGCGGGAGTTTTGGGGACAGGAGTTGGCTGAGGAAAGCGCTTACTTGAGGAGGATTTGCGGCGGCGAAGATTTTACGCAACGCGGATAGGCCGAGGGCAAACAGCGACCACGCCCGGCGGCCATGCTTTTTGATGGGGATAGGCCGCCGCCGCGCCGCCGCCGCGCCTGTTTTAACGGAAAGCGCCACGGCCAAAGCCAGCACCGCCAAAAGGGTGGACAGCTTATCGGCGTTGGTCAGATGCGTGTCTTCCAGATTGAAGCCCTTGGTTTTCAGATTGCCGAACATGGTTTCGATGGTCCATCGCTGGCGATAGCGGGCCAGCGCATGTTGCGGCTTGCTGGAACAGGCCAGCGCCAACAGTTCGCCCGAGGCGATCCGCATGATCACCAGCCGCACGGGTGGCCATGACGCCTGCCCGTTTTGCCCAAGCCGGCAGGCGCCTTTGAGGATCATTGTCTGGCCTTTGTTCAGATGCCGCGCAATGGCGGCGATCGTCCATGTCTCGTAGCCCTCGCGCACGACATATTGGTTCTCGCGCAGCCGCAGAATGAACGGGATCTTCGCCGCATGCAGGTAAGCCATCCATGCGTCGCCAATGAACTCGCGGTCGCCCATGAGCGAGGCGATTTTCATGTCCGGAAACACCGCACGCAGACGATCCAGAAGACCGGTTCTCTCAAGCGTGTTCGAGTTCCCAGCCTTTGGCAGCAGCGTCCATAGCAGAGGTATCCCCATGCCGTTCCAGATCACCGAAACCATCAGGATGTTGATCGTCGTTTTACCAAACTCCCAGTTGGTCCGATCCACGGCCAAAACCCAAGGTTTGCCGCCAAGTCCCAAAAGATCGACGATCACGCACGCGGCCGCCGCGCCGTCCAGTTTGACATGCTGGAAAAATCGATAGAACCGCCGCCGCACGGAATCCGTTTGCGCCGGGCTCGCGACATACGCCGCCAACCGCCACAGGCAGATCGTGCCTTGCTGCATGATCAAGAGCGCCAGCCACGCCAGCGTCTCACGCCTTGTGTCCGACAGTTTGATGTGATTCTCTACGGCCTTGGATAGGGCGTTCGAGAATATTGGTTGCATGTAGGCGATCCTTCTCTTGCGGAAAAGAATCGCCTTTATGAATTATCTCAATGCCTTATCCAACCGCGTCTAGTACGATGGTATATTGACATAAAGATGAAAGGAACGGTCATCGCACAACGGTACATTGTGCATGGGTGTGGATGGTCTGACCGCGCGAAGGGTGATTTGACAATGGATAATTCTTTGGCATCCTTTATCAATTTACGGTAATAATTCCATCCCGTCGAGGTCATGACGGCCCAAATGCTGCAAAGTAGGATTCCGACAACGCAAAGTATCATTCCGGCAACATGGTAAAGGAAATTCGCGGTTGACGGTGTTACTTCCGGTTTCATGACATTGAATATCAAAGAATTGCCGATAACCATGGTTGCGTACCGAGCCCAAATGGCCTGCCTTTCGGAATTTACCAAGTCCACATAGAGCTTTAGTACAGCCATGGGGTAATTACTCACGCCAGCGCGAGCGGTTTTCCGGCGAGCGTGAGGCGGATGGCGTCTAAGGCTCCGATTGCGCGGCGACGTGCGGTTTCGACGACGGAGCGGATGTCGGCGTAGAGTTTGGCGTCCCACACCGTACGAAAGCCGTTTGTGATTTTGCGGAACACCGCGCAGGGGCGCAAGGCGCGTTCGGAGCCGTTGTTGGTCGCCGGCAGCTCGCGGTTGGTCACGAACACGAAGAGATGTCGGCGCGTTCGCTTGATCATGTTTTGCAGTTTCACGCCGGCGGCATGTATCGGCGTCCGCGCCATGAGTTGGTCGAGACGCGCTTCGAGCCGGCGCGCATAAGTTTTCAACGTGGCGTCGGATAATCGCTCGCGTCGTTGCCCGATGCGACAGGCCCGCCCCAACAGATGACGCAGATCGGGCGCGAAAACATCGTCTCCACAGTCGATGGCGTATTGCACGTCGCGGATGAGATGGGCGAGGCAGACTTGATTTTCCTTGTTCGCCCAACCCAACTGGCCGCCATAGCGATCGGACACCCAGTAGTCAGGCCGAAAATCGCCGAGGAAATCCTCGACCACCTTCTTGGCCCGCGAAGGCTCGGCGACAAAGACGGCGCTGTCGCCGTGATGAAACACCCACAGCCACCAGTTGCTTTTGCCAACCCGCAGGCCGGTTTCGTCCGATTGCAGAGCGGTCCCGGAAAGCAGTCTGGCGCGGATTACGCTGCGTTGCGCGGCGAAGGCGCCGCGCGAGGCGTCCAGCATGTTGACGAGCGCGCCCTCGCTGATCTCCAGCCCGAGAATATCGGACAACAGCGTCACCAATCGCTCGAAGGCGATCCCCTGCGTGAAGCGCAAATAGATGACGAGGGCGCGCAGATTCTCCCCGAACGGCGAGCCCTTGGGCATATCCGCCGGTGCCGCCGCTTTGAAATTCCTGGCACAACATGGGCAGATCCCGCCATAAAGCGTCACCCGCGTCACGTCGGGCTTGATCGGAGGAATTTCGATATGATCGTAGGCTTCGCAGGCGAACTGCGATTGTTGCGAAACATCGGCACCGCAATGCTGGCAGGCGTGCGCCGCAATATCGCGCTTTGATGTCGGGCTCGGGTGAAGAGGCCGATGCGCGCCGGCGTGCGATTTGCGCCTGCCATTGTCCTTGCCCGGCACCGAAGGCTTTTGCCCATTGCTCGGCGGCGTGCTCGAATTATCCGGCGTCTTGGGCGGCAGCCCCAGTTTCGCTTCAAGTTCGGCGACGCGCGCCAATAGCGTCTCGCACTGCTTGGTCAGTGCGGCTATCGTCTCCGCCTGCGCCAGGACCAGACGGATCAATGTTTCCCTGTCGAGCGAATCAAGCCCTTCGCGAGTTATCTAGAGCTTGAATCAGCTCCGGATTCTCCAGTCAAATATTCAAACCACCTCCCCAAAACCGCGGTCAAAAACCAGGCGTGAGCAATTACTGTTTTCGAGGGATGAACCGCCAGCTTCCACGCATGCCTTGAGCTGTTCGAGTACAAGCTCCGCCTGACGCCTGATATCGCCGCCGAAAATCTCTCCGGTCTCGGGTTCGTAAGGCGGCGCTCCAGTCACATAGAGCGTGTTCCCATGCTTTACGACTGTCGATGTCGGCGCTTTCCAACGTTCGAGGTAGGTCGCCAGCGGCTCGACACGGATGATTTCTCGTTTCATAGCGATTCCTCTTTTTATTCATGGGGCAAACCGGAGCGACATGGCTGCCAGTTTAGTTTGTACTCCACCTTTCATGACCGGTAGTCCGTGGCCGACGATCGCTTTGCGGACGGAAGCAGCGGCCGTGCGCCGCCAACCATTTATTGCGCTTTGCTTCCTTCCCGCCTGACAAGACGGAATCGCGGTGGGGCAGGAGATATTGGTTACAGCATTGCCCAAAAAAACTGGGGCGCGAAAAAAATTCTCAAGCCGCTCCGCTTTCGGGCGCCGCAAGCAATTGCGCCTGGTGATTTGTGATGAGGGTATCGATTACCTCGTCCAGTGCTTCGCCGGTCATGACCTTGTCGAGCTTGTAAAGCGTTAAATGGATCCGGTGGTCGGTGAGCCGCCCTTGCGGAAAATTATAGGTGCGGATTCGTTCGGAGCGATCGCCGGAACCGACCTTTGCACGCCGGTCCGCGGCGCGCTCGGCGTCAAGTTTTTGGCGTTGCGTGTCGTAAATTCGGGACCGCAAGAGCATCATGGCGCGGGCGCGGTTCTTGTGCTGCGAACGCTCGTCCTGCACGAAGACGATGGTGCCGGTCGGCAAATGGGTGATGCGGACCGCGGATTCGGTCTTGTTGACATGCTGGCCGCCGGCGCCTTGGGCGCGCATCGTATCGATCTTCAGGTCCGCTTCGTTGATATCGACGTCGACGTCCTCGGCTTCGGGCAACACCGCGACGGTCGCCGCCGAGGTATGAACCCGCCCCTGGGTCTCGGTGTCCGGCACGCGTTGCACCCGATGCACGCCAGATTCGAATTTTAACCGCGCAAAGACGCCGCGTCCCGCGATCTCGGCCACGATTTCTTTGTAGCCCCCGGACGCGCCTTCGCTGGCCGACAAAATCTCGACGCGCCAGCCTTTCAGTTCGGCGTAGCGCTGATACATTCGGAACAGCGCGCCGGCGAACAGTGCCGCCTCGTCGCCGCCGGTCCCGGCTCGAATTTCGAGAATGGCGTTTTTTTCATCCGCGGCGTCTTTTGGCAAAAGCGCGATCTTCAAATCCTGTTGGAGTTCCAAAAGCCTTGCGCGGACCGCCTTTAATTCTTCCTCGGCAAGGTCGCGGATCTCGGCACCGGTCGTGGGATCGGCCAACATCGCTTCGAGTTCCGGCGACCTCGCTGGCTTGGCCGCGAAAATCCTGGATCGCCTTCGCAACAGTCTCGATGCCTGCGAGCTCGCGCAACAAGGCCACGAGCGCCGCGGGCTCGGGCGCCGCGGCGAGACGGGCGAGGATTTCCTCGTGACGGCGCAAGATGAGATCGAGCTGGTCTTGCGGCAATAAGTTCAACACCACGGTCTCCCGGGTTTGGCGCTGCGGCGCAAAGCAAAACGGAGGATGCCGGCGAGCTCGTTTGCCATAACGATCATGCGAACGCCATGACGTCAAAGCATGACCGGAAAGCCTGAACATGCTCCAAAGGTTTACATTAAGGGGCCGTGAGACGGCCCGGCAGCTTCCGAGTCGGCATGAAAGGGAGCAAGGCGCGCCACTGGTTAATTTTTGTGGATAATATTTGGTAAAGATTGTCGCGGAAATCTTAATCGTAAAGGCTATTGCATAAGCATTAATCGTTGATTGTTATCAATTTACTTTACGTCACATCCGTGGCCATCTACTGGTGTGAAATCAGACGATTTCAAGGCTGCTGTGTGGCGGTTTTGGGGCAAAACGGAGACGTAAATGGGGAAAGCCGCTTCGGTAGGTAAGGCCAGGAGACAGACCGCCGGCGGCCGGGCCGCAATTCCTGTCGAAAAACTGCTCGCCGAGGCCCGGCGCAAATTAATGGAAATCGGCACCCGTAACCGCCTCATTCATACCCCGCGGGAAGCCAAGCGGCCACGCACGATTACCATTACTGGCAATGCTGCGGATCAAGTCTTTGCAAATCTCGTTCGCGATCAGATGCCGCTGCGGGTTCTCGCGGCCGGGGAAATCGCGGGTAGATGCGAATTGGCTGCCGCCCCTGAATCGCAGCTTCTGGGCACCCCTGTGACTAGCGGCTGGAATGGCCTGCAGACATCGCTTCTGCCAGCGCTTTTGCACAAGCGGCTGAATGACCTGCGGCGCGATGCAAAGACTGCCGAAGATGAGCGCGGCGTCAACATCCTCTTTCTCGCCGTTGGTTTTCTGCGGTGGTACGAGAACGAAAAATCGGACGTGCCCCGCACGGCGCCGCTGATCCTAGTTCCGGTTAGCCTCAGCCGCAATTCCAAGCGGTCGACTTTCGTTCTGAAGCTACGCGAGGACGTCATCGCCACCAATCAGGCCTTGCAAGAACGGTTGCGCGGCGATTTCGGCCTTGCCCTGCCCGACGTCGCGGAGACCGGCGATTGGCGGCCATCGAGCTACTTCGATGCCGTCGCCAATGCGGTTGCCGCCAAGCGGCGATGGTCGATCGACGCCAATGCAATCGAGCTTGGCCTTTATTCCCATTCGAAACTGGCGATGAT
Organism: uncultured Alphaproteobacteria bacterium; assembly: GCA_963718265.1. Classification (GTDB taxonomy): domain Bacteria; phylum Pseudomonadota; class Alphaproteobacteria; order Rhizobiales; family Beijerinckiaceae; genus Methylocapsa. The sequence goes on along the minus strand of CAVQZL010000051.1, from coordinate 61,162 downwards.
GCGCGATCTTGAACCCCGCAATTGGCCGGACAATGCGCTGGTCGCGCATCCGCTCTTGGGCGGACTTTTAGGCGAGAAATTCGCGGCCGGGTCTCCGGTCCTCGCCGAGGCCTTCCGGCTGGAGGAAGATCCAGCCCATCCCTTTCATATTGCCGAAGCGGACTCCTCGCAGGCGCGGGTCATCGAGGCGGTGCGCGCCGGACACAACGTTGTCGTCCAAGGTCCGTCCGGAACCGGCAAATCGCAGACGATCACGAATATCATCGCGGCAAGCGTTTACGATGGTCAAACGGTTCTGTTCGCCGCCGGGAAAATGGCCGCTCTCGACATTGTTTACGACCAGCTGCGCAAACTGGGCCTCGACGACATTTGCCTCGATCTCTACAGCCCCGCGGCAAGCAAGCGGCACGTTACCGAAAGCCTGGATTGCACTTTGCAAGCGGCCGCCCGAACATGTTCGACGGACGCGACGGTAAAACAACTGGCCGCGTCGGACGACCACTTGAATTATGCCGCAAAATGCCTCCATACCAAGATTGGCGACATCGCCATGACGCCGTATCGAATGCTCTCGATCCAAATCACGGCGGCCCGGCGCGGGTTTACGCCCGATCCGCGTCTTGTGGAAGAGGCGGCGCTTTGGACGGGCGAGGAATTCGCCGGAAAAGCGCGGCTGATCGAGCGGCTCGCCCGCCTCACGGACACCATTGGCCCACTGAGCAGCCATTTGTACGCTGGCGTGCGGCGGCGGAGCGCTTTGAAACCAGCGGACCTTCAGCGCCACATTCCGAAACTGCAAGCGCTCGCCAGCAAAGCGGCGGCGCTCGCCGCCTACTCAACCATGGTGACGAACTATTTCGGTCTCCCTTCGGATCCGACCTTGGCCGGCGTCAAGACGCTCATCGCGATTTTCCGCGCCATATCGTATTTGCCGCCGGGGGCCGGAAATATTGCCGCCGCGATTGCCAAGCACCCTTCTCAACGAAACCTAGCCGATTGCACAGCGCCCGGCACGAAATGGCTGGAACAGCAAGCACCCTATCTCCACGGATTCCATCCGGCGGCCTGGGCCGGCCTCGTTGGCGGGCTTCGCGCGCCGCTTGCCCAAGGCGCGCCGTTCTGGCTCGCCCGAGCCGGCAAAGCCTACCGGAAATCGGCAGCTGCGCTCGCAAGCCTGTTGTCGGCGCCGTTGCCGAAGCAGCCGGACGGACGGCTCGCCCTCCTCGACGCGGTTCTGGCGAGTCAAGCGACGCGCCGCAAATTTGCCGCCGAGGCCGGGCTCTTGGCGACACTTCTAAGCGATGTCTGGCAAGAAAAAAGGGCGGTCCTTCGCCAGATTCACGAGGTTGCCAGGACAGCCGGGGAACTCGCAGCCTTCGACCCGAATCTTAATGCCGAGCTTGTCATCGGCGCGGCCCGCGACGTCACCGCGGAGGCACATTGCGATTATCTCGAAGCCGGCCTCGACGAGGTCGTCAACGCCTTCGCCGCTACGATAAAACTTTTTGATCTGGACCTTGCGGTGGTTTTTCAAACCGATTCCATCGCAACAATCGATCTCAATCGTCTGAGCGCTTGGGCTGCAGGGTGGGCCGCGAACCATCTTCATATTGAGGAATGGGGAAGTCTCGTCTTGGCCGATCGAAAAATGCGCGCGGCCGGGCCTGCCTGGATCGCCAGCGCCATTGCCTCCGGAGAGCTCGATCCCAACAATGCACTTTTGGAAATCGAAACCGCATTTACCGAAGCCTGCTGGAAAAGGGCGATCGCGGCCGACCCAGAACTCGCCGCCCTCGGCGGCGGGCGGCGCGAGGAGCTTGTCGCGTTATTCACCGAGATCGAGGAAAGGTCGCGCGCGGCCGCCGTGCGCAGTGTTCGCGCGCGCCATCAGGCGGCGATCCCGCGCGTCGGCGCCTTGGGCGAAATGCGTGTGATACGCAGGGAAATCAGCCGCAAGCGCGCTCGCATGCCGCTGCGCAATTTGATGCACGCGGCGGGCCGCATGATCCAGAAAATCAAGCCGGTTTTTCTCATTAGCCCGCTCTTGGCCGCGCAATTCCTGCCACCGGGTTCAGTCGATTTCGATCTCCTTATCATCGACGAGGCGAGTGAACTGCGCCCGGAGGAGGCCTTGGGTCTTGTCGCGCGCTGCCGCCGGATCGTCGTCGTGGGTGACAAAAAACAGCTGCTGCCGCCAACCTCTTTCGTTCGGATGCTTGCCGCTGACGGCGATCGCGGAAGCGCCGGGGAGACCGCAATCCAGAATGGGGAGGGTGCCGCCCCGATCACCGGTCCCGCAAGCATTCTCTCCTTGTGCGAGACGCGTGGCTTCGAAAGCCGGATGCTGCGATGGCGCTATCCTATTGGCGCAGCCATCCCTGGTAATAGTCTTCAACGCGGAATTCTATATTCCTCGGTCGCGCCAGAATCCGGAAATCCTGCGGGTTGATGAGGCGGAATTTGCTGATGAGGGAGTAACGGACGCTCAAAGGTTCCGGATCGATACTTGGAAAACGAAGAATCGGAGGCCCGGAGGATGCCAGGAACAGCTTGTGGCGCGCGATTCGCCGAGCTCTGGCAGGCGCGCGAACTTTGGATCGCGGGCAACGGGGCGCTTGCGTATATACCCAGTCATAATATTTCTCATATATCGACTCTTACAGATTTCCAACAAGGGGCCGTGATCCCCGCGCTTGTTAGATAGGCGCGAACCGTCAATGGAGTATCCCGTGCCCTCACTTATAAAATTTCTTGTGGTCGCCGGTATTTTGGCGGGGCTCGTTTATGGCGGCATGATCGCACTGGTGACGTTCGTCGAGCCCCAGCCGCGCGAGATGATCCAAATGGTTCCGCCGGCGCGGCTGAACAAATAAGGGGAGCCCCGCGATGACGCGAAGCATGCCCCCCTTGATCGAAGCCTTTCTCGAGATGATCGCGGCCGAACGCGGTGCTTCGAAAAATACACTTGATGCCTATGCCCGCGACCTCGCTGGTTATGGAGCCGGACTTGCTCATGCGGGCAAGACGCCGCAAGACGCCGCGACCGGCGACATTCGCGCTTATCTCTCCTTGCTTGCAAAACGCGGTCTTAAACCCGCGTCAAGCGCACGAAAACTTTCCTCGATTCGCCAATTCCACCGGTTTCTCGTAGCTGACGGACGCCGCAGCGACGATCCAGCGCTGATTGTCGAGGCGCCGAGACGCGGCCGCAGGCTACCAAAAACCCTGTCCGCCGCCGAGGTGGACCACCTTCTGGCGGTTTCCAAGGAAGGGCTCGACGACGAAGCCCGCCCCGCGCCCGAACGGTTGCGCGCGTTGCGCACGGCCTGCCTGCTCGAACTTCTTTATGCGACGGGGCTGCGGGTTTCCGAACTCGTGTCCTTGCCGTCGAGCGCTGCGCAAACGACGGCGCCTTTTATCCACGTTCGCGGCAAAGGCGGGCGGGAACGATTGGTGCCGCTGCCCAGCGAGGCGCGAAGGACGATTGCGGCCTACCGCGCTTTTCAAAAAAAAACCGATACGGCGGCGGCAGCTGGCCACTGGCTATTTCCGGCGGACAGCGCGAGTGGACACCTCACGCGCCAGGCTTTTGGCCGCGATCTCAAGACCTGCGCCGCCGCCGCAGGAATTGGCGCCGCGCGCGTCAGTCCGCACGTGCTCCGCCATGCGTTCGCGAGCCATCTTTTGCAAAACGGCGCAGATTTGCGCGTCGTACAGGAATTGCTCGGCCACGCCGATATTTCAACGACACAAATCTATACCCATGTGCTCGACGAGCGGACGAAAGCCATGGTGCGCGATTTGCACCCAATGACAGACAGGTGACGGAGAGTGCATTCTCCCGCGTTTCAAAGCTTGTAAGCCTGCCGCGTCTTGAAGAGGACAGCAATCTCGATCGGGCGCCGCGGGCACGCCAAGTCTCGCCGCTTGCATAGCGATCTTTGCAAGTGATGCCGTGGAACACGCGACCCGGCACAATATTTTTATGAGATAGGCTCTGACACCGCTATAGAATAGCAAATCTTTGTAATGGTATCAGTTCAAGAAAAATTGAAATCATCTCATCAACTTTTCGTATCGTTCAAATAGCTGTATCATCAGGTCATCACTACATCAGGCCATGTGAAGAACTGGCGTTATTGTTATGCCAGCGGCGTGTTGACTGTTATGGGAGTGTATGACGTGATCAAGATTGTAAGAATTCCTCTGTTATATTTGGCGCTCATTTGTGGCATGACTGGGGTGGCATCCGCGCAGTCTGTGCCTTTCCCGCCAACGGGTGGTTCTTATGCCGTGGGAGCCCCGGGGACTTATGACCACATCACGGCCAGCGGCCATGAGGAGTATAACCTAAATACGGAGCGGCAACCAAGCACGGCGCCGGTCACAAAGAACAAGATGGCGCAGCGCGGGTGCGGCTCGCGCTGCTCTTATCCCGACTTCGGAGCAATCTCTAAGTCCGCACCGTTTGGCGGCTAATGCGTTAAGGCTTGATCTGTGCGCGTTGGCGGCATTGGCGTCGCAAGACCCGCGGCTGCGTGGTAGCCAGCGCCGTCGATGTGCCCTGCCTGCAACTTCCGTGGCTCGACTCGGCCAAATGAAGCGAAAACGTTTCGGTGCTGGCGTATGGCAGAACGAGGGCGGCGGTGGCGTCCGCCGACCTCACCGGCCACGGCACGATCCTCCTCGTCGAGGACGAAGAGGCGGTTCGAGCTTTCGGAGCTCGGGCGCTTGCGTCGCGTGGCTATACCGTGTTGCAGGCGGCCTCGGGAATCGAGGCGTTGCAAATCGCCGAACAAAACGGCGGAAAGATCGATCTTATCGTTTCCGATGTCGTCATGCCAGAAATGGACGGCCCTACCATGTTCGGCGAATTGCGCAAACGCGGCGTCAAGGCGAAGGTGATATTCGTGTCCGGCTACGCCGAGGACGCTTTTGCCAAAAACCTGCCCGAAGGCGAGGATTTCGGCTTTTTGCCGAAACCTTTCAGTCTGAAGCAATTGATCGAAGCGGCGAAAGGCAAGCAGTGAATTGCTGGCCCGCGCACGGCGGCCCCGGGTGCTGCTGGCTCTGAATTTGGTCAATCCATCTGATGATAGCGGGCCAGTTCGAACTTGGTTCTCGGATCAGGTTACAGGACTTGGCGTCAGGACCAATTATGCCGGAGTCGCCATACTCGGCTTCTGCAAGGCGCTACGGGCGCAGCTCAGGCGTAATCTCGTAAACAATATAAGCCTGCCGCAAGCTATGTGATTTAATTCGGATCGATACTTAATAGCGCACAAAGCTGCCGAACGCGTTCCGGGTCCAAATCATTAATCAGCGGCGGGCTAGCCATAAAGCCAGTCTTACCATCAAACCAAAGGAAAGCATCGATGCGTCTTTGTGCTTCCCCGATTCGCCCTTCGGCAATGTGCTGCATGGTCGGATACTTTTTGCCATCGGCGGCGTGAAAATATCCTGTAAGCGTCTCAACGAGATCGCCAAAGTGGCTCGCGCCGTCGTGGTTTACAATGGCGAGGATATTCAGCTCGGCATGAGCGGGATTGACCGAAGCAAATTGTGTTTCGGCCTTGGCTATAAGACGAGCCAGTCGGTTAAAGATAGGGTCAGGCCTGGCACCACCTACGACGGTCATCGCTGGGGCGTCATCCAGAAGTCCATCCAACCAAGGATCATTGGGGGACTTCACTTCGCAAAATGCGACAACCGCCCCGTCACGCCGAACTCGAAAGTCCGGAGTTCTTCCGGTCAGCATTTCTGCATGGGAAAATCGTTCAGCGGAAAGTCCTCGGCCCACGAGATATTCAACGACAAGATCGAGATCGGTCTGCTCATCGGTGTGTCTAAGCATTTTTATTAAAACTCCTGCGCGACCTCTCAATGCGAGGTCAAGTGATGGATGATGCAGGATTCGGATTGGTCTATGGCGTGCATTTCGGCAACGGACATCGAACAACGCACGGACCGCGCATCGTCTTGTCCCGTCACTGCCAAGGCGCTTGGTGCACGGGGATGGGATGGGGCAACTCGCGGCGCGCGAGGCCAGAATCATTCATATAAACAATACACCTCTTGTCGAAAACTCGCAAGAAACGTGTCGTATAAATCCAAATTATGGAACGCGCGCTGGGCCTCTGTCAGAGCCCGGCCTCCTCGCCTTTTCGCTGCCGCCCCAAATGGCTGTGGTTGCGGCCGTAAAAGAAATAAATGGCGAGACCTATCGCGAGCCAAACGACAAGCCGCAGCCACGTGTCGCTCGGCAGGCCGAACATTAAAAAGAGCGCCGAAGCGGCGCCGAGCGGCGCCACGGCAAACACGGCGGGAGTCTCTGAAAGGGCGGTGAATCTCCGGATGGGTGAACCGTAATACGAGAACGCCGAGGCAGACCACGGCAAACGCGAACAAGGTGCCGATGCTCACCAATTCGCCGACGAGACCAATCGGCAAAACACCCGAGAGGATGGCGACGATCGCGCCGGTGAGCAGCGTCGTGACATAGGGGGTGCGAAATCTTGGATGAACGATCGCCGCGAATGGCGGCAGAAGGCCGTCGCGCGCCATCGAATACAAGATCCGCGGCTGGCCGAGCAACAGCACCAGAATGACCGAACTCAGGCCAAGAACCGCGCCGAGCTTGATGATGGCGGCGAGCCAGCCAAATCCGATGGCATCGGCGCCGACCGCGATCGGGTCGGGCACGTTCAGCCTGTCGAACGGCACGATGCCGGTAATGACAACGCTCACCAGCACATAGAGGAGGGTGCAAATCGCCAGCGATCCGAGGATACCGAGCGGCATGTCCCTTTGCGGGTTGCGGGCTTCCTGCGCGGCGGTCGATACGGCGTCAAAGCCGATATAGGCAAAGAAAACTACCCCCGCGCCGCGAATAATCCCGCTCCAGCCAAATTGGCCAGGTCCAATATTGGGCGGAATGAAGGAGCCCATCGGATTGCTCGTGGTGACCCAATTCGAGGTCTTGATGAACCAGACACCCGCAACGATGAAAAGGACGACGATCGCCAACTTGATGGAGACGATGATATTGTTGAACGTGGCGGATTCCTTGATCCCGATGACAAGCAAGACGGTGAGCACCAGGACGATGACGATCGCCGGAAGGTTGATCAGCGCGCCGGTCGAAGACCAGCTTCTGCTCGCTGGATCATAGGCGAGCGGCGCCGAGGCAATTTCCACGGGGATCGCCACGCCAAGATCGCGCAAGAAGCTTGTGACATAGCCGGACCAGCCAATCGCGACAGTTGTCGCGCCGAAAGCATATTCGAGGATCAGGGTCCAGCCCGTGACCCAGGCGATGAATTCCCCCATCGTCGCATAGGCATAGGTATAGGCGCTGCCCGCAACCGGCACGGTCGAAGCCATTTCGGCATAGCAAAGACCCGCGAAGGCGCAGACGACTCCCGCGAGCACGAAAGAGAGACTGATTGCTGGCCCGGCATTGGCGGCGGCGGCATGGCCGGTCAGGACAAAGATGCCGGCGCCAATGATGCAGCCAATGCCAAGCGCGACAAGGCTCCAAAGCGAGAGCGTCCGGTGCAGTTGCGCCGCGCCGGAGCCCGATCCGAATTCGCCTTCTTTTACCTCGGCCTGAAGTACCGCTATTGGCTTCCGTACCCAAATATTCGTCATTCCTCAAGTCTCCCACGGGCCGCGCGACCCCCGGCCGCTCCCCATGATCGCACGCGCAAACGGCTTTGTCGCCGGCTTTTGGAAATGTGACGATTCCGAAGGGCGCCCCTTGCATCCTGATTGAACCGGCTCGGCCGCCACCGCTATCCCGATCCGGTTCAGGACTATAGCGCAAACCCGCATTCCGATATTGGCAAGGGGCGGCCGCGCTCACGGCTTGGAGGTAGATCCCCGGGAGGGTTCGGCCTTGCCAAAATCCGTCGAACGCGGCAAATACAGCCTCGACAGGGGCGTCATCCGGGGACGCGTGGCGGGGGCAAGCCATCACCCTTGCAACTCGCGGGGAAGGGGGCCGGACGCGAAAAGGTTTTTGCATCGCCCATGCGCGCCCCCAACGAGATCGATTTCTGGCGCGGCTTTGCCCTCGTTACGATTTTCGTCAACCACATACCGGGCATCTATTTCGAGCGTTTCACCTTTCGCAACGTGTCGCTGTCGGACTCGGCCGAGCTTTTTGTGTTTCTCGCCGGCTGGGCGATGCGCAAACTCGTCGACGGTTCTGCAAAGGCCTTGCCGGCAAAATGGCTCGTTCTGCGGCTAGAAACCCGCGCCTTCCAAGTCTATATCGCGCAGATGGTCGTCACAGAGCTGGCGATCGCGCTACTCGCGGCGGCCGCGATCACTCTCGATGCGCCCTTCCTCCTCGACTGGCACAATGCGTCCGCCGTCTTCAACGATCCCGTCAGAGCCCATATCGGACTCGTTTTGCTCACCCATCAGCTCGGCTATTTCAACATTCTTCCCCTCTATGTTGTTTTAATATTCATCGCTCCGGCGGTCGCGCTTCTCTACCGTCATGCTCCAGTGCTTTTGCTGCTCACTTCGCTTGCGGTCTATGCCGGAGCTATGATGTCTGGCGTGAACTTTCCGGCCTGGCCGGTCGAGGGTACCTGGTTCCTTAATCCGCTCTCCTGGCAACTCATCTATGTTCTCGGTTTCCTGCTCGCGGGCGAAGACGGGATTGGCGGATTTGCGCGGCGTCACCTTGCCATTTTGCGCTGGCTCGCACTGCCGGTGGTAGTGCTTGGCGTTGTCGCGGGGATAACCGGTTTCTCTCCCGATCTGGCCGATCTCCCCGAGCCGAAGCTCTTTTTCACGTTCGATAAGACGTTTTTATCGCCTGCCCGGCTCATTCATAGTCTGGCCTTGACCGCGACATTCGCTGGTACCTTTAAAATCATCGTCCGCTGGATTCCGCGTCTTCCGGGCTACCTATGCCTGCTCGGGCGCAATTCGCTCAGCGTGTTTTGCGCCCTGTCCCTGCTCAGCCTGAGCGGGCAAATCTTCCGCTTCATCTATGGCGGACATGTTGCATCCGACGCATTCATCGTTATTTTGGGTATTCTCCTTATGGGTATCATCGCATGGACGGCGGAATGGCGCGAAAGATTGCGGGCGGCCTTGGCAAACAAGCCGCAATCGCTCTAGCGCTTGCCTTCCTCTTAACGCCGGTCGTGCCGGCTTGCCGCGCGGAAGACGGCGCGCCTCCCGCCGCCCCGCCGATGAGCCCACCCTGCGACGTGCCAGCGGCGGATATCGCCACCCCAGCGACGCTACCAAACGTGACCGCGGCACTGCAAAAGGGCGAGAAAGTGCGAATTCTCGCAATCGGCTCATCCTCGACACTCGGCTACGGCGCCTCGTCGAAGGACATGAGCTATCCCTCCCAGCTCGAATCGATCCTGGAACATGCCCTCAAGGGTGTCGATGTCGTGATCCTCAATCGGGGCGTCTCGGGAGAAATGGCGGAGGACACGGCCGAGCGAATCCGCAGCGAGGTCGCGCTTAAGAATCCGGACCTCGTTCTTTGGCAATTAGGAACCAACGACGCACTCGCACGGATCCCACCGCAGGATTTCGAGGACACCGTGCGTTCGACGATCCGCTGGCTGAAGGAGAACAGGATCGACGTCGTGCTCGTCGGAGTGCAATATACTGTGCGTCTCGCTCGGGACGAGAATTACGTCGCGATCCGCAATAGCTTGCAGAAAATCGCGGCCGAGGAAAATATTCTCTACGTCCACCGCTACGATGCGATGCGATTTATCGCCCAGCATAGGGCCAATTTGCAGTTGATGGCGGGCGATAATTTCCATCTTAACGATCTCGGCTACCAATGCATGGCGGAACACGTCGCGCATGCCCTGATCGTTAGTCTTTTCGTCAAGCGCGTGCGGCCCGCCCACGATTAATCCGATTTCGGTCAGGTCACTTCGAACCACGTTGCCATCCCGCTGGCCTGACGTCCCGCCATCAGACATTCGATCGCCCATTTGCCCGGATTATCGGCGAGGAAGGCGACGTGCTTGGTTTTGCCCTCGGGAACAAGGACGGCATCGCGCCAATAGGGCTCCCAGCCATCGTCGAGATCGTGCAGGAGCCGCATCGTATGTCCGTGCACATGCATTTGCTGCACGAAGGCCGTGCGATTGACAAAACCGAGCGTCACCGGGGTCCCGCGCTTGACCGAAAACAACGGCTCCCTTGCGAATCCTGGCACGACCTTCCCATTTAGCTTCCAATATAAGGGGCGCTCTTGCGCCCCCGCAGGGATCGGCCCTGTCCCCGTGCCGGCGATGGACTCGATCAAAATATCGACTTTACGCGATGCCTGTAGCTTGATCTCGCTGGGCAGCAGCGGATTTTGCGGCAGCGAGGCGATTGGCGGCAAGGGAGAGCGCTTTTCGCCTGCGGTCTTGAAGGCGAGAAGAACACGGTCTGGCTCATTGTCTCCAACGAGCGTCACATTCGCATCTGATCCAGCGTCGCCGGGAAGATCGAGCATGACATCGAAGCGCGCGCCGGGCCCGAGCGGAATCCTTTGCCGCGCCGGCTCGAAGGCTTCGCACGGCTGACCATCGACGGCGAGAATCAAGGGTTTTGCCCCGTTGAATGCGATCAACATCAGCCGTGAATTGGCCGCGCTCAGGACGCGTAGCCGCAAACGCGATGAAGGCGGCAGGGTCTCCTCGACCGGGATCGCGCGCGCGTTTAGGGTGACGAGCGGCCCGATGCGGCCCGCGCCCGCGGCGTCCGTGGCGGCATCGAAACCGGCGATCTGGCCATTGCCATCGAGCTTCCAATCAGCGAGAACGACGAGTATCTCTCGGTCGACCGTAGGCAATTCCGGCTCGTCGATGATCATGACGCCGCAAAGCCCGCGACCCTGCTGCTCGCCGATGAACGGCAAGGCGTGCGGATGATACCAGTAAAGTCCGCTGTCGGGCGGGGTAAAACGATAATCGAAAGTGCCGCCCGGCGGGACTGGCTCTTGCGTCAGGCCGGCGACGCCATCCATTGCATTGACGATCCGCACGCCGTGCCAATTCAAGCTCGTTGGCGGGGCGAGCTTGTTGACGAGCCGTACCTTGACCTCCTCGCCCTTCTTGAAGCGCAGGATCGGTCCGGGCACCTCTCCGTTGTACCCCCACACGGCGGTTGGAGGAGCAGGTTCGGGCAGAAGTTGCAACTTGCTCTCCCGCGCTTCAAGGACACGGAAACCGTCCTGCTGGGAGGGCAGCTCCGCCCGCGCGGGCAGCACCAAAACGCTGGCCAGCGTATGCCCGAGAAAGTGACGGCGGCTGATATTTCCGCGCGGCATCTAAAATCCTGTGGGTTTTGAGAATGCTCGATGCCGGTCACGGTGACGCGGCGAGGCGGGATGTGATTTTAGATCCAGCGGCGGACCTTGGCTTTGTAGCGCAGATATTTGTCGCCGAATTTTTGTTCGAGATAGGTTTCCTCCGGTTCGACGACGCCTTTTTGCAATGCCGCCGCAAGCCCGGCGGAGAGAAGAAAAATCCACACGGAATTGACGATGCAGCCGATGCCGATATTAAGCAAGATCATGCCGATATATAACGGATTGCGGCTCATGCCGTAGATTCCGGAGGTCGCAATATCGGTTGCCGGCTTGCGGATGTCGAGATGGGTTTTGACCCGGACCATTTCGCGCGCCGCGAAGAGCTTGATGTTGACGGCGACAAAGATGACAATAAGTCCCAGCGGCAAGCTCCAACCTTCCGGCAGGAATGTGGCGGGCCACATCATGTCGAGGCCAAACCCCAGCACCAACCCCCCGGCGAAAATCATCGTAGGCGAAGCAACGACAATCGCCCTATCCGCGGTTGCATTTCGCATGGCCGGCGGCTCCTCGCGTTGGCTCTCGCTTTATCGCGAGCCTCGCAAATTTAGCACAAGCTAATTCTGCGCGTCCATTTGGCTTACGCGGTCTTCTGCTACGCTTTGGCGGAACGCTAGGACCTGTCTTCAGATAAGCAGGATGATCGGCAATCCCGGGCACCAAAAAAACATCACCGTGAAGCGTCCGACCTTCCTCTACCGTTTTCTCGCGATTAGATGTCGAAGGCTAAAACAGGTCATCAGTGAAGGAGGTCTTGCCGTCGTTATCCACTACCTCAATCTTGCGGAAGGTGAAGGACCATTCTTCAAGAGGTGTTGCGACCGCCGACTGTACAGCATCTTCCGTGACGAAGCGCCGGACTTCGGAGAGAAAAGCATCCACGAGCGTGATTGCCTGATAGACATACTCCATTCCCCTCGCATTCAGCTTGACGAATTCAATCCGGACCTCGGTGAGGTTCTCGTTGGTCGAGCATGCGGCAAGGCCCTGCGGCGAGGCGGCCCCCCATTCCTTGACGATCTTGAGAGGCCTCCACTGTCTCTTGCCACTGGCTTGGCCCGTCGCCGGATCTCTTGGCGTTTGCAAATCCATGCTGATCGACAGGACCGTCATCCATTTGCCCCGCCTTTTCGCCTGGAAGCTCTCACCCTTGAACTGTCCTTGCTTACCGCCCTTGACGGAAATGTAGGCTTGAAGCGCCATCACGATCCATCCTCTTGCAATTGGAAGCCAACGATAACGCCGCGGCGTTGGGCTGTTGCCCACGTTCCCTTCCGCGACGTAGTTTCGCTCCAACTAGATCCATCGCCGAACGCGCGCCTTGTAGCGCAAATATTTGCCGCCAAATTTTCGTTCGAGATAAGCCTCTTCCGGCTCGATCACGCCTTTTTGCAAAACGACTGCGAGCGGTACGCAAAGAGCCAGAAACCAGAGCGAATCGAGAAAGAAGCCGGCGCCGAGGCAGAGCAGGACCATGCCGAAATAGATTGGATTGCGGCTGAACTGGAAGACACCGGAGGTCACGATTTCCGTGGTTGGTTTGCGGGGATCGACTGCTGTTTTTGCACGCACCATGTCCCGGACCGCTAAAAGACCGAGGCTGATTCCGCAGAGAGTGACAAGGATGCCAATGACCAAGGCCAAGGTGCGCGGCAGGAATGTTACCGGCCACATCCGATCGAGAACAAAGCCCAAGGCGAGAAACCCGGCCAGGATCAATGGTGGCAGGGCGATGACTTTTGCTTTGTCTGTAGGATCGTCTTGCATCGCGTGGCACCTCGCGTGCTGTTTCGGCTGCCTTTGATTTGCCGGCCAAAAATGGGCCGCGTCTCTAATTCCTAAACTCGCGGATGGATAAGTCGTATTGCAAGGCAAAGCGCGTTTTACGATCTTATGGCGTTCAGTGCCGTGAAGGACAATCGCTTTTCCCTAAATGACGCGAACTTTGCCGCGCCCTTTCCCTACCGCGACGCCATTCGCCGCCATTTGGCCTCGATGCGTTTGGTGATTGCCTTCACTCTCGCGTCATGCGCGGCCCAAAAGGCCCGGCTAACCGCCGCCGTGCGGATCCTTGGCCCGCGCTTCGCCGCTGAGGCAACCGCCAAGGCCGGGCCGAAAACGAACGGCACGGAAATTTCCGCGGCGAAGGGTGAGCCGGCCGCCGATAGATGGGCCCGCGCGCGGCCGCAATAATTCACAGAAAGCGCTGACATGATCTCTTCGCCATGTCCGGCGCGGTATTTCATCAGCGCGCGGCAAAGATCGCCATTGGCGAGACGCCAAGCCTCGCTAAGGTAAGTCACGCCGTAATGAATGTTGACGTCGGGTCTTGCGAGTTCGGCCAAATCGCCCTTGAATCCGAGCATCGCGGCTGTTTCCGGCCGGACCTGCATCAGCCCGATCTCGCCAACGGCGCCAATCGCGCCTGGATCATAGCCGCTCTCGATCGCCGCGACGGCGTCGGCGATGTCAGGCGGCAAGCCGTTCTTTTCGGCTTCTGTCCTTATGAGCGCGCGGGTCTTGCTCGCAACGGGCTCCTTAGTGTCCAAGGCTTGCTCCGAGGCAGGAAGCCGCGATTTGGTTTGTGTCGTCCCTTGCACGGAACCGGCCGGCGGCGCCGGTCTTGCAACAGGCAAGGGCGGATCGCCCGAAGGCGAGCCCGCCTGCGAGACGAAACCCGCGCATAAAATAATGGAAGCGGCCTTATGGAAGAGCATCCCGCCCATTTCCCAAAGTTTGCAACGATCGCTGTGGCACGTTTGCTGCAGAAAGCTTAAAACCGTCTTCACCTCCGGCAAAGGCTTACCGCTTCCTTGCCAGAAGGTCCAATCCCCGTTCTCCAAAAATGCTCGCGCGCGAGGCTTCCTTCCCGCCCCGCGCAGGCGTAAAAGCCGAGCCGTTCCGGTCCCCCATCGTAATAGGAGCTTCAATGACCGCAATCGTCGACATCGCCGCGCGGGAAATCTTGGACAGTCGCGGCAATCCCACCATCGAGGTCGATGTCACCTTGGAAGATGGGTCGAGCGGGCGCGCGGCGGTGCCGTCGGGGGCGTCCACTGGCGCGCATGAGGCGGTCGAATTGCGCGACGGCGATAAGGCGCGCTTTTCCGGCAAGGGCGTTCTCAAGGCGGTTGAAAGCGTCAATCGCGATATTTTCGACGCCCTAAGCGGTTTCGACGCGGAAGATCAAGGAAAGATCGACGCAACGATGATCGCGCTCGATGGCACGCCAAACAAGGCGAGGCTTGGCGCCAACGCGATTTTGGGGGTTTCGCTTGCCGTTGCCAAGGCGGCCGCCGATGTCTGCGGCTTGCCGCTTTACCGCTATGTGGGCGGCGTCCAGGCGCATGTGCTGCCGGTGCCGATGATGAACATCGTCAATGGCGGCGTGCATGCCGACAATCCGATCGACTTTCAGGAATTCATGATTGTTCCGCTCGGCGCGCCTTCGCTGAAGGATGCGGTGCGTTGGGGCGCGGAGGTTTTCCATGTGCTGAAAAGCGCTCTGAAAAAAGCTGGCCACAATACCAATGTCGGCGACGAAGGCGGCTTCGCGCCCAATCTGCCTTCCGCCGAGGCCGCGCTCGATTTCTGCTGCAAGGCGATCGAGGACGCGGGCTTCAAACCTGGCGGCGATATCGCCTTGGCTCTCGATCCCGCCGCGACCGAATTTTTCCACGGCGGCAAATATGTCTATGCTGGCGAAGGCAAGACGCGCGCGCCGCAGGAACAGGCAAATTATTTGGCAAAACTCCTCGCCGACTATCCAATCGTCTCGATCGAGGACGCGATGTCGGAGGACGATTGGGATGGCTGGAAGATCCTTACGGATCTCCTCGGCAAGAAATGCCAGCTCGTCGGCGATGATCTTTTCGTCACCAATGTCACGCGTCTGTCGCGCGGGATCAGGGAGGGCATCGCCAATTCGATCCTGGTCAAGGTCAACCAAATCGGCACACTGACGGAAACGCTCGCCGCCGTCGATATGGCGCAGCGGGCGGGCTACACTGCGGTGATGTCGCACCGCTCCGGCGAGACGGAGGATTCGACGATCAGCGATCTGGCCGTCGCGACCAATTGCGGCCAAATCAAAACGGGCTCGCTTGCCCGCTCGGACCGGCTCGCGAAATATAATCAGCTGATCAGGATCGAAGAGGAGCTTGGCAAGCAAGCCCATTATGCGGGGCGCGGCGCGTTGAAGGCTTCGGTTCGGACTTAATGAATTCAATTCCAATAGGCGACGATAGCAACGAGACAGAGTGCGGAAAAAAATTTAGCGCGAGCTTGTCATAGCGGCTGGCAATGTGACGATACGCGCGCGAACGCTTGTCGCGGCACGACAGGGCTTGCGGTTGCGACAACAAAGTTGGCCCTGACGGGCCACCTTCTTTTGCGCCCGCTATTTTCCGACCTCAGCCCCCGCGCGTAGCGGCATCCGCGGCGGCTGCCAGACCATGTACCGTCATGAAGAAACCCGGGGATTGATCGATGAATAGCCCGCTTTGGGTGAGGCCGTTGATTGCCTTCATCGCGCCGAAATTAATAGCCGGGCGTATAATTGAGCATACTGGGAACTTCCGGCTCAAGAACGGGCATGGCTCGGGCATGATCAGATTGGTCTGGAAGTCCTCGCCACTAAAAGGAGGCGCATTGAGATCCGGAAACACGAGACTTCCATCGGTCAGTGGAGGCGCGTTTCCGGCCTTGTCCTGCCAGATCTGGAAGTGCATGGCCTCGGTCGGGCCGATACTGAGCAGGATGAGCAAAACCTCCGAGTTGGTGACCTTTTGGGCCAGTGTCGGGTAGAGACTGGTGCCGCCTTGCTCGATCATGGCGAAATGGAACGCCGCCGTTTTGGCAATGGCCTGGATGTGGTCCTTGGGAGTGAGGTCGGCATCGGTCCGGGGAATTGCCGGAAAATGCCCTGCGAACAAAGTTGGGATCGCTTGCGGAAACACGAAAGTCGGGTCAAGATCAGGGCTATTGGCGCGGCTACGATACCGCGTCCACCAACTGGTATCGACTTTGATCTGCATGAGATTGGTGAGGCGTTTTTTTGTTTTCACGGCCCCCGTCGGCTGACTGCCTGGCAACGTGCGAAACGGCTCCAGATTGACGGGCGGCGCGCCCTTCGAAACCAGCCAGGCGTTGATGAAATCCTGGTGCGTGAACTCATCCTCGGTATTGTCATGGATATACTGATCCATGTCCCCATCGAGGACCTTCAGCGCCGCGGTGTAGGCCGCGCTCCCGCTGCCGCCCGGCACTTCGCTGTCCTGGATTCCTCCAAGTTCGTTATATTGCTGCCAAAGATCCGTCTCGAGGATTTCAGCGGCGGCCAAAAATCTCAGGATAGCGATATCGCCTGCCGGTGGCCGGGAGATTTGAGGCGTCGCTCGCGGCGATTTGCTGCGCGATCGCGCCCGACGCGCCGGTAACCAACGCCGTGCTCGCGATTGTGCCGGTCCGCAAAAAGCTACGCCGGCTGGTGGAATGTTCATCTGTCATGTTAGTTTTCCTCCAATTGTGAAATCGCAGGAGTCAAAGTACGCATTAGTCTTCTTTGAGTGACAGCCTTGCCGTTGGATGCGGCGCTGTTGCTTTGCCCCAACGGCTCGGATAAACACCCGAGCCGTTGATTTAGTTGCAGGTCAACATCGGAAATTTGAGCCACTCCAATACTATGATGTCTAATTACGTTTCTACACGAAATAATATACGTTCTAAATAGCGTATTGGTTGTATCCTATGAATAGCTTCTAGTATCCATAGTCATCGTACTAGACGCGGTTGGATAAGGCATTGAGATGATTCATAAAGGCGATTCTTTTCCGCAAGAGAAGGATCGCCTACATGCAACCAATATTCTCGAACGCCCTATCCAAGGCCGTAGAGAATCACATCAAACTGTCGGACACAAGGCGTGAGACGCTGGCGTGGCTGGCGCTCTTGATCATGCAGCAAGGCACGATCTGCCTGTGGCGGTTGGCGGCGTATGTCGCGAGCCCGGCGCAAACGGATTCCGTGCGGCGGCGGTTCTATCGATTTTTCCAGCATGTCAAACTGGACGGCGCGGCGGCCGCGTGCGTGATCGTCGATCTTTTGGGACTTGGCGGCAAACCTTGGGTTTTGGCCGTGGATCGGACCAACTGGGAGTTTGGTAAAACGACGATCAACATCCTGATGGTTTCGGTGATCTGGAACGGCATGGGGATACCTCTGCTATGGACGCTGCTGCCAAAGGCTGGGAACTCGAACACGCTTGAGAGAACCGGTCTTCTGGATCGTCTGCGTGCGGTGTTTCCGGACATGAAAATCGCCTCGCTCATGGGCGACCGCGAGTTCATTGGCGACGCATGGATGGCTTACCTGCATGCGGCGAAGATCCCGTTCATTCTGCGGCTGCGCGAGAACCAATATGTCGTGCGCGAGGGCTACGAGACATGGACGATCGCCGCCATTGCGCGGCATCTGAACAAAGGCCAGACAATGATCCTCAAAGGCGCCTGCCGGCTTGGGCAAAACGGGCAGGCGTCATGGCCACCCGTGCGGCTGGTGATCATGCGGATCGCCTCGGGCGAACTGTTGGCGCTGGCCTGTTCCAGCAAGCCGCAACATGCGCTGGCCCGCTATCGCCAGCGATGGACCATCGAAACCATGTTCGGCAATCTGAAAACCAAGGGCTTCAATCTGGAAGACACGCATCTGACCAACGCCGATAAGCTGTCCACCCTTTTGGCGGTGCTGGCTTTGGCCGTGGCGCTTTCCGTTAAAACAGGCGCGGCGGCGGCGCGGCGGCGGCCTATCCCCATCAAAAAGCATGGCCGCCGGGCGTGGTCGCTGTTTGCCCTCGGCCTATCCGCGTTGCGTAAAATCTTCGCCGCCGCAAATCCTCCTCAAGTAAGCGCTTTCCTCAGCCAACTCCTGTCCCCAAAACTCCCGCTCAAGTCATTGAAATCTCTCGTACACTGAAAGTGAGTCTAGTACGGTGATCCATAGTTGTAGCCGCCGTAATCATAGCAGACGTTAATCCACTGCCAGCCGTATGAACTCCATACTTGGCGCCAGCAACCATTCTCGTAAGCGGCGTAGTCGTATGCGAAGGGTACGCCGAAGAACCCGAAGTTATCGAATGTATTGAAAAAGACAAAGCGGTCATGGAAATGGTGGAAATGGTGGAAATGATCGAAGCGGGCAAAGCGGTGATCAAAACCGCGATTAAAGCCTAAGCTGCGATTCATCGCCACGCTCCGGCCTGTAAACATGCCACGATTGAAGCCGTGATTGACGCCGCCAAAGCCGCGATTGAAGCCGCCCATGGCCATGTTCCGGCCGGCAAAGCCGCCCAAATGGCCGCCAGCAAAACCACCGCCGTGGAACCCGCCGCCGCCGAAACCACCGCCGTGGAATCCGCCGCCGCCAAACCCACCGCCCATATGGCCGCCGCCGAATGCCAAGGCGGGACCACTTGCGGCCAGCGCCGTGCTCAGCGCGGCCGAGGCCAGCAACACACCGAAGCGTCTCATCGCACTCTCCTTACATTCCATGGTTATGTCATTTTCGACCGGCAGCCAGTCGCGAATGAACGATCTCGCTTCAGCGCCGTTTATGGGTCTTAAAGGCAGTCGCGGGCGACACGCCGGTCTGGCAGAAATCGCTCCGTTTATTTTTGTATACGAGACGAGCTGCCCATTGGCGGAGCGGTCGCGAAGCAACCGAGGAGTTTGGCCTTCATGACTCTGATCCTTGCGCAGGCAATTCCCGGATTTCTTCGGCTCCTGCAAACGGCAATCACGGGCCGCCGAATCGCACCACTGGCGGCATGTGACAAAGATACGCTCGCGGTAATCGCAAGTCTTTCGGAAACGCCCGGTGAGTATAAGAAACGACCGGTAATCAGCCCGCCGGTGCCTGCGCCCGTGATGCCGCGTTCGGTGATGTATTGGTCCGGCACCTTCACACGGAAGTCATGATTGCAACCGTATTCTCCCTGAGCGCGCAGGAAAACTTGCCATGGGATGGGATAGGGGCCGGTCCGGTGGCCGTGAACTCATCGATTTCGCGTATAGCCATCGATCGCGCGGAATTGAGTTCAACGAGCGGCTGAGAGTCGGCGCGGTTACGCTCTCATATTGCAGCTCTGGCCCGATCGAGGGGAAACAGTTGGGCGCGGCCCAGATAGCGATCGCTGTCCATGACGGCGCGACGTTCAATATGGACTGGCGCGGGGTCGAAAGCGACCGTTTGCGATCGAGCACGGTTTCACATGGCCGCGTTCACGTTGGAGATGGGCGTCTTCCCTTGTGGGTTCGCAGCAACGCGTCGACGTCCTTTTTCGAATTTGCGATCGAGGATTTTTTCGTCGCGGAAATCTGGCGGGAAGCCTTCGACGGCACCGGCGACTGCTTTATCGGAACTTCGATCAGTGTCGAGGATCCGGTGATCGGCCGGCTCGCCGCGCTCGGCCGGCTCGAACCAAACGAGGGCGGCGTGGGTGGACGGCTTTACGTCGAGGGACTGGCCGCGACCATGGCGGTCCATCTGCTGCGCAGCTCGGGATTGTCGCGGCGCGCGTTAATCGCGCAAAAGGGTGGACTTGCACCAAGGCAGATTCGGCGCGTACTCGAATACATCGAGGCGCATCTGACCAATGAGCTCGGGCTCGTCGAGTTGGCTGCGATTGCCGAGCTGAGCCCGCACTACTTCGGCGAGGCATTCAGAATTTCGACGGGAAAGTCGCCCCACCGTTACGTGATGGAAAGACGGATCGGGCGGGCGCGCGATCTCCTAGGGGACGCGGACCGGCCGATCCGCGATATTGCCTACGCTGCGGGCTTCTCGAGCCAGAGCCACTTCACGGCGATTTTCCGCCGCGTAACCGGGGTTACGCCAGGCCGGTTCCGCCGGTCGCTTCTTTGACGCCGTCGCCGGGGGCCTCGCGCCAGAAAGCGCCTTAACCGTCTGTTAGTGTATCTTCTCGATTTCCCGCAGAACAAAATTGATGGCGAAAGGGAAGGTCCTCCGCGAAAAAATTTGCCGTGCCCACCCGGGTCTCGACACACCAGAGGCCGTATTTATTGGCTAGGCTGGCTCAGTAACGATTCCTAGCGTTCCACATGGTCACCCTGTGAGAGCAACCCCGCTCTATAGGTGCTAAATGGCGTATTGGTTGTTACCTACGAATAGCCGCCGCCAAATGCCAGGCAGAATCGCTCGCGGCCAGCGCTGCACCTAGCGCGGTCGATCTCAGCACCACATTGGCGCGAGACCGGCTTGCCGATGGGACGATCGTCGAGACGTACCTGGCCAACCGCGGGAATGCGCTCCCGCTGTCCCAATCTCAAGGAATATGTTCGTCTACCTCGAGAGTAACCGCCCCGAGGCGCCATCAGCCGGCGTGGCGCAGGCGCCAAAACATGTACAAAAGCGCGGCGATCAACACGCCAACACCTAAAATCATTCCGGCATGTTCCAAATCATGGGCAATCACTTTGATGTCGGAGACATGCTCGCCAAGATAAAACCCCGCCAGTGTCCATAGCGAAACCCATAGAGCACCACCGAGCGCGTTGAAGAGTAAGAAGCGCTTCCATTCCATTTTCAACATGCCCGCCACAATGCCATTCAATTGACGCAGTATATTGAGGAACCGTGCGAAGGCGACGGTCACAGGGCCATATCGCTTAAAAAACGCTTCAACACGGCTAAGGCGATCGCCGTTTATTCCGATCTTTGCGCCATAGCGCAGGACAATGGTGCGGCCGAGCCTGCGTCCGATCAGGTAGCCGATATTGTCGCCGAGCACGGCACCCGTCCATGCCCAGAGCATCAGAGGCGCAAGCTGCAGTTCACCGCGCCCAGCGAGAACTGACGCAAAAACGAGCAAAGACTCGCCAGGAAGGGGCGCTCCGAGCGACTCGAATGTCAGAATAACCATGACAGCGGCGGCGCCATACTCATGGACAAACGGTTCGAGGTTTCCGAAGAGGTGTTCGATCTCAACTGTCAACGCCATTTTCTATCCGATCCGCACGTATCCTAATCCAGCCTTGAAGAAGCCCGCGACCATTGGCTGCGCGCAGCCTGTGCGACGAAATTTACCAAACTTCAAGTTTGGCGACGACGCCAGCGAGGCAACTCACGGCGTTGATCTGGGACAGCTGCGATTTTTTGCCTCGGCTGCGGTAAGCTAACGAACAGGCGGAGGACGAAGCGCCTGCCACCGCAACCACAGAATGAATTCAGCTTGCGCTATTCGCGGCCCTGCACGACAACCGCCGAGCGCACGGCGTTAAGCCGCTATTGCGAACCAAGCCAGTTCGTAAATTAGGCCGCGCCGGAGCGGCCCTTTTGCTCGATTTAACAGAACGGGCTTATGCGACCTTGACAATCCCACGATCGGATTTGCTTCTGCCCTAACGTAAACTGTCGATAGCTAATTAAGTTGGCCGGATTTGGTAGCACATCATATGTCCGCTTCTTCTGTTTTTGTTCTCCTTTGGGCGGGGTGGGCAAGTCGTAGACTTGTCCATGCCGTCCACAGGCCGGCCGCCGAGCGGATTTAGGCGGCTTTTTGGTAGTCCATAGCGGCGCCTTTCTGGTCGTAGCGGCCAAGGCAGCGCGGACCATGAAAGATCGCATGCGTTCCGTCATGGTAGTGGCGAACCTTGACGCGCGCCTTGACGAAGTGCGCGCGCAGCGGGCTCGCCGGGATTTGTAGCTTCAACCGGTTGAACGTCACGCAATTATCGTTGCCGACGTGGCGGTCTTCCTGAACGCAGAGAATC
Source organism: uncultured Alphaproteobacteria bacterium (assembly GCA_963718265.1). Classification (GTDB taxonomy): domain Bacteria; phylum Pseudomonadota; class Alphaproteobacteria; order Rhizobiales; family Beijerinckiaceae; genus Methylocapsa. Next base: position 39,022 of record CAVQZL010000051.1, on the reverse strand, counting down.
TCGCCAAGATCGACGCCCGGGATTGCCACGAAAGCGCTGCCCTTCTGTTCGGCTTCGATGGCGAAACGCCCATTGTGCGCCGGGATATAGATATCCCGAAGGTATGCGTTGGCCGCATCGATCGTGGTGATCTTGGCCAGCGCCAGCTCCTTGATCAGACGGTCTTGCAAGGTCCGGAAGACACGCTCCGAGCGGCCGCGCGCTTGCGGCGAATAGGCCGCGATATGCTCGACGCCGAGATGATCGAGGGCACGGCCGACCTGCGTCAGGCGCGTCCGGTCGACCTTCCCGCCAGCCTCCGGCGTGTAAAAATAATGGCTGCCCCGATCCGTATAGAGGCTCAGCGGCAGACCATGCTGGCCAAACACCTCCTCCAAAGCCCGGAACGTCGAGGCCGTGCCTTCCTCCTCGACCAGAAAGGCCGAGAAAATCGCGCTCGTCGCAGCGTCCAGCGTCACGATCAGATCGAGCGCCCGCTGGCCGCCAAGCCACGCATGCCGCGAGGCGTCCTGATGCAGCAGCATGCCGGGCAGAGGCCGGCGCGGCCGCTTGCGCCGGTGCGCCCCGCGCCGCTTGGCCCGTTCCAGCAGACCCTTCGAATAGAGGAACGTCTTGGTCCAGGTGTAGCCCCACCCAAAATGGTGGTCGCGCACCAGATGCTCGTGAAAATGCTTCGCCGTGAAGCCGCTATAACGGTTGCGATAAAGCGCCTCCACCTCCGCCTCCCGATCAACCGGAACCCGCTTGCCGGACGCCTTGCCAAGCCGCCGGTCCAGCAGACCAGGCTCGCCCTCCTCCTCGTAGCGCTGGCGCCAACGCCGGAACGTCCGCTCGCCGACCCCCAAAAGCTCCGCTGCTTCCACCTGGCCGAACTCCGCCGCCGCGTAACGGCTCAAAATGCTCATAAACTTGATCATCCGCACACCTTGTCGGGCTTCCGTCCGGCGCATCCCATCCCCCAAAGGGCCGGAAACTTACCCGACAGATCGTGTGCTACCTAAACCGGACAGATCGTGTGCTACCGACAAAGCCAAGACACGGCGTTGACTCGTAATTCGATCGCGATACATAATACTGGAGTCTTGATACCTGCCGGCGGGAGGCGCCGCGCGATATTTCAGATGAGGGGAGGGTTGATATGAGTGAAGAAATCAAATCAGAAATGATATCCCGCCGAAGGGCGTTTTCCCTTCTAGGACTAGCCGCATTATGCCTCGCGGTTCCGGCCACGATCCTAACGGTGTCAGATGTTGAGGCCCAGACGGTCGGGATGACGCGGCGTGCGGCGCGGCGCGCGGGCCGCCACAAGCGACGTGAAGCGCGGCGCACGCACCGCCGCATGCGGCGTGAGCATCGGCGGACCGGTCAGTAATAATCTTGGCGCCGCGCCCTTCGCCCGTGCGGGCGCGGATCAATTCAGGCTAGGCAAGCCCGCCGCGCACGGTCAGCATCAAGCGCCCGTGACGACAGGAACGGCCAACGTTGTCGCAATCTGTTTTGCGGCGTTTCAATGGGGAGGAAAAAAATGCTGTCTCGACGCTCTCTTTTGGGTTCTCTCGTAAAGAGTTTCTTTGCCGCCGGCGTTATTGCTGCACCCTTGGCGTCCGTCGTCGTGCCGTCGCAAGCTGAAGCCCAGCCAACGCCGGCTCCCGGCCCTGATGGGGGGGTAGCTCTCCATCGAGGGGGGGGCTCGCGTCAACATTATCGGCGCAAGATGTCGGAAGGGCGCCGGAGGCGGCGCGCCGCGTGGCGTACGCGGAGACACACGTCGCACTCACACTCACACTGATCTACTTTTGATCGTGGAAGACGCACGACATCGCCGGCGCCGCACGTAACTCTCAGGCGCCGGCGTTTTAGTGTCCGTCAGGAGAAATATGGAGTCCACGGGAAGTGACCCGAGTTCGAAAGGGTCGCCCACGTGGACGGCAGAGAGTCGCGCGGGCGATCCGGACGCGGCGACGTACGACAACCGCGCCGATTTGACTGACTCCGAATGGGAGCTGGATCAATCGCTCATTCGGCCAAGCAAACGCTGCCGTGGCAAGCGGACCGTGGCGATCCGTGAGGTGGTGAACGGCTCGTTCGCAATGCCGAATTTAGGCACCGGAACATCCTCTTTCCCTCGATATGTTTTATTAGGCTTCGAATATCTTGGGCCACGGTATTGACTCCCTCTCACCTAACCATATCCTTTTACCTGGGTAGCTTGGCCAGCTACCCAGGTTCGATTGGGAGTAAGAAAATGACACCTATTCATCGCCGTGCAGTGTTAAGAAGTATGCTGGGTGGCGCGGCAGCCGCCGCCATGGGAATAGCGGTGTTGACGCCAGGCCCAGCCGAATCCGCTCCATTAACAATAGCCGCGGGCCGTGCTGTGGAGACAGAAAATCTCGTCGAGAAAGCGGTATGGGTGAGGCGCCGGGTATGTTGGTGGCACAGGGGACGTCGAATTTGTCGTTGGCGCCGTGTCCGCCGTCGCTGGTGAAGGCAGTCCGGTGGCCGACGCTTAAGTGTCGGCCACTTTCGTTCGCGCATAGATCTCGTGCGAGACGACCTTTTTAATTGGAGAAAACCCCTTGTTCACTTGCACTGGTTTCGCCGCGCGGAACGCGATTGAAGCGCTCGCAGCTTACTCATTCAACCGCCGCGACCCCGGACCGACGGACGTCCAGATCGAAATTCTCTATTGCGGCGTTTGCCATTCCGACCTGCATCAGACCCGCGACGAATGGCACAATACGGTCTACCCGTGCCTTCCGGGGCATGAAATGGTGGGCCGGGTGACCAAGACCGGCGCCGAAGTGACCCATTTCAAGCGGGGTGACCTTGCCGCTGTCGGCTGCATGGTCGATTCCTGCCGCACTTGCCATTCTTGCCGTGAGGGCCTGGAACAATATTGCGAACAGGGCTTTACCCCAACCTACAACGGCGCCGACAAAGTAATGGGCGGCCCGACTTTTGGGGGCTATTCCAATGCGATCGTCGTCGACGAGGCTTTCGTGTTGCGGATTTCCGACAAGCTCGAATTGGCCGGCGTGGCGCCTTTGCTATGCGCCGGCATCACCACTTATTCTCCGTTGCGCCATTGGAGGGTCGGACCGGGCCAAAAGGTAGGCATCGCCGGGCTAGGCGGGCTCGGCCATATGGGCATAAAATTTTCGCGCGCATTTAGCGCCCATACGGTTTTGTTCACCACGTCGCCAGGCAAAATCATGGATGCCAAAAGGCTCGGTGCCCATGAAGTCGTGATCTCGAAAAATCCGGACGAGATGGCGGCGCATGCGAACAGCTTCGACTTTGTTCTGGATACGATCGCGGGACCGCATGAAATCAGCCGTTATCTCGACCTTTTGAAGCGCGACGGCACGCTGGTCCAGGTCGGTGCTCCCGAAAAGCCCATGGCGGTCGAGATCTTCAGCCTCATCTTCAAACGCCGCCATTTTGCCGGCTCGCTGATCGGCGGCATAGCCGAGACGCAGGAAATGCTCGATTTCTGCGCCGAGCATAAGATTATCGCGGATGTGGAAGTAATTCCGATCCAGAAGATCAACGAAGCCTATGAGCGGATGCTGCGCAGCGATGTGAAGTACCGCTTTTCGATCGATATGAGTTCGCTCTCGCGCGCGGCATAACGCCGCTCCTCCCGGCCTTGCCCCTTGCAGCGCCGGAAAGGTTCCTTCCGCAGCCTGCTTTGCGCGGCAACGTCTACTGATCGATCATTTCCTCGATGTGACGCACCAAGACCGGGCCGCCATAAGGCTTGGGCAAAAACCTGCTCCCGCGTGGAATTGTCTCCGTGCGGATTCGATGGCCGGAGGTGAGAACAATTCCAATGCTTGGCCAGCGCCGGCAAATATTGCGCGCAAGGTCCAGGCCATCGAGCGACCCCGGCATGTCGACATCCGAGAACACGACGCGCACCTCTGGGGTCGCCTCAAGTATCCGCAACGCCTCGCCGGCATTGCCCGCCTCCAAAACCTCGAAACCAGCCTCGGCGAGAAGGTCCGCACCGGTCAGCCGCACAAAGGGCTCGTCCTCGACAATGAGGACGACACAGCGCGGTTTTGCAGGTTTTGCTTGCATAGTGTTGAAACAATAGGATTTGACATAAGTTCCTTTAAGCTGTCCGGTTGCTTAACAAATCATTTCAATCTTCAGCGGCACGCAAGCCAGACCTTGGTCGTTGCATGAGCATCGTGGAGCTTCCTTTCGAAAGCCATTTTACGTCCGCGCCGGACGGTTTGAGACTTCACGTTCGCGAATACGGCTCGAGGCTCGATCCCGGCGTCCCCGTCGTCTGCTTGGCAGGGCTCACCCGCAATTCGGCGGATTTCGGCCGTTTGGCGAGCGCGCTCGCCGCCGGTCTGAAAGGAGCCAAGCGGCGGGTTCTGGCCCTCGATTATCGCGGACGTGGCCTTTCCGATTATGACCGGAATTGGAAGAATTACACTCTCGAAATCGAAAATGCCGATGTTTTATCGGTTCTCGTCGCGATGGAGATCGATGCCGCAATCTTTATCGGCACCTCGCGCGGCGGCTTGCATACGATGCTTCTTTCCGCGACACGCCCGGCGGTCATTCGCGGCGCTGTCTTGAACGACATTGGCCCGGTTGTGGATTCGCGTGGCATGGCCCGCATCCGTGGCTATGTTGGCAAATTGCCGGAGCCGCGAACGTTGGCGGATGCCGTCGATCTGCTCAAGGAAACGATGAGCGAGCTGTTCAATGGTCTCAGCGAGGCCGATTGGGAAGCTTACGCCAGAATCACCTTCACTGATGCGGTCGGACGCATGGGCCAGCGATACGATCGCAATCTGATGAAGCCGCTGGAAAGCCTCGATCTCGAACAGCCGCTTCCCACGCTCTGGCCGCGGTTCGACGGTTTGCGCGGGATTCCTTTGCTCATCATCAGAGGCGCAAATTCGGATATTCTCTCGGCTGCAACGTTTCACGAAATGGCCGCCAGGCACAAGGGCGCGGAGCTCCTTACCGTCAAAGGCCAAGGCCATGCGCCGCTTCTGCTCGACGAGGAAACGATTACCCGGATATGCGCTTTTGCCGCGGCGGCCGATCACGGCGCGCGCAACGATTATTAATCGTCGGTGGCACAAATTCCTCCTGCCCTACATCAGGAACAGCCAGGTCATTGCCGCAAAGACAGGCAAAAGGATCGCACCCGACCAGATCATATAAGGGAAGAAACCAGGCATGTTCATCCCGGCGCGGCGCGCGATAGCATAAACCATGAAATTTGGCGCATTGCCGATGTAGGTGTTGGCGCCCATGAACACCGCGCCGAGCGAAATTGCCGTCAATGTCTTGGCGAGCGGACCCATCAGCGCCGCAGGATCGCCACCGGCGAGCTGAAAAAACACCAGATAAGTCGGCGCATTGTCGAGGAAGGACGAAAGGACGCCGGTCGTCCAGAAATAGACTGCGTTGTTTGGCGTCCCGTCCGCCCGGGTCAGAACATCGATCGCCGCCGCAAATGGACCGTTCGCGCCGGCGGTAAGCATTGCCATCACCGGAATGATGCAAATGAAAATGCCGGCGAAGAGATAGGCCACTTCCCTTATTGGCTCCCACTCGAAGCCATTTGCCGCGCGAAGCCCGGGATTCGTTAAACGTAATGAAGCAATTCCAATGAAGACCATGACGAGCTCGCGGATCAGGTTTTGCAATTCGATTCTTGTTCCGAGCACCTGGAAGCCGATGCCCGGCCGCCAGAAGCCGCTTGCGGCAATGGTGAGGATCGCAATGCCGATGAGCGCCATATTCACGCGGCCGCTCACGCGCAGTTTCACGGCGGCTGCTCCGGCCGGCGGAGGGCGCTTCTCACGCCGGTAAAAATATGAATCGACACAGAAGAACATCGCAAGCAAGACACCGCACACGAACAAGGCGTGCGGCCATAGGGCGCGCGTGACCCAAAAGAAATCGATACCGTGAAGGAAGCCAAGAAACAGGGGCGGATTGCCAAGCGGCGTCAACACGCCGCCAATGTTCGAGACAAGAAAAATAAAGAAGACCACCACATGGGCGTTGAAGGCGCGCGCGCTATTGGCACGAATAAGCGGACGGATCAAAATCAGCGAAGGGACGATTGGCCCAATCACACTTGCGATCAGGGTGCCGAGCGCAAGGATCGTCGCGTTGACCGGCGGTGAGCCGTTGAGCCTGCCTTGAATCGAAATGCCTCCCGCCGCCGTGAACAGCGCGAAAAGCATGAGGATGAAAGGCAGATATTCGTGCGCCATGCTGTGCACAAAGCCGGCCGCCGCCGCCTTTAATCCCACGGCGGCGATAAGGCCACCGAGTGACAGTGTCACCCAAAACCCCGCTGCCTTCTCATAATGGATATGCCACCATTCTTTGACGACGAGCGGGCCAAGCGCGATCGACAGCAGCATCCCGGCGAAAGGCAGGGCGAGCGGCCAGGGGAGCCGCGCGCCGTCGAGAGCTTCCCCTGCCATAGCCGGGGTAGCCGTCATCGCTGCCGCGGCGCATAGGCAAGCGAAGACGATGCGTCTTGGCGAAAAAGCCAACATGTTTCCCGGCGCGCTCCTCGAACTTATGCCGATGGCCGGGGATAGCTCTACGATTGCGTGCAAAATGCTTCAAGGCTATTTGGCGACGCGCCGGTCTCCCCCTCAATGAATTTGAACTTCGTTGAATTATCTCCGGGGACCTTCCGCAGGCCTTTCTCCTGGAGCGGGGCACTCGCCGTGGAGCGCGCGGAATTCGGCGGAACCTGGAGCAGCCCATGCCCTCGCGGCTGCCCTCTTCGACGGCAACAACGCAGACGAACGCGCGCTCGCGAGCCAATAGAAGGAGCTTAAGGATTTAGGCTTTGCGCTGGCCTATTGGCAGCAGGGCGCGGCAGGCCGCTGGGCATTGAAATCGTGAACCAGCGTCATGATGCGCTGCTCGCGGATCAATTTGAATGGCAGCTTGTGACCCAACTCAAGCATGAGCACCTTCTCCCGTATTACGCCATTATCAACTCTTCGCGTCACCGGCTCGACCTCGTACACGCTGCGACGCCGCCCGCCGAAAGCGCCTGAACGGCATGTCAGTGATGATAGAGATGGTGCCGGTAATTGCGAAAAACCGAACGGTGCACAGGTAAATCCGAAATCCGTGGTTTCGGGTTGAGCACCCTGTTCACCCCGTCGACCACGGCGTCGACTATTGCGCTAATTGGCCCGCCGCGGTCCATTCCTTCTAGGGCGCCGCGTTCCGTTCCCCCCGAAAAGTCTTCCGCATGAAGCCTAACGGGCACGACGAGCAGAGCCGCAACCATCGCAATTTTCAAAGCCTTCAGCAACTGTCCCTCCAAAAGCATCTCTCGCTCCAAATTAAGCATCAAGACAACTACTGTGCCTATTGGGTCAGCGCTCAGGCATGGCGCTAGCCTACGGTGCCAAACGTTCGGCGATCCATATAGTTCCGCTGCATGCCGCAAGTTGCATCAATGGTTGGGATCAAGACGTAACTTTCCCGCGTTGTTCGCGTTGTTATAGCCCACCGGAGGCTTGACCAGCCTGGACAAAAAGCGGTGCAAGGACAATTTTTTCCGTGTCAACGCTCAGACCAATTGACTCCTGCTAAGTTTTCAATTACTTGGTTATCTCTAGGTATTTTGTCAGGGAGATAGAGAAGTGAGAAAATTCATTTCGATGGTGGGTATTGTCGTGCTCCTTGGGGCGGGCCTTTTTGCCGGAGCATGCATTCTGAATGCGCCTTCAGCAGTGGCTGATCCAAATTAGGACCCTCCTGGGGAACTTGCAGTAATTGCCAATAGTGTTGGGCGAGCGACGGTGACTCGCAATGTGGTTAAACATCCCACGCGACGCCGAACTTTACCTCCTGGTCGTCCTTTGGGTATTGGTGCCCCTGGTACCAGCCGTCCTAATATGCTGGATTTTTCCTAAAACTGAGTTTTTTACCAATGGGCCGGTAGCAGGCCTCACGGTTCGAGCGGGGGGCGCGGCAGGCTTGTATTTGATTATTTTGTTAGTTTCGATTCCACTAACAGATAAGATCTATGACGACATTCATGGCAATGAACGGGCATACTGGACTGTGCACGGCGACGCTCAGTTCTTAGACAGCCACAATAACATAGTGAATGACGAGAGTTTTCTCAAGAAGATTTCTTTAAGTACACGACCAGACCACTTTATTCGCGACACTTTCTCTCTGGAGATTCCAGTTACGGAAGAGATAGGCGGTCGATTTCCAAGGTTAATCGTTGGGGTCGATGACGATTGGAAAGTTTCTATTGACTTAAACAAGGAACGGGAGAAAAAGTCACTGAAGCTCGATGATCGATCTAATAAGGAGATTGAGCTGGGAAGTCCAATTTTAATAAAGCAGCGACTTACTTCGTCTGGTTCACTGTCCGGAATGGACTATGGGTCGAAGAAACAGTGAGTTTCCAAATCAATGAGTAGCTGCGAAGTTTGGAGCTACTAGTTGGCAAGCTGGCAAGGCAAAGCTAATTTCGGGAAGTCATCGGCGATAGTCGGGGTTATGTCCGTCGCGTGTTTAATGTCGTCGGCCCCCTGTGAATCTCCGCTCATTAGTCTTGCACACCCGCGCCCGTAGTATGAATATGCTCGATCAGGATCCAGGAACAGCGCTTTGCTGTAGTCGTCGATGGAATTTTTGAGGTTACCGCTCTTAAGATAGGTAAAAGCCCTGCTGTCATATGCGGCGGCGTCTGTTGGCGCGAAGCTTATCGCATCGTTACAATCCTTTAAAGCTTGTTCTACTTGACCGGCAATCGCACGCCCCCAGCAGCGGTTGTTCAATGCGGTTGGATCAGTAGGCTGAAGGTCGACGGCCTCGTCGAATTTTGCAAGAGCAAGAGTGTCGTTGCCCATGTGTAGGTATACTTTGCCCTGGCCTATGATGGCGCTGATGTTGTTAGGATCTAGCCCGATCGCCTCATCGTAGTTTTTCATCGCTTGATCGTGATCCCGTTTCTGGCTGTAGGCGTTGGCCAGGCCCACAAACGCTTTCGCCTTGGTTCGACTACTGAGCACGATTGCATTGTTGCAGTCCTCGATCGCACGGTCGTACAATCCCATGGTATTATAAACAAAGCATCGATTGCTAAAAGCATTGACATATTTGGGATGGAGCCGGATCGCCTCATCGTAGTTTTTGATCGCCTGCTTATAATCATGTGTGATGGTATAAGCGTTGGCAATATCGTAATAGGCGATGGCGTTATTTGAATCACTGTTGATCGCCTCCTTAAAGTCCTGGATTGCCTTCCCATACTCTCCCTGCGCACTCCATCCGACGCCTCGATTTATATATGCGGTCGATAAATCATTACCGCGGAGTGTCCCCGAGTTGATAGCGCCACTGCATGCAGCGATCAAATTTTCTTCCTGCGTTTTGCGGCACATTTCCCAATCGCCGGCTGCAGCGACAGCAGTAAATCCTGAGACGGTAACAAACACAGCCACCAAACCAAAAACGACGCTACGCACTTGCACTGCCGCGGAGAAAAGTGTCGCCGTAATCCAATGCGCCCGCCGACATAAGGCGCGCCCTACTGCTCGTCGCATGCCCAACTTCCTTAATAAAGATGCAACCCAACATTCTGCCGTGTTGATCGCGTTTGATCGGCCCTACACGCGGCCCTGTTACATATCAGTTCAAGCCTGCCTCACCTTTCACTTCGATGGGCCGCGCCCCGACCGACGACCGGATGTCGACTAGCGAGGTCGGGCAGTAGCTTACCCCGCGAATGACCATTAGCAATCGGTTTTTCCATCGAGGCGACGTCAATGTTTCTCTGCTCCATGAGCAAGCTCGAAGTTCATGGCGCGAGCGCTCTTGTTCGATAGAGATGCGGAAAACCAGGTCCGGGCCCTACAGCCCGTCGTTGAAGCGCCGCCTGTGACGGCAGCGAACCGAAGTTCAAAATGAGCCAGTGGAAACGCTCACGCCCGCCATTTTTGCGCCGCCGCCTCAACTTGCGCCTTCGCCTCGACCCAATCGCCCGCGCCTCCCGCCAAATGCCGCCACTTCCAGAACGGCGCCTCGGTTTTTAGATAATCCATCAAAAAAGACGCCGCCGCAAAAGCCTCGGCGCGATGTCCGCTCGCGGTAACGACGAGAACAATATCCTCGCCCGGCCGGGATCAAACCATAGCGGTGCACAGCGAGGATAGCTTCGAGCGGCCACCGGGCGGCCGCCTCACAAGCGGCGCGGGTGATTTCGGCCTCGGCCATACCCGGATAATGCTCCATTTCGAGCGCCGCTAAAGCGCCGCCCTCGTCGCGGCAATGCCCGGTAACCAGCGCACCAATATTGATGCAACTTTGCGTCAGCCGGGCTGGCGATCTGAGTCTCACCTTTGAGAACAGGGCCGGTCCTGCTACGTCGCCGACCGTGCCATATGTTGCATTAATCCCACACTCGCCAATCATTAACGCGTAGGGCGAGACTTTGACGAAGTTTGGACGAAATGCCGGGACACTAACGTCTCCAGTAGAAGGAGGCATGCCTGCGCGTTAACGCGTAAAGCTGCGGCTCGATGAACTCGTATACCCGCATTTTTGAACTCGAAGAGAGAAGCAATGAACGGACTTTACGTCTACTCAATAATGGCTGCTGGGTCTCTCTTCGCTCTGGTCGTTTGGATCTCGCGTCGCCGCGAGATTCCACTGTTTGGACCGGAACAAATTACCTTTTTGTGCGGTGCGTTCGCGATTGGGGCAATCATAACGACTGGCCTGTCTGTCCGTTTAGCGCAGCAAAACAGCAATCCCGCTCCAATAGCCACTCCGTCCGATCATCAAGTTGTTTTCGAGGAGTTTTCTGATACTTCACAAGATTCTCGACAACAACGGTCTCATGCTGCGTTGTCATACGCGGCACCGGAAAGCGACGTTCTTTATAATGCGCCCCCCAAGCCGCAAATGTCGGATAACCCGGGGGCGCCCAACTTTTATGGGCCTTGGAGCCAGGACCAGACTGCAGCGGCAGGCCTCGATTTCAATATGCCGGGGCTTGGCGGCGGGACACCAACAACAAGCGCTGCGGCGTCGATAGCCGTTTATGACATCTCGGCACATGCGGTCTATCTTCCCAATGGCACGAATTTGGAAGCGCATTCAGGCCTAGGCAGCAGGTTGGATGATCCGCGTCATGTACATGAACGTATGCGCGGGGCGACGCCGCCCAATGTCTATGAGCTCGCGTTAAGAGAAAAGACTTTCCACGGGGTTCAAGCGTTGCGCCTCAAACCTGTCGGCGGTGGGAACACATTTGGACGGTCAGGTCTTCTCGCGCACACTTACATGCTCGGCCCAAAGGGTGAGTCCAACGGATGTGTAGTCTTCAAGAACTACAATGCGTTTTTGCAGGCATTTCAAACTGGTCAAGTCAAACATCTAATCGTGGTGGACAATCTGGAGGTCGGTAAGAAGTATGAGCTCACTGCAGCGCAGGTTTCCTCCGCACCAATAATGCACGTTACTTATGTGAGTGACGCCAACGCCACCGCGCAGCATGACAAGAATTTCGACGATGCCATCTTCCACGAGCCGCTGGAATTGCCAGTGCCGCCCCCGCGGCCCACAGACGTTATGCCGCCCCGGCGGCCCGCAGACATTAACGTCGGGCCCTTGCGGCTGAAGGAGCGCAGGACAGCCGCGCTAGTGTCACCGGCGCTGAGGCGTAGGGAAACACATCATGGCTGGGGCCGATCTGTAAAAATTGCCCATCTTATTAATCGGCACGTTCACGCAAATGCCCATAAGACCGCTCAGCGCAGCCATGGGCATGACGTTCCAGTTGGCTTCCTTCGGGAAGCACGTCGCTAAGCTCTGCACCAGTGCGCTATTGTTTGCGGTCGTGTGATCCCTCGCCACAGAGCCTACCGGAAGCGTAACAGAAAACCCGACGTAGCCGCCGGTGGGACAATCAATACCCTCGCCCGCGTTGTGGGTTCTAACGCAACTTCACCGTGAGGTCGGTGCCAACGGGCCCCGTCTCTCCGCTGGGCGGCTGGTCGGAAATGATGAGCGAGGCGCCTGTCCACAGACGCTCCGCGATCCGGTCGCGAACATCCTGGGCAATCTCGATGCGCTCGAGCGCATCGGCGGCACTCGACGAAGACCCGTACAGTTTCGGCGTTGCCACGACTTCTTCCTCTACCGAGGCCATTTTCAGCTGAGGCTCGCCCCGTTCTGCGGCAAACCTGGCCGGGATCGACACGACCGACCATTTCAGCGAAGTCCCATCGCCCTCCACCGCTGTCGCGATATATAGATGCGAACCAAGCGGCGTCTCCGGATCACGCACGCTCGCTGGCGCGTCGAACAGCGGCGCAAGTCCCTGGCGCACGTAAATCCGCTGATCTTTTTTGCTGATCAGTATGGACAGGGGCAACATTCGCCGTAGAGCTTCCTTCTCGGCACGCACGGCGGCGCTGAAAGCCGAAGTCGCATCGTTCAAGCGTCGAACGGCGTCCGCCAAGTCAGCGGCATTCGCGGCTGAAGCCGTTTCTGCGGCCCCGAGCTTCGCCTCTGCATCGGCGAGTGCTGCCTCGGTGTTCGTTTTCGCTGTTGCCGCCGCAACCGTGGCAGCCGCCGGTTCGTGCGCCCTGGACAGGGGGTCGGCCGCGGACCTGCCGGAGGCATTGCCATCGGCGTCCTTGAGCTCGGCCACCAGGATGGATTCCTGTTGCTTGGCGCTCGCGGCCTCCACTGCCATATCGTATGCCTTGGCCGCGGCTTCTGCTTTCGCCTCAGCTGAAGAGTGAACAGCTTCGGCCGCTATGAGCTCCGCCGCCGAGCGAGTCGCTTCCCGCTGCGCCACGCGAACGGCCGTGGACGTCTCTTTTATGGAATTGACGGCCTCAGCCCTTTCGGCAACAGCCTTGGCCTTGAGCTGTTCGGCGTATTGATGCGGATTGATCAGAGGCGGCTGACCAGAGGCGAGAGCCGCTTGCGGCGAGTTGGGAGCCGCTTGATCGGCAACCCGCATCTTTGGCGCGGGCAGCATGGGATGCGTGAATTCAATCGGCGTCACTTCTTGCGGTGAAATGACGACGCGCTCGCCGAGCCTGGTCAATCCCCAAAGTTTGGCGGCGAACTCGGCAGGGAGCCGAATACAACCGTGCGAGGCCGGATGACCGGGCACAACGCCGAGATGCATGGCGATGCCCGACCATGTAATGCGCTGCATGAACGGCATCGGGGCGTCAGAGTAGATATTCGAGCGATGGTATCGCTCGCGGCCTATAATGGTGAACACCCCCTTGGGCGTCGGATGGCCGGGCATGCCAGTTGAAATCGCCGATCGGGCGACGAGCCCCTGGTTATTGTATATGGATACGTGCTGGTCAGCGATCGAAATGACAGCAAACAGCGGCCGCTCCAAATTAACGATTTCGACGCTCTTTGCTCCTGGTGCAGAGGGCGCATCGCCTATTTTCGAGTTGCTATGGCCGTGTGCTTTGTGTGGGGTCCAAGGCTGGTCAATGTCAAACGGCGCAGGGTAACCCCGCGCCATTGTCGACGTCGCCTCGAAACCGAAGGCCTTCGTCGCAGCGCAAACGGCGAAGACCGTCGCAATAGTGCAAGCGCAGCACAGGTGTTGCGCAATACCAGAAACTCTCGTAAGATTCGGATTCTTCATGATCTCAATTGTCCTGAGACCGGGTTTTGGCGTTTGTCAGCTCGAATGCATAACGCTCAAACCCCTCATGCCTGACGCGATACGCTATGGAATTATATTTATTGGTTAACGCTCTAAGAGCTTAAGCGGTTCCATTTCGGGCGACCACGAATGGGATTCGCTAAGCGTGCTCGAGAAGCGGGCGTTAGTGAAGTGGCAGGCGCCCGCGCGTGAGAGAGAGATTCATGCGAATCTGAGTTGCCTTAAATCAGTGAAACTAACCTTTGATCTCAGGTGGCGTCCATTCCCACTAAGAGGCTGAGTTCCGCTCCTGGCGCAAAGCAGCCGTTGTGCGTACGCTATTTGGCACCCAAGGATGGCGGCAAGCTGAAATTCAAAATAACCGGGTACCCTACAGTTCTCAGTCACGCCATTTTTGCGCCGCCGCCTCATCTTGCGCGTTAGCCTCGACCCAATCGCCTGCGCCCTTGCCGGCCAAATGCCGCTTCTTCCAAAACGGCGCCTCGGTCTTCAAGTAATCCATCAAGAAAGATGCTGCCGCGAAAGCCTCGGCGCGATGCTGGCTCGCAGTGATGACGAGAACGATTCCCTCGCCCGGCCGGATCAAACCATAGCGGTGCACGGCGAGGATAGCTTCGAGCGGCCAGCGGGCGGCCGCCTCAAGAGCGGCGCGGTGGATTTCAGCCTCCGCCATGCCGGGATAATGTTCGATTTCGAGCGCCGCCAGGGCGCCACCCTCGTCGCGGCAAAGCCCGGTAAAACTTACCAGCGCGCCGATATTGGTGCATCCTTGCGTCAGCCGGGCGGCTTCGGCCGCAACATCGAAGCTTTCCTTCTGAACCCGCACGACAAGCCGTGCCGCCACGCCCTTACCCCCCGGTCATCGGTGGAAAGAAAGCGATCTCCCGCGCGTTCCCTATCAAGGCGTCGTGCTTGACATGGGTGCGGTCGAGCGCCGCGCGCATCGTTTTTAAATGCGCGAAAGCGGCGGCATAGTTTTCCCCCTGTCCGCTCAGCCACGCCATAAGTTCGGCGACGGTTTTAACGTTTCCGGGGAGCGCGATTTCTTCCTCGGCCTTGCCGATGCGTTCGCGCACCCATGCGAAATAGAGGGCTTTCATGGCGTCTCGCCGATGATTTCCTTCAGGCCGACCTTCAAATAGTCCCAGCCGGTGTAGAGCGTGAGTAACGCTGATAACCAAAGCAGGACCAACCCAAATGTCGTAACGCCAGGGATGATTTCGTCTCCGGAAGGACCGGCAATGAGAAAGCCGAGCGCGCCGAGCTGTAGCGCGGTTTTCCACTTGGCAACCTTGCTCACCGGAACCGACACCTTGAGATCGGCCAAGAACTCGCGCAGCCCGGACACCAGAATCTCCCGGCAAAGTATGATTATCGCGGCGGACAGCGAATAGCTGACGATCGTGTGATCGGCGACGAGCATCATCAGCACGGCGGAGACGAGCAGTTTGTCGGCGATCGGATCGAGCATTTGGCCGAGCCGTGATTGCTGCGACCACGCGCGGGCTAGATAACCATCGAGAAAATCGGTGATTCCAGCGGCAATGAAAATGCCGAGCGCGACCCAGCGCAACCACGAAATCTCGGGCCAAAAGAGACAGCCGGCCACGCCCGGCACCGCCGCCACCCGCCCATAGGTCAGGATATTCGGTACGCTCCAGGCCAGGTTCGGACTTCTCGCTAGGATTGTGCTCGCCATGGCCGGGGCAACACTCTCTCCGAGGCTCGAATCATAGGCCACGCGCGCGCGGCAACGGCCGACCGGCCGCGCCGATAACGAATGGTGAACCTATTATCTGCCACGTTCGTGAAAAAAATCATAGACCAGCCGTGCGGTTGCGGCATTTATTCCGGGAACTTTCGCGAAATCCGAGAGGGCCGCGCGGGAAATCGCCTTGGCGGTGCCGAAAGCGTGGAGAAGCGCCCGCTTGCGCGCCGGGCCGACCCCTTGGATTTCGTCGAGTGGGCTTTTGGTGAACTCCTTTTTGCGCCGCGCCCGATGGGTTCCGATCGCGAAACGATGCGCCTCGTCGCGCAGCCGCTGCACGAAGTAAAGCGCCGGATCGCGCGGAGACAGCTTGAACGGCGTCCTCCCAGTCATAAAGAAACTCTCCCGCCCGGCGTTGCGGTCCGGGCCCTTGGCAATCGCCGCGACCGCGACGCCGGTGACGCCAAGCTCCGTCAATACCCCTTGCGCGGCGTCGAATTGTCCCTGGCCGCCGTCGATCAGGATGAGGTCCGGCCATTCCGGGAACGCGGCCTTGTCATCACCTGCGGTGTCATCGCCGCCGGTGCCACCCGTCTCCGGGGAAGACGCGGCAGCGTCCTTCATGAGCCGTGCGAAGCGCCGCCGCAGGACTTCCCGCATCATGGCGTAATCGTCCCCTGGCGCCGAATCGCGGTTCTGGATGTTAAACGTGCGATAATGCGTTTTCATGAACCCTTCCGCGCCCGCAACAATCATCGCGCCAACAGCGTTCGCTCCCATAATATGGGAATTATCGTAGACCTCGATCCGGCGCGGCGCCCAGGCAAGGCCAAAAGCCTCGCCAAGCGCGGCGAGGAGATTGGACTGCGAGGCGGCCTCGGACAATTTGCGTCCCAAGGCCTCGCCGGCATTTTGCCGGGCATGTTCGACCAAATCCCTTTTTTCGCCTTTTCGAGGCACGGCGATCTCAATTTTGTGGCCGGAGCGTTCGCGCAAGGCCTCCGCGAGCACGCCGCGATTCTCGATTTCGTGGGAAAGCAGTATGAGGCGCGGCGGCGGCTTGTCCGCATAAAACTGTGCCACAAACGAATCGAGGACCTCGCCCGGCGCGAGGCTCATGCCGGGGCGCGGAAAATAGGCGCGATTGCCCCAATTCTGAAAGGTCCGGAAGAAAAACACCTCGACACAAAATTGTCCGGCTTGTTCGGCGATCGCGAAGACATCCGCCTCTTCGACGGTTTTGGGATTGATCCCTTGCGCGCCTTGGATGGCGGAGAGCGCACTGATGCGGTCGCGCAGCCTGGCCGCGCGTTCAAACTCCATCGCGGCCGACGCGGTTGCCATGTCTTGCGCGAGGCCGTTGCACACGGCGCGGCTCTTGCCTGACAAAAACGCGCGGGCCTCGGCCACGAGATTGGCATAGTCGGCTTCGCCGATTTCCCCGGTGCAGGGCGCCGAGCAGCGCTTGATCTGATAAAGCAAGCATGGCCGCGTGCGATTGGCGTAAAAGCTGTCCGTGCAGGAGCGCAATAGAAAAGCCCGCTGCATGGCGTTCAAGGTGCGATTGACGGCCCAGACGCTCGCGAAGGGGCCAAAATACGTGCCCTTCCGATTGCGCGCGCCGCGATGCTTGGCGAGTTGCGGCGCGGCATGATCACCGGTGATCAAAATATAGGGAAACGACTTGTCGTCGCGCATCAAGACATTGAAACGCGGCTTCATCTGCTTGATGAAATTCGTCTCGAGAAGAAGCGCCTCGGTCTCGGTCCCGGTCGAGACGAAAACCATCGACGCGGTCAGCGCGATCATCCTTGCGATGCGGGTGGTATGGCCGGAAGGCCGCATGTAGCTCGCGATCCGCTTGCGGACGCTTTTTGCCTTGCCGACATAGAGAACCTCGCCGTTGGCGGCGATCATCCGGTAGACGCCCGGTCCAACCGGAGCATTTTCCCAGTGGTCCCGGATGACTTCGGCGCCACGGCGGAGAGAGGCGGGGGCGGCATCGGCGGCCAAATCCTGTCCGGCGTCCGGGTCGTCCGGGGGCGCCGCGGCACCGTCGAGATTCTCCGGCGAAGGTGGCGAATGTAACCGGTTCTTTTGAACGCGCGGCATGAGTGTCGATTTAGGCGATCCCGCCCGGCGTGAAAAGCCCGAACAAAGCGGGTCGTGTCTCGGTTTGACATTTGCCGCCTATCCGCTCAGGCTGTGTGCAAGAGGCCGCCTTGCGGCCCTTTACGGAGGTTCGGCTCAGAGTCTCAAAGACCGAGTTGACCCAAGACGGACCTTCGTAGGTCGACCGCTAAGGCCTGTGAGGACGCGGTGCTGCTTCTCCCATCCCGTCGGCGGTGCCGCGGTGGAAAATTAGGGTCGGACGTGACCAAACTGCCACTACGTTATACCATTGCATATGGTACTATCCTTCAAGGATCGGGCAAATCTAAGAAGGAGCTGCCATGTTGTATGCATCGCATGGACGGACGAAAATGAGCGCCGTCGTCCTGACGCTTGCCGCAGCTCCCACATTTGCGGAGAGTCCCGCGCCAGTACCGCAGCCATCGGCCGATGCCGAAACCTCAATCACCCTCGATACGGTGGAGGTCATCTCCGAGAAACTCAACACTGCTCGCTTGCAGATTCAGCCAAGCCTCGGCGCCAGCACCACTTATTTCGGCTCCGAGGCGCTGCAGACGATCCCGCAAGGTGAAAACGCGCCCTTGAACCAGGTCTTGCTGCAGATGCCCGGCGTCGCGCAGGACAGTTTCGGCCAAATCCATGTGCGCGGTGAGCATGCCAATGTGCAATTCCGGATCAATGGCGTGCAATTGCCGGAGGGGCTTTCGGTTTTCGGACAGGCGCTCGAAACCCGCTTTGCCCGCAGCGTTTCGCTCCTTACGGGCGCCCTGCCGGCTCAATATGGATTTTTTACCGCTGGCGTGTTGGACATCCAGACCAAGACCGGACTTACCAATCCGGGTTTGGCTTTTACAATGTATGGGGGAAGCTTCAATTGGCTGGAGCCGAGCTTCGAATATGGCGGACACGAGGGTCCGGTCGACTGGTTCTTCACCGGCGATCATTTAAGCAACGAACGTGGCATCGAGAATCCCGCCCCGACCTACAATGCCATTCACGACGCGACACAGCAAATCCATGGCTTTTCCTATATGTCCGGCATTATCGATCCCGACACGCGGGTCAGCGTGCTCGGCGGCGCCTTCGACGGACGTTTTCAAATTCCCAATAATCCGGGCCAGACTCCCTCGCTTGGCCTCAACGTGCTTGGAACAACCTCATTCAACAGCAACGTCCTCAACGAGGTTCAGCACGAGTCAAACCAATTCGGCGTGCTGTCGCTGCAAAAGCATATCGACGATATCGACATGCAAATCTCGGCCTTTGTCCGCAACAGCGTTTTGTCCTTCAGCCCTGACGCGATCGGCGACCTTCTGTTCAACGGCGTGACCCCTTTCGCGCGGCGGTCCGATCTCGCGGAAGGCGTTCAGGCCGATGGCAGCTGGCGGATCAACGATAGCCACACGTTGCGTGGCGGCTTCCTCGGACAGGTTGAGACCACCGCGTTCGACACCACGTCTTCCGTGCTGCCCGTCGATGCGACGGGCGCCCAGACTTCTATTGTACCAGTTAACATTATCGACAATGGCGCCAGAACTGGCGGCCTTTATGGTGTTTACCTTCAAGACGAATGGCGGATCTCGCCGGGTCTGACCCTCAACTCCGGCCTCCGTTTCGACGGAGTCAATGAGTTCACCAATGAAAATCAGGTCAGCCCGCGCGTGAACTTGGTCATGCAGGCGACTGATTCCACGACAGTCCATGCCGGCTATTCGCGCTATTTCGTGCCGCCGCCCTTCGAACTCGTCACCCCTACTTCAATAGCACTCTTCAACAATACGACGAACGCCCCTGCCGTCCAGCTGGACAACATCGTCAGGGCGGAGCGGTCGCATTATTTCGATGTCGGGATCAACCAAATCATCGTCCCCGGCCTGACCGTCGGACTCGATGGCTATTACAAGCTTGCGAGAAATCTGATCGACGAAGGGCAATTCGGCGCCCCAATTATCTTGACTGCCTTCAACTACGCCAAAGCCTATGTCGCGGGTGCGGTCTTTACAATAAGCTACGACGAGGGTCCATGGTCGATCTATGGCAATGCCGCCTATTCGCGCGCTATGGGTAATGACATTACCTCGGCGCAGTTCAATTTCGGGCCGGATGAGCTGGCTTACATCGCGCAAAACTACATCCATCTCGATCACGATCAAACATGGACGGGATCTGGCGGACTCGCCTACACCTTCAACAAGGACACAAAATACCAAACCCGTGTTTCGATGGATTTCATCGCGCAGAGTGGCTTGCGCGCCAGCACGCCGGCGGTGCCCAATGGCGCGTCCCTGCCGGAATATGCGGCCATCAACGCAAGCTTCGTCCAAAAAATTGATCTTGGGATCGGAGCAGGCACCGAACTTCGTCTCGATGTTCTGAACATTGGCGACGCCGCCTACGAAATTCGTAATGGCACGGGGGTTGGCGTCGGCGCCCCTCAGTTCGGCATCCGCCGCACGATACTTGCGGGCCTTACCCAGCGGTTTTGATCGGCGTCGCGCCGGCTAATTCGAAAACAAATTGAGTATGTCCGCTCCTGGCGCAATGGCGTCATTCAGGCAGCCTGGGCGAATGGCCGTTTTCCATAAGTGGACGGCTCCCTCCTCGCAAGGTTATTTAAGGCAGGCCCTGATCAGATCGCTTGCGTCCCTATGTCCGGCCTGTTTTCGCGCTCGCACATGAACGCTGGCCAAGACGGCTTCCGCGGTGCGAGTTCCAAACACCCAAGAGACCTTTAAGGCGTTCATCGCCTAAACCGCGATTACTTTCGGCGTCAGAACGCGCTTTCAACAAAACTACGGCCGGGTGTAGTCCCGGCCGCAGTCTCGTCGAAGCCGCCACATCGGCCAGCGTTGCTAGAACTCTATTCCACAGTTCCCCGCGCGCGACCGCCGGAGACCCTGCAGGAACAGCCATTTCCGACCCACGATGATTGGATGAGCATGCAAGTCTTCACGGGAGTCGCGCAATAATTACCGCCGACCGCCACGCTTCGGCCGGTCGTCAGAGGGGCGGTTGCGGCGGCGGCTACTGCCACTGGCGCGGCCGCAGCGGCCGCTAATCCGGATCCATAGCCATAGCCATAATCATAAGGGTAGCCGTAGCTATAAGCATTATTATAGGGGTACCCGTAGCCATAGGCATAATCATAAGGGTACCCGTACCCCAGACCAGCCAAGCCTAGACCAAGTCCAAGGCCGCCCCATCCCCATCCATTATTCCAACCATTATTCCAACCATAGCCGCGGTTCCAACCGCGGTTCCAGCCGACGCGGTTCCAACCGCGGTTCCAGCCGACGCGGTTCCAACCGCCGTGCCAGCCGGCCCCGCGCCAACCGCCACCGCGCCAAGCGGCGCCATGCCACCCCCCGCCACCGTGCCAGCCGCCCCCGCCGCCATGCCAGCCGCCCCCGCCGCCATGCCAGCCGCCACCCCTAAATGCCGCAGCCGGGCCGGTCGCCACCAGTGCAGCGCCAAGCGCCGCGGTCGCCATCATTAAGCCAAAGCGTTTCATTGGATTTGTCCTTTTTCCGCGCCCGTTTTTGCAGCGACACTCAAACCTTTCGAGCGTCTTCGCTGCAATATGTTTGCGTGACTACTGAAGGCTAACGCTGGTCGCCGGGGAACGTTCCATAGTCCGATTCCAGGCTCGATGTGGACGCGATAGATCTGCTTCCATGGCGACGAGACTGATCTTCAAATAACCGCTGGCGCGAAGGAAATTAATGAGCCCCATCACTCACGCGTCTTCGCCTAAGGCCAACCGGGCTGCCGTCGCCTCGCAGCCTTGATCGCATCACGAAAATCGGGCAAAAGCCTTCTGCCGCCGCTCTTTGCCGTCTCTCGCCGCGGGCTTTGCATTCATGTTGCCTCCCTTGCGCATCGGTATTGCCGGTCTCGGCACCGTTGGAGCCGCGGTAATTACGCTGCTCGGCCGCCAAGCCGAGGCGCTGCAGCGCCGGACGGGCCGGAAAATTGTGATTGCCGGAGTTTCGGCCTGCCAAAGAGAGAAACAGCGAGGGATCGATCTCGCCAGCTTCGCCTGGTTCGACGACTGCGTGGCTCTGGCTCTCTCCCCCAATATCGATCTTTTCGTCGAGCTGATTGGGGGCGAAGATGGCGCCGCGCTTGCGTCGGCGGAAGCCGCGCTAGGCACCGGCAAGTCCTTCGTCACGGCCAATAAGGCACTGCTCGCCAAGCACGGAATGCGGCTTGCCGCGCTCGCCGAGGACAACGGCGCAGCGCTTGCCTTCGAGGCTTCGGTTGCCGGCGGCATTCCGATTGTTAAAACCTTGCGCGAGGGCCTCGCCGGCAATTCCATCGAGCGCGTCTATGGCATTTTGAACGGCACCTGCAACTACATCTTGACCCGAATGGAGTCGGAGGGGCTGGCCTTCGCGCAATGCCTCGCCGAAGCGCAAAAACTTGGTTATGCGGAAGCCGATCCCTCCTTCGACATCGGCGGTTACGACACCGCGCATAAGCTTGCGATCCTGACCTCTCTTGCGTTTGGCACCGTCATCGATCCTAAGGCGATCGCCATCGAAGGCATCGAGTTCGATTACCCTTGCCGATCTCGAAGCGGCGGCGGAACTTGGCTACCGGGTCAAGCTTCTCGGCGTCGCGCAACGCACGCCCTTTGGCATCGAACAGCGCGTGCATCCGACCATGGTGCCGAAATCGACTGCGATCGCCCAAGTGATGGGCGTCACCAACGCGGTGACAATCGACGCCGACGCGGTGCATGAGCTGACCCTTGTCGGCCCAGGCGCCGGCGGCAAGGCGACCGCTTCCGCGATCGTCGCCGATATCGCCGATATCGCGCGCGGCGTGCGCTCCGCGCCGTTCGGATGGCCGGTTGCCGCGCTTACGGCTGCGCCGCAGGCGCCAGTGCAGATGCACGAAGGCGGTTACTATATCCGGCTTTCGCTGTATGACCGTCCGGGCGCGGCGGCGGCGATCGCGACGCGCATGGCCGAGCACGGGATTTCGCTGGAAAGCATCGTGCAGCGCCGCCGTCCCGGTACCAAAGTTGGGCCGGGGGTCGCTGTGCCTGTCGTTCTGATCACCCATGCGACGCATGAACAATCCGTCCGCCATGCCCTCGAAGCCACGGTCGCCGACGGTTTTTTGGCCGAAAAGCCGCAGGTCATCCGGATCGAGCGGGAGTGACTGGGCGTGCCATTTGCGGCAAAATTCAATACATAAATTGTGCTACAAACTTATCATATTAACCCATTCATAAGTAAGATTATGAATGGTTGGGATTCTTTAGGTGCGTCCGAGAATATGGTGCGCGCCCGTTGGAGATCACCGGACACTGGAAGCGATGCGTGAACACGCTCTCGATCCATCGAAGGACGCGGCGCGCGACGTTTGGAAAGCCCCTTGCTTGACAACGTAGGGCTCGCGCAGGTTTCCTTGGCGATCATCGCTTGCATTTGAATCTTACTCGTCGAACCGCCATGCCGCCGCTCAAGTCCGTTGCATTGCTCGGTGGCCGCCAGTCCGGAACGGCGCTTCTGGTCGCGCGCGGCACCAGGCGGCTATTGTGGCGGCTAAATTTTTCGACCGTCACAGAATTGCCGCTGCTCTCGGGACGGCGGGCCGACATCGTCGCGCTCGCAAGCGATGCCACCATTTTAATCGTCGAAGTCAAATCCTCCGTCGCGGATTTTCGCGCTGATGCCAAATGGCGGGACTATCGTGCCCATTGCGACAGGTTATTTTTCGCAATCCCCGAAACCGTGCCGGCCGAAATCATGCCCGAGGATGCCGGGCTTATCCTGGCCGACGCCTATGGCGCCGGAATTTTGCGGCAAGCGCCGGAGCACCGGATGGCATCCGCCACCCGCCGCACGATGCTCATACGTTTTGCGCAGGCCGCGGCGCACCGGCTGCATTGCTTGAGCGACCCCGAGGTGCGCGCGACGGGCGGTTAGCGAAGAGCCGCTGGCTGTTATGATGAACGGTGCCGTAAAACCGCGAACGGCGAATTTGTTCCGGTTGTTTCGCCGCTGGCGTTCCCCAGTTCGAATATCACCCCCGGCTTTCGCGGATAAGGATCGAGGTTGAGCACCAAAAATTCCGCCGCCAGCGCGCCAAGATCAATTTGGCCATCGACAATCGGATCGGGGATGTCTTGTGGTCCAGCAAGCGCTGCCGCATGGCTTATTGTCACTTTGCGGCCGGCAGGCTCGCCCAAAAGCTGACGGCAGGGCGCGAATTCGACCTCGATCGGAGCGCTCACGGAAGCCTCGAAAGGCTCAAGACTGACACCGCAGGTTTGCGTCACAAGCGCATGCAAAACGCCGCTGACCGCGTATCTTTCCGGACCCTGTTTGCGGACATGGAAACCGGCCCCGAGTTGCTGAACCGCGACGAGGCCAAAGGCGTCCGCGAGCGCGGCGCGTTCGGTCTCATTGGCGCAAACCTCAATGTCGAGACCGGCATCCGGCACGGTCTCGACGGCAAACATGCGGGTCAATGGTCCCGGCCCGAGCTTGGCGGCCGTCTCACCGGAGCCGGGCTTGCGCGATTTGGGACCGGGGCGGGAGCTGGATGTCATCGCCACCTCCTTTTTGCCGATAATTTAGACCATCAACCCGGCCAAATGGAAGCCCGTTACAGGGAAAATCCGGGGACCTTGCTCAACAAATGGCGGCGGGCTCCGGAAACGGAACCGGGCCTAGAGTGAAAGCATCGAGCGAGGCCTTGGCCAGGGCTTCGTTGGCCGCTTCCACATAATCGCGCGAGCCGCTCCGGGCTCTTGCGGCCATCATAGACGTTTCGCGCGAGCGCGGCTTTAAGCCCAGACTTGCAGCCGCGCAACGCCTGGTCATAAGCGGTGGCACGCCCGTAAAATGCCCCGGCGATGGTTTTCATCTGCTTTGGCACGGCTAGATCGCCAACGCCCATTTCCCGCAAGGCGCACTCGAAGGAGCGAAAAATGGCGTCCGTGAGGTCCTGGGCAATGTCGGGCGCGGGCAAATCCATGCCATTGAGGCGCCGTAGCACAAGAACCGCATGCAAGGTCACCGCCTCGAAACGGCCTTCCAGACTGTCCTCGATGCCATATTCCGCGAATAAGACAGGATTGCGGGCCGCCGCCACGATCTCGCCGGAAAGCCGGTCGATCACTTGCCGGTTGGCGGACTGCCGGAAGAGCCGGAAAACCATCTGCGGTCTCCAAAAGCGGCTGGGCCCCGGAGGAGCAATCCGCGGATCCCCAAACAATTTGTTCATTTATTTTGTGGAATTTCATGCATCATGGCATGTTCCAGACCTGAAAAGGAGCGTGGTTCGGCAAAATGCGTAACCGGGAGGCGTGCGGAATGGTGATGGTGAGGGCAAAAGGACAGGGCGGAAAGCGCCGGGCGCTGGGCGTCGCGAAACTTGTCTTGGCGGTGGCGCTTGCGCTGGGGCTTGGCGGCTGCCTCGGCTATGACGGTCAAGTCGTCCATGGTTACCAGCTAGACCCAAAATTAGGCGAACAGGTCAAAGCTGGGGCTTCCGCGGAGCAGATCCTGGTCCTTTTGGGGGCGCCAACGACGACCTCCACCGTCGGCGGCGACGCCTGGTATTACGTAACGCAAGTCACCGATCGCAGCTTGCAGTTCATGCCGCCGAAGGTCACAGACCAGCGGGTCTTCGCGGTCTATTTCAGCAAGGATAAGAAAGTCACGCGCGTCGCCAATTATGGCATGGAGGACGGCAAGCTCATCGATTTCGTATCGCGCACCACGCCGACGGCCGGCGCGGAGTCGACCTTCCTGAAAGGCATGTTCATCAACCTTATGCATTTCTGAGCGCATTCGCGCTGCTGCGCCAACCTCAACGTGCGAGGATGACGAGCAGCAGGAGCGCGACGATATTGGTGATCTTGATCGCGGGGTTGACGGCGGGACCGGCGGTATCCTTGTAAGGGTCGCCGACGGTGTCGCCGGTCACGGACGCCTTGTGCGCCTCGCCGCCCTTGAAGTGCATGATGCCATCCTTGCCGGTAAAACCGTCCTCGAAACTCTTCTTGGCATTGTCCCATGCGCCGCCGCCGGACGTCATCGAGATCGCCACGAAAAGCCCGTTGACGATGACGCCGAGGAGTGACGCGCCCAAGGCCGCGAAGGCCGATGCCTTCGAGCCGGAAATCAAGAGCACACCAAAATAAACGGCCAAAGGCGCAAGGACCGGCAAAAGTGAAGGCACGATCATTTCCTTGATCGCAGCTTTCGTTAGCATGTCGACCGCGCGGCCGTAGTCGGGGCGCTCCGTCCCTTTCATGATACCGGGCTTTTCGCGGAATTGGCGCCTCACTTCCTCGACGACGGAGCCCGCCGCGCGGCCGACCGCGGTCATCGCGATGCCGCCGAAGAGGTAGGGAATCATGCCACCAAAAATCAATCCTGCCACGACATAGGGGTTCGATATGTCGAACGACACCACGCCCATTCCCTTGAAGTAGGGAAACCGGTCAGGGTTCGCGGCGAAATAGCCGAGATCGTGGCTATAGGCGTTGAAAAGCACCAAGGCGCCGAGCCCGGCCGAGCCGATCGCATAGCCCTTGGTCACCGCTTTCGTCGTATTGCCAACCGCATCCAGTGCATCGGTCACCTGCCGGACTTCCTTGGGCAGGCCCGCCATCTCGGCGATGCCGCCGGCATTGTCGGTCACCGGTCCGAAAGCATCGAGCGCGACGATCATTCCGGCGAGACCCAACATGGTGGTCACCGCGATCGCCGTGCCGAAGAGACCAGCGAGCTGACTTGTTGCGATAATGCCGCCGATAATGACCAGCGCGGGCAGCGCGGTCGATTCGAGTGAGACGGCAAGGCCCTGGATGACATTTGTGCCGTGTCCAGTGACCGAGGCGTGGGCGATCGAGTCTACGGGCCGCTTCCCGCTGCCGGTGTAATATTCGGTGATGACGACGATTAATCCCGTCACCAGCAGCCCAACGAGACCGCAAAGGAAAAGATGGAAGCCAGCGATTGGGGTGCCGCTCGCCGTGCCGATCGTCCCCCAGCCGACGGTAAGGGAGGTCGCGGCGGCAAGGCCCGCGATCGACAATAGCCCAGCGGCGATCAGGCCCTTGTACAACGCGCCCATGATCGAATTGTTCTGCCCAAGCTTTACAAAGTAGGTGCCGGCAATGGACGTGACGATGCACGCCGCGCAGATCGCCAATGGATACAGCATGGCGGCATCAAGCACAGGCTGATCGGCGAAGAAAATCGCTGCGAGCACCATGGTGGCGACGACCGTCACCGCGTAGGTTTCGAACAAATCAGCGGCCATTCCGGCGCAATCGCCGACATTGTCGCCGACATTATCGGCAATCGTCGCCGGATTGCGCGGATCGTCCTCGGGAATACCAGCTTCGACCTTGCCGACGAGATCGGCGCCGACATCGGCACCCTTGGTGAAAATGCCGCCGCCGAGCCGGGCGAAGATCGAAATCAGCGATGCGCCGAAACCGAGCGCGACCAGCGCGTCGATCGTCTCGCGGCTCTCCGGGGCATGGCCGAGCGGCCCGGTGAGAACATAAAAATACCCCGCGA
Source organism: uncultured Alphaproteobacteria bacterium (assembly GCA_963718265.1). Lineage (GTDB taxonomy): Bacteria > Pseudomonadota > Alphaproteobacteria > Rhizobiales > Beijerinckiaceae > Methylocapsa. The sequence continues at coordinate 11,934 of CAVQZL010000051.1, read as the reverse complement.
CGCCGAGAAGTGCGAGGCCCGCGACCAACAGCCCGGTGACGGCGCCCGCCTTGAAGGAAATGTCGAGGCCCGCGGCGAGCGATTGCATGGCCGCCTGGGCGGTACGTACATTGGCGCGAACCGAGACATTCATGCCTATAAAGCCTGCGGCGCCGGAAAGGATCGCACCGATCAGAAATCCGGCCGCGAGCAGCCACGAAACCAGGAAGCCAAAGGCGGCGAAGATGGCAATGCCGACAACAGCGATCGTCGCATATTGGCGTTTCAAATAGGCTTGCGCGCCCTCCGCGATGGCCCCGGCGATTTCCTGCATCTTGGGCGACCCGGCATCGGCGGCGAGCAATTTCGCCGACGTCACCACGCCATAGACGATCGACAAAAGACCGGCGAAAATGACAAACCAAATAGAATTCATGTGTTGCACCTTGCAGGATTAGTTAGGGAATTGACGCAGACTCGCGTTTGGGGCACGGACTATACGAAACTGCTGCACCGCGCAATCGCATGATTGGATGGTGCGCAGGCGTGTCCATATTTGGAGGCCGTTAACGCTGTGCGCGCTCCCGGCAGCGATCACGCGCCTAAATGTCAAAAATGCCGGAAGGAAGGCCGCGCGAGGACCAAGCTCCGCCCCTCCGCATCCTTGAAAACTGGCGGCGCATTCCCTGCCATCGCCGTGGCCACCGGCGAGACCAGGACTCCTGCCGCGGCGGCTTCCGCCTCGAAGGCGGCGCTCTGGGAGGGCGGCACGGCGCAAAGAATCTCATAATCGTCGCCACCGGTAAGAATCGTTTCGAGGAGAGACGGGGCGTCGTGCAGAATTTTCCGCGCGGCGCCCGAGAGCGGCACGTCGGCGGTCTCGACCTCGGCGGTCATTCCAGTCAGGCGCAACATTTTGAGAGATCGCCCGCGAATCCATCCGAAATATCGATGGCCGCTGCGCATGGGCGCGAACGCCTCCCGCAGGCGAAACGCGGCTCCGGCAGAAGAGCGCGGCCGGCAAGATAGGCGGCGTCCGCCTGGCTTATGCCACGGCTCCACGCCGTGCCCTCCGCCGCGTCAAGGCGGAGTTTCAGGCCCAAAGCCGCGTCCCCTATCGTTCCCGTCACATAGATACAGTCGCCCGCCGCAACGCCGCCGCGTAAAATCATCGCTTGCGAAGGCACCGTACCGAAAGCGGTGATGGAAATCATCAGCGGCCCCGGACTCTTTACGGTGTCGCCGCCCAATAGCGGACATTTGTAGGTCGCGGCATCTTCGCCAAGCTCTTGCGCGAAACAGGCAAGCCAATGCACCGTCCAATCCTCGGGCAAGGCAAGCCCCAGAAGAAAACCGCAAGGCTCGGCGCCCTTGGCAGCAAGATCGGAGAGGTTCACCCGCAACCCCTTGCGGGCAACCGCGCCCGGCGGATCTTCCGAAAAAAAATGCACTCCAGCGATCAAAAGATCATTTGTGACGACGATGTCGTGTCCTGGCCTTTGGGCGACGACGGCTGCATCGTCGCGCAGGACAAGAGCGCCCGGCCCGGCAAGCGGCGCGAAGTAGGTCGCAATCAATTCGTCTTCGGAAGGACGCAGCATCGATTCTGCATTTTACTCGCGCGGTGCGAATTCCGCCGCACGGCACTGGCGCGCCAGGGCGTCCAGCACCGCATTGATCATTCCGGTTTCCTCGGCGCCAAAGAAAGCGCCAGCAATGTCGACATATTCCTTAATCGCGACACGCGCGGGTACGTCGGCGCGCGCGCTCAATTCATAGGCGCCTGCCCGCAAAATCGCCCGCATGACGGTGTCGATCCGCGCCAAGGGCCAGTCCGCTACCATGGCTTTGTCGATAGACCGGTCGATCGGACCCTGAGCAGAAACAACGCCAGTCAATATGTCGCTGAAAAACGCGGTTTCCGCTTGCCTGTATTGCACGCCCTCGATTTCATTGCCGATCCAGAACGACTCGAATTCGGCGCGGGTCTCCTTCTGGCCTTTGCCGGTGACCTCCATTTGATAGAGAGCCTGAACGACGGCGAGGCGGGCGGCGGAGCGACGGCTGGAATTGCTCATCAGGACGCCCCGATCGCAAGCTTCAGCCGATGCAGCGATAGAGCCGCCCGCACGGCATCGCCACCCTTGTCGCCTTGCTTTGGGTCCGCGCGCGAAACGGCCTGAGCCTCGTTATCGACGGTCAAAATTCCATTGCCGAAGCTGAGTTTTCGGGCCAGTGCAAGCTGCATCAATGCGCGCGCGCTTTCGTTGGCGACGATTTCGAAATGATGGGTTTCGCCGCGAATGACGCATCCAAGCGCCACCGCCCCGTCGAAAGGATGCTTCGAGGCTGCCGCATGATCGAGCGCGATCGCCAGGGCGAGCGGGATTTCGAGCGCGCCGGGCACGCCGACGAGATCGAAGGAGGCTCCCGCCTTGGCCAACGCGGTTTTTGCACCCTCCAGGAGCATCGCGGCGATATCCTCGTAATAGCGTGCCTCGACAATGAGGAAGCGCGCGCCCCTGGCTTCAAAGAGGGGCGGGGCTCGGCGCGACAAGGCCATGGTGATTGCTCAATGCGAGGGAGCGCGGGCAGTCCAGCTTCACGTAATGAGCAAAGCTCCTCCCCGCAAGCCAAGAGCCGAAGGCTTGCCGCCTCGCCCAATGTGCCGCCGGGGGCGGTTAACGCACGCCACTCACGCGGACGCGCGATAGCCGTGCTCCACTTTCGTCTTACGAATAATTGTGCGCGCTTCGCCGTCATGGCCAGCAGCGCATGCGTTGGCGGCGCGGCCGAGATCGACCTCGATCTGATCGTACACCGACCGGTTGACATTTCCGGTTTTGACGTCCGCATCAAGCACGGTTTGATAGTGATTAAGATCTTTGGTGCAAGCGGCACCCTCGGGCAAATTCGGCCAATTTGGCGAAGCCGACGGCTGGGGCGCCAGTGCCGCGACCGGCGCGGAAGGGCCAGAGGTTTGATTGCAGCCGCCGAGGGCTATTGCGGCAAGGGCAACCCCCGCCAATATGGATGCGGTGCTACACATTGATCCAAATCCGGACTTTTTTTGCATTGCAAACTCCGCAAGATGTACTCGGCTTAAGTTTCACATCTGCCATCGTATCAGTACATAGGCGGCTAGCGATAATCAACAGGAATGGATGGCCACCGGAGAAGCGCGCAGCCCTATCTCGATTTGATCAAGTTGCGTCTTCCCCAGCGGCAGCCTAACTCGGCGCCACAACTAGCAAAGCAGCACCTTTTGAGTCTTTGCCCCGATTGACTTGCGGTCCCGCAGCGGCGAAGTTTCTCCTAATTTTTGGCCTCTGTCGCACTCCCCGGAAAGACCATGGAACCCGAAAGCTAGCGCGATGAGCTGTCCCAAAATTATGCTGATTCGGCATGCCGAGCGGCCGAGCGCGGACAAATCGATTCGCGGCGTGAGCCAGGAAGGCGAGAAAAACAAGGAAGACCTCACGGTGCGCGGCTGGCAGCGCGCGGGCGCGCTCGTGCGTTTTTTCGCGCCGCGCGATAACCATTTCGTCCACCCCGCCCTTGCCCGGCCGGAAATTTTGTTTGCTTGCAAGGCCGGACCGGCTGCGCCGAGTGTGAGGCCGCAGCACAGCTTGGTGCCGCTCGCCAGCTTCCTCGAAGCCGAGCTCAATTGCGACTTTTACGAAGGCCAGGAAATGGAACTTGTGCAAAATGCGATCGCGGCGCATGGCACGGTCCTGATCGCATGGAAACACAACACTATGCAAGACATCGCCAATGCCATTCTGGGAAATAAGACGAGCGCGCCGCAACATTGGCCACTCGACCGTTTCGATCTCGTCTGGATCTTTGACAGGCGCGGCGATAGCTGGACCTTCAGGCAGGTTCCACAGCTGCTTCTGGCCGGCGACCGGCCGGAGGGAATCGATTAAGCAATAGTTTTGCGGCGAACCCAGCTCGCGGCTATGCTAAAACGTCGCCGCTGGAGCACCCCAACATGAAGTTAAACAAGAGCGCAAAGCACCGCTTCGAGCGCATCGCTTTCTTATCGTCCGGCGCGCCGGAAGCAAACGCGGCACAGGCCTCCCTCACCGCACGGTTTGGATCGATCGATCCGGAAACAGCCGATGTCGTCGTGGCGCTTGGCGGCGACGGGCTCATGCTGCAGACGTTGCACCGCTTCATGGGAAAAAACAAGCCGATCTATGGCATGAAACGGGGCTCGGTGGGCTTTCTCATGAATGAATTCCATGGCCCTGACCTCGAAGACCGCCTCGACCAAGCGGAGGCATCAGTCGTGTATCCATTGCTGATGGAGGCAACCGACGCAGAAGGGGAAGTTATCAAGGCGCGAGCAGTCAATGAAGTCTCCATCCTGCGCCAGGCTTATCAAGCGGCAAAAATGCGGATTTCGATTGACGGCAGGGAGAGACTCGGCGAACTCATCGCCGATGGATTGATCGTTGCAACGCCGGTCGGTTCGACCGCCTATAATTTGTCGGCGCATGGACCGATCCTGCCCCTCGATGCGACGTTGATGCCATTGACGCCGATCGCCGCTTTCCGGCCGCGCCGCTGGCGGGGCGCTCTATTGCCCGACACGTCGCGCGTGACAATCGATATCCTCGAGGCGGAGAAACGTCCGGCCGCCGCCGTCGCGGATCATTTCGAGGTCAGGAACATCGTCAAGGTGACAGTCGCGATGGATCATGCGACTGGCCTGGTTCTTCTCCACGATCCAGGTCATTCGCTCGGCGAACGGATCCTCCGGGAACAATTTGGATATTAGAACGATGACGGACAACATCCGCATAGTTGGGCGGCAAATCGTTGCACGCGGGCACGGATTGCTGGAAAGAGTGGCGATCGAACGAAAGCAATTCGATGGGCGCATGCAAAGCCTCGCCCACGAGGTCTACGACACCGGCAATGGCGCCGCCATTTTGCTTTACGATCCAGGCCGCTCGCGGGTTGTTCTCGTGCGGCAGTTTCGTTTGCCGGCATATTTGAAGGACCGTCATGAAAGCTTGATCGAGGTCTGTGCCGGCAAGCTCGATGGCGAGAACGCCGAAATCCGGATCATCAAAGAAGCCGAGGAAGAAACGGGATATTTGGTGCGAAATCCGCGCCGCGTCTTCGAAGCTTACATGAGCCCTGGAGGCTTTGCCGAAAAGCTCATCTTCTTCGTCGCGCAATATTCCGCCGAGGACCGGACCGGCAACGGCGGCGGGGTCGCGGGCGAAGGCGAGGATATTGAAATCTTGGAACCAACGCTCGATGAAGCGCTGGCCATGATCGGCACTGGTGAAATTATTGATGCAAAAACAATTCTACTTCTCCATTATGCCGAACTCGCCGGTCTTATGCGCGATGGCGGTATAGTGGACCAGCAGTGCGGGATAAGGCGCTTATTCGCCGCGCGGTTGGGCAATTCAGTTTGAACAATCGGCGTATCTCAAATTGACAATCAAAACGGCCATGGCGCACTTGGCGTGTAAAATGCGTGGTGCATTTCTCAGGCTTGATTTCAACCGGCATCACATGGTTCAGTCTCTTGGGCGACCCACATAAGGGAGAGGTACGTCTAGTGCCTGCAATATCGGCAATACCAGGCGCTTTTCGCGCCGGTGTCAGCGGCAAGGTATGCCGACGCATCACGGTAACGGTTCAGCCTTGCCAATGCTTGCCCAATGCGGCAATCTCGGTTGGGATCATTTAGTGACAAGGCAGGTACCAATTGAAATAGTTTGCCGCTAATTTTTCAGGAGAGCTGCCAAAATGAAGAAATATGTTTTGCTCTATACGGCCATTGTCATCATTTTTGGGCTGGGTATTTATTTCACGCTTGCTTACGGACAACATTTGGCGCCCCCCGCGGGCGCGAGCGCCATCCAAACCGGTTTGCTCGATAAATCCAGTCCTGCACCGGCCGTCAATTCGAGTTCCATTCTGAGTGGCATTAAAGGCAATCTCCAGGAACCGCTGGGCCGGTTGATCCTGCAGTTGATTGTGATTGTGGTTGCGGCACGGCTGATGGGGCGACTTGTCGGCCGTATCGGCCAGCCCGCCGTGGTCGGCGAGATGTTCGCAGGCATTTTGCTCGGACCATCGTTGTTCGGATTGTTATATCCGGAGATGTTTAATTTTGTTTTTCCCAGTTCATCGCTTGGCCCATTAAAGCTGATAAGCCAAATCGGCGTTTGTCTTTTCATGTTCATTGTAGGCTTGGAGGTGAACGTAGGGCATCTCAGGCACAAGGCCCAAACAGCTGTGGTGGTGAGCCATGCAAGCATTGTCATTCCGTACTTTCTTGGCGTGACGGCATCCCTGCTATTCTATGCTCCGCTGGCTGGCCCAGGTATACCCTTTATGCCATTTGCTTTGTTTCTGGGGATTTCCATGAGTATCACCGCGTTTCCTGTGCTGGCGCGGATTCTGATGGACCGCGGCATGGAAAACACGGCCCTGGGCACGACCTCCATTGCTTGTGCGGCGGTCGATGATGCCACCGCCTGGACTATTTTGGCCTTTGTCGTGGCTATCGCGAAATCGACCACCGTAGCTTCGAGCGTTTTGAGTCTGACGCTGGTTGTGGCCTTCGTGCTGTTCATGATATTTGTAATCAGGCCGCAGTTGCCCCGCTGGTTCGGTGTGCAGACTTCCTCCGTGAAACTCACGGATGGAACTCTGCCGACTGTCCTTATATTCAGCTTTACTTCGGCACTGGCCACGGAGATTATCGGAATTCACGCGCTCTTTGGTGCGTTCCTGGCCGGCGCGATCATGCCGACGGAGGCCAAATTCCGGGAATTTCTCACCATCCGCCTTGAAAATTTCAGCGCTACCTTTTTGGTGCCGCTGTTTTTCGCATTCACCGGGCTACGCACGCAAATCGCCCTGCTCGACGACGCCGAAAGTTGGATGTATTGCGCGGCGCTCATTTTCATTGCCACGCTCGGAAAACTTGGAAGCAGCATGCTCGCCGCGCGGTTCACGGGTCTCAATTGGATCGACTCCTTTTCGCTTGGCGCGTTGATGAACACGCGAGGTTTGATGGAACTCATTGCCATCAACATTGGCTACGACCTGGGTATTCTTTCACCGCGTATTTTTGCCATGTTGGTGATCATGGCCCTTTTCACGACGTTCATGACCGGTCCGCTGCTTAGCTTGGCTGATTTGGCAAGAAATCGTTTCGCGCCCGCTACGGCGACTCGATAGGTTGTTCACAGAGAGAGAAGCCGGGGATTGCGGGCTGCAGGCTCAAGCGGCCCGCCCCATGCACGACCTATGGAGACAGGAGACATCAAGCGTAATCTTTTTTTTAGTCTGCATCCCGGGAGATGCGCGCTTGCACCGGTCACGCCGCAACTCCATTAGGCCCAGGCAAGGCTTAGGCTGCTGCGCGCTGTTCCCCGAAAGCCGCAAGTGCGATCAAGAAGCCCTTACCTTTTGCGGGCGCTCCATGCTTTTCCGGGCCGATGATTTCGGGCGGCGAAACTGGTTTCCTTGCCGGGGGCGGCAGCCGGCCCGCGCTTTCGACGGCTGGCACTACGTGAGATGCCGCCTTGCCGCGCCGGAATTCGCGGGCTTCGTCGCGGGCGACTTCGGCCTCCAGACGATGCAAAGCCGCGATCAACTGATCTAGTTCGCCGCGGTTGACGCAAGCGCAGGCGTGCAGGACGGAGGCAACAATAGGCCGCTGCAGACGCGCGTTCATTGGCCCGCTCCTGCCGGATTTCGCGACCGCCTCCAACCCCGCGACAAAAGCGGGCAATAAGCGCTCCGGCATATGAGCCTTGAGATAGAGCGCCGCGAATCCGGCGCTTTTGCTTTCGGCCACAACCACCGCTCAGCCGCGGGCTCAACTAGGGCGGCGAAGCGTTCAGGGCCTCGATTTGCGACCGGATTGCAGCAGCCGCGGCGTCTTCAGGCGTGAGCTGGTCGGACATCGCCGTTACCTAATCCAATCGTCCCGATCAGTATCAAGCCAGCCATCAGTCGTGCGCTCATTGCTCCACGGGTTTCCCTGTCCCGGGATCAACCACGAATTGGGTCGTGGCGGCTCGGTCGACGCAAGCGGTGGCGCGACCGGCGTGGTCGGCTCCGGCTTGCGCAATTGCTCTGCACGCTGGTCGAACATGGCATCGCTCAGGCCGAGTTGCACCCTCGCAGCGAGAGCATAAATGGTCGCATCCAAAGCCTCTGCTTTCATGCCACGAATCTCCAAACCTGGCAGTTGGCTTGCCGCGAACCGTGCGGGTGACCCGTTTTTGGGAGGAGCTGCTCGAAAAGACCGGCTCCAGCTGGTCGCTGAACCGGCTGCTGCTGGGGCCGCTGCAGCTGATCGAATAGTCGCGATTTCAACGAGTTGACACCGCAGATCCAAAGCCTTCCGCGCTTCATCTTGCTCGAAGAAGCCTGCAACGCGCGCCTGGAGAAACCGGGCGCGCCTTTAATGGCCATCACGCGGCGCGATGCCCGCGGAGCGGCGAAGCCCAAGACGATATCGGCATGGCCGCCGTCACCAGAATCAATCGCGCAGGCCTCAATCCGGAGCTTGCCGCCGAGCGGATGCGAAAACTGCCGACGCAGGAGCTGGTCGAGCTGCTGCCACGTCAAATCGTCGCCGATCGCGCCCCAAATGACGATGTGATCGAGCACCAAGCAGACATTGTCCAACGGTCCAGCCGCAGATAACAGTTTCCAACCATCATCGGCGAATCGGTACCGGCACTCAACGCGAGGCATTCTTCCGGGATGGCATCGAGGCCGATCGGCTCGATCCGCCGCGCCAACGCGGTCTCATCGATCCCGTCGCCCTGCTCGGACCAGGGGAGGCCCAGAACAGTGTTGACAAAAACCTTGAGCGTCGCCGGATCCTCCTTCGCCTGGACGTATTCGGCGGCAAGCCGACCCCACGCCGCATTCGGCAACAGCGACGACAGCGCATTGACCTTGAAGCCGGCATGCCGAGCCCCAGCCGTCGGGTTTGTCACGTGCCAGCGACCGCGCCGGGCCATGGCAGGCTTGTGTCTCTCTTCGATCAACTCCTCGCATTCCGGACAGCGCCAGGCCGCCTCTTCGGGCCGGCCGGTCGGCCACTCGATCGCCTCCCACGAGATCTCGCAGAAAGCGCCGCACGCCGGGCATGGCAGCTCCCAGACGCGCCGATCACTCTCCCCGTAGAGGCGCGCGATAACCGACGTCGACGCGTCGAGAGGCGTGCCGCCGGCGACGATCTTTCGTCGCGGCCACGATAGGGTCCGCTGCGTCGCAAGGCTCACGGCGTCGCCTTCTGCCGTCACCGCGCAAGCGTCCACCTCGTCGATGAGGAGCACCTTGGCGCTGTGCCGGCGCATGTTTCTGGGCGCGCCGGCCGCCACGACCTTCAGGCTCCCGCCCTTGAACAGGCGATGCAGCAGCGTATGCCGATCGGACTCGCCCGGATGCGGCATGGTAGGTGCTCGCGCAGCGCTGGGCTCTCTTGGAACAACTGCTCGATGTCGTCGACCATCAGGCCGCGGCAATCGCTCTCGGTCGGCATCAGCACCAAGATCGGTGACGGTTCTCGCACCATGTAGTGCGCCATCCCGACCAGCACGGTCGTGTAGCCAATGCGAGCTGATTTCAGGACCGAGACGCGCTCGATCTTCGGATCGGCGATCGCATCGGCAATGGCACGCTGATACGGGTGCAGCTTCAGCAGCCCCGGAACCGCCGCAAGGCCGGCCGGCAGGAAAACGACTTCCTCGAGCCATTTTGAAAGCGAATCAGGCCGCTTTGGCTTCACCTGGACCATGTCGCAATCTTACAACCTTTGACAAATGTTGTGCGGTCGCCGAAATGCCGGGGGCGTGGCCCCGCCGCTCTTTCCAGTCGGCTCAAAGGACCCAGAAACGTGTAGGATCGTTTCGCCCGTCTGACTTGCGCTGACTGCTCTGTTTGTTTGTCGGCGCTCGATCTCGCCGAGCAACCGTCTGGGATGGTCGTAGCCGAAGGGGGTCGATGCGCGAGCAGGCGTGGGCGAACACCGAGGTAGCGCGCGGGCAGGCCTCTGCCACGGCGCAGTACCAGCCACGATCGCGGTGCCATCTAACATCTCTTCGGGCGACCGGAACGGTTTCATGCAGGCCTCCTAGTGCACATGCGTTGATGTGCATTTCCCTGTTCGGGCTGACTGGTAGGTGAAGTCGGTGAAGTCAGTGAAATTACATCTCCATCCACTACGCGCGCGCGTACACGCTTCCTGATTGAGAAGGACTCTCTTTCCCTGAAAATCCTTCCAGTGGCTGCGGATAGAATTTCACTGACTTCACCGATTTGACTGATCCTGGGGTAATAATTTACGGGCAGCGCGAAGCCGATCTCGGATCGAGAGGCTGCTTTTGGCGTAGATCACCTGGCGGGTATCGTTGATGACCCATAGGCCGTCTTGAGCGGCGTCATTGCGCACGGGCACGTAGCCGCATTTTTCAAGCCGGTGCGGAATAGCCCGGCGATTCTTCCGATCCTTGATCCAGGCTAGGAAATCACCGGTAGCGGCGTTGCTGATTCGAATGAGCGTTGTGGCGTCCGGTCTGCCTAACTGGTCGAGCACGTCAGCGAGTTCAGCGTCCTCCGGCGCCCGGCTGGCATCCACGATGTCCCAAAACGCGGGGGTTTGTGGCGGCGGCGCTTTCGGGTCGAAGGACGAGATGTCGAATTCGGCGAGGTAGGCGGCCACATTGCGGTCACCCCCGGTATCGTACCAGTGCCACAGGTTCTCCCAATAACTGGCGGCGCAGTCCTCCCCTTCTAAGGTTGCTCCAGGCAACGTAATGCCGTCGGTCGTCCGTCGGCAAATAGATGCCGTCCGATTTGTGATTTGTCGTGATGATCACACCAACGCAATTGAAGATGGAATATTCGCGCAGGTTCTTTTCATCGACGCGCAGCACGTCGGGGCGAAGCGAGATACGCCTTCATGTGGTCGTAGAACTGGAAGCGGTTGAGGTCGCCCAAGTCGGCGCGCCTCGTTCACGCGCAAAATGACGTTCTTTAGGAAACCATTGAAACGGCCCATGATCTGCTGCGGGGAGACCTCGTCAAAATTCCAGGGGCCAACGGCACGCTTCACCGGCTCAAGCAACGTATCCTTGCCAACGCCCTGATCCCCGCTGCCTAAAGCAAGCGCGTGATTGATTTTTTCCTGCGGGCGCTGCACCCGACGCGCCAGCCACTTAATGATGTGATCGGCGTCTTCGGGAAAAACCTTGTGTACGTGTGCAAGCCACGGGCCGACGTCTGCTGTGTCACCGGGCGTAATTGTCGGCGGACGGTACAGATTGAACACGGTTACTTGGTTCCGCCCGATCCAGCCGCCGGCGGTTACCGAGCGATTCCGGATTAGCACCGGCAGACCCGGACACCAGGTCATTTGCTCGACCGGTCGATAGCGATCAAGCCAGGCGTTGGCCTGCAGTTCGACTTGTTCATCCTTTTTATTGAGGAGAGGCAGTCCATCCGCATCAAACAAAGGAATTGGCGGGATGCGCGAATTTACGCTGCTAGCCGGCCAGATTTCGCGCGTTGGAGCGTAGATGTAGGTGTGCTGCGGCATGTAGGCATGAAAGTCGTCGAGCGATACGCCCTCTGCTCCTGTTTGATTACAAGTTTCTCTGTCATCTCCTGTCTGGGATTTATCGCTGCTCTGCGGTTTTTCGTTCTTGAACCTGAAGCTTTCCGCGGCGACGCCGATTTGCTCGCACAGCCACAGAGCCGCTCGCCTGGGCATCGGCCGCTCCGCCAAACTTGAGGACCGTATCGATCGCGGTGAGTGAAGTCTCCTCGCCAAAATCCTGAATGCCATCCGGGTGCAAGGAGAGGTCTTCTTGTAGACTGCGCCCGAGATGGGGGCGTGAAGAGACGCGCCATGCGCCGGTTCCTGTTTGGTAAACCGCGCTGGGGAATAGAACG
>CAVQZL010000050.1:0-12696 GCA_963718265.1 uncultured Alphaproteobacteria bacterium | reverse complement strand
CGCGAAACATTTTGGTACGATTGACAATCGGCGCAAATGCACTTCGGCGAGACTGCAGAAGCCATGAGCCGGCGATTTGGATGGGCACGAAAAGGCAATGTTTTTAACGTTTTGTGGGGCAGTTTTTTTAATGACATATCCATCCTGCTACATAATGTTATCTAAAATCCCAATGGCCGCCTAATCAATCTATGACCCAGCATCGGAAATAGCTTTTCGAGCCTGCGCCAACTTAATGTCGCATCACCATTCTATGTCAATTGAACGATTTCATCCGGCCTCGAAATGCGCTAGCGTTGCCATTTGAAACATCCAATAAGGTTGAGACATGGATCGCAATCTCGTCCTCGTGCGCCACGGCCAAAGCGCCTGGAACCTGGAAAATCTGTTCACAGGCTGGAAGGATCCAGATCTCACCGTCAAAGGTGAGGAAGAAGCACGCGCGGCCGGGAAAACCCTCAAGGCGGCCGGTATTTCCTTCGATCGCGCCTTCACCTCAAATCTCGTCCGCGCCCAACGCACCTTGCGTTTGATACTCGCCGAACTCGGTACGCCCTATATCAAAATCGACTGCGACCGGGCCCTCAACGAGCGCGATTACGGCGTATTGTGCGGTCTCAATAAAGACGACGCCATACGCAGATGGGGCGGTGAACAGGTGGATCTCTGGCGCCGTTCCTACGATGTCCGGCCGCCCGGCGGCGAGAGCTTGAAGGACACGGTGGCCCGGGTTCTCCCCTATTATTGCCAGAAAATTCTCCCCGCCGTGCTCGGCGGCAACCGCGTGATCGTCGCGGGACATGGCAATTCGCTGCGCGCCCTCATCATGGTTCTTGAGGGGCTAACGCCGGAAACAATTCCCGAATTGGAACTCGCAACCGCAGTGCCGCTGGTCTATCGGCTGAAGCCAAACTCGACGGTCGGAACCAGAGAGCTGCTCATTCCAAAATGTATGTCGGCATGATTTGACGTGACGCGGTCCGCAGGAACGCTCATGCAGGATTTGTTCGAACCAACCGAGGTGGCGGCGGCCAGATGGCTGGCGCCGGGGCTAGCGTTTTTCGCGCGCTACCTTGATGACGCGGCGCAAGTGGTGCTAACCGGGGAGGTCGCGGAAGCCGTCTTGCAGGCGCCCTGGTTCGTGCCGCGCATGCCGCGCTCGGGCAAGGCGTTTTCGGTCAAAATGACGAATTGCGGCAGCCTTGGGTGGGTGTCCAGCCGCGACGGGGGCTATCGTTATCAGGCGACGCATCCGGTTACCGGCGCGGCTTGGCCTGCCATCCCTTTGTCCGTGCAAAAAATCTGGCGCGCGGTAGCGTCCTATCCGCATCCGCCGGAGGCCTGCCTGATCAATTTCTACGATTTGTCCGCGAAGATGGGCTTGCACCAGGACCGCGACGAGGATGATTTTGCCGCGCCGGTTGTCTCGATCTCGCTCGGCGACAGCTGTTGTTTTCGTTATAGCGGTTCGCGGCGCGGCGATCCGGCAAAAAAGCTCGAGCTGCACTCCGGCGATGTTGTCGTGATGGGCGGGCCCGCGCGGATGATGTTCCATGGCGTGGACAAAATCCATGCAGGCACTTCCTCGCTGCTGCCGGGCGGCGGACGGATCAATCTCACCCTGCGGCGGGTGACGCGTCCCTGAGCGGTGCGAAACACTTTCCTATTTATAATTATTGCGGCCGTCCGCGATCCCGGAGCGATCCATGAAAATTTCCCTGATCCAGATGAACTCGATCAGCGACAAGCCGGCGAATATCGCCGCCGCAGCGAGCCTCGTCGAGCGAGCCGTCGCGGAGGAGCGACCGGATTGGATTTGCCTGCCGGAATGTTTCGATTTTCTCGGCGGCGATCGCAAGGCCAAGATGGCGGCTGCGGAAAACGTTCCCGGCGGCCGGGCTTATGAAACGATGCAGACGCTCGCCAAAAAACATCGCGTTTACATTCATGCCGGCTCGATCCTGGAACAACCCGAAAACGGAGAGCGCATCCACAATACCACCGTGGTCTTCGACCGTGCGGGTAGCGAAATCGCACGCTATCGCAAGATCCACATGTTCGACATCACCGCGCCGGACGGAACAAAATATAACGAAAGCGCAGTGTTCGCGCCGGGCAATGCCGCCGTGACCTATGCTTGCGAGGATATGATTGTAGGTTGCGCGATCTGTTACGACATAAGGTTTCCGGATCTGTTTCAGGCGCTCGCCGCCAAGGGCGCGGACATGATTGCGCTGCCCGCGGCTTTCACGCTGCAAACCGGCAAGGATCATTGGGAGGTTCTTTGCCGCGCCCGGGCGATCGAAACCGAGGCCTATGTCTGCGCTCCGGCGCAGACCGGCGTCCATGCCGCGGGCAAGGAAAAGCGCCAGACCTATGGCCATTCCCTCGTCGCCGATCCGTGGGGCCATGTCGTCGCAAAAGCCTCCGATGGGCCAGGCATCGTCTCGACGCGGATCGATCGCGATCTCGTCAAAAAAATTCGCGCGCAAATCCCTGTTGCGCAACATAGGGTGCGCTTCGATTGAGCGGCAAGCCCGGCCAGCAGCGCGGCGGGTTCCGCCTTTTATTCCGCGTCGCTGCCTTTTGTCTTGCCGTCTTGGCGCTGGGCTTCGCGGCACGCGCCGGATTTGCCGATGGCGCGCCACCCAAAATGGTTTGGCATCGCGGCGAGCTTGGCGATCCCGGATCGCTCGATCCGCACAAGGCGACGACCTTGATCGAGAGCAATATTTTAGACGAACTTTTCGAGGGCCTTGTCACGTTCGATGCGCGGGGCGAAATCATTCCGGGCACGGCTGTGAGCTGGGCAGCCGATAGCAGCGGCATGATCTATAATTTTAAGCTGCGCGGCGACGCGAAATGGTCGAATGGCGACAAGGTCGCCGCAGAAGACTTTGTCTTCGCGTTCCGGCGTCTGATGGCGCCCAGGACCGGCGCGCCTTATGCCAATATCCTCTATACTCTGAAGAACGCCGAAAGGATCAACAAGGGGGAACTGCCGGTCGAGGCGTTGGGCGTCCGCGCTTTGGATGAAACAACGCTTGAAATCGCGCTTGAGCATCCCGCCCCATATTTTATCTCCCAGCTCGCCCATCTCACCGCCAAGCCGCTCCACCGCAAATCCATCGAGGCCTTTGGATCGGATTTCGTACGGCCCGCCCATATGGTGACGAACGGCCCATTCATGCTGAAGGAATTCACCCCGAACGATCGTCTCGTGCTGGTCAAGAACCCCAATTATTACGATGCGGTGCATGTTGCGCTCGACGAAGAGATTTTTTATGCATTGGAGGATCGCGCCGCAGCGCTGCGCCGTTTCATGGCCGGCGAAGTTCAATCCTACGACGACGTTCCGGTGGAGCAGATCGGTTTCGTGCGCAGTCATCTCGCGGAGGCGTTCAAGGTCACGCCGAACCTCGCCAGCTACTTTTATGCTTTCGACACGAGGCACAAGCCGTTTGACGACCGCAGAGTGCGCCAAGCGCTATCCATGGCGATCGACCGCGAGTTTTTGGCCGAGCGTATCTGGGGTGGCACCATGGACCCCGGCTACAGTTTTGTGCCGCCGGGAATTGCGAGTTACGGCCCACCTGCCACGGTCGCGTGGAAGGATATCGACCCTTTCGAGCGGGAAGACGAAGCCAAGCGGTTACTCGCTGAGGCGGGCTTTGGCCCCGGCGGTGAAAAACTAGCAGTGGAAATCCGCTTCAACAATTCGGAGAACCACCGCGCCACCGCGGTGGCGATCGCCGATATGTGGAAGACGCTCGGTGTCGAGACCAGGCTCCTTGCCACCGACGCCACGACTCACTACGCTTTCTTGCGGGAAAAGCCGCCGTTCGACATCGCGCGGTCGGGCTGGTTTGCCGATTATCCCGACGCGCAGAATTTTTTGTTTCTTGGCGAAAGCGGCAATCAAGCGCTGAATGTGGCGAGCTTCGCGAACAACACTTACGATAAACTCATGCACGCAGCGCAAATGGAAGGGTTGCCGGAGCGGCGCCGCGCCATTCTGCACGAGGCCGAGGCGCTGCTTCTCGACGAACAGCCCGATCTCGTGCTTCTCACTTACAAGTCCCGCAATCTTGTTTCGCCAAAACTCAAAGGCTGGGAAGAAAATGTGCTCGACAATCATCCCGGCCGCTATATTTCGATCGCGCGATGAGCGGATCGGCGCAACGGTCAGCGGCCAAAGGAGCGGTTATACAATAAGGCTGGCGCCGCCTCGTCACATGCCACACCGATGGAATGCGCCAGGCGCGGGCAGCTTGCCGCAAGAGCACTACTGCCCATAACTTCTTGCAGCCTTGTCTGACGCACGCAGACCGCCCCGTCCGCCCCCCACGCGGCCTCAAAGCTCATTCCCGGCGCCGGCTCGTCGCGCTGTATTCCAATCGTGTCGAATATGTCGATCGGCGTGCCATCGCGCGTATGGCCAATTCCGTCGCCGCAATAATCGGCGCGCACCAGCCGGACGCAGGCTTGATAGTAGGGAGCGAGGGAAACACTGTTGGGCCCAAAACCCCAGGGCTTATAGCCGAAGCGGATGCACTTGCCCTCGGCGCCGCCGGTGCACGTGAGGAGAATTCCCTGGTGCGACGGCTCATAGAGCCCGTCGGCCGTGACCGCCCCCACGAGCGGGAAGCCGAGGCGGCGGCCATCAGGATCCGGCAGGCACAGATTGCGCCACTCGCCGCTCCCAGGATCCTGTTCGGAGAGCGCGTAGAGGACGATTTCGCCCACCGGGTCCTTCAGAGTCGCGCTCCACGGCATCGATGCGGATGCGGCGCTGCCGCCCGGTGCCATCCCCAAGCGCAAGAGTGGTCCCTGGCAGCTGGTCCTGCGCGACGATCCTCCCGTCGCTCAGGGTGACGCGAAACGCGGTCCCCTCGACCTCGACGCTTCGCACTACCACAGTTGCGGTGGCAAATCCGGGTGAGCCAAAGGCGAACGGCACGGCGAGGATTAGGAAACTGGCCGTCAGCCATTGCATCCCGTGCCCTCGCCACCGGTTAATCTATTATATCGGTCATGTGACTTCCGGTACTGCATACGGGCCGTTCATGGAGAGACCGTCAGGTGGTACGTAATATCCAGCGAAAAGTTGAAAGCTGGGAAGCTCCCGGTGAAATGGAGCAGATGCGGCCCCGGCGAAAGCGGCTGAAGCATCACATACACCCCATCGTCGACGGCAGTAAAATAAGTGCCGGCGGCCTCGGGCTGACCTAACGCCGTGAACACATTGTCATCAGGAAGAGTGAAGTCGAACACCGAAGATTGTATCCGGAACGCGCTCAAGTCTTTGAGGGACTGCCCATCGAGGTCGACCTCAAGTTTTGTGGCGCCGTCGATGACGCCCTGGACGGACGCACGGAAATTGTTGATCGTATCGGGCGGAGGAGGTGAATTCACTGAATTTACGATTGGAAAGAAAAGATTCTTCCCACGCGGCACGTTGCAGCTTCGATTCGCAATACTGGCATTACAAGTCGGGTCGCCCGTGCTGCAAAACTTTCCGCCGAGGAAGAACACCTGGCCGGTTTGCCCGGTCGTGCAGTTCCCCTTGTCGAACAAGGGATGCGAAGAAACTGGAATTGAAAGTGTCCATTGCCACCATGCGGCAGTCCATTCGCCGTAGGTCCTGCCTGCGATGACAAAATCGGGTGTGATGACCTTTGACGTTAGGCCATTGTCTGCCGCCGCAGGGAACGGCAATGCCACAAAAGGCAGAAACGCTGAGGCAACGAGCAACTGCGATATTCGTCGGAACATCTTGTCCTCCTCCCTATTCGCTGATTTTGAATTCAAACGTCCGCTCCGATTGACTGGGTCTAACGGACATCACCGGGCGCTCGAAGGCGCCATTTGTTCCTAATTTGGCAACCGCGCTCCGGTTCAACGAAGGGCGGCTTCCGGGATGATGACCGTTTCCACTGCGACGCCGTTGAGATCGCCGAGCGCCCAACCGGCCGTTTTCCGCGCGTCGGCGGGGATGCCGTTTTGTGTGATGGGGTCCGTGGAGAGCTGGTTCAAGGAGGTCCCATTCGTGGCCAACTTTGCTCCAGCGGGCGTGACGCAGGCCAGCACGGCGGCGAGGGCCAAGGGCGCGCCTATCTTCGAGGCAGAAAGAGAAACGTGTAACATCGCTTTACTCCCATGCAAAAAGGATGACGCTGACAAATGCAAACATCATTGCCTGCGCCAATCGAACCAGGACAAAACTCCAGCCCTTCCTTTTTAACATTATGACGCGTTTCCGGCCTTGGCGTCGTGCAAATGTACGATACCGAGTTCAAGCAGCATTTTGTTGGTGAAAATTCAGACGCTGGCGGGAGGACCGGGCAACGCGGTCTCGAAGAACCTGCGGATGAGTTCCGTCTGACGGTTAGTTCCTGTTTTCTCGAGAATGCGGTACGCGTGGGTGCGCGCCGTCGCTCCGCTGATCTTAAGCCGCGCCGCGGCTGCGGGAAGGCCATTTCCGCCGATGATTTCCCCAAGGACGCGTGTCTCGGCGGGTGTTAGCTCAAATCTTGCGCCAAACCGCCGGATCTGGGCGCCGAAATCGGCGCTGGGATCGACGACGAAGACGGCAGCAGCAGGCCTCTCAATATCGAGGATTGAGACTGTGCGGTTCGCGGCAAGCGGGATGACATGGGCGATAAGGGCCGGGCAATTTTCGCCGTGCGGCAGCTCAAGCGTGCCGCCGATATCGCCGTCGAACTCGATCAGGCCGCACCCCCTGCCGCGCGAGCGCTTGCAGGCGCGCGGTGAGCGCCGAGCTTGTGGCCGTAAGCCGCCCGCGCTCATACCGCAAGCCTATTCCGTGCCGCAAGAGGTCCTCGGCCTTGGCGTTGGCGAAGACGACGCTGCAATCCTCGGTCAAGAGAAAGACGGCGAAACCGGCTTCGGCGATCGCCGCGCCAAGTGAAACCGTTGCCGCTTTCGCCCGCGAGAGAAGCTGATGAACCTCGGCTGCCCGCTTTAAATGCGGCGCGAGGGTTTCAAAGAGTTGCCATTCCTTGGGCTCCATCCAAATCGCATTGGGCGATCTATGGACAACCAAGTGCCCGGCCGAGTCGGGTCCACGAAGAAGACAAACGGCGATGTCGTCGCACCATCCTTGCGGGCGAATAAATTCATTAAAAAAAACCGAGGATCTGTATGTATCGGTCTGGGTAATGGATGTGCCTGTCCTCAGCTCGCCCGGACCCGCTGTCCCTGCAATGAGGAGGAGGGGGTTGTGCTCGTGCCAAGTCTCGACATAGGCATTGGCATAAAACGGGTCGATTTTGTACGCCGCCGACAGCTGCGCCGCACCTGCTTGGTAAATGAGCAAGCCGCCGCTCACCGATTTCGTTGCCTCGACGATGCGTTTGACGACCTCGTCCCATTTGGATGCGTCGATTATGGCATCATAGATCGTCGTAATGAGATCGGTGTCGTCGGCCATTGGAGACCCCTCCCCGCAAGACGGTCCACGAAGGCTGGTCACAGTAATCTAATGTCAGGCCCCGCGAAAGGCATGACGAAGAAGCCATGCTCGTCAAGTCTGGCTGTGGCTATAAGTTGAAGACGGCCGACGGCCGCCAACTTGCCGAAAAACAATTATGGCACCACGGCCCAACCCCGCAACCAGGCGCACTCCGATCTAGCCGTGCTCGAAATCCTCGACCACGGACTGAAGCGGGTCGCTACCGACATGAACGGAACCAGTGAAGGGATGATCGATCGACACGATCACAAGAAGACCCATGAACACGATGACCGACAGAATGCCGGTCATCATGACCTGAGCCGCTAAGTTCTCGGTGCCGAAAAACAACGTGAATCCCACGGTTAGTACGGCGCCGCAATATAGGACCAGCCATACGATCCCGGGGACAATGCCGGATGCAAGGTGAAGCCGGGTGCGACGGGCCTGGGTGACCGCATCAAGCTGCTTGAACGTCTCCGCAAAAATTTCTGGCTGTCTCGATCCGTTCACCATCAAGTGTAGGGCGGCCGCATAGAGTGCATCGAGCGCTTTCGTCACCTCGTGGCTTTCGTTTCCTCTTGCCATCAGCGGCCAGTCCCGTTCGATCGCAAGCCTAAGGTAGTTGCTCATGGCCGCCCGTGTCGCGACCGCTTCGGGGTCCGGGCCAGTAGTGAGCCGATAGATTGTTGCGGAGGCTCCGGCCTCTTGGACAACCGCGATCTCCGCATCACTGAACTTCTCCCAGACGACGATCACGGCGAAGGCGAGAAGAACCGCGTAGATCACACCGACTGTGGCGAATTTGAAGCCAGCGATTTCGTTATTGCTGGCCAATCGCTCGAGACCGATCCGGTGGCGTATCAAGACCTGTCCGCACATCGCGGCGATCGTGGGGACGACCACCAATAGGATCGCGGTGACCCACATAGGAAGTTCGGCCAGGAAGAGTGACACGTTACTGTTCCCTATGGCGCGAGGAAGTGCGGCTGCGAGAACTGTCGCAGCCTGTTCAACCGGTACGACCCAATTTATTGGCTCGCTTGAACTCAGCTTGGCAAACGCCGTGACGGGCTCCAGTGGCTTGGACGATTGGAATTGGCATTGAAATAATAACGTGTCACTCGCTTTGCTGGAGACTTATTCGGCTCCGGCAACCGCCACGCGGTTACCGTGGGCAATAAAGTTAAAGACATCGCTCCGTGCTTTCGGCGTGGTCGCTCACCTACCATAGTGGGAAGCCTGAATATTAGCATTTATTCGATTATCAGAAAGCGATATTTCCCATCGACCCGGCGACGGGATGAGTTGCCAATTGGACAGTGCGGTTGACGACGCCTATGTCCGAGTTGGGTCATGAGAAGAAGTTAAACTGGCCCCACTGGCCGCAATTCAGCGGATCGAAAGGCCACGCGCGGTTGAACCTATGCTTCGTTTCTTTCTCTCGCGCGTCGCGACGGCGGTTCCGACGTTTTTCATCATCATCGCCCTTGCGTTTTTCCTCATGCGCCTCGCGCCGGGTGGGCCTTTCGATACCGAGCGGGCGCTCGATCCGGAAATCGCCAAGAACCTGCGCCGAATCTATAAGCTCGACCTGCCTCTCATCGAGCAATTCTGGCTCTATCTGCAAAGTCTCGCCCATGGCGATCTCGGCCCCAGCCTGCATTGGCGCGATTTTTCCGTCGCCGAGCTCTTTGCCAAGGCGCTCCCGATTTCGGCTTCGCTCGGCGCGAAGGCGATGCTCCTTGCGATCCTCGCCGGAACGGCGCTGGGACTGGCAGGCGCAATGAGCAAAGGCGCAATTGGTCCGCGCCTGGTCGATGCCGCGGCGATCGTCGGCATCGTTTTGCCCGTCTTTGTCGTCGCGCCCCTGTTGCAGCTCGCTTTCGGCTTGTCGCTTCATATTCTGCCGGTTGGCGGCTGGAACGATGGCGCATGGCAAAACCAGGTCCTGCCGGTGATCACGCTTGCCCTGCCGCAGATCGCGATTGTGGCGCGGCTGATGCAAGCGGCCCTTCGCGATTCGCTGGCGATGCCGCACATCCGGACGCTGCGGGCTTTTGGAATGCCGGGCTATCATATTTACATTCATGCCCTGCGCGGCGCTTCTGCGCCAGTTGTATCTTATCTTGGCCTTGCCGCCGCCAATGTGCTCACGGGCTCCGTTGTGGTCGAGACCATTTTCGGAATTCCAGGCATCGGCCGCTATTTCGTCGATGGCGCGCTTGGCCGCGATTATACGCTGGTCATGGGCACGGTCATCGTCGTCGCGGCGGCAGTGTTAATGTTTAATCTTATCGTCGATCTCGTGCTCGCCTGGCTCGATCCAAGAGTGCGTTATGATACGAGGCCGCGATGAGTGAGCGTACGCCAACAGTGCAACTGTCCCCGCCCAACTGGCCAATGCGGGTGAGCCTCGCCATCCTCGGTGTGATCGCGCTTCTTTGCCTCATTGGGCCGCTCGTTTCGGGCCACCCCTACGATCAGGTGTACCGCGATTACGTGCTCGTCCGGCCCTCGCTTTTCGCGCATCCGGACGCCACGGAAGCGCGCGAGGCGCTAGAGGCGATCACGCGGCGCATGCGCGTTGCCATCGAAGCCTCCCGCGAGGAGGACGGAAGTCTGCGTGTCACGCTGAGCAGCGCCAAGCCGCTCGATCACCGCGCATTACGTGCCTTCGAGCGCTCCGATGTTTTTGGGCGTCCGTGGATCGTTGAAACGACGGACGAAGGCCGCCGTCTTTCCATCGACGTGCCCTTGAAACGGGAGGTTTTTCTGTTCGGGACCGACGCCAACGGCCGCGATCTGTTCACGAGGACACTTATCGCGGGCCGCGTTTCGCTCGCCGTGGGCCTGCTTGCCTCTTTCGTGGCCCTGACCATCGGCGTTGCCTATGGTGCGGTCGCGGGCTATGCCGGCGGACGCGTCGACGCGCTGATGATGCGCATCGTCGAGATCGTTTATGCGCTCCCTTTCATTTTTTTCGTGATTGTTCTCGTGATGGTATTCGGGCGTCATTTCGCGCTGATCTTCGTGACGATCGGCGCCGTCGAATGGCTCGACATGGCGCGGATCGTGCGCGGCCAGACGCTTTCGATCAAGCAAAGGGATTTTGTCGCCGCCGCGGAGGCGCTTGGCGCGAGTGCCCCTTCTATACTTTGGCGCCATGTCATACCCAACGCCTCGGGGCCCAATCCTTGCCTATCTCGCCGTGCTCGTTCCGCGGGTCATCCTGCTCGAAAGCTTCGTGTCCTTTTTGGGCCTTGGCGTGCAAGAGCCGCTGACGAGCTGGGGCGTGCTTGTCGCCGATGGCGCCCGCAACATCCAGGGCTCTGTCCATCTTCTTATTTTTCCCGCGTTGTTTTTGGGCGCGACGCTCGGCGCGTTACAAAGTCTTGGCAACGCATGGGCCGCTGGGACGCGGTGATGGAGACTTGCGCGCCGCCGCTCCTCCAGGTGCGCGATCTTTGCGTGAGCTACGGTCCGGCAGCTGTCGTCAAGGGGGTGAGCTTCACGCTCCGGCGCGGCGAGACGGCGGCGATTGTCGGGCAATCCGGTTCCGGCAAGACCCAGACCGTGCTCGCCGCGCTGCATCTCCTCCCCCGCCACGCAGTCACCACGGGATCGGTGATCTTCGAGGACACCGAGCTTCTCGGGCTTTCGCGGGGGCGGCTTGATGTGCTTCTTGGCCGGCGTATTGCGATGGTTTTCCAGGAACCCATGTCATCCCTCGATCCCCTGTTTACGGTGGGCGCCCAGATTGGCGCGATCCTGCGTCTCAAGGCGGGCTTTTCGCGCCGCGCGGCCAAGACACGAGCGCAGGAACTGCTGGACCTCGCGGGCATTACCGAGCCCGGGCGTCGCCTGCGTGCCTATCCGCATGAATTGTCCGGAGGCCAGCGCCAGCGCGTCGCCATTGCGATGGCGATTGCTTGCAACCCCGATCTTTTGATCGCCGACGAACCCACGACGGCTCTCGACGTGACGGTCGCCGCAAGAATCCTCGAACTTCTCGCTAAGCTCAAACAGAATTTTGGCATGGCGATGATTTTTATCAGCCACGATCTTAATCTTGTTCGCCGGATCGCCGATCAGCGTGCACGTGATGCGCGCGGGAGAAATTGTCGAAACCGGGTCCGCCGGCGAGGTCGCCGCGAATCCGCGCCACGAATATACGCGGATGCTGCTCGCCGCCACGCCGCGCGTGCGGACGAACGCCAGAAAGGATGCGCCAGTGCTTGTCCGCGCGCAACATATCGGCGTGAGGTTCTCTTTGCGTGGCGGCTTGTTGAGCGTGGCGCGGGAGATAAAGGCAGTGGATAATGTGAGCCTCTGTCTCAGCCAGGGGCGCACGCTCGGCATCGTCGGGGAATTCGGGGTCCGGCAAATCGACGCTTGCCCGCGCGCTTTTAAAACTCGTGCCGGCGAGCGGCACGATCAGCTTTGACGGGCGCGACCTGACGCGGCTCGATCGCGCTGCGATGCGGCCGTTGCGGCGCTCCATGCAGCTGGTTTTTCAAGATCCCTACGGCTCGCTGTCGCCCGCGATGCGCGTCGGCGATATCGTCACGGAGGGCTTGCGCGTGCATGAGCCGGCGATTGGCCGCAAGGAGCGCCACGCGCGGGCGGCCCTGGCGCTTGAAGAGGTTCTCCTCGACCCCGGTTTGCGGCATCGCTTTCCACATGAATTGTCCGGTGGGCAGCGCCAGCGCGTGGCGATCGCGCGGGCGATGATCCTAAAACCGCGTCTCGTGGTGCTCGACGAGCCGACCTCTGCCCTCGATCGCGCGGTCCAGATCGGCATTCTCGCCCTGCTCGAACAATTGCAGGAAGCGCACGGCTTGACCTATGTCTTGATCAGTCACGACCTCGCCGTGATCTGCGCCGTCGCCGACGAAATCGCGGTGATGAAGGATGGGCGCATCATCGAACAGGGGCCCGCAAACGAAATTGTCGAGCGTCCCCGCGAACCCTATACAAGGGCGCTCTTCGCGGCTGCGTTCCAAACAGAGGGGGAATCCCTCGCGCACCAGCCGGGTTAGCGCGGCCGGTTCGTCCGGTCATGCGCTTTATCCGCGATTGTCATACCCATGATCGCCTCCCGCTTTCCATAAGAGTCATAAGCAGCCCGATAGTGGGACAGGGCGCGCCTTGTTTGCTAAAGCCGCGTTGCATTCCGATCAGCCGCGCCAAGGCGCCGGTTTCGATGGGCGTATAGCTCA
>CAVQZL010000049.1:0-15671 GCA_963718265.1 uncultured Alphaproteobacteria bacterium | reverse complement strand
CTCGCTCAAATAGCGGCCATTGGCCGACGGCGCGCGGCCGATGAGGTCAAATCTACCCCTTAGCGGTCGTTCGGCGCGGTGCAAAAAATCGGGCAGACCGCGCGAAAACCCGGCGTGAGCTGCTATGTCGCCGCGCAGAACGACAATGGGTCGGGAACAGCCCCCAGCTGAACCGATCGTGCGCGATCGGGAGCCTCGGACAGGCTACGGCGATCGGGCGGTCCATCGCGAATTGGCCTTTGATCTCGGTCAACTGTCGGCCCAACCGGCGACGAGCCAATGAACTCCGGTTCCGAGTGAAACGCCTAAAAATTGCAAATAGACCGTTCCATCCGTAAGCGGCGTCCGCATGAAAGCAGCTCCAAAAAACTCCACATTTGAGGCAATGACCAAGCCGGCTGTCAATTCTGAGCCAACCTCGGCAATGCAAAGTGGGCCAAACTCATATAACAAAACTACGGGAAGTTCTTGCGTCAAAACGCTAACCACGAGAGCTATATTAAGTTTGCATTTAGGCCCGCTGCTTGATACTTAATCTTGTGGGACAATTACTTAGTCTATGTATCCAAGCGGCCAACTTCAAGATTGGGCCAACGATCGCGAGGGCAGCAAACGGGACATACATGATGACATCCCTGTAATCGCCGGTTCCATACAGTAGAATACCCCTGAAACTGCCAATCCCATGCCTCGCGAAATCCTTGATGAATGCAAGAGCGATGTAATTTATCGCCAGCGCCCGAATTCAGCGGCCAAAATCGATCAGGCAACGCCCTCCGCATATGAGGAATTTCAGATGCAGAAGTCGCATTGCCTGCCAACTTCCCTGCCAGTTGTCGTCGGCCATCGACGCCATGTGACGTTATGGCCGAGTTGGGTTTGAATTCTGGCGATTTCAAGCGCCGATCGCTCCGTGCCGCCCGTCTGTCGACCGTCGGTCGCTCAGGCAATCGGTCGATGCCAAGAAAATGGAGAACCTTCAGGGCTCAAGGCCTCCTAGGCGGCGCACCGCGGCTCGCGCCTCCTGGCACCGTCGCCGCCAATCGTCACAATGTTGACCAAGCGCTGCGAATTCATGAGACTTTTTCTTTGCATGACCAAACGCTGGCGCCGCAAGCATGACTGCCGTGCCTCAGGCGGCCGTACCCCGCGCGTTACAAAAGTCGGCGCGTCCACGCTCGCCGCAGCAACCGATCAATCGAACCGGACTCCTCAATCCGCTCGCCGAACACGCGCTGAACCACGAACGCTGCGTCACGCCGCAGTCCCTGAGTATCGAAGAAAAGACCAACGAAGGGGTTTCGCTCGCGAATTCCCGCCAACCAAGACCGGTCCAGACCCTCGCCGAAATAGGGAAACGCGAAAGGAACAGACGCCTGTCCCGTTAGCTGATGGATGACCTCGCACGATTCGACAATTTCCAACTCCGCTTCGGCCAAAGTCAAGTCCTGCAGAAGACGGTGACTGCAACTGTGCGCCCCGATCGCGAATCCATTTGCTCGCAGTTGCAAGATCTGCTCGGTCGAAAGATACGGTTTGACCTTATCGACATACGCGCGCCGCGTCGACCTCGAGTCGCCGACACAGCTGATCAAGCAAGGCGGCTTCGACGGGCCGGATCGTCAACAACCAGACTAGCAACGGCCGGAACCGCGGCTCGAATTTCCGCCATTTTTCCGCCATTTGAGCGGGAACGGTGTTGCCGAACTCTTTGTCCGCTGTTGACAGCCGTGCTTGGAGCTTGAAATCGCGTATGATCGCCTCAACCTCGTCGGGTGGGCGTCGGAGGATGGCGTCGACACAAAGCGACGCTTTCGTTTCCAAAAAGACGGCGCGATTGTCGATCAGATCGGTGACGACAAAAAAGATGCAGCTCGCACCCCGGCGCAGCAAGATCGGCTGCACCACCGAGGCACATTCGGCAAACCCATCGTCGAACGTTAGACAAAGCGACGTTTCGGAGCTGCGCTCCCGTTTCGAACGTCGCTCGACGATCTCCTCATAGGATGCGTATGCAAAACGACTTTCGAGGGCCCGGAGATCACGCTCAAATTCGTCGGTTCCTAGAAAGTCGTAATGCTTCACGTGCGCCAGTCTGGCGTCCGATACCATGTGATAGCAGAGACAAAGCACCGGTTCTGGGAGAATACCTCGCCACACCCAAATAGGTACGAAACGGCAAAGTTTCCCGCCCAACCGGCGAGCCGTTCGTGAAAAGGTGGCTCTCACTTGGGAGCGAAACAAGCGATCCATCGGTCCTCGTCGGATCCAGCAAGCGTCAAATCCCATAACGCCTCAATTGTACCCCGAATGGTCGCTTGTCTTTGGTCGTCTATTAGCGACGAATGTCCTTCATCGACCCTCCACCATCGTATAGCGGCGTCGCCTCAACCCCAACGTGTGTAGCGTCGACCGTAGCCACATCTTGGGCAATCGCGTCAGCATGTAGGCGGCTTCTGCATTCTCGTATCCGATCCACTGGGACAAAGCTTTGATATAGGGCGGATCGCTAGGAGCGAGGTCCGGATCTAAAGTTCGCGCCAAGCTCAAAAATTCACGGAAGGCCGCTCGATCGTTCATGTACAACGCTCGGCCCCACGTCGTACATTCGAGCAGCAGTAACTGCTTATCTGGATCCGGTAACCCCAGAGCTGTCGACGTCTCGGTTCCCGCTCACCCTCAAGGCCAGTTTTATCCAACCTAACCCTGCGGTACTTGTAGTGTAACGGCCCCCGGAGGCTGCGATATACGGGCGCGTCTGTATGTAGTCTCCACAGGTATTCGGCTTCACCGGATGAAGCCGACACGAAGCGTCCGACCGAAGCGAGCTTGACACAGACTTCTTCGCATTCCCAGAAGCGGAGCGTTTCGTCGAATCCGCCCGCTTGCTCCAGAGCTGATCGGCGGATCAAGCAAGCACCCAACAGAGGCCGGCATTTCGCGGCAAGACACATAATCGGAGCCTTGCCCGACATGGACGGCTCGTTAGTGGCCCGAACCACTCAATTTCGCCAGCCTCCAAGAATCCCCAGTTCCAAGGCGAATAGATCGCCGCCACATCTGGCTCTGCTATCTCCGCAAACCGCCATCTGTCTTTTGATCTTTTGCGGCGACAAGACATCATCGCTATCTAAGAACTGCACCCACGATCCGTTCGCGACGCGTAACCCGGCGTTACGAGCTCCACTAGGTCCTTTGTTGGCGTCAAGTTCAAGAATCTGGAACCTCTCTGCGCTCCTCTGCAGCTTGTGGCGCGCGACCGCGACAGAATTGTCGGTTGAACCGTCGTCAACAACAATGATTTCGATGGAGGGGTATTTCTGCGCAACAACGCTGTCGATCGCCTCCTCGATAAATTCTCTGAATTGAAAGTCGGAATGACTACGCTTACGAGCTCCATGCCTTGCGACCTTTCTATACAAATAACCGGCGAGGGATTCAGGCCTCAGCCGTGGCTCGCAAAGTCCGGTTCATTGCGACGCCCGAGTCAGCAGGATAGCCATTGCTCGGTTACGAAACAGTAGCACTATTAGCAGGATTTACCCTGCGCTTCAGATAAGCCTTCACACGCCGATAGGCATCTTCGGGGAGCAGCCAGACACTGAAATACGTCGAAATGCGCCAAAGGCTCGGCGAACCGTAACGGAATGCCCGGTACAGGATCAACCCGAACGCAGAGTAGGCGCGCTCCCGGGCCGCCTTGGACCCCGCGACGCCCAAGCAGAAGCCGCCATAGGAGCGCCGGCTGATCATCGGCCGCACCTGGTCGATCCAGACGAGCGAGCCGCGCCACTTCGAACGCGACGTCAGCGACGGGCGCTGCTCTTCGAAATAGAGGATCGTCAGCTCTTCCGGGACCGTCTCAATGCGGATCCTCCATTCGTGGGACAGGCGCAGGACGAAATCCCAGTCGTCGTGCAATCTGTCTTCGTAGAAGCGCACCTTCTCAAACAAAGACCGCGGCATCATGAAGCTGGAGGTCTGTAGGAACCCCTCCCCGGCACGCGCTGAGCGGCGGTCGAACAGGTACTCGTCCAGCCTGGTCGCGTTGTCGTAGATTCTCTGCGGTAGGACATACGACGAATGCGGCGTGACGATCCGGCTGAGGCAGCTCACCAGCACCTCGCCGCGCTGCAGGGCGAAGGAGAGCTGCTTTTCGATCTTCTCGGGCAGCCACTCGTCGTCATCGTCAAGGAAGGCGATCCACTCGCCCTTCGCGTGATCGGCCCCAACATTGCGCGCCGCCGGCGCATTCACCGGATGGGGATTGACTATTACCCGAAGCCGTGGATCCTCGATCGCGCGCAGCGCCGCGATGGTCTCCTCGCTCGGCCGGTCGAGCACCACGACGATGTCGAGGTGCGGATAAGTCTGGTTGAATACGCTGCGCAGAGCGCGCAGCAGCAGGTTGGGTCTATCCAATGTTGGGATGACAACAGACACCGTCAGCATCAGTGGGACCGCCTTCCTTGTCCTTGGCCCAGCCTCCCTGGATCCCTTGATCATTTGAGGCCTCTGGATTGTCGCGTGGTCCTCGATCGCCCAATCAAGACCTCGAATTCGTCATGCTCTGGACACTACAGCATGGTTGCATCCCACGATCTCGCGCGTCGTATAGCCGCCTCGTTGAGATCAGCTCGAGGCGGATCGGTTGTTCTTGCGGTCACCAGACCGTGCGGTTGCCTCAGCAACAAGCATCCGCCTCCGCTGACCTTAGGTCGGTGTCACACGTCGCCGTTCTGGCAAACCGCGCCTTCAAGTGATGGAGCTTCCCTTCCACGAAAGCTTTCCACGGAGGCTTGCCGTCTCGGCTTGCCCCTTGCGTTGCGGATTGTGCCGCCCCTCGCAACGCTCAGTGCCATCACTCGCCTTACCTCGACATAGCGCCGAACAACCTCCTGCACCGCAATTCGGTAACCACCGACTAATCCTCCGAAAGGATCACGACCGTCGACTGGCTGAGCAGCAGGCTTCGCGTAGATGTCGGGCGGTCAACGATAAGTTCTAGTCTCGACGCTTCAGAGCTTGAAACCCGCGGAGACGGCGTCGTTATAGAACATTTTGACCGTATCCAGCGAATAGGCGTCGAGATCGTAGCCGACCAGCGAAAGCTTCTTCAGCACGTCCGGCGTTGCGGTAATGATGTGGCAGCCGGCGAGATCCGCCTCGAAAATGTTGTACAGCTCGCGCGGGCTTGCCCAGATCAGCTCGGCCGCCGGGGCGATCTTCAGAAGCTCGACCGCCGCGGTCATGATCGGAAGCGCGGGTCGGCCGGTGTCCGCGATTCGGCCCGCGAAAACCGAAACATAGCTCGGCATCGTCGGGCTCAGAACATGCGACGACATCGCGCACCTGGGCGAGCGTCATGATCGCGGTCACGTTGACCTTGACCCCCTGTGCGGCCAGCCGCTTCACGAGACCGACCGCGCTTTCACCCTTGGTGTTGGAGATCGGAATCTTGACGTAGACGTTTTGACCCCAGCTCGCGATTTCAAGCGCCTGACGTTCCATTTCGTCGAAATCGTCCGAAAAGACTTCGAATGAAATCGGCTTGTCTTGAACGTGGGTGAGAATATCCTTGCAGAAGGCCCGATAATCTGTGATGCCGGCCTTCTTCATCAGAGTTGGATTCGTCGTCAGTCCCTGAATCAGCGGATTTGCATACATTTCGAGCATGCTGGCCTTGTCCGCGCCATCGGCGAATAGCTTGACTTTCAAATCCTTGACCTTCTTCATCTAGTTGTTCCTCCACCATGAATTCGGTTGCTTCGAGCAGAGACGCTGACACGATAATCTACGTGCTCCGGTTGCTTTTCCTGATAACCGTAGTCAATGAGAATAGTCTTGCAGCCGGCGCGCTGGCCCGCTTCGGTATCGCGCCAGCGGTCCCCTACCATGTAGCTCTCGCTCAGATCAATGTCGTGAAGCGCCGCCGCGGCGAGCAATGCGCCGGGCTTCGGCTTGCGACACTCGCATCCGACTCCGCTGTCGTGAAAGCAGGTCCGGAATTCGTCGATCGGCAACGCTGCGCCAAGAGCGGCGTTGATCTCCTCGACCGCTTCCCTCGTCGTCGTGCCGCGCGCGACGTCCGGCTGGTTGGTCACGACAATCAGCAGAAAGCCCGCCGCGTGCAGCGCCGCCAAAGCCTCTTCGACGCCCGGCAAGAATTTCGAGTTCGCCGACATTCGCGGGCGGATAGGGCTTGCCGTCGCGGACAATGGCGCGGTTGAGCACCCCGTCGCGATCGAGAAAAACGGCCCGTTTCATTTGCGCGCCGTCGATTCCCACTTGGTCTGATTGGCCTTCAGCTTGGGATGCGAGACCAAGAGATGCCAGACGACCGCCTGGAACGCTTCGGAATGCGGCGTGACCGTTTCCGGGTTCACCGTCGGAATGATGCAGCAGGCGTCCGCCGCCTGCGCCGTATAGCCGCCATCGCGCCCGACGACGCCGGTGACCTTCGCGCCGACGCTCTTTGCGTATTTGATCGCCTCGACGAGATTGGGGCTGATGTTCTTCTCCAGGTTGCCGCCGCCGACCGAGAAGATGAACAGAGCGTCCTTCGGCTTACAGCTTGCTGACCTTCAGCCACTCGACGAAGATCGTCGCCCAGCCCTCGTCGTTTGTGCGCGCGGTCAGTTCCGAGACGTTGTCGGTCGGCGCATAGGCTTCGATGCCGACAATCTTGCGGAAGTCGTTGACCGCATGGCCGCAATTGCCGGCGCTTCCGCCAACGCCGAGAAAAAAGATGCGGCCGTCTTCAGCCTTCACCTGAGCAAGAAGGTCCGCCATCTTCTCGATCGCGTCGACGTCGATTTTGCTCGCGATCTCCGATCGTTTCGGCAATGTGCTTGTTGCGCGTAAGTCATGGCATGTCTCCCATTCGAAAAAACTCGTCCGCTTCCTTCAGTCCGCTGGGGGATCCGATTTCGTAGAACCTTTTGAAGACCTCATAGCCATGCAGGCGCTTTTCGAGCGAGAGCGTGTGATAGACAGTCGCGAGGTCGAACGCTCGTTCGCCGGATAGCTCTCGAGAATCTCTCGCCTCACAATGCTTAGGCCGTAGTCGATATAGGCGAAATCGGGCCGCGGCGCCCTCTTGTTGTATTCCACAAGCTTGCCGTCGACGAACAGCACGTTGCTCTTGTCCCAGCGGTCCTCGATTGTAGAGAACGGTCATCAGCGCCGGCTGGCTCGAGGCCCAAAATTCGGCTTCGATGGCGGCGAAATCGACGGGCAGGTAACTGTCGCCGTAGAGAACGAAGCAGGCCTCGCCGAGAAGCGGCGCGGCCCGCCGCAACGCGCCGCCTGTCCCCAGGAGAACCGGACCGTCCATACTGTAAGAGACGGTGAGGCCGAAGCGGGAACCGTCGCCGACGACGGCCTCGATCATCTCGCCCAGATAGCCGACGCACAGCACCACATCGCGAACACGCTGGCGGCGGAGATAGTCGAGCTGGCGAACGATGAACGGCTCGCCGGCCACTTCGACCAGCGACTTCGGAATCTTTTCCGTGATCGGACGCAAACGCGTCGCAAGGCCGCCCGCCAGAATCGCAACCGGCAGGGTCATGCCGACATCACGACTTTCGTGCCTTCGAAATCGAAACGGAACCGCACTTCCTCAAGCCCCGCCGTGGCCATCGCGTGGCGCAGCTTGTTGCGCTCTTCGGCCATGAACATCAGAAAACCGCCGCCGCCCGCGCCGACGAGTTTTCCGCCGACCGCGCCGTTCTTCATGCCGAGTTCGTACCACTCGTCGATTTTTGGATTGCTCATGCCGCCGGAGCGACGCTTCTTGTGCTCCCAATGCTCGTGCATCAGCTCGCCGAAGAGACGGGTATCGCCTTTTTCGAGCGCCTCCTTGCTGCGATAGCCCAGCTCCTTCACATAGTGGAGATTCTTCAGCATCTCGCTGTCGCTCTGCTTCGTGCGCGTGTTCTGATCCTTGAGGATGCTGCCGGCGCTGCGCGAGAAGCCGGTGAAGAAGAGAAGCAGGTTGTCCTCGAGATCGAACATCGTGTCCATGCTGACCGCGAGCGGCGACGCCGTCACGGTGTCGTCCGTGTGGAAGGTGAAGCAGGTCACGCCGCCAACGGCCGCAATATACTGGTCCTGCTTGCCGATCGGCTCGCCAAGGCGGTCGATTTCGAGGTGGCAGGCAAGCTCGGCCAGCTCCACTTGGGTCAGGTGGCGGCGACGATGCGTGTAGAGGGCCTTGAGCAGCGCCGTCGTGAAGCTGCCCGAACTTCCAAGCCCTGTTCCCGCCGGAATGTCAGCGAGCGTGGTGATTTCGACCTGCGGAGTCTTGAAGCCCAGCAGGCTCAGGCTTTCGCGGATGATCGGATGCTGAACCTGCGAAATCTTGTCGACATGCTCCAGGTGCGAGTATTTGAGATAAATTCCTTCGGTGAACGGTCGGGTCACGGTGACATAGACGTACTTGTCGATCGCAGCGGCGATCAGGAACCCCTCGTGTTCCCGGTAATAGGAAGGTAGATCGGTGCCGCCCCCGCCAAGAGTGATGCGCAGAGGGCTACGCGCGATGATCATATCCGGACCTCTCGTAAATTGTCTCGACGACCTTCAATGCGGCGATCGCATCTTCCAGTCCGCACGAATCCTGGCGTCCGGCCCTGACGTCATCCAGAAACGTCTCCGTCTCGACGTTCCACGAATTGTCAGCCATTGGGTATTCCCAGGAGTAAGTTTCCGGCGGTCCCATTTCTGGTAGCATCTTGTACCAGGTGATGCGCTCGACGCCGTAGCTTCCGCCTAGTCCGTTCAGGTCGAGTTTCCCGTTTCTTCCGTAAATCTCCAACGAAAACAGATTCTTCCATTCTGTGCAGGAGACATGGAGAAAAGCTATTTGGTTATGCTCGGTCCTCAGTAACATGAAACCATTGTCGTCAACCGGCATCTTCCAGAAATAGGTTTCGGCGCGACCCTCCACATGCGTGAACTCGCCGAGAAACCAGCGCGACAGATCGATGAGATGCGGACCCTGGTCGATAAGCTCTCCCCCGCCCGAAACTGCGGGGTTGGCGCGCCATTCCTTCTCGTAGCCGATGCGTCCGCCATGCCCGTAGCGGCCGCGGATGAACATCAGCTCGCCGAGAACTCCGGAAGAGACGAGCTCTTTCGCTTTGCGCAAGGACCGGTGGTATCGATGATTGAACCCCACATGAACCTGCACCCCGTTTCTGTCCCGGGCGGCGAGGACCGGATCGAGCTCCGACGCGAAGCGCGCGGCCGGCTTTTCGACCAGGACGTGCTTGCCTGCATCCACGGCCGCAAGCGTGATTTCGGCAAGCGTGTCGTGCGGCGTCGCGATGATGACCACGTCAATGGCCGGATCGTCAGTGACCATCCGCCAGTCCGTTACTGCCGTGGCGCCGGATGAACGAGCAAGCGCCTGCGCCCGGTCGATGGAAACGTCAGCGCAAGCGATCAACTTGTCCGCGGCCGGCAGAGCCTTGGCGCGCTTCTGACCGATAAGGCCGCAGCCGATGATGCCGACGCCGAGGCGTTCTTTCGTCCCGCTCATCTGTCTCCCCAGCTGCACCCGCGATCGCGTCCCGCAATACGCCGCAACGTGTAAAGGTCAGAGCCCGCCAGCTCGGTAATGTGATTTGGCCAACATTCCCAATGATCCCAGACGGCGCTGATCAGTTTGCCGGTAATGCCTCGCGCCGCTTGCGAGCTAAGAAACAAGGCCAGGTCTGCAACCCGGTCCATCGAGGCTCCGCCTTCGTCGAAAACCTTGGCGGCAATGGCGAATTCCCGTCCGCCGGAACTCTCGACCCCGCCTTTGAGGACTTCAGCAAGCATGGCCGTTTTCATCGCCCCAGGCGCAATGCAGTTGACCGTTACGCCCTGGCTCCTCACTTCCTCGGCCAGCGTCTCGCTGAACCGGACGAGCGCCGCCTTCGCGCTGGCGTAGGCCGTAAAATTGGCGCGCGGGCCAGTCGCCCCGCCTCCCGAAAGATTGAGGATGGAAGCATCCGGAGCGTTCGCCATCCGGGGAAGCAGCCCTCTGCATATCGCAACCGGACTGAGCAAATTGACCCGGATCGTTTGCTCCCAGTCCCCGAAGTCGTTCTGTTCCAGCGGCCCTATCGGCCCCTGGATAGCTGCATTGTTCACAATGACGTTGATCTGCGCAGCCTTTGCGGAAATTTCCGCGACAAGCTCTTGCACCGAGGCCGGATCGCCCAAGTCGCACGCAAACAGATCGCAGGTCCCGCTCTTGGAGAGATCAAGGCGGGACGTCGTTTCATGCATCGATGCAGTGCTTCTGGCAAATCAGACCAAGACTGTAACCGGCATCCCAGAATCGACAAGCGAGATGCTGGCCAAGGCCGCGGCTGGCGCCCGTTATTACGGCATATTTCGCGGTCATGCGCGCGACTCGTAGACCCACTCATTGGCCTTGAGAAACTCGACCGTCTTGATCACGCCCTCCTTTATCGTGAGTTTCGGCGACCAACCCAGCGCGCGGATCTTCGTCGTGTCCAGAAATATGAAGGGATTGTCGCCGATCCAGCCGCGATCGCCTCCCGAATAGGCGAGGCTGGGCGAAACGCCGAGCGCTTCAGCAGATCCAGCCAATAGAATCGTTGATCTCACAATAACCGTCAACGCCTAGATTGTAGATATTGATCTTGTCGGTCGCACGCGCCATCGTGAGCACGATCGCGTCGATACAATCCTGCACGTAGAGATAGGATTTGCGCTGATGGCCGTTGCCAAGAACTCGAAGTTCCTTTGGATTGTTCTTAAGTTGCCTATAGAAGTCGAAAACATGACCGTGTGTATACCTCTCGCCAAGGATCGACACAAAGCGGAATATGCAGGCCTCGAAACCAAATCCCTCGCAATAAGCGGAAATCAGGCCTTCGCCCGCGGCCTTCGACGCGCCGTAAAGAGAAGTCTGGACGGGAAACGGAGCATCCTCTGGCGTCGGAAAAACCTTGGCCTCCCCGTAGACCGACCCCGTCGAGGAAAAGGCTATCTTCTTAATGCCGTTGGCGCGCATCGCCTCAAGGACGTTGTACGTCACGATAGTGTTCTGCTCGAGGTCCTTGCGCGGATGTTCGGTGCCGAAGCGAACGTCCGCATTCGCGGCCAGATGGTAGACCTCACCCGCGCCGCCAATGGCCGCCTTTAGAGCGTCAAGATCCAGGAGATCGATTTCAACCAAGCCTGAAGTTCGGTTTGCTCAGCGCGTGCTGGAGAAAGCGGCGCTTGGCCAGTCGAAAAATTGTCGATGCCAATAACGACGTTTCCGTCGTCAACAAGTCGATCGACCAAATTGCTGCCTATGAAGCCGGCACATCCGGTCACCGCCACTGTCTTACTCATCTTTCCTCCAAACTCAATCCTGACGCTTCGACCGCAACACAACATGACGATTGCGAAAGGTAGGTACCCTGAAATTTGGTGCGCGTGCCGGGGTGTGCATCGTTAAAATTCGCCTTACCCCGCGAAACTGAAGTATATCTTGACATAATTTCGCCATGCTCGCAATAAACATTGTCTAACATAGTTAACATCAGTGCTGAGTAAAACAGAGAGATCAGATCTGTCGACGTTTTTGACT
Source organism: uncultured Alphaproteobacteria bacterium (assembly GCA_963718265.1). Lineage (GTDB taxonomy): Bacteria > Pseudomonadota > Alphaproteobacteria > Rhizobiales > Beijerinckiaceae > Methylocapsa. The sequence continues at coordinate 4,069 of CAVQZL010000049.1, read as the reverse complement.
TTTATGGTTCGCTGTATTAAACGGTCTAATCACAAAAGGCAAATGAGTGTTGAAGTGGATGATGATTGGCATGAATTGCGAACCAAAATACGTTGATAAATTGCGTTTTCATCGCGCAATATCACAGTCACTCGAAAAACAGACCTCCTAAAACTTAGCTCTAAGCCAAGTGATAACCTGGGGGAAGCATAAATGGGGAGACATAAGGATGACTGGACAAAAGATTGATGTCGTGTCGCTGTGGATAGGCGACGCATCGTAGTCTGGGCTTTTTACGGTTTAATTTGCCTGATCCGGCTCCGCAAATTGCCCCGGGTGGGGGTTTAGATCGGACTCAAGCCAGGCTCAATGAAGTTCAATGTCGAGATGTGGTGTCAGTGAACCGAAGGAAATCATCGATGAGTTGGACAGTCTGCAAACCCAGCACGTCGCGGAGGCGGGAGGCGGCGATCTCGGATCGAATCTCCCCCGCGCCCGCAATAGAATAAATGCGCACCTTCTGGTAACGCCTTCAGGAAGGTTCATAGCTTATAACGCCGCTACTAGCGGCGATGGGCTCTTCGAGGCCGCAACCCTCGAGAGTGTCCTTTTATGTTACTACGGCCGGCGGAAAACCTTGTCAACAGTTGCGCCGATGTAGTTCGGTGCCTCGTACACAAGGGTGAGGCGACCAACAAATTCGAAGGCACTGCTTTCATGTCTGGAGGGTTGGATGAGAGTTTATAGCGTGATGTTTGGATCGCCGACTGTTCCCTTGTCGCTGCCCAGTTTGGCGATACGGCGGGGAGCGGCTACATCATTCGCCGCCGGCTTGGGACTTACGCGGTCGGGCCGACCTGTGGCGCGTTTTGTCGAAATCATTGTCTTTGCGATATTGCTGGCTTTGATGGCGCTTCCGGCGCCGGCCGGCGCCCAGACCTTCACTATAAGCTCCGTGACGGCGAGCCCGGCCACGGTCCAACCGGGACAAACGGTCACTTTCTCCGCCACGATCAGCGCCAGTCGGAACGCGTCGAATTATCCTGTCGAATTTTCTTTAGTTTTTAATGGCCAGAACGTTACGCAAAAGGTATTCTACCTAACGTTTAAGCCGGATGCGATCTCGGTCCAAGCGTACAGTTGGACCGTGCCCGCCGGCACAGAAGCCGGTACCTATAGCATGGTGGTCGCGGTGTTTAACCCGACTTGGAGCAGCATGCTTGCCACGAAGAGCGCTGCACTCACTATTGCGGCCGCTACGGTCGGCAGCGGGGCCGCTCCGGTGCTTCTTGAGTTACCGGTGGTCAGCGGCACGGCTCAGGTCGGCCACGCCCTCGCGTCAACGACCGGAACCTGGACGGGCGCAACTTCCTTTGCCTATCAGTGGTCCGGGAATAAAGCGCCGATAGCGGGCGCGACGGCGGCGACATACGTCCCCGTTTCAAGCGATGTAGGACACACGCTGACCTCCACAGTTGTTGCGACGGGATCCTCGGGCGCGAAGTCATCAGCGACCAGTGCTGCAACGGTACCTATTGTGGCGGCGAGTTCGCCTCCGCCTTCCGCATCCAATGCGGTACCGTTCACGGCGCTGCATACTTACTACATTTCTCCGACTGGTTCGGACACCAACAACGGAACGTCGTCGAGTTCTCCGTGGTTGACCGCCAACCATGCCGTGAACTGCGGCGACGTCATTATCGCGGCGCCCGGTAGTTACTCATCGACCAAAGGCATCAATCCGTTTGGGACTGTCTCCAACTGTCCGTCAACGTCTGGCGGCATCGATGGGACTGGAGGCGTATATTTTGCAGTGGTGCTTTGCGGAGGCACGCTCACGAGCTGCGACGTGTCCTACAATGGCAGCGTGTCGAGTTGGCCGTTCGACGTGACAAAGAGCCATTGGGCAGTCGAAGGGTTTTCGACGCACGGCTTTACCAACGGCTCTAGGGGAGGATTCGTCGCTGATGGTTCCGCTGGGACAATCAGCTACGTCGCGTTTGTCAATGACATCGCCTACAACGTTGGGATCGGCTTTGGTGGTCTCGACAATGGTACGAGCCACGACGTTCCAGGCGCGACTGGCTTTGATTACGTGGCGAACGTCGGGGATATCGCCCAGAACGCGGAGCAGAATACGATCTGCACTGCCGCAATGGCGTGGGCAGGACCGGCATCAGTCGACAATAAAGCTGGGACGCACTTCTTCATGTACGGCAATTTCTCCTACAACAACAGCGGCACTAAAAATGCTGCTTGCGCGGCGCTTTATGATCTAGAAAATTTCATGTTCGATACCTGGGATGCCCACGGAGTTACAAATCAGTCCGTCATGATGAATAACATCGGCTTTAGCGCGTACAGATACGGTATCAATATAATTATAGGGAACTATAATAATATCACCGGGCTGCACGACTATCTTTACAACAATACTCTCTATAATGACAACCTGATAAACTCGTCCGGCAACGGCGAGCTCAATATTCAGATGAACAACGCCGGGACGCCGACGATATACGCATACAATAACATTGGACAAGCGACGCAGACTAATGAATGCGGACTTTTGTGGGGAGGAGCCCAGGGACCAAGCTCGCTGGCACATGTGATGGTTGGTGCGACGGGCAATCAAAATGTCGGCTTTGCTCCCACTTCAGCGCATTATGCCTGCGTATTCAACGGCGCGCCCACGGGGGTGAATTTCAATCAAAATCCGGCATTTAACAACACGTCAGACCTCCTGGCGAATCGAACAGGGCCCCCGAATTGTGCCGGCTTCGCCAACACGACGGCCTGTATGGGTTGGAATGCCAACACTTCTGTCATGACGAAGCCATCGGTGATCTATGATCTGACGCCAACCTGCTCCGACTGCACCACCGAGAGCGCAGCTCCAGGCTCATTCGCTGCCAAGGGGGCCGGCTATCAGGTTCCAAGCGTCGCGTGCGTCTCGTCCGGGTTCACCCTTTACCCGACCTGGCTCAAGGGCATCGTCTACCTCCAGTGGAACGGATCGAGCCTGACCGAAAATAGCGATTTGGTCACGAAGCCCTGCAACCTGTAGTCGGGGCTTGGAGCCCGTTTCCGTGAGCTGATCGCACGCGCGTTGCTCCAGCGATGTCGACCAGGGGTGAGGATATGCTTGTCTCACCCCCTGGTTTTTTCACGTGAAGGATTGGCTCGCTCTACCCCGCCAATACGAGCTCCTAAAGGCCCGGAAGGCCAGACGCATCCCGTTTAGTCGTTTAGTCGCTGACAGGTAATCAGAATTGTGCCTTGCGTGTGACGAGGACAGACTACGGTTCGATTTGCCCTCGGCTAGGGTCCGGACTCAATTAGGTCCACCAGATCGTTGCGGCGGCGAGGAGGACGCCCGCTAGAAAGTTTCTGGCGAGCTTGTCGTATCGCGCGGCGATGCGCCGGAAGTCTTTGAGCCTGGCGAACATGCGCTCGATCAGGTTTCGTTGGCGATAAGCTTCCCGGTCGTGCGGAATGAGGGGCTTTCGCCGGGCGCTGGAAGGAATGACCGCTTCAATGTCGCGTTGCTGGAGGTAAGTTCGCAGACGGTTGGTGTCGTAGGCCTTGTCGGCGATCAATCGTTCGACCGGTCCAGCCGCAGATAGCAGCTCCTCCGCCATCATGACGTCATGGACGTTGCCCGGCGCAACCAGCAGAATCCGCGGCCTGCCGGCGGCGTCGGTAAGGGCATGGATCGCCGTCGTGCGTCCGCCGCGTGAACGTCTTACGGCTTCCTTGAAGGCCCCCCTTTTCCGCCGGCTGCCGAGCGATACGCCTTGACATGCGAACTGTCGATTGAGGCCGTGCCGATCACCCCGGTGCTGCCGGTGATCGCCCTGAACATGCCCAGCCAAATGCCTTGGCGGCTCCATCGGTTGAAGCGATTGTAGATCGTCGTGTAGGGGCCGTACTCGGCCGGGCAGTCGCGCCAGCGCGCGCCGGAGCGAAGCATGTGAATGATGCCGCTGATCACCCGCCGGTCATCGACCCGGCGAGCCCCGCGACGGCCCTTGGGCTACACCGGTTCAACCCGGCCCCATTGCTCGTCGCTCAGCCAGAAAAGTTGCTT
>CAVQZL010000048.1:0-12013 GCA_963718265.1 uncultured Alphaproteobacteria bacterium | reverse complement strand
GATCGCTGACGGCATGGCGCGAATCCTCCGCGCCAACTTGAATCAGCCCCGCCACGATTTGGGAATCCCCCTGAGTCAGCCCGCGGAGCCGTTGGTATTACCGGCGCCCCGCGCCTGACACTGGCCGGACCTGGGCGCTGGGCGCTGGGTACGGACCGTGTCGGGCGCGTTTCCTAAAGCACGCTGCCCCAGTAATCGACGCCTTCAGCCTTGGCCACGTCTGGCCATTGCGAGACAACTTGATGGGCGATGTGCCGCGCCATCCGCCCGGAAGTGGAGAGACGGCCCGAATTGGCGATGCTGTCGATCCACAGTGTTTTGGAACCGATCAGGCGCCCAGCCAACAGAAAGAACAGGGCAGGCATCGAGCCCGTCGTCACGATAGCTTTAGGCCGCACCTTGAGCACGATGGTCAAAGCCATCCACCCCACCTTCGGCAGGGTCGACTTGGCGAAGCGCGAGGAGTCCGGCACCACATAAATAGGCGCTCCGACTAGATCCTTAGCCTGGCTGGCAAAGGTTGAGGCGTAGGACACATCCCAGCCCGCAAAGGCCGACCGGAGTCGGAGCAGTTGCACCCAATGTCCGCCGCCGGAAGAGACCGCTAGCAACCGCGGCTTCTTATCCACCCGCACTTTGTCAACCACTGCTTGTGCCTCTGTAACGCCTGATCGATATGTGGCTACTACAATCTCGAGAGCGAGTGTGGTTGCACTAATTTCCGTCAATTTCCACGAAAGCAGCGATTTACAAACGACCGCCACGCGGGGAGGGGCCAAGATGAACGGCGTGACGCTTCAGATGGGGCGGGATTGGGTGTCCGAATTCACGCCCTGCAAAACTTTGCCTCGAGCGTTGACTCTGGCGACGCGGAGAAGTGATTTGCCATGTTCATTGGCTTCGGTTTAGCATCGAGGGACGATGCTTCGCGGCAACCGGCCTAGCCAAAACTCTATTGGTGTCGCGGGAAGTATTACCCCGCGACTTATTATTTAATGGGTACGGAATTCGTGTCCGAACGCGCTCATAGTTCAAGACAACGACGATCCCGAGCAGACAATAGATCAGCATATGATTTTCTCTCTGCGACAGAACAAGTCTGTTCTCTGTGAACGCGATGAAGCTACAGGCCAACGCGCCGGCCACCGCCCCATATTCCGACAGGTCGGAGACATAACTTCGCAGGCCGTACCAGATAGGGAGCAAGAGCATTCCTATAAAAAATACAAGTCCGGGAACCCCCGTCTCAAGTACGAGCGATAGGATGTAGCTGTCGATTGTGTAATCCGAAATTACGGAACCACCCGTCGCCAAGCCATGCCCGGTGATAGGGTTTGCCAAAATGTGCGGAATTCCCATCGCCCACTGATCGTAGCGCGCTTGCGTGCTGTTCGCCTCCGCCGCACCCCCCAAGACCATATCGTGGAATGTGTGGGACAAGAACAGCAATGAGACGACGCAGGTAACCAAAATGCAGCCGAACAAACCGACGATTGCTGGAGCGAGGCTTCGCCCTACTTTGTGTCGCTCTACGAATTGACCATATAGCAATAAACGTAGGGACGGACACAATAATTCCAACCCAACCGGCTCTTGACCCCGAGCAGAAAATTCCAACTATTCCGCTGAACACAACCGTCCACCCGAGGATCCTGTCAAAAAACTTCTCTCGGTGCAAAGCGAAAAAGAGGCCAATGGGAATAACAATGATTTCAAATTCTCCAAAAGAAAGAGGGGTAACGAAAGATGACTTTGCTCGATAATGGCCATGTCTAAAGTGGGTCGGATTAGTCGGAAGAAGGTTGGCAAGCGATGGGTTGCTCGCCATAAGCGCGTCGAGCATACTTCTCGGAAAGATTTGTAGAAAGAAGTTATGCTGCAGAAAAAATTGCACTACGCCCGCGGTCGTATTAAACAGCGCGCAAACGCATATAATCTTCAGTATTAACGCGACGTCATCGTTGTCTCTAATTACATAAACCATCGCGAAGAACGGCACATACATTGATAGGACTACGTCGATTAGATCTGAGAATGAAGCAACTGGAGATATCGATGTAATAATTGATAGTGTAGCCATAATGAGAAAGCCAATCGCGCAAATAGAAATTAACAAAGAGGCACGAATTCGTTGCGCGATCTGCCGTCGGACATCGGACGAAGCTGCAACTGCAACGAAGAATGGTGCGAGGAGGCAAAGTGTAGCGAGGCGCCGCGCAGAGATCCACGGCAGACCTGAAAATTGAACTGTGTAATAATAAGGAACACAAAGATCCGTGACCAGCATAACAAAAAACGCTTTGCGAATGAGTCCCGGCGACACGAGGGGCAGATCGGGCATCACCCAAATCAGCACGAGTCCAGCGACCGCAACTATTCCAAAGGCGCCCATTGGCGGGAGTATCACTGCTGATAAGCCAAGAACGACACCCAAACTGAGGGACGCGGTCGCCCAGGCCACAATTGGTGCAATGTAACGAAGGGCGCTGGGCGCTGCTTGCACCGCAAGTCTTATCTCTCCGACTGCGGTGGAAGCGACTCGGGAGAGTGGAAACCGGTTCCCCATGCGAGTGGTCATCTATATCAACTCCCAACGGGTCCTGAAGCAACAGCCCTGAATTGTGCGATTAACACTCTGCACGGGTATCTGCGACGCTGCGCCCTCAGTTGGCGGGTCGACACCCCGCCGATCCAGGCCCCCTGGATGACGGCGACCAACGCCTTTTCCGTCGTCTTGCGCGCCTCCAGGAACGGCGGGAAGCAGCTGCCGGGCAGCAGCTTCGGGATCTTGAGGTTGAGCGAGCCAAGCCGCGTGTCGAGCGTGCGGTCGCGGTAGCCGCTGCGCCAGTTCGGCCGATCGGCGGCCCGTTCGTGCCGGCCAGCGCCGATCAGCCCCTCGACGTCCGGCCTCCATCAGCAATTGCAGGACGCTCTCGGCTACAGCACGCAGAAAGTCACCGTCGCCGGCGTTCTGCGGAAGCTCATTCAGTGGCAGTCTGTCCTCGGTTATCGTGGCCTCTCCGGTGAGTGTGAAGTCGAGCAACTCCACTTTAAACCGGCTGCCGCGGTGACCACCCCCAGCTCCACTCCCGCATCGGCGCACTTTTCCACCGCCGATTCCGCCGGAAATTACATCACGTCCGTGGACACTACCCAATTTGTGCCTTTTCCGATTCTGCTGCCAGTATTGTACCATGCCAAAGAGGACAAAACTCAAACATTTCCGTTACAATGGACCTGTTGGGCCACATGGGCGCGGGCCTCGTCAACGGCAAATTACCAGAAAAGCAGCTGCTGCTGTATACCCGGCCTTGCGGGACGGGTCTAAGGCCCTCTAGCGTAGAAGCTGCCTCCGTTTTTGCAGCGCTCGGCGCCACGTAGATAAACGGAGGAAAGAAGAAAGAAATCAGGGGGTGCCTGGAGATAGGTCCTTGCTAATCTGCTCTGAGACTCAAAATCCACCTCGCGGAACAAGGTCTCAAATCAATATCGCTTTGGGATTATTCGCAATTGGCCAATGGCAATAGTAGTTTCGTTTTGCAAAACATCATCCGTCGTGGATCTAATTGCATTAATTACCTCTTGCCGGAAGCCGGCTGCATTTGGGTCCGTGTCAAAATCGACCTCAACAACGAGGACTTTCAGGAAGTGATCTCCCCAGTCGAGCCATTCCAACCAGGTTTTTGAAACACCATCGATCCGTTCGATATGGCTTCTCACAACGTCTTTGGGATCCGCCACTTTGTCTCCATAACGCTGTAAGCCTTACTTCCGAACTATATTTTCGAGGTAGGCGAATGTCCTGTGTTAGCCCTTCTCGAAGGGGCGTCTTCGGCTCCCACTCGAGGATCGACTTCGCCATTGAGATGTCTGGTGCTGCCGCGGGTCATCTAACGGCGTTGACCAAAACAAATCTTGGAGTTCGTGCCGGTAATTTCAATAATCCAATAATCAGTTCTGCAAGCTCCGGGTGGCGAACTCTTGGGGGTTGCCCACGGGTCGGGCACCTCCGAAAGTCCCCGCCATACGGACAATCACCTCGATTAGGTTGTCCACATAACGCTTTTGCCGACCGAAGCTTTGCGTGGCGGTTCGGATCTGGCCAACCGGACTGAATGCGGGTCGTCTTGGCGTCGATGGCCTCGCGTGGTGAAACGACGAAATACTCGCGCTTGAGCCGGCCACCGGGTTCGTCTCTCGACAAAAACCAATCGGAACATAGATACTTGAGACATGCGTTTCGCAATATACAAGGATCGCCTGATGCAAGGGCTTGTGGCGATGCACCATATTGAAGGCGAAGTTCGGCTTGGCCTCCTTGCGAGGGTAAAAACATCCGTCTCCACGGCGACGGCAGCCAGACGAACCCGCCAAGGGGACCGCTTCAGCTCTCTGTTGTAGCTCCCAGATAAGCGACGAAGCATGGATTGAGACTTTCGATCGTCGCCACCAATCCGATCCTGGTCGGCATAGGCTTCCACGCATCGATGACGAAGTTTGCGAGTTCGAGCGGTCAATCTGCTCAGCGACACCAAGTGGAGCGCAGTAGCAGGACGCGCGCCAGCTGCAACCAGAACCGAGTGTCGCATGATTTGATTGGGGAAGAAGCCGATTTCCACGCCATGCGAAGAGAACAGAAGTCATACACTTCCCGAAAATTGCCGCAGCGTAACGCGCAGAGCGGACTTGGGCTTTCTCGAAGCCTATGTGGCCCATGGCGCCTATCCTCCATTGGCCATGCCCCCGTGCGCCGCCCCTGAACGAACCGCACTTGTCCTTCCGATTGAGACACAATCGGTGCCGCGCGGGCGAATTGCGGTCCTCGATCCGGCGCACGTATTGTATCTTCGCCCGGCCATTCCTCCTTGCTCTAACCTAGAGGCGCTTCATGCCGACATCCATCCGTATCGTCTTGGTGGGTTGCGGTTGGTTTGTTGCGTTGCTCACATTCCGGCCCTGAGGCGACTGGAAAGAGAGGGCCGAATAAGGCTTGTCGGACTTTGCAGCCGATCAGAGGCCTCTGTCGAGCGGGCTGGCCGTTTGTACGCGCGCCAGGACCTCAAACATTACCTGTCGCTTGAAGACGTTGCGCAAGATCCGGAGGTCGATCTTGTGGACCTGACGCTCCCGATCGAGGTCATGCCGGCCGCGGTCAAGCTTTTTCTATCCGCCGGCAAGCACGTGATCAGCGAAAAGCCGGGCGCGTCTTCAGTGGCGACTGGCATAGAGCTGAGAGCATCATGCCCGGCTCGACCGGCCGGTGGTCTGGGCGGTCGCCGAGAATTGGCGCTTCAAGAAGACCACCCAGATGGTTGAGGATATCGTCGTAAGCGGCGTGCTGGGCGAGATCCGCTTCGCCGATTTTACCTATCTCTCGTTCCAGAAGCCCGACAATCTGCGATGGCGGGGATCCCCTGCATATGCGGGGGGTTTACATGCTCGATTCCGGCGTTCATTTCATCGCCTTGCTGCGCAAGATCGTGGGCGAGGTCGAGGAAGTCAGCGCGTCGGTGAGCCAGCGCGTTCCCTATCTGCCGCCTGCGGACAGCGTCACCGCGATCCTGTCCTTCGCAAGCGGCGCCGAAGGAGCCTACCGCTTGACTTTCGCCTCACCCTCCCCGGCTGGAGACCAGGGCCTGAGGTTGACGGGCTCGAAGGGGACGCTGCTCGCCGGATTTAACCGCTTTAGCCCGCGTGATTTTCGTCACAATTGGATACGCATTCAAACGAATGGGAGACGGCGTCACATTCCGGTGATGGGCGATCTCTTCGTGCCAGGGGGCGTTTACGAGACCCTTTCTCACTGCGTCGACGCTGTCCAGCACGGCACGGCGTTGGTCAGCTCCCCGGCCCAAGCCCTGCGAGACGTCGGCGTCGTCGAGGCGATGCTCGAATCGAGTTCGACTGAAGCGGCCAGTGAAGCCGGCTAAGCTTCCTCCGTTGGTTCACACTCCGTTGGTTCAGGGTCACACCCAGATTCTGAAGGCCTATAGCGATTTCCTATCCTATCAGCCGGGTAGGGTTGTCGAGTGCGGGAGCGTGAGATATCAGCAATGCCGTTTTTACGGCGGGCCGTTCCGGGTTGAAAGTGAGGGCGTTTGGCAACGGATATTCCCAAGGCCCAGAGATCATTGTCGATGATGTTGCCATTCGGCTGGGCGGCCTTAATCGCGTTCGGAGATTAGATTCTGTCACGAATAAAGTAGTCGTGGACGCCGGCGTCCGCATCGGCGATCTGACGCGCCTTCTCGCCGGATCCGGCCTTTCGCTACCGTCGTTGCCGTTCCTGACCGAATGCTCGATCGGAGCCGCTGTGGCGACGGCTACTCACGGAACGAGTTCCCGATGGGGCACGGTTTCGGATTTCGTACAGTCCTTGACCGTGGTTCTTGCGTCCGGTGAAGTGAGGAAGATCGACTCGAGCAGTGCGCCGGAAGACAGACGGGCTGCGAACGTGGCGGTTGGGTGGCTTGGGATTATCGTCGAACTTGAGCTTCAGGCAATCGCGATGCCGTGGGTCCGATTCGAAGAACTTTCGATGACCATCGATGATTTCCTCGTTCGGATGCCCAAGCTCGCGGAGCGGTATGAGCACATTTGGGGGCATTTGAGTTTTGGCGCGGATATTGTCGTTCTGAAATGCCTTGAGACGAACGTTGAGCCGCAAAAAGGCTTCAGACCGTACGTGGCGGGGGACGAGCCGTACTGGGGCGATCAGGGCGCGAAATCCACGGGCCTACGCCGGGCGAAGGCGGCTGTTCGTCGGATCGCGAGCTACTACCCTCGGCTCGAGCGGACCGCGAAGAGCCTCAAAGGCGAAAGGCCGCGAGACGTCGGAGTGACGATGCAATATTCCCTCGCCGCCTCGCAAGCGTCGCTTGCGATCGAGCGGTTGCGGGCCTCAGACTTCGCGAAGCTGAATCAGGGGCGGGTTCTGGAAATGAAGTTTCTCAAAGCTTCCGAGCAATCCTATCTTGGACCGAACTCTGGCCAGGACGCGGTGCTGTTCAACACCTTCTGGTTCGTCGACCATGCGATTAAGCTGAGCGTCTTCGATCCCCTCGAGGATCTCATGATGCGCTTGGGTGCGCGGCCGCATTGGGGCAAGCTCCACAAGCCTCAGGACATCGAATATTACGAAGCGTCTATCCGGGATGGGACAACTTCGAAACGGTGAGAGAAAAATTCGACTCTACGAAGATGTTTTGCCCTCCCCAACCGCGTGGCCCTCGAACCGATTCTGTCGGGCCCTTGATCGCTGCTCTCGTCATGGCGTCGCAATGAGCGGCCAGCCGTCGCGCTATCCTGGCCGTCGGCTGCATCCGAGCCGCTTTGTCCTTGAACAGCGTCCGTCGTCCGTGAAATATCCGAACCGGCCTGGGTTTTGAGGCGTTTCCGCGGATAAGCAAGTCATTGCATTTGTGTCAATGGCGCCGGGATTTCCTCAGAAGTGGCGCCGGAAAATTCCCCAGTTGGGAGGCTGGCGATCAGCCATAATCTGGATCGGCGCCTCCGTTTTTTGTTGGCCGCCCTCGGCGCTTGAGCGTCGGTGGGATTGGCGAGGCGGAGGAGAGGGATTTGGCGCGAGCGATGTCAGGGAGAAGGTCTGCGTGCTCGCGTAGGCGATAGCTGGATCCCTCGATCTGGACGACGACGGCGTGATGGAGCAGCCTGTCGAGAAGGGCGGTCGCGACGACGGAATCGCCGAAGATTTCGCCCCATTCCGAGAAGCCGCGATTCGAGGTGAGGATCATGGCGCCCTTTTCGTATCGGGCGTTGACGAGCTGGAAGAATAGGTTTCCGCCTCCGGGGATGACCGGCAGATATCCGATCTCGTCGACGATCAGCAGAGCGAAGCGGCAGAAGTAGCGGATGCGCTCTCGCAGCGAGCCGTCGCGTTCGGCCTCGGCGAGAGACGCGACGATGTCTGCCAGCGAACTGAAGTAGACGCTGCGGCCGGCTTTGACCGCTTCGACCCCTAGGGCGAGGCTCAGATGCGTCTTGCCGGTTCCCGGCGGCCCTATGAGAGGCTCCGCGATCGATGAACTGAGCCGCGAGCGCCAGAATCGGTTCTGTCGAGGTAAGCAAGTCCCGTGAGGGTTTTGATCGCCGAGAGCTTAGCCATCTGAACGGCCATTTTGACGCGGCGGTTCTCGCGGATGGTGAGTTCTTCGGTCAGCAAGGCGTCAATGGCCTCGACGGCGCCGATTTCTCCACGCTCGATGCCGCGCAGGGTGACGTCGAGGATTTCCAGGGCGCGCGGCATTTTCAAAGCGACGAGGCTCGCCTTGACGTGCTCGATGACGGCTGAGGCGCTCATCTCACGGCTCCCCGAGCGGCAAGCCGCCGCCCCACGGCTGCATAAAAGTCGAGCGAGCGCCGGGGCGCGTGATCACCTGCGCGCGTAAGAGTTTCGGGTTCGGAACTGGACGCGCGGCGCCGCGAAAAGCCACCGAGTTTTCGATGGCCCGGATCGAGTCGCTTCTCGCCCCGCCCCTCCAGCGGCAGATGAGAAGCTACAAGCTCGCCGTTCTCGAAGATGCGGATCTCGTCGGCCAGGACGTGCACATCGAAGACGCGCCGCCGTGTGGTGTCAGGCACGCTGTAGAGATTGCCGCCGACGCTCACCATGCCTTCATGCGAAGCTCGCCTCTCGAGGCGGAGCACGGACCGGTAGGGCACGCGGGGCAAGGCTTGAAGCGACGCTCTTTCTTCGGCGAAGGCCTCATTGACGACCCTCTGGGTCGTTGCGTGCACGCGTGGGTTGGCGACCGTGTCGAGCCAATGGCGGAGCTGGTCGTTGAGATCCGCGAGATTGCGAAAGATGCCGCCGAGAAAGAAGTCCTCGCGGATATAACGGAACGGCCGCTCGACCTTGCCCTTCGTCTTGGCGCGATAGGGCCGGCAGGCGCGGGGCTGAAAGCCGTAATGGCGTGCGAGGTCGACCAGGGCACGATTATAGACGACGAGTCCGTCCTCGTCCTCGCCGATGACCGCGGTCTTCATTCGGTCGTACAGGATCGTGCGTGGAGTGCCGCCGATCGCTTCCAGAGCCGCGAGATGGCAACGCAGGACACTCTGCAGGTCCTGGTCCTGGTGAACGACGAAGCGCGCCCAGATCAGCCGGGAATGGCCGAGGACCATTGAGAACAGCCAGACGATGCGCCGGACGCCGGGCTCGTCGGTGAATTCAACCTCGAAACTGGCGAAATCGACCCGCGCCTGGTCTCCGGGCGGCGTCTCGAAGCGAACTTCGTACCCCGCGTCGCCGACGGGGCGAATATCGCGAACGCAGTCACGCACGACGCTGTAGCCGCCCGCAAAGCCGCGTTCTCGGATTTCGCGGAACAGCCGCCTCGCGGTCAGGCCGGGATGAGCGGCCATCCGATCGCGGAAATAGGGTTCGAAGGACGCGACCAAGCCCTTTTTCGGCAGTCGCTTTTTGTAAGCTGGAGGCTCGAGCCCCTTGGCAATGTGGGTTCGGACGGTCTTTCGGTCGGCGCCGATCTGACGCGCGATCGCGCTGACGGACAAACCTTGGCGATGCAAATTCAGGATCATGACGAGTTCCCCAAGTTTGATCACCGCGCCCTCCATCCCGCATGCGGGAAGAGCATCGGCGATTCGGCGAGCCCGCCGACCATCCAGGGCATGCCCTGGATGGTCGGCAGTCACGAAAACTGGGGAATTTTCAAATGTCACAAGTGGGGAGAATTGCTCCGCCACTCACACATTTGCAAGAAAGCGGCGTGTGTTGGCTTGATTTCTTGCAAATTGATCGGGACGTTTGGTCGTGATTTTGTCTCTCCGTCGTCGGCTTGACGAAGGGTGATTCGATGCGGCCAAGGGAGCGGCGGGACAGCGGGCAGAACGATTTCTTCCGGGGGCGGCTCGACCAGATCGTCGACATGGCCACGCGCTGGCCAAGCTCGGCCGGGCGATCGACTGGCGGTTTCTCGAGGATCGGTTCGGCGCGGTCTATTCCGACAAGGCCGGCCACCCGCCGCTGCCGACGCGGCTGATGGCGGGGCTCTCGATCCTCAAGCACATGCACGATCTCTCCGACGAGGACCTGTGCGCCCGCTGGGTCGAGAACCCCTATTACCAGCTGTTCTGCGGCGAGGAGTTCTTCCGGCACAAGCTGATCTTCGACCGCTCGTCGCTGACGCGCTGGCGCCAGCGGATGGGGGAGGAGAAGCTGGTGGCGCTGATCCAGGAGAGCCTCGCGGTCGCCACGCGCACTGGCGCGGCGAAGCTCGCTGACTTCTCCAAGGTGATTGTGGACACGACCGTTCAGCCCAAGGCGGTCGCCTTTCCGACCGACGCCAAGCTCATGCATCGGGCGCGCGAGCGGCTGGTGAAGCTGGCGAGGAAGACGGGCGTCGAACTGCGCCAGTCCTACCAGCGGGTCGGCAAACATGCGCTGATCGCCCACCAGCGCTACGCCCACGCCAAACAGTTCAACCGCGCCAACCGGGCGCTGAAGACGATCCGAACCTATCTCGGCAGGGTCACGCGCGACATCGTGCGCAAGATCAAGGGCGAGGCTGAACTCGAGAGCGCCTTCGCCCATCCGCTGATGCTCGCCCGCCGGGTGCGCGAGCAACGCCAGCATCAGCGCGGACGCAAGGTCTATTCGCTGCACGCGCCCGAGGTCGAATGCATCGGCAAGGGCAAGGCCCACCGCCCTTATGAGATCCCATGGGAAGTGGATAGCGACCCGATCTCTCGCCAGAGTGGGGCGCTGACCCCATCCTGGAGGCGAAAATGCAAGAGGTTAAATCACGACCCGAACTGGCCGCTATCCGCACTGATCTTGCCGCTATCTTCGTTTCGATGGAACTGTCTCGTTCAACCTGGGTGATCACCTCTCTGGCTCCGGGAGCCGGAGAGACTATGTCCAAGCATTCCCTACCCAGCGGCGATGTCGCAAAGCTTCTGCAGCGTTTTTCGCTGCTCAAGCAGAAGGCGCGAACGCGCACGGGCGCCGATTTCCCGATTATTGTCATCCAGGAAGCTGGGCTGGATGGTTTCTGGATCCACCGTGTACTGGAGAGCGAGGGCATCGAAAGCCATGTGGTCGATCCTGCGTCGATCTTGACCTCACGGCGACGCCGGCGAGCCAAGACCGACACGATTGACGGCGAAACCCTGGTTCGCACGCTTTTGGCGCACAAACGCGGGGAACCTCGAGTATGCGCCATGGTCAGGCCGCCGACTTGCCAGGAGGAGGACCGACGCCGGATTTGTCGCGAACGCAGGACGGTGCTGGCTGAGCGGATAGAACACGTTAACCGCATCAAAGGCCTTCTGTTCGCCCAGGGCGTCTTCGACTACGAACCGCTCCATCGCAACTGCCGAGCGCGCCTGGACGCCTTGAAGACGGGCGACGGCTGCGTCTTGCCTGACCATCTCAAAGCTCAAATCGGACGCGAACTCGACCGGCTCGAGCTTGTCGTCACCCAATTGAAGGCAGTCGAGGCCGAGCGGGACGTGAGCTGGACCCCGGATTTAGGACCATTGGCTAAGGTGTGAAACGTCCTGCTCTGTCGCAACCGATGGAGCGAGGAATGACGAAGTCACGCAAGAAGTTTGATGCGGCGTTCAAGGCGAAGATTGCGGTCGAGGCGCTGCGCGAGGATGCGACGGTTCCGGAACTGGCGAAGCGGCACGGGGTGCATCCGAACCAGATTTATGCCTGGAAGAAGCAGGTTCTCGACAATGCGGCGAGCCTGTTCGCGCGAGGGGCGAGCGGTTCGGGGGATGGCGAGGAGGAGCGCGAGCGCGAGACGGCCAAGCTCTACGCCAAGATTGGCCAACTGACGGTCGAACGGGATTTCTTGGCCAGGAGGCCAGGGCGATGAGCGCGCCCGATCGAAGAGCGATGGTCGAACGGCCTGGCAAGGACCTGTCGGTGCGCCGCCAATGCGCGCTTGTGGGCGTGGCGCGCTCGGGGGTCTACCGCCCCAAGCCCCTCGCCGAGGCGGACGATCTGGCGGTGATGCGCCGCATC
>CAVQZL010000047.1:0-90980 GCA_963718265.1 uncultured Alphaproteobacteria bacterium | reverse complement strand
TCCCACCGGCGGAGGCGAAGACCGTCCTCGCCGCGCACTCCGTGAGTGTCGCGGCCGATGACTTCTTCGAACCGACGCGCCGGTTGTCCTTTGGTTCGTGCCCTCGCAAACGATCCGTGATCAAACATTGGGTACGCTGCAAGACCGCGCGCATCCGAACCGCCGCGCGCTCGCCGATCGCTTCGGCGAGAATGTCCGCGTCATGGGCATCGCCGATGCCCTCTATGCCAAGCGCGCCGACTATGACAGCGGGCAGTGGTGATTGTCGCGACGATCCAAGCCTTCCGCGTCGAAGAGACGGAAGGCCGCGAGGTTGTCGGCGAATGGCGAACTCATGGACCATTTAGGTGGTCTCGCCGATGGTTTGCGCGCGGCGCTCGAAACGGGACCGTCCGGCGATCCTGTTTTCCCCTCGCTCGCCAATGTGTTGCGCATGCGCCGTCCGATAGTGATTGTCGACGAAGCCCATAATGCCCGGACGAATCTCTTCTTTGACACGTTCGCGCCGCTTCAATCCACTGTCGTTGTCGAAATTCACGGCGACGCCGGTCACGCCTGAAGAGCGCAAAGCCCGAAAAGGGCATTTACGCCTCGAATGTGTTGGTCGTTCTTCACCGCCGAATTGGAGGCCGCGGATATGATCAAGCTGCCTGTGATCTTGCGCGGGCGTTCCGATCCGAAGGAAACCATCGGCGACGCCATCGCATGGCTCGACGAACTCGTCACGCTTGCGGGCGCGGAAGAGAAGGAGACGGACGATTCGCCGACCGTAAGTGTGATTCAAGCCAGCCGAAATCGAAGGACAAGCTGACACTTTATGCCGAAGAGGTCAAAGAACCCTTCATCGAAGATTTCCGGGTTCCGGAAGAGCATATCGCACTTGCGACCGGCGATGCCCGCGAAATCAACCGCGTGGACCTGTTCGACCGCGAATGCCGCATCCAATTCATCGTCGCCCGACGAGCGCTTCGCGAGGGGTGGGATTGCTCCTTTGCCTATGTGCTCTGTTCGGTAGCGGAACAGAAGTCAGCGCGATCGGTCGAACAGTTATTGGGACGGGTGCTCAGGCTTCCCCGCGCCAAGCGCAAGCAACGCCGAGGAACTGAACCGCGCCTATGCCTTGCCACGACGACGAGTTTTCAGAACGCGGCGAACACGCTTCGCGATGGGCTCGTGAACAATGGTTTCGAGCGCGTCGAAGCCCAATCGTTGGTGGACTATAGAAGACCGATTCGGGGCTTGGAGGAAGGCGGCGCGGCCTTCATTTTTGACGAGCCGATACCGGATGGAAATCGACGCGTCCACCTTTAAGACGAATGTGGAAACCGCCACAGGTGGACGCGTCCGAGTCGATATTGAATCCGGCGCGATTGCGGCGCATCGCGCGCTCACCAATTACGACCGCGACGCAATGTTGAACGCAATGCCAGAAGTCGGCGGCTGGCGATGAAAACCCTGGTGCAGAGGTCACGCGGCGCGCGGTTGGAGATACCATCGATTCGGCGCAAGAGGCGATCCGTTTTGCCGTGCCGCTTCTTGCCGTTCGCTCGCCGCAAGGGCTGCAATTGTTCAATGGCGCGCATTTCCTTGATATTCCATGGAAATTGGAAGAATGCGACCCAGCGCCAATTTATCGATTTCTTCGCGTTCCCAAAGCAGGGTGTCGATGACGCTGGACGTGAGCACGGCGGGACAGGTGACGGTCAAATTCGTGACCGATCTTCACCGACCACTGCCCTCGCGTTGCAGGAACGCGGCTGGAACCGGAATGCGCTGATCAATACGCTGGACAGAAGATTGCCGTTCTCGACACGCCGCGACATTACGCGCATATCGTCGACGCTGTTCATTGCCAAGGCGCTGGACGCGATCACCGCGAGAACAGGAATGGAAATTGAAGGTTTGGCGCGTGCAAAGTTTCGTCTTGTCGAAGCCTTCGTAAGAGTGATTGCCAATGGTCCAGCGCGCGGGAGCGATGGCGTTGGAACGCACACTTCCGCAAAGTGAGCTGGAATTCGGAACAGACTGAGATATTGAGCTTGTTTTTGACGAAGGCGGCTATGCTTACAATCAACCCTACAAAGGCGGAACGGAATTCAAGAAGCATCTGTTCCGTGTCGTCGGCGATCTTGATGCGAGCGGCGAGGAATTGGAGTGCGCAGTCTATCTCGACCGGTGTAAGGAAGTGAAGGCATGGGTGCGCAATACCGTGCGGCAACCAAATTCCTTTTGGCTACAAACATCGTCGGACAGGTTCTATCCGGATTTCATCGCGCTGCTAAACGATGGCCGCGTGCTCGTGGTAGAGTATAAGGGCGCACATCTCGCCACGGCGGACGATGCGAGAGAAAAGCGGCGAATCGGCGAGTTATGGGCGGATCGATCAAAGTGCCGGTGCTTGTTCTTAATGGTTGAAAATCGGCAATTTGGGCGGATCGATCACGTGATACGCAATTCTGTTGTTTGAACGAATTGAAATGCTACGCGCGCTTTCAAATCAAAATCAGACGACGTGGTCGGAGCTTGAGTTTGCGGCCAGAGGACGCGCGCTGTTCGCGTTTGCCAAGAATATCAGGCCTTCTCTCCTGACATGTGACGTTTCACAGTCGGTGTAACTTCGGGCCGATTATTTCCTCAGCCATAAAGTGCTCGGCAACGCCTCGCTCGCCGCATAGTGCTTCCTACGCGGGCATTTTCAACGGAACAACGTTGCTGCCGCCAGATTTGTCCATCGCCGCCGAAATCGTTGCGCCAATCGCGTCAACCGCGCGGCGCATCAGGTCCGCGTCCAAATGGGCGTAGCGCGCCGTTGTCGAGGGCTGCGAATGACCGAGTAACTTTCCGATGACAGGCAAGCCCATGGACGCGCCCGCTCCTATACTGGCGAAGGAATGCCGCAAGTCATGCAGCCGCACGCCCTCCAGTCCTGTGGCCTTCGTTAACGCAGCCCACGGCTTCTTCAAGTCCGCGCGGGGCTCGCCGTCCTTTGCGCCAGCGATGATATACGAGTTGCCTTCAATGCGAGGAAGCGCAAAAGGATCAAAAGTGTCGCCGCAGAGATAGAACAGGCTTCCTTCCGGTCTTGCTGTCTGGCAAGAGCAAAAGCCCTGGTTCGAAGTCCACGTAATCCCATCTGGCGTGAAGGATTTCGCGGAGGCGAGCGCCCGTCGATATCGACGAATTGCCGCGACTGCGAAATGGGTCCAAGTTCGAGCCCGATTTCCGCTTCGGGGGCGCAGTTCCTTTTGGTTTTGTCTCGTCAACCGCCCATTCAAGCCGGTGCGTCTCGGCGAGCCGCAAGGCGTCGCCGAGCCGGGCGAATTCCTCGCTCGTAAGGTAACGCTCGCGCGCGTTCTCGGCATAGCGTTCGATTCCCAAACAGGGATTTGCGTCCGCACCCACTTCGTCGCGCCGTGCGGCCCGATTCCAGATGCTCGAAACGACGGCAAGAACACGGTTTGCGGCCGATGGCGTCGCTTCCATGGCGCTATGCAGCTTCGCCATATTCGAGCGGCGCACGTCGACAATACGGCGCGATTTGATCGCGGGGTAAACATGCTTCTCTAGGGTCTCGCGATAGCTCGCTTCAGTCCGGCTCTTCGCTTCGCCGCGACATGCTGGCGCAGGAAGTCTTCAGCGACTTCGCCAAAAGTTCGCACTGCGCGCGCCTCTCGGCGGGCTTCAATCGGGTCCGCGCCAGTTTCCACGACGCCGAGCAGCTTCTTTGCGAGCGAGCGCGCTTCGTCCGGTGTCAGGCGTCCATGCTCACCAAGATTGGCGCGCCGCGAGCGGCCATTCTGGCGATATTGAGCGACATAGACTTTGCGGCCCATCAAAAACGCCAACCCCAAACCCGGCGAGCGCGTCATCCCAAAAGGAATTCGCGATCCTTTCCGAGCGGGCAAGCCAAAGCGTCCACAGAGCGTTCGATGCGACCTTGCGGCATTACCCCAGCCCTCCCGACCTTGCTTTCCGGTAAGCACTCGGTAAGCGCGGTAAGCAGCCGGTAAGCAAAATGAGGGTAGCGCTAGATCATTAGGGAAATAAAGTGGAATTTTATATCTTTGATTTTATGATAACTTAGTGACAATCAGAAAAGCTGGAAAAAGCGCGGAACACAAGGCCACCAAATTCGTAATGAGGGGGTCTTGGGTTTGAAATCCTTCTTCCGGCGCCAATTAGAAACTGGATCACTTACACATCATAGCCGAAGCATTTTATGGAGTAGCCGGCTAGTTGTTGCAGCTCGATCCTGCACCAGGCAGGCGACGTCCACAAATGCTTTGCCACAGGCGGGCGATTCGCGGACGCCAAGCTCACCTTCCCGTCGGAGAACGCCACAGATAGGCCACGATCACCGGCAATTTCCTCATCGTTAATTCTAAAGACCCGTCCAAGAACATCAGGAAGGATTACAGAGTTTTCTGAGCATGAGGCGGATTGAGGCAAAGCGCAAGAAAGCGAGCGCTTTGACATTCAGATTTTCCAATCCTTGGCGAGCCGGCGACATCGATTGAGCCAAGCAATCGTGCGTTCGACGATCCAACGTTTTGGTAGGACGGCGAAACCCTTGGCCCGATCGGAACGTTTGACGATTTCGATGTCGAGTTGGGGCAGGATTTTGCCAACGGCCTTGTGAAAGATCGGCCCTTGATAAGCGCTGTCGGCGAACAGCTTCTTCAAGAAAGGAAACAGGCCAAACAGCGTGGCCAGCAGAAGAACGCCTCCGTCGCGATCTTGAATGTCGGCGGCATGCACGATGGCATGCAGCAGCAATCCCTCGGTGTCGGCGAGAATGTGCCGCTTCTTGCCCTTGATCAGCTTGCCGGCGTCGAACCCAGGTGGATCGATGCAGGCCCCCCTTTTTCGGCGCTTTTCACGCTCTGACTGTCGATGATCGCGGCGGTAGGGCTGGTGTCGCGGCAGGCTTGCTCGCGACACGCTTCGTAAAGCGCGTGGTGCATGCGATCCAGGGTGCCGTCATAGATCCATAAATCGAGATAGGCGAACACCGTGCTCTTCGGCGGCAGGTCTTTCGGAATCGCCCGCCATTGGCATCCCGTCGAGAGCACATACATGATCCCGTTGACGATCTCGCGAAGGTTCACCCGGCGCTTGTTGCCGCCACCCTTGGCCGGCGGGATCAGCGGTTCGATCAGCGACCATTCAGCGTCAATCAGATCACTCGGATAACGCAGCTTGTCGCGATTGTAGCGCACGCGGTTTTCCTTCGTCCACATCGGCGGTCCCTCCTCGAATCAGGCCGCCATCCTTGAATCACAAATGATTTATCCGATTCAATATGTTTCTAGACGGACACTAAGTATTTTCAAGCTTATGACGCAAACAGGCTATAGACCGTCACGTAAGGTCTAGTTATACTTTTGCTTTGTTCAACTCAGCTTGTAGGTGAGTTGGGCTTGCATAATTTATATTTATTCATATAAAACTGACAATAAATGAAAATTGATTACTAATTTATAATTGTTTGCTATTCTGCTCTTTTATTAAAGCTATTCTGCTCTTTTATTAAATAGGAACGCTGTGTGGAGGGGCATGGAGGAGCATTGAACAATATGCCTAGTCTGGTATCGATCGTGATACCAGCATATAATGCGGAACGGTATATAGGGCGAACGCTTCGTTCGGCTCTCGATCAAACCTACGGAAATACCGAGATAATCGTCATCGATGATGGTTCCACGGACCGGACCCGGTGCATTGTCGAAAGCTTTGCCGTTGACGACGGTCGCGTCCGATTAATTAGGACCGCGAATCGAGGTGTCGCCAGAGCGCGAAACTGCGGGATAGAAAATGCTCGAGGAACCTATGTTGCGTTCCTGGACGCGGACGATTTATGGCATACCAGTAAAATCGAATGCCAACTGCGAGCTTTGAACGCCCATGTTTCGGATCCGACTTGGGCCGCCGTCTATGCATTCTCCCGGACAATTGACGAGGAGGACCGTGTTGTCCATGATGGCCGTTCCATCGAATGCCGCGGATATATTCTGGCGCGCCACATCGCCATGAATTTGGTGGGAAATGGCAGTGCGCTGTTAGTTCGACGGGATGCCGCGCTTGCTGTCGGCGGCTTCGATCCCTCCTATGCAGCTGCCGGCATAGGTGGCTGCGAGGATCTCGATTTCGAACTTAAGCTCGCCGCACGCTACCGGATCGAAGCAGTTGGATCGTTCCTCGTCGGATATCGTGTCCACGAGGAGAGAATGTCGAGCGATCGGTATCGCATGGGGAAAAGCCTCGTTGCTACCGTGGCACGGCACATCGAAAAGAACCCTCATATCCCGCCGCGCATCAGACGATGGGCCACCGCAAGATCGCATCGCTTTGCTGCAAAAAACTTTTTAACCTCCAATAGGCTTATGCCTGCCATACAAGCCTACTGGACGCTGCTCTTGAACGATCCGGTCTCCGCAGTCATCTTCCTGGCGAAGGACTTGCCTCTCGATGCGATGCGGAAAGCGATCGGTTTTCGGTCCATCGGTCCCGCTTCAAATTATCATGGGACGGCGTTTCTACCCATGAGTTCAGAACTCGGCTACCCCAGCCCTTCCGCATTGGCAAATTCCAGATTGAAGCGAATGACCGCCGACGATCAGATGTTGGAAGACAAATTACGGTCTCAGACGCTGCCTGGTACGTATTTATATCACCGGCGGAGCCAATTGTAATGCGAAGCCGGCCAGGACCTCCTGGCAATAGGTCGGGTTTGCGATTGCGGTAGGAATTTTTTTGGTTGCGCAATGAGCGGTGGAGGGATAGGCGGGCTGAGAAGCGTGGTGCGATTTCCATCGGCGGCCCAAAGTCAAATCTCTTTATTAAAACAACTCAGAGACTACACCACCTGTAATATCCAGCCACTTCCGCTACGGCACCAAAGGTAGCCCGCGGCTTTCCGGCTCAATAAGATTGACCCGATGTCCACCAAATCCGGAGAAGTTCACTTCCGGTTTCAATCTCGCGCGCGGAATTGACCGCCAAAGCTATTGTCAACCGGCGCTCGAGCAAACGTCGCCAGGTGCGCTAGTCTTTGATAGAGGTTCGGAGCGCACTCCGAGCTAGGGTCACCGTGATGGTCGGACGTTTGTGAGTTGGAAACCGTAGCTGACGGCATGACCAAAAAATTTCTTCTCCACCCGTAATGCGATGGACATAACTTCGGAAACTGCGTCATCCGCCGAAGCGCCTTCGCGACGATTTCAGCGCGCCGATGGTGGGCTTGTCGTTGGTGTAGCCTGGAAATCAGATGGCAATAGACTGAACGCATTGCGCCAGAACGCGCCCTGCCGTGTGTTTTTTCCGCGCGTGTCCGGCGCCTCCATCATGGAAGCGATCGTCGTAAATACTGGCGGCGGTCTGGTCGAGGGCGATCATATTTCAACAATGGTTACCGTAGGCAGGGGCGCCGGGTTGCATGTTACAACTCAGGCGGCGGAAAAAATCTATCGCTCCCTTACCGAGATTTGCACTGTTGAGAGCGATCTGCGGGTTGCCGGAGAAGGGCTTTTGCTCTGGTTGCCTCAGGAAACCATATTGTTTGACGGCGCGCGCCTCTCCCGTCTACAAATAATCTCCGTTGAAAACGCTTCGCGCTTTCTGGCGTCCGAGGTAGTTGTTTTCGGGCGGATCGCGCGCGGCGAAAAGTTCGCCTATGGTCAATTGCGAGACACGTGGTCGATTAGGTGCGATGGGAAATTGCTGTGGCAGGATCGCCTGCGTCTTGAAGGCGACTGCGCCGTGCATCGGACGCGGCGTTTCGGTTTTGGCGATTCCGCGGGCTTGGCTACTGTGATATATTTCGGCCGCGAAGCGGCGACCCTATTGCCTCTTGCACAAAAAGTAGCGGCACGGAATGGCGGCGGGGCTACCCTCGTTAACGGCATTCTGCTCGCCCGCTTTTTGAGTGATGATGAAGCTCTGTTGCGGGAGGCGTCTTCAGCGCTATCCGGCGAACTTCGCCAAGCAATCGCCGGGACCATGGTTTGGGGGGGTCGATGAATCTAAGTCCGCGGGAAAAGGACAAATTGTTGATAGCGATGGCCGCAATAGTCGCGCGCCGCCGCTTGGAGCGAGGCGTGAAACTCAACTATCCCGAAGCCGTCGCGCTGATCACTGATTTTGTTCTTGAGGGCGCTCGCCATGGCCGCAGCGTCGCCGAGCTCATGGAAGCGGGCGGGACCGTGTTGGCGCGCGCGCAGGTCATGGAAGGAGTAGTTGAGATGATTCCAGAGGTTCAGGTGGAGGCGACTTTTCCGGACGGCTCAAAACTCATCACGGTTCACGAGCCCATACGATGATCCCCGGCGAGATCATTCCGGCGGCTGGCGAGATTTTGGCGAACTCGGGGCGTCCGGCGCGCACGTTAAGCGTCGCGAACACCGGTGACCGCCCGATTTAGGTCGGCTCGCATTATCATTTCGCCGAGACCAATGCCGCACTCCAGTTCGACCGGGAACGGGCACTTGGCATGCGGCTCGACATCCCAGCGGGCACCGCAGTTCGATTTGAGCCGGGCCAAACGCGAGAGGTCAATTTGATTGCCTACGCGGGCGGCGGCGAAATCTGGGGGTTTAACGGCGCCGTCATGGGCAAGCTGAAAGGCCGTTGACATGCCGGTTACGATCACCCGCCGCGCTTATGCCAGCATGTATGGGCCAACGACTGGCGACAAAATAAGACTTGCCGACACGGGGCTGCTGATCGAAATCGAACGCGATCACACGATTTACGGCGAAGAAGTCAAGTTTGGCGGCGGCAAGGTCATCCGCGACGGTATGGGCCAGAGTCAGCGCTCGCGAGCAGAAGGGGCGGCCGATACTGTCATAACCAACGCGGTGATCCTCGATCATTCCGGCGTCGTGAAAGCCGATGTCGGCTTGAAGGAAGGCCGGATCAGTGCGATCGGCAAGGCTGGCAACCCGGATATTCAGCCCGGCGTCACCATTGTGATTGGACCTGGTACTGAAATCATCGCAGGCGAAGGCAAAATCCTAACCGCCGGCGGCATCGACGCTCATATCCATTTCATCTGCCCGCAGCAGGTCGAGGAGGCGCTTTTCAGCGGCATTACGACCATGCTCGGCGGCGGCACGGGACCGGCGGAGGGAACCAAGGCCACAACTTGCACTCCTGGCCCTTGGCACATGTTGAAGATGTTGCAGGCAGCGGAAGGCCTGCCGATCAATCTCGGATTTTTCGGCAAAGGTAACGCCAGCAAACCTGCCGCGCTGATTGAAATGGTCGAGGCCGGCGCTTGCGGTTTGAAACTACATGAGGATTGGGGGACGATGCCCGCCGCGATCGATTGCTGTCTCACCGTTGCCGATTCTCTCGATGTCCAAGTAACCCTCCACTCGGATACGCTGAATGAAAGCGGCTTCGTCGAGACGACGATTCGAGCGTTCAAGGGTCGAACGATCCACGCCTTTCACTCTGAAGGCGCCGGCGGCGGCCATGCGCCCGACATCATCAAGGTCGCGGGCGAACCAAATGTCTTGCCGTCATCGACCAACCCAACTCGGCCATTCACCAAAAATACGCTCGACGAACATTTGGACATGCTTATGGTGTGTCATCATCTTGACCCGCGTATTCCCGAGGACATAGCCTTCGCCGAAAGCCGTATTCGGAAGGAGACCATCGCGGCCGAAGACATTCTGCATGATCTCGGCGCGCTTTCGATGTTATCGAGCGATAGTCAGGCGATGGGCCGGGTCGGCGAAGTGATCGGCACCAGCGTGTCGGCGTTATTCCTCTTCGCGATTGCCATAGCGAATATCTTGATACTGATTTCGGTTTACCGCACATTCGTGGCGGTAAAGCGCGGCCGGCGCTTCGCCGAGGAGGATCTCGACGTGCTCTTCGCGAATCGCGGCTTTCTTGCCCGCTTGGCGAAGCCGCTTTTTTGCCTCATTACGCAGAGCTGGCAAATGTACCCGTTGGGTTTTCTCTTTGGCCTCGGCTTTGACACGGCAACCGAAATCGGGCTTCTCGGCGTCTCGGCGGCGCAGATCTCGGAGGGTCTTTCTGTTTGGTCGACCCTAGTGTTTCCGGCATTATTTACCGCTGCGATGGCGCTCGTCGACACCACCGATGCGATATTGATGTTGGGGGCATACGGCTGGGCTTTGATTAAGCCCATTCGCAAGCTTTACTACAATATGACTATTACTTTTGTATCGGTGATTGTGGCGCTTTTAATCGGCGGCGTCGAGGTGCTCGGTCTTCTCGAAGACAGGCTGGCATTGAACGGGCTGTTTTGGGACAATATCGGCAAGCTGAACAACAATTTCGGCACTATCGGCATATTCATCATCGGTCTTTTCTTAGTCAGCTGGGCGGTCGCAACGCTTATTTATATGATCAGGGGATACGATAAGATCGAAGTGCACTGATTTTGAGCGGTGCTGCGGTGCGCGGGTCCCATTGCGGGCAAACGTCGCACCTCAGATAAGCGGCGCCGGCACATCGTCCGCTGGGTGAAAGTCCGAAATCTCCGTTCCCCACAGCTTCGCGATAGGCGCGCCAACTGCCGCAGCTGCTGATATCCGTTGCGCCTGCCGATGCGGCTCCGCTGTCGCATATGAAGCCGAGACACGGCTGGCCGCCTTCCAGCAGCACCGTGCCAATGCCGAGTGGGGGGCAATCGTACTCAAGAAGGCGCCGACCGCGGCGGAAGGAATGGACCAAATCTCGCCCTCGATGGCCGCGCCGCCGGCTCCGATTTGGGTCAGGCCTGGCCGCTCGGGCGGCCCAGGCAGCACGGTCATTCGATAAACCGGTGCCGTTTTGCAAACGCGGCGGAATTTAGCGTCGAGCGCCAACAGGTCGCGGTTGAGCGGCTCGCCCGAGAGATGCGCGCCGAACACGGCGAGATCGATGGCCGGGAAGACCGCCGTGGACGCAGCGCGAGATGGCTCAACCGATGTTTGCGGAACGCCAGTCGCGCCGAGCGGAGTGGCGGCGAGCTGTTGCATGCGCCGGGCGACGCTAGCGAGAGCCATGTCGTTCCAAGCGGGTCCGATCAGGGTGACCCCGGTTGGAAAACCATGCGCCGTGAACCCGCTGGGGACGGCGATCGCTGAAAGATCCAAAAGATTGGTAAAGTTGGTATAGAAGCCGAGATCGCTATTCCGTGCGATGGGATCGGCCGCTATCTGGGTCAGGGAATAGGCAGTGCCAGTGGTGGGCACCAGCAGAAAGTCGATGCCGCGCCAGATGGGACTTATCGCCTGGGCAAGTGCCTGCAGCCGGTGCTGGGCGCGAAAGACATCGAGACCGCTCATAGCTAGGCCGCTCTCCATGACGGCGCGGGTGACTGGGTGCAACGCTTCCGGCTGCTCCGTCAAAAGGGCTCGCGGCGCGAGAACGCGTTCCGCCGTCCAGGCCCCGTAGAGCAACGAAGCTACCTCCATGAACGGTTCGAAATCGATGTCCGCGGCGACGCCACCAAGTGCTATTGCGCGGTCAATAGCCTCGTCGAACCGTGCAGCAGCCTCTCCGTCGCCGAAAAATCGAAGCTGGCGGCGATGCGGTGTCCCGAAACGGAACGAAGCAGGAGCGGCTGAAGGCTTTGCGGCAAAGCCAGGCGGCGGCGCGCGCGAATAGGGATCGTCAGGGTCAAAACCGCTGGCCACGCCGAGGACGGTCACCGCGTCATCGACCGTCAACGCAAAGATTGAGACGCAGTCGAGCGAGCGGCAGGCGGGGACAACCCCGCGGGTGCTAAGCAGGCCGCGCGTCGGCTTCAACCCGACAATATTGTTGTAAGCCGCTGGTACCCGGCCGGAGCCAGCTGTATCCGTGCCGAGCGAAAAGCAGACCAGTCCTGCTGCCACGGCCACCGCGGAGCCCGAACTGGATCCGCCCGGCGCCATCGCGGGATCGAATGGGTTGCGCGGAACACCATAGGGAGAGCGCACGCCAACGAGACCCGTCGCGAACTGATCCAGATTGGTTTTTCCTATGAGCAAGGCGCCGGCGGCGACCAGCCGTTCGACAACTGGGGCAGATTGTTCTGGGCGATAGGCGAAGGCCGGGCAGGCTGCGGTGGTCGGCAACCCTGCGACGTCAATGTTGTCCTTGACGGCAAACGGCACGCCATAGAGTGGGAGGCGATCACTGGCGGATGCGCTCAGGCGCGCTGCCGCCTCGAACAACGCCGCATCCGGGAAGCGAGAGATCCAGACGCCGTCATCACCTGCCGCGGCGATCCGCTGTACTACGGTTTTAATGGTCGTCGCCGGGGTTTGCGCGCCACTGGCGTAGTCAGCTCGCAAACTTCTCAGGTCGAAGCTGGCATTGGGCATCGAGGCCTCGTGCGATACAACCGGTTCAACACCTACGAGCGGCCAACCTGCAAAATGTTCTGTTGAATGGGCTAAAGACGGGGCCGCAATCTGCGTCGTCTCGAGACCGCCTCGCTGTGGCGTTCTTAGCAAGTCGCCAGTTTATGTCGTAAGCCGAAATCGCATGCAATCCTCAATTAATTAGAAGCATGTTCGACGTCCAGCCGCTTTAAGAGGAAGGATAGAGCTTTAGCAGTTCACCAATGCAAGGCGCGTCCCACAGCGGGTTCTCGATCCCCTTTCAACTCTGTCTGAACCTGCGGTTGTCCTCCTCGTCGCCGCGATTTCCAATGCCCACAACGCCAAAGCAGACCCCACGCCAATGCACCAACCGTCTTGGGACGGATGGTCGTGAGGAACTTTAGGGGCGATGGAAACCATCGGTAGAGCTGGACAAAGAACCAGCGGCCGGTGTCCGTCAGCTGGGCCCGGCCTTTCACTTTGGCGCGGAAAAGATCAACCGCTGCCGGAGCACCGCAGTCTCCGTCTCAAGCGGGCTCTTAGTTATGAATTGCGAAGCCAGGATGGCCAGGACAAGGGAGATCAGAGCGATCTTGCGGCCAGGATAGCCGCGCTCACCCCGTCAACACGGATGTGTTTGTCAATACACGCAGGTGATGTCAGCGGCCAAAACTTGGTGAGAACTGCGAGATTAAAACCAGTTGCCAGAAGTCGTTGAGGGAGTCGAATTCCGCGCCGGAATCGAGTCCGTACCCGAAGCCAAATATGCCGCATGATTCACGCCATCACCCAAAATCAGCCATGGCTCCTGTTTGCAGCCCAAAGCGCTGGCCACGTGCAAGGCGGCTTGCCGCGGACCATGTCGAACATGCGGCGCACATGGCGATGAACAAGATCTCATGAGAGTCACGTAGCGCGGCGTTCCCCGCACGCGAATCATCCCAACCCTTCCCCACAGGCGATAAAGCTGTCCAAAAAAACCCTCCTCGATCGCGATTTGCTCGCAACGGGGCAGAGCCCATTTCAATCAAAATGCCTAGCCCCGTCAATCCAGAGCAAAGTATTCAAACGCGGGTGCCGCGTTGGGCGGCGACATCCAACTAAAATCGGCACATAAGAGGCCGTTTCGAAATTCGCCTTGTCGCGAAAAGTCAGCTTTCGGACACCTCCCAGACAACCAAGGTTGAAGGGACGCTTCGAGCAACAGCCGGACATATATTGCCTCAAAAAATCGGGCTATTTGATTCAAGTGCGGTCGCCGGCTGAATTCCGAAATGGACTCTAAGCTAATATCCACAGTGAAGTGGGTGGTGGAGCCAGGCGGAATCGAACCGCCGACCTCTTCAATGCCATTGAAGCGCTCTCCCAACTGAGCTATGACCCCGGCCTATCCGTAATTGAGCGCATTCCCGCAAGGTCCGCTTGGGGTGGATCCTGCCAACGGCGGTCCCGCTGTGAGCGGACTGCGCGGCGGCTCTATAGCCGCAACCGCCATGCTTCACAAGCCAAACATCAGCGTTCCTCTTCATCTCCGATCTCGCCATCGATGAGATCGCCGACGTCGTCGGCATCCTCCTCCTCTTCCTCGAGGAACGTATCGTCGACCGCTTCAATCTCGGTATCGTCGTCCGCTATGACCACGACCTTGTCCTCCCCTGCATCGGCTTCCTCGAGCGGAACCAGCACGGTTCCTACTGCGGCCGGCGTCTCCTCGTCATCGGCCACCGCCGCGTGTTGGGCCACGCGCGACAGCGGCGCGGCATGAAATATCGTCCCGCATTTCGGGCATGTAATGGGCGATTTGTTCAGATCGAAGAAACGCGCGCCGCAGGTTCTGGCATTGATGCTTATTACCGAGTTCGGGTTTGGCCACGGAACCTACCTCTGGAAGGGGCGGAAGCCTGCCGGTGCCGGTGCCGCCGCCGCGAAACTTTGCGGTCCGGTTAGTGCCGCAAGGCTCGCCTGTCAAATGCAAGTTGAACCAAGGCGGCGGTTTGATGACAGGCGGCCCGCCGCTATGCTACCAGCGCTGCGAAAGCGCGTTGCCGAATTCACGGGGTGGAATTCAATCTCTACGCCGGGGAGGCTTCGATGGAGATACAAGCGGCGGCGCTCTCCACGCGCCCCGGCGGACCGTTGCGCGGCCGGGTGAAGCCGCCGGGCGACAAGTCGATATCGCACCGGGCTCTGATTCTCGGCCTCCTCTGCGTCGGCGAGACCGTAGTCGAGGGCCTGCTCGAAGGCGACGACATTCTGCGCACCGCCGCCGTTTGTGCCGCGCTTGGCGCAAAAGTGGAGCGGCGCGGCGAAGGCCGCTGGAGCGTCCGGCGGCTGCGGGATAGGCTCGCTCCTTGCCCCCCGGGAAACGCTCGATTTCGGCAATTCGGGAACCGGCATGCGTTTGATGATGGGCGTTGCCGGCGGCCATGCGATAACCGCCGCTTTCGACGGCGACGCCTCGTTGCGAAAGCGCCCGATGGGGCGGATTCTCGATCCGCTGTGCCAGATGGGAGCCGAGCTCTTATCGCAATCCCCTGGGGGGCGCTGCCCGATCCTGCTCAAGGGAACGAGCGAGCCCACTCCCATAGAATATTCTCCCCCGGTCGCCTCGGCGCAGATCAAATCGGCGGTGCTCCTTGCCGGTCTCAATTCCCCCGGCCGCACGACTGTGATCGAGGCCGAGGCCAGCCGCGACCACACCGAAAAAATGCTCAAATATTTTGGTGCTTCCATTGCGGTCGAGCCTTCGGAAAACACGGCCAAAAAATAACGCTCGACGGTCGTCCGGACTTGTGCCCGGCGCGGGTGATCGTGCCCTCTGACCCTTCCTCCGCCGCGTTCCCTCTGATCGCCGCTTTGATCGTGCCGCGTTCCGATATCGTCATCGAGGGAATGATGATGAACCCGCTGCGAACCGGTCTTCTGACCACGTTGCTCGAAATGGGTGCCTGCATCGACATTCTCGACCGCCGCGTTGAGGGCGGCGAGGAGGTCGCGGATTTGCGCGTTCGCGCTGGCCCGCTCAAGGGCGTCGAGGTGCCCGCAGCCCGCGCGCCCGCGATGATCGACGAATATCCCATTCTCGCAATTGCCGCTGCGTACGCCTCGGGCGAGACGCGGATGCGCGGCCTTGCCGAGTTGCGGGTCAAGGAATCCGACCGGGTCGGAGCGGTAGCCGATGGCTTGCACGTGGCGGGGATCGCCTGCCAAATCATCAATGACGATCTGATCGTCGAGGGCCGCGCCGGCGATGTCACCGGAGGCGGCATGGTTGCAACCCATCTCGACCACCGCATCGCGATGAGTTTTCTTTGTCTCGGCCTTGGCTCCCGGAGACCCATGGCGATCGACGATTCGTGCATGATCGCGACGAGCTTTCCGGGGTTCCGGGCACTCATGGAACAATTGGGGGCAGCGGTTCCAATGATCATCGCCATCGACGGGCCGGCCGCTTCCGGCAAGGGCACGCTTGCGCGTAATCTCGCGCGGCATTTTTGCCTGCCGCATCTCGATACCGGGCTGCTTTACCGGGCAACCGCGCGGGCATTGATGGATGCCGGCCATGACCTCTCCAGCAAGGATGCAGCGATTTCCGCCGCGCGGAGCCTTACGCTCACCAGTTTCGACGAAATTTCGCTGCGCGGCCGCGAGATGGCGGAAGCGGCGTCGCTCGTCGCCGCGATCCCAGAAGTCCGTGCGGCGCTCGTCGAACTCCAGTGTAGTTTTGCGCGCAGGCCCGGCGGCGCCGTTCTTGATGGCCGCGATATTGGCACCGTAATCTGTCCCGAGGCTTGCCCAAAAATATTTGTCACGGCGAGCGCCGAAGTGCGCGCGAGGCGCCGCGCCTTGGAGCTGCGAGCGCAAGGCGAAGCGGCCGATTACGCCGCCGTGCTAACCGAGATTATCAAGCGCGATGAGCGCGACAAAAGCCGCGCTACGGCGCCCCTGATAGCAGCCAAGGACGCCATCGTGCTCGATACGACCGCACTCGACGCCGAGGCGGCGTTTCAGGCTGCGCTGGCGATCGTCATGGGCAGCAGCGCAAGCTGCTCCCCTCATCCTGAGGAGCGAGCGTAGCTCGCGTCTCGAAGGATGAGGAGGCGGTGGATTTGGTCCGATTGGCCGGCCAGGGCTTGCCGAATCTGGGGCGAGCGGTCATGCTGAATGCGACGAAACGGACGGCCGTCTTTAGCGCAGGAGCGCAACATGCCTAGCCAGCAGACATCCGATGTGAGCCTGGACACAAGGCGGCGCCGGATTTTGTTCCGGTCCTGGCATCGCGGAACGCGCGAGATGGATCTCATACTTGGCCGTTTCGCCGGCTCGGAAATCGCCAGCCTTTGCGAAAGCGAACTCGACGAATACGAACGCTTGCTGGAAGCACCGGATCGCGACGTTTTCAGCTGGCTTACCGGTGAGGTGGAAACACCGGGCCACTACGATACGCCGGTGTTGCGGAAAATCCGTGCCTTCCATGGCAGCAATTCCAAATGGCCGCCCAATGGCTGATTTTTGTTTCCCCGCGCGCATTTGGGCGGTGTTGCACTATTTTGGGACCGGCGCGCGCGGCGGTTTTGTAATACTTGTTTCAAAATCCAAGCCCTCATCCTGAGGAGGCCCCGCAGGGGCCGTCTCGAAGGACGAGGGCGCATCGGGGACCGCGCGCGGAGCATCCTTCGAGACGCCCACTTCGTGGGCTCCTCAGGATGAGGGTGCGACTTTTAGTCCGCCCCTCAGCGCTTGGCGAGTTTTTTGGCAAGCGCGCGGGCTTTTGGCAATTGCCTTTCAAAGATGGCAGCCGAATACGCATCGCCGCCGTCGCGCAATGTTGCGATAGCCGCCTCGATCTGCTGAACTGCCTGTTTCGCCATCCTTGCGTCGCCGCGCCGCTCCGCGAACGTCATCAGGGCAACCCCTTGATTGCCGGTGCTCTTGGCCCAGTCGAGCGGCGCGCGCGCGGGGGAACTTTCCCGCAAGGCTTCGCGATAGGCGGCAACGGCCTCTCCGAGCCGCGCCGTCCCGCCCTCCCGCTCGCCGAGAGTCGTGAGCACACTGCCGAGATTCATTTGGGCCGTGGCCCAATCGAGCGGCGCGCGCGCTCGGGTAAATTCCTGCAAGGCTTCGCGATAGGCTACGGCGGCCTCCTCGAGCCGCGCCGTCCCGGTCTCCCGCTCGCCGAGCGTTTGGAGCGCAATGCCGAGATTCATCTGGGTCATGGCCCAATCGAGTGGCGCGCGCGCGCGGGTCAATTCCTGCAAGGCTTCGCGATAGGTGGCGACGGCCTCGTCGAGCCGCGCCGTCCCGCCCTCCCGCTCGCCGAGCGTTTGGAGCGCATTGCCGAGATTCATCTGGGTCGCGGCCCAGTCGAGTGGCACGCGGGCGTGGGTTTGTTCCTGCAAGGCCTCGCGAAAGGTGGCAACGGCCTCCTCGAGCCGCGCCGTGCTCCCTTCCCGCTCGCCGAGCGCTAAGAGCGCATTGCCGAGATTGTTCTGGGTCCTGGCCCATTGGAGCGGCACGCGCGCGCGGGTATTTTCCTGCAAGGCCTCGCGATAGGCGGCGACGGCCTCTTCGAGCCGCGCCGTGCCCCCTTCCCGCTCGCCGAGTGTTTGGAGCGCAGCGCCAAGAATTCATGTAGGTCATGGCCCATTGGAGCGGCACGCGCGCGCGGGTTAATTCCTGCAAGGCTTCGCGATAGGTGGCGACCGCCTCTTCAAGCCGTGCAGTGCTCCCCTCCCGAGCGCCGAGCGTTTGGAGCGCATTGCCGAGATTCATCTGGGTCGTGGCCCAATCGAGCGGCGCGCGCGCGCGGGTTCTTTCCTGCAAGGCCTCGCGATAGGCGGAAACCGCCTCCTCGAGCCGCGCCGTACCACTCTCCCGCTCGCCGAGACGCATGAGCGCGGCGCCGAGATTCATCTGGGTCATGGCCCATTGGAGCGGCACGCGCGCGCGGGTATTTTCCTGCAAAGCCTCGCGATAGGCAGCAACGGCCTCTTCGAACCGCGCCGTGCCCCCCTCCCGCTCACCGAGGCTTAAGAGCGCATTGCCGAATTCATCTGTGTCTTGGCCCAAACGAACGGCACATGCGCGCGGGTCAATTCCTGCAAGGCCTCGCGATAGGCGGCAACGGCCTCGTCGAGCCGCGCCGTGCCCCCTTCCCGCTCGTCGAGCACTTTGAGCGCGGCGCCGAGATTCATCTGGGTCATGGCCCATTGGAGCGGCGCGCGCGTGCGGATATTTTCCTTTAAGGCCTCGCGATAGGCGGCGATGGCCTCTTCGAGCCGCGCCGTCGCGCTCTCCCGCTCGCCGAGCGCTTTGAGCGCATTGCCGAGATAGTTCTGAGTCACGACCCATTGCAGGGGAAAGCGGAGTCGCGGCACGACAATCAGCGCCTCGTTGCAAAGGGCAATCGCTTCTTCAAGCAACGCGCTATCCCCAAGCTCGTCTCCACGTCTAATTAGCTCACTTGCGCGATCTATCAAGCGGCGCCAGTCCGCCTCCTTCCGCTGGCCCCACCACTTCCGGTCGGCCGGGTCGAGTTTCGTCTCCTTTGTAATGATGACGCCGTCAAATTTTTTCGCAAGTCGCAGACCGGTACCGCGCAAATCGCTTCCAGAAAAGTCGAAACCCGAGATATCGGCATCCCTCAATGGAAGGCCCGCCAAGCATGCGTTGCGAAAGTCTATTTTTGGGTCGAGCTCCGCCGCTTCGACAAGAGTTCGAAATTTGCCTGCGGGCTCAGCGTCGATCGCAGCAAGAACTCGCCAGACCGGATCGGAAGGGCCGAACTCCATCATCGCTGCCGCGTCCTCTTTGCCGCCGGCGCAAGCGGACTCGTCTCTGCTGCGGTTTGGATCGTACTCGCGGGAACGCCTGTTGTAATGTGCTTCGGCATGCGCGCGACGATGGATTTTCGCGCCAGATCGAATTCCGCAGGCGGCAACGACGGAAACAGTTCACGCTGGCGCTCACGAATAGCCTTGGCGACGGCTATGCCCTTGAGGCGTTCGCGGAGCGCATTCGCAACGTCGTGCGCGTTGCCCGGACCGGCGTTACCAACCGGTCGTCCCATTGCATCTAGGATCTTAACGTCGAGGTGCCCAAATTTCGCACGCACCGTGACGGTAACTTTCGCGTAGGCAACACCTTTCTTCACATTGATTGCGCAAAGTGGTTTTTCTCTATCTTCATTGAAATAGCGCTCGTCCAGCCAGCCGTTTTGTTTGCGGGGGTCGCCATACTCGCCGTCGCCCACTGTCCAATAGCTGCCATTGCAGCTGATTAGCATGATCCGACGCTTACCTTTAGCTTTGCGCTGCTGCTTGTCATCGGTCACTATTGCGCGTGATGATTTGCCCTTTAATGCCAGGCTAGCACGATGCCTCCAGGTTACCCTTGCTTCTGCACCAGCACCAATTTCATTGCTGGTGGCAAGGCTCTCAGTATCCTCCCGCGTGTAGAATTCCTCCAAAATTTCGAGAGTGTTAACCATTCATAGGTAATTCCCTTCCTACGCTTTCCCTTTCTGACCCAAAGGGGAGGCGGAGATGATTGGGTGCTATCAATGCGGCTGCGAACGATGCGTGAAGAACGGCTTTATGCAGGGGCAGCAGCGCTACAAGTGCAAGGAATGCGGCTACAATTTTATCGACAAGCCCCGGCGCGGACACAGCCAGCCGGTTCTGGCTCTTGCCGTGTGGCTCTACCTCAGCGGCTTATCGCAACGGCGCATAGCGCGGCTTTTTGGCGTTTCACCCCCCGCCGTCCTTAAATGGATCAAGACGTTTGCCCTCAAGAACGCACCCAAGCCAGTCCCGGCCGGAGAAGGCGCTGCGGTCGTCGAGCTCGATGAAATGTGGCATTTTCTTAAAAAAAGGCCTGCAAAATCTGGATATGGAAGGCTTATTGTCCAGGTACAGGACAGCTCATTGACTGGGAATGCGGGCATCGTGATCGGGCCACGTTAGACCGCCTGCTCGAACGACTGAAGTCCTGGAAAATCCTGCTCTATTGCACTGACGATTATCAGCCTTACGACAGCGCTTTGCCGGCCGGGCGGCATTACATCGGCAAGGATCAGACTTATCGTATCGAGCAAAACAATAGCCGCCAACGTCACTGGTTTGCCCGCTTCAAACGCAGATGTGTCGTTGTAACGCGTTCCCTGCTTATGTTGGAACTCACCATGCGCCTCTTCGCCACTTTTCACGTCAACGGAAACGACGCGCGGTTGCTGGAAATGGCATCATCTATGATTGGTTAACACTCTCAAAATTTCAGGAGGTAATTCAAAACAATACGCATCCGATAAATCAACCTCGCAGTTTTCAGTTTCGACCTCGATGAGGCATTGGCGAAGATGAACTTCATATCGTGCGTCCGCGCCTGTGAGATCTCCCGGACCGCAACCCAAAGTGAAGCGAAGGTGAAATCTTTGGCGCGGAGTATTCTCAAACGCCGATAACTGAGCTGTCACAAGGCGCAAGATCGTCGATCCCGGCGCTTGTCTTTCGAGGCCGACTTCACCACTATCAAACCAACCTACTTCGTCGTCCTCAGCAGACATTATACTATGATCTCATTCACCATGTACATGTATAGCAGGTTCACTTGACTTTTATTTATAACATATACATACATAATACTATTGCTTCGTGGAAATTTATTGCAATTTGACCGAAAACCTGTCCTTAATCAACCTGACCACTATCCTTAGCCCTTCGACTGACTAGCACCAGACGCGCCGCGGGAGAGGTTTGACTTTGCGTGGTCGTGATTAAGTATTTACTGGCCAATAGTGAACCGGTCAATTCCGCCTCAAAGAGTTTTCCCTTGGGAAAAACCCCAACCGCGCCTTGATCGATGAATTTTTCCGCATAGCGCACGAGGGCGTCGAGCGGGGCCAGGGCCCGTGCGCTCACCGCCTCGATCTTCTCGTTGAGGCCGGGCAGGATTTTTTCGAAGTCTGCCGCAATGGATAATCGCGGGCGCCGCCGTCTCGCGCGCGACCGTTTGCAGAAAGGCGCATTTGCGTTGATTTGCCTCGACGAGATGGACAAGTGCGCCGGGCTCATCCGCATAGTTGATCGCCGTCACGAGTCCGGGAAATCCGGCACCCGAGCCGAGATCGAGCCAACGCCGCGCTGCCGGTACCGCCGCGGAGACTTGAAGCGAATCGGCGAAATGCCTGACCCAGAGATCGTCCAAGCTCGTTTTGCCGACGAGGTTGATGGCGCGCTGCCATTTCTCGAGGAGATTTGCGTAGATTTCCAAACGCCGCAGCGTCTCCTTCGGAAGGTCCGCGAGGAGGGGGTGCGCGGATCGCACCGAGTTGCGCGGCAAAATCTCAGCGCCCAGTGCCGGCGCGGCGAAGCTTTGCGGCGAGCAGGGTCATGGCGGCGGGTGTCATTCCTTCGATTCGTCCGGCCTGCCCCATGGTGCGCGGCCGGATGAGGTCGAGCCGTGCCCGTATCTCATTGGAAAGGCCGGGCAGTTGAGCGTAATCGACATCCTCGGGGATGGCCAGCGCCTCGTCGCGGCGGTAGGCTTCGATGTCCTTGGTCTGGCGATCAAGATAGACGGCGTATTTGGCATCGATTTCGATTTGCCCGGCGTCTTTTGGCGCGATCCCGCCGAGCTCCGGCCAGATCGTTCGCAGACTGCCAATCGAAACGCCAGGCAACGCCAGGAGCTCAAACGCGGTCCGGCGGGTTCCGTCGCAGTTGACCTTAAGGCCATGTTTGCCCGCCTCGTTCGGGGTGAGGCTCAAGTTTTCGAGCAGCGCCCGCGCGCGGAAAAGGGCCACCGCCTTCGAGGCAAAGACCCGTCGCCGCTCCGCGCCAACGCAGCCTAGAGCGGCTCCCCATTCGGTCAGCCGCTGATCGGCGTTGTCGGCGCGCAGCGACAAGCGGTATTCGGCCCGCGAGGTGAACATGCGGTAGGGCTCGCTCACGCCTTTCATCACCAAATCGTCGATCATGACGCCGGTATAGGCGTCCGAGCGGCTGAAAATGACGGGATCCTTGGCGCCGGCGCGCAAGGCGGCATTGAGTCCCGCGACAAGGCCTTGCGCGCCCGCCTCCTCATAGCCGGTGGTGCCGTTGATCTGCCCGGCGAGGAAAAGCCCGTGAATTTTTTTGGCCTCCAGGCTCGGGTGCAAGGCGCGCGGGTCGATGTAATCATATTCGATGGCATAGCCGGGGCGCAGAATCCGGGCCTTGGCAAGACCGGGAATGGTGTGGAGGAATTGTTCCTGGACCGCCTCAGGCAGAGAGGTCGAAATGCCGTTTGGATAGATGGTGGTGTCATCAAGGCCTTCCGGCTCGAGGAAAATCTGATGCGCTTCGCGCTCCTTGAACCGCACCACCTTGTCTTCGATAGAGGGGCAATAGCGGGGCCCCCGCCCCGAGATCGCGCCGGAATAGACTGGTGACTGGCCAAGATTTTCTTCGATGACTGCGTGTCCCTCTGGGGTCGTGTGGGTAATGAAACAATCAGCCTGGGGCGTAATGATCGCCTCGGTCAGAAACGAAAAAGGCTCTGGCTCAGCGTCGCCGCTCTGTCGTTCGAGCATGTCGAACTCGATCGTGCCGCCATCGAGCCTTGGCGGAGTGCCGGTCTTAAGCCGCCCAAGGCCTAGATTTAGTTCTTGCAACCTCTGACCGAGGCGGATCGCGGGGCTTTCTCCCATGCGTCCTGCCGGAAAGGTCTTGGTGCCAATATGGATGACGCCACGCAAAAAAGTCCCGGTCGTAAGGATGAGCGCACCGCAGCGGATTGCTTCGCCCCTGGCGGTCTCGATCCCTTCGACCCGGCCATTTTTCAAGAGAATATCGGCGGCTTCGGCTTCGATCACGCTGAGATTTGGAATGTCCCGAATTGCCGCTTGCATCGCCGTAAGGTAGAGCTTACGGTCAATTTGCGCCCTTGGGCCACGCACTGCAGGGCCTTTCGTGCGGTTTAGAACGCGAAACTGAATTCCGGCCTTATCCGCGACGCGTCCCATGAGCCCGTCGAGGGCGTCGATTTCCCGGACGAGATGGCCCTTGCCGAGGCCGCCAATTGCGGGGTTGCAGGACATGACGCCGACTGTAGCGAAGGACAGCGTGACGAGCGCGGTTTTTGCGCCCATGCGGGCGGAGGCCGCCGCCGCCTCGCAGCCGGCATGGCCGCCGCCCACCACGATCACGTCATAGCCGTTCGCCATCAAGTTTCCTTTTTAGAATGATTTGAAAAATGTTTCACGTGAAACATTTCCCCGTTTTTTGGATATGCCCCGATTGCCGTTAACGTTTAGAATAATGCTAATATTGCTCCACGGGAAACATTTTGACTGGCTCACTTCCCGATACAAAACCGCGCGAAGATTTCGCCCAGAATATCGTCGACGTCCACTATGCCGGTTAGTCGCTGCAGGCTAACCATCGCCACGCGCAAATCTTCCGCGAGCAATTCCGCCGGGGCTTCGGGATCGGCCAAAATGCGTTCCAGCGCGCACGCGGCGGCCTCGAAGGCCTTTCGGTGGCGCTCCCGCGCGATCAGTCCCGCATGGCCGTCACTCACCGCAGCGTGTGCGAAATCTTCCAGTTTTTTGAGCAGGGAATTGAGATTTTCGCCGCTCTCCGCGCTGATGTAAAGCCCGTCCCCAAATGCTTGCACAAAACCAATGCCTTCACCCAGAGGAGCCCGAAGGGCTGTCTCGTCCTCCGATAAACTCAGGATAAGGGGCGATGGCGCCTCGATGGCCGCTATCCTTCGAGACACCCACCTTCGTCCTGAGGAGGCGCCGAAAGGCGCCGTCTCGAAGGACGTGGGCTCCTCATCCTTCGAGACGGCCTTGCAGGCCTCCTCCGTCCTTCGAGACGGCGCCTTTGGCGCCTCCGCAGGATGAGGGCGAGGCGTTTGAGACCGGCCCATCGCAATACTTTGCCTTTCGGCGGGGGGCAAAAGGTCGCTTTTTGTAAAAACCGGCCAGATTTCGCTGCCCTGAACGCCGGGTGGCACAGGAGCGCAGGCCTCGGAGAGCCACAAGACGAGATCGGCCGCCTCGGCTTTATCTCTCGCGCGAGAAATGCCGATTTCTTCGACCGCGTCAAAACTCTTCCGTAACCCGGCCGTGTCGATTAAAGTAACCGGGCAGCCCCCAAGATCTAAATGTACTTCGATTATATCACGCGTCGTACCGGCAAAGGGGGAAACGATTGCCACGTCGCGGCGCGCGAGCGCGTTGAGCAACGTCGATTTGCCCGCATTGGGCGGCCCGGCGATGACGATGATCGCGCCCTCGCGCAGCCGCTCCCCTGCGCGTCCGGCGGCAAGCTCGGACTTCAACCCGGCAAGAACGGGGGCGAGGATTTCGCCTACTTGTCGCCCGGCGGATTCCGGCACGCCCTCTTCCTCCGGGAAATCGATTGCAGCCTCGAGGAGCGCCGCCGCTTCCAGGAGAGCGCCCCGCCAATTCGCGGCTTGGCGTCCGAGCACGCCCTCGCTCTGGCGTAACGCCGCGCGGCGCTGCCAATCGGTTTCTGCGTCGATGAGATCGGCGAGGCCCTCGACCTCCGCCAGATCCATCTTGCCGTTTAGCACTGCGCGGCGGGTAAATTCCCCCGGCTCGGCTGGGCGGGTGCCCGGGAAGGCACCGAGGGCCTTGATCATCGCGGCGACGACGGCGCGGCCACCGTGACAAAAGAACTCGGCATAGTCCTCGCCCGTATAGGTTTTTGGCGCGGGGAAAAAAATCACA
The DNA here is from genome assembly GCA_963718265.1 of uncultured Alphaproteobacteria bacterium. GTDB lineage: Bacteria > Pseudomonadota > Alphaproteobacteria > Rhizobiales > Beijerinckiaceae > Methylocapsa. The sequence goes on along the minus strand of CAVQZL010000047.1, from coordinate 65,912 downwards.
AGCCCCTTGTCGATCGCTTCGCCGCTTGTGGGATCGCGAAAGGTAGACAGCATGGCCTTCCGGGGTTCGGGCAGTTTTCCCGCAATGCGCTCGACAATATGCAGCGTTGCCGGCCCCGACACCCGCAGAACGGCAATCGCCGCGCGCCCCACGCCAGAGGCTATGGCGAAGATCGTATCCTGATCCATAAATTTATTGTATCATTTTGGGACAATGTCTTGTGTGACCTAAGCCCAGCGATGCTGAGGGCAACCACAGCGGCATAAGCATTGATCCAAACCGAACGAGGAATTCTAAGATGGGATATTGCCCCGTTGTCCTTCCCACCGCCTTACTGAGTATGCACGGATGACCCAAGATCATCCAGCCCCGTCGCTCTCCAACACTGCTGCCGTTTCCGATGCGGCAGGGCGCGGAATTCTGCTCCACTTCAGCGGACATTCCGCGGCGTTACCAACACTCTATGAGCTTGACGCGCAGCCGATCGAGCAAATTTCACCCTTGGTCCAAAGGCAGATGTTGCATGGCGTGCAGTCCACTTTTGTCAAGTGGATCGCAAAAAAGGGCGGAATCTTCCGGCTTCATCATCATCACAATGAGCAGATCACTTGGATTGTCGAGGGGCGTTGCGATGTCTATTCCCAGGGCAAGAAATTCGCGATGAGGGGTGGCATGATTCTCATCATTCCGCCGAATGTGCCACATGAATTCATTTGCACGGAAGACATGATCGACATCGATTTCTTTGCGCCGCAACGGCAGGATTGGATCAATGGCGCAGCCCCTGCCGCCGCGGGCCCCCAATAGACACGCGCCCACCGCACCTTGCTTTTGTTGTATGCCCCGATTCATTGAAGGGGCGAAAAACCTGGTGGGGCGTGGCGGTATATTGGATTCGGTTCGCGGCGATGATTCGTGGCGGCCTCCTTTCCCCTCGCAAACGTGCTGAGCTTCTCGCCTTGCTGCGGAGCAGTCGCACCGAGCAACGCGTCGCGCCATCGCCATGCTGCTGTTGGATGACAGCTGAAGCTGCGCAAAGGTTGCCAAAGCCCTCTATCTTGACGGCGACAGGGTCAGAAACTGGCGCAAAATTTATGACGAAGGCGGGTGTGCAGGTCTTGAACGCTTCGATGGCGCTGGCAGTTCGAGCCATCTGTCGCCGCGCAGGAAGAGGGGCTAATCGCTTGGGTCGCCACGACGCTTCGGCGTCATCTATGAGAGCCGCTCAGGGCTCATCGCCTTGATCGCCAAGAGCCTCGGGTCCTTCGGCGTTGTAAGGGGCGAGCAACTGTTCGATCTACCGCTCGCCGAAAGCTGTTGCTGCTGATACTTGCGAAACAGTGTGACCACGCGCCAAAAAGGCAGATTGCCGGAAATGCCGCGCGGCCGTGGCTTCCCGACATCGCACATCGCGCTTCCAACTCCCGCACTCTCAAATGCTCGCAGACCGTTGCCATGTGCACCTCCGACTCATGGCGCTTAAGCTTATCTCCTTCGCAAAAGCCTGTGAATCTCCTTTCAACGTCGAGTCAATCAGCCGGAAACGGTATTACTGATTTGCAATACGCGTTGCTGTCGCCGCTGCTACCGTTGTAACAGGCAACGTTGAGCTCTACAAGCGGCGCAACGAAGTTGAACGCCACTTCCGCAAGTTCAAAGGCTTCAGGCGCAACTTCACACTGTTCGAAAAGCTCGACAACATGTTCAGAGGTTTCCTCCCTCTCGCGCTCGCATACCTCATCTTATAGTGTTAACAGGCTCTAGTTCTTTGCAGGGTCGACCGACACGACCTTGAAGGTGTGTATCTCATCGTCATGGTCTCGGATCGAGACATATTCACCTAGCTTGAACGCATGTGCGCCGAACCTATAGCCCGCTTCGTCGCTGTCTCCGCTAGCTTCGTAGTGAAACACCCAACGAGCATGTTCCGATCCGCCAGGCTTGTGAACAAGGCGGCCATTTTCGTCCTGTTCGCCGTCCCAAAATCGGTGGACGCGGCAATGCTCGCGGTAATCCTGCCAGAGCGCCGCATCGATACGGCCAGTGGCATCAAGCGGAGCCACGAACTCGTAGCCGCGGCGGGCGGAGCCCTCTGGAAATTCCTTCGATCGGGCGAGATTGAGCCTAATGCGCTTGAGCGCGTGTGGCAGTTTCATAAGAGCGTCTCCTTTGGCCCAAGGTCCAAGCAGTTTCATCGATCCCAGAAGGAACTGCAGTCCACTTTGGATCATCGAACGAAAGCGCCTCATCTGGGCGAAGCAAAAATCGTCTTTTTAAGTCGAGAGCGGACAGTATTCCTTTTGCCCTGGCTCTGAGTCTATCGGATAACGTGACTTTCAGCGCCAAATGTCAACTTACCGACTTGAACCGGCGGCTTCGGCAGTTCGCTTCATATCGCCAATCCAAATTACCAATACGCCGACGCCCTCCCATACAGACATCCCTTGGCTGCGCTTCATCCGCAAGCGGCTCGGCGCCCGCATGCATTTCTGGGCCGGATGCTCGGCCAGGTCCGCCAGTGAGCTGAGGCGTTGACCGGGAGAACAGTGCTTTAGCGAGACGGAACAAGGGATCCGGAGTCTTTGGTTTTACGGTCACGAAGGTCAAGTGTGGCGCTTTCGTCACTCTACCAAAAAAAACAAGCGGGGGTGACTAACGGACCACAATTGAACTTGAATGGTCTCGCGATTTGGGAAATCCTTGCGTTGCTATCCCGCTGCTTCCGAGCAAAATCCCAAGATAAGGATAGAAGGCATCCCGATGAAAAAGATTTCTTACTCGCTGGCGCTGGCGCTGGCGCTGGCCGCCAGCTCGGCGTTCGCGGCCGATCTTCCCTCGCCCACTAGGCCGCCGGAGTATATTCCGCCTCCGCCGATGTGGACTGGCTTTTACGCCGGTTTGAACGCGGGATATGGATGGGGAACGTCGAATCAGGCGGCTACCGAGGCTTTTCCGCTAGCTGACAACATCGCAAATGATCCGTTTTGGGGAACTCCCTTCGGTTTCACTGCGGCCGCCAACTCGGGCACGGCGTCCGTGAATCAAAGTGGCTTCATCGGCGGCGGTCAGCTCGGCTATAATTATCAGTGGAGCTCGAACATCGTTGTCGGCCTTGAAGCGGACATGCAAGGCTCTTCGATTCGAGGAACGGGAAGTTATGCGGGCGGCGTGGCGCAATTCGGGCCAGACTTGTCAGGGGTGATCGACACCGCAACTGGGAATGGCACGGTCACGGCCGGGATTGACTGGATGGGCACGGTCCGAGGCCGGCTTGGTTATCTCTTCACGCCCACGTTGCTCGCCTATGCAACCGGCGGCCTTGCTTATGGTGGGACGCATGCAACGGCGACCCATACGCTAGGTTTTTCCGACTCAACTCCGACAATCTATCCGACTACCGATGGGGTGGGTCATTTTTCCGACACCCGTGTCGGCTGGACGGTTGGCGGCGGTTTGGAATGGATGTTTATGCCGAATTGGAGCATGAAGGCTGAAGCGCTTTACTACAACCTCGGTAGCGTCAGCTTTAACTCGAGCGCGGTTCGGGCTGTGGACCCGGACGGCACGAACACGTTCTTGCAGTTTGGCAAGACCGGAGCGTTGCTGTTTGCAAACACCCCGACAACCCGTGTGCAATACGACGGCATAATCGCGCGTTTTGGCGTCAATTACCACTTCAACTGGGGAACAGCTCCGGTCATTGCGAAGTACTGATCGAACATAAGGTTCGCAAATCGCCGTTGCCGCCAACTCGAATGAATGCGAAAACCCGGTTTGTTCGACCGGGTTTTTTCGCATTTCAATTGCATGTCGTCCCTATTAGTCTTACGACGCGCGAGGCCTCGTGAACGTGTGGTGAAGTGCGACCTGTTATCGCTTTGAAGGTGGCTTGGTTAACACAGCTGTGCCGGAAGAGCTGTGCCGGACGTGGCGTCGCCAGTCCGAGAGGCGATATTTAGTAATGGTTTCCATATGTGGGCTTGAGCAGGGCAATTTGAATTTAAGATGGGAGATTGGGTCATGAATGGCGAAAAAATAGGCCTCTTTCTGAAAAGAAACCTTCATTCTCGCATGATGCGCATCGCGGGATTGGGATTTCTAATGCTTGCTTGCCAGCTGGGCAAGGCCGATGCTGCAATAGAGCCGCCGAAATGCCCTGGAGATGTAACTTGCTACAAGGAAATACGGGTCGTCAATAACACTGACGGTCCGATCTATGCGGTCGTCCAGGGTTCTAAACAGTTGAACCCAGCCCTTGGGGATTGTCCGCAAGGTGATACTTGGCTACAAAGAGCACTCAAAAATACAAAAGAATGTTTTCCGGTTAAAAACACTTATTATATTTATATAAATCCGACCAAAGGAATTCCAAAAGGGGCAACAGCGTCAATTTCCTTGCCATGGTGGTCGCAACCGGCGGGCAGGGTCCCCGACAAATATATTGATTGGTGGAGAGGAGGGAGGATATACATATTCGACGACCAAACCGCTCTCAATGATAGTTTTAAGGTAAACTCTGGTCGACAGGGGCAACCGGTAACTTTTGTTGGCGGCAGCCCCTTAGTAAGTTGTTCAAAATTAGCCAAAAACGTTTGCGACAGCGCGGACCTGAAAATTTACAAGGTAAACGACGCCGTTGTGGGCAGTTCAATCGAAACTAAGTCGCCCCTTCAGTTGAACGAATGGACCTTCGCAGATGTCACAGACCCTGCTCTGGGAGGCGAACTTTTGACTCTAAATTTGAATTATAACGTTTCTAATGTTGATCAGATCTATTTGCCAGTTGCAATGGAGCCTATAAATGTAAACGGGCCGCCAGTTGGTTACATGGGTTCAACAATGTTGGTAAAGGATTTTAGAGCTAAACTTGTAAGTTTTACTGGAGCAAATGCAGACCAAACGAACGCAACTAACTGGCCAATTTATAACAATCCCGTCAACAAAACTACGAATAAAAAGAGATATCCCAATGCAGGCATAAGAGTGCCTTCCACACTGACGTTATTCAACTTTTATATGAACCCGAGTTTCATAGACGGCAACACGGCATTACCTGAGATCATTCCCTTACCGAAACCGTTCGACCGGGACAAGCTGCCGAAGCACGTCGCAGCGATAGAGAAAAATTGGACAAATTGCACAACGAGTCCATTTACAAATTGTCCGCTGAAGGATTGGTACACGCCGATAAAGCAAGCCTTTGATAAAAGTTACAAGGATTACTTCGCGAAGTGTCAACCGGTTCCACATTATATGGACAAAGTGAAAGACGATTTACCAAGCCCAGAGGCTTATTTGCGTTTTGTTCATGGCTGGGTACCGTTCAGAGTCGATCCTGTCGGTAAGATCGGATTCTGCACACCCGCAAAAGTGCCGGATCTTCCGAAGACGGAACAGCCGCCAGCAGAATTGGGATATGCTCCTGTCAATTACATGAAAATACAGTACGATTATGAGCCGCCACTCAATGCAAAGATTGATCAACAGTTTAATGTTTACACTAATCTCGTCCACGTCATCCTAAACGCATCCGCCTACGCCTTCTCAATCGATGACCACGAAAGCTTCCAGAACCACCCTGGTACTGGGCTCATCTTTGCGATCGGGGGCGGCGCGGGATTGCCAATCCAAGAACGAGTACCGCCTGCCATCCCTCAATTTTACGAGTGGTATACCGCGGGAGTTTCCCTAGGGCCTGGTACTGCATCGCTTGGGTGGAATTCATACGGCATATGCAGCGACGTAGCCAACAGGGATTTTGGCAATAAAATAAACCCGAACACGATCGGCCTGAATCCGAAAACGACCCCAGTGCCGTGCACAATAACCCTTACAGATACCAAAGCGAGGAAATATCAGATCAAGATCCTCCAGATGAACGCCACCGGCGCCTTGCCATTTCAGATTTGGCCGGAATTCACACCCACCGGCGCAAAACCCAACGACCCAAAAGTGGTAGCCTGTCCATTGAATGACGACTGGTGCAAGGTTGGCGTCAACGAGACAGCGCATCTTTCGGATCCAACCAAAAAGAACAAGGCGCCTACGTTTACGCTAGGCACCCGGGTTCCACAGTAGAGGTGGCTTAAGCTGGAGATAGCGAAAAAAGCTTGCGGTCCGTCAACAATGGCGTCGAGTTATAGAAAGCGCCCGTTGGCGGCCGCATTGTTAGAGTCGGGCTCAAAATTTTCGGAGCGTCACTTAATATTGGTGGCGGCGAGGGTCAGGCGGAAGTGGCTTGAGCTTTCGGTTCGACGACTTCAAATCCGTCGGTGTATAAAGCGTGAGATGTTGGAGGCAATATTCTCAAGACCGATATTGGTCCCCGACCGCAGTTTGCCAATGGTGCCTACATACTATTCGTTCATGGCGGTTTCGATGTGGCCAAAACATGCTCGACCCGCATGCGAGCACGTGAACGTTCAAAGTGCAGAACGGATCAGCCAAATCGTCACCCCTCATTCTAGAACGTTTATCGACCAACGTTGGAATTGAAGAGTCCCTCGCTACGGCAGAACTCAGCAATGTTTTCCTCGCGGTGAAAGTCCTGCAGCCATATGCTGACCTTGGCCTCCGCTGAAACAAATCGCCGCGTCACGCGGCGGGATCTCCTCTGGCGGAGAATTAGCCATCTAGGATAGGATTGAGCCCGTCGCGAGGAGCACAACCGATGGCTAAAATCGTCTTCACCTCCAATATCCAGCGCCACGTTGCCTGCCCGGAGGCCGAAGCCGCCGGCCGCACCGTGCGTGAAGTTCTGGAGAGCGTTTTCGCTGAGAATCCGCGGGCGCGGGGCTATGTGCTCGACGACCAGGCGGCGCTGCGTAAGCACATGGCGATCTTCGTTGATGGGCAGGTCATCCGCGATCGCGCGCGACTCACCGACGCCGTGAGTGATTCCAGCAGGATCTACGTCATCCAAGCCCTGTCAGGAGGCTGACGATGAGCGACACGCTTCTCATTTCGACCCGTAAAGGCCTGTTCACGGTGTCGCGCAAGGCCGGGCAATGGGCGATCACGGGCACAGATTTTCTGGGAGACAATGTCTCCCTCACCCTGACCGACCGGCGCGACGGACGTCACTATGCGGCTCTCGATCACGGGCATTTTGGCGTCAAGCTCCACCGCTCGACGGCAACGGGTTGGGAAGAGATCGCGGCTCCTATTTATCCGACCAAACCGGACGGCCACGAGGAGTACGACATGTGGAATCGCCCCCTGAATTGGAGCACGGCACGCATTTGGGCGCTCGTGGCCGGTGGCTCCGACGAGCCCGGCGTCATCTGGTGCGGTACGCTCCCTGGCGGCCTGTTCCGTTCTGCTGACCATGGGCAAAGCTGGGCGATGATCCGCGCGCTATGGGATCATCCCAAGCGCACGCAATGGATGGGGGGTGGCGCCGATCTGCCGGGCATCCATTCGATTTGCGTCGACCCACGCAATTCAAGGCGCGTGTGGGTCGCGGTCTCGACCGGGGGTATCTGGTTCACCGAGGATGCCGGTGCAAGCTGGACACAGCGCGGGGAGGGCATGCGGGCCGAGCATGTGCCACCAGAACTGACCCACGACCCCATCGCCCAGGATGTCCATTGCCTGGTGCAATGTCGTGCCGCGCCGTACCGCATGTGGGTGCAGCACCACAATGGAATCTTCGTCTCCTCCGACGAGGGAAAGACGTTTTCTGAAATCAACGGTGTCGAGCCATCGACGTTCGGTTTCCCGGTCGTCGTGCATCCACGCGAGCCCGATACGGCGTGGTTTGTCCCTGGAATCAAGGATGAAAAGCGTATCCCGCGCGACGGCGCGCTGATTATCACGCGGACGCGCGATGGCGGAAAGAGCTTCGACACCTTGACCAAGGGCCTACCGCAATTGCATGCCTACGATGTTGTATACCGCCATGCGCTGACCCTCGATGAGGCGGGCGACCGGCTCGCCTTCGGCTCCACAACCGGCGGTCTTTGGGTGAGTGAGGACCAAGGCGACAGCTGGGCCTGCGTTACGCACACTCTGCCGCCAATCTATTCGGTGCGGTTCGCGTGACACGGCGAGGACGCCAGACCGCGCCCCTGGAGGTGGCTGGGCTTTCGCAGCCGGGGCGGTGATTTCGCCGGTTTCGCGATCAGCGACGCCTTGGCCCAGAGCGCGACGAGAGTGCGTCGCCCACGCGCCAAGGACGATCTTCACCTCACTGTTCCGCAGTGTTTCTTCGCCCGTTGCCAGTATGCGCAACAAGACGACCGGCATATCTCTGCCTCTCGAACGCGCTTCATTTCCCAACGGGCTGCTTGGCCACGAGAAAACGTCACGGCCTATAGTGGCACCGGGATCGACCGCACCGCCGACGAGCGAAGGCGTGCGCGTCGATGTCGGTGCCCGCATGCGCGGCATGTGGCGATAGGGAGGACCGGCCTTTGTGCAATCTCTATTCGGTGATGAAGGGCCAGCAGGCAATCCGCGAATTGGTGCGCGCGATGCGTGACCGGACGGGTAATTTACCGCCGCTGCCGAGCGTTTTTCCGGACTATTCTGCCCCGATTGTTCGAAACCAGCTCGAGGGCCGCGAGCTGTCGATGGCGCGGTGGGGGATGCCTTCGCCCGTCTTTGCGCTGAAAGGCAAGAAATCCGATCCTGGCGTTACCAATGTCCGCAATGTCACTTCTCCGCATTGGCGGCGATGGCTCGGAATCGAGAACCGCTGCGTGGTGCCCTGGACGAGTTTTTCCGAGAATGAAGTGCTTCCGGACGGCTCCCGACCGACCGTTTGGTTCGCCCTCGACGAGACCCGGCCATTGGCCTTCTTCGCGGGCATCTGGACGCGCTGGACCTCAATCCGGAAAGTGAAGGAAGGTGAAACCACAAATGACATCTTCGCGTTTCTGACGACCGAGCCGAACAAGGACGTCGCGGCGATCCACCCGAAAGCAATGCACGTTGTCCTGACCACGCGGGAAGAAATCGACGTCTGGATGAATGCGCCAGCCGAGGAAGCGCTCAGGCTGCAAAGACCGCTTGCCGACAACTCGCTAAAAATCGTGGCGAGGGGAGATTGGAAAGATGAGGAGACCTCGCGGCCTGACGTTCAGGCCCTGTGTTAGTCCGCCTCTACCTGCGAAAATAAAACTTGCGGGCGAGAACAAAACATGTACATTCTAGGTGGCAGCCAGCGTTGCGCGCACCATTCGCTCACGCCTAGAAGGAAAGATCGCCATGGCCCAAGCAAATCTCCGTCTCGTGGACGAGACATTTACAGACAGGTCGAAGGCGCTGAACGCCTTTCTATCGCGGACTGCATGTGCCTTCGGCAATAACTCAACCATGAAACGGGAAGAGAGCAGAATCTCGGATTTCGCAACGACTGTGACAAGCGGCCCGGAGGCCGAGCTTTTCTACCTAGCCGAAAAGGTCAATTCAGCCGAGAAGGCTTTTCACAATGCGCTTTCGCGCAGAAACGAGGCGCAGATCGCCTATCTGCGTGATCCAAACATCTTCACCCTCCAAGCTTTGGAAAAGTCAAAAACAGCCGAGGCAGTCGCTGCGGACATTCTCGATGTGGAGATCCGAAGACTCTCCAGTACCCGTGCGACGACGGTTAGCGGGCTCAAGTTGAAGGCGTCCTACGCTTCCCCGAAAGGAATGCTTGCCGACAGCATCGTCGGAGACCTCTTGCAACTCTAAACGCTGCGAAGGGATATGAAACTGAGCCATTCGCGCAGCTTCGTCAGCGCCGCCGGCCCGAGACGTTCTTGACAATGACGAGCCGCTTGCCGTGGGTGGGTCTTTGCGCGGATTGAGAGCCCGCCGCGGTTGATCGTGCTCCTAGACTAGGGCGTGACCGGTGCCCTTTCGGAGCGCCGTCCTTTCCAACCCTCGGGTCGTGGGAACCCAGCTAAAGTGGTCCCACCCCATTTATGTAAAGTATGCCCCATGCCCTGGAGTTTTCAAGTCATCGCCCCCCACAGTGTAATAACGCTTTGGACGTGGCGATCTGCCAACCTGAACAAGCGTGTATATTGCTGTTAGCCTCCGGGTACGTACGCAAGCCTCCATCGCCCCTTCGGGATTGGAATTGGCCGATCCCGTTTGCGTTAGGATTAGGAGGCAGTAGAATTTGGCCATTAATCCAACTAATCAGAATATTGCTGTACGGCGGGGTGTAATCAGCAAAGAAATCATCCGCTGGAGACTTTATTTGCATTATCTGCGTCAATTCGTTTCCGCAGTGTATCCCCGTTATTCCTGCACACCGATACGCTTCTATTGCACAATAATCCCAGCCAACAAAGTCATACCCATACGTATTCTTTGGCCCATCTATTGGGGGCGAACCCCTGGTTTCAAGGAGTTTCCCTACTGTCCATTGCGAAGGCCCTGTCCCCCCATTCCCCAGTTCCGAGCCGGGTGGCAACTTTCCTTGGGCACCCGGAGCCCTGTCGTTACAAGTATTCACCCCAGTTAAAACCTCTCGTACCGCCTCGTCTTTAAAATCGAAGGTCGGATCATCGCCTGGCGGCGTGAGCGTCACCATCCATCTGCCGAAAACACCAATATCGGTACGGAAATCCTTAAAGGTGTTCGTCTCTCCAATAGGCCGCACCACCGGCACGCTAATATTGAACGTAAATGACGCGTCACAACAATGGTCTTTAGTCGAATAATTCGAACTAAAAACAGCCGTTGGACCTTGTTTTGGTATTCCCGTTAAATTCCGATGAAGGGTCCATATGAACTTTATTGCACGAAAATCATATGGCCCAAATCCATCGCATTTTGTGCCGGTGCCTGATATTTTAGCTGAAAAGGTTTGCGTTTGGTCTACTGTCCCAAGCGTCACAAGGTTCCCATTTTTATCTTTTGCTTGAACGGGGTTCGGGTCGGTCCATGTTCCAGATTCTATGAACGAGCAGTCAACCTTATTGTACTCCACTGCGCCAACAATGATCTTAAGGTCACCTTTATTTGGGTCGCCGTATCTTTTTATTGTTTTGGTGAGTGTGGTTAAAGGCTGGAAAGGAGTGGCCGGCACCAAGCCGCCGGCCCGCTCCGTGTAAATTGCAATGCCTCGAGACGTCTGACCAGCGGCATCCAGTGAAAACACCACGGCCGCCATGAGAGCGACAGCAGCGCGCAAACAATACATGGACCTACCTCCCTGTCGACTGAAAACCTTGGATTGACCTTCGACGCCTGATTACTGCGTGACCCCAAAACTCTGACCTAAATGCGTGCCGTGTTGGTAACAATCGAATTGAAAAGGCCTACTAAGTAAATCAACGCTGCATCGGCAACAACCTTTTCTCATCAAAATTACGTGGCGGCACGCTGAAAATCTTTTTTCAACAGCATCGACCCCAAGCTGACGTGTATCATCGCACAACGGTGCTATGCGAATGCCCAGCCGATGTTCGGTAGTACCAAGAATTTTTAATTGGTACCCAACAACCGTAGCAGCGACTTTCCACCCCATTATTCCGCGCAGCTCAGTAGAATTTGGTTTCGACTACCTTTCCTCTCCAGAATTTCCAGCGCATCCTCGAATATCAAATGACTGATGTTCGAATTGTAGACCCCCAGTATCTTATAGATCCGATAGACGCCAACCTAAGCTATTGATTACATTTTCCATTATGTTGAGGAAATCCGCTGAGGCTCATAGTAATATCGATGAGAATTGGTGGTGCGAAACCGTTCGGGGAAAACGCGGTAGTCCGGGCAACTTTGACAGAGTTAAAATCCGGAAGTGTGGCGCTAGGGCTGACCGAAATTACATGAGTATTGAATGATTGAGTGTACGGATGCGGATCGTAGTCCATTTGGGCCTGAGATTTGAAGTACATATCCTGAAAAGCCAAATTTGTGCATGTTAGTTTTGGCCTTTTCTTTCCAGACACCGACAAAATCCGTATAGTGACTACCGGGGTGTATTATAAAATTGCTTTGCCCACCCCTACGTACCACTTGGCATCCGTTGATTATGTCCCAGACATACTCTTTTACACAGTCGCCGCCGAAGTCAAAGCTTGGGTCGTCTTTCGGCGGCACGAGCGTCTGCTGCCAAGTGGTGACGCCAAGCCCAACTACTGAACCTAGCCAACTGCTCCGTTCGCCGATTGGATGCACCACCGGCACGCTGATCTCGAACGTTTCGTCGAAGAAACTACCAAGGTCTCCGTTCCAAGTTGAAGAAAAAGTCGCGGTTGGCCCGAAGCGCGGCACGGTAGTTGAATTCTTGTGAAGCGTCCACTTAAAAGAGAGTGGCGCGTACATGTACTTACCGCCTCCAGTGCATGTGGCGCCAGTGTCTGGGTTTATCGGCGGTGGGCCTGGAATAGGCGGGTCATTGACGGTTACAGTGCCGGCCGGCTCTCCGTTAACTTGTGGCATAATATCGGTCGGAGCAGTCCACTTGCCAGCATCTTCAAATGTGCAGGTTCCGTCGGGGAAGTAAAAAAACTCGGTCGCACTGACAATCAGCGTTTTTACGTATCTTTTCACTGAGGTGCAAATAGTTGACTGACAAGGGGGTGGGTCGGGCGCTGCAGGGGATGGAACCGCCGACGCAGTGATAGGCCCTCTGATAAACGCAGAACCCCTCTTCTGTGCGAAAGCTGTCGCGCTGAACATCGTAACCGCAACAATTATAACAAGAGCGCGCGGACAAAACATGGAAATGATCTCCCACTGGGCCGGACACTCAGACCAAGTCGACGGCCACGCGCGATTACTGGGTGACCCCGAAACTCTGACTTAAATGCGTACCATTGGCAGGCATTGGAACGATGTTGACAAGTCCCGAGCTCACCTGAACCGGCCCTTGGACGGAATAAGCAATCGTCATCGTATCCGTGGAGAGGCTTGTGCTCGTAAGGCGCCATCTATAGTTCGCTGTTACTGTGCAGATCGCGGTCGAGCCGCTCACCGTCGAAGTAACGGATGCGCTGTCGGACGGCCCGCGCGGATCGTTGCTAAGCAACGCCAGGCTGCAAGAAACGGTGGACCCCGTTGGAGGAGCCACCGTGAAAGTGACCGTTATTGTGAGAGCGGTAGAGCCCGTGACGTAGGTCGGCGCGTCCAGGGCCAGGGCTGGCAAGGTCATCGCACAGGCCGCGAAACTCGCGGCCACGGCCTTTAGGATAAGCCCTCGTGAAATCTTGCGTTTCGCTTCGCCGTGGAGCGAAGATCTTGCATCGCTGCTATCCTGATGGCCATCCGACATGACTAACCTCCTCTTCCTCCATGCGGGGAACGCGGAGCAGATTATGCCAATTCGAATCGCAAGACAGCTCCCAATTGGGTAAATTTTTATGCTGCGTGACCTTCGCAGGAAGAACCGCACAGGGGCAGGCCGCGCTTACATTTGGATCCGGACCTGCTAGGCAGCCCGACCTCGCCCGCCGGTCGCAAAATATTGCTGGGCGGCAAAGGTTGTTTGCCGGGACCTTGCTCGCTATGACAGCAATCCCTACAGACTGGATCATTCCATGACGCGCAAGACCACCAGCAGATCCCTCAGCATGTTTCGCCCTAAGCCAAAAACCGCGGCTAAGCCATGGCCCGCAGCCGGACTCGGCGATTTGCCCGAGTGGAATCTCGGAAGACCTCTATCCTTCCATGGAGTCGCAAGCCTTCGCGAGCGACCTCGGCAAGGCCGCCGCCGAATGCGCGGCCTTCAATGCCGCGTATAAGGGCAAGCTCGAAGCGCTCGCAAAGAAAGCTTCCGGAGCGGGGCTTCTGGAGGCCATCCAGCACTACGAGACACTGGAAGAGTTTTTGGGGCGGATCATGGCCTATGCGGGCCTCGTCTATGCCGAAAATACTACCGATCCGGCGCGAATGAAATTCTATGGCGACGCACAGGAAAAAGTCACAGCCGCTTCCTCAGATCTTCTGTTCTTTGAACTCGAATTGAACCGGCTCGACGACAAACTCGCGGCGAAACTGGCGGGTGGGCCACTCAAGCACTACAGGCCCTGGCTCGAAGACATCCGCAAGGGCAAGCCCTATCAGCTCGACGACAAGCTCGAGCAGTTGTTCCACGAAAAATCGATCACCGGCTACGGCGCCTGGAACCGGCTGTTCGACGAGACCATCGCGAGCCTGCGCTTCAACGTCGATGGCAAGCAGCTCGCGATCGAGCCCCTCCTCAATTTGATGCAGGATCCGGACGCAAAAACCCGCGAAAAGGCGGCGAACGCCTTAGGCGTGGGTCTCGGGGAAAACCTCCGGACATTTGCGCTCGTCACCAACACCCTGGCGAAAGACAAGGAGATTTCCGACCGCTGGCGCGGTTTTAAGGACGTGGCCGACGCAAGGCATCTCGCCAACCGCGTTGAGCGCGAAGTGGTCGATGCGCTGGTGGCTGCCGTGCGCGCCGCCTATCCGCGCCTGTCGCACCGCTATTACAAGCTCAAGGCCAAATGGTTCGGTAAGCCCGCGCTCAAACATTGGGACCGCAACGCGCCGCTGCCGCAGGTTCCGGCGAAAACCTATCCCTTTGACGACGCGCGGGACATTGTGCTTGGCGCTTACGGCGGTTTCTCGCCAAAGATGGCGGGGATCGCGAAACGTTTTTTCGACGAGCGGTGGATCGATGCGCCGGTACGGCCAGGCAAGCAGCCGGGCGCCTTCGCACATCCAACGGTGCCTTCCGCACACCCTTACGTGCTGTTAAATTATCAGGGTAAGCCCCGCGACGTGATGACACTTGCGCATGAACTCGGCCATGGCGTGCATCAGGTTCTGGCCGGTCCCAATGGCGCGCTGATGGCACCAACGCCGCTGACCCTGGCCGAGACTGCGTCGGTCTTCGGCGAAATGCTGACCTTCCGCAGCCTCTTGCTGCGCACGGCGAATGCCGCGCAGCGCCGTGCATTACTCGCCGCAAAGGTCGAGGACATGCTGAATACGGTGGTGCGGCAAATCGCGTTTTACTCGTTCGAACGCAAGCTGCATGTCGAACGGCGCAACGGCGAGCTGACGGCCGCGCAAATCTGCGATCTGTGGATGAGCGAACAGGCCGATAGCTTCGGGCCCGCGATCGAGCTTGGAGCCGGCTACGAGAACTATTGGGCCTATATTCCGCATTTCATCCACTCGCCCTTTTATGTCTACGCCTATGCGTTTGGCGATTGTCTCGTGAATTCGCTGTATGGCGTCTACCAGGGTGCGCAGGAAGGTTTTGCCGAACGCTATCTCGCGATGCTTGCGGCAGGAGGCACGAAACATCATTCCGAATTGCTCGCGCCGTTCGGGCTCGACGCGCGCGATCCTGCCTTTTGGCAGATCGGGCTGAACATGATCGAGGGAATGATTGTTGATCTCGAGGGTTTGGAAGCGAATGCGTAGGGGCGAGTTGCGGCGCCATGCAAATCGATTGAACCCGTCTGCAAAGCTTTGTACCTTGGTCCATGGTTCGATGGTCCAACCCGAAAAACCTCTCCCTGCCGCGAATTAAAGCGGCGAAGCTCGCCACCGCGAGAGCACGCCACAAGCCTGCGGACAAAAAGCGCACGGCGTGGGAGGTGGCGGAACTCTATTGGCACCGGTTCGCCACGCTTGCCTTAAACGGGGTGGCGGTTTTGGCCGCCGGTTTCGCCCTTTATATTTTGTGGGAATCCGTCACCCATAAAGTCATTTCCATCGCGCCGATTGCCGTGCCGCAGGATTTGGCGGCTAGAGGCTACACCCCCGAAGTCGCCGCCGAACGTTTGCAAAGTGCTCTCAACGACATTGTCGCGCGTGCTCATTCCCTGAGAAAAGGGCCAGACGTCGCGAGGCAATCCGATCTGCCAAGCATCGTCGTGCCGAGCACGTCTTTGTCGATCGAAGCCGTTGCCGCGCAAATACGCCGTTTTCTCCGGATTGAGAGCCGCTCAAATGTGTCCGGCGAAATCACGACTGTGGACGAGAAGCTTTGGGTGCGATTGAGGATGAATGGGAAGGATATTTATGCCAGCGCCGCGGGCATTGATCCTAAGCATCCCGATGAACTGTTCGCTACGGCTGCGGAAAAACTCTTTGAAGGAATCCGACCCATATATTCTTGCCGCCTCTCTATCCGATACGGAGCCGGATAAATGCCTTGAGAAAGCAAGGCGTATTATTGACTCGCCCTCCACCGATCCTATAGCGGCTTGGGCAAACACTTTTATGGTAGGTTTTCTACTGGATAAAATGGGTCTTCTCGATCATAGCGTTGCCTGGGCCCATACTTTGGTGGGGACTGTTCTGCTAACTAAGCATCGCAATACAGACCAGGCTATCGCCGAATACCATAAAGCCAGCGAGCTCGATCCCCGTTTCGCGGAGATTTATAACGGTTTGGGCAATACCCTGCGTGACCAGCACAAAACCGACGAGGCGATCGACGAGTACAAAAAGGCCATCGATCTCGATCCTCGCAATGCGTTACCTCATAACGGTTTGGGCAATGCTCTGCTTGACCAGCACAAAACCGACGAGGCGATCGACGAGTACAAAAAGGCCATCGATCTCGATCCTCGATACGCTAGGGCTCACAGAAATCTCAGCGTTGCCTTGAGGCAGCAAGTCAAAAACAAGGATGCCGACGTCGAGCTTAAGAAAAGCCCTCGATCTTGAAAAGAAGCCCTAACGCTTACCGCACGAAGCCCAAGATATCCTTCACACACGCCATGTTCTTGGCCGCGATCGCGCGGGCGCGCGCCGCCCCATCGGCGAGAACACCGTCGATAAAGGCGGAATCGCCGTTGAGGCGTTTCATCTCGGCGCCGATCGGGCCGAGTTTGGCCACCGCGAGATCGACAAGCGCAGATTTGAAGGCCGAGAAATTGCCGCCGCCGAAGGTCTTCAGGACATCGATTTTCGGCTCGCCGTTGAGCGCGGCAAAAATGCCGATGAGATTTTCGGCTTCGGGGCGCTGCTTGAGGCCTTCGAGTTCAGACGGGAGCGCATCCGGGTCGGTCTTCGCCTTGCGGACTTTTTGGGCGATCGTATCCGCATCGTCGGAAAGATTAATCCGCGAATAATCCGACGGGTCCGACTTCGACATTTTTTTTGAGCCGTCGCGCAAGCTCATCACTCGCGTGGCTGGCCCCTGGATCAGCGGCTCGGGCAAGGGGAAGAACGCCTCGCCATGACCATGGGCGGCGATCGAGGCGGCAAAATCGAGATTAAATTTTTGCGCGATGTCGCGGGCGAGTTCGAGGTGTTGCTTTTGATCCTCGCCGACCGGTACATGGGTCGCCCGGTAAACAAGAATGTCGGCAGCCATCAGGCAAGGGTAGGCATAAAGTCCGATGGATGCGTTTTCGCGGTCCTTGCCGGCCTTCTCCTTGAATTGCGTCATGCGATTGAGCCAGCCGAGGCGCGCCACGCAATTGAACACCCAGGCGAGCTCGGCGTGCTCGCACACCTGGCTCTGGTTGAACACGATATGTTTTTTGGGATCGATGCCGCAGGCGATGAAGGCTGCCGTCACTTCCCTTATGCTCGCCTTCAATTCGTCCGGCTTTTGCGGCAGAGTGATTGCGTGAAGATCGACGACGCAATAGATGCAATCGTGGGTCTTTTGTAATTCGACGAATTTCGCGATCGCGCCGAGATAATTTCCTAGATGCAGATTTCCCGGTCGGCTGCACGCCGGAAAAAACCCGTTCAACGAAATTTGCCATGCCGGAGGGGCTCCTTGGGATCAAATAAATACGCTCGCGCAACGCGCACGCCTGTCCGCAACAGCGGCAAATAAGCCTATGCCAATGGTTCCCGTGAACGTCAAAGAATGAACCGGCTCAGATCGGCGTTCTTGGCGAGGTCGCCGATGTTTTTCTCGACGAACGGAGCATCGATTTCGATCCTCTCGCCGAACCGGTCGGACGCGGTGAAGCTCACCTCGTCGAGGACGCGTTCCATCACGGTCTGCAACCGCCGGGCGCCGATATTTTCGACCGAGGAATTGACCTGCACCGCAATCCGCGCCACCGCATTGATCGCTTCGAGCGTAAATGAAAGCTCGACCCCTTCGGTGCGCAGAAGCGCTTCGTATTGCTTGATAAGGCTTGCTTCGGGTTCGGTAAGGATGCGGCGGAAATCGTCCTCGTTCAAGGGCGAGAGCTCGACCCTTATCGGCAGCCTGCCTTGCAATTCGGGCAATAAATCCGAGGGTTTCGACGCATGGAAGGCGCCCGATGCGATGAACAGAATGTGGTCGGTCTTCACCGTGCCATGCTTGGTCGCGACCGTCGTGCCTTCGATGAGCGGAAGCAAATCGCGTTGCACGCCCTCGCGCGAGACATCGCCGCCGCCACCACGCCCTTCGCGCGCGCAAATCTTGTCGATTTCGTCGAGAAATACGATTCCATTGCTTTCGACCTCGCGGATCGCCTCCTGAACGATCTGGTCCTGGTCGATCATTTTGTCGCTTTCCTCGACGATCAAGGGGGCGTGGGCATCCTTGACCGTGGTGCGGCGGGGTTTTGCGCGATTGCCGAGCGCCTTGCCGAAAATATCGCCGATCGAAATCGCGCCGATCGCCGAACCCGGCATGTTCGGCAATTCGAACATCGGCATTGCCGGCGCGGCTTGGGCGATCTCGATCTCGATTTCCTTGTCGTCGAGTTCGCCCGCCCGCAGCCTCTTGCGGAAGCTGTCCCGCGTGGACGCCGACCCGGTGGTACCGACGAGAGCATCCAGGACCCGCTCTTCCGCGGCAAGTTGGGCGCGCGCGGAAACCGCCTTGCGCTTTTCTTCCTTCATCATCGTAATTGCCGTCTCGACGAGGTCGCGGACGATCTGCTCGACATCGCGGCCGACATAGCCGACCTCGGTGAATTTCGTCGCCTCGACTTTCAGAAAAGGCGCGCCGGCGAGCCTGGCGAGGCGGCGGGAAATCTCGGTCTTGCCGCAGCCGGTCGGCCCGATCATCAAAATGTTCTTCGGCAGCACCTCCTCACGCATCGCCCCTTCGAGGCGCAGGCGGCGCCAGCGGTTGCGGAGCGCGATCGCCACGGCGCGCTTGGCATCCTTCTGCCCGACGATGAAACGGTCGAGTTCAGAGACGATCTCACGCGGAGAAAAATCGGTCATATGAGGCTTTCCTGTTGCCGCACGGTCATTTCGAGGCAATCGATTCGAGCACGAAATGATCGTTGGTATAAACGCAAATGCCGGCCGCAATTTCGAGCGCGCGGCGGGCGATCGCCTCGGCGTCGAGATCTGTTGCAAGCAGCGCCCGGCCGGCCGCCAGCGCATAATTGCCGCCGGAGCCTATTCCCATCACGCTTCCATCCCCGGCCGACTCCGGTTCGAGCACATCGCCGGTTCCGGTCAAAACGAGAGCCGCCTCGGCGTCGGCGACGAGCATCATCGCCTCGAGCCGACGCAAATAGCGATCGGTGCGCCAATCCTTGGCGAGTTCGACGCAAGCCCGCATGAGTTGGCCCGGATATTGGTCGAGCTTCGCCTCGAGGCGCTCGAACAAGGTGAAGGCATCCGCGGTGGCGCCGGCAAAGCCGCCGATCACTTCGCCCTTGGCGAGCCTGCGCACTTTTTTCGCGTTGCCCTTGACGATGGTTTGCCCGATCGAGACCTGGCCGTCGCCGCCGATGACCGTGCGGCCGCCTTTCTTAACCATGACGATTGTGGTTGCGTGCCAGCCTTCCCGTCCGGACCGGTGATCTTGCATGAAAAGCTCTCAGAAAAATACGCCCGGCGCGGCCTGGGCAGGGGGATCCTTCAGTTCCATCTATGGGCTTGGGGCGGGCGGCGCAAGGGCGGCGATGCTTGAGCGCGGCGCGTCAGGGGCAAGAGGCCGCGCCGGAAGCGTGAATACCGAAGCTTCGCCTGCGACTAGGTAAGAACCGTTGACCCAGGGCCACAGGCGCCGCACTGGCCGCGCGTGCAGCGGCGCGCGCTCGGATGGCTGCCAAAATAGGCGCCCGAATGCCGTGGCATCGAATGGGAATAAAACTCGCAAGACCCCTCATCTCGCCCACAAAACCTTCCCCAACCGTGAAAAGCTGAAAGCCGCAATCGACGCCGGCATCAAGTCCATCAATTTGCCCCGGAAAACACAAGGGGCGGCCACGCAGCGAATTTCACCTTAGGCGAGTTTTCCGGCCGAACATTTTTTCGCGGGAACGAATTCAATATTGACATCCTGGACCGATCGGCGAAACTTGGCCGCGGGCCAACGCTCGATAAACGCGGCCAGCCATCATGCCAGCCATCATGTATGAGCATTGCTGTGCCAGAATGTAAGCCCGTGAACACGGTGCGGCCTTCCGTGCTGTGGCTTGCGGCGCTGGCGGCCGTTCTCATGTTGGTCGTGCTCTTGCGCGAAATCCTGCTACCGTTTGTGGCCGGGATCGCCCTCGCCTATCTGCTCGACCCGGTGGTCGAATGGTTCGAACGGCTTGGGGTGAACCGCACCATTGCAACGCTTGGCATTGTTGGCCTGTTCATTATTGGTGTCGCCGGCGTGATGGTCCTCGTCACCCCTCTCCTTGGCACGGAGATTGCGGATTTCATTGAAAAGGTTCCCCAGTACATCAGCCAATTACAAGCCCTCGCCAATGATCCGAGCCGCCCATGGTTGCGCAAGATCATCGGCCAAGGACTGAGCGAAGCCGAGCAATCGGCGGGCGAGCTCACGACGATGGCCGCCGATTGGATTCCCAGCGTCCTGCGCTCGTTGTGGTCGGATAGCCAGGCGTTGATGTCGATTTTCTCGCTTCTGGTGGTGACCCCGATTGTCACCATCTATTTGCTTATTGATTGGAAACGCCTGATCGCCACGATCGAGCGTTCGATTCCCGCGGCGCAGCGTGAGACCGTTTTGGCGCTCACCGGCGAGCTCGATGACACGATCGCCGGATTTCTGCGCGGGCAGGGGACGATCTGCCTCATCCTCGCCTTTTATTATGCGCTGGCGCTGCGGCTGATTGGTCTCAACCACGGAATTCTGATCGGGCTCGCCGCCGGTCTGATTAGTTTCATTCCCTATCTCGGGTCATTCACGGGACTTGTGCTGTCGCTTTGCGTGGCGGTGCTCCAGTTCTGGCCGAGTTGGACGATGTTTCCGGTCGTGCTCGGAATTTTCCTTGCGGGGCAGGCGATCGCGGACTATGTGCTGTCTCCCTATCTCATCGCCGCGCGAGTCCAGCTCAATCCTGTCTGGGTGATGTTCGCCATTGCCGCGTTTGGCTATCTGTTTGGCTTTGTCGGCCTCCTTATCGCGGTGCCGCTCGTTGCCGCGATTGGCGTCGTCATCCGGTTTACCACGCGGCAATATCACCTAGCGCAACTTGTCCCGGCGGCCGCGCCGGCGCCCGTAGTCAGCGCGCCGGACCTTTCGGACAAAAAGACCGGCTTCTGGCAACGCTGGCGCGCGAAAACCTGAATTTTTCGAGACCAGTTAGCCAATCCGGCGCGCCCGCGTCTGAAAAGTCGCGGCGGGCCCGATGCTGCGCGCGAGCTTTTGAAAGCCGCCACGTGGCGCGCGCAAGAGAAGACTGCGCTGCGCAATCAGGCCGACGAGCGGTGCCGCGGGAGGGAAAACCTGTTCGATGATATTCTCCGGCGCCGCGCGCAACCAAGCGGCACGCGATTGAGCCCTGCTGTTTGCCGCCAAAAAATTGCCGGCTTCCTCGATAAACCCCGCCTCTGGAGCCCGCCCGCAACAAAGCAGAAATACATCAGGACCGCGCGCCGCGTGCAAGGCGAGACCGAGCCACTCCGCCTCGTTTTCCGCCTCGATCAGGGCGCAGCCCGCGTGATTGGCGACAGCGCCAAGGCCGTTCCCCGCCGGTCCAGCGATCCGGACGTCGCCGAGCAGGCCTTCGACCTTGGCCGTCACCAGGCAAGCCAGCGTGCGCGCCAAAATCCCCGCCAATTCGCGGCCAGTTGGGCTCGCGGGCTTGTCCTCGCAAAAGACGATGGTGGACAACATCGCGGGGTTTCTTAAATTTGGGAAATCGTTTCTGGCCGTTGCCGGTTATCCCGCGTGAGGCTCGACCCAAACCGCGGTGCCATAGGCGAGGACTTCGGTAATTCCGTCCATGATTTCGTTGGCGTCGTAGCGCATCCCAACGACCGCATTGGCGCCTGCCTGGGTGGCATGGGCGCACATGTGATCGAAGGCCTCTTGCCGCGATGTTTCGGCAAGGTCCAAATAAGCGCCGATCTGGCCGCCGAACATGGACTGAAGGCCGCCGACCAAATTGCCGACGACGCTGCGCGAGCGAACGGTGATGCCGCGGACGATGCCGAGATGCCGGGCGATCTTAAAGCCTGTTATATCGTTCGTCGTCGAGACCATCATGGCTAAAGCTCCGTCGGACCTGCCCGCGCAGCCTGGGAAAAGAGCACGTGTCACGCTTTTGTCAAGCACGGGGGCAAGCCGTAAAACCGCGCGGCTTCCTGACTCGCGCTTGACGGCGCCGGCCGGCGCGCTCAATCTTGTCCGATGAGCCGTCCCCGCGACCAATTCGAAATAACCGGCGATATTTTGCTCCGCGCCTATTCCATCGGCCTATTTCCGATGGCGGAAAGCGCCACGGACCAAAATCTTTTCTGGGTCGATCCGGAAATGCGCGGAATTATCCCGCTCGATGGCTTAATCGTATCGAAGAGCCTCGCTAAGACAATCCGCTCCGATCGTTTCGAGATTAGAATCGATTGCGATTTCGATGCCGTGATCGAAGGATGCGCTGCCTCGCATGAGGCGCGTGAATCGACATGGATCAACGGCCGGATTAAACTGCTCTATCGCCAGCTCTTCGATGAAGGCCGGGTCCATACCGTGGAAAGCTGGGCGGATGGTACGCTCGTTGGCGGGCTCTACGGCGTTCACCTCGGCGCGGCGTTTTTCGGTGAAAGCATGTTTCACCGCAAAACCGGCGCTTCAAAAGTTGCCCTCGCGCATCTCGTCGCGCGTTTGGCGAAGGGTGGGTTTCGCCTGCTCGACGCGCAATTCGTGACGCCGCATCTTGCGTCACTCGGCGCGATCGAAGTGACGAAGGAAGTCTACCGGCAAAGACTTGCGGATGCGATCTCGCACCAAGGCGATTTTTGGAGCTGGCCGAAAGAACAACGTATCCTCGGTCGGGAGGTGCTCGCCGCTTTGCCCAGTTGCGGGTGGTAAAGTCAAAGTTTTGGCCCAGCGAAGGAAGGTTAGCCGCCACGCCAAAAAATTCGACAATCGAGCGCATTCTCTTGGAACATGCGGAGAGTGCCATTATGTCTCAAGATCAAGCCAGCAACATTCCCGTTGCATTCGCCGCCCTGCGCGGACCACCGGTTCGGCATGAACGTCCTGGAGCAGATCGATGCACGATCATCATGATCACCCGCACGCACAGTCAGGCAAAGGTGGCGAGGCCACGCGATTAGAAAAAGATCCCGTTTGCGGTATGACTGTCGATCCAGGCAGCGCCAAGCACAGCGCCGAATACCGCGGCCACACCTATTATTTTTGCGGCCAGGGGTGCAAAACAAAATTCGCCGCCAATCCTGTGTCCTTCTTGGGCGCGCAGACTGAAACCGCAGGCATCGGTGCCGGAAGGCACCATCTACACCTGCCCCATGCATCCAGAGATCCGCCAAACCGGCCCCGGACATTGTCCGATCTGCGGCATGGCGCTCGAACCCGATGTGACGAACGCGGATACGGGTCCAAATCCCGAACTTGCCGAAATGACCAGGCGTTTCTGGATCGCGCTCGCGCTCAGTCTGCCGGTGGTTGTTTTGGAGATGGGCGGACACCTCTTCAATCTTCACAGGCTGATCTCGCAGGAGACATCGAACTGGGTACAGTTTGTTCTTGCCACGCCCGTCGTGCTTTGGGCGGGCTGGCCGTTTTTTGAGCGCGGCGCGCGATCGCTCGCAACACGCAATCTAAATATGTTCACGCTGATCGCGATGGGAACCGGCGTTGCTTGGGTTTACAGTACCGCCGCGACAATGGCGCCGGGCCTTTTTCCGGAAGCGTTCCGAGGCGCCGGCGGCGCGGTCGCGATCTATTTCGAGGCCGCCGCGGTGATTACCGTTCTGGTGCTGCTCGGCCAGGTACTGGAACTCCGGGCGCGCGAGCAAACCTCCAACGCGATCAAAGCGCTTCTTAACCTCGCACCAAAGAGCGCGCGGCGCGTCCGCGATGACGGGAGCGACGAAGAAGTACAGCTCGATGTAATCGCTGTTGGCGACCGCCTGCGGGTGCGGCCGGGCGAAAAAGTGCCGGTCGATGGTGCGATTCTCGAAGGACGCGCGACGATCGACGAGTTGCTCGTCACTGGCGAATCGATGCCGGTCGGCAAGGACGCGAGCGCCAAGGTCGTCGCCGGCACGTTGAACCAAACCGGCTCATTCATCATGCGCGCGGAAAAGGTCGGGAGCGATACGCTGCTCTCGCAAATCGTCGAACTCGGTGGCCAAGGCGCAACGCAGCCGCGCGCCGGTCCAGCGCCTTGCCGATCAGGTTGCCGCCTGGTTCGTGCCCCTGGTGATCGCCGCGGCCGTTGCCGCCTTCGCCGCCTGGGCGATCCTTGGCCCAGAGCCGCGCTTCGCCCACGGGCTCGTCGCCGCAGTCTCGGTCTTAATTATCGCGTGCCCCTGCGCGCTCGGCCTCGCAACCCCGATGTCGATTATGGTTGGAGTTGGACGCGGCGCGCAATTGGGCGTTCTCATCAAGAGCGCCGAGGCGCTCGAGCGCATGGAAAAAATCGACACGCTCGTCGTAGACAAGACCGGCACCCTCACTGAAGGCAAGCCGAAGGTCGTGGCGATCCGGACTCTTGCGGGCCTCGGTGAGGACGAATTTTTGCGGCTTGCCGCAAGCCTGGAACGGGCCAGCGAACATCCGCTTGCTGGTGCGATCGTCGATGCGGCGAAGGCACGCAAGCTCGAATTATCCGAGCCAATCGGGTTCGACGAGCCTGCTGGAAAAGGGGTTCTGGGCGAGGTCGAGGGCCGCAAGCTTACGATAGGCAATGCCGGTTTTCTCGATGCGAGCGGCATCAGTACGAAAGAGCTTGCCGAAGAGGCGGACGCTTTGCGGAAAGATGGTGCCACCGTCGTCTTCATGGGCATCGATGGCAAGACTTCCGGGCTCCTCGCCATCGCCGATCCGGTTAAGCCGGGGGCGCCCGATTCGATCAAGGCGCTGCAAAGCGAAGGCATGCGCGTGGTCATGCTTACCGGCGACAATAAGACCACCGCCGAGGCAGTGGCACGCCAGCTCGGCATCGCGGATGTCACGGCCGGCGTTTTGCCCAGCCAAAAGAGCGCCGTGGTCGAACGATTGCGCGCGCACGGCCGCATCGTCGCGATGGCCGGCGACGGCGTCAACGACGCCCCTGCGCTTGCCGCCGCCGACGTCGGCATCGCCATGGGCACTGGCACCGATGTCGCGATTGAAAGTGCGGGCGTCACCCTGCTTAAGGGCGATCTGCGGGGCATCCTGCGCGCCCGCCGCTTGTCCCAAGCGACGATGCGCAACATAAGGCAAAACCTCTTCTTGGCGTTTGTTTACAATGCCGCCGGAATCCCTGTCGCCGCCGGTGTGCTTTACCCGGCCTTCGGCATTCTGCTGTCGCCGGTCATCGCGGCCGCCGCAATGTCGCTCTCCTCTGTCAGCGTGATCGGCAACGCGCTCCGGCTGCGCAAGGCGGCGATCGGCTGAACGCGTCTGTTTGGAGGCCTCGCCCGGAATCGAACCGGGATGGAAGGATTTGCAGTCCTCTGCGTAACCATTCCGCCACGAGGCCTCTGCCGCCACGAGAGGGGCCCCCGGCTATACAAAGGATGAGGTTTTACCGCAAGGCGCGCTCTTCCGGCCAGTAAACGCCGAAGCCGCGGCTGTTGGCGCTTTGCAAAGGCGGCGCGGGCTTGCTATATGCGCGGCGCGTCATCACGCTAATCCCTGATAGCTCAGTTGGTAGAGCAATCGACTGTTAATCGATCGGTCGCAGGTTCGAAGTCCTGCTCAGGGAGCCAGTTTATTTTTAAGCATCTGATTATATTATGTTTTTTACTCGACGCCCGCACCTGATCAGTTGGCACGGGATTAAATGTTGCCGTTTCGTCCCCAGTCGTGGCGCGCGAAAGTTTTCCTGGCCTTGCCCCAAAATAGACCCAGCCTCGTTCATATCACGAAACTTCGCCTTCCGGGATTGGGAAAGCCCTCCCCTTAACGTCACAACGCGTCATTCGTCTCAGGGCGGAGTTCGAAGAGAGCGGATCAATTCTGTCAAGCACGCGAGCTAAAGTTCGTCCTTTAGCAGTTTGCGAAGTTAGCTCTTTTCCTCGCAATGGTGCGCCAATCTAGTCCTGTAGCTAGGGGTTATGCAGAGGAGGTCAAAATGGCAACAGAAACCATTACGGACAAAATCAATAGCGTCGTCGCTCTGCTCGTCGATCAATGCAGTTGCGGGACGCCATCGGAAATCAAGGCCGCCTTCCAGGAGTTGGAGACGGCTCTGAATGCTCAATTGGCGGCAGTCACTGCCATCATTGCGACGCTGCCGTAGGGACAAATCAGATCGTGATCCGCATCCGGACCGCCATAACAATCCGCTCGTATAGCTTGCGCGGGTTTGGCCGGACAATCTCCAAAGGAAGTAACACCTACTTGTGCGAGATCACCACCTGTTCAATCGACGGTGGCAAAGGGTGAATTTCGCTGCGCGCAAATCCGGCGTTGCTGAACATCAGTTCCAACTCGGAAAAAGTATAAGCGTCGCCACTCGGGGTCCCGCCAAGCATCACCATGCTAAACCCAGCAGCTTCCGGCGGCGAGATGCGATCCTCGTTCGGCACAAATTCTAATGTCACAGCGCGACCGCCGTCAGCGAGGGCAGCGAGGACCTTGCGGAGCAGTGTTTCGCAAGTGACCATGTCGAAGTGGTGCAGGAAGTTCGTCAGCAGCACCAGATCGTACCCGCTGCCATAATCGACATCAAAGGCGCTGCCTTCAATCGTAGTGTAACGATCGCTAACCGCGGCATTTCGCGCGTTCTCTTTCGCGACTTCCAACACGGGCACCCAATCCAACGCGACGATTTCTGCCCGCGGATTGTTTTTTGCAAAGGCGATTCCGTACAAACCATGGCCGGCGGCGATATCAAGAATCTTCAGATTTCGATCCGCCTTTTCGTCCACCAGTTTAGCCATCAATTGCGAAGGCATCGCCATCATCGGGGCCATCGCGCGTGCAAACTTCACCCAGACAGGATGCTCCGGGGCGACCATGCCTTCCTCGGCGATAACGGTGCCACCCTTTCTGACCACCGCAGCCAGATCCTTAAATCCGCCCGTCAGCATCGGCGACAGCAGAAAATCGATCGCACCTCCGAGGTATGCCTGCGAGCGCTTATCAAGAAACACGGCGGTGTCTTGAGTCAAACTGTAACGCCCGCCGTCTTTCGTGAGAAACCCCATGATGCACAGGTAGTCGCAAAGGATGCGCATGCCACGTTCTGACGTTTGGCATCGCTTAGCAATCTCCGAAACAGCCGAGCTGCCTTTTCCGATCTCCGTGAAGACTTCGAGCTCGATTGCGGCCTTCAATGCTTCGGTGCGTTGATACGAGTTGATCGTCTGAAAGAACAACTGCGGCGTTGGTTGTCGTGTCGCCGGACCGGTCATCGTAGCGTCCCTTTCAGAATGAATGATTGCCTCGATCAACTTGCTAAAGATTAAATCCGCGCCAGGATAATTGTACCCGCGAGGAATCCCTTCGCTGCCAGCAGCTCACCACTCTGGCGCGGGGTTGCCATCGGGTTGTCCTTGCAAGACGAAAAGTTTGTTACTTGTCCGGCTTCACGGTTTTCAGGATTGCGGTGCCTAGCTCCTTCGCATGCTCCTCCATTGCGGCGAGCTGCTTCTTCACATATTCGGACTGATGGGCGAGGATTTCTTGGGGATCCTTCGCGTGAATGAGCTTCTGGGCGTGATCGAACGCCGCCTGCAAATTCGCCTCGGTGAAGCTGAGTGCCTTTGCGCTGACGTCTTTGGCGCTCGACTGCAGGGCGCTTGCGGTGCCTTCCGCCTGCGCGGTTGCCTTGTGAGCAGCCTCAATAAAACTTCCGAAGGCCTTGCGGGCCTCCTCGACGGTCTTCGCGGTCAAGTCACGGATTTCGGCGGGGATTTCATAGGGGATTTTGGTCATGGCCTACACTCTTCCCTAAAATTCGAGGCTCACCTGCGGATAGAATTTGCTGATGAACCGTCTCACTGCTGACGATGCCTTTATAGATTAGTAGTTGATGGGCGACAACGCCGCAACAATGTCGCACGACTATCGCCCCAGTTACGCACATTCGTTGCTGCTGCGTTGTCGCTATATATTCCACCGGCTTCTCCGGTGCTGATTGGAATTTGAGTCTATTTATTCGGGATACGCTCTAATGAAGCTTCACCACGGGCGCGTTGCGCCGGCCAAAGGTTGGGGCAATTGTTCCGAGTATTACGTTCGCGATTCCGTGCAGGGCAGCCTCGTGCATCTTGTAGAGCGAACGATACATCAAACGCGCGAAGTAGCCTTCGATGAAAAAACTCCTCCCGACGAGAAATCCCATCAGATTTCCGACGGTGCTCCGACCGAGCGAAACAAGCGAGCCGAAGTCGCGATAGACGTAGGGTTTTGGCGGTTCTCCTCTCAGCCGCCGAGGAAGCTGCCTGATGAGATGCGACGCCTCTTGATGGGCGGCCTGAGCCCGTGGTGGGACGTCGCCAACGCCGCTTGGCTGAGGACAGGCCGCGCAATCGCCGATCGCAAAAATATCGGGATCACGAGTTCGTCTGGAGAGTCGGCGTAACGACGAGTTGACCTATCCGGTTCGTCTCGAGACCATCCAATCGGCTGAGGACATCGGGGCCTTTCACGCCGGCGCACCAGATTACAAGTTCGGACGGAATGAATCCGCCATCGGCAAGTTGTACACCGTCAGCGCGAACCTCAGTCACTTTTGAGTTCGTTCTTACATCGACGCGAAGGCTCTTCAAAAGTCGGGCCGTGGCATCGGATATCCGCTGTGGCAATGCGGGCAAGATTCGATCGGCAGCCTCGATCAGTGTGATGTGAATATCTCTTTCTGGATCGATGCGGTCGAGGCCAAAGGCGACAACCTCGCGCGTGGTCCGATGGAGCTCAGCTGCCAGCTCGGTTCCGGTCGCGCCCGCGCCGACGATGGCGACGTGGAGCTGTCCCGGACGCACCGGATCGGGCTGCGCATCTGCGCGAATGCAGGCGTTGACAAGTCGATGGTTGAACTGCACCGCCTGCTCGGGTGTCTCGAGCGCGATGGCATGCTGGCTCACTCCAGGCGTACCGAAATCATTCGTGATGCTGCCGATCGCGATGACCAACGTGTCATAGTGCAACGATCGCGGTGGAGTGATCTCGATGCCCTCGCCATCATGTGTCGCCGCAAGTTGGATCTGCTTGCGGGTGCGATCGAGTCCGATCAGTTCTCCATAGCGATAGCCAAAATCATGCCAATGCGCTTGGGCAAGGTAATCCAGCGCATGCTCGTCAAAATCGAGGCTGCCGGCTGCCACGGAATGTAGAAGCGGCTTCCAAAGATGCGCACGCGCTTTGTCGACGAGCGTGACCCGCGCTTTCCTTTGCCTTGCAAGCGTGTTGCCCAGGTCTGTAGCAAGTTCCAATCCCCCGGCCCCACCACCGACGATCACGATTTCGTGAAGTGGCACTTCTTTCTTTGGTGCCTGCTCAGAAGTCACGCCCGAATCGTGATCGTTCGCTACAGTCTCAAGCATTTCGGACCCGCCCAATCTAGCACAGAACCAGTTCGCTCCAGCAAGCCTTGATCAATCAAGCAACGCGCAATGCGGGCGTAGAAAATATTGAAGCCATTGGCATTATTGAACTTATATCCAAAGCGGAGGAGTTCGTCATTCCCACTGTGCGCGCTAATCCTGCAGCCAGGACCCGCGGCATTGACCGACGGCCTTGGCGCAATTCTCGCCGCACTGGGACGTAGGAATTCATCGGTGAGCTCTCTACCTTCTCCAGTGTCGAACGGTGAATACTCGGCAGGGGCTACCCGATAACTTTCGAAAGGAATTGCCATGGCCACCGCGCGCTATCACAAGGTGAAAATTGGCGAACACGAGTTGAATGCCGAAACGCTGATGCTCGGATACGGCTATGATCCTCGTCTCTCGGAAGGATCGGTCAAGCCGCCGGTGTTTCTGACTTCTACCTTCGTCTTCCAAACAGCAGAACAGGGTCGCGATTTTTTCGACTATATGGCAGGACGCCGCGCGCCTCCGGTCGAAGGAGAAACCGGCCTCGTTTATTCTCGGTTCAATCACCCGAACCTGGAAATTGTCGAGGATCGGCTCGCGATCCACGAAAAAGCGGAAAGCGGGCTAGTGTTTGCCTCCGGCATGGCGGCCATCATCACGCTGATGCTTGCTTATGTGCGACCGGGCGAAACGGTCTTACATAGCCGGCCACTCTATGGCGGCACGGAAGTTCTCATCGATAAGACCCTTGCGCCCTTCGGCGTCAAAGGCGTCGGCTTTGCAGACGGACTCGACGAGAAAAAAATTCGCGCGACCGCCAAGCGCGCCCGTGCCGATGGGCGCATCGCAATGATTTTTATCGAGACGCCGTCAAATCCGATGAACAGCCTTGTCGACATCGCGCTGGTCAGTCGAATTGCGGAGGACATCGCACGCAGCCAAGGCTCGCGACCCATTGTCTGTTGCGACAACACGCTCCTCGGGCCCGTTTTTCAATCGCCTCTCCGACATGGCGCTGATTTGTCGCTCTATTCTCTCACGAAATATGTTGGCGGTCATAGCGACCTCATTGGCGGTGCAATTCTAGGCTCTGCCGCAGATCTAAAGCCCATTCGCGCGATGCGCAGCGCCATCGGCACGCAGCTCGATCCGCATTCGTGCTGGATGTTGGCGCGCTCTCTGGAGACACTTTCGCTTCGGATGGGGCGAGCGGCCAGCAATGCCGCGACCGTGGCGAACTTTCTCGCCAGTCATCCCAGAGTGGCGCTCGTCCATTATCCACCCTTGCTTCCCGCCGATCACCCCACGCGAAAGTTGATGGAGCGGCAGTCCAGTTCGGCCGGCTCGACGTTCTCCTTCGACGTCAAAGGAAATCAAGCGGAGGCGTTCGCTTTCCTCAATCGCCTTCAAGTATTCAAATTGGCGGTCAGTCTGGGCGGAACGGAATCCTTGATTTGTCATCCCGAGACGACAGTGCATTCCGGGCTCACGGAACAGGCCCGTCGTGAAATCGGAATAACTCCGTCATTGGTTCGCATATCGATCGGGATCGAGCATCCTGACGATCTTATCGCCGACATTAGTCAAGCCTTCGCGTGACGTTTGCTGCGGAAAACGTTGCTTGCCGTGAGTTTTCTCACCGTGACCAATAAGAGACCTCCTGACGGTCGAGTGCCAACAGCAGCTTCGCCCCCATCTTGTCCGTTCAGCCACTGCCCCAATTTTTAATTCGCTGTGCCTGGAATCAGTGTCACCGAGGCTTCTGTCGTAAGTAGCAGGAATGTGAAAGTTTCCTGCAGATAAAGCTGAACGGTTGAGTTCGAATGGCTCAAATATCCAATCGAAATGTCCTGTCCAATGTGGAGATCGAAATCGCCTCCACGCGTTGTTAGGACAACAGCACCTTCGATGGCAGGAGCCCAAACGATCTCCGTTTCGATCAAACGTCGGACATGCTGTAGGATGGGATAACCATTGTCGCTTGACTCGGCGAGCTTGGTATAGGCGTCGGCACCTAGCAAGACCGAATAAGGGCCATTGACGCCGACTAAGCCGCAACTGACTTAAGGCCTGAGCAATGGCGTCCGGATATCCACGCACGACCGCAGGCAAAGTCATGACCGGGTTGCTAGTCCCTTGGCGAATGCCGGTGATGTCAGCTGCCGGATAGCCCTCGAAGATCGCGCGATCTTCGGTGAAAGCCATTTTACGCGCGGCATCTTTTAGGGGCTGCCAATCGAAATCATCGGCACCGCGTTCGACATCGTCGATCTGCTGACGATCGAGTTCGAATGGAACACGTACCTCAACCAACGCTTTCACCTCGCGCTGGCGCGTCAACACACTGTCACCTGGGCCGGAAATCGTACGTGTATGACCGGTACCGACGGCGGAAAGCATTGCACCAGCTGGACCTTGCAGATCGACGACGCGTCTCGCGGCGAGATATCGCTTTAATGTTCGCGATGCTTCTTCTTCAATCTGAGCCCACGCCTCGTCCGAGATTGGCGCTAGCTCGCGGTGTAAATTGTTCATCGGGAGTTTCCTTTGAGTGAGCCGATGCCAAGCGAACCGTCGCGCCCCGGCAAAATGATTTGTGCCGAGTTTTGCACAGCGGGATCGCAGGACGACGCAACAGTCACCGGTTGGTTTGCACTAAGATTGTCCAGAAAGGTCCCTGTTGGAACAAAAAATAAAGTGCCCGTAACGGCGCGGCTGAAATCGAGCAGCCGGTCATAATTACCTGGCGGACGCCCAATAAACATATTTTCGAGCATCTGCTCAATCGTGCTTGGAGAGCGCGCGTAACCGATGAAATAAGTCCCAAATTCGCCTTGGCCCGGCCGGCCGAAGGGCCGATTCTCGCGGAGGATCTTCTTTTCTTGACCGGTCTCGATAATCGTCGTCAACGCATTATGCGCATAGGTCGGTTTTACCGTAGCGTCGAGTTCGGTGTTTTCCAATTTCTTGCGGCCAATAATGCGCTCCTGGGCCTCGACGGGAAGCAAATTCCAACTTTTTATATCGTGTAGATATTTTTGAACGATCACATAGCTCGAGCCTGTAAACGTCGGATCTTCTGTGCCGATCAATATGGCATCGACCGCTTCCTCATCTTCGGGGTTTTCTGTGCCGTCGACAAAGCCCAGCAGATCCCGGTTATCGTAAAATTGAAAACCTTGCACTTCATCAGCAACAGCAACCGAATTCCTGAGACGCTCCATGATAAGAGCAGCCAGATTGAAGCAGAGATCAAGGCGGTCAGCACGGATATGAAAAAGCAGATCTCCTGGAGTTGCGATGGCGTGGCGGGTCTCGGCGTGATATTCGCGAAAGGGATGGAGTTCCAAGGGGCGTGGACCACCGTCAAATAGCCGATCCCAGGCTTGCGAACCAAAACCCATGACGCAGGAAAGACCAGCTTCCGGATAGCCAAATCCGACCGCACGGACGAGAGCCGAGAGATCGGACCCAAACGTAAGAACGGCGGCCGCATCCGCAGGGTCGGGATTGATCGTAAGCACTAAAAAGATCGCCGCGCGCGACTTCTGCGCTGTGATCTTTTGCAGAACTGTGTCACTGCGATCAGCAGCAGGAGAGGAAATCATACGGTTGAACCTGTGGCCACCGGACATCGACAAGGCCGCAAATATCGCTTGTCCATTGTCATGCCGGCAAGCAGTGTTTCATCCACGGAAAAAAGCATGCGAATATAATAGCATGGTTATGGTCAAGGTTAAACAAAAGTCTGCGCTGCATAGTCGAAGGAAGCTGTTTCGGGAAGGAGCGCTTGCGCCGGGCACAGGATGATCTTGGTGGCGTGTACGACGGCGATGAAACATCATGGGTAAGAGCGGATCTCCGGAACGAAAATCTCCATCTCAGATGATCGACGAGAGGATCAGGGAGCTTGGCGACTGGCGGGGCAAAATGCTCTCCCAGCTCCGCACCTTGATTAAGCAAGCCGACCCAGAGGTGGTCGAGGATTGGAAATGGAGAGGGGTTCCGGTGTGGTCCCACGACGGATTGATCTGCACGGGCGAGACCTACAAGAACGTCGTAAAGATGACCTTTGCCAAGGGGGCCGCACTTGACGACTCTTCAGGTCTCTTCAACTCAAGCCTCGATGGCAACACCAGGCGTGCCATCGACTTCCACGAAGGCAAGGAGATAGACGAAGAGGCATTGAAGGCTCTTATTCGCGCGGCCGTGACGCTGAATACGTCCCGCGCCCGCGGCTGATTGAGCTACGGCTAAGTCTTTCGGCTTGGAGCAAGCGCTGGTGAAACTTTAATGCGCTTGGCGCTTCTCGAGGTCGATGACCAGCAAGCGAAGTTGCATGTCGGCCGGAAAAAGCACAGCAAGTTCGCGTGCGTGGGCAAGCGCGGTAGCGAAATCGCCAACTTCCCGAGCGATGGAGACGAGGGCGAGAAGCGTATCCCTATCCGTGGGGTGGCGTTTGTGGGTATCTTCAAGCAACTCCATTGCCGACGCGCCAGCGCCAACCGAATTCAGCGCGATTGCGTAGACATAGGCGTAGCGCGCATTGCCCGGCGCAAGCTCATTGGCTCGCCGCAATTCCGGAATCGCGTCGGCGTAATTGTGCTGACGAACGAGCGCTAATCCAAGCGAGTGATGGATATCCGCATTGTCTGGTTCGACTGCCATAGCCTTGCGCAAAAGCTCGACGCTGTCTTGGTTCAGACCACGCATGCGGTCGAGATCGGCAAGGTTGACGAGCGCGGGCGTGAAGGTTTGATTGAGCTGCAAGGCCGTCCGATATTGAGTCTCTGCCTCTGTAGGGCGACCAAGCCTTGCCTCCAGCAGGCCAAGATTCAAATGTGATTCCGGCCGGTCGGCATCGATCATCTCAGCATCGAACAATTCGAGGTAGGCTGCGGCGAAGGCCGTCTTCTGCTCGGGCGTCATCGATTGCTGGTCGCTACCAGCGAGCGCCCGTGCCGCTTCAATGCGGACTGCGCGGATTGGATCGTTGAGAAGTGGTGCGTCCGCTCGCACCATGGCAGGCGTAGGTGTCGCGGGCAACGCGCGCGGTACAGCGGCGCGAACAAGCGGGTCTGGATCGCCGATTGCTGCCTTTATCGTGGCTTCGGACGCGGGCGTGGCGAAGGGCGCAAGCAACGCCAAGGCGCTTGCTCTGGCGATGGCTGGCTGGCCTTGATCAACAATGAGCGCGTCGAGACGCTGCTCTGCATCGGCGGCGCTAGTTCGGCCAGCGTAAAGTGCGGTGCCAAAATGGGGTCTCGTCTGGCGACCGTTCGGAAACCATTCGGCAATGTGTTGCGCGGCCCATTCGGCGGTCTTGCCCGCATGGCATTGCGTGCACGCGTCGGGCGCACCGGTCGATGCCGAGAGATCGGGCCGAGGGACGCGAATGCTGTGATCGCGCCGGTCGTCCACCACCATGTAGGTTTTCGAGGGCATGTGGCAATTGACGCATTGCGCTCCGGCGCTGCCTTGCGGGTGATGATGGTGCTCTGCGACATCGAATTTCGCTGGCAGATGGCATTGCGCGCAGAGACCATTACCTTTCTCGCGGAGCGCCAGACTGTGGGGCTCATGGCAGTTGGAGCAGGTAACGCCGGCAAGATACATGCGGCTCTGGATGAAAGAACCGTATTCGAACACTTCGCCGTCGATCTGCCCATCGGCGTGATAGAGGCCGGGCTCGAGCAATGCGGGCAAATAGGAATCGAGAAATGCCGCGCCTGCGGGCGGATCCTTTGCGATTACTTTGCGGCGGGAATGGCATCCTGCGCACACATCGAGCTCTTGTGTGTTTAATGGTTCGACGCGCTGGGCGATGCCTGTTTCGGGGTTCATCCGCCATTGGCCGTGGTTGGAGGGGTCGAGCCGGATCGTGAGCCCCATCCGGCCGGTCTCCGGCGGATTTGGCTCCGCCTGTGACGGTCCAGAGCTTTCGGCCTTACGAGCCTTGGCCCAAACGATGTGGCGGGAGCCAGGGCCGTGGCAAGCCTCGCAGGCGACGTCTAAATCGTTCCAACGGGTGGCATAAGTATTGCCGGCAAGGTCATAGTTCTTTTTCAAATCCGTGGAATGGCAGCTCGCGCACTGATAGTTCCACGTCTGATCTCGCCCGGTCCAATGAAGGCGGTTGCCGGCTCGCAGGGTTTGCTCGGGGTAAAGATGGAACCAACGCTGGCCTCCTTGATCCTTGGGACGGCTGTCCCAGGCGATACCGAGCGCTTGATAACGGCCGCCCGGGAAGGCGATCAGATATTGCTGGAGTGGATAGACGCCGAAGGTGTAGGCGATTTCAAAGTCGTGTAGCGCGCCGTCCGGTCCATCAGTCCGCACCATGAACTTTTCGCCATCGCGGGAAAACGTCGTCGTGACGCCGTGATGGGTTAGCGTTGCGTTGGCGAAATCGCCAAGGACCGTGGCTGCCCCAGCCTTCTGCATCGCAAGGGCGTGATGCGAAGTCTTCCAGCGCTCGGTTTCAGCCGCATGACAACCGGCGCAAGCCCCGGCGCCGACGAAAGTAGCAGGTGAAAGTCTGATTGTGCGGTTCCGCTTTCGTGGGTGGAAACGACAACAAACCTACCAGTGCCACGACGATGGCGATAACGGCTTTGTGCTGGGCGAAATCAAAGCGGCGTATTCGCTCAGCGGCGGACCTCCTCATTGTTCATTGCCTACCGAATGCACTCACGACTTTGCGACCCAATCTCAGAATTGTCTTGGCGTGACGCCGGCCTAAAGGCGGAAGCTGAGCGAGGCAAACACCGAGTTTCCCTGGACGCGATGAGCGACATCGAACTCATGAAACCACTTGCCGCTCAGGGTGAGTTCCTGGGCTCCCGCCTTGAACGTATAGCTGAGCAAAGGGCCAATGGCCGCGACTCTTCCGCGGAACGCACCAACCCTGTCTCCCGACCCGCCATCCGCGGTTATCTGCTGATAATAATAGCCGCCGACTCCCAACGCGACACCAAACGGGAAATGTTCATTGAGCGCTCCCTCCACATGCAGTTCGTCGCCGCTTTGGTAGTTCGTCGCGGTGTTGATTGCGTTGACCGTAATACCCACTGCGGCGGAAGCCTCGATGCCGGTCTGCAGGCTTAGGAATGTATAGCCTGCCTTGAAATCGAGCCCGGGCCGGTGCAAGCCGGTGATCGCTAGCGCATTGGACGAATAATAACCGGTTGGAGCGAAACCCGTTAGGGTCGCATTCCAGTGATGCTCGCCCGCTTCCCAGCCGAGAAACGTGGCGAAAGCGCTATCACCCAGGGCATCGACGGAAGCGGTCCGATTGAACTGCCGGAATACACCAAGCGGTCCCGTGAATTCGAGACTTGCCGAGGTGCGCTCACCGCCAAAGGGAACCAGAGCTACGAATCCGAGCGACCCGCCAAAAACCTTGACGTCGGTAACCCAAGCAGTCTGGACGATGTTAACCAGGAAATTAAAACTCACACCCGCCAACGTGTTTTGGCCAAAAGGAAAATTGATATTGGCGCTTGCACTGCCTTGGTACAGATAGAACGTATCGGAAAAATAAATCCCAGGCGGCGGCGTATAGCCAGTCATCGGAAGACTGTAACCAAGCAAGTAGTCGCCGAGCCCATATTCGGTCGCTCGGACCGGGGGAGCGGCGAAGAGGCTGCCAGCGAGAATCAGGGCCGCGCAATGGGTTTTTACGGCGATTGCGATTGATCGCATGGAACCTCCGGCCGTCGAGATCACGGGGCTTTCTAGTGCCGTCGCTTTGAAAGCGAATTGCCCGGCTATTAGAGAGCGTGGACGGCTATTGCGCAATGTGGCAACGCGCATTCTGCCGCATCGTTGCCGATTTGACACAGGGCGTGGCCACATGCCGAGTGTTTGCATTATTCGAAGGCAAAGATGCGCTTCCAGTCGTTCTTCATATCGACCACAACCCATTTATTCATAGCTGCGGCGTCCAGGGCCTTGTCGAGGCGCCCGAAGGATGTGTTCCGATCGTAGGCGTATTCGCGTTCCGCATCGGTGTGATGGACGATCAGACCAAGGCGGAGGCCTCCGGACATCCATTGCAGCATTTCGAGGTCGCCGTCGGAATTACCAAATGCCGCGATTGGGCGGCGTCCGATGTACTCATTGATGCCGACCGTAGCCGACGAGCAACTCCAGCCACATCGTAAACACGGCCAATATTTTCGCGTGTCTAATCATGCGATCCTATTCTTGCCGATGAAAGCTGAAGGCCGGCGCTGGTTCAGGATTCTGTGCTTTGCTCAGCATTGCCAAGTCTAATCTACGGCTTCTAAACGCGGTGATTCAATAAGATCGATAGATGGGAACGTCCAGTCACGCGACGCAATCCCATGATGTAAATGACGCCCCAAGCAAAGTCTGTGATCGCAAACAATGCGGACGGCAATATGCCCACAAATGTGAATCCATAAATGCATAAGACAGCCACTACAAAAAAGCGCAATAACGCCTCCCAATATACGACGGTAGCGAAATTCCCTACGTCGTGAGAACTCAGAATGAGAGTTGCAGACGTGTACCAGAGAAATCCCGTAACGATCCATGGCCAGAAGGGATTGGGGATTTGGATTCCGAGCAAATGGGTAATCGGTGGTGTAATCAGGATGAGACCGAGAGCGACGTTCCAGACGCCGGACCAGAATAGCAATCGATCGAAGGTCATTGGACGCCTCCCATTGAAATCGTATGAGCTTTGGAAACAGCGACGGCAGCAGACTGGACTACCGCCCCGCCACAGCCGGCCTACGCTGGTATTGCACCGGCCTCAGCCAAAGAACGGAGTTCTGCGCTTGTCCGCGATGACGGGAGCCCGCAATGGGCCTTTGGAGCGGTAGTCGAACAAGGCAGCAACTTCAGAACGACACTGCGACCCGCGCCTCGGTCTTGAAGTTGTAGACAGGATATTCCTTGATAATGGGCACGCCGACTTCCAAAGAGATTTGCAGATTGTCTGTCAATTTTACGCCGATCAGACCATCAAAGGGGAGAAACAGCAGCCCGGTTTGTCCGGCTTTCGGAGCGCCAAAATTGATGCGGATATCGTAACTCGGATAGAACGTAAGAAACCAGCGCCCAGGCAAGTCAATGTTCAAAGTCGGAGCGATCTGCGGCTCGCTAATTCTTCGTGCCGACGGATCGCCAGCAAAGCTTATTGCGTAGCGCACCGCTGGTACGAAATAGCTGTCCGTTCCCCATGCGAGGATTGAATAGCGCACGCCAAACCCCGGCATGATTTGCCATTTCCCATTGCCCACATCGTCGCTAATTGATCGCGCGACAAGCCGCGCGCCGGCGCCAAATGCCCAGCGCTCGTTGATCGCATGTGCGATTATGGCTTGAAAAACAGGTCCCCCGGCTCCGAACACCTGATCCGAACCCAAAGGGTCGAACGTCGCCGTTGACACCCTCTCCGCTGGAAGTTGCGCCAACACCGCGAGCTTCCAGCCATCATCGAAGGTCACTTTGCTGTTCAGCCGAAAGATCAGTGTATCACGTTTTGTCTGGCTGGTGGGGCTCGCGACGGTCCGGTCGTTTAAACGCATTTCGAAAGAATTTTGAGGCCGCGTGATGTCGTTTCCGTTGTTGGTGCTATCCGATGCATCGGAAGTATCTTGACTGGTGGCAGGTCCTTGCTTGGCGTCTTCGCCGGAAGCGCCGGCTATCGCCAACGCCGATCCAGATATCCAAGCCGCGATGAAGCCAATTTGGAAAATGATTGGGCGAATCTGATCATATTTTACGCAAACGGGAACCTTCGACTTTCCGCTTGCGGCGGCGCCGAAGGACAAGGCCTTCGCCTGTGGTTTACGTAGCATGATCGCCGACCTCAGCGGGCGAGCATCCATTTTGCATACAATCCTCGCAAAATTGCTATTTTGTCAAGAACGCGCGATCGTTTGCATCTGAGTGTACTCGGCGTTGGGGGCGAGGCCAGCACGGAGAAAATTCATGGGGTCAATACATCGTTTGGTCAGATGGCAAATCCTCGTCGTCATCGCTGCGATGGCTTCGCCGGCTTTTGCGCAGCAGCCAAAGAAAACGAAATCGCCGCCTGCACCCGCCGCCGCTCCATTGGCGGCGCCTTCGCCCGCAAAGATGCAGGACTTAGGCAAACCCAACATCGTCATCATCTGGGGCGACGACATCGGTCAATCCGACATTAGTGCCTATACCAATGGATTGATGGGCTACCGCACG
Source organism: uncultured Alphaproteobacteria bacterium (assembly GCA_963718265.1). GTDB lineage: Bacteria > Pseudomonadota > Alphaproteobacteria > Rhizobiales > Beijerinckiaceae > Methylocapsa. The sequence continues at coordinate 25,955 of CAVQZL010000047.1, read as the reverse complement.
CCCAACATCGACTTCATCGCCACGGATGGGATGATCTTCACCGATTATTATGGAGAACAGAGCTGCACTGCGGGGCGTTCGGCGTTCATCACGGGACAAAGCGTGTTCCGAACCGGCCTCAGCAAAGTCGGCCTGCCGGGTGCCGATCTCGGTCTGCGCAAGGAAGATCCAACCATCGCCGAATTGCTGAAGGCTCGAGGCTATGCCACCGGCCAATTCGGCAAGAATCACCTCGGCGACAAGGATGAGATGTTGCCGACCGCGCATGGTTTCGACGAGTTCTACGGCAATCTTTATCACCTTAACGCCGAAGAAGAGCCGGAGCTTCCCGATTATCCGAAGCCAAACGATCCAGATTTTCCAAATTTCCGTAAGAACTTCGGTCCTAGAGGAGTAATTCACAGCTTCGTCGATCCAGATGGAACGCAAAAGATCGAAGACACCGGGCCTTTGACCAAGAAGCGAATGGAGACGATCGACGACGACATCGCCGCGCGCTCGGCTGGTTTCCTCGAAAAACAGGTGAAGGCCGGCAAGCCCGTTTTCCTTTGGGTGAATTTCACCCATATGCATTTCCGCACCCATACCAAGCCAGAGAGCTTAGGTCAGACCGGACGCTGGCTCGGGCCTTACGCCGACACGATGGTCGATCATGACAAGAACGTTGGCACGGTGCTCGCCAAGCTGAAGGAACTGGGGATCGAGGAGAACACCTTGGTTTTTTATTCCACCGACAATGGCCCGCACATGAACTCGTGGCCGGATGCGGCGATGACGCCTTTCCGCAACGAAAAGAACTCGAACTGGGAAGGCGCTTATCGGGTGCCGGCGATGGTTCGCTGGCCGGGCAAGATCAAGCCCGGTTCCGTGTCGAACGAGATCGTGTCGCATCTCGACTGGCTGCCGACGCTGCTTGCGATGGCGGGCGTGCCCGATATCAAGGAGAAACTGCTCAACGGTTACAGGGCGGGCAAGAGACGACCTACAAGGTCCATCTCGACGGCTATAATCTTTTGCCGTACCTCACGGGAGAGGAGAAAAAGGACCCGCGCAAGGAGTTCTTCTATTTCTCCGATGACGGCGACCTGACGGGTCTGCGCTACGACAATTGGAAATTCGTCTTCGCAGAACAAAGGGCGCCGGGAACCTTGCGGGTATGGTCGGAGCCTTTCACCCATTTGCGCGTGCCGCTGATTTATAATCTCCGGCTTGACCCCTATGAGCGCGCGGATATCACGTCAAACACGTACTACGACTGGCTGCTCGACCACGCTTTCATGCTGGTCCCAGCGCAAACCTATATCGGCAACTTCCTGGCAACCTTCAAGGATTATCCGCCCAGGCAGAAGGCGGCGAGCTTCACGATCGATCAGGCGCTGGAGAAGCTGCAGCAGCCAAGCGGCGATTAGTTTGGAGAGACTGACGGCCTGAAGAAGCGTTTGCGGCCGAAGACACTGAATGGACTGATCGCGTTGATGAAGTGACGCGGCTTTTTCGCGGCATTGGTTTAATTTGTTGCGCGCGGCGCTACCCGCGGCAACCGTATATGGCTACTCATGGCGCATCCCGGAAATGCTGCACTCCGCTGACGACGGCCGCTTGCAGTTCCAGAGCCGACGCTGCAAAACTGTTCAAGCCCACGTTCACGAGTTCACGAGTTACATTCTATGCGGCAAGCTGCAACGTCCGAACGTCTTCCAAGACGTGCCTAAGATCCGGCAGCGGCGCGACGGAGTTCTATAAGTGTTCAGGAAGGGAAGCCAAATCCAGACGGTAAAGCTCGCCATATTTTGCGTGAAGATAAGCTAGATAGGGTTTTGCGCTCATCGGACCGCCCGCCGCCCGCGCTACAAGCTCACCCGGCTGAAACTTCCGCCCATGCCGGTAGAGATGATCGCGGAGCCAGCCATGCAGCGATGCGAACTCCCCCTTCGCAATTTCAAGCGGAATATCAGGATGCGCTTTGACCGCGGCGGCATAAAACTGCGCGCTGAGAATATTGCCGATGGTATAGCTCTGAAATCCGCCGCCGACGGTGCCGCCATACCAATGCACGTCTTGCAGACAGCCATCTCGGTCGTTTCCGGGAGCAATGCCGAGATCGGCCTGCATGCGGGCGCGCCAGGCTTCGGGGAGATCCTTGACGCGGAGTTTGCCTTCGAGCAATTCAAGCTCCAGATCGAAACGCATCATGATATGCAGATTATAGGTGACCTCATCGGCATCGGTGCGGATCAGCGAGCGTTCAACCTTGTTGATCGCGCGGTAAAAGGTCTCGAACCCTGTCCGCCGGAAATGATCTGGAAAACGATCCCGCAAAACCGGGTAAAAATGCTCCCAGAACGGGCGGCCGCGGCCAACGACATTTTCCCAAAGCCGCGACTGGCTCTCGTGCACGCCCGCGGACGTTCCGGTTCCTAGCGGCGTGCCTTCAAGCGAAGCGGCGACACCTTGCTCGTAAAGGGCATGACCCGCTTCGTGCATGGTCGAAAATAGCGCATCGCCGAAATGCTTCTCGTCGATGCGAGTGGTAATCCGGACGTCTCCTGCGGAGAATTTTGTGCAGAAAGGATGATGGGTTTTGTCGAGCCTTCCACGATGGGTGTCGTAGCCGAATTGCTTGGCCACCGAAAGGCTGAAATCGAGCTGCTTTTGCTCGCTGAACGAACCGCGCAGACAGTCGTCGCTGGGAGCCGGCTGATCGGAAATGGCGCGCACAATCGGTATCAATTCGCTCCTCAGTCCGGCAAAAAGAGAGCGGATTGTCGCAGTCGTCATGCCTTCCTCGGCGGCATCAATCAGAGGGTCGGCAACATGCTTATAAGGCGCGAAAAAGCCTGCGTATTCGCGGCTAAGATCGACCGCCTGTTCCAAAAATGGCAGCATGGTTGCAAAGTCGTTCGCAGGCCTTGCCCGCGTCCAGGCATCATAAGAGCTGGAAGCGAACGCGCTGGCCCGGGCAACATAGGCGCTCGGCAGCTTGATCGCCTTTTCGAAGTCGCGCCGGGCGATCCGTACCAGGCTTGCCTCATCGCAATCATACGGCAAACCGGCGGCATAGGGTGCAAGCGCGTCGAGCAGTTTGCCTAAGTCCGGATCGACGGATTTTTCATGCGCAAGCCGGCTGAGCGTTGCGCCCTGGCGCGCCCGCGCGGGAGCGCCGCCTTCCGGCATATAGGTGGACTGGTCCCAGCCGAGCACCGCCCCCGCCGCCGCAAGATCGTTGATTTCGAGCAAGCGGCGTTTGAGCTCGGCATATTTGGTCTCGGCCGACTGGCAGTTGCGCATTGGCTTGGCGGTTGCCGCGTCCGTCTTCGCGGCGCCAGCGCTGGCCTTGGACTTGCCAATCTTGTTCATGTCCGGGGATCGTTGTTGCCAGACGTTCATCGGTTTCATCTCGTCCCCCCAGCGGGCGCTGCGCAACCTTGACCACGTCCGCGAGCCCCTTAATGGTCTGCCGACATGGCCTTATGCCATCAGAATTCTGGAGCGTGTAGAAGAATTGTATCAGGCATGCTTCCCCGCCCTGCCGCCGCCGTAACCGCGCTATCAGGGATGGAAACTAGTGCGGTCGGAATCGATAAGGCCGCGACTCGTGATCACAATCCAGCCGGCGCCGCGCCTTTCGATCGATTGCACCGTGCCCGCGCCAGGGATGATCTCTCCCGGCGAGACCTCGATTGAGCCACGCGGACTCTCGACGAGAGCAATCCCATTGTAAACATCACGGACAACCCAATTCGTGAGCAAATGCGGGGTGCTCGCCGATGCAAGGCTTCCCAGCGGGCGGGGAACTCCCGGGGCATTGGGATTTTTGGACGGATCAAACGCGTCGCCGCGGCCGCCTATTTTTCTTTGTTGCGCCGCAATTCCGGCGGCCGCCTTTCCTGGGGCGGAGGTGGCGCCGATGGATGCAGCCGGGGGCGAGCCCTCGATCTGGTGTTCAATACGATCGAGCCGCTCGTCAATTTGGGAAAGTTTCGCCTCTGGCTCGCGCTGCATGTTCTCGACCTTACTCGCAAGCTCGCCGATCGAGGAGCCGGTTTCGGCCTTCACCGCGTCGAGACGCGTCTTCAGGCCTTCGAGCGCGGCGACATCATTCCCGGACTGGTTCTGCGCAGCGCGCAAAGCCTCGACGTCGGCTTTGAGACCCCGGATGTCCTCGGTTATTTCTTGCGTCGCGCGGAGCATCTCCGTGCGCGCCAGGCTCTCTTGCGTCGCGACAGGCGGCACCTTAATGGCGTCAAAGGGCCAATGTTCACTGGAATAATACGACCCTGCCAACCATGCGATCCCAAAAAGACAGGCGGCCAGGGCCGCACGGGAACCATAGCCGAAACGCCGCTTGACGCGCGGCGGCGTCTTTTGCGGAGCAGCTGCAAAGCGGTCCGTTATGCTCGGCCGAATTTGCTCTGCTCCGGGCTGCGTGATTTCTCCGACGGGGGAAGGCTGCGTGATTTCCTCGACGGGGGAGGATGGAAGCGGGATGTCCAAGTCTAGGACAAGCGATTCCGAAGCAGGAATGGCGGATGGGACTGCTTCGCCTTTTGCCAGCAGGACGACGATTTTGGGTATCGCATCGCCCATAATCGTTCTAGCAAAGCTTTGGCTAATGTCGGCTTTTTTGGCGATCTCGCTAACAACGTCCGAGCCTAGCGTCTGCTCTACCTCTTGTCCCACAAGCGGGACAATCTCAGTTCCAACCGACCAGGAAGCAACCTCGGTGGCGAAACCGGCGGCCTTGAACTTATCGAGGAAGCTTTCCATTCCGCCCGGCTGTCCAGAGATTAAGCCGGCAGTCTCTTGAACAAGCAGATTGGCCTTGGGCCCGAGAGAGAACCGCTGGTCGATTTCCTGAATGAGCTCGTCAAAGGCCGCCATACCTCGTCTCCTTCTCGAAAAACGCGCTGCCAGGGGTACCAAATAGCCGAGAATGTCCCTTGCGCGAGTTCGCTCGCAATGCCCGTTTCAGTTTCGTCGCGTGGATGCTTCATGTGCTACTAAGCCATCCAAAAATAGCATTTTCGTGTCGTTATTTTCCACGGGCTAGCGGTTGCTGATGGTTTACCGATCACCGAAAGCACGAGGCGATCCGGCAGCGCGAACATGGCGAGAAGACGTTTGCGGAGTTAGAGCGTAGCTACCATGTAAGCCGGTGGAGCATTTCGAGGCTGAACAAATTTGGATTAATTAGTCAGAGAGATAATACATGAAAGTTTTTTGGTCATGGCAGTCTGATTCGCCGGGTAACATCGGGCGTCATTTTGTGCGTGACACGCTCGAGGCCGCAATCAAGGTGCTCAAAGAGCCGAGCGCTGTAGAGGAACCATTCGAACGGGATGCGCGCGAAACACTTCATCTAGATCACGATAGAAAAGGAATTTCCGGCAGTCCCGACCTAGCACCGACCATCTTCAAGAAAATTGGCGAAGCCTCGGTCTTTGTCGCAGATGTCTCCCTCGTTGGTGAAACCACGATTGGCACAGGCCAAAGCGTAAAGAACCACACCAGGAAGCTAATCAATTCGAACGTCGCAATCGAATACGGATATGCTCTGCACTGCATTGGCGACGCTGCCATTCTAATGATCCAAAATCGGTATTTTGGCGAGCGAGATGATTTGCCATTTGATCTCAAGCATAAGGCGGGGCCAATCCAGTACTTTCTCGCTCCGAGCGCCAGCAGTGCTGAAATTGAAATGGAGCGGGCAGGTCTCAAGGGCAACCTCGTGACCGCACTGCGTCCGTTTCTTGCCAATGTGAGGCCCGACGCTGCACCAGTCGTCACATTCCAAGAGACGCCGACGGCTACCACTCCGGCCTATTTCTTCGATCCCGCCTCGGATGTTCTCGCCCAGAGCAATGGAATCGAATATCGTTTCCATCAACTGCATGCGTTTTATCTTCGTCTTATTCCAACAAAGCCCCGCGCCTTCGCACTAAAATTCGCCGAATTAAATGACTTGGTGCACCACAGAAAGGTGGACGTGCTATCGCGCACTCTCTATGCTGGTTTCCCGAGTAGTAATCGCTTTGGTGCAATCGCGTTTGAACCGGATGGAAATTCTACGACGCCGTCCTCCTTCACGCAGGCTTTCCCCAATGGAGAGCTTTGGGGCGTGACGCGAAACGTGTTTCTTGACCATCAAGGCACCCCTGTTATTCCAACAGGCAACGTCGAAAATCTCTATGAACGTGTGCTTGGGAATTATTGTATGGTCGCCCGTGATGAATTTCGGAATTGAGCCGCCGTATCAAATTGAGCTGGGTGCTGTCGGCATAAGCAACATGCGACTTGGTGTCGGAAAAAATCGGATATCCGACGTGATACACCGCAATAACCTCAAATTGAGGCGTGTGCTGAACGATGCAAGTCATGGCTCGCAACGTAAGCTGATTGGCGACTTTCTCGACGAATTGTTCGATTTTGCGCGCGAGAGGAGGCCGAACGCCCAATTTTAGCAATCGTGTACCACGTTGCCGTTATGCGAATCTGCTCCGTACAATCCACTGTTAGCGAATTGCGGCTCCGTCACTAGCGGGCGCGCTTAACCCACCACCACCCCAAATTCCGAGACCTTCAGGCCGCGCCTTGCGTCGCGGACTTGCGTACATAAAACGCCGCGCCGAGATTTAAAAACCCAAGCGCGGCGAGAAGCACCGGCTCGCTCACACCCACGCGCGAGCTCTGCAGCACGGCGGTCGCGAGCACCCCCAAAACTATGAAAGCCGAATTCAAAATGTTCACGCCGCCGATAATTCTCGCGCGCCGGTCCTTTGGAGCATCGGCCTGGATCGCGGTAAACAACGGCACCACGAAGAGGCCGCCGGCGCAGGCGAGCCCCGCGACATCGCAAGCGATGCGGAGTCCGGCCACCGACGAAAAAAATTCGGCAAGCCCCACTTCCACTGTTGCCACCGGCAAAAAGTATGTCGCGGCGCCGAGGTCGATCAGAAAGGCCGCCATGCCGAGCGCGGCGAATGGAACCGGCTTCAAGTAAATCCGCCCGCGGGCAATCACCGCCGCGGCAAGCGAACCGGTTCCGATGCCGAGCGCGAACAGCGCACTGACCGCCGTCTCGACCTCGATGCCGCCTCCCGTTTTGTTGCGGACGACGACCGGCACCAGCGAGAGAGCCACCGCGCCGCTCATCCAAAACCAGGAGACCGCCACGCTGCGTGTCCAGAGGGTTCCGTCTCGCGCGATCTCGCGCAGGAGCGCCCATGTCGAGGCGAAGACATTGGCGTTGGCGCGAAGACCGGGCGCCGCGCGCGCTGCCGAGGGAATAAAGAGACTGGCAGCGAAACACGCGATGGCAATCGTCATGAGCTGCAAGACAGTGCCTGCCGCTGTGCGTCCGGTGACCGACAGGCCGCCCGCGATCAGGCCTAGAAAAATGGCGATAAAAGTTGCCGCCTCGACGAGGGCGTTGCCGGCGAGCAGTTCCTGTTTTGCCAAAAGGTCGGGCAGAATGCCGTATTTGACCGGACCGAACAACGCCGAGATGACGCCAAGTCCAAACAGCGCCGTATAAAGCAGCGGCAACGAGGCGAGAGCGAGCCCCGCAGCCGCGACAGCCTGGACCAATATTTCCGCGAATTTGAGACGCCGCGCAAGCCACGCCTTGTCCCGTGCATCGGCCATTTCGCCGCCAAGTCCGGAGAGGAAAAGCGAGGGAGCCATGAACGTGCCAACCGCGAGCGTGATCAGGGGGCCTGCCTCCAATTCGCCGAGCCGGAACAGGATCAGCATGGCCAGCATGTTGCGCACGAAATTATCGTTGAAGACGGAAAAAAACTGGCACCAGAACAAGCCCGCGAAGCGGCGTGCCCGCAATAGTGAAGCGAGCATGGCAAGGGGCGGCAGCGCGGCGGGCGGAACTTCGTTCATGCGCGCAACGGCTCGGCGTGGCCGACGATTCTGACGATGCCCGCGAAAGCGGCGCGCATTTTCCGGTCGAGCTCGTCGACATGTTCGTGCACTTCGTCGACGCTGAGGTAAGGGCTAACCCGGCAATGGTAGTTGACGACCAAGCCATCTGGCGTTGTCCTCACCCGGACGCTGTGCACATCGCGAATTGGTCCCGCTAGGGATGCCATTTTGGCGAAAGCATGAGCGATTTCCGCGCGTGTTTCCATAGGCGCGTCGTGACCTTGCAATGGGCGCGGCTCCAGCGGCTCTATGTGGGTCTCGACTTCTATGCCGGGGCCGAGTTCGTGGCCGATCTCGCTCTCGAGTCCGGAGACGATCTCGTGCGCATTGCCATGCGTCATGCGTCCGTCGAGTTCGACGTCGAAACTGATCGCGGTCCGCGCATCGATTTCCTGGATGGTCACGTGATGAATCGAAACGCGGCGTTTGGCGGCGATCAGAAGAATGCGTTCGAGCATCGTTTCGTCATCAAGGGCGACCGGCTGCGCCGTGACCGTGACGGCAACCTCGGGATGCCGGGCCGCGATCGCGGCCGCGACACTCGCCTCGATCGCGGCGGCTTTTTCAAGCGGTAAGGTGCGCGACACGGTGATCGCAATTTCGCCGAAGACTTCGGCTCCGGCCGGACGCAGCCGGAGCGTCTCGACCTTGACCACGCCCGGAACGGACTGCGCCAGCGCCCTGATTTGCGAGGCAAGACCCTTCGGCGCCGTGTCAACGAGCGTGTTGACGGTGCGCCGGCCGATCTGCCAGCCCGCCACCGCGATGAATACCGCAAGCCCCAAGGCCGCCAGGGCGTCGCCTTGCGGAAAGCCGTAACGCGCGGCGGCGATCCCGCACAGCGCCAGGACGGAGCTGACGATATCGCTTGAGAAATGCAATGCGTCGGCGGCGAGCGCGTCGCTTTTCGTCGTCGCGGCGATCCGTTTCAGAGAACGCCAACGCGCCAAATCCACGATGATCGAGGCAATTAAAACACCGAAGACGAATGAATTGGCCTCGATTTTCGTGGCGTGGCCTGCCAGCCGTGTTATCGCTTCGATCAAGATAAACACGGCGAGCGCGAACAGGAAGCCGGTTTCGACCAGAGCAGCCAATGCCTCGACCTTGGCGTGGCCGAATTGATGCTCCTCGTCGGCGGGCTTGTTCGCGATCCTCACTGCGAAATAGGTGAGAGCGGTGGCGGCCACATCGGCGAGATTATGGCCAGCTTCGGAAAGCACCGCGAGCGACCCCGAGGCAAGCCCGGCGGCGAATTTTGCCGCGCTCATAGCCGCACTCACCGCAATCGAAGCAAGCGCGGCGCGCTCTTTCAGCCTGCCGGCCCCGTTCAACGTCGCTTCCCGTTCGACCGGCATAGATGGCGCGCTCACCGAATTGTTAACTCAAGCACGCGCTAGAGGCGGCGCGGCCCCGCTTCAGTGGTATATAACATTGCGAACGGATGTTTGGCATTTGTTTGCCTGACCACCCAGTCGGGCCAGTTGGAGAAAAGTAATGGAATTTCTTCATACCATGGTCCGTGTGGCGGATCTTGACCAAGCGCGCGATTTCTATGTCAATAAGCTAGGGCTCGTCGAAATGCGGCGAATGGAGAATGAAGCCGGCCGTTACACTCTCGTGTTTCTCGCCGCGCCGGGAGATTTGGAACACGCCACGGAATTCCAGGCGCCGCTCATCGAGTTGACCCATAATTGGGACAAAGAGGTCTATACCGGCGGCCGCAATTTCGGTCATCTAGCTTACGCCGTCGACGATATTTACGCGACATGTGACAGACTGATGAAGGCGGGTGTCACGATCAACCGGCCGCCCCGCGACGGGCACATTGCCTTTATCCGTTCGCCGGATAATATTTCAATCGAGCTTTTGCAACAGGGCGCGCCCTTGCCGAAGCGCGAGCCCTGGGCGTCCATGCCCAACACCGGGGTTTGGTAGGGTGCAGCTAGGCGATCTCGCGAGGATGGCGCCTCTTTCCTCCTGCGCTTATTTCCTCGATGCCGATGGCACGCTCCTCGAAATTATGCCGCGCCCAGAGGACGTCATCGCAGATGAACCATTACGGACGCTGCTAGGGGGGCTTGCCGGTGCCACACGGGGGGCGCTTGCCCTCGTCAGCGGGCGCACGATCAAGGACATCGATCGTATTTTCGCGCCGCTTGTTTTTGCCGCGGCCGGGCTGCATGGCGCGGAAGTCCGGTTTCCGGATAGGTCACGCGGCAGCCCGCCCGATGTCGCGATGGATGGCGTCCGGCTGCCTCTCGCGAAATTCATGGCGGCCCATCCGGGGTTAATGCTGGAGGATAAAGGTGCGGCACTCGCGGTGCATTTCAGGCAAACGCCGGAACTCGCAGGCGAAGTGTTGGAATTTCTCGGAAGCCTCGCGCGACAAACCGGTCTTGCGGTGCAGGAAGGCAAGATGGTTGCCGAATTCAAGCAAGCGCACCACGACAAAGGAAATGGCATCGCCGCCCTTCTGGCGAGGCCACCTTTTTCCAGCCGCAAGCCGGTCTTTATCGGCGACGATTTGACCGACGAAAGCGGGTTTTTGTTTGTCAATACGCAAGGCGGAATTTCGGTGCGGGTAGGCCCCGCCGGCGTTGCGAGCGAGGCACGCTATCGTCTGCCCGATCCGGCGAGCGTACGGGCGGAGCTGCACCTGCTTTTGGCAAGTCACGAAGGAGGGTCAGTTCCATAACGGTGGCCGGCGGTTTTGCCTCATTCCAGCGAGTGACCGGGCGCGGGTACGCGCGCAATGCTCGAAACCAATGAAAAAGGGCGGACCTTGCGAAACCGCGCAAGCTCAATTGGGCTTTCTGCCCCATCTTGATCAAGAACGAACATTGGAGCGCGGCGCGGAGCGGCTCCGATCGCGCTAAGCCGGCCCAAGCCGGCGGGCCGTAGAAACCGGGCTCCATCCAGCGCCCTGTCGAACTCCCCGCTTGCATGTTCATTGCCCAGAGCCTGAAGAAAATGGGATGCCCAATCGTGGACGCTATTCGCGCGAAGCACCGCCATCAAGGAGTTCCATCGGTCCTTGCGTTCTCCGAGCGGCATGGCGTAGGCGCGCGCGATGGCGGCGGCAGTGGCTTCGATATCGTAGGGGTTGACGATCAAGGCGCTTTTTAGTTCATGAGACGCGCCGGCGAATTGCGACAAGACGAGCACACCAGGGTTATCCGGCGCTTGCGACGCCACATATTCCTTGGCGACGAGGTTCATGCCGTCGCGCAAGGGCGTGACGAGGCCAATGCGGGACATGCGATAAAGTCCGGCGAGGACCGAATGGCTCATGGATTTATTGATATAGCGCAGCGGAGTCCAATCGACATCGCCGAGCTTGCCATTGATGCGGCCGACCTCTTCCTCCAAATCGCGTTGCATACGGGCATATTCGGGAACTTCCGAGCGCGATTTTGGCGTGATTTGCAGCATCGTCACGCGCGCCCGCGCCGCTTGCGGCGAACGCTCGACGAAAGTTGCAAACGCCGCCATGCGCTGTCGCAAGCCCTTTGAATAGTCAAGCCGATCGACGCCGATGACGAGGTCGCGGCCCTCGAGGCTCGCGAGCATGCGTTTGACCGTGCTATTTTTTTCGGCGGCACGTGCCTCTTGCGCGAAGGCCTCGCCGTCGATGCTGATCGGAAACGCGCTGACCTGCATTCTACGGCCGTCGATCTCGCACCAATCGCCGCTGGCAACTCGGCCCACATTGGCGCTCACGATGCATTCACGGAAATTACCTGCGTCGGTCTCGGTCTGAAAACCAACGACATCGTAGGTTCCAAACGAGCGCAGGATTCGCTGATAGGCGGGCAAAGCACTGGCGACTTCCGGTCCCGGCCAGGGAATATGCATGAAAAAGCCGATCCGGTTGGCGCAGCCCATTTGGCGCAGAAAATGCGCCATGGGAATGAGATGATAATCATGCACCCAAATAATGTCATCGCGACGCAGCAGCTTATGGAGCTCACGGGCCAATTGCTCGTTCACACGGAAATAGGCGGCGGCGTTGCATTCCGACAGTTTGGCGAGGTCGAGGCGATAATGACAAATCGGCCAAAGCGCCTGGTTGGCGAAGCCGCAATAATATTGTTCGATATCGCGGCGCGAAAGGTCGCATACCGCATAGGTGAGCGATCCAACAGTCCTGCATTGGGCGGCGGCCCCGCTCTCCTCGCTGGTTTTGCCCGACCAGCCGAACCAGAGGCCTCGGCGTGGCTTGAGCGCCGCTTGCAGCGCGACCGCAAGTCCACCGGCCGCAGGCGCTACCGAGGATGACGGCAAAGGCACACGATTCGAGACGACGACCAGTCTACCGTCCGGCTTGCCGCGCCTGATGGCGGCAGACTTGTAGAGAAGTTCCAGGTGAACCATGGGCACGACCGCCTTTGTCTGAGCAACCCAAGGCTTAAACGCATCAACGCCAAATTTGTTCCTGTTTGATTCTAAGATTTACGAATCCAATTTTTTATCTTACCCAAACAAGATTTTGTTACTATTTAAGCAGACCGATTTCATCTCCGGCATCATCCCGAGAATCTGTGGAACTCTCGCGCCCAGTTTCTCGATACCTTCCAGGCTCGGGCCTTGAATCTTGATGCCAACAGGGGTCTTGATTCCGGTGATCTCCATGTCGAGACGATTCTCGACCGGCATGGTCCACGTGTTGGTCGACCCACGGAACTGGACTTTCGCATCCATTTCCGAAATCGGCTTTTCGTAGGTAATCCCCGGACGCCACTTCACGCGGGGTTTGAGCATCACCGTGGTGTCGTACATTTCGAGGGGAACATTGCGAACCAGACGCCCTCGCGCTGCTTCAGCGTTGCCTTTACCCCAACAATGAGACAGCCTGCTCGACGAGGCGGGTATCGCAATCCCGATTCGAGGCTAGGATGAGACGCGAGACCAGGCATCCTCCCATGCAATAGAGAGTCTCGTGGCAGTTATGATGACGGCCGCCATGGAGTAGGTCTGTGGGATATTTCCGCACAGCGTGCCGGTCCCGGGGTGGATGTCCTCGGAGAGGAGACCAAACGCGTTTCGGTGATTGAGAAGATTGACAAAGCGTTCGCGTGCCTCGTCCCTGCGGCCGATTGCGGCAAGCGCATCGATGTACCACAGGGTACAGACCAGGAACGCCGTTTCGGGCACGCCAAAACCGTCGTCATTGGCGTACCGCATGATCCAGCCTTTGCGATCAAGCTCCTTCCCGATGGCCTCACACGTAGCGGCGAACCGGGGATCCTGCGGATGCACCAGCCCCAGTTCGGCGAGGAGAAGCACACTCGCGTCAAGCTCTTCCCCATCGAGCGCATCCACCAAGGCGCCCTTGGTCTCGCTCCATGCGCGGGCAAGGATCTGCTGGCGCAGCGTATCCGCCTGACTCCGCCAGAAGTCCGCGCGCCCTTCGAGCCCCAGATGCGCGGCAATCTGCGATAACCGGTCACAGGCTGCCCAGCAATGTGCAGCGGAATGAGTGTGGATGCACTCCCGCCCACGATATTCCCAAATTCCGGCGTCCGGCGTCAGTGCGACCCGCCGCGCCTGTTCGCCCAAAGCCTCGAGGCGCTGAAACAGCGCCTCGTCACCCAACCTCGCCAGCCGGTCATCGATAAACAACTGGCTTGCCGCGAGGATGACACTTCCGTAGACATCATGTTGGTTCTGCGTGGCCGCCAGATTTCCGATCCGGACCGGTCCCTGCCCGAAGAAGCCCGTAAGTTCGGGAGTTGTCCACTCGCCGAGCTCGCTGCCGGGAACAATTGCATAAACCGGCCGCAAAGGTGCGTCCCGATCCACCGCAACTGTCGTCATGTAGTCGATGTAGGCTTCCATGGTGTCGGTTGCACCGAGCCGGTTCAGCGCCTGGACGACGAAATGTGCGTCCCGAAGCCAACAAAACCGGTAGTCCCAGTTGCGGCCGCTATTCGGTGCCTCGGGAATCGACGTGGTGTGAGCCGCGACGATACCGCCCGTCTCCTCGAAGCTGCAGAGTTTCAGTGTCACTGCCGCGCGGATGACCGCGTCCTGCCATTCGAACGGCACCGCAAGCGAGCGCGTCCAGCCTAGCCAATAATCATTCGTTTGCTTCTCGAATTCACGGCAGGTGGCGTCAACAGCGCTCTGAAACGGCTCGTCCGGTCCAAGTATCAGCGTAAGCGGTCGAATAAGTGGGAACACCGTTTCCTCGGTTATGTAGGAAAGCGGCACATCGGTCGTGACCCGCAAGACCGAACCCGAACCCTCATAACGGATATGGTTCGACCCCAGCGAGATGTTAGTGACGGGGCGCCCATAGGCGTGAGTCGGCCGGACCCTAATCGATATCCTTGGCAGACCGGCAATCGGCGAGATTCGACGCACAAGCTGCGGTGGCCTGAACATCCGCTCATAGCGGCGGAATCGCGGAGCAAAATCGGTTATTCGAAGCCGGCCCCCTTGGCGATCCTCAAGTTCGGTCTCGACGACCGCCGAATTCTTGACATATCCGGACTTGGAACGGGCTACATCGGCCAAAACAACATCGCAGAACCCTTTTTCCTCGTCGCCGGCAAGCAGACGGCTGAAGATAGGGTTCGAATCGAAGTGCGGAAAGCACCACCAGAGGATCCGGCCGTGAACATCGAGCAGCGCCGCCACGCGGCAATTGCCGATCAGGGCGAGGTCGAGACCCCCGGCCGCGGGCGGCGTTTCCGTGCTCAGAGCGAGACCAGGACGGGTCATTGACAAAGCACTCCGACCCACGCCCGCATTGCTGCCGGCCCGGCGAACCAGCCCGAGAGGCCGGGCAGCTTCCCTCCGCAGGAGAACGCCAGCCCACCCACGGCCAATACCGATTCGTATCCGGGTTCAGCATCGATAACAATGCCTGGACACCGTGTCATGAATGGCGGTTCCGCATTGAGCCGTTCGATCGCCTCGCCCTTGTCAACTCTGGAGCGCTTAATCTCAAAGATTGGATGTACTGCAAGCAGCTCAAGTTCCAACGCTGGGAATTTGTCAATAAAGAGCCCATGTTGAATTTTGCCGGGACTTGATCGTACCATGGCCGCACTCTCGGGGGCTTCGATATCTTGGGAAGCCTAGTACATCGATTCCATAAAACCAGTCACAACCAAGCGATCGCTCCCGTCATTGCGAGCCGCAGGCGAAGCAATCCAAAAATCGCGGGGTGCCCCCTGGATCGCTTCGTCGGCTTCGCCTCCTCGCGATGACGGCTGCCCATATGATTCGAAACAAGGAAACGCTGTACTAGCGGGCTCTGCGTGCATTTCCTAGGATTTTGTGTTGAGACATTCTCGTACCTGCCGCCCAAAATCTTGGCCGGCGGCAACTTGAACGGCAGCGATGACATCGTAAGTTTGTTCGGATATGTTGCCGCCGCGAAGCGGGCCGGACAGAGTCATGAGGCTCGATGAATGGAGAAGCGTTGTCTTCCATGGAGAGTGCAAGATTGGGCAGCAAACCCTCGTTCTACTTTGGTAGAGCGGCGGTGGATCAGGTACGGAACTCGGGCTGGTTCGTCGGTCAGTTCGTTCCGGCCGAGTTGGGACTGCGGCATCAGACCGCTGTTGAGGTGAAATGGGGCATCCACCCGGATGGCGAAAAGCGGTCCCATCCATGGGCTAACGGAAATGCCACCACGATCTCCGTCCTGATTCAAGGTGCCTTGCATGTCACCTTCGACGTGGATGGGACGCAGCAGCTTGTTACGATGCGGACGCAAGGGGACTATGTTGTTTTTGGGCCCGATGTCGTGCACTTCTGGGAAGCTATCGGCGACACGATCGTCCTCTCAAT
This sequence comes from uncultured Alphaproteobacteria bacterium, assembly GCA_963718265.1. Taxonomy (GTDB): domain Bacteria; phylum Pseudomonadota; class Alphaproteobacteria; order Rhizobiales; family Beijerinckiaceae; genus Methylocapsa. The sequence continues at coordinate 10,217 of CAVQZL010000047.1, read as the reverse complement.
TCGATTTCCGTCCGTTGAGGTTGGACAGCCGCGGTTCCCTGTTGGCGCCTGAGCGGAGACAGCAGGCTTGCAGCAGCGGCGGAATCATCGTCCCAGGGCATCCTATCCAGTTTCATCGAGCCGGTTTTGGCGTCCAGGTACTGCCGTCCTTCCGAAGGACGTAGACGAAGGCAGAGAAATCATGAGCAATTCGTCTTGAAGCGATCATGTCCCAAGCGCCACAGCCTCCGCGGCCGCCTCCGCTAGAAGTGGTTCTGCTTCGATCGTGACGCAATCTGTTTCCGCCGTGACCGTCAGCGTCATATTCGCGGCCTTGGCGACGAGTGCCGCATAATAAGCCTGGATGTCCTGCGCGCTGGGAGGGAGATCTGGCGTTCCCGCGAGGAGAAGCGGCAAATGGCCCGGAAGCTTTGCATTCGTGCCCTTGGCCGCGACCGTGATGCGCGCGGTTTCTCCGACTCCGCTTAGGGCAACCTCGATGACGCCCCCACGCGGGATTGCCGCGGCGGCGATCAGACACAGATTAAGGATTAGCTTCACATTGTTCTTTGGCATTCGAAGAGGCGGGACATTCCATGCGAGTTCCGTCCGCTCGCCGCCAAAGATGCCGTGCGCCACATTTGCCGCATCGCAGGTATCGATCAACGCCCCGGCCGAGCCGGCGGCCCCAAAAGCCAACCGGCAAAATTGCAGACGCGCCGAGGCATGCCCCGCGCTTTTCTTGATGAGATCGAGCGCAAAGCCGCGCATTTCCGCGTCTTGCTCCTCGTCGAACATCTCAAGACCATTGATAATGGCGCCAACCGGGCCGATCACATCATGACAGACGCGAGAGCAAAGAAGCGCGGCGAGGTCGAGGGGATCAAGGGCAAACTCCGTCATGATTTATCCATTCGAGGGCAAAACCCGTTCGAGCAGAGGAGACGAGCTCCGTGCTCCAGAAAAGCACCAACTGAAATGCCGAAGCTTTTGCCACGGCAAGAAATGCTAGGCTCTCCGGCGGCGGGGGCGCTAAACTGGTTCGAATTGTCACATTCCGAAGTGAAGCGCTGCCGCCACAAACCGTCAAGGCTGACAATCCCAATCTGCGAATTATAGATTAACAAATCGTCGTAACGTGGGTGATTTCGGCCGGGCGACGCAAGCAACCCGCAATCGTTTTGGCTCTCGCCGCGGCAATCGCCAATTGCGTGATCGCTGCGGAGCAAATGTTTCCGGCGCCGCCGTATCGCGGATTTCCGGCCTCTCCAAATCCGTGAAACGGAGTGGAATTCGATGAAAGATAACAAAATCAGTGTATTGCCGGAGATTGATTGTGCCGCCGTAGCAGATATTTTCGGCGAAATCGCGCTCGAAGCCGCCGTCGCTGTGATGGCAGTCTACGCGGGCGGCACCCGCGCCAGGCGCAAGCTCGATGGAAGCCTCGTCACCGACGCCGACGAAGCGGGCGAAGCGATCATCCTGGAGCGTCTCGCGGCACACTTCCCGAGCCTACCTGTGCTGGCCGAGGAAGCAGCTTCAAGAGGCGAAAAGATGGTCGCGGGACAGATGTTTATCCTGGTCGATCCGCTCGATGGCACCCGCGAATTTTTGAGCCATAATGGCGAGTTCACGATCAACATAGGGCTCGTCGTGGACGCGGCGCCCCGCGCCGGAGCGGTGTATGCCCCGGCGCTTGGGCAACTCTGGGTCGGCGGTGCCACCGCCAGCACCTTTGAGGCTATGCCGGGGGCGGCGCTACCGCCGCCCGAAAAGCGCCGGGCCATTCGTGCGCAGTCGGCGCCCCGGCAAGGATTGACGGCGCTGATGAGCCGCTCCCACACCGATCCCGCCACCGAGGCCTTCGTTGCAAAACTCCCCATCAAAAAGCGGAAGCAGTTAGGTTCCTCGCTCAAATTCTGTATGGTCGCCGAAGGCCAAGCCGACGTTTATCCGCGTTTCGGGCAAACCATGGAATGGGACACGGCGGCAGGTGACGCGGTGTTGCGCGCGGCAGGCGGGATCGTTGTCGATGCGGATGGGCGGCCGTTGCGCTACGGAAAAACGCAAGCACAATTTCGAAATGGGCCTTTTGTCGCCTGGGGCGATCCAAAGGCCGCGGCAAACTTTCGAGGATCGTAAAGCGACAGCAGAATTTGTCTCGGCAGGCGGGCACGGCTTCGCCTTGAAGCTGCCCCGATAAAACCCTGGGGTGCGTCAATCCTTCGTTAACTCTATTCCTTCAAACTCGGCGCAATGCCCGGTTCGCGGAAAAATTACGGAGGATTTGACCATGCAAACGCGAAGGGAAATCACGCTGACGCTGGCGGCTCTCGCAGCCGGCATCCCGGTTCTCCGGGCGAGCGCTGCTTTGGCGGACCCCGGACCCCCGAACGGACGGCCGGGCGAATTCTCCTCAAACGAATTGCTCGACAACGGCCATCGCTTCTTTGGTTCGGCCGCGCGCGGACTTGCCGAGATTGTCGAGGCCGCGACAAAACGCTGGGGCAAGCCCAATGGCTATGTGCTAGGCCAGGAGGCGGGCGGCGCAATCATCGGCGGACTGCGCTATGGCGAAGGCGTGATGTATACGCGCAACGCCGGCGACCTCAAGGTCTATTGGCAAGGCCCGTCGCTTGGCTTCGATGCTGGAGCCGACGGCGACCGCACCATGATGCTGGTCTATAACCTCCCCTCGACGGAAGCGATCTTCCGCCGCTTCGGCGGCGTCGATGGCTCGGCCTATCTCGTCGGCGGCTTTGGCATGACGGCGCTCGCCAACGACGACGTTTATGTCGTTCCGATTCGTACCGGGATCGGCGCGCGTCTTGGCTTCAATGTCAGTTATCTGAAATTTACCCAAAGCTCGACCTGGAACCCGTTCTGACATTGCACGCCAAGCGCGGGCACCGCACGAGGATCAATAATCTGCCCGCGCGGCTTGCGAGCGTCAGGGGGGCGCCCTCAACGGCCAATCGTACGAAGCCTGGCTTATAAGGCCTGGTCAACGAAAACTTTGCCTTTCCAAAAAATCAAGATAACAGCGCTTCTTTGCGGGCAGGTTCACACCCTTGTTTTGGGTGCCGTTCCAATCGCCGGCGAATTTCACCGCGCGGGTCTCGATGCCGTCCAGGCGAGGCACATGGGCGAAGCCAAATTGCGCATGCCCCGCCCAACCTAACTTTGGGTTCCTCGCGGCGAACAAACTCGCAGCGGTGACTTCAAATATCCTGCAAGACCCGAACGCCGGCCGGAGCCCTGTTACTTCGACCGCTCCCGGTGTAAGCGGGTATCATGGCCGAATTAATCAACGTCGATCTCGGCGGGCGCGCGCGGCGGCTGCGCGTGGATACGCTCGTCGCATTGCGCTGGCTGGCTCTTTTCGGACAGGTTGCCGCACTTGTCGTTACCTATTTCGGACTCGGGTTTGCGCTTCCACTTGGTCCTTGCTTTCTTGTCATCGCGGCGTCCGCCGTTCTCAACACTGGCCTGCGACTGCGCTTCGGCCGCATCGAGCGGCTAGAAGATGTGCCGGCCGCGTTGTTGCTGGCTTACGATATCCTTCAGTTGACGGCCCTACTCTATCTCACCGGAGGGATCGAAAATCCCTTTTCGATGCTTTATCTAGCGCCGATCATGATTTCCGCGGTGTCGCTGTCGGCCCGCATCACGTTGATCCTGACCCTGCTCATGATCGGGGCGGTCTCGGCCCTGACCTTGCGGCACTATCCGCTGCCTTGGTTTCCGGGAGAGGAACTGGAGCTCCCTTTGATTTACGACACAGGAATTTGGGTCGCGATCGTTGTTGGTGCGGTCTTCATCGCGATCTATGCGTCGCGCGTTGCCATCGAGGCGCGAAAACTGGCGGGCGCATTGGCCGCGACCGAACTCGTGATCGCGCGCGAGCAGCATTTAACCCAGCTCGACGGCTTGGCGGCGGCGGCAGCGCATGAACTCGGCACGCCGCTTGCCACGATCACGCTCGTCGTCAAGGATCTCCAAAAGCAACTTTCCGCCAGCGATCCCCTCGAAGAGGACATCACCCTGCTTGCGCAGGAGACCGCCCGCTGCCGCGCGATCCTTGGCAAGCTCGCCTCGATTGGCGGCGAGGCTGGCAATATTCTCGATGAAATGAGTTTGAGTTTGCTCATTGAGGAGGTTGCCGGTCCGCACCGCGATTTCGGAGTTCACATTTCGATTGTCGAGGATGGGCAAGGGCAAGTACCAACTTGCCTCCGGAATCCGGGTATATTGTATGGGCTCGGCAATCTGATCGAAAACGCAATAGACTTCGCGGTTTCCGAAGTGCGCATCGTGGCGCAATGGAATGAGTCACGGGTTAGAATAGTGATCGAGGACGATGGCCCCGGTTTTTCTCCCGATGTCATTGGCCGGGTGGGCGAGCCTTATGTCACAACCAAGAATGCCAGGCGCGCTAAAACGGAAGAAGGTGCGGGGCTGGGTCTTGGCTTATTCATCGCCAAGACCTTGCTGGAACGCTCAGGCGCGATCGTTAAGGCCGAGAACCGCGTGTTTCCCTCTACCGGTGCAGTGGTTTCGATCTTGTGGGAAAGGACCGCATTCGAGCGCGGTGCCAAACGATTGCCTGCCAGCGATACGGCGGCCAAACCCGAGGCTGAACTCCGGCAACGCGATTAATGCAACGCTGGAGAACTTTCGCGGCCAAGGAAGCCGCGAAAGAATTGTTGATTCTTTCTTGCGTTGTCGTGTTTTGTCCCGGAAAAGATTCAAGCGAGGTGGCTGGCGATGAAAAACGATCACACCGAGCCTTTCACACCAGGAAAGCTGGGCGAAAATCAAAGCGGGCCAGATGGATTCGGGCCAGATCGCTCGCTTTTGATCGTCGACGACGACAATACGTTCCTCACCCGCCTTTGCCGCAGCATGGAGGCGCGCGGCTTCACCGTGACCGCCGCTCACTCGGTCGCCGAAGGTCTCGCGGCAATCGGCGAAGGCGCTCCCGCCTTCGCGGTCATCGACATGCGGCTTGCCGACGGCAACGGGCTCGACGTGATCCGCGAATTGAAGGCGAAGCGGCCGGACGCGCGGGGCATCATCCTGACCGGCTATGGCAATATCGTTACCGCGGTGACCGCCGTGAAGCTTGGGGCTTTTGATTATCTGGCCAAGCCAGCCGATGCCGACGAAATTTTCAATGCTCTCATGGCCACCCGCCACGATAAGGCCGAACTCCCCGAAAATCCGATGTCGGCCGACCGGGTACGGTGGGAGCATATTCAAAGGATTTACGAGCTTTGTGGCCGCAATGTCTCAGAAACGGCGCGCCGTCTCAGCATGCACCGGCGCACGCTGCAGCGCATTTTGGCGAAAAAGGCTCCCCGTTGAGACAGGCTGTTCCGCGCGCCAGTCGAGTTCTTGCTTGCTTGAGCTTATCGAGGCCATTGCTTCGCGCCGCAAAATCCGTTTAATGCGCGCTTCCCGGTGTTATGCCAAAGGCCATACGAATCGATCCTGAGCCTGCCTCGAATTTCTCTTTGGGGTGAACAGCGGATTTGAAGAAGGCCTGCGGGCCGTGGTCCAAGCTCGGAGGTGGCCGCGATCGAGGCCTGCCGGGGCCGGTAGCTCAACGGTTAGAGCCGGCCGCTCATAACGGTCTGGTTGCAGGTTCGAGTCCTGCCCGGCCCACCACATCGCTCACCACGTTCACCGTCCGGCGGCGTTGGGTTCCTCGCGATAGCTTCCACCCTGCTAAACGAAATGGGGTTTCATCCCGATTGGATCGAACGCCAGCTCGCCAATGACGAACGTAACAAAATCCGCGCCGCCTACAATCACGCGCTATACCTCCCCGAGCGGCGGCGCATGATGCAGCAATGGGCGGACTATCTCGACGATCTTGCTGAAAACGGAAAGGTTATCGTCCATAATTTTGCACGGACCGCCTAGAGCGTATCCCCATTAGGCAGAGCCATATCCGGCGTTGCGGAAGTAATTTAGACATTCGTTGGGAGGGAAGTCATCGAGGGCGCTGCCGATGCCTTCCCAAAGGGCATCGACGGTTCGGTGAGCCATTTTACGCAGCGTGTTTTTGAGTTTGGCAAAAACCTGTTCGATAGGATCGAGGTCAGGGCTGTAGGCAGGCAAAAAGCGCTGCGTCGCCCCAGCGGCTTCGATGGCTTCACGAACGCCGGCGACTTTATGGGAACCGAGATTATCCATGATGACTATGTCGCCAGGCGACAATGCCGGCGCGAGGGCCTGCTCAACATAAGCGAGGAATGTTTCGCCGTTGATGGGGCCATCAAAGACACAAGGAGCCGTGATGCGATCGTGACGCAAAGCGGCCACGAACGTCGTCGTTTTCCAGTGACCGAAGGGCGAGTAAGCGAGTAACCTTTTGCCCCTTTCGCAGCGCCCATAACGGGGCGTCATGTTGGTTGAGGCCCATGTCTCGTCGATGAACACAAGCTTTTTAGGATCAAGAGCTTTTTGCATCTCGCGCCAAGCGAGGCGGGCCGCCTGAACATCGGGCCTTTCCTGTTCCGCGGCGTGCAGAGTTTTTTTTATAGGTCAATTTCAGATGCAGCAAAAAGCGTCCGACGGCGGACCGCCCGACTTTGATGCCGAGCACCGTCAGCTTTTTCCACAGCGCCGTGATCGTCAGATCGGGCTGCGCCGCGACCAAAGCCCGCACCTTATCTTCATGCTCAGCCAGCGCGTGCCGCTTATGACCGCCAAACTTGCGCGGCAGACAATCGCCTGTTGTTTCCCACTGGTGCATGAGTTTGATCACACAGCTCGCACTGATCTCAAAACTGCACGCCGCCTTGCGTCGGGACTGACCAGCCAAAACCGCCCGCACCACGCGGTCACGTAAATCCTGCGAATAGGGTTTTGCCATCCATGCCGGCCTCCTTTCCAGCCAACATGCTGAATCATGATTCGGCCGATTTGGGAATCCCTTACCAATTCTGACTCTTCGGGACCCGCTCTAGCCCTTCATCTCTGATTTTCGGCGTTGGATGTGGCCTCATATTTCGCGACCTCGACGCTGAAGTAGCCAATCAAGCATGGCCACCGTTCCGGCAGTTATTCACGCAAGTCCGAGAGAAGAGCGCCGCCCAGTTGCCATCATCGTCGCCGCGCATAACCGGTGGATCGTCGCCTCGATTTCCAAAAATCCCCCCAATGGGGAACTGCCGTTACTGCCGATAGAAGCTGCCGAATTTGCCCAAAGTCCCGGATGGTGTACTGCCATTACTGCCGTTAGAGTTCCTTCGGCACTATTGGCAGTTCGCCGCCGGGCGCTTTTTCCGTTGACCGAGGACGTTTGCGCGTGGGCAATGGCTAAGTTCCTTGCTTGACGTGACGGTGCCATCTCATGACCTCAGGGTGCAAAGCCGTGGAAATAGGCAAGCCCGGCATCCATGACAGCAATGTTGTTGGCGATCGTTGGATCGCCGGGCGCGAGCAGCCAGGCCCGTTCGAGAAGCCGTCTTGCCCTACGGATGTCGCCTAGGATGGAGCCGCATTGCCTGGGCAAGCGGACGGATCCGGGGCGAAGCGGCGGAGACAACCGCCGCTTCATAGAGGCGGTTCTTTGGATTGCGCGGACAGGAAGCCCGTGGCGTGATCTGCCGGTCTTTTTCGGTCACTGGAACACCGTGTTCAAGCGGTACCGCGATTGGGTCAAAGCCGATGTTTTCACGCGCCTTTTTGAGGCTTGCTCGGATCCGCCGGACATGGAGTACGCCATGGCCGATGCCACCATCGTCAAAGTTCATCGCCACGGACAGGGCGCAAAAGGGGGACTCAAAATCAGGCCATAGGCCGCTCCAAGGGCGGCATGACGACCAAAATTCTCGCCCTCACCGATGCTCTCGGCAATCTTGTCCGTTTCGTGCTGATGCCGGGACAGCGGTTCGATACAGTCGGCGTTCAACCGCTCATCGACGGGGTTGAATTTGGCGGGCTCATCGCCGACAAGGCATTCGACAGCAACGCCATCATCGCGGATTTGAATGAACGCGGCGCTAAGATCGTCATATCCCAGCATCCGCGGCGCAGCCAGCCACTCACTATCGACGCAGAAATCTACAAATGGCGACACCTGATCGAAAATTTCTTCTGCAAACTCAAAGAGTTCAAGCGTATCGCCCTGCGCAGCGACAAAACCGATCAAAGCTTCAAAGCGATGATCAATCTCGTCGCAGCCGTCATAAACTCACGATGAATCTCAACAGGCCCTAGCATTACAGTTGCTTTTTTGATCTGAAGTGAGCGCGTTGAGCGGCAGCCTGGTGAGCCCTTCGCCAGAGTGACCATGCGATGATATGTGCGGGTTGAATGCGCTTTCGCGCAAGTCTACTAGCGATGCGGCGGATTTCCTGGATTGACCAGCGGATCAGTGGCGGCGTGATAATGTTTCGGCTTTTGCCGGGGGGCGGCGCTTCGTTTTTTTTGGCATCAGATTAGCGCGATGCCGGATCGTGGCCATCATGGCGAAGGCGAGCATCACCAGCGACACGTGACGATGCCAGCCATGCCATGACCTGCTCTCGTTATGATCTAGTCCGAACTCGTTTTTCGCGGTCTCAAAACTGTCCTCGATCGCCCAGCGATGGCCTTCGACCGCCACCAGCGTTTCGATGGATGTTCCCGCTGGACACCAGGTGGTGAAGAAGGCGAGATCGCCATCGGCGATGTGGCGACGGATCAGCACACCGCGCGTCCACAGACCTTGATTTGCGCGGGTGAATTCTCCGGCCTCAAGATCGGCCAATTCGAGATAACACCAATCATCCAGCCGCGGTCCTTTGGTTCCGGCTCCTGCCGACAGACGCTTCCAGTCGGACGGGCGCCGCGTCCGGGCGATGTCTTCTGCCTTGCCCGCGACAGGCTGCCGCTTGCCCCAGGATTGAAATACATGAGCGCTGCTGACCCCGAGCACGTAGCCTTTGCCTGCAAGGCGTAGTTGCTGTTCGATGTCGCCAACACCGTAGACGGTATCACCGGCAACCCACTTGAACGGTACAGACGCGGCTATCGCGCGTGCGATCATTCTCGTCGCAAGCGTGGGTTTGGTTGCAAAGCCGATATCGGGAGGCACGTATGCAGCTTCCAGGCGATCTGGATCGTCGGTCCATTCCTTCGGAAGATAAAGCGCACGATCGATGAAGGCATGACCGTGGCGCGAAACGTAAGCAGCGAAGACTCCGATCTGACAGTTCGTGATCTTGCCCGCCGAACCGGTGTATTGCCGTGCCACTCCGCACGATGCCTTGCCCTGTTTGAGAAAGCCGGTCTCGTCGATCACCAGCACCGTATCGTCATCCGCCAGGTGCTCAATGACATACTCCCGTACGATGTCGCGCAGGGCATCAGCGTCCCAATCCCTGCGGCCCAGGATTGCCTGCTGCCGCCATGGGCCGGGATCGCCAGCCGCCTCCGCACGCATCCAACCGGTCTTGCGCCGCTCATCTCCCAGCAGGCCTTCCAGGAACAGACCTGCATTCGTCGCAACACGCTCTTGCGTGAACAATGGACGTATCCGCTTCTTGACCTCTCGAAGCGACGCCGCCCACACCGCAAGCGTCTCCTCAATCGACGCTGCCGGCGTCCACGATCTCCGAATCATGGTTGCCCATAGATTCAGATGCTCTCCAAAAAAGCAACTGTAATGTTAGAGTCCGTCCAAGAACATCAGGAAGGATTACAGAGTTTTCTGAGCATGAGGCGGATTGAGGCAAAGCGCAAGAAAGCGAGCGCTTTGACATTCAGATTTTCCCAATCCTTGGCGAGCCGGCGACATCGATTGAGCCAAGCAATCGTGCGTTCGACGATCCAACGTTTTGGTAGGACGGCGAAACCCTTGGCCCGATCGGAACGTTTGACGATTTCGATGTCGAGTTGGGGCAGGATTTTGCCAACGGCCTTGTGAAAGATCGGCCCTTGATAAGCGCTGTCGGCGAACAGCTTCTTCAAGAAAGGAAACAGGCCAAACAGCGTGGCCAGCAGAAGAACGCCTCCGTCGCGATCTTGAATGTCGGCGGCATGCACGATGGCATGCAGCAGCAATCCCTCGGTGTCGGCGAGAATGTGCCGCTTCTTGCCCTTGATCAGCTTGCCGGCGTCGAACCCAGGTGGATCGATGCAGGCCCCCCTTTTTCGGCGCTTTTCACGCTCTGACTGTCGATGATCGCGGCGGTAGGGCTGGTGTCGCGGCAGGCTTGCTCGCGACACGCTTCGTAAAGCGC
>CAVQZL010000046.1:0-265144 GCA_963718265.1 uncultured Alphaproteobacteria bacterium | reverse complement strand
GCCCGCGAGCGCGCCGAGGTCGCAGAGCTCTATGACAGCGCCGTCCGGGAAGCCGTGGCGGCGTTCGGACGCGGCGAATGCTTCGTCGAGCGTTACCTCGACAAGCCGCGCCCAGCGTCGAGACGCAGGTCCTGGCCGATACCCACGGCAACGTGGTGGTCGTCGGCACCCGCGACTGCTCGCTGCAGCGGCGCTACCAGAAGCTCGTCGAGGAAGCCCCCGCCCCCTTCCTTACCGAGGCGCAGACCAAGGCCATCTACGACGCCAGCAAGGCCATCTGCAAGGAAGCCGGCTACGTCGGCGCCGGCGCCTCCGAGGAATTCTCGATCGGTCAGGACGGACTCGTCTCCTTCCTCGAGGTGAACACCCGGCTACAGGTCGAGCACCCCGTCACCGAAGAGATCACCGGCGTCGACCTGGTGCGCTCGCAGTTCGCCATCGCTGACGGGCTCGAGCTCGACTTCGACGACCCCGCCCCCGCGGCCACGCGATCGCTCTCGAGCACCGCCGCGGCGTCCGCGTCCTCACCCGGAAGCACCCGATCACGCGAGGAGACCAACGTCACCTGCGAGCCGAGGGCGCGGTAGGCAGAGGCGAATTCGGCGCCCGTCACACCGGACCCGACGACCACCAGATGTTCGGGGAGCTTCTTGGGAAGGTCGTACAGCTGTCGCCAGTCGAGGATGCGCTCACCATCGGGTTCGCTGCCAGGGATGATCCGCGGGCTCGCACCCAGCGCCAGCAGCACCGCGTCTGCCTGCCGCGCCTCGCCGCCGTCGACGCTGAACTGACCAGGGGCCACCAGCCGGGCGCTCCCGTCGATGACCTCGACGCCTTCCCGGACCAGCCGGGCCCGGATGTCGATGGACTGCGCCGGTGGCGAGGTCCTGGATCCGGCTGTTGAGCAGCACCGCGTCGACCGGCATCTGCGTGCAGGACAGGCCGAGCGCATCGGCGTTGTCCACCGACGTGCGTACCTCGGCGGTGGACACCAGCGCCTTGGACGGCACGCAGTCGGTCAGCACGCAGGCGCCGCCGATCCCGTCGCGCTCGATGATCGTCACCTGCGCACCGAGTTCGACAGCGACGAGCGCCGCCTCGTCGCCTGCGGGACCGCCGCCGATGATCGCAATGCGCACCATCGCAGATCTCTCAGCAGATCGTGTCTCAGCAACGCCGCAGCCCTAAGGCTGGCTAAGGTTCGCTGGTGGCCCTCTACGCCGCCTACGGCTCCAACCTCGATCCCGAGCAGATGTGGGCCCGATGCCCGCATTCGCCGTCCAGGCACCGGGTGGATCGTCGGGTGGCGGTTGACCTTCGGCGGCGAGGACCTGGGCTGGGAAGGCGCGCTGGCCACGGTGGTCGAGGACCCCGCTGCCCAGACGTCCGTGATGCTCTACGACGTCACCGCCCAGGACGAGACGACCCTCGACGAGTGGGAGGGCGCCGGTCAACGGCATCTACCACAAGATCCGGGTGCGGGTGCACGACCCTCGACGGCGACCTGCTCGCCTGGATCTACGTGCTGGGCGCCTACGAGGGCGGCTGCCGTCGGCGCGTTACCTCGGCTGATGGCCGATGCCGCCGAGAGCGCTGGTGCGCCCGATGACTATGTCACTCGACCCTGGGCCCGCCCCTGTCGATCGGCAACTGACCGCCCGTCCCACCATGCCGGTGCTCCATCACCCTGAGGCCGAAGCAACCGTCGAGGGGCAGAGCCGGACCCCGATGGCGATGCACCGCTCGTCGACGTCGAAGGCGCCCTGGTGCAGATCGAACGCGCTCCCCGCCGGGCGGCCGCACCCCGAGCCGGGCGAGCGCGCCCGGCACGTGGTCGAGGTACCAGGCGAAGTCCTCGCCGCCCATGCTCTGCGGTGTGGCCCCGACGACCGCGTCCGCCCGAGTGCGGCGCGGCCGCCGCGGTCGCACCGCGCCGCACCGCATCGTTGACGACCGGCGGGCACCCCGCGGTGTAGGTCGATCTCGACCTCGGCGCCGCACGGCGCCGACGATTCGCGTCGACCAGGGCAGCACGCGGGACCGTCGCCCAGACGTCGCGGTCGAACACCCGCAGCGTGCCCGCGCGCCATCCCCGACTGCGGGATCGCGTTCGCCGCCGTGCCGGCCTCGACGGCGCCCCACACCAGCGACACGCCGGCCCGCGGGTCGACCCCGGGAGAGCACCGCCGGCACCTCGGTGATCAGCCGCCCCAGGGCGTAGACCAGGTCCGCCGTGAGGTGCGGCCGCGCGGTGTGACCGCCGGGGCCCGACAGCGCGACCTCGACCTGTCGCACGCGGCGGTGATCGGCCCGACCCGCAGGCCGATCGTGCCGACGTCGCAGCGACGGGTCGCAGTGCAGCGCAAGCGCAGATCGGCCGCCGTCGAGCCCGCCCGCCGCGATCACGTCGAGCGCGCCGCCGGGCACCGTCTCCTCGGCCGGCTGGAAGACCAGCCGGACCCCGCCGGGCAGCCCGCGCGTGCCGCAATCTCGGCCAGCGCCAGCCCGCCGCCCAGCAGGACCGTGGTGTGCACGTCGTGCCCGCAGGCGTGGCACACGCCGTCGACGGTCGAGCGGTAGCCGACGTCCTTGGTGTCCGGGATCGGCAGCGCGTCGAGGTCGGCGCGCAGCGCGACGGTCGGGCCGGCGGCCCGGTCCCGACGTCGCACAACAGCCGGTGCCGGCGCAGCAGCCGCGGGCGAGGCCGGCGTGGGGCAGCGCGTCGGCCACCAGCCGGTGGTGCGGTGCTCGGCGCAGCCCAGCTCGGGATGCGCGTGCAGGTCGCGCCGCACCTCGATCACCTCGACCAGGCGTGCGTCGGCGAAAGCGCCGCGGTCTCGCTCATCAGGCCGCCACCCCGGCCGGCAGCGGATCGGCCAGCCTGCATCTCGCCGAGCAAGCCATCGACGACCGCGTGCAGGTCGCCGCCGGCCGCCGCCGCCGCCGCCCGCTGGCGCTGGTAGCTCGGCCCGACCTCGAGGATCGGCTTGGCACGATCGCCAGCTCCGTCGCGCAGCCGAGCCGGTCGGCGATCGGCACCAGCTCGTCGACCAGCTCGCTGATCGCAGCTCCCGCAACGGCTGGGTCCGGCCGTCGTCGTCGACGATCAGCTCGGCGTCGATGCCGTACCGCGCCGCCCGCCACTTGTTCTCCCGGACCGTCCAGCCCTTCGGCACCGGCAGCGTGTAGCCGCGGTCGAGCTGGCCGTTGAGCATCTCGACCAGGCACTGCGACAGCGCCGCACGCCCAGGAGATCTCGTACAGCGTCGGCAGGCCGTCGCAGATCCGCAGCTCGACCGTGCCGAAGTTCGGGTGCGGCCGGACGTCCCACCAGACCTCGCGCACCGACTCGATCGTCTGCGCCGAGATCAGCGTCGCCATGTAGCGCTCGAAGTCGTCCCAGCCGGACAGCTGGTAGGGCAGGCCGGCGGTCGGCAGCCCCTCGAACACCTTGCTGCGGGCGGACGCGAGCCCGGTGTCGGTGCCGACCCAGTACGGCGAGGACGCCGACAGCGCGAGGAAGTGCGGGATGTAGGCGGTCAGCGCGTTGACGATCGGGATCGCCTTGTCCGGCGACCGGACCCCGACAGGGACGTGGACCCCGAAGATCTGCAGCCGGCGGGCCAGCCACTGCATGTCCTCGACCAGCTTGCGCGTAGCGCGGGTGTCGGGCTGATCTGCTGCGTCGTCCAGTCGGTCGTCGGGTGGGTGCCGAGCACATCACGCCGAGTCCGCGCGGGTCGGCGGCGCCGCGACCTCGGCGACGGTCCCGGCAGAGGTCCTCGCGCCTCGTCGACGGTCGTGCAGACGCCGGTGATGACCTCGACGCACGACTCGAGCAGCTCGTGCTTGGCCTTCGGGTGCTCACCGCCGGGGCGGCCGCGAGCTCGGCGAGAGATCGTCGCGGCCGACGCAAGCTCCCGGGTGTCCAGGTCGACGAGCTCCAGCTCCCACTCGACGCCCAGACTCGACCGCGGCGACGACGTGAACGGGATGCGCATCCCTCAGTATCCAGTGCGTAACGGGCGAGTTGTGTTAACTGCCCGTCGCTCCGAGCGCCCGCGCCAAACGCTGCACCTCCTTGAACGAGCCCCCGGGCAGCAGCAGCGTCGCGGGCCCCTTGCCGCTGACCATCGCCATGACGACGAGGTTGCCCTCCATGAACGGCATCGAGGCCCGGATCGCCCGCCGGTCCAGCGAAACGTCGAAACCAGCTGTCGCCCTCGTACGCAGCGGGCTTACGGCGCCGAAGCACCAGCAGCCGGCGATTGGTGAGCACCACCCACCGCTTGCCCCCCAGCGGCATGCCGAAGAAACGCTGGAGGAAACCGGTGAGCTTGCCCGGGCCTTCGCCGTCGCGGATCGTCCCGCGCAGGACCACTTCGGTGAATTCGCCGCGCTCCAGCGGAAGGGAAGGCGGAACCGGCGGCACCCCCTGAGCGTGCCTGATCGGTCACAGCTGGCGCCACCCGAGTCGACACTGCTTCCAGACTTTAGTTATCCTCAGGCAAGTAAACATTTTTCGAACGCTCTGACTCACGCCCCGGAGGTGTCATGCGCGCCGGTGCGCAGACCGCGGTCTCCACCCCCGAGGACCTCGCGCGGGAGCAGGGCGATTCGTACAAGTGGATCGCGCTGTCCAACACCACGCTCGGCGTGCTGATGGTCACCATCAACGCCTCGATCCTCCTGATCGCCCTTCCCGACATCTTCAAAGGCATCCAGCTCGACCCGCTCAAGCCCGAGAACACCAGCTACCTGCTCTGGCTGATCATGGGATTCCTGGTGGTCACCGCCGTGCTGGTGGTGAGCTTCGGGCGCATCGGCGACATGTACGGCCGGGTCAAGATGTACAACCTCGGCTTCGCCGTCTTCACCTTCTTCTCGATCATGCTGTCCATCACCTGGCTGACCGGACCGGCGGGGCGTGGTGGCTGATCATCATGCGGGTCTTCCAGGGCGTCGGCGGCGCCTTCCTTTTCGCAAATTCCAGCGCCATCCTCACTGACGCCTTCCCCTCGGAGCAGCGCGGTCTGGCGCTCGGAATCAACAACGTGGCCGGCATCGCGGGCTCCTTCATCGGCCTCGTCATCGGCGGCCTGCTGGCCCCCGTCAACTGGCACCTGGTCTTCCTCGTCTCGGTGCCGTTCGGCCTCTTCGGGACGGTCTGGGCCTACCTCAAGCTCAAGGACAACGGCAGGCGTCAGCCGGCCAGGATCGACTGGTGGGGCAACATCACCTTCGCGGTGGGCCTCATCGCCGTCCTGGTGGGCATCACGTATGGCATCCAGCCACGGTGACGTGATGGGCTGGACCAACCCCTGGGTGCTGGGCGCGATCATCGGCGGCCTTCTGACCCTCTGCGTCTTCGTGGTGATCGAGAACCGGGTCACGGACCCGATGTTTCACCTCGACCTTTTCAAGATCCGGGCCTTCACCGCGGGCAACATCGCGGCGCTGTGGCTGCCCTGGGCCGGGCGGCCTCCAATTCATTCTGATCATCTGGCTGCAGGGAATCTGGCTCCCGCAGCACGGCTACCTGTTCGTAGCCGACCTGCTCTGGGCCGGCATCTATCTGCTGCCGCTCACCATCGGCTTCCTGGCCTCGGCGCCCATCTCCGGAGTTCCTGGCCGACGCACTGGTCGAGCAGCCAGGCGTTCATGTCCCCGTAGGTCTTGAAGCGCAGCCGCGGGGTGAAGAACCGCTCCCGCACCAGCCCCACCTGGTTCTCGACCTGACCCTTCTCCCAACCGGCCGCGGGGGTGCAGGCGACCGGATCCACCAGATAATGCCCGCACATCTGGAGGAAGCGGCGGTTATAACCGCGCTCCTTGCCCACCAACACGGCCTCGATCGCCGTCTTCATGTTGTCGTAGATGCCCCGGGCACAGGCGCCCCGGAAGAAGCTGAACCCCCGGTCGTGGGCGTCGAACACCATCTCCTGGCTCTCGCGCGGGTAGGCCCGCACGAACGGCATTCGGCTGTGGCAGAGCCGAAGATGGGCCACCTTGACCGTGGTCGTGGCGCCATTCAGCACCACGACCTCGTGGCTCCAGTCGAACTGGTAGGCCTCGCCGGGAGCAAAGCTCAGCGGGACATAGGCGTCCGCCGTCGCAGCCCCATGCCGCTTGCGCCACCCCCTCGCGTAGCGCCGAACGGCGTCGTAACCGCCCGTGTAGCCGAGCCCCCGCAGTTCCTCGAACACGCGGATTAGCGTCAGCCGCTCGCGCTGCGCCTTGCCGGCGTTCTCCGCCAGAATCTCGTCGAGCGCCGCCCGCCACGCGCCCAGCTTCGGTCTCGGCTGAACCTCGCGCTCGTACCCAAACGACGTGGCCCCGGAACGAAGAACCTTCCGAACCGTGTTGCGCGAGACCTTCAGGTCCCGGACGATCTCCTTGATCGTCTTCCCCTTCACATAGAACTCGCGCCGGATCCGCCCGATCGTTTCCACGGTCAGCATCCCTCGCCCACCCGTTCCAAAACTGAAACGGGTAGCCTGAACTAACCACCAGCCAGGGGGGCAATGTTGGACGCCGAAAAACCCCCTTAAGGGGTCACAATTGCACGCCGAATAACAGCGGAGCCTGGAACCTGTGAAAACACAACAATGAGGGGCACCGCAGGTGACTAGGCTGTGGCGGAAAAACTACATTGTCCCGCATCGCGGGAGTGCGGCAAGGTGGCGCTGGACCACAGCAAGGCGGTTGATCGCCACCTGAGCCTCAGTCTGTGATGAAGCGGTCCAGGATGTTGCGCGTCACCTGTTGGGTGAAGAAATCCTTGCGCTTCAGCCCCATTACCCATTCGCAGCTCGCTGCCGTCACCACCTCGCCCTTGCCGCGGGTCATGTGCACCAGCATGCCGAAGCCGTAGCGCAGCTGGTCGAGATTTGCCGGCTCCGTGCCGCCGGTCACCAGCTTGGCCACGCCCTTGAGGTCATTGTCCCTGATGTAGTAGCGGAAGCGCATGACCCCAATGCTACCGAGCATCCCCCTCGAAAAAGCGAGGATTTCTGCGCCGGATGGGATTTATGGAAGAGACAGCCTTCTACCGCCCTAAGCTGGAGTTCGTGCTCCGCGATCGGCTGGGCCGATCCTGGCAGTGCGGATCCGTGCAGCTCGACAGTGTCCTCCGGACCGCCTTGATGCGTCTTACGTCGGACCGGACGGAAGCCGTGCCACTGGCGCTGAAGCGCTTTCGCGCCGACGCGGCCAATTCGACGATTAGCCAACCGCAGCCGAATTCAACGCACTTCGTCGACGTCGCGATACCATTTCACCCGGTCGCCCAGCGTGGCCCGCATGCGCCAGGAGAGGGGCTTGGGCTCTGCCTCCAGGCGCCGGTTAGCGCCTCGATCTGCGCCCAGACGCTCGAGCTGCGCCTCGAGCGTTCCAGGGTGCCGGCGAAGCGCGCCATCTTCTCGAGGTTGAGGGTGGTGGTGCGACACAGCCCCCAGTCCTCGGCGCAAAGCCGGGCGATCCGGCCGAGATTGAACTCGCGCTCGTCGCCCTCGCCCCAGGGATGCTCCAGCAGCAGCACCGTGAGATCGATCAGGTCTTTCTCGTTGATCTTGACGATCTGCAGCTTGCCCAGCGCCAGCTCGGCGAGCGGCAATGTGGGTCGGTCCAGCTCCAGCCGGCCAGCGAGCGAGATGACGTGGCAGAAGTCGAGCTTGTCGTAGAAGACGTCGAGATGGAGCCGGTTGCCGGGATGCTCGAAAATGGCGCGGCAGCCTTCGCTGACGACTGCGACCTCCCGATCCTCGACATAGCCGAGCCCGGTCAGCAACTGCTGAACCGACTTGGCCTCGCGTTTGTAAGCGACGAAGTCGATGTCGTGAAAACTCCGGCCGCGGCGGGCCAGAGCGCCGAACCGGGGACAGCGAATTCTGCACCGCCACGGACCCCGTTAGGCGCAGGACGAGGCCGGCGGCACCGGCCCAGAATGCGCCGCGCCTCGGCGATCAGGAATTCGGCGCTGTCGCCGCCGGACGCAGGGCCGGAATTGAGATTCATCGCGGCGTCGCCGGTGTTTCCCTCGTGGTGGCGGCGACCACTATGCCATATCCGCCGGGCCGCCAGCAATCGCGACGCCGCCGAACGAGACGGGTCCGGCGATGTCGCCACGCCACTGATCGCGGCGTTGACGCTATTCGGCGGAATCTCCTTGAAGGCGAAGCGTAACGTCGATGCCGCGCGACTTCTGCACGTCTTGGTCAGCAAGTACCAGACGACCGAGACGACGAGCACGCCGATGACGACATCTGCGCGCGAGGGCGTGTTGAGACCGAAGGTATCAGAGAAGATGAACATCAAGACCATGACGCCGCCGACGATGGCGCCGATCACGCCGAGCACCGTGACTAGCGGCAAGCCGCCGATCTTGTACTGCGCACCCGGCGAGGCCTCGTAGAGCGCCTTGGCCCGATAGGGCAGCAGCGCGCCGGCGAGCGAGGTCACCACGAAGACATAACCGCAGGCGAAAGTGACGCCCAGCGTGAGCGCCAGCCACTGACCCCAGAATCGTAAACGATGATCACCGGGACGCTGGCCATGAAGTAGACGACATGGGCGTTGACCGGCGTGTGCAGGCGCTCCGATACCCGGCTCACCCATTCCGGCAGCAAACGGTCTAGGGACATGGCCACCATGACCCGGGTCATGCCGATGTAGCAGTTGTTGACGATCTGGAAGGAGTTGAGAATGTAGCCGATGCCGATGAGCAGTACGACCAGCGGGTGCTGGGCGATCGCCATGGCGACGATGTTGGGCCAGAGATAAACGCCGTTGAAGGTACCCTCCGATAGGCCTGACCAATAGCCGGCGCCGGCCACATAGAGGAAGTCGGTGCCGATGGCATGCTCGAAAGCTGCCGCCAGGATCGCGAGCAGAATGCCCGTCACCACCAACGAGCCGACGATGATGATCATCTGACTCTTGAAAGAGCGAGCGTTCTTGATCTCGCCGTTCTGCTGGGCGCTGTAGGAAGCCCATTGCAACGAGGTCCAGGCGATGGGCGCCACCAGCAATGTCGCCATGAGACTGAAGGGCGGGTTCAGATCGATGCTCTTGGCCTTCGCCGCGGCCAGCGCCGTCTCGTAGAAATCGGGTTGGCCGCCGGAGGCCACCACGAAGGCGTTCATCTTGTTAGCAAAGCTCTGCGGCGTGGTCCCGAACAGCACCACCAGCATGATGGCGAAGGCGAGCAATGTCGCGATCCACATGACATGCTGGAAACGGACGTAGTTCTTGAAGCCGCTGACCAGCAGCACGAGAGCGATGAGTGCGTTGGCGATGCTGGTGATGACGATGCCCGTGGGGGTCGAACCAGAGGCCGAGGCTGGTCATCGCCGTGCTGCCCATGGTGGCGCCGAGCCCGAGGAACAGCGGCGCGAATCCGAGATAGGCGAGCAGCCAGCCCGACAGCGCCACCCATTGCAGGATCCAGATGACGAAGCCGGACATGACGATGGTGAAGCCGATACCGCCGCCGAAGACCCGGCTCTGGAAGACGTAGTCGCCGCCCGAGCGGGGCAGCGCCGTGGAAAGCCAAACATAGGCGAGCGCAATGGGGATCTCGAGGACCATGGCGAAGATGATTCCCCAGACAAGATTTCCGCCAGGCAACGCGCCCGGTGCCCAGAGATAAGTCCAGGGAAAGATGAGGCCCATCGTCAGGATGTTGTAGGCAAAAGCCGAATAGGGCGACATCACCGGACTAGCCCGTCTCGTCGCAACGGAGACTCTGATTTGGCGGATGTAGCGTACCTCGTTGATTGCGTGCATCGTTCTCGGTGTTCGAGACAAGCCCGCGCCCGCGATCACCGAGCGCCACGCCCGCCATCGATGACGATGACCTTCTTTCCGTTTTCGCTGCCAGCCGTCGCGCGCAAGAAGCTCAGTGCCGCCTTGATCGCGCGCGGCTGGCGCATCGACGCGGCGTGCTGCTGCTCGCCGCCGTCGAGCAGCGGATGCAGATCGCCGACCGCCTTGCGGGGGAGATCAGCCGATCCGCGCGCGCCCGCGCTGGTCGTCATACGGTCGCGGGACCATCCTCGCGCACGGATGCTGGCCATCGCCTGCGGCTCGGGAAGACGGCGACGATCTCGACCGGCTGCACGACGTCGGCCTACAGACTCGGCCTCACGTGGCCTCCCGGACAGCGGCGATCATTTGTGTTCGCGCTCGACCGTCTCGCGTTGGGAGAACGCACCCGCTGGCGCGAGCGTCGTCGGCTGATGCGGGTGATCGATCGAACCTCTGTGTATTGCGCCAGCTATGCCACCCCCGCCCGCCGCCGTCCGGCCCCTCGACATCGACGACACCGTGGATGTCGTGCACGGCCATCGGCGGCTGCCGTTGTTCGACGCCCATTACAACGGCGCTGCTCCCTGCCGTCCACGTCTACGACACGGCAACCTGCCACGCCCGGTGCGCGGCGTTGCTGCAGCCCGGCAAAACGCCGTCCGGCGCGAAGTGCGCGGCCACCTGCGCCGCCTGGTGCTCGCCAGATCCGCCGCCCGTCGCCGCGACGCCGCTGACGATCCCGGCGACGCTGCCGCTACCAGGCGTCCGGAGGTCATCGCGTCGTGCGAGGACGACGCCATCGACTATGTCTTCGGTCTTCCGGCGACGGTCTGCTGCGTGCTGCCGTCGAGGCCGCTGCCGTCGATGTCCGCGTGCGTCGTGCCGAGACCCAGTCGCCGGTCTGCGGCGCTACAGCGGCACACGCTCTCGGGCGAAGTCATGGTCAAAGGATCGACGGTCGCAGCGCGCGTCGAGGCCGCACGCTCGGCCTCGACATCCGCTTTGTCGTCACCACCTGGCCACCGGCGGCGCCGAGCGGGTCTACGACACCTACTGTGCCCGCGGCCAGGCTGAAAACCTGATCAAGATGCACAAGAGCCAGCTCGCCTCGGACCGCACCAGCTGCCGATCCCCGCTGGCCAACCAGGTGCGCCTCGTGCTGCACACCGCCGCCTACTGGCTCGTCCTCGGCGTGCGCGACGCCATCCCCGCGGGGCACAAGCTGGCCACCGCCGAGTTCAACACGATCCGACTGCATCTGCTGAAGATTGCCGCCCGCATCGGCGAAACCGCGACCCGCGTCCGCATTGCCTTCGCCGCTGCCTGTCCGCACGCTGGGCTGTTCCGTTCCCTTGCTGGCAGCTTGATCCCGGCGGCACCCTGAACCACGGGGCATTCGCCCCACCGAACCCCCGCCCTTCAACCCCAACCCGTTACCAAAACCAGACTTCCACCCGATGACAAAGGCGCATCGCAGACGCGCGACCGGCACTCACGGGCTCGCCAAAACCGCTCCCGCTGTGATCAGGCGTGAATAAGACGGGCTAGGCCGGAGGCCCGTCGGGTGAAGACCTCCGGTTTTGCGGTCGCGGTAGCCATCGAAAATCTCCTCCCTCTATGACCGCTCCCGGGCCGATCCCGGCAAGCGGGATTGCACATGTCTCGACGGGCGGCGGCGATTTATCCGGCCGTCAATTGGTGGTGCTTCACCCGATCCTTGGTCAGCGTCAGCAAACAGCCACGCAAAATTCCTTCGCCATATTCGCTGCCCGGATTGACCGACACCGTCCGGCCCATTCGCACCACGCCGCCGGATTCGTGGATATGTCCGTGAAGGCTCAGCATGGGCTGATGGCTCTCGATCGCCCGGCGCACCGAGGAGCTGCCGGCGCCGTAGAGCACGACTTGGCCGCCCTTGACAATCTGGCTCGGCGGATCGGTATTCCAGTCGAGTTCCGGACAGGTATCGAGAGACGAATCGACCGGCGGGACGTGGAAATTGAAAATGCAATGAGCGTAGTCGGTCACTTGGCGCGTCATCGTATCGATCACGGCGCCGAGCTGATCCTCCGGCAGTTCGCGTGGCGTCTTCCACGGCGTCTGGTTGCTGTAGCCGACGCTGATCATCTTGTGATGCTCGTCGATCTCGACCTGCTTCTCCTCGCAATAGACGACCGATTCGCCCGAATGCCCCTTTAGGGTCCGCAAGACCTCGGGATCGTCATCGTTGCCGCCGATCACGTAGCACCTGGTGCCCGTGCCGGAGAGCCGGGTCTCTGCGAGGTCGAGCCAGGATTCCAGCCGAGTGCGGGCAAGTTCGTGGAACAGCCGTTCGACAGCAGCGGGGTCTGCCTTCAAGGCGCGATATTCGTCCTCGTCCATAATCTTGCTGTAATAGCCGAGCGTGCCAAGGCGGTCCTGCAAGTTCTTCAGATCATCCTCGTCCTTGAGATGCTCGGTCTTGCCCATGAGATGGGCACGGTAGCCGCCCCGGCCCTCGCGAATGATGGGAATGGCGAGCTTGCCGACGATGTCGCCGCCCATGATCAGAACATCGGCGTCATAATGCTTGGCCGAGTTCACGAATTTCCGGAAGGTGCGCTCCGAGCCATGGAAGTCGGAGCCGAAGAACAGCTTGGTTGCCTTGTCTTTGCCGCTCGGTCGACTTCCAACCGAAGAACGACATTTGCCCTGCAATCGGTCATCACCGGACCGGACCGCCGACAGTAACTCACGATACAATATGGCCGGACCGCCGGCAACGCTACAACCGCCTGGGGCGCAGTCTGGATTAGGATAATCAACTCTGGAAATTAGGACACAAAAAACCCCGCAAAGGCGGGGTTCAATTCTCTTATAGGGGACGGAAATGGCCGTTTCCGCCTATTAACCATCAGCTTGACCCTAACAGCCCGGTGACGAAGTCGCTCTCTGATCACCCTATCTCGGGCGCGATAGCGACGACGAGTATGGCCATTTGGCCATCGACGGTGGCAATCAATACCAGCGCCAGCGTGAGTTCGGTCTGAGCGACGAACAAGAAGGCGCTCTGGGCACGTGCTGCCTCCCGTGGGGTTCCGGATCCGAACAACGCACGCATCAGAATGCCGAGATTGAAGCCTGCGACATGGACCAGATAGCGCTTGTGCACGTTTTCCAGCCCACGCAGCCACGCGCGGCGCATGCCGCCACGCTCCAGGACATGCGCGAAGCTGCGCTCAACCATCTCTCCGCGCTTGCGCATCGAGTTCCCGCCCGACGCCAGATTGCAACCGTGTGCGGTTGGCGTAAACGGCTCGGCGCGCCTCCTCGTCGCCACGCCAGCGCAGATAGCCAATGGCCGGCTTCGGCTCGGCGATCCGCGTTCTCCAAACGCCGCCGTCGAGGCCCTTCAGACCGTCGCGTGAATGATAACCCTTGTCACCGACGAGAATGCAAGGCTCGTCAATGCTCGGGGCAAGCCCTATCCCGTCGAGATTACGCGCGGCCGACTCCAACGTGACGGGCAGTGTGGTCGTGTCGCCTTGGTCCACCGGGTGGATCGGTGCTGCCACAATGACACCGGTATCGAGGTCGACCGCGTGCTCGGGCTTATAGGCGAGATGTGTCGTCCCATCCTTCATCCGCGCGATCTTCGCATCTGGATCGGTCGGGCTCGTCCAGTCCTCATTCGATAGCTTCTTGCCCTTGCGGGCGCGATCGAGCCGGACGAGATCGTCGATCGTCGGCGTCGTGATGCCGCTTTCCTGCGCCATATGGGTTAGCATCTGGCGATAGGTCTCGCCGTTCTTGCGCCGCACGATGGACCTCAGGGCGGCGTTGGCTTCCATTGTCGAGCCGTCGACACCGATCCGCTCGCCCTTCACCAGACCCCGTTCCCCGACAAGAGCCAGAACCCAGCCGAAGACCTTCTCATGCACCTCGTGCGGCAGGCGGCTGCGCGTCTTTGACAGCCAGGAATGATCGGGAACCTTGTCGCGGCTCCCAAGGCGCAGGAACGCCCGCAGCGACAGGGAATCCGAACAACGCCAGGCGATGCCACGCTCGCTGTCGACCCCCTCGAAATAGCCGATCATATGCATCCGGAAATAGCGTCCCGGCGGTAGCGAAGGGGCACCCAGGCGAGGCGCGTAGAACGGCTTGCAGGTGGTCTCCACGAAACCGTCGAAGCCAGCCTCGATCAAAAGCCTCTGAAGCCGGTCGTAGAACGCGTGGCCGGGCGACCGCGGCATCTCCGCCCAAGTCACGACAAGATCACCTTGAACCTCGGCCTCGCGCGTCATCGCCATTACAGCACACCCATCCAAATCTCGATTTCTCGATCTTCAGATCGAATCAGCCCCGCTCGACTTCGTCAACGGGCTGCTGAACCCGGCCACCGTCAATTACCGTGAACTGACCCACCCACCGGGCCGCGGGCTGCGGGAAGGCGCCCGTCAATGCCGCATTCGACGTCGTGACCGGCACCAGGTCGGATTTGAGTGGCCTTCCGAATGTCCGGCTTCACAGCGAGCTCGATGATGCCGCCTTGGCTCGATCCCGACCCTATGATTGGCTCGCCAATGGCGGGCGCATGACGCAGGCTAGCCGCAGGGGGCCGTGAAGTTCGGTGCTGCCCCAAATTGCTCGGAAATCAGGCGAACCATTCTGTCAATCCAGGGCACAAAAGGCCCGGCTGACTCGCGGGGCCAGAATGCGTTTATGGGGAACTTATGCTTGATCATCGCCCGCATGTCTAATGGAACCGCGACCGAGTTCGACAACATGATAGGAGGCTGTTTAGCGCGGGTCAGTCTTGAGTTTCGCTGATTGTTCTCCGCCCACAAAGAGAGTGAGAGTTCTCCACCTCGAGATTGCGGAAAAATGTCAACACATAGAGGAAAGGGCGCTTCGGCGCCCTTTCCCGTTCGACTGAAGATCGTGTCGTCAGGCTTCGCCGACAGCCTTTTCTTCTGCGGCGATCAGCGCCTGCCGCTTGGCGATCATCTCCCCGATTGGTGGGCCCGGGAAGCGGGTACGCGCCGCGCCGAACCAAATGATGGCCATAATGACCAGCAAACCCCCGGTGTATTGAATGAGGGCGTCGTTTGGCGGTTGCACGCCTATGAAGAAGAGCAGCAAGGCGCCCAACACGGAGATGACGGCGAACAACTTCGAGAACGCCCCCAACTGAAACGGGCCTTTCTGTGTCCATGTCTTACCTTCGGCCAAGAAGCCCGCGGCCACGGGCATGACATAGGACAGATACAGGAAGATCGCGCAGCCCGAAGCGAGCGTAAGGAAGGCCGGCGTGTATAGCGTGGACAGGAAAGCCAGAACCGCGCCGACCCAGATCGCATTCACCGGGCTGCGGTGCGAGGGACTGACGAAACGCAGGAACTTAGAGGCCGGAAAGCCACCGTCGCGGGCGAAGGCGAAGATCATCCGTGAGAGCGAGGTGAGCCCGGCAAGCGCGCAGAGATAGTTCGCCAGCACAATGCCGATGTAGAGCACCGCCTTGATGGCGGCGGGCATTCCCGAGCCGCCCATCAGCCAATAGAAGACGTTGCCGCCCTGCTTGGCGCCATCGGCGACGCTCGGCATGGCCAACACGAAAGAGCAGATCATGATGTAGCCGAACAGTGCAGACCAGAAGACCGCGCGGATCATGCCCCTAGGCACGTTAATGGCGGCCTGGCGTGTTTCCTCGGAAGTATGAGCTGAGGCATCGAAGCCGGTGATTGTATAGGCTGGCAATAGGATGCCGAGTAGGAAAGCCATCAGCAAGCTGCCGTTCTGGGGCCAGATGCCCCCGCCGGCGTCGCCGGTGTTGTTAGTGAAAGTAAAGAGCCGCGAGACGTCGATGTGAGGTGCGTAGGCCAGCAGGCCAATTGTCAGGATGATGGCCACGACGAAGATCAGGTAGCCGCTGAAGTCGGTCAGGATAGTCGTTGCCCGGATGCCAATGTGATTGAACAGAGCTTGGGACCCGACAATGACGATCACCGCGAGGGCCTGGATCCAATAGGCGGAACTGGCGAATTGCTCCGCAAATGACTTGCTCGCGTCGGGGATCACGGCGGCCGCATTCATCCCCAGGTAGTTCGTTCCGAGCATGTTGACGAAGAGGTACCAGACGCCGACGTCGACCGAAGAAACAACGAAGATCAGGCCCAGAAGGTTGAACCAGGCCGTCGCCCAGCCCCAGCCGCGCCCGCCCAGGATCGAGGACCAGTGGTAAAGCCCGCCAGCGGTCGGGTAGGCTGACCCGATCTGGCCCATGGCGGCGGCGACGACCAGCGAGAACAGGCAGGAAAGTGGCCACCCGATCCCGACGGAGGCACCGCCGGCGCCGCTGAACGCCGCCTGGAAGGAGGTGATTCCACCAGCGAGGATGCAAATAATCGAGAAGGAGATGGCGAAATTCGAGAAGCCGCTCATCCGCCGCGACAGCTCCTGGGCATAGCCCATACTGTGCAGCTGTTTGGTGTCATCATCCGCGCCCGCATATTCCTCGGGCTTGTGTTTGCTCTCCATTGACAATCCTCCCTTTCATTTGTCGCTATCTTGTGTATCGCCAGGAAACATAACTGTTGCCTTACGATGCACCCCCCTTGCCTGAAGCCCCTGAAGTCATCTCCCGAAAGATGCTATCACGCCAATAACTTAACTCAAATTACTAACCGGGGTGAGTCGCTCCTCTGTTCACCCATAATCTACAGCTCGGCCATTCCCTGGGGCGCGGCTCCGCAATACGTGATCCGGTATACGGCAATGCAGTCATCCGCCATCTGCGAGCAATGGGCATCCGGGACCGACCCGCGGCGCCACAGTCTCCCCGGCAGAATGGATACGTTGAGAGGCTCATCGGCGCGATCCGACGGGAACGCCTCGACCATCTGATCGTCTTCGGGGAAGCCCATCTGCGGCGAATCCTGCAGGACCTATGTGACTTACTACAATGAGACTCGCACTCATCTGTCTCTGGGCAAAGACTCTCCAATCCATCGCCCGATCAAGCGGTTTGGTCGGATCATATCGGCCCTGACACTCGGTAAACTCGGAGGGACACCGGTACGGGCAGGTTCTTCTGCATGTACAAGCTCAATGAAGCCAGCCAATTAGGGCCTCCCTGAGATTGCGTAGGGCCCGGCCGGCCAATCGACTTTGAGGGCTTGGTGAAAGACTGTGGCGATATTCTAGATCGCTCACATAGACAAGCCCGGGCTCGGCAATCCATTCGCCGGGTCTGAGCGCTGTAAAGTCATATTGCCCGCCAGGCCGGCGCGGGGCGACGCCGACATAAATAAATCGCTGACCGAGGTGGTCGACCACAGCTGCCGCGATCGGACAGTTGTCATAAATTCCAATCACAGGCCCATCAGCCGTTGCCCCGACGACGCGCATCAGGTCGGCATATGGATTTCTCTCGGCGCTCCGGACCTGCATCGCTGGATGCCCTCGAGATTGATCTGCCGATCTACGTTAAAATTATACCAGCAGTGGCGACCCAATCAATGGCGACTGGCGGCAGAGCCTGGCCGTGCAAACTATACAAGTCGCCAACGTGATAGAGTTCCTCCGGCCCGTCTCCCATGCATGAGGCTCTGTGCCGGCCATCCGACACACAACCCTCGACATCTTGCACGTCGAGAGGCGGGCCGCCAATCACTCAGCGAACATGGGGGCTAGTCTGTCTCCCTCGGACCGTGGAGCGGATGATAGCTCAGCGAGTCGATGGCGCTCTGTGCCTGGCGAGGTGTCAGTTGCGCCTTGACCTCCTCCTCCGCGCTGATCTCAGATTGTGCCGGACCCACGTCACCTTGCCTGCTTCTCCCCGTCACCGGTTGGCCCACCGCCGATAAAGCATGTTGGATACGTGCTTTCTCCCTGCCAATCATTCATGCCTCCTTATCGGACACTGATCTCTTGGTCCGAGACACCCCTTAGTGACTTGCCATGTAGGCATCCCGGAGCACATTCGCTTCGAGCTCCGCTTCCCCAAGTCAATTCTTGACAGCATCCCCAATGCTGACGATCCCCAGGAGACGGCCATTCTCGACCACAAGCAAATGCCGCATTCGTCGCCTTTGTCATCTTGGCCATGACCTGCTGCACAGTGTCTCTTCGGCTGCAGGTGGTCGCCGGCACCATCAGATCTCCAGCCCGTATTTGGAGGAGGTTGGCGCCATGCTTCGCCAAACCTCTGACGACGTCACGTTCCGAAAGGATGCCGTCGGGCTTCACACCATCCCGGCTAACGACCACGGCACCGATACGCTCAAAATTCATGCGTCCGATGACGATCCGCATCGATGTCTCGGGCGTCACCGTGACCACCCGATTGCCTTTCTCTTGCAGAATGAACTCGACTTTCATCGTCGGTCTCCGGGAAAATTCAGTTGGAGAAGCCTGTTCCTACTCGGCAGCCTCCAGACGGTTCGAGTGGCGTAAATTGGCTTCGGCGAACTCCCAATTCACGATTTCCCGCATGAAGTTCGCCACATAGTCTGCACGACGGTTCTGATAGTCGAGGTAGTAGGCGTGTTCCCAGACGTCCATCGTCAGAAGCGGTACCTTGCCGTGCGCAATGGGAGTGTCGGCATTCGATGTGGCGACAATCCCCAGCCTGTGAGCGCCGGCCACCAACCAGATCCAGCCGCTGCCAAAGTGACCGATCGCGGCCGACTTGAAGGAATTCCTCGAAATGCGCATAGCTTCCGAAATCCTTTTGGATTCGATCCGCGAGCTCACCTTGGGGTTCGCCGCCACCTTTGGGTGACATGGAGTTCCAGTAGAATTCATGGTTCCACGCCTGGGCAGCGTTGTTGAAGAGCGCCGATCTTCGCCTCTTCGGTGCTGCTATCGACACGATCTCCTCGAGGGTTCGCTTGGCCAGGGCGGTTCCGGCGATCAGGGCATTGGTCTTCTCCACATAGGCGCGATAATGCCTGCCGTGATGGATCTCGAGAGTTTTGGCGCCGATATGAGGTTCCAGGCCATTCACGGGATATGGCAGCATCGATAGCTCAATAGACATCCTTTTTCTCCGAGATCTTGTCAGGCCTTCGCCTCTGCCGGTCGCGAAAGACCCCGGCCGGCCTCCTGTTTATTTGTCCAATGCGTTATATATCGCAGCACGATACACTTTCAATGGGACGCAAAATTAAGGTGTGGTCATGGAAAAGACGGCTGGTTCCAAGCGACGGTCGACACGCGATTTGCCCTCCTCCTTCGCGACAGATATCCAAAGCCGACTACGAAGCGCTCGCCCAATTTCGTTACGCGCTTCGCCGCTTTCTGAACTTCATCGGGAGTGCCGCGCGCGCGGCCGGTTTGACGCCTCAACAGCATCAGGCACTGTTGGCTATCAAGGGCCACCCCGACCGCGACGAAGCTACCGTCAGTGAATTGGCCGACAGTTTACTGCTGCGCCACCAAAGTTCGCACCTGGTCTTTGCTGCGGCAAATGAATATTATTGCTCGTTAAACGCAAAAAAAATGCTGTGATAGTTGATGGTCGATCGGGAGCATGCACAATGGACATAGAATTGCCGCGGACCTTCATCGCGATCGTCGAGAACGGCAGCTTCGTTCGGGGTGCCAGGGCCACGATAGGAGGCCTCAATGCTTTGGTCGGTGAGGATCGGCGAATAAGTCAGTCGTTCGGCCCCAAGCGCTGCAACGCGCCGCGCTGCGCAACGGTGAAGCCAGCAAATTCTATCCCGCGGCCACAGACAAATCCCGCCAACCCCACAGCTTATGAAATTTTGCGTTGTCCATTGCGATAGGCCGCGTGTAACTCCGTCCGGCGCGCGTCCGAAAATCACAGCTGGGCACAGTTGTTGCACAGCCGCTGGAAGTCTGGGCCGGAGCCGATTGGGGACGAGTAAGTCAGAATGCCCCGAAGCGAATGGCCTTCGCTACACAAGCAGGTAGGTAGGGCCATCCGTGCTGTGCCGCTGCGGTAGGCTCTCCGGACCCTGGGCGCGTCAGGCGCCGGGCGGCGATCTACGGCCCGACGTCCAATATGCAATCGTCACTGAGCCGGCATCGGTAAGGACCAGGCCGTCGGATTCTTGGTGCGCGAGCCCGAGTTGTATAAGTCGCTTGCGGTGTTCCTGCGGAAGTATTCTTCTCTGGAGTCCCTTGCTTATCTCTTTCAGGGACTCAAAATTCCTCCAGCGTCAGCCAGATATCGGATTCTGGCTCCATTGACATGACCTCGTGTTTGTCCGCAGCAAGCATACCACGGACGCTACGCCTGCGCCGCGATGGCTTGGGGTGAAAATTTTAATCTAATCCAAGCTTGCGTCAACAGGCGGTCCTCGTTGACCTGCCTCTTGTCAGCTGTTCATCGCTTCCTTCGCGCGGCTGGCGACGGCCATCCAAGTTCCGTCGTGGCGACGCTGCGCAAACCGTTCAACGCTGGACCGAGGACTTCTGCATCGGCACTGTCGGAATACACGGCATAGGCGGGGTAGAGAAATTCCTGTGCATGCGGCACTCGGAACAATTGGCCACTTTCGAGGTAGGGTTGAGCCGTGCGCTCCCGGAAATAGCCGGATCCGCCCACCTCGAGGATATAGTCAAGACCCAGCGGCCCCAAACCGACGAAAACTCCCGGGTTCGCCAAGCGCGGAAACCGCGAGCCGTGATAGGCGGCGAATTCAGGCCCCCAGTCGACATAGACATAGCCAGGATCGATTCGCCGGCGCCGTCGCTCGGTGCTGACAAGTATCAGCTTTTCTTCGAACAGCCTCTCGACGGTCAGGCCGGGAAAAGTCTGCGGCCGATACATGATCGCCATGTCGAGCAAGCCTTCGGCGATCCGGCGCATAAGTCCGTCGGGGACTTCGACTTCGGTGCGCAGGGCGATGTCGGGTGCCTTGCGCTTCATCCAGACGAGCCACCTCACGAGAAGCGGGTCCCACATACTGAGCTCGGCACCTACGGTCATGACCGCCCGCCGGCCTTTAGGTATTGCAACCTGGTGCTTCGCGCGCTCCCAGACCTGAATAAGGGTCGGTGCATAGTCGAGAAACTGCTCGCCCGCCGGCGTAAGGGACGCCCCCGCTTTGTTTCGAGTGAATAGGCTGCGGCCGAGCTGAGTTTCCAGTGAGCGAATCCGGGCGCTGACCGCAGTTTGGGTAACATGCAGCCGTTCGGCGGCCCGGACGAAGCTTCCACTTTCGACGATGGCAAGGAAAGTCCGCGCCAATTCTAAGTCCATCCCTCGCGCTCCTTGTCCACTTACGAGGCACCGTAGCAATTTGCTTGTATTCAATTAGCAATAACAATCACTTGTCGCAAGAGATAGCGGACGCGAAAGTGCCAGTCGCAGGCGTTTGGCGATCATGCATGCATCGCCGTTCGGCGGTGGGCATGTTCAGCCCACCAGGCAGGGGATGTCGTCGTCGACCTTGGTCCGTGGTCCCGGTAGACGGTTTCGTTCTGGGCGAATCCGCCTGTACTCAAAGAGCCGGGGAACCTCGACAGGTAGTCGGGGAGAGGACTCGACCAAGATCGCGGCGTGCCTCACGCGCAGTAGGCCTCGCCGGCGGGCCGGAGTGAAATACGAGGCGCCACCCGGCGCGAGGCGCCGAGCCAATCGACGGCTTCACACTGACCGCACCTGCTCCTCTCAGCGAGAACTCGCAACTCATGGAGTTTACGGTTGGGACAGGCCTCCGGCCTCGACGTGTCGATCCAACATCGAGGCCGCAAAGAAAGAACCAAGACGGCGTCTGTGTGTCAATTCGACACCTATGTTCCGTTTATGCATTTCAACCCCAAGCATACTCGATCGTTTACGCCCAATTGTCGCATGCTGCGCAAAGGATTTGAGATCCTAGCGCGAGGGAGCGCACTGAGGCGGGTTTCGATGCCGGCTTTTAAATTTGATGTAAATCCCTATTCGGAATACCGCATGTTGACGCGCGCTCGGTCCGCGGGCCCAGCGGTAGGCTCCTTTAGAGGGCAAGCGGTTTCGTCGGGAGTAACTGACGAATCGGGACGCCGCTACGTTTTTGCGGGCATCATTCCCCGCAGCAGCCATGGCCATTACGAAGTCGATCTACTGGGGCCCCATGAATGGATCGTTGAGCCTGGCCTTGTCTACCGGGCCGACAATTTGAAGCCATCTAGATCCCGGGTTGCCACCCTTCGAGCGCAGCTGCTTCACAAAGTATTGCTTAAAGTCTGGACTGATTTAGTGAGGTGCCTAGTATTTTCATTGGTGCGACGGTATGTCAAATAATGAGTGGCGCTTCCTCATTGGCTTTTGGGCCTGTGTTGTACTCTCCACATGCCTGAGACTTCTGCTGGGTCTCTAGCTGCGCACACTTAAGGCCGATTATCGGTCAAGCTGCCCACTCGAACGCCCGCCCCTTCTAGGGCAACGCCGTCTGAGCGCGGTGGATTTCGCCGATACCGGTATCGTCGAGCTTCGCTACCCACTGATCGGAGCGCAAAGGGCCTGATTGGCTTTTGCGGTGGAGCGGATTTTTATGAAATTTTTATGTGCGGAGGGGGAAACAATCATATCTCTTATGAGCCCATGTCGGGCCCGACACCTCACACTATTGACGCGGGTGAAAGAAGCCGGGTCCGCACCCTAATGCTGGCGGCCCTCGGCGTCGTCTACGGTGACATCGGCACCTCGCCCCTATACGCCGTCCGCCAGTCCTTGGTCGAATTCGGCGAGGTCAACGAGACATCCATCCTGGGAACCCTGTCGCTGATCGCCTGGGCGCTGTTCCTTGTGGTCACGATCAAATACGTGATCGTAATCATGCGGGCCGACAACCGGGGCGAGGGCGGGCTCCTAGCGCTGACTGCGCTCGTGCTCAGGGTCATCGGCCCGTCGGACCGATTGCGCTCTTGGGTCCTGGCGGCGGGGCTGGTGGGCGCGGCCTTGTTCTACGGCGATGGGATAATCACCCCGGCGATCTCGGTCCTGAGTGCCGTCGAAGGCCTGAACGTTGCGACGCCATTCTTCCAGCCCTATGTGCTGCCCATATCGCTGGCGCTGTTGATTGCGCTTTTTGCCATCCAGCACCGCGGCACCGCGGCGGTGGGCCGCCTCTTCGGGCCTTTGATGCTGCTCTGGTTCGCCGTCCTGGGACTGCTGGGCATCGTCAACATCGTTCAGCATCCGCATATTTTGCTGGCACTGAACCCCATCTACGGTGTCGACCTGATTCTCGCCGAGCCGTGGCGCGGCTTCGCCATGCTCGGCGCCGTGTTCCTGGCCGTGACCGGCACGGAAACCCTCTATGCGGACATGGGCCATTTCGGCCGTGACCCTCTGCGTCAGGCTTGGCTTTACCTCGTCTTCCCGGCGCTCCTACTCAATTATTTTGGACAGGGCGGCTTGCTGCTCGGCGACCCGTCTGCCGTGGACAATCCCTTCTATCGAACAGTGCCAGGATGGGGGCTTTATCCCCTGGTCGTTCTGGCATCGACCGCCACGATTATCGCGTCGCAGGCCGTGATCTCCGGGGCGTTTTCGATCACGCGCCAAGCCGTGCAGCTCGGCTATTTGCCACGCCTCACCATCAGACACACCTCGGATTCGGAGATCGGTCAAGTCTATGTGCCCAAAATCAACTGGGCGCTGCTGGCTGCGATCATCCTCTTGGTCTTGGGATTCCGCTCTTCTGACCGTCTTGGCGCGGCCTATGGCATTGCCGTCAGCGGTATGATGGTGATCACTACCGGGCTTGCCTTCATTTATGCTCGTCGCGCCTGGCGCTGGTCGTTGGCGCTGGCCTTGCCGGTCTTTGCCCTGTTCGCCAGCGTCGATGTCACCTTCCTTTCTGCCAATCTACTCAAGATCACTCAAGGCGGCTGGTTTCCAGTGGTGGCGGCAGCCATCGTGTTCGTGATCATGTCCACATGGTGGCGAGGACGGCAGATGCTAACTGACCAGCGCGCTGCCGAGACGATGCCGCTCGGGGATTTTGTCGCCAAGCTCAAGCCGGAGCGATACGCGCGGGTTCCCGGAACGGCCATTTTCCTTGCCCGCGAAGTCGACCATGTTCCGCTGGCGCTGCTGCACGCCCTGAAGCATTACAAGGTGCTCCACGAGCGCACGGTGCTGATGATGGTAGAGACGGAAGACTTCCCACTTGTGCCCGACGAGGAGCGGCTTGAGATCCAGAATCTTGGCAATGGCTTCCTAACAATTCGCGCAAGATACGGATTCATGGAGCAACCCAACGTGATGCGCGCCCTCGCTCAATGCGCTCAGCGGAAGCTGCACTTCAATCCTATGGACACGTCTTTCGTGATCGGGCGGGACAAACTGCGCACGAGCAACCGCCCGTCGCCCCTATCGCGTTGGCGCAAGGTGCTGTTCATCCTGATGTCTAACAATGCGGCAGACGCTACTGAGTTCTTTGCTATCCCAGCGAATTGCGTGGTGGAACTCGGTGCGCAACTCGAGATCTGAGACTGCCGCCGGGTCGATACGCATTTGGAGTCAGCGGAGGATCCAAGCGGAGCTAGTCAGCATGAAGGTAAGTTAGGGCGAGCACGGAAAGGCGGAGGACAGTGCGAGGAAAATTACCTCGAATGCCCCAAAGTGACGCTTCACGGGATGCTGACTGAGGTACAGCTTGACGACATTGACAAGCTGCTCGACGCCCACCTCATGAGGGAAGCATGCGGCGGGACGCGGTGTTTCAGCGCTCATGGAGTCGGCCGCCCCAGCAATATACCCGCCGCAGTATCCGCTGGATGCATCGGGTTTGTTGCATGCGTCCCAGAGTTGGTTGCCGGTCATAAATGCGGCTGTCACTCCCGCGACAGAATTCCGAAATGGTGTTGCCGCGATTGCAGACCCGAGAGCAACCAAAAGCGCCAATCGAACGAAGCTACTCCCATCTTTCACCATATAAGCCTCCGCACAGGATCGAGGCGCGATCGGCTAATCCCGGGGACTGACGTGACGTCAGTCATCCGCCGCGCCTTTCCGGCCACGCCAGGTGCATTTTAAGCATTTTGTGTCAATCGGCGTTGGAATGTGACCCCGGATCGGCGTCCAATATTGACCCCCTGATGTTCGGTCTAATTAGCTCGTCCAGGTAGTCCACAGGAGGGACCCGTGCGCGGCGCGGAGTGCCCGTCACGAGGCTGACGCAGCGCCGCGCGTGGGAGGTCCCTGTGGACCCACCTGGGCGAGCCCGGGGGTAGGGGTCTGGGGGCGGGGGTATCAGGCCCTGTTCTTAAAGCGCCAGCTTTCGTTGCCGGTTTCGACGATGTCGCAGTGGTGATGACGCGCGCTGGGTCGCGGTGGTCCAATCTTGCTTCGACGAACACGCGCCGGCCTCGCCGATGGCCAGATTGCGTAGCCGTCCCGATGATCGGGTCGCCCGTCGAGCGTTCCGACTGACGAGGCGGAAGAGACAGTGAGTCGCGCGGATTGTGCGAACCGGCGCAGGTCGCCGATCTCCGCTACAAGGTCGCCGCCAAGGAACGAGGTCGAGCCTGGCGAGGCGATCACCGGCGCCCCTGCCGGCCGCCGCGCGTTTCGGCCTCGAGTCCGCGACCGAGTTGACGACATTGTGGAAGCGATCTCTGGCGCTGGCGCGGATGCAACTACGCGATGGCACGCCAGGTGGCTCTTGCCGTCTGTCCGGTTCCTCCGACCAGCCGACTTGCGCTGACTTGGCGAGGAAAGCGCCGGCACGTCTCGCCAACCCGTCGTTGATGGGATTGCCGGCGAACTCGATCTCACCGAATTCGTTGCCAGCGGCAGCCTGGCGACGCCACCTATCGCTTGACGGCGTGGCCGCCGCCCTTTTGGTCTATCGGACAGTCTACTTTCTAGGCCCTCTAGGGCTTGCCACCCTGATGCTGGGCGGCGCCGAGCTCCAGCGCCGCGTCGAGCGCTCGTTCTTCGGGCCAACCCGGCCGCTTGGCCGCGCCATCGATAGCCTGATGCCCGCGGTCCTCTCGGCATATTGCTTCCTCTCGGGGATCATGCTGCTGGTATCGGGCGTCACCCCCGCCCGGCAGGAGGTACTCGACCTGCTCGCGCTTCAGGTACCGCTGCCGCTTCTGGAGGCCTCTCAATTCCTTGCCAGCATTGCCGGTCTGGTCCTGCTGTTTGTCGCGCGCGGCCTCTTTCATCGCCTGGCGCGGCCTGGTGGATCGCCTTCCTGGTGTCGACGGCGAACTTTGGTCTGGTGCTGAACTCGCGGCGGCGATCTCGATGAGCTGTTGGTGCTGGGCATCCTACTAACCGTGCTGACCGCATCGCGCCGGCTCTTCCGGCGCCGCGCCTGCCTGCTCGGCCAGGCTTTCACCCTACGCTGGCTGCTGGCGGTGGGTGCCGTCGCCGCCGCCGCCGGCTGGGTGCTGTTTTTCGCCTATCGGGAGGTGCCCTACCACCACGATCTCTGGTGGCAGTTCGAATTCGATGCCCAGGCGCCCCGTGCGCTGAGAGCCGGACTGGCCGTCTTGATCCTCCTGTTCATGGCGTCCTTGCGGTATATGTTCCGGACGGCACCCGCAGCTCGCCGCCTCCCAACCTCAAGAGAGCTGGAGACGGCGTGGGACATACTGAATCGGCAGGAGCGTCCCGAGGCCAATCTTGCGCTGCTCGGCGACAAGAGCCTGTTGTTCTCCAAGCCGAGCGACGCATTCATCATGTATGCTCGCCACGGCCGTTCCTGGATCGCGCTCTTCGATCCGGTCGGACCGCGGGACGCCTGGTCCGAGCTGGTCTGGCGATTCATCGAGATGGCGGCGGCCAATGAGGGGCGCCCCGTCTTCTATCAAATACGCTCCGACGACCTCACCATCTATCTCGACTGCGGCCTGCGCGTGGTCAAGCTGGGCGAGGAGGCACGCGTGCCGCTCGCCGGTTTCAGCCTCAATGGTCCGCAGCGCGCCAACCTGCGCAATTCGGTGTCACGGGGCGTGCGCGACGGCCTCTCCGTGGAGCTTATCGAAAACGACCGGCTGCCATGTCTGATGCCGGAGCTGGCGCAGATTTCGGAGGCCTGGCTTCATAGCAATGGGTTGCGCGAGAAGGCGTTTTCCCTGGGTTCCTTCCATGCCGGCTTTGTGGCCCGTCTATCAGTGGCCGTCGTCCGCAAGGACAACCGTCTTATCGCCTTTGCGACCATCATGGTCACCGATTGCAAAACCGAAGCGATGGTCGACCTGATGCGCCACCTGCCCGACGCGCCTCGCTCGACCATGGACTTTCTGTTCGTACGGCTGATGGAGCACTACAAGTCCGAGGGTTTCGCAAGCTTCAGCTTGGGCATGGCGCCGCTTGCCGGGTTCGCCCACCACCCGCAGGCTTCCCGCTGGCACCGGCTCGGCCATCTCGTCTACAGCCACGGGGAGCACTTCTATCATTTTCAGGGCCTGCGCGCCTTCAAGGACAAGTTCGCGCCGATCTGGCAGCCGCGCTACCTGGCCGCGCCGTCCAGCCTCGACACCTATCTTGCACTTGGCGATGCCACGGCGCTGATCAACGGCGGCCTCCGGGGAGTGCTTACCCGGTGAGACCGGCCTGCGGCCCTCCTACCGATACTGGCGTTGGTTCTGGCCTTGGGCAGCTGCGGAACCCCACCGACGCCGGTCCCGGGCGGCCGCCTCGGCTCACTTCGCCTATTCGCGTCTGAAGGCACCACAGGCGCGGTCGTGGTCTGGCTCGGAACCGCCACTGGATGGTCGCCGGCCGACGAAGCCGCCGCTCGGCGCCTTGCTGCCGGCGGCGCCATCGTTGCCGGCGTCGACCTGCCCGTCTATGTCGCTGCGATCGAGAAGGAGCATGGTCACTGCCTCTACCTCGCCGGCGACGTGGAGCATGCGGCTCGCCTAGTCGAACGGCGCTTTGACCTTGACCGCTTTCGCAGCCCGATCCTCGCCGGCGTCGGTCCGGGCGGCCGGCTTGCTCTTGCCATGATGGAGCAGGCGCCGCCGGTCACCTTCGCGGGCGCCGTCGCGGTCGACCCGGCGCCGACGTGAAGACCGCTAGCACCAATCTGCCGGCAACCGCCAAGCGATGTCGGCGTGCCGAACGAGGCCAGCGCCGAGAGCTCCATCGTCGCCTTCTCGGGACGGGCGATGAGCGGCAAAGCAGCTCCCGACCCTCGCGGCGCTGTCCCGGGCCGGCCTTCGGCCTAGAATCGAACCGATCCCGGCGGCGGCAACCGCGGAGAATTCCCTGGCCGAGTTGATCCTTCGGCACTTGGCGGTAGATCGCCAAGATGTCGCGGTCGCGAAGAATCTATCCGATCTGCCGATCGTCCGCCTTGCCGCCGCGGCAGGCGCCCCGCTGGCGATCGTCCTCTCAGGTGACGGCGGCTGGCGCGACATCGACAGGGAAGTCGCTGAGGCCCTGCATCGCCGAGGCTATGCCGTAATCGGCTGGGACAGCCTGCGCTATTTCTGGCAAGCCAAGACTCCCGAGATCCTGGCGCGCGACCTCCAGCGCGTGCTCTCCGCCTACCGGACGCGCTGGCAACCGTCGCGGATTGTGCTAATCGGCTACTCCTTCGGGGCCGACGTGCTGCCCTTCGCTTTCAACCGTCTGCCAGCCGAACTCCAACAAGACGTCGTGCAGATGTCCCTTCTGGGCTATGCGGGCCGCGCCGATTTCGAGATCCGCGTGGCCGGGTGGCTCGGCGCCGGGCCGAGTGAGGGGGCTCTCGATGGCGGGCCGGAATTGGCCCGGATCGATCCTCGGCTCATCCAGTGCTTCTATGGTATCGAGGAAGGCGATAGTGCTTGTCCACGGCTCAACGGCGGTGGCGCCGAAGTGATCGAGACCCGCGGCGGCCATCACTTCGGAAGTGGCTATGCGGCGCTTGCCCAGCGTATCGCCGATGGCGCCGCTGCGCGCTCGGCCCGCGGACATCGGCAGTATCCAATGACGGACCTCCCAGTCACCGACAGCCGCACTCACGCTCAGTCGGGATAGATCCTGACGCTGTTGGCCACAGAGTCGGCGACGTGCTCTTTCGTGATCACGCCGACGACGTCCGTCGGCTCGCCCCTTGCCAAGGCGACGCATGACCAATGCCATCACCGCGTGCTTCCGCCAAAGGCGCTGTATGACGTCGAAGACGATGTCGTCCTCGCGCACGACAATGAAGTCGCGGCTTGCCAAGTCCCTCAACGTAATGCTGGAATGCGGTCCCTTCGATGCCTGCCTCAAAGCCGTGTTGACGCGCAACACGCCCAAAATGCGATCACCATCGGTCACGATGACGTGGCGCATCCGGCCTTCGATGGTCCGGCAGCGAGAGAAAGGCGTCGAAGCTTGTCTCGGCCGGAGTGAGTATCATCTCGGTATGCATCACCTCCTTGGCGCGTCGGACCAGAAACATGTTGGCATGCAAAGCTTTCGGAATGACGTGCCCGCGACGGAAGAGCTTCAGGGTATAGATGTTCTCGCGCGACAACAGGCGCCTTACGCCGACGCTGAGCGCAACCGCCAGGATCATCGGCAAGACGATGCCGTAGTCGCGCGTCATCTCGAAGATCATCGTGACGGCGGTCATCACCGCCCCGGTGCCGCCGCCCACCATGGCGCCCATGCCGACCATCGCGAAGGACGGGATGTTGATGGCGAACGGCAGATGGAGGGCCGAGAGGGCGGCGGCGAAGGCGCCGCCGATCGTGGCACCCATGAACAGGGACGGCGAGAAGATCCCGCCCGAGGAGCCGGACCCGAGACTGAGCGAGGTCGCGAGCAGCTTGCAGAGGAAGAGCAGGACGAGCAATTCGGCGGCGGATAATTGACCGAGCAGGATCGCCTGCACCGTCGCATAGCCGACGCCTTCGACATAGTAGTGGCCGAAGCCCTGCTGCAGGGCGTAGATCAGTATGCCGACCAGCAGCATGCCCAGCGCATGTCGGGCATAACGCCCCTTGATCTTGTCGAAGATGTCCTCGGCAAGGTGCAAGCCGCGGATGAATCCCGCGGCGGCGACGCCGATGATGGCTCCGAGCACAGCGTAGAGGCAGAGAACGATCGCCGATGTGACATCCGCGCTGATGGGGGCGAGATGAGGCACCGCGAACGCCGGCTGCGGGCCGAAGAAGAATCGCCCGATGAAAGTCGCGGTACCGGTGGCCAGCGCCACCGGCAGGAAGGTGCGAACGCTGACCTCGGGCATCATCAGCTCGATGGCGAACATGACGCCGCCGATCGGCGTGTTGAAGGTCGCGGCGATACCCGCGCCGGCGCCGGCGGCGACGAGAATGATCCGTTGTCCAGGGGCCATTTTTACGACTTGACCCAAAGTCGATCCAAGTGCTGAGCCAATCTGGATGATCGGTCCCTCGCGTCCCACGGCGGCGCCGGTGCCGATCGCGATCGCCGAGGCCAGCGACTTTACGACCGCGACCACCGGGCGGATCACGCCGCCCTTGTAGTAGATCGCGTCCATGACCTCCGGCACGCCATGGCCCCGCGCCTCGGGCGCGAACTTCGTAACGAGAAACGTAACGCCCAGCGCGCCGATGACCGGCACCAGGATCACGAAAGGTCCCCAGGGACTTGGAGGCGTGAATGTGTTCGCGTCGTAGTGCACCGTGAACTGTCCCAGGAACATAACGTTGTGAATGAGACCGATAAGATCCCGGAACACAACCGCTCCAAACCCGGTCACGACGCCCACAATCAGGGCCAGAACCGAGAGATGAAGCAATCCAAGCCGACGACGATCTTCGTCGGTTTGATCTTCGGCGGGCACGCTAGATTGTTCACTCACTGAGGGAGCTGCTCCGATCGGTCGAATAAATAGGAAATGTGGTCGGGCATGGTCGGCTAGCCATCGGACTCCCCGTCGTCCGCGGACGGCAGCATCCAAAGAATATAGGTTCCCGTTTCCAATTCAATGCGCCGTACGCTGATCGATTTGGTCAGGCCTTCTATATCCGAGAGAAGTGCGTTGAGCTTCAAATCGGCATATTTACTCTTCCTTACATCGTCCCGAAAGTCCGGTGAGCGCCGGCCCGGGCGAACGCGCACCGCATTGACGATATGCGGGACGCCGGCAACGGATGCCGCACCGGTCAAAAAGATAGTCGCGTCCTCGAACGGACCGCGCGCCTCGAGTTGAGCAGGCCATTGCAAGCATGGTGAACGAATCGACATCCTCCGTTCTCCTATCTACAAGGCTTACTCCTGGAAGATCCATCGAGCACCGCGTTTGCACCGCTAGGCTTTCAGGCGCCGTCGTTTTGAACGCCATTCCGAGCCTCTAAGTACTATATCACTCATGAGCGCCCACGTCGCGGCAGTCCCCGTCTCGCGTGGCTCGCGCAGGAGCCCCCTTGCTCCTGCGCAACGCTCGCCGATCGTCGCTTTGAGGCGGCCCTCGCGCCGGCCCGCTGCGACCATGTCGGATATCCAACTGCCGCATTCGCGAACGCGCCGCGAGTCGGGATCTACATCATCTTGGGATGAACTGTCCGGGGCGACGGCGTCAACTCACAGGGGCGATGCCCAGCGGTAGTCAGGAAGTCGCAGGGTATCGATGATATCCCTGCCCACTGCAAGCCTCGCTAGTCCCGGGAGCGCGAACGCCATTATCACTTTGTTGCGCAAGCACAAGCCCCATCGGGTCTTTGGTGCGAAAATCGCAGCAAAGCGCTCGGCACCCTGGTGTTTCGTCTCGATATAGGGCCGCAAGACCGCTTCGTACTTGCCAAAGGCCTCTTCGTGTCGCCCATCAGCCTTGGCGATCTCGCCTGCCAGCACATAAGCGGAGATCATTGCCAGGGCCGAGCCCTGCCCAGCTACCAGGGACACGCAGAACGCGGCATCCCCCACGAGGGCCACGCGACCTCGCGACCAACTCTCCATTCTGATCTGACTGACACGGTCGAAATAAAGTTCATGCGTACGATCCAGGTCGTCTAGGATGCGCGGGGATTCCCACTTTCCATCACCATATCTTTCGCGCAGCAGCGCCTTCTGCAGGCCGAGCGTCGCCGGCAGGGAGCCCCTACCGGCAGCAAAAACAAACAAAAATAGCGTGCGATCATCGTGCAGTGTAAAGCGGCCAAGCATCCGCCCCGGCTGCCCATACATTACAATACATCCTCGTCCCGCGGGCGGTAGCCACGAACCTCGAACGCCGCGACAGCATAGCCGAGCTGATTCTCGAACTGATGCTGGGGGCCGAATGCGAGCCTGCGAACATTCGAATGCATACCGTCGGCCCCGATCACCAGATCGAACCGGCGTTCGCCTGCATGTTTCTGCGTTATGTCCGGATAGTAAACAATTGTAGACAAGCATTTGTTGATGGTTCAAATGTGATTCAAGTAGAAGTCAACGACCATGCCCGGGGTCGTTGGTTCTGAGCAGGTAGCACGGCGTTCCGCATGCCGACGACTGGTGCTCTCTGAGCGGCTCGTCCTGTCAACCGTGCGTGCTTGGATGCTAGGCGTCGCCTACCCGCTTCCCTTCGTCTATCTCGCCCGTTCGCTCTTCTTCGGGCCGCGGGTGGGCCGCAGCCTTGGTAGCACGAGGGGATTCCATAGCGGAGAACCCCGCTCGCACAAGAACTTTGTCAAAACCCGACTGTCGCCCACGACACCGATGCCTATTCATCGCAAAGAGAGCCTCGGCCACAACCGGGGGGATGCGGGCAAGGACGGCTTCCTCTGGCCATCCTGAAGAAATCTGCTCCGGGGCACTGGGCGGTCTTGCAGCGGACGTTCCTCGCGAGCGGGGGTCTTGCTGTCCTCGCCCGGCCAACACCGTCGCAAGCGGCTTTATTCCGCCGGCTGAGGTGTCAGATCCGCACCTGGCGACCGGCCAATGTACGCTTGGCGATCCTGGAATTTTCATAGCAACTGAAAATCACATAGGAAGGCCGAGACGTTGCGCCGGCTCCAACTATGAATCGGCCCAAAAGCCTTACCAATGTGCTACTCGCTGGCTTGCCCGAGGCGTATAATTCGGGCAGATGGCAGTCGATCTGCCGAGCGTGGTGGAGGATATCATGGAACACAAGAATTGAGATCAGATCCGCGATGTTGCCGATATTCTGCCGAGCTGCCTCCAGGCCCGTCCGCTCTCGAAGCGCGAGCGGCTCGAGCTTTGGGTCGAGGCCCTGGAGCGCGAGGGCCCACGGCGTCTGAGGACTTTGTTTGAAATTGAATACGCACCGGCCGCCGAGCGGGCCGGACTGCGTGCCGACGACTCGCCGTTGAGTGTCGCGTTCAGCGAACCGCGGCTGCGTGCCGAGGGCCTCGCTGGCGACACAATAGGTGATGCTGCCGCCTTCTTCGGCATCAGCGAGAGGGAGCTTCATAATATCGTGTGCTTCTGTCATTCCGGCGAGACGATGTCGGCCGAAACGGCGGCCGCGCGGGTCCGCGCCGCAGCGACACGTGAGGCAGAGCACAAGCCATTGCGCGCCTCGCGGGTCTTCGTCGGCGGCCTCACTACGGCGCTGACTGCGATTGGTGTGCTCCCACTCTGAGCGCAAGCGGCGGAAGATAGCCGGCGTCTTCCTACCTGATCGCCGGCAAGAGGGCACAGTGTCCGGAACGAGGCATCCGGACGCGAAGGAGGGCTGGCGCACGTGTCAGGCACCTCGACAGCGGCGGTGCTCTTCCGGCGGCTGGGATTGATGAAGGCGCTATCCGGGGAAGAGCGACCACAGCTCCTGCTCGACGGCAATGGAGGCGCTCGATGAAGAACTGGCTGGAAGATCTCAACAAAACTCTGGGCCTCGGTCTGATCCTGGCTCTCATCGTATTCCTGATTCGAGGCTACTACGGCATCCTCGGCGAGATCAGCTTCTGGGCTTTCCTCTTCCGCTGGATCCATGTCGTCTTCGGCATCCTCTGGATCGGCCTGCTCTACTATTTCAATTTCGTGCAGATCCCTTCGATGCCGAAGGTCCCGGACGAGCAGAAGCCCGCCATCACCAAGGTAATCGCTCCAGCCGCGCTGTTCTATTTCCGCTGGGCGGCCGCTGGTACCGTCCTGTTCGGTCTGCTGACCGCCGGCGCGAACGGCTATCTCGGGCACGCGCTCGTCCTACAGCCGCCCGTCGTCACCATCGGCATCGGCATGTGGCTCGCCATTGTCATGGCTGCCAATGTCTGGTTCGTCATCTGGCCGAACCAGAAGAAGGTGCTGGGCCTCGTCGACGCCGAGGCGGAGGCGAAGAAGAGGGCGGGGCGCATTGCCTTACTCGCGTCGCGCACCAACACCATGTTGTCGATTCCCATGCTCTTCTGCATGGTAGGCCAGAAACTGCTCTAGCCGCTTGCTGAAAACTCCAGACCGAAGACGGTCTGACGTGATTCTGCTTTTATCACGTACCAGCGAGGGCTGAAGATGCGCGGGTCAAATTTAAGATCGGGGGCGGCGGGGCGCTGCCGCTCCGCTGATTGTCGG
The DNA here is from genome assembly GCA_963718265.1 of uncultured Alphaproteobacteria bacterium. GTDB lineage: Bacteria > Pseudomonadota > Alphaproteobacteria > Rhizobiales > Beijerinckiaceae > Methylocapsa. The sequence continues at coordinate 230,961 of CAVQZL010000046.1, read as the reverse complement.
TTTCGGCTTTGTCGAGCACGGCTACGCAAAGCTTGCCCGCGGTGTGGACGGGTTCCATCGCGATTCTGCACGCAATGGGGAGGCCGCTCGAGATCGTCGGCGGACTGCTGGTCCTCGCTGGCGCCTTTCTGCCCCCCGCTACGGAACCCATGATCATCGTGCTCCTGGTTGCGATCGTCACCGTCCATCTTCCCAGTGGGTTCAACTCCATCAAGCTCATCTCCTATGACACGGCGGGCGCGCATTTCGGCCAACCGGGCTACGAGACCGACTTGCTCTATATCGCGGCCTCCTCGCGCTCTGCGTCGGGGGCGCTGGCCCTCTCTCCTTGGATGGCTATCTCACTGCTCGTCGGGCGCGCGCCCCGACCCTTCCCAGTCTAATGACTACGCCAACCGGCAATCGCCGGGGCCCCGATCTTAGGCTCGACCTAAATTGCAATGTAGATTCCAGCGATGGTGGACCAACCAGAGCCAAGCTGGGCACTGGAATTTGGTCATTTCGCTGCCGATTCGTGACCGCGTTGCCAGCAATAATCGCGCAAAAGCAGTTTGTCGGTGATTTCCCCGCCGACAGCAAGCCTCGCCAATCCGGGTATTGTAAACGCTCTCATCACCTGATTGCGAAACCAAAGTCCCCATTGGGTCTTTGGCGCTAAGGCACCGCCGAAGCGTACGGCGCCATCCTGCTTGGCATGTATATAGTCCCGCAAGAACGCTTCGTACTCCCGAAACGCCAATTCATGTCGGCCACCCGCTTTAACAAGCTCGCCCGCCAACACATAGGCGGCAGTCATGGCAAGGGCGGAACCTTGGCCGGCCAGTAAGGAAACGCAGAAGGCGGCGTCGCCCACGAGGGCGACCCGGCCTCGCGACCAGCTAGGCACCCGGATTTGGCTGACTCTGTCGAAATAGAGTTCCTGCGTGCCCTTCAGTTCATCCAGAATGTGCCTGCACTCCCACTCGTCATCAGCGTACAGAGAGAAAAGCAGCTCCTTCTGGCCGTCGAGCGTTTCCGGCAAGGCGTCGTTGCCGGTCGCGAAGACGAACAGAAACAAAGTCCGATTGTCACGCATGGTGAACCGCCCGAGCGACCGCCCCGGACGGCCATACATCACGTATACATCCTCGTCGCGTGGTCGGTATCCAGACACCTCGAAAGCCGCGACAGCGTAGCCAAGGTTTTTCTCGAATTGATGCTGCGGTCCGAATACGAGTTTGCGAACCTGTGAATGCAGGCCATCGGCGCCGACGACGAGATCGAATTGGCGCGCGCGCCCGTGTTTGAATTGGACGCACACGCCGTCTTCCCGGTCTTCAAGACTGACAATCTCGTTGTCGAACATTACTTCTGAAGTACCGCGGCTCTTGTCGAAAAGCAGGTGTGAGAGTTCGCTCCGCCCCAGCGTCACATAACGTCCGTTTGTCAGTTCTCGGAAAACGTCAACGTCAAAACCGGACACGCGCCTACCGCGGTCATCCACGACACGCATCTCTTGGACATGATAACCGACGCGTTCAATATCCCTCCTCAGCCCCATACGCTCCGCGATATCGTATCCAAGTCCCCAGAAGTCGATGACATAACCTCCGGTTCGTAATCGAGGCGAACGCTCGATCAAGGTCGGCTCGAACCCGCCGGCTTTCAGCCAGAAAGCGAGCGTCGGACCGGCGATACCGATGCCGGAAATCAATACGGTCCTATTCTTCATCCTAAAAAAGGTATGACAACGGGCAGGTCAATCAAGCGTCTAACGCAGCGCTTCGTTCATTGATTGCTTGTTTGAAAAAAAATGAAGGAAAAGATGTGATTCGACCTTGCGGCAAGCCTCGCCGTCTAATTGCTATTATTTGTGATGTGCATTCCAGCGATTGGTGGGGGAGGTAGGACTCGAACCTACGAAGGCTTAGCCAGCGGATTTACAGTCCGCCCCCTTTGCCGCTCGGGACACTCCCCCACGCCCTCAAAAGCAGGGTCGCACGCGCTTATGGGAACCGGGCTTGCCGCTGTCAACTCAAAACACCCGCAGGACACGCCGCCGCATCGATAGTTTGCGTTGCGTGCCGGGACCTGCCGTGACAGGATTTGACCGCATCCTCCAACGTTCTGGACCCGCGATTTGACGCGCGACAAATCGAAATTTTCACGGGCGGGGACAGACTCCTCCGGCAAGCACCGCAAAGTGCCTGATCCGTCTCCTCGCCAAATCGCCCCAGATACAAACGGGCGCCCGGAGCTTCGTCGGGCCAGCCCGGGGACTGGCGGGGAAAATCTCGCGTGGGCCAAAGTGCCGGTGTTCCGGCGCGCGTCCAGCGGCGTTGCAGTTCTTTACGGCTTTCACGCGGTGCGCGAGGCGTTGCGCGGCAAACGGCGAAAACTCCTCGATATTTATGCCACGGCAGCTGCCGCCCGGCGGCTCGAAGTCGAAATTGCGGATGCAGGTCTTTGCCCCCACATCGTCGAGGCCGGAGACATTGCCCGCCGCCTCGGCGCCGGCGCCGTGCACCAAGGCGTCGTGCTCGAAGCCCTGCCGCTCGAGCCCGTCGACATTTGGGACATTGTATCGCGAAGCGGCATTGTGCTCGTGCTCGATCAGATCACCGATCCGCATAACGCCGGCGCGATCCTCCGCACGGCCGCGGCTTTCGGCGCCGATGCCGTGGTCGTGACTCACCACCACGCGCCGGAAATGGCGGGCGTCGTGGCGAAAGCGGCGTCCGGCGGGCTCGAACATGTCGCGATCGTCAGTGTAGTCAACCTCGCCCGCGCGCTCGAACGTTTGGGCAACAGCGGCTATCTGCGCCTCGGCCTCGATGCGGAAGCGCAGCTAAGTTTGACTTCGATCCCCTTGCGGCGCCCGATCGCACTGGTGCTCGGCGGCGAAGGCAAGGGCCTGCGCCGCCTCAGCCGGGAAAATTGCGATTTCCTAGTGCGGCTCGACATGCCTGGCGAGATTAAGAGCCTCAATGTCTCGAATGCCTGCGCCGTCGCGCTGACCATCTTACACGCGGGTTTGGCCAAATTATAGACCTAGTCTTCGCTCTGTCCCTCGCGGGGCACGCGCGGCGTAGGTCCAAGGCCGCCACCACCGCGAATCATGTGGCAAAGTCTCCGGCACCGGGTCGAATCCAGACGTGCCCCAAGGATGGCAGCGGAGAAGCCGGGCAACGCCCATCATGCCCCCAGCCCAAAGTCCGTGCCGCGCAATCGCCTCGTCCATATAGTCCGAGCATGTTGGCAAATGCCGACAATACCTCCCAGCAATCGAAGACAGCGTGAGCTGATAGGCGCGTATCACAAAATGTGCGCCGGTGCGGCCGACCCCAGACAAAATTTGCATCGAGCTCGCCGCCCATCGATCGATAATAGTGAACCACTGTGGCAGAAATACACTGGCGCATGGTCAGATGACAGCTCATAATTCTTTTGGTTTCGATTGGCTCAAGATTGGGTGGCTGCCTTGTCATACGCGCAACGTTTCTCTCTCGCGAGCCTATTCGCGATCACCGCTTCGGCCGCCAGCGCGGCCGATCTGACACCTCCAGCTCCCGCCCCGGTCGAGGGCTGGACGATCACCTTGGGGGTTGGTCCCGAGGTTTTCAATTCCTTCCCCGGGGCGAGCAGCGTTTCGATTTGGCCGACCGGCTATATTTCCTATCGCCGGCCTGGCGAACCTGAACCGTTTGTTTCCCCGGATGATGGTCTTGGAATAGCGCTTCTGGATCTTCCTTGGATCAAGGCGGGTCCGGTCGCGCGCTTTATCTCCGAGCGTACGCTCAGTGGGGGCTTTGGAACGCTCGGCAACAACAACAATTTCTTTGGCCTGCACAATGTGGGGTTCACCGCCGAGGTCGGCGGCTTTCTGGAACTCTGGCCGGCCAACTTCCTCCGCGCCCGCTTCGAGGCGCGCCAGGGAGTCAGCGGCGCCCAGGGTTTTGACGGCAACATCGAACTGGATTTCGTGCAGAGATATGGTCCGTGGACATTTTCGGTTGGCCCGCGATTCCAATTCGGCGACGATCAGTTCATGAACGCCTATTTCTCGGTCACGCCGGCGGAAGCGGCCTTGAATGGCAACGTATTTGCTTATCAAGCGCATGGCGGTCTGACATCGGTCGGTGGGCTCGGCGCCATCAAATATGCCTTCTCTCCGGCGTGGAGTACGACGGTTTTCGGAGGCGTCAATCGTTACACGGGCAGTGCGAGTGGAAGCCCCATTTCGAATCGGCTCGGCTCGCTGGATGACCTCACCGCCGGCGTGATTGTCGCCTACACTTTTACTTGGAATGGGTTCTGACCCGTTCAATTTGCGGACGCGGCGCGGGATTGTTCTCCCACCTCGGCGCGCGCGGCGGCTTCGATCTGGTTGACGCAATCGACCGTAGCCTCGAAGGTAAGCAAGGTCGAGGCATGCCGCGCCTTGAAATCGCGCACCGGCTCGAGGATGGCGGCATCGGCCCATTTGCCTTGCGGCGGCGGTCCATTGTCCTTGAGCATGGCGCGGACTTCATCGCGGAGCGCGCGCAATTCCGGTCCGGTCGCGCCGATCACGTGACGGGCCATGATCGACGCGGCAGCCTGACCCAAAGCGCACGCCTTGACCTCATGCGCGAAATCAGCCACCTGGCCGCCGTCCATGGTAAGATCGACAACGACCGTCGAACCGCACAACTTCGAATGCGCCGTTGCAGTTGCCCCAGGTGCAGCGAGCCGTCCCAAGCGCGGAATATTAGCGGCCAGATCGAGGATCCGGTGGTTATAGATATCGAAAAAATTGCCTTCGTTTGACATTGGTGTCCAGGTGACGGCGCCGCCCGCATACTATATAGGAAGTAAGGGTTTGGCGAACGAGATCTGGCAAATTTCTATGCGAAACTTCCCGGACAACCGTCCGTCCGGTGCTCTTTTCAACGGGAGCAAGGCCAAGGACGCTCATACGAACTTTAATGGAGGCGCCACATGGATGCCGTGGTTAAGTCCTTGCTTGTACGTCCGCAGCCACAACCCAACATTTCACCGCTCGCGCGCCCGACTCGGGAGGAGGCCGAGGAGGCCGTGCGGGTTCTCTTGCGCTGGACCGGCGACGATCCTTCGCGCGAGGGTCTCCGCGACACGCCAAAACGGGTCGTCAAGGCCTACGAAGAGTTCTATTCCGGATACCAAGAAGACGCCTCGGACGTGCTCTCGCGCGTCTTCGAGGAGGTTCACGGCTACGACGATATGGTTCTCGTCCGCGACATCCCGTTTTCGTCGCATTGCGAGCATCACATGGTGCCTTTCTTCGGCATGGCGCATGTTGCTTACTATCCGTCCGAAACTGGCGTCGTCGGGCTTTCCAAACTGGCGAGGCTCGTCGATATCTACGCCAGACGCCTGCAAACGCAGGAGGCGTTGACCGCCCAGATCGTCGGCGCGATCGACCTGCATCTGCGCCCGCGTGGCAGCGCCGTCATGCTCGAAGCCCATCATATGTGCATGTCCATGCGCGGCGTTCGCAAACACGGTGCGGAAACCGTCACCACGCAGTTCACCGGTATATTTCGCGACGATCCCGCCGAGCAAATCCGGTTCTTGACGATGCTGCGCTCCGGCAAGTGAGACCCGCAATTCCTTGCCGGGAAAAGCATCAGATTGCCGGGCCGCCCCCGGCGCGAGTGTGTTAATTGGACAGCGTGACACGGCACGGAAAATTCAATTTGACATCCTTGCCCCCTACATCGCCCGCTCCCGGGGCGCGCCAGACCGGGAGGAGCGAATTGGAAGAAGGAGAAGCGTTCGCGCCGCGCTTCGATGCCAATGGGCTGATTGCCTGCGTGACAAGGGACGCGAGCGACGGGCAAATTCTCATGCTCGCTTATATGAACGCGGAAGCCTTGCGGCTCACCATCGAGACTGGCTTCGCGCATTATTGGTCGCGCTCGCGCCAAGCGCTCTGGCGGAAGGGCGACACGTCGGGCCAGGTTCAAAAGGTGACGGAAATCCGGACCGATTGCGACCAGGACGCCTTGTTGCTGACGGTTGAACCCGGCGGCAACGGCGGCGCTTGCCACACCGGCAGACGCAGCTGCTTCTACCGCAAGGTCGCTCCCGGCGGCGATAAAGCTACGCTTGTTTTCGATTGAGGCAGTTCCGATCTTATAGCAGAGGTACCGGGTGGCAACTTCTGTGGTTTTTAAAATTACGCCTTTTCAAGGGGATAACGAAAACTCGCGCGCGGCATTCATCAAATCGCCGTGTTCGCGGTGAACACTCAACTGCTTAAGGCATTTTCAACCAAGAAGAGGAACAATCTGGAGCAAGGTAGCATGTTTATGGTGAAAGCCAAGAATCCGTTGGCCGCACCGCCAAATCATGACCGTTCACGCCAAGGCGCGCACGCTAGGACCATACAATTGAACAAGTTAGGGCCGTTTTACCGAAAGAACATCTATGGCGTCGGCGCTAAAAATCGTGCCGCGGACATCGCTACCGCTCGCTGGCCGAAGCTTGGTGTGGCGCTTGGCGCGGGCGGCGCGCGCGGCTGGTCGCATATTGGCGTTTTGCTTGAACTCAACGCCCAGGGGATTTATCCAGATATCGTCGCCGGCACATCGATTGGGGCCTTGGTAGGGGGAGCCTACGCCGCCGGCAAGCTCAAGGAATTGGAAGATTTCGCTCGCGGCCTGACAAGGAAGCGTGTCATAAGTCTTATGGACGTGTCGTTTTCGGGGGTGAGTTTTCTTGGCGGCGAAAGGCTGCGGCGCGAACTCGAACAAGAATTCTCCGGCCTAAGCTTCGAGGACCTGCACAAAAAATTCGCCACAGTCGCGACCGAAATCGGCTCGGGACATGAAATTTGGTTGACCAAAGGCAATGTGGCGGATGCCATCCGGGCCTCCTACGCCATGCCTGGGATTTTCGAACCGGTGAAGGTCAATGGGCGCTGGCTGTTCGATGGCGCGCTCGTCAATCCCATTCCTGTCACGCTCTGCCGCGCACTTGGCGCTGAGGTTGTTGTCGCCGTCAATCTCGTAAGCGACACGACTTTTCGCGCGACGATCATCGACGATCGTGTTTCGATAGAGCCGGCGCTTGAAGAGTATGACTTGGGCACGTCCGCACTTGGACCCTCGCTGAAAGCGCGCATCTTTGGCGGGATGGGCGGCAATCTGCGCCGATTCTTCGGCAAACGGGAGGACGGCGCGCCAGGGATAGGGATAGCGATGATGGATGCGTTCAATATCGCGCAAGGCAGGATTTCGCGCTCGCGCCTCGCCGGCGATCCGCCTGACGTTCTCGTCAACGCGCGGCTCGGTACAGTCGGCCTGTTCGATTTTCATCGCGCCGGCGAACTTATCGCGATCGGCCGAGAGGCCGCGCACCGTGTCATAGGCGACATCGCCAAAGACGTTGCGATGGCTCCGTCCGAAACCGCAACCCTGCTGCGGTGAATTTGGCCTTCTTGGCTCATGCGGTCGCGATGTATTCGCGCATCGCCTGATAGTCGTGTTCGATTTGCTCGAGCCGGTGTTTGACTACGTCGCCGATCGAGACAATGCCGGCCAGTTTCCCGTCCGCCACAACCGGAAGGTGGCGGCAGCGCTGGACAGTCATTTTTTCCATCGCGACATGAACGCATTCGTCTTCGTCCGTTGTCACGACCGGCGCGGTCATATGTTTTGCGACGGCGTCGTCGAGCGCGGCCGCGCCACCAATGCCAACCGCATGAAGGATGTCACGTTCCGATAGCATCCCAAGGACGTGGCCATGCGCGTCGGCGACCACGGCGGCGCCAATATTCCGCGCTGTCAAAAGCGTGGCGGCCTCGGCCAACGTCCGATGCGGTTCTGTGGTGACGACTTCCCTTCCCTTGGCGGCGAGAATGCGTGCAACAGTCATCGTTGCCTCCCTGAATTTTGTCCTGATTCTTGCTTATCCGTCCACGGTGCGTCCTTTTGTATTTCCCAATGCTTGGACACGAACTCCATAGACCATGATCACTTCAAGGGGAGTCGCTTATGCTCTCTCTATCATTATTTCCTCGCACGATCGAATCCAAAGAGTTGGCAACCCCTTGCGATCATGGCCGGGCGTAGCGCCTGATTGCCTTGCTAGAATGCACCCGTTTTGCAACCCGCGCAACATCTCCGCGCGGTCTTTTATTAGTCTCGCATGGCCTCGCGCCGCACCGCCGGTGATTGCAGGCTTAAGCGCCGCGATCGTGTGGCCGAGTGCAACGGCAGGCCGGTCTGTGCCAGACCGCGTTGAAGCAGCTTGATCGAAACCGTTTTTTACCTGCTGGGTTAGCGGCGCGCGTCAGGTCCGCAAAAGTTTTCTTCGCTTCAATCCAAGTTCAATGTTTCGCTGGTGCGTCGTGATCTCCGCGCCGCCCGCCTTGGCCTTTTTTGATTTCTCGCACCGGTATCGGATACCCATGAAGACCATGCGGTTCAGGCTTAATGTCGAACATCCTGATGAGGATGAAAAAATGAGCGTCCCCGAGCTTGGACAATTGGATAGCCCCGGTCCTCGTGATGAGTCTTGCACTAGGGCGCTTCTCCAAGCTGCGATCACGGAAGCCTTCGCCTTGCTCAATGCGGGCGCGCGGCAAGAAGCAATCGCGCAAATCAAGCAATATGCGGATCTAGCCGCGCGGAGCAATGCCGGATGTTATATCTTTGGCCTGATCCACTTTAATGCTGGCGATTTGCGCCATGCCCTCACATGGTTCGATCGCGCGCTCGTTTTGCAACCATGCTTTCCCGAAGCGCTCTCCGCCCGCACCATCGTTCTTCAACAGCTTAGGCAGCCTCAGGACGCACTCGAATCTTTTAAAGCCATCCTAAAACTCCGGCCGCACGATGCCGAGGCCTTGTTTAGCGTGGGCGTGGTCTTGCAGAGCCTTGGACGCATGGCCGATGCGCTCGCCGCTTACGAGGCGGCGTTGCAATGGAGCCCTGCGCACTGCGAGGCATTGGCGAAGCGCGGTGCCTTACTTGAACGATTCGGGCGGCTTGACGAAGCCCTCGCCAGCTTCGAAGCCGTCGAGACGATAAGGCCCGGCGATAGCACGAACCTGTTCAACAAAGGCTGTCTCTTGCAAAAACTGGGACGCTATGAAGACGCTCTCGCCGCCTACGAAGAGACCGCGAGGTGCGGTCCGCCGGATGCCGAAACGGAGCTCAATCGAGGCAACGTACTGCAAAAGCTCGGCCGTCTCGAGGAAGCGCTCGCTTCCTATGATTTGTCCTCGCTATACCGCGACGGTTACCCGCAGGCACTTTACCAAAAAGGCATAGCCCTGCAGGGGCTCGGCAGGCCGAAGGAAGCGCTTGCGGCGTATGATGCCGCGGTGGCGCTCGATCCTGCCCATTATGACGCCTCGTGCAATCGCGGCAACATCCTGCACGAGCTCGGGGAACTCGAAAAAGCGCTTGCCGCCTGGGCATATACCTTGAAAATCCGGCCGGGGTATTTGCCGGCTTTGACCAATCGCGCCCAGATTTTAATTGAATTGGGCCATGCCGAAGAGGCGATTCGTTCCTGCAACGAGGTCCTCCGGCGTGCCCCCGAGCATCCACAGTGTCTTGGCATTCGCGGCGCGGCGCTCCACAAACTCGGACGTTTGGGCGAGGCTTTGGCCAATTTCGACGAAGCCGTCCGCTTCAATCCTTCCGCGCCGCACGAGTGGCTCAATCGCGGGAATGTCTTGCAGGAATTGGATCGTCTTCCGGAAGCCGCGGCCTCCTATAACGAAGCATTGCGTATCAAGCCGCATTATCCCGAAGCCTTGTCCTGTCTTGGCTTGGCGCTTAAGGAGGCAGGGCAGATCGACGAGGCTCTGGTCTACTTCGACGAGTTTTTGAAACATAAGCCCGGCTATCCGGAGGCGCGATACAACAGGGCCGGCACACATCTCCTCAAGGGCAACTTGAAAGCTGGCTTCGCGGATTTTGAAAGCCGGTGGGACCGTTCGAATGCGCCGCCCAGAACCCTCATCCCGGATGTGCCGGTATGGAAGGGCCAAAAATTAGTTGGGCAAGCAATCGTTGTTTGGGATGAGCAGGATCTCGGCAACCTGATCCAGTTTTCGCGCTATCTGCTATGTCTCGTTGAAGCCGGCGCCGATGTTACCCTGCTGTGCCGTAAGAACATGCACCGGCTTCTGGGGACCTTGCCGAAACCGGTTCGCCTCGTCGAAGCTCTCGATTCGAACGAACGTTTTGCGTTTCAAAGCGCGCTCATGAGCCTTCCTTGCGGTTTCCGAACCAGCTTAGAGACCGTGCCGGCGCCAATCCCCTATCTCAATCCAGAATCTGACCTTGTCGCGAAATGGGCCGGGCGAATCGGCGCCGGCGGTTTTCGTATCGGCGTCGGCTGGCAAGGCAATAAATTGATCAACCTTCAAGGGTCGATTCCGCTCGCTTGTTTCGCGCCGCTCGCGGCGCTGGCCGACGTGCGGCTGATCAGCCTCATGAAGGATCAAGCCGCCATCACGGTGGAAACGCCGACGGGTGAGCAGTTCACGATCGAGAGCTTGGGAGACGATTTCGATACCGGTCCCGATTCCTTCGTAGATTGTTCGGCGGCGATGGAGAGCCTCGACCTCGTCGTTACCTCGGATACCGCGATCTCGCATCTTGCCGGAGCTTTGGGAAGGCCAGTTTCTCTTGCCCTGAAACGTGTGCCGGATTGGCGCTGGATGATGCACCGCGAGGATTGCCCTTGGTATCCCAGCATGCGGCTCTTCCGCCAAGACGATAAGGGAGACTGGGAATCCGTTTTTAAGCGAATCGCGTCGAGCATCGCGACAGATATTACGAAAAAAGCCGGCCTGCCGGCGGTCTCGCCGCGCGCTATTGCGGCAATCGCGATCCCCGGAACGGTTGGCGACCTCATCGACAAAATCACGATCTTGGAGATCAAGGAAAGCCACATCGAGGAATCAGCGAAGCTCGAAAATATCCGGCGTGAACTCACGCTGTTGCGGAAGCTCAAGAGCGAATGCAGTCTCGGCGGCGCGCGCCTCGCTGAACTCCAGGCCGAACTTAAGTCCATGAATGCCGTGCTTTGGAACATCAAGAATGCCTTGCGGGGACACGAAGCAAGGGAAGACTTCGGCACCACATTCGTCTCGACGGCAAGACAGCTCCATAAGATCAATGACCGGAGGGCCAATCTCAGGAAAAAGATCAATTCGCTATTCAATTCTATAACCATTGAGGAGAAATCTTATTCAGTGGAAAGTTAAACCGGCTTTCCTTCCTCAACAGCCACGCCATGCCCATAGAGACTTATGGCAATCGCCGTCCTTCGACGGGCTCGGGAGCCGCCGCGTCTGCTTGGTATAAGTCGTCCACGCCGCCGCCCGCATCTGCAATGGGCCGGTCACGGCGCTTGCGTTCATCGCGGCAATTGAGAACATGGAGAAATTTGGCAGAGCGCGCGACAATGGCGTTTCTTGGCTTGACCCGGCGACACTACTTATCGGCCGACAAACCCAGAACCGCTCATCAACCGCCAAGCAGCCTCGTTGCGGCGTGCCAGCTCGTTGAGGCCGCCGTCGAGCTGGGCCATTTGGGCGCCGCCTGGTACCCAACGCTTTAAGGCTTGACCTGTGCCCATTGGCGGGATGTGATCGAGGCGACGGCTGCGCTATCGCCGGCAAAGAAATTCCACGCCTCGCAGCTTTTGTCGACGATGTGGCCGTAGTCGTTATAGACGGTGAGGGCGAGCTTGTTTTTTTGCAGCTACTCCCAGTCGTTTTCCATCGGATTGAGCTCTGGCGAGTAGGGCGGCCAGAGTGGCCCAAAGACCATTAGCGGCTCCCCTTTATGCAGTCATGGCTGGCAAGCCGATTGGAGGTTCTGGGGGGCCGCTTCGTCATCTTCACTCCCGATTGCGGCCGGCCACCATGCCCGCCGCAGTCAGGAAGTAAAATCTCCTTGTCGGTCCGTTCAAACTTCGTGCCCCGCTCGGCGTCCGGCCGGCCAGTCGGCATGCGCAGCGGCCACTCCTCGCCTCAAAGAAAATTCCTGGGCCAGATCATCGCGCGCCACATATGCGCGACGGGGGAATTGTCGAAGCCCAGGCCTTCTTTGGGCTGGCGGAAATGGCGGCCCACGATGTCCGCGAAAACGTCCAGGTCGACCGTGGTACTCGGGTCAAACGCATATAGATCGTTCAGCGTTATCATTCGCGACATCCCATACCATTTGTGGGCTCTCGCATATTCGTAGTCCGCGCGAATATATGGCTCTGGCGTATAGTCCTCGCCAAAAATCTCAAGATAGGCTTTCGGATACTCATAGCCCACGGCGGGGTCAGGGAAGAACCGTAAGGCTTGGTGATAGCGCACCGCCCAAGCAATCTCCTCGCCGACATAAGGCGCGATGAGTTGCGCGCCCCAATAGCCGTGATCGCCGCCGATCAGGCCCACCATGGCAATATCGTGCAAGAGGCAGGCAAGCACGCCTTTCTCCTCGACGCCCGCCCTTAGCGCGAGGTTGGCGCTCTGCAGAAGATGACTAGCGGCGGCGGGGTCGAACCTGAGCTTGAAGAAGTCGAATAGGGCCGGCGCCGCGGGCATTTTGGGGAGGGCTGGGTCATCACCCATCATTGCCTTGCGCGGCCCGCGGTTGCCTGGTGCAAGGGCGTCGAACCGGTTAAAATATTCCGGCGTGCCCATGGTTGCGAGCGCGGATTTGACGACGATTTTCTCGGAAACTGGTTTCAGTCCGGCCGCCTTCGAAGCGTCCGCCGCGGAAGGGACACCTTTGGGTCTGTCGTCCATCTGGCCAACCTCCTTAGCGCCCCCAGCGCCCTGCCGTTCCATCCGGCCGGGCGTAGTGCGCTTTTCGTGGGCGATCCGAGCGCCCGCGCCGGGCAGCACGATCACCTTCCTGCACGGCGGCCAGCTTGCAAACCCACGAAGCCTTTAACTCAACAAAAAAGTCCCGAATTAATAACGAAACTAATACGATAACACCAAGACAAAAATTGACCAAAAAAATATTGTTTTGCGAAGAAAGCGCCACGTACACCGAAATTCCTTTTTAAATTGCGTAAAATATCGTTTGAAAGAAGGCTACACCGCCAAAGTAGCCAAAAACACACAATCCGATTATCGCTATATCATTTCACAATCGTTCATTTTATGCCATATTTTTCAATTCTACAGTTCAATTGCACATCGAATAAGTCTCGTAACGACTTCAGCTTCAAAGTATAATGAACCGCCCGCCGACTCGCCTCGTCGCCCGGACCTCACGGCGCCGGGATGGCCTTTCTTTTTGGGGCAGCTTTCGGCAAGCGGGATATAGCCTAGCGCGCAAGTAATCACGGGGAGCTCGCCCAGCAAGGGCTGACCCTCGCGCCATTGGGAACAATTGATTACATCCACGGTCCCACTGTCCGCACCGGAGCGCATCGCCGCGACCCGTGCCGCCGTTCCCGTTCCGAAAACGATTAAATCAACTGCCGTGCCGATCACCCAACAAGAGGCTGCCCGCAACAATTCCCTGCCGATCCCCTCTCCCGTACTTCCTGCATCGGCGGGCAGCGTAAAGAGCCGTAAGAGCAGAACACACAACAATCGCCATCGTTCGGCCGCAAGACCACGCCGCACCCCTTGCAGTCGTAGAAGTACTGGCAAGCGTCGGTGGGCATGGTTTCGATTTCTTGGCGGCCGCAGTGCGGGCAAGTGAGGGTCGAGCGCAATTCCATTAAATTTCCTTGTGATGCTGGATCCACGCCCAGCTTCCAGATCAACTACTTTTGACTTTGGTTTCCTAGTCGTTCGGTGCGGAGGTCCAGCAATCCGACATGAGTACGCCGGCGATTGAGCCGATAGACAACGAGCCCCAGACACACCAGCAGCGCCGGGATCAAGACATAAACGCCAGCGGCGAGCCAGACCGTCGCACCGGCCGTCCCCAGCGTGGCGGCAAGTACCGGCGCCCCGCAACAGATCACTCCGGCAATCCCTCCTACCAACCCTGCCGAAACGAGCCCGCGATCCGGCATGACGCTTCAGCTCTTGGGCGCGGACGGATAGCCCGCGTTCGCCGTCGCCTTCACCAGTGCATCGACCTCGGCCTTGCTATCGTCGAAGGTCACCACCGCCGTCTTGTCCTCGGCCGACACCACAACATTGGTGACGCCCGGCACGGCCTGGAGGCTTGCCTTTACAATGCGGGGGCAAGCGGCACAGGTCATATGCTGAACCGCGAGCGTGACCGTCCTCTCGGCAGCGTATGCGGACGCCGAAGCGAGGAGGCCAACCCCGAGGGCGGCGGAAAGACGCAAATTGAACATGAGGATACCTCTTAGGAGTTCAGCAGAAGGGGCGCAAAGAGGTCGAAGGCAATCGCGCCGGCTATGATGATCGTGGCCAAGACAAGCCCCGCCTTAACGAAATGGTTTGGCAGGGTCCGGGCACAGACCGCGCCGTCCGAGCAAGCAATTTTCTTGCGGCGGTAAACCAGCCAATAGCCGTAGCCGAGGCAGGCAAGGGTCGCCGCGATGAAATAGGGTTGATACGGGGCAAGCGCGGTGAGATTCCCGATCCACGCGCCGCTGATGCCGAGGCTGAACAGTACCAGAGGCGCGATACAGCACGATGACGCCGCGATCGCTCCCGCAATACCACTGAGCGCGGTGAGCCGCATTGCCATCCCGCCCGGATCATCGTGTTGAGCATTCATGATGCTTCCTCGATTTCTGGGTTAGTGATAAGGCCTGTAGTCCCTACAGGGTCAAGAAGGCAAGGATAACAAACATGCGACCGCTGACCATAGGGCCGCTCGCCAAGGCTTCGGGGGTCCCTCTGGAAACGGTGCGCTATTATGAGCGCATCGGCCTGATGCCGAAGCCTTCCCGGACCGCGAGCAATTACCGGAATTTTGGGCCGGAACACCTTGAGCGGCTGCGCTTTATCCGCCGCGCGCGCGAGCTCGGATTTTCTATTCGTGAGATCAAGGAGCTGCTCGCTCTCGCAGAACCGGGCCGGGCATCTTGCGCCGAGGTTCAAACCTTGACGGCGATCCATCTGGGCGAGGTCCGCGCCAAGATCGCTGATCTTCGCAGGCTAGAAGCTGTTCTCGCTGACGCCCTGGACCGCTGTCTTATGGAGCCCGCGCCCGACTGTCCGGTGCTCGATATGCTGGCAACGCCGCGGCTATCCTGAGATTCCTTGCTTAATCAAATTAAGCTTGATCAAATTAAGCTTGGCGCGCCGTCTGCGTCTTACTCTCGGCCAATCGATTCGTCCAAACGATAGCCAAGATAGCGAACCGAATTGATGGGGTCGTAACCAAGCTTGCTGCGCAATTTCTTGCGCAATTTGCTGATATGGCTTTCAACCACGTTCTCTTCGACATCTTCGTCGAAAATTCCATAAATGGAATTGAAGATTTGCGCCTTGCTGACGCGGCGTCCGCGATGATTGACCAGATACTCAAGGATCCGGCGTTCGCGCCGCGGCAAGGGCAGAGAAACGCCCTTGAGCTGAGGGTCCCGGCCGTCGAAAAAGACCCGCAAATCGCCAACCACGGCACAGTCGCGCTCGTTCTCGTGCCGACGCCGGATTGCTCCCACCCTCGCCAGTATTTCGCGAACATGGATCGGTTTGCGCACGACGTCATCGACGCCCGCGGCAAACAAATCCAGCGTCTGCTCGAGAGAAGGTGTCTCGTTCATGGCGATCACCGGAGCGCGGGTGCGGTCCTTGATCAACTTGGGATAAAGCTGACGGTTGCGGCAGTCGCCCAAGAGAAATGCTTCGACCGCGAAGAGGTCGGCGTCGGCCACCGTCGTCACCCATTCCTGGAATTCAAGAGGGCAAAATCCGGCGGAGGAAACGCCTTCGCTGCCAAACCGGCAGGTGTAGCCAGATGTTACAATTTCACGTTCGTCAATTATCACCAACATTGAAATCTCCCGCGAATCTCGCCTTCAGTCAAAAAAGATTAACAACTCATAGTTAAATGTCAACTGAATTTTCGCGCATAGGTTGTTTTTCGCGCGCTGGCCATGGCCTCGGGTTGTGTTATAGCCTAGTTCTAGGTAATGAGGACGGGAAACAAAAGCGCGCTAAAAAAATCGGTCTCGAAGTAGTGCCGCGAGGCGTGCAAATCGTACAAAAATGCTTCACGTGAAACATTTTGGTACAATTGAAGTTTGCGCAAATATACATTGGCTGCTGGTGAACATATACAAAGCAGGGATTTGGAGAAAGCGCAACATTGCGATACAGTTTAACTTTTCGGTATGTAGTTTTTAGGCCAAGCGTGGCAGGCCGCGTGGCTTTGTCAATGATCCGAGCGCAGGCCTCTCTAATCCCACGAGAGCTTGACCTTGAATTCGGCCTCGCCCTTGCCGGAGACGATCCACAACTTGCAGTCGGAGCCAAGGGTAGCACCGAATTCCATTTCGATCTTGTCCGGCCGCTTTGGCATGCGGCCGACGGAATCCTCAAGGATTTTCACCAATTTTCCGAGCGCCCCGAGGCCAGATTTAAAGGCGGCTTCGGTCGCTTTGGCGAACTCTTCCTCCACGCCTACTTCGGATAATCCTGTCGCCGCGCCAGAGCCGCCGAAAAGAATTTGTTGTCCGTCTGGGAATTCGACTATCATTCGCGGCGACATTGTATTTTCTCCGGTGCGTCATGATTGAGACCGGGTTAGTCTATATTTATTCCCTTTCGCCCGCACGCGCTTTTAAAGGTTGTGGCGCGCTGATTGAAGGCGGCTATGTGGCGACCTGCCGGCACGTTTGGCACAAACCGGCACCTGCCGGACAGCCGCCATCAAAGGAGCCTGCCGAAGTCGAAATCGAATTTCCTTTCGCGGAAGATAGCAGCGTCGCAAGCCGAGCCCGGCTGGCCGATGCTTGTGAGGGACTTGACGCGCGAGCCCCCGATCTTGTGCTGCTGAAGCCTGATGGCATCCCAGGCGGCATTATGAGCCTGCAACTCGCGAGGGAAGCTGAGTTCGAGATCGGCCCCGGTCAATGTCACTGCTGCTTGAAGACGCGCAACATCGATAGTTTCATTGATGGAAAGATTAGCGGCAGGATCAACGCGAAGGGGATGCGCCAATTCACTGGCGATAACGGGCAAAGCCATTGGATGGAGCCAGGTTCGAGCGGCTCGCCAGTTTTTCTGGAAAAAGGGCAGCAGCTTGCGGGCATAATTGCCCTCTCGGAGCTTGGCGCGAACGCGGGGGAAAGCCACCTGCGCGAGGCCTTCATCGTTCCCGCGACGACGATTCACAAATATCTCAGAGCTATCATCGAGAGGCTGGCCGCAGACAACCTAGCGGAGAAAAGGGGCATCGATCCAGCCACATTGCAGCCGATTCTTGCCAAGCTTGGCCAGATGGATGTGCCCAACGACAAGATCGCGGAACGTCTCGACGAATCGGTCAAGGATATTCTCGCCCAGGCCGCGAGGCCGGTGCCGGCTTCTAATGACGGAGCCGACATCGACGCGGCGATCGTCGCCTCGCGCGCGAGGCTGCTTGATCTCGACACGGCGGGTGCACTCGATGTGCTGCAAGCCAAGCTCAACGAGGAAGAACAGGAGCGCGCGCGCCGTCGCGTCCCGCTATTGAAAGAGCGCGCGGCGGTCGAGCGTCTGGCCTTCGATTACGACGCCGCGAAGCAAAGTCTTGCCGAGGTCACGCGCCTCGCACCGGACGACGTTTGGGCCTTTATCGGCCTCGGCGATCTCTATGTGACCACGGGGCCGCTCGAAGAAGCCGCGAAGGCTTACCGGAACGCCGAAGTGGCGGCTCGGCGGCAAGGCAACGAGCGCGATCTCTCCGTCAGCTACACCAAGGTCGGTGAAGTGCTGGTGGCGCAGGGCAATCTGCCCGAGGCGCTGAAAAGTTTCCGCGAGGGGCTGGCGATTGGAGAGCGGCTGGCGAAGTCCGACCCCGGCAACGCGGGCTGGCAGCGCGATCTCTCGGTCAGCTACGATCGAGTCGGCGACGTGCTGGTGGCGCAGGGCAATCTGCCCGAGGCGCTGAAATCCTTCCGCGACGGGCTCGCGATCAGAGACCGGCTGGCGAAGTCCGACCCCGGCAACGCCGGCTGGCAGCGCGATCTGTCGGTCAGCTACGATCGAGATCGGCGACGTGCTGGTGGCGCAGGGCAATCTGCCCGAGGCGCTGAAAACCTTCCGCGACGGGCTCGCCATCAGAGACCGGCTGGCGAAGTCCGACCCCGGCAACGCCGGATGGCAGCGCGATCTCTCGGTGAGCTACATCAAGGTCGGCGACGTGCTGGTGGCGCAGGGCAATCTGCCCGAGGCGCTGAAATCCTTCCGCGACGGGCTCGCCATCGGAGAGCGGCTGGCGAAGTCCGACCCCGGCAACGCGGGCTGGCAGCGCGATCTCTCGGTGAGCTACGAACAAGATCGGCGACGTGCTGGTGGCGCAGGGCAATCTGCCCGAGGCGCTGAAATCCTTCCGCGACGGACTCGCGATCAGAGAGCGGCTGGCGAAGTCCGACCCCGGCAACGCCGGCTGGCAGCGCGATCTGTCGGTGTCGCTACAACAAGGTCGGCGACGTGCTGGTGGCGCAGGGCAATCTGCCCGAGGCGCTGAAATCCTTCCGCGACGGCCTCGCGATTAGAGAGCGGCTGGCGAAGTCCGACCCCGGCAACGCCGGCTGGCAGCGCGATCTGTCGGTGTCGCTACAACAAGGTCGGCGACGTGCTGGTGGCGCAGGGCAATCTGCCGAGGCGCTGAAAAGCTTCCGCGACGGGCTCGCGATTGCCGACCGGCTGGCGAAGTCCGACCCCGGCAACGCGGGCTGGCAGCGCGATCTCTCGGTGTCGCTACGATCGAGTCGGCGACGTGCTGGTGGCGCAGGGCAATCTGCCCGAGGCGCTGAGAAGTTTCCGCGACGGGCTGGCGATCCGAGACCGGCTGGCGAAATCCGACCCCGGCAATGCTCTCTGGCGGCGCGATCTCTCGGTGAGCAACGAACGGTTGGGAGACATTTATTTCGCGCAAGGAAATCCATCGTCGGCTATCGAACAATATCGTGCGAGTTCTCGACAGAATGGTACCGATCCGGGACCGCGACGCCGGAAACGCGGATTTGCAACGCTTCACAGCGGTTACGATGCGGCTAATCGCAAAAGTGTACCGGCAACAAAACGACAAAACCAACGCGCGTGCCTATATGCGGCAGGGCCAGGCGATCATGGCGCGGCTCACAAAACTCTCGCCAGACAATGCCGTATGGGCAAAAGACCTCGCCTGGTTCGACGGGCAGATCGCGGAGCTGGCGGAACGGTGAGGCCTGCAGCGAATGCTGTGTGGGCCTCCTGCCCTCATCCTTCGAGACGCGCGCTTTGCGCGCTCCTCAGGACGAGGGGACGCGAGAGGCGCGCTTCGCAAGCTCCTCGTCCTTCGAGACGGGCTCTTAGAGCCCTCCCAGGATGAGGAAGGATGACTGCTTATCGGCCTTTCTCCGGCTGGCCGCATCCGTTGCGCCCATTTCGCGGAACGCGCCGCTTGCAACGGAACCGCAGGTGCCGCAGTTTCGCGAATTGCGGATCAGAAAGTCAATAAACCGGCAAGGGCCAATTTTATGCAAAATCCCGGTCTCGACTTTGCCCTCGGCCCCGAGCTCGACGCGCTGCGCGACACCGTGCGTGCCTTTGCGTCGGCGAAAATCGCGCCGCGCGCGGCCGAAATTGATCGCTCCGATAATTTTCCCATCGATCTGTGGCCCGCGATGGGCGCGCTCGGTCTGCACGGGATTACCGTCGAGGAAGAGTTTGGCGGCGCCGGGCTCGGCTATCTCGCGCATGCCATAGCCATGGAGGAGATCAGCCGGGCCTCGGCATCCGTCGGTCTCTCCTATGGCGCGCATTCCAATCTTTGCGTCAATCAGATCCGCCGCAACGGCAACGGCGATCAAAAGCGCCGCTATTTGCCGAAACTGATTTCCGGCGAGCATGTCGGCGCGCTCGCCATGTCGGAGGCGAATTCTGGCTCGGACGTCGTCTCGATGCGGCTTCGCGCGGACAAAAAGGGCGGCCGCTACATCTTGAACGGCACAAAGATGTGGATCACCAACGGCGCCCATGCCTCGACCCTCGTCGTCTATGCCAAGACCGATCCAACTGCCGGCGCGCATGGCATCACGGCTTTTTTGGTCGAAAGCAGCTTTGCGGGGTTTCGCACAGGACAAAAGCTCGACAAGCTCGGCATGCGCGGGTCGCCGACGTGCGAACTTGTCTTCGAGGATTGCGAAGTGCCGGAAGAAAACGTCCTGGGCGAGGCGGGCGATGGGGTCCATATTCTGATGTCGGGCCTCGATTACGAACGAATCGTGCTCGCGGCGGGTCCGCTCGGCATCATGCAGGCGTGTCTCGATATCTGCCTGCCCTATGTGCGCGAGCGAAAACAGTTCGGCCAGGCGATCGGCGAGTTCGAGCTCGTCCAAGGCAAGCTCGCCGATATATATACAAGGCTCAACGCCTGCAGGGCCTATGTCCATGCCGTGGCCCGCGCGTGCGATAACGGCCACACCTCGCGCAAGGATGCGGCGGGCGCCCTGCTCTTTGCGGCGGAGCGCGCGACAAGGACGGCGCTAGACGCGATCCAGCTTCTCGGCGGCAATGGCTACATCAACGATTATCCGGCCGGGCGGTTGCTGCGCGATGCCAAACTCTACGAAATCGGCGCCGGCACGAGCGAGATCAGGCGGATGTTGATCGGGCGCGAGCTGTTTGACGGAAATTAGGGCATCATCCCAGAAAGTTGCAGACTTTTTGGATAAGATGATGCGACACACCAAAATGCTAAGACCGCTAGCGGTGCACCTTTAAGCGGCCATGGTTCAAGCAGATGAATGTTCTGAAAACCGCTGTCGCGCCGCAGAGCCGGAATTTTGCCGCGAACAAGGCCGCGATGCAGGCTCTCGTCGCGGACTTGCGCGGCAAGACGGCACTCATCGCGCAAGGCGGCGGCGAGAAGGCGCGCGCGCGGCACATCGCGCGCGGAAAACTTTTGCCGCGCGATCGAATCGCGGAGCTCATCGATCCCGGCACGCCATTTTTGGAATTGTCGCAATTCGCCGCCTATGAGGTCTACGAGGACCCGGCTCCGGCGGCGGGGTTGATTTCGGGCATCGGGCGCATCAGCGGCCAGGAATGCGTCGTGATCGCCAATGACGCGACCGTCAAGGGCGGCACTTATTATCCGTTGACGGTCAAGAAGCATCTGCGCGCACAGGAAATCGCCTGGGAAAACCATCTCCCTTGCATCTATCTCGTCGACAGCGGCGGTGCCCATCTTCCAAGCCAGGACGAAGTGTTTCCCGATCGCGACCATTTCGGCCGCATCTTTTTTAACCAAGCCCGGATGTCGGCGGCGGGTATTCCGCAGATCGCGGTGGTGATGGGAAGCTGCACGGCGGGCGGTGCCTATGTCCCGGCGATGAGCGACGAGGCGATTATCGTGGCGGGCCAAGGCACCATCTTTTTGGCGGGTCCCCCGCTCGTCAAGGCGGCGACGGGGGAAATCGTCTCGGCGGAGGATCTGGGCGGGGCCGACGTCCATGCGCGTGTCTCGGGCGTCGTCGATCATTATGCATCGAGCGACGCGCATGCGCTGTTGCGCGCCCGGCAAATCGTCGGCACCCTTAATCGCGTGAAGGTCCCAGGTATCGCGACGCGCGAGCCCACTGAGCCGCTTTACGATGCGCAAGAGATTTATGGCGTCGTCCCGGTGGGCCCGCGGGAGGCATATGACGTGCGCGAAATCCTTGCCCGTATCATTGACGGCAGCGTGCTCGAAGAGTTCAAGGCGCTCTATGGAACGACGCTTGTCTGCGGATTCGCGCACATCTTCGGCTATCCGGTGGGCATTCTCGCCAATAATGGAATCCTGTTTTCGGAATCGGCGCTCAAAGGCGCGCATTTCATTGAACTTTGCGCGCAGCGCAAAATTCCACTCATCTTTCTGCAAAACGTCACCGGTTTCATGGCCGGCCAAAAATACGAAACGCAAGGCATCGCCAAGGATGGCGCCAAGCTCGTTTCCGCGGTAGCCTGCGCGAACGTGCCAAAATTCACCGTCATCATCGGCGGCAGTTTCGGAGCGGGCAATTACGGCATGTGCGGGCGTGCCTTCGGGCCGCGTTTTCTGTGGATGTGGCCCAATGCCCGGATCTCGGTGATGGGCGGCGAGCAGGCCGCCAATGTGCTGGCGCAAGTGCGCCGCGACGGTTTGGAGGCGGCCGGAAAAGTGTGGACGGCAGAAGAGGAGGAAGCTTTCAAGGTGCCGGTGCGCGGGCAGTTCGAACGCCAGGCGAATCCCTATTATGCGAGCGCGCGGCTTTGGGACGATGGCATCATCGATCCAGCCGAAACCCGGATGGTGCTCGCCCTTTCGATTTCCGCCGCCCTCAATGCGCCGGTCGAGGCGACCCAATTCGGCGTTTTCCGGATGTGAGGTATTCTGCGAAGATTCAGCAGAAACCTTGTATTAAGCCTAATTAAAGGTGAATTCCCAGGGGCCGGCGAACTGCTTTATGAGGTGAAAAATAGTGCCGCTTGCAGGTACTGCTTACCGGCAAGACCACTTCGATCGGCGTTCGGCAAAAAGGGCGCATGATGGTTCAACCGCCTGTTCTTCGAGAGGATAAGACCGTCTCCTTCGGCGAGAAGCTGGTGGCCTCGGAACAATTCCAGGTTCTTTTCCAGGAGGGAATGAATCTGGTGAGCCGGGCAGCCACCTACCTCGACGGCGATGGCCGCGAGGAGGCGAAGCTCCTGCCGCGCCCGGCGGCGGTCGCCTATGCGGTCGAAAGCATGCGGTTGACGACAAGGCTCATGCAGCTTGCCTCCTGGCTGCTCCTCCAGCGCGCCGTCAACGAAGGCGAATTGAGCCGCGCCGAGGCCGCCGCGGAAAAACGCAGGATTCGTTTGTCCGCGCAGGGCGTCGTGTCCAACAAGGACGTTCTTGGCCGCTTGCCGCCGCGTCTGCTCGATCTCGTCGGGATATCGCTTCGCCTGCAGGCGCGCATTAACCATCTCGATCTTCTGATCTATAGGGGGCGCGACACGCACGGCCAGGAGAGCCTGCCGCCGAGCCCGGTGGAAATCCAGATCGAGCAATTGCGCGCCGCGCTCGCCGCGCCGCGCGGGCCACCGCCGGCAATGTGAACGCCGTGTGCGCCCTAGGGTTTGGGGACCGCGCGGAACTTGGCGGAGAGGCAGAGTTAAACCGGGGCCGGCCGGGCGAGCGCGCGTGGATCCGGCGGCAGCGCGGAATTCGATCAAGATCTGCTGCCTGGCGGGATGCCGCGCACGATTTTGTTATAGATAATCCGCTTGCGTAAGTCTGCCGTAATGTTGGCGTCAGACTACGGTCAACATAACCAAATATAGGTTCCCCGTGCCGTTGGAATCGAGTCATCGAACCAATGGCTAAACCCGAGCGATTTCAAGAATTCTCTCTTAAATATAGGGAACAGATATGATTCTATCTTCAAAAGGATGCGCTGGTATTCTTGCGGCTGGTGCTCTTTCACTTGGCATCTGTGCCATCATGCCAGCCGCTCAGGCGGGCAGCATTGTGTCTGACCCGCAGGCGGTCGCCGCAGCTAGCACCGTCACCAAGGCGCAAGCCGAGGCGCTCGCCTTGACGACGGTCGGCGGCGGCACGGTCATCCTTGCCGTGCTCGAGAAGGAAGACAGCGGGTTGGTTCACTGGTCGATCGATATCCGCGGGACAACCCACGAGTATGAGGTTTGGGTCCGCCTGTCTCTTCCTGCTAAGGTCCTGAAGATTATCACCCAGCCGCTCTGAGCGGCGCAATGAACGGTCAGACTTCGCCGGTCTGGACGATCGGCGAAGACTGACTGGCCATTGACAAGGCATCGCCAAACGCCGGCTGACAGGACACCAATCATGCAATCGCTGGACGCCGCCCCGCCGTGTGCTCTGGACTTCAGCCATCCGCCGCGACGACCTGATTGACCGGCGCAAGGCCGCATCCTCGCAAGAGCCCAAAGTCCTGCGGGAGCACAAGCCGGAAGATGGCTCCCCCGCCGTTTGCATCGGCAATTTCCACGGAACCGCCGTGGAGCTGCAGCGCCTCGCGCGCAATCGCGAGCCCGAGTTCGGCACCTCCTTCGGATTTGCGCGCGGCCGACCAAAAAGGCTCAAAGACCTGCTCACGGAGCTCTAGCGGCACACCGGATCCACGATCCCTAACTTCGATCGTCGCTCCCGGCCGCACGGATACACTGACAGAAGTGCCGGGCGGGGTATGGCGCAGGGCATTTTCGACGAGGTTTCGAACCGCTTCCTCAAGAGCGGAGGCGCTCACCAGCGCCGACACTTTGCCCGGTGAATCAAGTTCCAAATCTCGATCTGCGGCGTGCGCGAGTGGCGCAATATCGGCGAGGATTCTCCTGACGAATTCGGTCAGATCGACTTCTTCAAAATTTCCCATCTGCTCCGCCTCAAGGCGGGCGGCGGTCAGGAGCTGGCTGACGAGACGCGTCATGCGATCGACGTCGCGCAGAAGCTCGGCCTGTGCCGCCGTGGGGGCAGCCCATCGATCCTCGTTCGCAGGATCGCGAGCGGCGTTCTCAATTGATGGGCGGCGTTGGCACTGAAGCGCCGTTGCTGGGCAAGAGCGGCTTGGAGACGGCCGATCGCCTTGTTAATCGCGGTGACCAAAGGCAATATCTCGGCGGGCAGACGATCGGCCGATACCCGGCTATCGGGACGATCCATCGATATGGCCGCCGCCTCGTCCGAGGCGCGTCGCAATGGCCGTAGCGCCGTCCGGACGGTATTCCATGTGACGAGCAAGCCGACCACAATCATCGGAAAAAAAACTGGGAATATCTCGTCGTTTAATTCGTCTTTCAGGCCCGCGAATGTCAGGCCGAACACCGATTCCACCTGCACGAAATATACGCGATAGGCACCATGGGGCGTGATGACCCGATTGAACGTGCCATTGCGCGGCAAATTGTCCGATCCGACATAGCGAAACCATCCCTCGGAGACATTCGGCTCTTTTGGCAATTCGGCCGGCGGCGTTGCTTGCCCGGGACCGGCGACTGCAACGCCTGTCGCTTCATCGATGGCTCCATATAGCGCATTAGGATACCGCTCAATTTCATGGGCGAGGTTGATTGGGATCACAAACCGGGGAATGCCATCTGGCGATTTGACGATCGACCGCCCCAACCGCTGGGCCAGGTCATACGCGGCATCGATGACATGATATCGCATGTCACCTTGCTCGAATGCCAAATAGGCACCGGTGAAGGCCAGCAATGCCGCAACGAAGACAACACACTGCCCAGCCAGCAGCCTGGCTTTAAGGGACGCTGGAGATTTCGCCGGATGCCCCATTCTGCTCCCTCGTCTCCTCTATGCGATAGCCAATGCCACGCGCCACTCTGATCGTGATCTGGGCGCCGGCGGATTCCAGGCGCCGACGAAGTCGCGACAGGTGGGATTCGATGACGTTCGACTGCCGGTCGTCCTCCATGGCATAGGCGGCTTCCTCAAGCGCGGCTTTGGTAACCACCCGGCCGTTTGCCCGCATAAGCGATTCGAGGACCGCAAGTTCGCGGCGCGGCACTAAGAGCGGAATACCTCCGACCAAAACCGTTGAGCTGACGGTGTTGAATTCGACGTTCCCACAAACGAGGTCAATCCCAAACGCTGCCCCGGGGCGCCGCAAGGCGACGCGTATCCGGGCAACCAATTCGGCTGAGGCAAATGGCTTTACGAGATAGTCATCGGCGCCTTCCATCAGGCCGGTCACACGATCATCGACGGTATCCGCGGCAGGTAAGATGATGACGGGAACATTGTTCTGGCCCCGCCGGAGCTCTTTGAGGAAATCGAGACCGTTCCCATCGGGAAGCCTCAAGTCGAGCAAAATGAGATCGTAGGAATTTGCCGCCACAAACTCCTTGCCCTCGCCTAACGTCTGCGACCAGTCCACGGCAAACCCTGCTTGCGTCAGGCTCGATACGATCAATTGCCCGAGCCGGGGCTCGTCCTCGATTGCCAGAAGCCGCACAAAAACCTCGATCATGACCGAGTTAAATTGCCCGAACGATGGGGCGGAGGATACTCCCGAGGAACTGAATCTGCCATGACGACAGTGGCCAATTTGTGCAGCCTTTCCTTGCCGAGAATACACCCGGGCGATGCGGCGCCGCCAGAGGTGGATTAAGTCAAACTAGCGCGCCTGCCACGACGCCATCGCGTCATCCAGTACGCGCTGTCCCGAGGGTCCCTTTTCGAAGGTCAATTTCGCGATATGACCGTTGGCGAGAACGATGGGAATATCCAACCATTCACGTGAGCGCAAAAGATCGAGATTGGATGCCTCGGCGTCTCCGCGGGCGAGCCCGACGAGGAAAGAATTCTCGGTGACCGGCACCGTAATTCCCTTCAGCGCCTCTCCCGTAGGGTTGTCTTCGCGGCGCATCTGCAACACGCTGATCTGCTTGATATTACCCAAGGGGCTGTCTTGCGGAATTGCAAACGTTAGGGTCACGGTATGCGAAGCGGGCAATGTGCCGTCGAAATTTTTTTGAATCGTCATTGCCACTTGCAGCTTCTCGTCGGGTATGTCGATCTCGGCGCGAACCGCCGTGCTTAGCGGCTGATCCGGGCCATTGCTGACGTTATCGGCGCGCCAGACAACCGTGCCAAGAAATGTTCGTACCTTGGATTGTTCTTCCGGCGCGTCGACGAGGAGGGCGGCGCGGTAGGCGACGGGAACGAGAGGATTGGCGGAACCGGTTCGATCGCTGCCTGACGAAGGCAGGCTGGGCGAAGCTGGCGCAGACCCGGCTGTCCCGGCGCCAACGCGGTCGACGATCTTGCCACTGGCGCCGGCCTCGCCCTGAGCCGATGGCGAAGGAGGTTGCGGGCGCACAAGATCCTCTGGGCGATCGCGCAGCTTATAGGCGGCGATTGCGATCAGGGCGACCGCAAAAAGGGCGATGCCACCGGCGGCCACAAGGCGCTTCGCGGGACCGGCATCTCGCTCGAGCCGAGGCGCGAAGAAAGGATGTTGAGCTTCAAGCCGCGTCTTTGTTGCTGGTCCCGGTTTTTCGAGGCGGGAGTTTGCGGCTTCCGGGGCAGAAGCCTCATCGGCAGCGGCTTCCAAGGCCGGGGCCTCCGGGTCGGCCTGTGCCGGGGCAAAAGAGCCAAAGCCGCGCCCTGCCGAAGCAGTTTGGCTCGGCGAAGCGATGTCTGTTGCCGGGGCTTGTGGCCCGTCCCGCGCCTCAGACGGCTGCGCCACGGTAGCCGAGTTGCCGGCCGCAGGCGGCGGTGGCCGCAAGGAATTGAAAGCCGGGCCGCGCCGGGCCGAGCCATTTGGCTTGGCACCAAAGTTTACGCTGGGCGGGCGTGGATCGCGCCGGACTTTGAGGGGCCTCGAAGGCGACAGCGGTGGCGCGGTTGGAACAGGAACCGGCGCAGATAGAGCGGATCCAGGCGGCTCCGGCTCCGGCGCATTAGGTTCAGGCAACGGCGGCGGGCTTGGCTCACGCACTGCGGATGTACTGGCTAAACTCCCGCCGGTTAGCTCAAGCCCTGCCAAATCCAGTTCGGCCAATGGCGCGCCGCTTGCGCGATCTGACCGCGACGCAATTTCCGTTTCAAGCTGGGCAACCGCCAATTCCAAGGCCCGCGCTTCACCTTCAATCGCTTCCTCCGGCACTGGCGGGTCGAGCTTGCGCAATTGGCCGAAAAGCGCTCCGCGCGCCCGCTCGTAAATCGCGTGGCGTGCTTCGGCCGTCGACTCTGGCAGGCCCGCGACGGCCTTGGCGAGCAGCGAGTAATAGTCAGCCATCTCGTGTTGAGAGCATTAGACCGGGCTTCCGTCAATCCCACCGCAAAACTTTGCCCCTCAATCGCGGAAGGGATTGTGAACGAGGATCGTATCGGCACGTTCGGGGCTGGTCGAGAGAAGCGCGACCGGAGCCTCGATCAATTCCTCGATGCGGCGCACATATTTGATCGCCTGCGCGGGAAGCGCCGCCCAGGAGCGGGCGCCGGCCGTCGTTTCTTTCCACCCCTCGATCGTCTCATAGATGGGCTCGACCCTTGCCTGCGCCGCCTGGCTTGCCGGCAATCTGCCGATGCGTTCGCCATCGAGACGATAGCCGACGCAGACCTTGATTTCCTCGAAACCGTCTAAAATATCCAGCTTTGTCAAGGCAATACCGTCTATCCCCGAGGTTTTGACCGCCTGCCGCACGAGCACCGCGTCAAACCAGCCGCAACGCCTGCGACGCCCCGTGTTGGTTCCGAATTCATGCCCACGGTCGCCCATCTGCTCGCCAATGGCATCGTTGAGTTCGGCCGGAAATGGCCCGCCGCCGACCCGCGTCGTATAGGCCTTGGCGATCCCCAGCACATAACCGATCGCCTTCGGGCCAAGGCCAGATCCGGTGGCGGCATTGGCGGCAACCGTATTCGACGAGGTCACAAAGGGGTAGGTGCCGTGATCGACATCGAGCATCGCGCCTTGTGCGCCTTCGAACAAAATGCGCTTGCCCGCGCGCCGGGCGGCCTCCAGCAACTCCCAGGTCGCGTCCATGAACGGAAGGATTTTTGGCGCGACGCAATCGAGCTCGGCGCGAATGGTTTCCGGTGCGATAGGTTCGAGCCCAAGACCCCGGCGCAGCGGCTCATGATGGGCAAGCAGACGGGCAATTTTTTGATCCAAGCTGCCCGGCTCGGCCAAATCCATGAGCCGGATCGCGCGGCGTCCCACCTTGTCTTCATAGGCCGGTCCGATACCCCGCTTTGTGGTTCCGATCTTCAACGCTTCGACATTCGAGGATTCGCGGTGGGCGTCGAGTTCGCGGTGCAGGCCAAGAATCAGTGTGATGTTTTCTGCGATCTTCAGATTTTTGGGCGATACCTCAATGCCCTGGCTCCGGAGCTTGGCGATTTCGTCCACGAAATGATGCGGATCGAGGACGACGCCATTGCCGATGATCGAGAGTTTTCCCTGCCGCACGATACCAGAGGGCAACAGCGTGAGCTTATAGACATTGTTGTCGATGACGAGCGTATGCCCGGCATTGTGGCCGCCCTGAAAGCGCACCACGATGTCGGCCTCGAGCGACAGCCAATCGACGATCTTGCCCTTGCCCTCGTCGCCCCATTGGGCGCCGACCACCACCACATTCGCCATGAATCCGATCGCCTCTCGCTGCGTTCGTGGCTCGCGTCGTCATGCCCGGCCTTGACCCGGGCATCCGACCACGGACGCTCCAGGTTTGGATGGCCGGGTCAAGCCCGGCCATGACGGGAGGCCGGTACACTCTTGCGCAGCCGGAGTAAAGGTTTGGCCGCATGGCGGCCGCTGAGTTTTGGGAGGCCCAAGGATTTACACAGTGTGCAGCTCTTACTTGCTCTTAGCGTTCCTTGGATCGTCTTCCGGATTGACGAAGTTGACGACAAATGGCGCCTCTCCAAACAATTCAATCACATTGTCGGTGTTGGTAAGGCTAAAGTGGCGGACCCCTGCGGGCATGACGGCGTGTGCCCCCACCTTCATTTCCTGCAGCTTGCTCGCATCGAACTGCTCGCCGGATCCGATCCAGAAGGAACCCTCGAGCACCGTAATGTGTTCGTCGGTCGCATGCCAGTGCGGCGGTACTTTGACCTCCCCCTTGGAACGGATGCGGATCACGTACATACCGCCTTGCTTGTCCAGATCGCCGAAAACGACGGCCATCTCCGCGCCCGGTATGATCGGTGTCCAGACCAGCTGATCTGGCGCCACGACGGCGTGGCCCTCCTGCGAATTTATGGCGATGGGCGGCATCCCTTGTGCAAGAGTCAAAACCGGCAACGCGAATATCGCAAGGGACAAAATCGTAATTCTGACTCTCATGATCAAATTTCTCCCTGCTCCCGGCGGGATCATCGCCCAGAATAGTGTCGCCGCTCGGGTGTGCAGCCGTTGCTAGACTTAAGCTTCCTGTGCGACTATCTCCCCGTTCTGTCAAATGGAGGCGGTCTCGATTGACCTTGGCTCACCCTCAATGAGACAGACCCACAGAAACTCTCGGCCGGTCTTGCGGCCAACTTCGCCGTCTATAGTCCTATCAACACTCGCGGGGAACGTGATCTTGATCGACGCTTGGCTATCGCTACCGCTTCCGGCATTGATTTGGATTATGGTGGCCTTTTACGGCGCTACCGCCCTGGTGTTGATCCGCCTTTCTTTTGGCGTTTTGGCGGGACCCTGGGTGCGAAGCTTCCGCGGCGTCGTGGCGCCCTTCTTCAGCGCGATCGTCGTCATATTAGGCATTCTCACCGGCTTTCTCGCAAGCGACGTCTGGGACCGCAACCAGCGCGCGGCGGCAACCGTGCGCGGGGAAGGCGGCAATCTGATCTCCCTCCATGCCCTGGCCGCCACCTTGGGTGCGCCGCATGTTGCGATCGACCGCGCGATCCGCGCCTATGCCGCCGCCGTAATCGGCAAGGAATGGCCGCTCATGGAAAACGGCGAAGCGTCGCCCGACGCAGAAGCGGCACAAGATGAATTGTTGCAAACCGTCGCACAATCGGACGTTGCGCTTGGCGATGCGGCGCTCGGCCGCCTCTTGCTCGAGACCGCCATGAAGGTCCGGGAGGCACGTGGCAACCGCCTTGCAGTGAGCTCGGATTTTTCGGAGAATTTCAAATGGGCAAGCGTACTATTGATGGCCCTGATGGCGCAGATCAGCGTTGCCGCGGTGCATCTCGACAGCGCGCGCGCCCAGGTGGCCGCAATGGTCATTTTCACCGCCAGCATCGTTCTCGTGATCGGATTGATCGCGGCCCACGAAGGCCCTTTCCAACCGCCGCTCGGCATCAGCCCGGCGCCGATCGCCAAGGTCCTCGATATCGTGCCGGATAGTTAAAACTCCATTATTCCAAACGCGGATTTTGGAACCGCGTGTCGATAGCGAATTAACTTGTCCGGTTTTGGTAGCACATCAAATGTCCGCTTCTTCTGCTTTTGTTCTCCTGTGGGCGGGGTGGGCAAGTCGTAGACTTGTCCATGCCGTCCACAGGCTGGCCGCCGAGCGGATTTAGGCGGCTTTTGGGTAGTCCACAGCGGCGCCTTTCTGGTCGTAGCGGCCGAGGCAGCGCGGGCCGTGGAAGATCGCGTGGGTTCCGTCGTGGTATTGGCGGACCTTGACGCTCGCCTTGACGAAGTGCGCGCGCAGCGGGCTCGCCGGGATTTGCAGCTTCAATCGGTTGAACGACACGCAATTGTCGTTGCCGACGTGGCGCTCTTCCTGGACGCAGAGGATCTCGCCGAGATCGACACCCGCGATCGCGACGAAGGCGCTGCCATCCTGTTCGGCCTTCGACGGCGAAACGCGCATTGTGGGCCGGGATATAGACCTCGCGAAGGAAGGCGTTGGCCGCCTCGATCGTCGGTGATCCCGGCCAGCGCCAGCTCCTTCGTCAGCCGGTCCTGCAACGTCTGGAAGACCCGCTCCGAGCGGCCGCGCGCTTGCGGCGAATAGGCCGCGATATGCTCGACGCCGAGATGATCCAGCGCGCGCCCGACCTGCGTCAGGCGCGTCCGGTCGACCTTGCCGCCGGCCTCCGGCGTGTGAAAGTAATGGCTGCCCCGATCGGTGTAGAGGCTCAGCGGCAGGCCATGCCGGCCAAACACCTCCTCCAGCGCCCGGAACGTCGAGGCCGTGCCTTCCTCCTCGACCAGAAAGGCCGAATAGAATCGCGCTCGTCGCGTCGTCCATCGTCACGATCAGATCGAGCGCCGGCTGGCCGGCGAGCCATGCGTGCCGCGAGCCGTCCTGATGCAGCATCATGCCCGGCAGCGGCCGGCGCGGCCGCTTGCGCCGATGCGCCCCGCGCCGCTTGGCGCCTTCTCCAGCAGACCCTTCGACTGCAGAAACGTCTTCGTCCAGGTGTAGCCCCACCCGAAACGGTGGTCGCGCACCAGATGCTCGTGAAAATGCTTCGCCGTGAAGCCGCTGTAGCGGGTCCGATAGAGCGCCTCGACCTCCGCCTCCCGTTCCGCCGGAACCCGCTTGCCGGACGCCTTGCCGAGCCGCCGGTCCAACAGACCCGCCTCGCCATCGTCCTCGTAGCGCTGGCGCCAACGCCGGAACGTCCGCTCGCCGACCCCCAGCAGCTCCGCCGCTTCCAACTGGCCGAACTCCGCCGCCTCGTAACGGCCCAAAATATTCAGGAACTTGATCATCCGCACACCCTGTCGGGCTTCCGACCGGCGCATCCCATCCCCCAAAGGGCCGGAAACTTACCGGACAGATCGTGTGCTACCTAAACCGGACATATCGTGTGCTACCGACAAAGCCCTAACGTAAACTTGCTCGAATCTTGTCAATCGAATATTATGCCGATATGAACAAATTGCTGGGGTATCCAGTCAATCGCAGGTTTTTTCTGAAGAGCTTGGGAATTGACGCAGCCCTGTCGCCTTTCCTGCAAGCGAGCGCCTTGTGGGCGGCGGCTCCCGCCGCTGTGCAGCCACGGCCGCCTCTGCCGCGCGGCTACTTGCTGGTCCAAGATTTGGCTACCTATAACCAAAGCAAATTCGGCGCAATCAGCACGGCCGAAGAAGCGCGCGCGCTGTTTGGACAAATTGCCGGACGGGTCGATGCGGTTGAGTTCGGCAGCCTCTTTTATGGCGACAATGACCTTCGTGCGCACCAGGCGGTGGCGCGGGAAGCGACGTCGCAGAGCGTGGATCTTTGGACCAGCACCTTTCGAATGCTGGAGCGCATTCGGTCCTTTGGGCCGATCCGCCCGGAATTCCACGCCCACGTGATGGAAGCCGATGGCCGGATTGGGCCTGCCCTGGCCCCGGAGGTAGACGGACCACTCTTCGACGTCCTCAATCCAGACGCGATGGACTGGTTCGTCGGCGAATTCAAAGCGAAATATTTGGAGCGCATGAAGGGTTTGCTTACGGGATTGTTTTTCAATGAGGATTGCTTAACCTATTTCGCCAAGGCGCAGAACGCGATACGTTTCGATTATTGGCGCAACGCGACGTTCAGTCCGCGCATTCTGGATTTGTGGCAAGAGTATTGCCGCCAGCACGAGGTCACGCAGGACGGTGAACTGGTGGATAAGTTTCCAGTTCATGACCAAACGATGGTGGCCAAAGGGGGCGGACGTTCCCAATTTATACCGGGATGGAACGTGCCGGCTGAGGTCGAACCGGGCCAGCGTTTTGTGGACTTGCCTCGCGCTACTGGCGTGTGGCACCACTGGTACGAGTTCACCTGCGATCTCTTCTTGAAGAACTGGATCGGGCGGCTTGCCGCTGCGGCGAATGAAGTTAACCGCGGCGAGCCGGGCTGGAAGGGCACGCTGTATTTCGGAATTTGCAACTGGAGCCTGCCCTACGAGCAGGTGCAAAACCCAAACTTTGCGGTGCCGCAGATGCATAGGTGGGGCGCATGGGGCCGGCAGCGCGGCGTTGATCTCACGAAATTGGCGGGCCACCCGGAAGTTAATGCGATCGTCTGCGAGACGTTCCCGCCGATCGCTGCGAATCTGGATCAGTTCGTGGCCGAGTACGCGCGTATCACGCGCGCCGCCGGAAAGACTTTCGGCCTGATGCTGCACAGGGATGATGATTGGCCATTGAAATTAGATGAGGAACCGCGGCGCTGGGCGCTATTCGAGAAGTATCGGCCGACGATTGTTGCACGCTACCCACTGCAGCACATGCTGCCGGGTAACAAATTCTACAGCGCCGAAGGGGAAGCGCTTTTCGCGCAGGGACTCGCGCACTACAAGGGACCGGGCTAGCTGATTGACCTTTGACGATGAATTTTCACCTCGCCAAAGTCGGGCTCGAAGGCCGCATGTTCATAACGGATGATTGGGAGGGTTTTCATCGCCTCATTCCCCAAGATCAACTCTTCACCGGCAAAGACCTGACCAACATCCGCCATTATCTGGCGCGGTTCCGCCGCCGCACCAAGATCGTTTCAAAATGTCCCGAGATGGGTGATCCGTCCTTGCGCATACACCACCACTTGCGCGATCCAAAAAACTACGCCGCGCTCGCCATCATCTTCTGTCGAGCGAGCGCAAGATGATGATGCGTTAAATCGGCCCCGCTTTGTCACAATAGGCGTGATGACTTGCATTCGGTCTATACTGCCCACATGCGTCATCGCCCTCGACACAAGGTCCATCCGAAGGCAACACACCGCATTTTCGATCTCCCTGGCATCAGACCAAGCGCCGATTCAAGTAGCGTGTCATAGGCCGTTCAACAACGACGAAGGCGATCACGGAAATTATGATTGAAAACATAACAAATGCAACGATCGAAATTCGCCCCTCGTGGAGACCCATACGCTTCATAACCGACGGAACCGCCGGGGAAAAGATGGGATGAAAGAGATAAAGCGCATAGGAAGCTGCGCCAAGATAGAGCAGGAAGTTGGGGATCCGGCCGGCAAGCCATCTTTCGCCGAACACCACGCCGGACACGACGAGCAGGGCCGGCAGGCCGCTTTCGATGGAACGCGGAAGCGGTCCGCCGAACTGGGTCAGCAGCAGAGCGAGCCCCACCACGAACGCCGCAAGGCACGCCCACCAGGGAAACCGCCAGGTGAGGGCAGCGCGCGCGAGCAGCATGCCGCCAAAGAATTCAAGGACAATTGGATTGAAATAAAACCTTAGCGCGTCGCTTTCGATATTCGGAAGCAGCGATCCGAAGGCGCAGATCCCGAGCGCCGTCCCGATGAACCAGTAGATATCCCAGCGAAGAAGCAGAGCCAGTGTGAATACCATATAGAAGAACATCTCGTAGTTTAGCGTCCACCCAACAATCAGAAGAGGGTGGAGATCGCCTTCCGCATTCCGGGCCGGAAAAAACAGATACGACGTTGCGACCTGGTAGAATGACAAGTTGGTGTGCAGAACCAATGATGGAATGGCCAGAATCGCTGCAATTTTGAGCGTCGTGGAAAGCCAATACAGAGGAATGATACGAATTAAGCGCCGCCTGGCGAAGAGCAGCCACCCGCCGGTTTGGGTCGCCAGCTTGCGCGACGAAACCACCATGACGAAACCGCTGATCACGAAGAAAACGTCGACCCCGCCTCCCCCTGGAATCCAACTGTTGAATGTCGGATCCAGACGATCCCTCGTATACAACGTTGCATGGAACATCACTACCAGTATTGCTGCGAGAAATCGCAAGGCTTGTATGCCAGTATAGCTTTCCTTTTCTGATTGCATTACGACAGCTCCGACGACGGGACTATACTCAACAATATCGACACAATCATGGTCCTTGGCGTAACTTTGCATGATAAAACGCCTCAAGCTTTCGAACAGTGAGAAATATCTTCCTTCGCCGTCACCCTGGTCCGGGTCGGGCTAGTGGATAGAACCTAACATTTGAGTCCCACGATGGATTCCTAAATTGCGGCAAACGTGCGAGTCTGGAGCATGCAACAAGGGATATCCATTACACGCACCGGGTGGCGGGCCGCCAGCGCCGCGCGGCGGCGGAACCCCGCCTTGGCGGGGTTACTCGTTGTCCCCGCCACTTCCTCGGCATGTCAAGATTTGGAAACTTGCGCGCGCAATTGCGCGATCGGCTGCATAGATATTCGGCGCAACGTGTTCGACTCGAACACATCCACCAAGCCTCGAACCTAGGCCAGCCGGCTCCGAGGGCTTGGTGTCAGGGCAGCGTTCAAGTTATTTTGAATCGCTACCCTGATATCTTGTCCATGACTTTGACCACACCCTTGTAAGTTTTGCGCAGCCTCGATGTGGTTCGTTGCCCGATAATCGATTTGCGGAAGCGCTACAGAAGCCTCCGATGGAAAACTTTTCCGCTGGGAATTAGGCGAGGTCGAAGCGATCGAGGTTCATCGCCTTGTTCCACGCCGCCACGAAGTCTTTCACAAACTTCTGCTGCGAGTCCGCGCACGCGTAGACTTCCGCCAGCGCCCGCAGCTGCGAGTGCGAACCGAAGATCAAGTCGACACGCGTGCCGGTCCATTTGACCTCGTTCGTCTTCCGGTCGCGCCCCTCGTACACGCCTTCAGAGCCAGCGGACGGCTGCCATTGCGTGCCCATGTCGAGCAGGTTAATGAAGAAGTCGTTCGTTAGTGTCCCTGGCCGCTTGGTGAAGACGCCGTGCGTGGACTTTCCGGCATTCGCGCCCAGGACCCGCAGGCCGCCGACGACAACCGTCATCTCAGGCGCGGTCAGCGTGAGCAATTGCGCCCGGTCGACCAGGAGCTCCTCGGCCGACAAGCGCTGCTTGCCGCGGAGATAGTTGCGGAACCCGTCGAAAGTCGGCTCGAGCGGTTCGAAGGATTCGATGTCTGTCTCGTCCTGCGAGGCGTCCATGCGACCCGGCGTGAATGGAACCTTCACGTCCTGCCCGGCGTCCTTCGCTGCCTTCTCAATCGCTGCGCCGCCACCGAGAACGATCAGGTCGGCAAGCGAGACCTTTTTCCCGCCCGACTGTAAAGCGTTGAACTCCTTCTGGATAGCCTCGAGCGTCTGCAATACCTTCGCCAGCTGAGCCGGCTGATTGATGTCCCAGTCCTTTTGTGGCGTGAGGCGAATGCGCGCGCCGTTTGCTCCGCCGCGCTTGTCACCGCCACGGAACGTCGACGCCGACGCCCAGGCCGTCGAGACAAGCTCGGAAACGGAGAGGCCGGACGCGAGAATTTTTGTCTTCAGAGCGGCAATATCCTGCTCGCCGATCAGCGGATGGTCCACAGCGGGGATCGGGTCCTGCCAGATCAGCGTCTCCTGCGGAACGAGCGGACCGAGATAACGCACGATTGGTCCCATGTCGCGGTGCGTCAGCTTGAACCAGGCCCGCGCGAACGCGTCCTCGAACTGATCGGGATTTTCGTGGAAGCGCCTCGAGATCTTTTCGTAAACTGGGTCGAACCGCAGGGCGAGGTCCGTGGTGAGCATGGAGGGCGCGTGACGCTTCGTCTTGTCGAACGCGTCCGGCACCGTACCGGCGCCTGCGCCACCCTTCGGCTTCCACTGATACGCGCCGGCCGGGCTCTTGGTTAGTTCCCATTCGTAGCCGAACAGGTTCCAGAAGTAATTGTTGCTCCACTTGGTCGGCGTCGTGGTCCAGATGACTTCGATGCCACTGGTGATCGCGTCACCGCCCTTGCCTGTGCCAAATGTGTTTTTCCAGCCGAGGCCTTGTTCCTCGATGTCTGCGCCTTCGGGTACCGGGCCGACATATTGCTTCGCATCGCCAGCGCCATGGGTCTTGCCGAAGGTGTGACCGCCCGCAATGAGCGCGACGGTCTCTTCGTCGTCCATCGCCATTCGCTTGAACGTCTCACGAATATCCTTGGCCGCAGCGACCGGATCCGGCTTGCCGTTCGGCCCTTCCGGATTCACGTAGATTAGACCCATCTGCACCGCGCCGAGAGGATTTTCGAGCTCGCGGTCGCCAAAGTAGCGCTCGTCCGCGAGCCACTCGCCTTCAGGACCCCAGTAGATCGAATCGTCCGGCTCCCAGGTATCCACGCGGCCGCCGCCGAAACCGAATGTCTTGAAGCCCATTGACTCGAGGGCGACATTACCCGCGAGAATCATAAGGTCGGCCCAGGAGATTTTGCGGCCGTATTTCTGCTTGATCGGCCACAGGAGGCGGCGCGCCTTGTCGAGGCTCGCGTTGTCCGGCCAGCTGCTGACGGGCGCAAAGCGCTGCTGGCCATCTCCGGCCCCGCCGCGGCCGTCAGCGATGCGGTACGTGCCCGCGCTGTGCCACGCCATCCGGATAAATAGCCCACCGTAATGGCCAAAGTCGGCCGGCCACCAATCCTGCGAATCCGTCATCAAGGCATGAAGGTCCCTAATCACAGCACTCAGGTCGAGGCTCTTGAATTCCTTGGCGTAGTCGAACGCCCCGCCCATTGGATTGGCCTCGGGTGAGTTCCGGTGGAGACCTTTAAGGTCCAGCTGATTTGGCCACCACTCACGAATGGAGCGTGCGCGCGCCCCGCCCGCCATTGGACACTTGCTTTCGACGTTCATGTTCTCTCCAGATCGGTTCGGATTTTTTCCCAGTCTCGAAGTCAAGAATTATCAATCTTTGAAAAATGATCAAGCTTCAAGGCCAGCGCGCAATGGCAAGGAGCAGGTAGCACGAAATTTCCGGATCACTGGGAAGCGTTGGCGTAACCATCTCAATGCGGAAATTGGAAGTGACGATTACGGCACCAGGTTTTTTCCCGGCCTTTCGCCTACCATGGCGGAAGGCTGGTCTAACAATATTAAAGGGGCAAAAATAACATCTTGGTGCCGAAATTCGTCCTGCCGGGCCATCGGGGGTAGTATTGCCGCCGAACACCAAAAAAAAGAAATTCGCCACTTGGCCGCCGTTTGACTCTCATGATGCGCCATGCTGAATATATCGGCAAAAATAGCACCCGACCAATTTTGCGGACGCAACGGAGCAATAATACGCCGCCGGACGGCGACATTTTGCCCAATTGCCGGATATGGTCCAGGGTGCGACAGTTAGCGGCAGTTTGGGGATGAGGCGGGAAATCGCGTCAAGCCGAAGCCGCCGACCGAGCCAAAATCCAACGAAAGCTGGTTCGACGCTGCACTTCATGTCGGCACTTCATGCCGGCACTTTTTAACGTTAAGGATGATTAAGGGATGGCTATAGTTCTAGCGCTTGTCCTGGTTTTGGTCGTGATCGGCTCGGTGGCGTTTCACTTGCTGAGCCCATGGTGGCTGACCCCAATTGCCTCGAACTGGAATAATATCGACGGCACAATCAGTCTCACCTTTTGGATTACCGGGATCGGTTACATCGCCATCATGTTGTTTATGGCCTATTGTGTGTTCCGGTTTCGTCACCAGGAAGGGCGGCAGGCGCACTATCAGCCGGAGAACAATCGGCTGGAATGGACGCTCGGCATCGGGACCACGGTGGCCGTCGCGGCTCTGTTAGGGCCGGGTTTGTTCGTGTGGTACAAATTCGTCAATGTCCCGAAAGAGGCGACCGAGATCGAGGTCGTGGGTCAACAATGGAGTTGGGCCTTTCGCCTTCCGGGCAAAGACGGCCTGCTCGGCACGTCCGATCCGCGTTACGTCAGTTCGGACAATCCCTTGGGTTTAAATCCAGCCGATCCCAACGGGCAAGACGATTTCGTGATCGACGGCGGCGACTTTCACGTCCCGGTCGGGAAGCCGATTAAGGTTTTGCTTCGCTCGCTCGATGTCGTGCACGATTTTTATGTGCCCGAGTTCCGGGCCAAGATGGATTTGATGCCAGGTCTGGTCACATATTTTTGGTTTACCCCAACCAGGACCGGGACATTTGAAATACTTTGCGCAGGGTTCTGTGGTGTTGGTCACGACGCGATGCGGGGGACCTTCGTGGTCGACAACGAGAGCGACTACCGGGCATGGCTGCAGAAGCAGCATACCTTCGCCGAGTTGTCAACTCGCAATAAAAAAGCAAGTCTGACCCAATAACTGCCAAGAAGACAAGGCGGATGCGGCGCTTTCGAAGCGAGCCTCATCAGGAAGGAACGAGGAGAAACTGTGATGGTCGATATTGGCGTAGCCGAAGGTATCCCGCCTGCCGAAGTCGAAGACGTAGAGCTTTACCATCCACATAGCTGGGTGACGAAATACGTCTTTTGCCAGGATGCCAAAGTCATCGCCATACAGTACTCGATCACCGCGATCAGCATCGGAATAGTGGCGCTGGTGTTGTCGTGGTTGATCCGGCTGCAACTGGCATATCCTGGCAGCTTCTCGATTATCACTCCGAGCAACTACTACCAATTTATTACGATGCACGGGATGATCATGGTGATCTACCTGCTCACCGCGCTATTTTTGGGAGGCTTTGGCAATTATCTCATCCCGCTCATGGTGGGCGCAAGGGACATGGTGTTTCCCTATGTGAATATGCTGAGCTACTGGGTCTATTTGCTTGCCGTGCTGGTCCTGGTGGCGAGCTTCTTCGCGCCAGGCGGGCCCACGGGCGCCGGCTGGACCTTATATCCGCCCCAGGCCATCCTCGCGGGCACCCCGGGCGGGCAGGATTGGGGCATCATTTTGATGCTGTTGTCCCTGGTTCTGTTCATCATCGGTTTCACCATGGGCGGCCTGAACTACGTCGTCACGATTCTGCAGGGACGCACGCGCGGGATGACGATGATGCGCCTGCCCTTAACGGTGTGGGGCATTTTTACGGCCACCATCCTTGCACTGCTGGCCTTCCCCGCGTTGTTCGTCGCCTGCGTCATGATGCTGTTTGACAGGGTGCTCGGGACGAGCTTCTTCATGCCGTCCATCATCCAAGCCGGGGAGCTTTTGAAATACGGCGGCGGCAGCCCGATTTTGTTTCAGCACCTTTTCTGGTTTTTTGGCCATCCAGAGGTCTATATCGTCGCACTTCCCGCATTCGGCATCGTCTCCGACCTGATCAGCACCCATGCGCGGAAAAATATCTTCGGCTATCGCATGATGGTGTGGGCGCTGGTGATCATCGCGGTCCTCAGCTTCATAGTATGGGGACACCATATGTATATAAGTGGTATGAACCCGCCGTTCGGATTCTTTTTCGCCACCTCCACGCTCATCATCGCCGTTCCAACCGCCATCAAGGTCTACAATTGGGTGCTAACCCTGTGGCAGGGTGACATCCACCTCACGGTCCCGATGCTGTTCGCGCTGGGGTTCATCGTCACCTTTGTGAATGGCGGGATCACCGGCCTGTTCCTCGGCAATGTGATCGTCGATGTTCCGCTTTCCGCCACGATGTTCGTCGTTGCGCATTTTCATATGGTTATGGGAATTGCGCCCATTCTAGTTGTTTTTGGGGGA
The DNA here is from genome assembly GCA_963718265.1 of uncultured Alphaproteobacteria bacterium. Classification (GTDB taxonomy): domain Bacteria; phylum Pseudomonadota; class Alphaproteobacteria; order Rhizobiales; family Beijerinckiaceae; genus Methylocapsa. Next base: position 190,084 of record CAVQZL010000046.1, on the reverse strand, counting down.
ATCTATCATTGGTATCCCAAGATCACGGGGCGGATGCTGAACGAGAGGCTCGGCCAAATTCACTTCTGGATCACCTTCCTTGGGGCCTATCTGATTTACTTCCCGATGCATTATTTGGGTTTTATCGGTGTGCCGCGCCGCTACTACGAATTGGGCGAGACGGCGTTTGTCCCGGCGTCGGCAGCGTCGCTGAATGTTTTTATCACTGCCGCGGCATTGATCGTGGGCGCCGCCCAGATGGTGTTCTTCTTCAACGTGATATGGAGCCTGTCCAAGGGTAAACTTGCCGGCGGCAATCCCTGGAGGGCCACGACGCTCGAGTGGCAGACGCCGGAAACTCCGCCCGGTCATGGCAATTGGGGCAAGGAGTTGCCGGTGGTTTACCGTTGGGCTTACGATTACAGCGTGCCGGGCGCCAGCCAAGATTTCCTGCCACAAAACCAGCCCCCGGCCATTCCCGCGAGTTAGGCTATTCCGTCATGAATATCCTATTCCTGTTCTTGGCTGTGATCGCCGCCATCGTCATGTGGTGGCTGGCGCAGCAAAGGCTGACAGCCAAGCCCTGGTTGGAGGCAGGCGCGATCGGCGCCACGGGCGCATCGTCGATGCCCGCCGCGAAGATTGGATTGGGAGTGTTTCTCGCTGTTGCCGGATGCCTCTTCGCTCTTTTGCTCAGCGCCTACACCATGCGAATGGAAATGGGGGAGTGGAAGCCCGCGCCGTTGCCGGAGGTGCTGTGGCTCAATACCGGCGTGTTGATCTTGAGCAGCGGCGCGTTGCAATGGGCGCAGGTTGCCGCGCGCCGGGGAAGGATGGAGCGGGTAAGAGCAGGCCTGCTGGCGGGGGGCGTTTTCGCGCTTGCATTTTTGGCCGGTCAACTTGTCGCGTGGCGGCAGCTTGACGCCGCGGGCTATTACTTGTCGACCAACCCATGCGCCGCTTTCTTCTACCTGATCACCGGCGCGCATGGTCTGCACATGTTGGGGGGCCTGGTTGCCTTGGGCAGAACCATGGATAAGGCATGGCAAGTTGTCCCGGCGCGCGAGATGCGCTTGAGTGTCGAACTCTGCGCGACGTACTGGCACTTCCTGCTTTTTGTCTGGCTGGCCTTGTTCGGTCTGTTGCGGCTGACCGATCCAATTCAATCGGACAGCGGGCTGTTTGCTCTACTCTATCGCATTTTCTGACGGCGTGCCCGTGTCCGCGGCGACTGAAAATGTTCCACAAAGGACTTCAGGAGAAGAAATGACGGAATCGGCTACGGCAACCACGTTAGAGGCCCCCGCGCGCCCTGGGGGTTGGCAAGGCTTCGCGGCCGATTGGTCTTCGGACCAGCGGGCGTTCAAGAGTGCGACCTGGGGCAAGGCCATGATATGGATCTTCCTCCTCAGCGACACCTTTATTTTCAGTTGTTTTCTGCTTTCGTACATGACCGTGCGGATGTCCACGACCGTGCCTTGGCCGAACCCTAGCAAGGTCTTCTTCATTGACGATCGCCGGCCATGAAACCCCGCTCCTTCTGATCGCCATCATGACGTTCATCTTGATCAGCAGCAGCGGGACGATGGCGATGGCCGTCAACTTCGGCTACCGCCGCGATCGTGTCACAACAACGTGGTTGATGCTGGCGACCGCGGCATTCGGCGCCTCCTTCGTCGGAATGCAGGCTTTCGAGTGGACCAAGCTGATCCTGGAAGGGGTCCGGCCTTGGGGAAACCCTTGGGGCGCCGCCCAATTTGGCTCATGCTTCTTCTTGATCACGGGCTTCCACGGCACTCACGTGTCGATCGGCGTGATTTTCCTGCTTATCATTGCGCGTAAGGTTTGGCGGGGAGATTTCGAAACCGGAAAGAGAGGCTTTTTCACCAGCAGGAAGGGACGCTACGAGATCGTCGAAACCATGGGCCTCTACTGGCATTTCGTCGATCTTGTATGGGTGTTCATCTTTGCCCTTTTTTATCTTTGGTAAGGAAAAAACATGACACAGGTAAACGACGCACGAAGAGGGACAACAACACCCGATCAGGCTTTATCTGATTATCTGGGGATGGCTGTTTGTCCTGAGCACTTGCTCGTATCTCGTCGACTTCTTTGGCATCCATGGATATCTTAGGTGGTCTTTGATCCTGCTGTTCATGATTGTGAAGGCAGGCTTGATCGTCGCAATATTCATGCACATGGCCTGGGAGCGGTTGGCTCTGACGTATGCCATTCTGGCTCCCCCGGGAGCGGTGTTGCTGTTTGTGACAATTATGGCGTTCGAGTCGGATTACACGCACTTGACCCGAGTCGCATTTTTCGGAACGGGGGACGTTAGCACGCAGACCGAACATCTTGCGTCTGCAAAACCAGGGCCTGAGGCCAAAACCGCCTCCACCCCGTCTGATAAATCGACCAAAGAGGCCGAGAAAAACGATCTCAATGTTGCGAAACCCAGCGGCCTGTCCGAAGGGCGTAACGTCGCCGTGTCGCGCGGCGCCGCCTCGACTAGGGAATCCGGGAAGACCGCGCCGGCGAGCGGCAAGGCGGCGAGCGTTGCTGCCGTCCAAACGAGTGGCGCGGACGCCGACAAAGCGCCTGAATCGAAATTTTATACCCTCAAGCCAGGCGATACGCTGTGGAAGATTGCCAAATCCGAATATGGCCACGATCAAGGCAGTAAGTATCATCTGATCTTTGAAGCCAACAAGGCATTGCTGTCCCGTCCCGGCAAACTCTCGCCCGGCCAAGTGCTGCGGATTCCGCCGCCGTCGGGCTGAGACGACGGCGTTTACCGGGTATGACTCCGCGGCTTCGCATCAGACTGAGGCGAAGCCGATTCCACGGCTCTTCGGTAGAGATGCCAGGTCGCATGGGCCAGGATCGGCACCGTGACCGCGAGCCCGACGAATACAAGCATGAATCCGATCGCGAGTAATGCCGCAACGAGCAAACCCCAGAGTGCCATCGTGATAGGGTTCTCCAGGACCGCCCGGACCGAAGTCTGAACCGCCACAACCAAGCCCACATCGCGGTCGAGGAGCAAAGGAAAGGAGACGACGCTGATGCTCAGGACCACCACGGCAAAGGCAGCGCCGATTGTGTTGCCAAAAGCGATAAGCCTCCAACCCCGCGACGTAGTGACGACATCGATAAGAAAGTTGACGTAGGACTCCGGTAAGCCGGGGCCAAAGAGCCAACCGTAAAGGGATTCGGCCGCTGCCAGCCAGAGGCGAAAAACAATCAGCAGCAGGAGACCAAGCGCCAGGAGCGAGGGAACCGATGGCGAGTGCCTCACGTCGAAAGCATTCGACCAATGGGTCTCAAGGCCGTGCTCCCGCCGCCGGCTTATCTCATACAAGCCAATTGCGGCGAGGGGGCCGATCAGAGCAAAGCCCGACATGAGGGGGAAAAGCAGGGGCAGGGCGTACCCCGCGAGGCACAAGCCGACGATGGGGTATATTAGGCCCAGGAAAAAGAGGGCTGATGGCATCGCCATGAAATCGTCGATACCTTTGGACAGAGCGAATTTGAGGTCTGCCGGGCCAATTTTACGCACCACCGGATAAGCCGGGGTCGAATCCGCACCGCAGATCACATGGAATTTCGGCATTGGCGTTCCTCCCGAACCGAGCGCCAAGCGGTCACGCCGAAGCTTTGCACGAAGCAGCTTTCCGCGTGGAACCGCTCACTGCATTCCTAATATTATGTGCTTCCCAGCGCAGTTTGTCGCCCCTGAGACGGGTTACGTCAAAAAAAAATACCGCGATTGATCAAGCGCCGGTAAGAGTGCGGCCGGCGGCCCTAGCGGCGTTCTGGCCGCCGGCCAGGATTTCGATGTTGCTGCCGGCGCCAGTTTTCGCATTGGCGGTCATTGCTACGCTCCCGGATGAGGCCGCTAATTGTTGGCTCTAGCCGGTCCGCTCGACTCCCGCCCTCACCGCTTGCGGGTCAACCGGAATACGCCTTGTTCGCCGAACAAGTTCCAGATCCACGGCTCGCCGTAGGCCAAGGGCGCGCCGAAACGATCGAGCGCAACGCCACGCTCGATCCTTGCACCGATGTCCCGCACCAGCGCGACAAAATCCTGGATCGTGCAAAAATGGATGTTTGGTGTGTCGTACCAGCAGCAGGAAAGGTTGCGCGTCATCGGCATGCGTCCGCCGAACGCGACTTGGAGCCGGATCCGCCAATGGCCGAAATTCGGAAACGACACGATCGCGTGACGGCCGATCCGCAACATATGTTCAAGCACCGTCCGCGGCTGGCGAGTTGCCTGCAGCGTCTGCGATAGAATGACATAATCGAAGGCATTGTCGGGATAGTCGGCAAGATCGGTGTCGGCATCGCCTTGAATGACCGAGAGCCCCTTGGCGACGCAGTCGTTGACCCCGCGCTGGGAAAGTTCTATCCCCCGCGCGTCCACCCCTTTTTCCTCGGCCAGCAACCGCAACAGCGTGCCATCGCCACATCCGACGTCGAGAACGCGGGACTTTGCCTCAACCATATCCGCGACAAGAAGCAGATCCACGCGCGCCGGTATCACACGGGCTCGCTCGGCTTTGATAGCTCCCGTCTTGGCGGCCACGTTCAAATCACCGCATCTTTGGCCGGCGCAATGCCCCGCGCCCGCGCCGCGGCATTCAAAAAGCCGCCGAGGTTGCAATGAACTCAGGGGTGTCCAACAAGAACGCGTCATGGCCGCGATCCGTCTCGATATCGACAAAGGAAACCGAGGCGCCGCCCGCGTTCAAGGCATGCACGATCGCCCGCGAGGCTTGCGTCGGATAGAGCCAGTCCGATTTGAAGGACACCACGCAGAACCGGGTTTTGGCACCCTTGAAGGCGAACGCCAGAGAGCCGCCGTAATCGGCGGCGAGATCGAAATAATCGCAGGCCCTCGTCACATAGAGGTACGAATTGGCATCGAAGCGGTCGACAAAACTTGTGCCTTGATAGCGCAGATAATTCTCGATTTGGAAATCGGCATCGAAAGAGAACGTCGGCGTGGTGCGGTCTTGGAGCTTACGGCCAAACTTGCTCTGCAAGGCTTCGTCCGACAGATAGGTGACGTGAGCCGCCATTCTGGCGACGGCGAGCCCTTTCGTCGGGATGACGCCTTCTTCGAGATAGCGGCCTTGGCGCCAATCCGGGTCGGCCATCACCGCTTGCCGCCCCACCTCATGAAAGGCAATATTTTGCGAGGAATGCCGCGCGGCGGTTGCGATCGGCATCGCGGCGAAGACTCGTTCCGGGAAACTCGCCACCCATTGCAAGACCTGCATCCCGCCCATCGAACCGCCGGCGACGCAAAATAGCGTGTCGATGCCGAGACGGTCGATCAGCATGGCCTGCGCGAAAACCATGTCCTTGATCGTGACAATTGGAAGATCGAGGCCATAGGGCCGCCCGGTCATCGGATTGAGCGAGGCAGGCCCCGTGGTGCCCATGCAGCCGCCGATGACATTCGAGGCAATGACAAAATAGCGGTTGGTATCGATTGGCCGGTTTGGGCCGACCATAGTATGCCACCAGCCGGGTTTGCCGGTGATGGGATGTTGATTGGCGACATGCTGGTCGCCGGTCAGGGCATGGCAGACCAAAATGGCGTTCGACTTGGCGGCATTAAGATCGCCATAGGTTTGATAGGCTATCGTCAGGGGACCGAGCGAGACGCCGGCATCCATCTTAAGCGGCGTCTCGGCGCCAAAATGCGCAACGAGGCTTTGCGGCGCATCGACCTCGCGAAGACCCGCCGTTTTACTTGCCGGTACGAATTGCACAGCTCTGCCGATTGTTCGATATGGCGAACATAGTGTCCGTTATATGCGAGGGCGTGAAAAAAAGAGTCAAGATCGCGTTGCCGCGCTGGCTAGCCGGGTGTGACCAAGCTCAAGTCATTTGATGATTCGCAAACCGCGCGAGAACATTAGGGTACCTGGATTAAAATTTGCGGCTCTTGGAACCGGAGAGCAACGGAGTCTTGAGCTGAGTTCCCGCAGCGTCGAGAATCGCGAATTGATAGCGCCCCGCGCCGTCCCGGCTGACGCAATAGCGCAAAGTTTCAACGATATTATTGTCCTCGTCAAAGGTCACAACGGCAGGACTGAGACCGGCGATGCTGTCGCCCGGCAGATAGATCGAGCTGCAGACGATAAGTTCATCGCCGCGTTGGCAGGTCCGCGCCGCCGCTCCATTGACAATGCAGCATCGCGAACCGCGGTCGCCGAGAATCACATAGGTAGAGATACGCGCTCCAGAATTCTTGTTCCAGATCTCGACGAATTCGAGCGGCAAGATTCCGGCGGCTTCGCAATGATCCGGATCGAGCGTGATCGAACCGTGGTAATCGAGATTCGCCTCCGTGACGTGGATGCCATGGAGCTTGCCGCCGACGATTTTACGCATGCTTTTTCGAATTCCATTCGTGGGAGCCAAACGGTTTTGGCTTGACCGGAGGGCACCCGCTCCAAGGGGTATCTGCTTAGAACATTTCCTGGCACAACGCGATGATTGAAAAAGAGAAGAAAGACCTTTCCGGGGCAAGTTCCGGCTACGCCGCTCCTCATTTAAGTAGTCCCCGGCCAAATTTCAGGAGGCGCCGCCTGACGGTGGCCCGGTTTCGATGGTGGCGAGTTCCGCGCCCTCAGTGACGTGATCGCCGAGCTGGAACTTGAATTCCTTGAGGATACCATCATTGGGGGCGCGCAGCATATGCTCCATCTTCATGGCTTCAAGGACGAGAACCGGCTGGTTTGCCTCGACCCGAGCACCCGGTGCGACGAGCAATGCACTGATGCGGCCGGGCATCGGCGCGGCGAGCCGTCCCGGTGGTACATCCCGCCTCTCCAGCCCGGCAACGGGGCCGGCCAGCCGAAAGCGATGCGCAGCCTTGGCCCCCGCAAACACAAGGATCTCTTCGCCGGAGCGAACCCAGAACGCCCTGACACGATGAACGTCAAGAATGGCGGCAAGAGTTCCGTCCGGGGCGAGCGTTCCGCTGGCGCCAAAATAAATGCCTCCCGGCAAACCGAGGCGCCAGCCGATGCGCGGATAGCGGACTTCGACGGCGCAATTGGCGTCCCCTCCGGGCACGATCTCGCGCAGGCGCACCGTTTCGCGCGCCTCCTCGTTCAGGCGCCAGCCGTTTAGGCCGCTCCACGGGCTCCAGGGATCGCTCGAATGCTGGGCATTTTCGTGCGCGGACGCCGTTCGCTCGCAAAGTAGCCCGATGACCGCCATGGCAAGAACATCGTCTTCGGCAGGCCGTGGCATGGGCAAAAGATCGTCGGCATGCCGCGCGATAAATCCTGTATCCGGCGTACCTCCGGTGAAAGCTTCATGCGCCGCTATTTCGCGGAGCAGGCAGAGATTGGTTGCAACCCCCGCGACAAGGGTACTGCCGAGCGCGGTGCGCATGCGGAGAATTGCGCTCCGCCGGTCTTTATCGCAAACGATGACCTTGGCGATCATCGGATCATAATCGGCCGGGATCGCATCCCCCGCGCGCACGCCGGTATCAATGCGCACATCTGGCCCCCATGCGGGAAAATCCAGGCGCGCAATCCGGCCAGACTGCGGCAGAAAGTCGCGCGCCGGATCCTCCGCATAGAGCCGCGCCTCGATCGCATGGCCGAAGCCGCGGATTTCCTCCTGGCGCAGAGGCAACGCGCCGCCCGCGGCAACAAGAAATTGCCATTCGACGAGATCGATACCGGTGATCATTTCGGTCACCGGATGTTCGACCTGAAGCCGCGTATTCATTTCGAGAAAATAGAAGGCGCCATCATCGGGCGACAGCAAGAACTCCACGGTGCCCGCGCCGACGTAGCCGATAGTGCGCGTGGCGGATAAGGCCGCCTCCCGCATCGCTTGGCGCAACTCGTCCGAGACGCCGGGAGCGGGTGCCTCCTCGATGATTTTTTGATGCCGGCGCTGGATCGAGCAATCGCGGTCGAAGAGATGCACGCAATTTTGCTGGCTGTCGGCAAAAATTTGGACCTCGACGTGGCGCGTACAAGGCAGATATTTTTCGATGAGCACGCGATCGTCGCCGAACGCAGAAAGCGCCTCGCGTTTAGCGCTTGCGAGTGCGGCCGCAAATTCTGTCTCGCGCGCCACGATTTTCATGCCTTTGCCGCCGCCGCCAGCAGCAGGTTTGATCAAGACGGGATAGCCGAGCGCCAAGGCTTTTCGCGCAAGAATGGCGGTGTCCTGTTCGCTCCCGTGATAGCCAGGCACCACAGGGACGCCCGCTTTCTCCATGAGGGCCTTGGCTTGCGCTTTGTCTCCCATTGCGCGGATTGCCGCCGGAAGCGGACCGATGAAAACGAGGCCCGCGGTGGCGCAGCTTTCCGCAAAATCCGCGTTTTCGGACAAGAACCCGTAGCCTGGGTGAATTGCCTCCGCGCCGGATTTTTGGGCCGCTTCAATGATTTTGGCACCGTCGAGATAGCTTTCGCGGGCCGCCGCCGGACCGATCCGGAAAGCCTCGCCGGCAAGCGCGACATGCAACGCCAAGCGATCTGCGTCCGAATAAACGGCGGCGCTCGCAATGCCAAGGCGCCGCGCGGTCCGGATTATTCTGCATGCGATCTCGCCGCGATTGGCGATCAGGATTTTCGAAAACATCTGGTCTCGTACCACAGGCTTACGCCGCGCCGCGCATCCCGGCAATCCTCGGGGAGCCGCGGCGGAAGCGGATGGTCTTAACGCTGGCTCAGCCACGCGGAGAAAGTCAGAACGTTCGTAGCTCGTCGCGTGCCATCTCGCTGAATTCCTTCAGCGGGTCGAACGCCGACCCACTCTCGATCAATTCATGCAGCTGGCGGATCGTCTTGTTCGGCGCGAAGTAGGTGTCGATCGTTACCCGCATGATCTTGTCAGCGCACGCGACAATTGGTGGCGAGGACAGGATGCGCATCCTGCTGATCATGGCGTAGAGGGCGACGAGCTCCTGAATCCGTGGCTCGTCGCTCACGAGGGCATTGCCATACGCTTGCGATGCCGCGACGATGAAGTCCCTGTAGAGGTCCTCTCGCGCCGACTTGTTGTGGGCGAGCTGCCTGGCCCTCTCCTGGGCGCGTAGGCCCAGCCAAGTCGTGACGCCCGATGTCAGACCGCCGACCACCGATCCGGCAAGCGCCGAGAGTGCCGAGATGTATGCGATATCCATGCATTGATCATGGACGCCCGCGCGTTCGTCAGCAAGATCGCCGCCGCATAAACTACTATTACGGACAGGGCTTTGAAGTCCTCATCGAATATCGCTCTAGCGGCTCCGCTTTCGGTCGAAAGCCGAAATTCAAACTGAGACACTGCCAAAAAACGAACTTGGTAGACTATGCCACATTGTTAGTATAGCGAATCCTCCTGCGCCGGGCCGGCTCATGCGGGTTCTGTTGCCCTCATCGGCCGCGTTCAAGGCGTCTGAGACCCAGCAGCACAGCAGCGTAATTGAAGGAACCGATAATCCGCTGCGATCCAATTTGCGGGTCCAACCTTCGGTTCATCGGCCGAAATTCCTGCGCCAATTCATGGGATCTTGGCCGTCGATAGTTCCACGCGCTATTCTGTTCCCAGTGGAATAACAGGGTAGCATGCTTGTTCGCGTATGGGAGATCGTCTTTGGAGGTATGGCCGGGAGAACTCAACCTCGAACTCAGGAGGAAAATCGTTGCTTGGCCGCAATAGCTCTCTCGGCTGGAGGCTCGCCCCTGCCGCGCTGATCTTCATGGCTCGCTGCGGCGCTGCCACGGCCCAAGGCGGGGCATCTCCGCCGCCGGCAGTTTCGGTAACCCCGGTGGTGAGCCGTCAGGTGCAGGAGACAGGCGATTTCATCGGCCGTGTGACGGCGATCGACAAGGTCGAAATTGTCGCGCGGGTCACCGGGTTCATCGAGGAGCGCACTTTCACCGAAGGGCAGCATGTCAAAACCGGCGACCTCCTGTTCCGCATCGAACAAGTAACCTACAAGGCGGCAGTCGAGCAGCAGCGCGCAAATCTTGCCAAGGCCAAGGCAACGGAGGTGAATGCAGCATTGCAACTGGCGCGCGGCAAGGAACTTGTCGGCAAGCAGAACATTGCACAAGCCACGGTTGATCAGCGTGCAGCCGACGAGGGGGTAGCGCAGGCCAATGTGATGGCGGAGCAAGCGCTGCTCGACCAGGCGGAAATCAATTTGGGTTACACAGAAATCCGTTCGCCGATCGATGGACGGATCGGTATTGCCAATTTCACCGTGGGCAATCTGGTCGGTCCGTCGTCGGGGACGCTTGCGACGATTGTCCGGGAGGACCCCATCTATGTCATCTTTCAGCCAAGCGAGCGCGATGTAATTAACTACAAGCGCAGGTTCGGCGTACCGGGCGGCAAGAACCCGAATGTGACCATTCACATCAAGCTGCCCGATGGCAGCGTCTATCCGCACCCCGGCTTCACCAATTTGCTCGACGTCCAGGTCGATACCACTACGGACACCTTGGCGGTGCGGGCGCAAGTGCCGAACCCGGATGGTGTTCTGGTCCCCGGTGGGGTCGTCGGCGTCATCACGGAACGGGGCAAGCCGCGACCGGCGCTGATGGTTCCGCAATCCGCCGTCCAGCTCGATCAAGCTGGCCACTATGTCTTGGTGGTCGACGCAGCGAATAAGGTCGAGTTGCGTCGCGTGACGACCGGAGTCGAGCAGGGTAGAGAAATTGTTGTGACGGACGGTCTCAAGGAAGGAGAACTGGTGATTGTCGAGGGGATACAAAAGGTGCGTCCCGGTCAAGTCGTGACGGCGAGCACCGTGCCGGGAAACTGACGTAATGTTTTCCGGCATCTTCATCGACCGGCCGCGGCTCGCCTTCGTCGTCGCCATCGTCATCACGCTAGCCGGCATCATTGCCATGTCGGTAATCCCGATCGCGCAATTCCCGGATATTGTGCCACCGCAGGTCACGTTGACCGCGACCTACCCTGGCGCTGATGCCGAAACGGTCGAGACCACGGTGGCGCAACCAATTGAGGAGCAAATCAACGGCGTCGACAAGGCGCTCTATTATCAGTCCGCCAGTGCGTCCGACGGCAGCTACACCCTCAACGTGACTTTCGCGCTGGGCAGCAATCCGGACATAAATACCGTCAATGTGCAGAACTATTCCAGTCTTGCCACGCCGCAGCTGCCCCAGGAGGTGACGCGCAATGGCCTCAGCATCCGCAAGAAATCCGCCGCCCTGCTGCAGGTCATAAACATCTACTCGCCGAAAGGCACCTACGATGCGATTTATCTGAGCAATTATGCGACCATCAATGTCATCGACCCGCTGGCGCGGATCAATGGCGTCGGCCAGGCAACTCTCTTCGGACCGCTCGACTATTCGTTACGGATCTGGCTTGACCCCGACCGGCTGTCCGAGCTCAATCTGACACCGAACGACGTCATCTCGGCGGTGCAGGGCCAGAACATTCAGGCGGCCCTCGGCCGGGTGGGCGCGGCGCCCATCTCCAACGAACAGCAGGTCCAGATCAACATCAAGACCAAAGGCCGGCTTACGCGCCCAGAGGAATTCGCCGCTATCGTCCTGCGCACGAATCCCGACGGTTCGGTTGTCCGGGTGAAAGACGTCGCCCGCGTCGAGATGGGCGCGAAATCGCAGGACCGCTACAGCCGTTTCAATGGCGCTCCCACCGCCTCGATCGGTATCTACCAGACGCCGGGGTCCAACGCGGTCGACGTGACCCGTCGCGTTCGCGAAACCATGACCACCTTGGCAACGCGGTTCCCAAATGATCTCGCCTACACCGTGTTCTTCGACACCACGGTCTTCGTCACCGCGACGATCGACGAGGTCATTCGCACTCTGGCCGAGGCAATTGTCCTCGTGGCTCTGGTGGTGTTTTTATTTCTCGGCAAGTTGCGGACGACGCTGATCCCTCTGGTTGCCGTGCCGGTGTCGATCATCGGCACATTTGCGGTGATGCTAGCGATCGGATATTCGGCCAACACTGTCTCCTTACTGGCGCTCGTGCTCGCAATCGGCATCGTGGTTGATGACGCGATCGTCGTCGTCGAGAACATTGAGCGGGTGATCGACGAAGAACCTGACCTGTCCGTGCCGGACGCCTGCAAGAAAGCCATGGCCGAGATTACCGGCCCGATCCTCGCCATCACCCTCGTCTTGTTGTCAGTGTTCGTTCCGGTGGCTTTCATCCCGGGCATCAGCGGCCAGCTTTTCCGCCAATTCGCGGTGGCGGTGTCGGTGTCGATGCTGATCTCGGCGCTTAATGCCCTGACCTTGAGTCCGGCGCTGTGCGCGGTGCTCTTGAAACGCGGCCAGACCAGCCGCGGCCCGATGCGCTATGTCCTGGGTACGATCGATAAGGCCCGCGATGGCTATGTGGCGGTGGTGCGCCGGTTGGTGCGCGTGGCGATAGTAGGCGTCGCAATCGTGGCTGGCGTCCTGGTGGCGTCGGCATGGCTGTTCAGCAAGACACCGCAGAGTTTTTTGCCGGAAGAGGACCAGGGCGCGATCTTCGCTGCTCTGCGGCTTCCGGAAGGTGCCTCGATCAACCGCACTGCGGCAGTGGTCAAAGAGGTCGAGGACATCGTCACGCCGATCCCAGGCGTCGAAGGCGTCCTGTCGGTGGTAGGTCTGAACTTCATCGACTACGTCGCATCGTCGAACCAGGCTTTCTTCGTCATCCGGCTCAAGCCCTACGAGGTGCGCACCGCTCCGGCGCAAAGCGCCGGAGCGATCATTACGCGTCTGCGGCCGCAGATGGCGGCCATTAAGGGCGCCATCGCCTTTCCTTTTAACCTTCCGCCCATCCTCGGCCTGGGCAGCACCGGCGGCTTCCAATACGCGCTGCAGGCGTTGCAGGGCCAGCCGCCATCCGACATCGCGGCGACGCTCCGAGGCCTGCTCGTGGCGGCCAATGGGCAGCCCGAGCTCGCCGGCGTATTCAGCACCTATGCTGCCGATACGCCCCAGATCTATCTCGATATCGACCGCGATAAGGCACAGATCCTCGGGGTCAAGATCACCGATATCTTCAATGCCTTGCAGTCCACGCTGGGCAGCTACTACATCAACGACTTCAATGTGTTCGGCCGGACGTGGCAGGTCAACGTCCAGGCCGAGATGCCATTTCGCGAAAGGGTGGACGACATCTACCGGGTGTATGTGCGCAACGCTCGGGGGGCGATGGTCCCGATCCGCGCGCTTGCCGAGGCGAAACTCGTGCAAGGACCGCAAACGGTGGTGCGTTACAACGGATTCAGCGGCGCGATTGTGAACGGCGCGGCGAAGCCCGGCTACAGTTCTGGCCAAGCGCTCGCCGCGATGGAGCGCATTTCCGCCGCAACCCTGCCTGCGGGCTACAGCTTCGAATGGACCGGGACCGCGCTCCAGGAAAAGGCGGCGAGCGGTCGCACGGCCATCGTGCTCGGATTCGCCGTTCTTTTCGCTTACCTCTTTCTCGTTGCGCTTTACGAGAGCTGGAACATTCCGGTTCCCGCATTACTGTCGGTCAGCGTCGGGGTACTTGGCGCCATCCTCGCGGTAATGCTGGCTGGACGGAGCTTCGACGTCTACGCCCAAATAGGCCTCGTCGTACTGATCGCGCTCGCCGCAAAGAACGGCATTCTGATCGTTGCGTTTGCAGTGGAGCAGCGGCAGCTCGGCAAAGACATTACTGCGAGCGCCATCGAAGCGGCGGGCCTGAGGTTTCGCCCGGTGATGATGACTAGTTTTGCGTTCATCCTTGGACTATTGCCTCTGGTTATTGCGCGGGGCGCCGGAGCCATCACCCGCCAAGCAGTGGGCACGCCTGTATTCGGCGGAATGATCGCCGCATCCGTATTCGGGATTTTTATTATTCCGCTGCTCTACATAACCGCGGAAAGCTTGCGTCAGTGGACGCGCGGCCGAGGAAGGAACTGATTGCCGTGTTTTGCGATGCGCGCCAGGGGGCGGCCGGTTCCCCTCCTGGCCGGGACTTGCCGGCATCGGAGCAGGCCGAAACCAGGCGGTGTGGCCCGCTCATCGTCCCCCAAACCACGCACGGCACCACATCGACCAAAAGATGGGCCAACTGCCAAGCTCCCGCGGGTTCGTGATCCTGCTGGCGGCGGCTCCGGTATCACTCCGCCGGAATGGAACTACACAAGATGCAGTCCGTTAACTTGGGCTTGCAGCCCGCGCCTAGCTTCCACGCGGCTTGCCTGATGTGTCCGCGCGGCCTATACTTTTTCAGTCGCCATGGGGTGCTGCCGGAAACGGCGGCTGAGATCACACCCATAGAACCTGAATCTGGGTAATGCCAGCGAAGGGATAAGGTAAAGCGAGGACGAGCCCCGCCGGGTCCGCTTCGCATTCGCCTCCCATTCGCTGGAAAGCGCCCTAAGCGGAGGATCGCGATGAATATTTTGGACAAGCCGCAAAAGCTCGTTCCGCGACACGTGACATGCGGGCCGTTGCCAGGCTCGAAAAAGGTTTATCATCATCCGCGAGGCCACGCGGACATCGCAGTTCCATTTCGTGAAATCGCGCTCGATCCTTCAGCGAACGAGCCGCCAGTCAGGGTTTACGACCCCTCCGGGCCTTATACGCAAGACGGGGTTTCAATCGATCTCTCCAAAGGGCTTGCCCCAATTCGCGAACCCTGGCTTGCCGCCCGGCAAGGGCTGGAAGCCGATGCCGGGCGCGGCGTCATTCCGGAGGATAATGGCGGTGCCGCACCGGACCATCTCGTGCCGCCTTGCCCTGCAAATAGGCCGCCGCGCAAGGGCCACGATGGGGCGCTCGTCACCCAATATGAATTTGCCCGCGCGGGCATCGTCACAAAGGAAATGATTTTTGCCGCCGCGCGAGAAAATCTCGGCCGGGAAGAGATGTGCGAAGGCGCCGGGGCGCGACTCGCCGATGGCGAGAGTTTTGGTGCCGCAATTCCTTCCTTCGTGACGCCGGAATTCGTCCGCGACGAAATCGCAAGGGGCCGCGCGATCATCCCCGCCAACATCAATCATCCGGAACTCGAGCCGATGATCATCGGCCGCAATTTCCTCGTCAAGGTCAATGCCAATATCGGCAATTCGGCGGTGACGTCCTCGGCCGCCGAGGAAGTGGAAAAGATGGTGTGGGCAATCCGCTGGGGCGCCGACACGGTGATGGATCTCTCGACCGGCCGCAATATCCACAATATCCGCGATTGGATCATCCGCAATGCGCCGGTGCCGATCGGCACGGTTCCAATTTACCAGGCGCTCGAAAAAGTCGACGGCGATCCCGTAAAACTTACTTGGGAGATTTTTCGCGACACCTTGATCGAGCAGGCCGAACAGGGCGTCGACTATTTCACGATCCATGCCGGCGTGCGCCTCGCCTATGTGCCGCTGACCGCAAAACGCACCACGGGCATCGTCTCGCGCGGCGGGTCGATCATGGCGCGCTGGTGCCTCGCCCATCATAAGGAAAGCTTTCTCTACGAGCGTTTCGACGAGATTTGCGGCATCATGCGTGCTTACGATGTGTCGTTTTCGCTGGGCGACGGTCTGCGGCCCGGCTCAATTGCCGACGCCAATGACAGGGCTCAATTCGCGGAGCTTGAAACGCTCGGCGAATTGACAAAAATCGCGTGGAACAAGGGCTGTCAGGTCATGATCGAAGGGCCTGGCCATGTGCCGATGCACAAGATCAAGATCAACATGGAAAAGCAGCTCGCGGAATGCGGTGAGGCGCCGTTCTATACGCTCGGGCCGCTGACGACCGATATCGCACCGGGATACGATCACATCACCTCAGGGATAGGCGCCGCGATGATCGGCTGGTTTGGCTGCGCCATGCTCTGCTATGTGACGCCGAAGGAACATCTTGGCCTGCCGGATCGCGACGACGTGAAGACGGGTGTCATCACTTATCGCATCGCCGCTCACGCTGGGGACCTCGCCAAGGGTCATCCGGCGGCGCAAATCAGGGATGATGCGGTTTCTCGCGCGAGATTTGATTTCCGCTGGCAGGATCAGTTCAACTTGAGCCTCGATCCCGATACGGCGCGGCTCTTTCACGACGAGACGCTGCCGAAAGAGGCGCAAAAAACCGCGCATTTCTGTTCGATGTGCGGGCCGCAATTCTGCTCGATGAAGATCACCCAGGATTTGCGCGAGGAGGCTTTGGCGATCGCCGCGCGCGAAAAAGGCATGGCGGAAAAGAGCGCTGAGTTTTTGGAAAAGGGCGGCAAGCTTTATCTGGAGAGAACCGGGTAAGCGACGAAATGCAAAATGCCGGGCAATTTGGGCCGAGTCTGCGACACTGAATTCGTCTCGTCAACCTCGTGGAAGGAGGTTCGATCGACGCGATTTTCGCCGGCCGAGGCAATCTCAAATTTTATTCTTCCATGACATTGTTTGCCAATGTCACAACCGAAATCAGGCGTTTAGGGATACGTTTCCCAAGTATTTCGGAGGTGAGCCGGATCGCCTAACGGTGCGGCTGTGACCGTCCAATATCCGAGCTGAGTCGGTATCCTGGAAAAAACTCGTCGCGGGCGAGCGGGGCGGCTTCTTTGCGATGCTCGTCCCAAGCAATCCGGATCTGGCTTAAGCTTTTCGTCATTTACTCCATTCGGGCGTTCTTCCCGGATCAACCTTATTCCCGGGCGCTTTTTCTGCCTTGATCTTGGCAGGACGTAACATAAACATCGGCACGTGATCGCCCATGCCAACAACCGGCGAATTTTCGTCGTTATGATGCTGGCGCTCCTGCACGGTGGGTACCACAGCGGACGACTTCGGCGCAGGCTCAACGGCGGGACGAGCGCCGTCCCGCTGTCGCGGACGGCTTGGCTTGGCGGCAGCGGGTGTGCTCATGGTTTGTTGCCGGGAAGGACTCGCCCGCCCTCGCGCGCCGCCGGACGGCGAAGCGCGCCTCGTTCTCGTGCCGCGCGGCGCTTGCTGGCTGGTTTCACTTGCCTCGGGGTGATTGGCGAGGCTTTCCCCCTCGAGCCAATCGATTTTCCGGGCGATCAGCCGTTCGATTTCGAGAATGTATTTTTGATCGGCAGCGGTCACGATCGAGAGTGCGACGCCGGTTTTGCCCGCCCGTCCCGTGCGGCCGATGCGATGGACATAATCCTCGGCGTGGGTTGGGACATCGAAGTTGAACACATGGCTTACGTCAGGAATGTCGAGGCCGCGCGCCGCAACGTCCGAGCAAACGATTAGGTCCACTCCGCCGGTCTTGAATGCATCCAAGGAGACCATGCGGGCGCGCTGATCCATGTCGCCGTGCAAGACACCGGCATTGAACCCATGTTTTTGCAAGGATTTATGGAGGATCGCCACGTCCCGTTTGCGATTACAAAAAATGATCGCGTTCTTGAAATTAGCGGCACCGCGGATCAAGCGGCGCAGGGTTTCGCGCTTGGCTGGGCCGCTCGACGAAGCAACCAAGCCTTGCGACGTGGTAACTAAGGTCGAGGCGGCGCGGCTCACCTCGATGCGCACTGGATTATGGAGAAAAGCTTCTGTGAGCCTCGTGATCTCCGGCGGCATGGTCGCCGAAAAAAACAAAGTCTGGCGTGTAAATGGCACCAGCTTGCAGATACGTTCGATGTCAGGGATGAAACCCATGTCGAGCATCCGGTCGGCTTCGTCGATGACGAGAATTTCAATTCCTGTCAGAAGCAGCTTGCCGCGCTCGGAGAAATCCAGCAGCCGGCCAGGTGTCGCGATCAGCACGTCGGCGCCCCGCATGATCTTGGTTTCCTGATCGCCGAAGGAAACCCCGCCGATCAAAAGCGCGACGTTGAGCTTGTGGTTGACGCCGTAGCGAATGAAACTTTCCTCGACCTGCGCTGCGAGCTCGCGAGTCGGCTCCAAGATCAGCGTGCGCGGCATTCGGGCCCGTGCGCGGCCTTTTTCCAGCCGCGACAACATCGGAAGCGTGAAGGCTGCGGTCTTGCCGGTGCCTGTTTGGGCGATGCCGAGCACGTCGCGTCCGGCGAGCACTTGAGGAATCGCTTCCGCTTGAATGGGAGTCGGCGTGAGGTACCCAGAGGCCTCGACGGCTTGGAGAATCTTTTCGCTGAGACCGAGTTCGCTAAATGTCATTCTGTTCCCAAAAACGGGCCGTGAACGAACCCGTAGCGCATGGCTTGGTCCTAACTGGGCCGCCGTGCTTTGGCGGGCGAGCTTCCGGCTTGCAACTGAAATATCTGTCCAAGTTCACGCGACTTTCCGCGCGAATGGACATCACGGCACGACCCTTGGATTCCCCGACCGGGCGGTTCTTTACCAAAGACTGCTGAAAGCGTGCCCGGCGATTCAAGCGACGGCTTGCTTTACTATCGCTTATTTCGTCCGAACGCAATGAACTTCCAAGCTTCACGCGCGCGGACGGTAGCGAAAAACGCAATTTCGCATGCGCTGAATTGCCGCGGCCTGCGCCCGTTTGGAACGGATGGAAGCAGCCCCGCTTGCGTCCGGAGCAGGCCGCGAAGCGTGGAACTACGCTGCGCAGGACCACGTCCTTGCGTTAGTAGGCACAAGGTTCGCTCGTTCCAAATGGAGACCTCTTTCGCTGCCGCCGGAGCAACCTGCATTCTAGAGCTTCCGGATCGGGGGTATCAAATCAATCGCAAGTCGCTCAATATTGGTATGGGTAGCGACCAGAAGACACAGCCTCCGGTGGACCAACTCGGCGATCATTTTTTTGTTCGCGGCAAGGACCAATTGCGGCCAACAGAAACCATCCCTATTTAAAACCGAGAAACTTTTAGCTCGGGGCCTTATGACCATGATCGACCGGCGCTTTCCCCCAGACGACGGCTATCGTTCCGAACCGGAGATTATTCCCCCAGGCGGCACGCACGTTAGGGAGCCCCAAAACACGTTCTGGGTGCGCGAAGCGGAGGGCGGCAGCCACCGCATCTATGTGACCAAGACAGGACGGTTTAGTCTCCTGCCTTTCTTCTTGCTGGGGGGTATTATTTCGATCGCCCTGCTCATTTTTGTGTTGGGCGCTTTTTTAATTTTGATTCCCGTGGTGGGCTTTGTCCTTGCCGCCGCCATTTTCGCCGGTTTGCTACGCGGATCTCCACGCTGGCCGCGCTGATCTCTGCGCGTTCGTTCAGGCCGGACCGAACCGCTTTATCGCGCGAACCGGCTGCGAGGTCTTGGCCAAGATTCTGTCGCGCGCGACGCGTAAAGGTTCGCTTGCAACCAGCATATGATGGGCATTGGCATGCAACAGCGTCGTCTCATCGCGCATGATGCCGATGTGCCCGCGCCAAAAGACGAGGTCGCCGCGCCGCAAGCCCGCGAGGTCTGCGTCGATGGCGAGTGGGGACCCAAGCGCGTGTTCCTGCATATCTGTGTCGCGCGGCGCGGCAATCCCGGCCGAATCGAGCGAAATCTGCACGAGGCCGGAACAATCAATACCGAGGCTCGTTTTGCCACCCCAGAGATAGGGCGCATGCAACAGCCGCTCGGCGACGGCGACGAAGTCTTTTTGGCTCTCCTCCCACGCCAGCAGATGTTCCGCGAAGACGAAAGTGGCATCGTCAATTTTGGAAAACCCGCCTTGTGTCGCAACGACGCGTACTGCAGCGCCGAGCGGCAAGGCATCGCGGGGAGGCAGCTTCAGGTCGGGCCCCGGATAAACGAAGGTCCGGTTGACGGTTACACGGTGGGTCGACTTGATCAGTCCTTCCGCCAGCGCGGCCATGGGCATATAGCCGACGTAACCATCACGCGCGAGCTGCACCCAGCCAAAACCTTCGTGATCCTCGTAAAGCATCACTTCTTCGCCAAACAGTGCCTGGGTAACGAGGGGCGCATCGGGAGCTGGCGCCTGGCGCAGAGCGGCTGTGCCGGCGCGGACATGGCACGCGCGGCCTTCCACGTAAGCACCGGCCACAACTTGGCCACGCAAATAGGCGGCCGCGAGATCGGGGCGCGCGGGGGTCAGGCGCGGATCAAATTGTAGCATGATCCTATAATAACCGGTACTGGGGCAGATTGAAATTGGTTTGCCTACGGCAAACGGGACCTAACGCGGGAAGCCGTTTTACGAGAACCCGCCGGCGAGCGAATCTCACCGCAGAGTCGATTCTCACCGAAGGGAGCCCTGTGGCCTTGCGACTGAGTAAAATTATGTAAGCTGATGTATTTTGGTGCCTGGACAAATCCGCCGCGCAATCTCGCAGATATGCTGATGATGGGTGAAATAGATCACTTGACCCACATTGGCCATGTCAGCGAAGAGCCGGATTGCCTCCTCGGCGCGAAAATCATCAAAGGTCTCCATGATGTCATCGGCGATGAAAGGAACCGGCCGGCGAGACAAGGCGAATTCGTGATAACCCGCGACACGAAGCGCCAGATAGAGCTGGAACCGTGTCCCCTTCGACAATTCGGACGCGACCTTCGATCCGCCTTCAGCGCTGATGGCAACTAGGATTTCGCTTTCCTTACCGGGCTGCGCGGCCAGGCCTTTATAGGCCCCCCGGCTGATCGTCCGGAATGCCTCGGAGGCGTGCGCCATCATGGAACTGCGATGCCGGTCGCGATAGACCCACAGTGCCTGCCCGGCCGCCGCGATACCGGCACACAGCTTTAAATAGCGCAGTGCGCCTTCTTCGATCTCGAGAAGTATCGTACGCCGCCGCTCCTCGATCCTCGCCACCGCATCATCTCCACCGATGGCTTCGATCCGATCAAGGGCTTTGCTAAGGGCGGAGAAAAGATCGCGGCTGCGCTGGTCTTGATCTTCGAAACGGGCCTTAAGTTCGACGAGTTCGGCTTCGAGAGCAATCCGGTCCGCGGCGTCGAGGGCCTGTTCTGCTTGATCCAGCGTCGGCAAGCAGACAGCGTTGAGAATATCGCCGGCAGCAAGCTCTGCCCGCTTCTTGAGATCGGCCTTAGTTTCGATCCTTTGCAAGGCGACCCCTACTTCAGCGAGCGAACCGGCACCAAAGAAGGCCATTACCTCGGTCTTCCGCTTCTCGTGAATTGCGATTGTCTCGAAAAGCGCACACTGCTTTTCCTTCGTGCGCTTAAGGTCCTCCTCCTTTTCTGCCCGGCCCGACCATGCTGCTTTCGCTCTCTGGACGCGATCCTCAATTGCTGCAGCAAGATCAAGGACCGCACCCGACGTTAAAGGAACGTTCAATTCCTGGGCGAGGGTAACAACTTCGGCGCTGAACTCGGCCTTGTCCCGTTCCATCTTGGCGATGCGATCGGCAAGACTAGTCTTTTTTTCAACCGTCGAGCCGAGATCGGCGATCGCCGCAAGTATCTCGCGAACCTCCGCTAACGAAGGAGCCGAACCTGACTCCCCCAACCAGCAGTTGGAACATGCCTCGGCCCAGGAGCTGGCCCATGTCCGATCATCTGCAATGACTCTCTCGGCACCGCGCTCGCGATGCTCCAAATCGCGCCGGCGATCCTCTACGGCATCTCGCAGCGCCTTCATTTCAGATTCATGATCGATGGCCATCTGGGCATCGATCAGCAAGGTTTCGAAACTGACATCCACATCATACGCTATGCCGGCCGCCACGAAGGCCGCCGCCAGTTTTGCTCGCGCCGCATCCGCATCGGCTTCCGCTTCGCGCAAGTCACGCTCCGCGTTGCGAACCAAGCTCCATGCCTCCAGCGCTTCGGTGCGGCTCCGAAGCCAGGATTCAATTTGCGTCAGCGATGGGCCGTCCGCCAGTCCGGGCGCGATCGCACGAATGACACTGGCAATCTTCTCATGAAAATGATGGAGGGCGCTTTGCGTCTGGTCTCGAAGGGCCTGGGCGTGGCAAAAATCGGCCTCCACTACGGCAAGCGTCTGGCTCTTCTGGCTAAGCCTCGCGAGTTCAGCTGTGTGGGCAAAGCGCGCGCTCATGACGATGTCGTCATGCCGAAGCGCCGCTTCAAAATTATCCGCCGAGGCCGCGTCGAG
Source organism: uncultured Alphaproteobacteria bacterium (assembly GCA_963718265.1). Taxonomy (GTDB): domain Bacteria; phylum Pseudomonadota; class Alphaproteobacteria; order Rhizobiales; family Beijerinckiaceae; genus Methylocapsa. Next base: position 168,173 of record CAVQZL010000046.1, on the reverse strand, counting down.
CGTCCGCCGGTGATTGGCCCAGGCCTGCTCCCGCGCCGAGCGAATATTGCTCGCCTCCTGATCACTGACGACGCCCCCCGCGCTGCCGAGGGCATCAAGTTCGGCCCTCAAACGCAAGCGTTCGGCAATTAGGCGCTCCACTTCGCTGCCGCGCTGTTCGACCTCCTTGCGTATGTCTAACTCCGCAGTCTTCCATTCCTCAATTGTACCATGATCAGGGACCACAATATCGGCAAGCTGCAGAACATCGCCTTGCCAAGGTTTGAGGGCCCGGAGCCGGTCGGCGAGGGTCTCCAGGCGAGCCGTGCGTGAACGAAGGGCGAGATGCCGGCGAGCGGCATGATCATCCGCTCGCAAGGCTGCAACGGTTGCCGCGAATGACGCCATCTGAGTCTCACCGTCACGCTGCGCTTCCTGTCCGCTGCCCGCTGCTTTGAGCTTTCCTTGCGCTTCGCCGAAGCGGCGCTGTGCTTCCGCCAGTTCGTTTTCCGCCGATTTTCGGGCGGCATCGATACCCGATCGCGCCTCCATCAACGCGCGTAAGGAGCCAAGGACAGATGACACAAGGACTAGCCGCGCCGGGTCCACCTCTCCCTTACGGCCTATCCGGCTGAGAATTCCGGATATTACAACCTCGGCTTCCTTCGCCTGGAGCAGACGCTCCGGAATATCCTTCTCGGCGGTCAGATAACGAGCACGCAGGTCGACAAGCCGCCCGGCCTTGAAAGCTAATTTCAACGCCGTCTCGTCCACGACGATGGTATCCAATGCCGATACGAGTTGCGTGATTTCGTCCTCCAAGCCCTCTGCGCGAACCGCAAGCTCGATTTCATCGCTTTGCAGCTTGGGCAATTCTTCGGACCAGCCGAGCGGCGACACCGGCAGATTTTCAAGCGGAACGAGACGCTCGCGGATCGCTCGCAGTTCCGTCAGGCGCGGCAGCACATTTAGAAAGCGCTGGATCTCGTCCAACCGCGCCTGAATACCGGCGCGGTTGGCGATTGCCTTCTCATATTGAAAACCTGTTCGCTCGCAGTTTTCGACGAGTTGAGCATGTTGCGACGCCAAGGTGTCGATGCACTCCCGTTCGTCCTTGAGCGCTGCCAGGCGGGTTTTGAGTTCGGCGAGTTCGCCGCCGCGGGCGCGATATTTGTAGAATTTGTCAGCCTCGCCCCGAAGATCGGTCAGGTGCTGGCTCAAATTGGCCAGGCCCGCACTCGCCGAAAAGAGAAGCTGGCCGAGATCGCCTTTGCTGGCTAGGATGCTCTCGCCGCCGGCCTCCAGCGTTTCGTCGTCGAGAGAAAACATAGTGCGATAGGACTCGCGATCGATGCCGCCAAGCTCGCCGAGGATTACGCCCTCGGAGATGGGCCGCTCGCTGGTATCAAGCAGGCTGTTCTGCGGCCGCTTGACCCGAAGAAGGTCCTGGTTTCCGGTGAAAAGTTCCAGCGATGCGCCGACCCGCATTGTCGGATAGGGATGCAGGAAGTTAAAGCGGCTGCGCGTTTCGATACCGAATAGAAGATCGAGAAAGCCCGCTAGAGCTGTTGATTTGCCCGCTTCGTTCGGCCCATAGACAACGTGCAGGTCTGACTCACCTTCTCTATGCCAGCCGAAATCGATGCTGTGATCCGTGAATTTGCCGTAACGGGTCAGATCAAGGCGCTTGAGGCGCATCAGCTTTCGCCTGCCTCGGCACCGGCATGAAGCCGCGCCAACACGTCGTCCGCCCCTTCGGTCACCAGACCCGCGAGCGCCGATTCGAAAGCCGCCTCGTCGCAACCGAGAATGGTCCGGCATTCCGGGGGTAATTGGTCCCGCAGCTCCTCGGCGATACGCTTTACGTCCATCTGAAACGCATCAGACCGAACGACCTCTTCGTTGATCAAACGGTGCAGCTCCGTCAGTGGATTGTCCGATAACCCGCCCACCGCGCCTGGCGCGTGGCAGTCGGCTTCCAGCTTCTCGACCCAGCATGCCCCAATAACCGTGGCGCGGTGATCCAATTCGGTCTTAAGGAGATCGAGATCGCGCCGGATTCGCCAGGCAAGCGGCGTTGTGCCCGTCAGGCGTAGGCGGACCACCAGCTGCTCCGACGATAACCCATCCCGCGCCTGCTCCACCGATCGCCCAAGCTCCCGTACCAGCGCGGTCCAATTGTCGATGTTGGTCACGTCAACGCAAACGCGTTCGAATTGCGCGACGCTCGTGATACGCTCCTCGATCCGGATCGAACGGTCGTCGGCGATTGTGACCAGAGTCACGGATTTGGAACCGGCCTCATTGATATCCCGGCCTTGCGGCATGCCGGGCATCACGACCGCGCACCTGCCCTCCACAACCGCGCGCTTGTGAATGTGACCGAGCGCCCAGTAATTAAATCCTGTCGCCACGAGATCGGCGAGGCTACAAGGAGCGTAAGGGTCGTGCCCCGGCGAGCCGGCAAGACTGGTATGGAGGAGACCGATGTTGATCGCGCCTTCGACAGCGGGTTTGTACTTGACGATCAGGCTTTCTGGCGCGTGCGGCTGGGCGAAGCTTAAGCCGTGGATCGCGACAGGGGCATCGCCTTTGTGCCGAACGATTTCCACTACCTCGGCGCGGCCGCCAAACACCTTGACGGAATTGGGAAAAGTCAGCTCTTTGGTGATCCGCGAGAGCGCGTCATGGTTGCCGCGAATGATAAATGCGCGAATGCTAGCCTCGTGCAGCCGCCGGATCTGCTCCGCCAAGAACCGCGCCGTTTTCATCGAGGTCTGGTTGCCGTCGTAAAGATCCCCCGCAAGCAGCAAAGCATCGACTTGTTCGTCAAGGCAAAGATCGATGATCCGGATGAAAGCGCGGCGTGTTGCATTGCCGATCACGTCCGCAAGCCCAGGATCGCGCAGCGCCAGAGACCGAAGCGGCGAGTTGAGATGAATGTCTGCCGCGTGAACAAAGCGATAGGCCACGATCTGCACCTCCCCGGACTTATGCTGCGCCGAGCATCATGCTCCCTGGCATTTGGAAATACTACATGCGGTTACGCGGCTCGCCGACGCCGTGCTCATCGAGCAAAACGACGAATGGGCGGTCTAGCGCTCTTGCTCCGTGCCGCTGGAAACGAAAGCGCTTTTACGCGATGATCCTATCGTCGGACTGTCCGCCGTTGTCGCCTGACCAACCCCGCCAACACCGGCGATCTCGGTGATCGCGCCGCTCAAGTCACACCTCGCCAAGGGACACGCTCGATTGCAGCCCTTGCTGATAAGCCTACTTCATGATGAATGGCGGCGACCTTGCCGCCACCCACCGGTTCAGTAGCAGCGGATTCGCCGAGCAAGCGGCGTTGGGGGAAGCGGACGGTCGAGCCGGGCTGGACAAAAACGGAATGGCGAGAGAGACGGGACTTGAACCCGCGACCTCCGGCGTGACAGGCCGGCGCTCTAACCAACTGAGCTACTCCCCCGCGACGCGGCGTCGCGATGGCCGCACAGGAGACCTGCCGGATAGGATAGGCACGGGGCCAAGTCAAGCGCAACGCGAAGCATCGCCCGCCGCGGCCTGCCCGGACGCAAGCGCTGCAAATCACCGGCTGTCGCGATTTGCCGCGCATTGGTGGGCGGTGACGGACTCGAACCGCCGGCCCTCTCGGTGTAAACGAGATGCTCTACCAGCTGAGCTAACCGCCCCCGATTGCACCTTCATGGGGCGACAGGTGGTCGCACACTGAGTTTCGAGCGTCAATGGCGGAGTTGTGTGCGTCAAGTTCAGCAAAATGATCATGGGGTCCGGTTAAAGACATCCCTCCGGAGCCGCTCGCTCACGAATTCGGGCGAGCGAGGGCGGCGGAGGAGAATGGCTCTTTAAAGAGAAAGGGAAACTCAGCAGCGCAACCACAACGCAATTTTGTCATAAGTGCATCGGGCTCGTCACCCTCTTCATGGCTCGCGAGGTCGAGGTAGAAATTCACCTCGCCAAGTTTAGCGAATACAATCCAGTCCCCTGTTAGGCCGAAGCTCGCTCGGTCCTTCCAACCATCGATAACCAGCCTATGCGGCAGCACACTCTGCCATTCTTCAGGCGCGTGGCCATTCCACGCGGCAACTTCATTGATCATTTTCATTAGGTCTCGATTGCCGTCACTCATAAGGCCCCATCGTGCGCCGAGATTTGGTAAAAAGTGCCGAGGCGCATAGAAATGCTTGTGCCAGAAAGGATATAGCGGCCGTCGCTTGAATTTGCTGGCCTCCTTAGTCGCAGATGAGGGAGCGAGTCCTTCAAGGAAATCGATTTCTCGTAACACATTCGTGTCTTCTCCTCTCCTGACCTTGCACTCAATAAGGCGGAGAGTAAAGCCGAAGCTCATACGATCGGCGTAAGGCCGCCCATTGCACACAGCCCGTTTGATTCTTTGAATCTCGTCCACCGTCAAACTGACGTGCGCCATTTTGGCTGTCATGTTCGTGCATCTCCATTCTGCCTGAAATCGAAAAATCCTGCGCCTCGCTGCTGCTTTGGATACCCACGCGGAAAAATAAACGACTTTCTTTTATCAGCAGGAAGACTGCTCCGCAGCCGCCGCCTCTAGAGCGGTATCCGAGCGGACTGAATCGATAAGGGGGATTCCCGAATCGGGTAATTTCTGATTCATGATTCCCGCTGCAGGAAGGAGGCGGCGGGGATGGCGCTGTCCAATGATCTTCGCAAGCGGGTGGTAGAAGCAGTCGTTGAAGACGGCTTATCGCGCAACGCCGCAGCCAAGCACTTTAAGGTGAGCATCGCAAGCGCGGTGCGCTGGGTTAAGCGCTATGAGACCACGGGGAAGATTTCGCCTTCGCCTGCGGGTGGCGATCACCGCTCCGGCCGCGTTGAGGCGCAGCGCGATTATCTGCTGGGTTTGATCCGCCGCGCGCCGGACATCACGCTCATCGAGATCCAGGAGCGCCTGATCCAAAATTGCGGCGAGCGATTTTCGGTTTCCGTGCTGTGGCGCTTCTTCGATCGTCACAAGATCACATTTAAAAAAAGACCGCCCATGCGAAAGAGCAGCAACGCCCGGACGTGCTGAACCAGCGCCAGGAGTGGTTTGCCTCCCAACTCGATCTCGATCCCGCAAAGCTCGTGTTCATCGATGAGACCGGCGCTTCCACCAATCTAGCGCGCAAAGGAGGACGCTGCCTTCGCGGGCGGCGGCTGCGCGTTCCCATCCCGCACGGCCATTACAAGACGGTGACGCTCGTTGCTGGCATCCGCCTTCGCGGGCTCACGGCACCGAAGGTTTACGACCGGCCGCTCAACGCCGCCTTGTTCGAGGAATGGGTGGAAAAATGCCTCGCTCCCACCCTCGCGGAAGGCGAAGTCGTCGTCATGGACAATCTCTCGAGTCACAAGGGACCGCGGGTCGAAGAGCTCATAAAGGCCGCCGGGGCCGACTTGCGCTATCTGCCGCCCTACAGCCCGGACATGAACCCGATCGAAAAAGCCTACTCCAAGCTAAAAGCCTACTTACGAAAAATCGCCGAGCGAACCGTCACAGGACTGATGCGCGCACTTGAGGCTTGCGCCGGCATCTTCAAGCCTGCCGAATGTGAAAATTACTTCGCCGACTGCGGCTATGATACAGGTTGATCGGAGTTCTGCTCTAGAAAGCAACGGATCGCTCCCTCGATATGGCTCCAAGTCCCAGAATTTCCTCCCTTTGCTGTCACGCTCCAGGGCCGAGTGCGAGGCCGGAAATTAGCCCTCTCGATACCACCGTCTGGTGTCACAACAAGATCATACGCCGTGGTCTCATAACCAAGCGATACGGTAGGTTGCTTTTGCAGTTTCCCAGTCTTCAGACGCGCATAAAGGCATAAAAAATCGCCTTCTTCGCTGCATTCATGTTGAACATGCCAACCCTTAGCTTCAAGCGAAGAACGATAATGAGCAGAGACCTCAGCTATAGTATTGAACGTAGGAATTGACGTTTTCGCGTGCGGGTTCCATACAGATGATAAATCGCTGGTGGTTGGAGATGCCGCATCTCGCAATTCAATCTTATCCAAAGCGAACATTTTCACAGCATGTGACGTGTGACAACGGGCCCGCACCTGTTTCTCCCCAACTTGAACAGGTGTGATCTGCCGGTAAGCCCCTGGTTGGCTCCCACCATGGTAGAGAATTCCGATGACTTCGCCCGTTTCAAGCGCTTGTTCCAGTCGCGCCCGTACCTCGTCGGCGCCTGATACGGTCATGTTATTCTCCTCGGATTCCTCACATTGTTTTGATGTCCGTGCCCGAGAAGCTGTTTCGAGGGTCGTTCAACGTCCGGGTTGATCCTTGCGGCACAGCGGTTGATGCAGCTCATCGCCCGAACGCAGCCAGCGTGCCAGGCTGCGTCACCCCGCCGCTCAAGCACCGAATTTCCGCGCGATCCCACTCATCTTAAGGCAGCCCGGTGTATGAGGACTTGAGTACTTAGTCTCGCGCAATCGTACCAAATTGTTTCACGTGAAGCATTTTGGTACGATTGCTCACGATGCCATCGGTCAATAAACACCTCGCCGTTGCCGTTCGCGAGCCTTATCGGCACGTAGCGCAAATCCCGCACAATCGCTTGAATGTATCCGCGAAAATGCGACGGTTACTAAATTTTTACCTTAAGCAGGGTTTTCTCCTTCCATGGCGAGAACGGCGTCCCGCAGGCTCGCATAAACCTTTACTTGTCGCAGGTGTCCGTCCAGGTCCCAGTCGCTCCAGAACGTCTCGAACATTAAGCTGAATGATCACGCTTTATCATCATCCCCTCTGCCCGCATTCGCGGTTTGTCCGTCTGCTCCTGGCCGAATATGCGATCAAGCCGGAACTTATCGAGGAACAAACATTCGCGCGCAGGCGGGATTTCCTCATCCTCGATCCGGCCGGGCAAACGCCGGTTCTCGTTGAACAATCCGGGACGGTTGTCTCGGGCCCCGGGCCGATCGCCGAATATTTCGACGAGACGCGGGGTCTCGCCTTGGGCAAGCACCGGCTGTTGCCCGAGGATCCGGGCTCCCGCGCGGAAGTGCGCCGGCTGTTCGATTGGTTCAGTCAAAAATTCTTCCATGAAGTCACGAATTGGCTCGTCACCGAAAAGGTCTATAAGCGATTCATGCCGCGCGAGCAGGGCGGCGGCGGGCCCGACATGGATCTCGTGCATGCGGCGCGGGTCAATATCCGCACCCATTTGCGCTATATTGGGTACCTGGCAAGCAACCGGAAATGGCTCGCCGGAGACCGGCTTTCGCATGCCGATCTCGCCGCCGCGGCGCATCTCTCTTGCGTGGATTTTCTGGGCGACGTGCCATGGGAAGAGAACGAGACGGCAAAGCTTTGGTACGCCCGGCTAAAATCGCGTCCGTCGTTCCGCCCGCTGCTCGCGGACCGGCTGCCAGGCTTCGCTCCGAACCCGATCTACGCGGATCTCGATTTCTAGGGCCGGACTTTAAGATGCTGTTGCGCGAGCACGCGCGGGCACTCGGCTTCGATATCTGCCGCGTCACTCATCCGGACGCTATTCCTGAGGCGCCGGAAAGACTGCAATCCTGGCTTGCCTCCGGCGCGGCGGGCACGATGGATTGGCTCGCCGCAACGCAGCCGCGGCGGTCCGATCCACGAACGCTCTGGCCCGAGGTCGCGAGCATTATCATGCTTGGCATGAATTATGGCCAAGCGGGCGATCCGCTTGCCACGCTTGCGCGGAAATCGGCCGGAAATATCTCCGTTTACGCGCGCGGCCGCGATTATCATGGCGTTATCAAGGGAAAACTCAAGCTGCTCGCCGGGTGGCTCGTCACGCAAGTCAAGGGAACGAAAGTCAAGGTCTTCATCGATACCGCGCCGGTCATGGAAAAGCCGCTGGCGCAGGCGGCGGGTCTCGGCTGGGCTGGGAAGCATAGCAATCTGGTTTCACGTGAGCTCGGCTCATGGCTGTTTTTGGGCTCCATTTTTACTGATCTGCCGCTCGCGCCCGACCAGCCTGAGCCGGATCGTTGCGGAACATGCCATGCCTGTCTCGACATTTGCCCGACAAAGGCCTTTCCGCGTCCCTATGTGCTCGATGCCCGCCGCTGCATCTCCTATCTCACGATCGAACACAAAGGCCATATCGACGCTGAGTTCCGGCCGCTGATCGGCAATCGCATTTTTGGCTGCGACGATTGCCTTGCGGTGTGCCCCTGGAACAAATTCGCGGCAACAGCGCACGAAGCCAAACTGCAAGGGCGGGAAGAACTTTCCGCCCCGCCAATCGCCGGTTTGCTTCGCCTTGACGACGCCGCGTTTCGGGCGCTGTTTACGGGGAGCGCGGTCAAGCGAATTGGTTATGACCGGTTTATCCGCAATGTCTTGATCGCGGCGGGCAACAGCGGCGATCCGGCGCTTGCAGGGCCGGTCGCGGAGAAGCTGGAAAGCCCTTCGGCATTGGTGCGGGCGATGGCGGTGTGGGCGCTCGGCCATCTCGTCTCGCCGGATGGATTGGCTAAATTCGAATGCCGCTTTCGTCCCAGTGAGACCGACGCAATGGTGGAAATCGAATGGGCGGTGGCGACGAGCGCAGCAACGGCTGCGAAAGCGGTTGATTTGCAAGAAGGCCGGCCGTCATGAATCTCTTCGCATTCGGGCTTGGCTATTGTGCGCGTCATTTCATCGCCCGCTCGGGAAGTTCGTTCGAGACAATCGCGGGGACCGTGCGCGCGCCCGCCAAAGCCGCGGAGTTGGCGAGCGAAAATATCGAGACGTTCGTGTTCGGCCCCGAACATGAAGACGCGGGCATCGTGGAGCAGGTTGTGTCAGCCGATGTCATCCTCGTCTCGGTCCCGCCCGGCGTCTCGGCCGATCCCGTTCTGGCGCGGTTTGGCCACCGTATCGCGAACCTCCGGCGCCCTCAGACAATCGTCTATCTTTCGACGATCGGCGTCTATGGCGACGCGCGCGGCGAATGGGTCGATGAAACATCAACCCCGGCGCCTTCCTCGGAGCGTTCGCTGGCGCGGCTTCAGGTCGAAAAATCCTGGGCCGCGATCGGCAAGGAGAACGGCAAAAAGGTTTTTATTCTGCGCCTTGCGGGAATTTACGGTCCCGGCCGCAATGTCCTCCTTAATCTCAAGGCGGGCACCGCGAAGCGCATCGTCAAGCGCGGCCAGGTTTTTAATCGCATCCATGTCGAGGATATTTCTCGCGCGATTGACGCGGCCGCGGCCAGCAAAGGCCCAGGCGAAGTTTTTAATGTCAGCGACGACGCGCCGGCGCCGCCGCAGGATGTCGTCACCTACGCCGCGATGCTGATGGGAATCGCGCCGCCGCCGGAGCAGGATGTCGAGACCGCCGGGTTGACCCCCTTGGCGCGGAGTTTTTATGCCGAGAACAAAAGGGTGTCGAACCGCAAGCTGAAGGATACGCTAGGCGTGAAACTCGCCTACCCAACCTATCGCGTTGGCCTCGAAGCGCTTTGGGAAGCGGGCGAGGGGAAGTAGCGCGGGGTTCTTGCCGCTACGGCTATTCCGAAAGGACAATGACTTTGCTGGCAGGAGAGGAGGGACTCGAACCCCCAACCCCCGGTTTTGGAGACCGGTGCTCTAACCAATTGAGCTACACTCCTACGCGCGGGCATCGTTCTAGCGTGAACAACTCCGCCGGTGCAAGGGCGGAGCGCTCCTGCTCCGGCGCGGCTTAACCGGGACGCGCACTCTTTTGCAATGTGGCGGCGGCGCGGCGTGCGACGACCTCGCGCTCTTTCTGGAATGCCGCGTTCGTTGCGCGCAGGCTGGCGGCGAGCTCCGGGCTGGCGCTTGCAGGCGTTCCGCCAACGAAGGGCGGTTTTGGATCATATTCCATGGCAAGCTGCGCGCGTTTGGCGCGCTCCTCGCCGAACAGGCATGCGGCAAGGGTCAGAGCAAAGTCGATTCCCGACGTCACGCCCGCACCCGTTATCCGGTTGCGATCGACCACGACGCGCTCGCTTACCGGTATAGCCCCGAAATAAGCGAGCTGATCGAGCGAGAGCCAGTGGCATGTGGCCCGGTAGCCGGTAAGGAGCCCGGCGGCAGCCAGAACAAGCGACCCGGTACAAACCGAGGTCACATAGCGGGCGGCCTGCGCCTGCTGACGCAGAAAGTTGAGAACCTCCGCATCTTCCATGAGTGAGATTTGCCCGGGTCCGCCAGGAACGAACAGAACGCCGGCGTTTGGGCAATCTGCGAAAGTGCGCGTAGGCAGCAGGCGCAGGCCGCCCGAATCGGTGACCGGATCAAGATTTTTCCAGACGAGATGCAGGGTCAGTTCCTCGAACCGCGCCAGCACCTCGTAAGGCCCGGTGAGATCGAGCTGGGTCAAGCGCGGATAGAGCAGCATTACGACATGCATTTGCGCTTCCGTTCCTCAGATCCAGTTTCCCACGCCAGACGAGCCATTTCAGGTCTTGGTATCCGGCAGGTTGAGCCGGATGTGCAGCTCGCGCAATTGTTTTGAAGTCGCCGGGGAAGGCGCGCCCATGAGCAGATCCTCGGCGCGCTGGTTCATCGGAAAAAGCACGATCTCGCGCAGATTTTCCTCGCCCGCGAGCAGCATGACGATGCGGTCGATGCCCGGTGCTATCCCGCCATGCGGCGGCGCGCCATACTGCAAGGCGCGGTACATGCCGCCAAATTTTTCGAGCAGCGTATCTTCGCCATAGCCGGCAAGCGCAAAAGCCTTCTTCATAATGTCGGGGCGATGGTTTCGTATCGCGCCGGAGGAAAGTTCGACGCCGTTGCAGACGATGTCATATTGAAAGGCCTTCATGCCGAGGATGGTTTTCTTGTCGGCCGGATCGAGCGCCAGAAAAGCCTCGGGATCGAAATTCGGCATCGAAAACGGGTTATGCGAAAAGTCAATTTTCTGTTCGTCCTCGTTCCATTCGTACATCGGGAAATCGACGATCCAGCAGAATTCGAAAACGTCCTTCTTCGCGAGACCGAGTTCGTGGCCGATTTTGAGCCGTGCGGCACCGGCGAGCTTGGCGGCCTTGTCTTCCTGATCGCAGGCGAAAAAGACGGCGTCGCCAGGCTTGCAGCCGGTCGCAGCTGCTATCACCAGCTTAACTTCTGGAGGCAAAAACTTCGAAATCGGTCCACGTCCATCAAGATTTCGATCTGATCGATCAATTTTCGTGCACGCGTTGGGCGCCTCTCATCTTCATAGCGTTGAAGCAACTGAGCCGCCCTTGATTTCACATCCTCGGTATGGGGCTCCTTTGCCTCTTCGAAGATCACATAGCCAAGCCCTGCCGCGCCCTCGCCCCTCGCCCAATCGTTGAGCTTATCGAAAAAGGAGCGCGGCTGATTGGCCGCGCCGGGCGCCGGAATGGCCCGCACGACACCGCCCGCCTTAATGACATTCTTGAAGGCATTGAAGGTCACGTCCGCGCGGGCAAATTCCGCGGTGACATCGGCGATGACAAGCGGGTTGCGCAAATCAGGCTTGTCGGAGCCATATTTCAGCATCGCCTCCGCGTAGGGAATCAGCGGGAATTTTTGGGTCACCGGACGGCCCGCTCCAAACTCCTCGAAGACACCGCGCAGCACCGGCTCGACCGCGGCAAAGACATCCTCCTGCGTGACGAAACTCATCTCAATGTCGAGTTGATAAAATTCGCCGGGGCTGCGGTCAGCGCGCGCGTCCTCGTCGCGAAAACAGGGCGCGATTTGGAAATAGCGGTCGAAGCCAGCCACCATGATGAGCTGCTTGAATTGCTGCGGCGCCTGCGGCAGGGCGTAGAAATTGCCCGGATGCAAGCGGGACGGCACCAGGAAATCGCGCGCGCCCTCGGGGCTCGAAGCGGTGAGAATAGGGGTCTGGAACTCGAAAAAGCCTTGTGCCTTCATCCGTGCGCGAAGTGAGTTGATGATTTGGCCGCGCAGCATGATGTTTTGATGCAGCTTCTCGCGGCGCAAATCGAGGAAGCGGTAGCGCAGCCGCAAGTCTTCCGGATAATTTTGCTCGCCGAACACGGGCATGGGCAGTTCCGCGGCGGCTCCCAATACCTCGATTCCGGTGACATAGACTTCGACGAGGCCGGTCGGCATTTCAAGATTTTCCGTGCCCGCCGGGCGGCGCCTCACCACGCCGTCGATCCGGACGACCCATTCCGAACGAAGCTTTTCGGCTTGATCGAAAGCCTTCGAATCCGGGTCGGCGACGCATTGGGTAATGCCGTAATGATCGCGCAGATCGATGAACAGCACGCCGCCATGATCTCTGATCCGATGGCACCAGCCGGAAAGACGGATTGTTTCATTCGCATGGGTGTCGCGGAGATCGCCGCAAGTGTGGGTACGGTAACGATGCATGAATAGGTCACGAGCAAAAGAAAAGGGGTGAGGCGCGGCCTTGCGGGGCGCCGGGCGGCCGGAGAACCGCATGGGCGGCGCCGTCTGTCAAGGCGGGGTTGCGGCGGCGCGCCGGTGGCCTTAACAACGCGCGGGAGACTGTCGCCGGCGGCGCCCCTTGCATTTTCGAGCCATTATGACCCTGATTTCCACGACCGAAAACCTAAGCGCCGTCTGCCGCCGTCTTGCAACCCACCCCTTCGTCGCCGTCGATACCGAATTTTTGCGGGAAACGACCTTCTGGCCGCGTCTCTGTGTCGTGCAGCTCGCGTCGGAAGAAGAAGCCGTGGCTATCGATGCGATGGCCGAGACGCTGGATCTTTCGCCTTTTTTCGAGCTGATGGCCAAAAAGAAGCCAATAAAAGTTTTTCACGCGGCTCGTCAAGATCTTGAAATTATTTGGAATCTTGCAAAACTGATCCCTGCGCCGCTGTTTGATACCCAGGTCGCCGCGATGGTCTGCGGCTTCGGCGATCAGGTCTCCTATGGCGATCTTGTTCAAACGATCACGAAGGTCAGGCTCGATAAATCCTCGCGCTTCACGGATTGGTCGCGGCGCCCGCTTTTGCCGGCCCAGGCCGAATATGCGATCGCCGATGTTACCTATTTGCGCGATATTTATAGGTTCCTGCGCGCCAAATTGGAGGAAACCGGCAGAACCGGCTGGCTTGACGACGAATTGGCGCTCTTAACGTCGCCGTCGACCTATGAACAGCACCCCGAAAACGCTTGGGAGCGGTTCCGCAACCGGGTCCGCAAACCGCGCGATCTCGCGGTGCTCATGGAGGTTGCCGCCTGGCGGGAGGGCGAGGCGCAGACGCGCGACGTGCCTCGCGCGCGGGTTTTGAAGGACGATGTCTTGGTCGAACTCGTGCTCGCCGCGCCGAAAACAGCCGAGGCCTTGGGCAATCTGCGCGCCTTTCCGCGTGGGATGGAGCGTTCGCGCGCGGGCGCCGAAATTTTGGCGGCGGTTGAACGCGGCCTCGCGCGTGACCCCAAGACTCTACCGAAAATAGAGCGCGAGCGGCGCAATGGCGGCAATGGCGCGACGGTCGAGCTGTTGCGCGTCCTCCTGCGTCATGTCAGCGAGACCCACGGAGTCGCGGCGAAAATGATTGCCACGGTCGAAGACCTCGAAGCGATCGCCGCCGGAGATCATGCCAAGGTCGCGGCAATGACCGGCTGGCGGCGCGAGTTGTTTGGCGCCAAGGCGCTCGAACTGAAACACGGGCGCCTCGCTTTGACCGTCGAGCAGGGTAAGGTCGTCCCGCTCGAATGGCGAGACGAGGCGCAGCCGGAGAGCGGCGCGGGGGAATGCACGCGGTAATATCGTCGCAACTCTTATTACCGGATAAAGCTATGCACTATTCGTATATGCAGCTCGCTGTTTCAGACTCATGGCTCCTCAGGGAACTTCTGACGGCGTTCGGTGAAGCGTTCAAAGAGTTTGAGACGTACCAAAGCGCGGTGCCAAGCGACGCATATTTGCGGACGCTCCTTTCAAGGCCGCATTTCATTGCTTCGGTTGCAATGAATGATGAAAAAAAGGTCATTGGCGGACTGGTGGCCTACGAACTCGAAAAGTTCGAACAAGACAGGAGAGAAATATACATCTACGACCTTGCGGTCTTGGAGTCTCACCGCCGAAAAGGCATAGCGACGCGGCTCATAGAGGAACTTAAACACCTCGCAATAGAAAGAGATGCGTACGTGATCTTCGTCCAGGCCGATAAGACGGACGCTGTGGCGATACGGCTCTATGAGAGCTTAGGCACCAAAGAGGATGTGTATCATTTGGATATTAAGGTCGATCTCCCCTATTCTAATTTGCGATGATAATCGCCGGCTCGCGTCCAATTAGACGGCCAAGCTGTTTTAGACGGTTCTGCAGCCGCTCGCTCGCGAGATCGGCTAGACCGCGCGGCAAGGTCAAGATCAATTTGGTCTTGACGCAAGCCAGCGGCGTCAAGGGCAGGACACCCGGCATGGCGCCCGAGATGACAAAGGCAGCGCGCGCCGCGGCGGCGAAAATGCGTGCCCGGGCGAGCATCCGCGCGGAAACCAGCGCGCGGATCTGCGGACTTACGTCCGCCTCGAAGTCCTAAATAGCGGTAGGACGCTGCGAGGGCGAGGAAACAACGCCCCGGATGATCAACGCCGAGGAAGGCCCCGTTCTCGACGATATTCACGCTTTCTTCTTGGCGGCGGTCCGGGTGTGCGCGCCAGTTGACATCGACCAAGAGGCAGGCGGCATGGCGAAGCCGGCGTTCTTCCGGGGTTTCCTCGGCGTGCATGGATTTTATAAAACTGTCGGTCCAAGCGCAGAGCTCCCCGGCATGGCCGGGCGCGCGCGAGAAGAGCTGGTTGAATTCGGCCGCCGCGGCCAGCAAGGGATCTTGCCGGCGTTGCTCGATGTCGAGCATTTCATAAAGCAGCCCTTCCCGCACGCCGGTTGTCGAAATCATGACTTCGCGCGGCCGGGCCCGGCGAATGATCTCCTCGAGCACGACGGCGCCATAGGCGAGAAACGGCCGCCGCGCCGCGTTGACGGCATCGATCGAAATCAGCGTTTCCGCGTTCGCCCGCTCGACGAGGCCGGCGAAATCGGCGGCGTCGCGGGCGGGAATGACATAGCCGTGGGTCACGGCAAGCGGATAATTGCGTTGACTCATGTGCAGCTTGGCGAGTGCCCGCCAGGTGCCGCCAACCGCGTAGAAAGTGCGGCCCGAGAGCCGCTCGGCGATGCGTGATCCGGCCAACGCCTCGCGAACAATCTTGACCGCCGCGCGCGGCGAGCGTCTCGATGCGTCCATCAGCGTGAGCCCGCCAAGCGGCAGGCTCGTGCCCTTGCCCGCGTGGGTGCCTTTCACGTCGGTCAATTCGAGCGAGCCGCCGCCGAGATCGCCCACGACGCCATCCGGGCGAATGATGCCCGAGATGACCCCCAGGGCTGAAAGCTCGGCCTCCCGGCCGCCCGGCAAAAGCGTCACCGGGGCACCGATTGCCTCTCTTGCGGCGGCCAGGAATCCGGCGCCGTTCGACGCATCGCGAGCGGCAGCGGTTGCTATAACATGCAGGACCGGCACACCCATGATCTCGCGCAAGACCCGGAAGCGGCGCAGGGCCGCGAGCGCCTTTTCGACGCCGGCTTTAGGTAGACGCCCGGTGGTTGCCACACCCTTGCCGAGTGCGCAGAGCGATTTCTCATTGAAAATCGGGCGGGGCGACCGGCTCAAACATTCGTAGACGACGAGACGCACCGAGTTCGACCCGATGTCGATGATCGCGAGGGGCTGCTTGGCCCTGGCAGGCGGTACGGTCTCTTGGCGATTTGTGGACATCAAGCCCTCAACGGCCCTCCAGCCGTTTAAGGAGGGTTTTTGGACTCGAATGTTTGAGGGATTTTCCACGGCCGGACAGACTGGGGTTGGTCATGAAATAGGAATGCGCATTGAACGGCTCGTCGTGCGCGGGCGCTTTTATGCGCGCGCTCGAACCGTCCGGCAAGACCCGGTAGCTCTGCTGATTATCGATCAGATTGGCGACCATGATCTGATCGAGGACCTGTTCATGCACGGTCGGATTGAGAATAGGCAGCAAAGCCTCGACTCTCCGGTCGAGATTGCGCTGCATCAAGTCGGCCGACGAAATATAGACATGCGCCTTGGGATGCGGCAGCGCGTGGCCGCCACCAAAACAATACACCCGGGCATGTTCGAGGAATCGGCCGATGATCGATTTAACCCTTATGTTTTCGGACAACCCTTCGACGCCCGGCCGGAGGCAGCAAATCCCGCGCACGACGAGGTCGATGTTTACCCCCGCATTGCTCGCCGCATAGAAGGCATCGATGATCTCGGGATCGACGAGGGCATTGCACTTTGCCCAGATTGCGGCGGGCTTGCCCGCTTTGGCGAAGGCGATCTCCTGCCCAATATGTTCGAGAAGCCGCTGCTTGAGCGAAATCGGCGAGACCGCCATTCGTTCGAGCCCGGCGGGCTCGGCATAGCCGGTGATATAATTAAAGATCCGCGAGACATCGCGCCCGATCACCGGATCGGCGGTAAAGAACGAAATGTCGGTATAGATCTTCGCCGTCACCGAATGATAATTGCCGGTGCCAACGTGGCAATAAGTGATAAGGGAGCCAGCTTCGCGGCGCACGACCATCGACAATTTGGCGTGCGTCTTTAATTCGATGAAGCCGAACACCACTTGCGCGCCGGCGCGTTCGAGATCGCGCGCCCAGCGAATGTTGGCGGCCTCGTCGAAGCGCGCCTTGAGTTCGACGAGAGCGGTCACCGACTTGCCGGCTTCCGCGGCCTCGATCAGGGCGCGTACGATCGGACTGTCGGAAGAGGTGCGATAGAGTGTCTGCTTGATCGCGACGACATTGGGATCGGCCGCCGCCTGATTGAGAAACTGGACCACCACGTCAAAGGATTCATAAGGGTGGTGGACGACGAGATCCTTTTGTTTGATCGCGAGGAAACAGTCGCCGCCATTGTCGCGGACGCGTTCCGGAAAGCGCGGGTTGTACGGCTTGAACTTGAGGTCCGGCCGGTCGAGACCGACAAGTTCGGAAAGCTCGTTTAAGGCCAGCATCCCGTCTAGGATAAAAATCTCGTCTCCCGCGACATCGAGTTCCTCGGCGACAAATCCGCGCAGTTCCTCGGGCATGGTGCTGTCGAATTCGAGCCGGATGACCGAACCCCGGCGGCGCCGCTTCAGCGCGCTCTCGAACAATAACACCAGATCTTCGGCCTCCTCCTCGACCTCGAGATCGCTGTCGCGAATGACCCTGAAGAGCCCGTGACCACGCACGTGATAGCCGGGAAACAGGCTTTGCGTGAACATGCCGATCGCGGCCTCAAGCGCGACAAAGCGCAGGCCCTTCTCGCCCGGCTCATCGGGAAGGCGGATGAACCGTTCGATTTTAGCGGGAAGGCGAATCAAGGCCGTGCGGTTCTTGTGGTCGCTTGGCCCGAGCAATTCGAGGGCGATCGTAAAGCCGAAATTGGGGATGAATGGAAACGGATGCGCCGGATCGACGGCAAGCGGCGTCAGGACCGGAAAAACATGGGTCAGGAAATGCTGGCGCAGCCATTCCGTTTCAGCCTTGTTGAGATCCGGCGGATCGACGATCGTTATTCCCGCGCTTTGCAGCTCCTTGCGTAGCTCGCGCCAGCGGCGTTGCTGTTCCGCCGCCAAAAGGTTTACGCGATCGCGGATCTTGCCAAGCTGTTCGGGCGGCGAAAGCCCGTCCTCGGACGGCGCTGCGATTCCGGCGCGCATCTGGCCGCGAAGGCCGGCAACCCGCACCATGAAGAATTCGTCGAGATTGTCGGCGGAAATCGACAGGAACCGCAATTGTTCGAGCAACGGATGATTGCGGTTCGAGGCCTCGAGCAAAACCCGCCGGTTGAATTCGAGCCAGGACAATTCGCGGTTGATGAAGCGCTGCGGCGACGGCGCCACCCCGCGCGGCGGCGCGGCGGATTCGTTGTGATCAACCATGGGCGGAATCGAGGCGGCCGGCGCCGATGCCCCTTGGGCCGTGTCGACCTGCGCGGCGAATTCAAGCGAAACAGCGGCACGATCGCTCCCGTCTTCGCCCACCACCACTGACGCCGCAAGATCGTTCGCCGCGGCCGGATTGCTTTTCATGCCGCGTTTTAGCTCCGCTCCGCGTTTGACAACGGTCAGCTTGCGTCGTCCTTCCGCTTGCGAACTCAACATCCCCTCCTTGACCTATCCGCCGCTGGAATTTCGGTGTCATTGATGACAGGAGCGTGACTAACCTTTGTCCTATCGGCTTGCGCCCGCTGGTTCTTGGCCCGGCCGCTTCGAAGTGCGCGCTATCGGCAGATTGTTTTCCAAGATGAATCGTACCACATCCAAGGCAATTGAGCATATGGGGCGTTTTGATCTGGAGCCACGCAAATGCGAATCGGCGTGCCGAAGGAAATAAAGGAGCACGAATACCGGGTCGGGTTGACGCCAGAGTCGGTCCGCGAATTCACCGCTGCGGGGCACGAGCTGAGCGTCGAAACCGGCGCGGGCGCGGGAATCAATGCCACGGATCAGGTCTATTTAGCGGCCGGCGCCACCATAGCGGGCACCGCCGCCGAAATTTATGCCAAATCCGAAATGATCGTAAAGGTGAAAGAGCCGCAAGAGAGCGAATGGACGAAGCTGCACGAAAACCAGATCGTTTTCGCATTTTTGCATCTTGCCGCCGATCGCACGCAGACAAAAGGTTTGTTGGCTTCCGGCTGCACCGCCATCGCCTATGAAACCGTAACCGGGCCGGACGGCCGAGGCCTGCCGCTTCTCGCGCCGATGAGCCAAGTCGCGGGCCGGCTCGCGATCGAGGCGGCGGGCGTAGCTCTGCGCCGCCAGAACGGCGGCCGCGGCATCTTGCTTGGCGGCGTTCCAGGGGTTCTGCCGGCGCGGGTCGTTGTGCTTGGCGGCGGCGTTGCAGGAACCCAGGCGGCACGGATGGCGGCGGGTCTCGGCGCCGACGTGACGATCCTCGATCGCGCGCTCCCGCGCCTGCGCCAGCTCGACGAATTGTTCCAGGGGCGCGCCAAGACAAGGTTTGCCTCGACGGCAGCGATCGAGGATGCGGTTTTATCCGCCGATGTAGTGATCGGCGCGGTGCTGATTCCGGGCGCCACCGCGCCGAAGCTCATTGCTGAGCAAATGTTGAGCCGTATGAAGCAAGGCGCCGTTCTTGTCGATATCGCGATTGATCAGGGCGGCTGTTTTGAAAGCTCACATGCGACGACGCATGCCGCCCCGACCTTCATCAAAGGCGGGGTGGTCCATTATTGCGTGGCGAATATGCCCGGCGCGGTTCCGTTCACATCGAGTTCACGCGCTGAACAATGCGGCGCTTCCGTATGGCCTTGCCCTTGCCGCTGGCGGGCTCGGCGCGATTGCCAGCAACCCCGGCCTGCGCGGCGGCCTCAACGTGCATCGCGGCCATGTGACCCACCCGGCGATTGCCGCAAGCCTCGGGTTTGCGCTCAAGCCGCCCGCGGCGGCCCTCGCGGCCTAAGCGGGGAGTTCGCTGCGGGACTTAACAAAGGCCTGCGGCGCGTGCGCAGGATTCATTGCAATGATAGGCGATGTGAACGTTTCGATACGGGAATTACCATGACAGTCCGGGCACGCTTGTTTTTGGCGCCCTAACCGAATTTCTCCGCAAGCTGCTTTTGCTGAAAGATCTCTTGCGCCGGCTAGGGTTCCGAAAGCAATCTCAGACTATTGAATTGAAGGCACGGTTTTGGCGTAATTCAGGTCGTAGGTCTTATTCTTGAGAGGATCGAGAGGAGTTCCCTCGGAGACATCGAATGCCCGCGCATGTGCGGGCTGTCCGTCGTTTTGCGACTGCGGCGGGGCGGACAATCTCGACGCGCCGGATTCCTCCGGTAAATCGCCGGTGCCCCGACGGAGGTCAAGGCCTGCTGCTCTTGCCTCCTGGTCGGCCCGGCGGCCGGCCGGGCTAGGAAAATCGGTGTTCTGCTGGCCAGTCGCTTTCGCCGTTTCGTCTTGAGTTATCGGACCGTCGAGCGTCGCGCCGGCAGGATCGCGGACGCCGCCCACCGAAATACCGAGTTCGTCGAGGCCCGGCCCAAAAGTGAAGGCACTTATATTTGTATTAGCCGTAGTTTTCGCTGCGACGGTCTTGGGAGGTGGAAACCGCATCGCGCCCGCAATCGCCGACACCGCACCCGCATAGGAAAGCGAGGGCGATGCTGGGGCCGCACTTCGCTGGGCATGGAGCGACGCTGGCAGCGATCCGTAGACGGACGGCGGCCCTCCGTTGTCGCTCTTCCGACCGGCGCCGGGCTGACTTGGCGCCGGGGCCGTTTCCGGCGCGGTTTTGTCCTCTTCAGGCGGTAATTGCTCCTGTTTGTCTTTCGCGTCCTTTTCGATTTGGCGCCAACGTTGCACATTGCGGCTATGCTGATCGAGCGTTTCGGAAAAAACATGGCCGCCAGTGCCATCCGCGACGAAATATAGATCTTGAGTACGCGACGGGTTTGCCGCCGCTTCAAGTGCGGCGCGGCCGGGATTGGCGATCGGTCCCGGCGGCAAGCCGTCGTTCAAATAGGTGTTGTAGGGAGTAGGCTTTTCGAGTTCGGCGCGGGTGATCCCTTTGCCCAGCGAGCCTTTGCCTCCGGCCAAGCCATACACAATTGTCGGGTCGGATTGCAGCCTCATCCTGTTTCTTAGACGATTCAGGAAAACGCTGGCGACGCGCGGCCTCTCGTCAGCCTTGCCTGTTTCCTTTTCGACGATCGAGGCCAAGGTGATGAGCTCGTAGGGCGAATGCAAGAAAAGCCCGCTCGCCCGGCGCGACCAAATTTGATCGACGGCACGCTTTTGAGCGTCCTGCATTTTCTTAATGACATCTACTCGGGTGGCTCCCCGGGCGACCTTGTAGGTCTCCGGCAGCAGACTCCCTTCCGTTGGCATGTCCATGATGTCGCCAAGCAGGATATCGTTGCTCCGGAGCCGTTCGACGATCTGCTCGCTTGTCAGTCCTTCGGGTATTGTAATGGCGTGCAGCACTTGCTTGCCGCTGATCAACGTGTCGATCACGTCGCGCAAACTGGCGTTCTGTTTAAAGAGATATTCACCTGCCTTCAGCTTCGTGCGATTGCCTTCGAGCAAGAGCGCGACATTGAGCATGAATGGACTATCGATGACCCCCTCGCGATCAAGTTCGGCAATAATGCCGGGACCCTCGGTGCCGGGTGCGATGTAGAGGATTTTGTCGGCGGCGAGCGGACCCGGTTCTTCTATCCGGTGGCGGCTCCAGACGAGCCCGGACATGGAGGCGATCGCCGCGACCAACAAAAACGTGAGGAATCCGCTGAACGCGGACAGCGTGGGCCGCCTGCGGCTCGGGGGGATTGGAGGTGGCGGCGGGGGCGCGGCGGCAGGCTGCAATGCCTCGTTGGGGCTTTGCGGCGTTACTCTTTGGCCGGCGAACCGGCCACCCAGATCGGACTTGCCCCGAAGAGTCTGATCCGGCCGGTCCGGAGCCTCGTTTCCGTCCGGTTTTGAGGGGTTGTCGTCCATCAATTCAGCCCACCACTTTGCCACGAGAGCCTTTGAGGATGGGAAAACGCGAGAATGCCTTGGGCCGTTTCCCACGGTTGCCGCTATAACGGTTTGCTGCTACGCACTGACCGCGAACGGGCGAATGTTACGTATCCCGCCCGGAAAATATGGCGAAATCGGGTTCAAGAGCTGGAATTTCCAATATTGCCGCGATGCCGTGCCTTGACCCGGCGCAGTCATTCTGGACGCTTGAAAACCAAGCAGGCGTTGGTGCCGCCAAATCCGAACGAATTCGACAAAACGAACTCCACCTCGCGCTTGCGCGCCTTGTGCGGCACGAGATCGATCTCAGTTGCTACCGACACATTATCGAGGTTGAGCGTCGGTGGCACGATTTGATCCCTGATCGCCAAAATCGAAAAGATCGCTTCGACAGCACCCGCCGCGCCGAGAAGATGCCCGATCGCCGATTTCGTCGAGGACATGGAAAGAGACCGGCCGCTATTGCCGGCCATCCGCTCGACCGCCCGAATCTCGATTTCGTCGCCGAGCGGCGTCGATGTTCCGTGCGCATTGATATAGTCGATGTCGCCCGGCGAAATCCCGGCGCGCTTGAGCGCCGCCGCCATGGCCCGGTAGGCGCCATCGCCGCTCTCCTGGGGCGCGGTGACGTGGTAGGCGTCCCCCGACATGCCGTAACCAACGAGTTCGGCATAAATTTTGGCGCCGCGCGCTTTGGCGTGTTCATAGGATTCGAGGACGACGCAGCCAGCACCCTCGCCCATGACAAAACCGTCGCGGTCCTTGTCGTAGGGCCGCGATGCTTGCTTCGGCCGGTCGTTGAAATGCGTGGATAGCGCCCGGCAGGCAGCAAATCCGGCGATGCCGATGCGATTGATCGCCGATTCGGCGCCCCCCGCGACCATGACCTCGGCATCTTCCAAAGCAACCAGGCGCGCCGCGTCGCCAATCGCATGGGTTCCCGACGAGCAAGCGGTGACAACGGCATGGTTCGGCCCTTTGAGACCATGCGCGATCGAGACATAGCCACCCGCCAGATTGATCAAACGGCCGGGAATGAAGAAAGGCGAAACGCGGCGCGGGCCTTTTTCCTTTAAGACGATCGCGGTTTCCGCAATGCCGCCGAGGCCACCGATTCCGGCTCCAATAAGAACGCCGGTCGTGATCTGTTGTTCATAGGTGGACGGCTTCCAGCCCGCGTCGGCAAGCGCTTGCGCTGCCGCCGCGACAGCATAAAGGATGAAGTCATCGATTTTGCGCTGCTCTTTCGGCTCCATCCATTGGTCGGGGTTGAAGCTTCCATCGCTGCCGCCGCCGCGCGGCACTGGCATCGCGATCTTGCAGGGCAGATCGGAGACGTCGAACCCTTCGATGTGGCGGGCCCCGCTTTGACCCTGCAGCAAACGGCTCCAGCTTGGCTCGAACTCCGCAACCAAGCGGCGAAACCATGCCGAGACCCGTGACAACTACCCTGCGCATCTAAACGACCTTGCGGCTGTTCTTGCCGGCGTTGCCGCCCGCCATCTCACCGGCGTACATTGGAGGACTGGCCCGCAGCGTCGGCGTCCGCCGCAGAAACGTTGAGAGTTTTGCGTGGTTTCGCCGCCGCTTGGGAGCGTCCGTTCCTGCTAAGCCACATTAAGTGCTTGGCCGTGCTAGCTTGAAGTAAATCAAGCAGCGGACGCTTTCTCAAGAAACTTGATCGCGTCGCCGACCGTCACGATGGTTTCGGCGGCATCATCCGGAATCTCGACGCCAAATTCCTCTTCGAACGCCATGACGAGTTCGACCGTGTCGAGAGAATCGGCGCCGAGGTCTTCCATGAAATTGGCGCTGTCTATGACTTTGTCGGCATCGACACCGAGGTGCTCCACTACAATCTTTTTCACGCGCTCGGCAACATCGCTCATGGTTGTTTGTTCCTCGTCGTCATTTTTTGTTTCCAATTCGTCGCCAACGGCAGGCACCCGCGCGATGCGGGCACACGCGAACTGCCTCCCTAATCGCTTGAATCGGTTGGTAACATACTTCAAGGCGGTTGGCGAGAGCCCGCAAGATACAAGCGAAAAGCCTCATATCCTATTTAAATCATAGCCATTCCGCCATTTACATGGAGCGTCTGGCCGGTGACATAGGAGGCTCCCGGACTTGCCAGATAAACAACCGCGGCGGCGACGTCGGCGCCGGTTCCGAGCCGGCCCATCGGCACCGCGGTGAGGATCGCCGCCTTCTGTTTCTCGTTCAAGGCGTCGGTCATCGGACTCTCTATAAACCCTGGCGCAATGCAATTGACGGTCACGTTGCGGCTCGCCACTTCGGCGGCAAGACTCTTATACATGCCGATCATTCCGGCTTTCGCGGCCGCATAATTGCCCTGGCCCGCATTGCCGGTCACTCCAACGATCGAGGTGATCCCGATCATGCGCCCAAAACGCCTGCGCAGCATCCCCTTGAGGCAGGCGCGTGAGAGACGAAAGGCGGCGGTCAGATTGACGCCGAGAACGCTGTCCCATTCCTCGTCCTTCATGCGCATGAAGAGATTGTCCCTGGTCACGCCGGCGTTGTTGACAAGGATGTCGATGCTCCCCATGGCGGCTTCGGCGGCGGGAACCAGCGCTTCTGTCGCGGCTTGACTGGCAAGATCGCACGGCAAGACATGAACATTGGTGACAAGTTCGGCGGCGAGCGCGGCGAGCGCATCAAAACGGGTGCCCGAAAGGGCGACGGCAGCGCCCCGCTCATGCAAGGCCCGCGCGATGGCGCCGCCGAGGCCGCCACTCGCGCCCGTGACGAGGGCCGTCTTGCCACTAAGATCGAACATGAACCATAAAACTCCGGTGCCCGCCGCCAGGGTTTAAACCATGGCCCGGTAAAGCTCGATGTCGGCCGGAATGCCAACTGAAACGCCGCGTGCCGCGCCGGTAATCCTTTTAACAAGTCCTGCCAAGACTTGTCCGGCGCCGCATTCGACGAAAAGCGAAATTCCGCGGCTCGCCATAAAGGCGATGCTTTCGCGCCAGCGCACCACGCCGGTCACCTGGGCGACAAGGAGCTTGCGGATCTCTTCTGGCTCGGTGACCGGCGCCGCCAGAACATTCGAGACAAGCGCAACGCAGGGCGGCTTGATGGCGGCCGTAGCAAGCGCCGCCGCCATGGCCTCGGCGGCGGGTTGCATCAAGGTGCAATGAAACGGCGCCGATACTGGTAACAGAACCGAACGGCGCGCGCCGTACCCTTTGGCGATTTCGATCGCCCGATGTACCGCGGCGCACGACCCGGACACCACAATTTGGCCACCGCCATTGTCGTTGGCGACCTCGCAGACCGCGCCATTGCCCGTCTCATCGGCCGCTTGCTTGGCGATTGCGCGGGCCGCGTCGTAATCGAGCCCAAGCAGCGCCGCCATTGCACCGGCGCCAACCGGCACCGCACCTTGCATTGCGAGACCGCGCACGCGCAGCAATTTCGCGGCGGCTCCCACTTCTAAAGAGCCCGCCGCGGCGAGCGCCGAATATTCGCCGAGCGAATGGCCCGCGACAAAGCTGGCGTCCCGCGCAAGATTGAGGCCGGCCTCCGCTTCGAGCACGCGGATGGCGGCGAGGCTCACCGCAAGCAAGGCTGGTTGCGCATTCGCGGTCAAGGTGAGTTCGGTGAGCGGGCCCTCGAACATGAGCATGGACAGATTTTGCCCTAAGGCTTCATCGACCTCGGCCAGAACCGCGCGGGCCTGCGGGAAAGCCTCCGCCAAGGCCTTGCCCATGCCGGGCGCTTGCGAACCTTGCCCTGGAAAAACGAAAGCTTTGGACATCCCATCCCGCATTTTTTATCCCGCCGTTGCCGTGCGCGCAGCGAGTGGCATTGCGAAAAGGACGAGTTAAGTAGCCCGCCCGGAATTCTTGCGGCATCGCCGGTCCGGCGCAGACGGGAAAAAAATTCCTGAAGCACTGCCAACGACAATTCACTGCCGGCGCCGCCGCTTCGCAGCTCATGGCTTATTGATAGTCTCTTATCATAAGGAGCGCCTTACAAGGGGAGCGCTTCTGGATCTTAGAAGAGACAGTCTCCCGCCGGGCAATGCCCTTCTGTGCCGGGGGACTCGCGATATTCCAAGGCCGCTGGGGGTCGCATGAGAAAACCGCTGTCCGAGGTGCAGCAAAAATGCAACACGCCACGAAATTGCAACCGAGTTTGGCGATTAACGGACCATTGTGGCTCCAGTACGCTTGTTAGGTTTTGCGTTGGTGGTAAGAGTCAATGCCGACAACGACGGCTAACGGTGAAACGATAGAGGGGAGCGATTCCATGAAGCGAGATTTCTTGCGGTGTTTGGCCGGCGCGGCGGCTGGCGTTCTAGTTACCGGAACAACTGCCTTCGCGGCGGATCTTGGCGTGGCACCGCCCCCGCCTCCGCCTCCGCCAGTCTTTACTTGGACCGGCTTCGAACTTGGCGTGCAGCTCGGCGGCGGGGCAGGCCGGACCTCGGTCAACGTCAACGGCGCCGCGCCAGTGTTCCCAGCATTTACGTCTTCCGCTAGTTACGGGAGTTCGGGCGTTTTCGGCGGCGTTCACGTCGGCTTCAATTATCAGTTTGCGAGCCCACTCGTCGTTGGGGCGCAGCTCGAATACAGTTTCGCAGGCATTACCGGAAACGCCTCGGATCCCCCTCTTAATTATCTGAATACCTCGATCCGCCAATTCGGATCGGCCGACGGCCGCATCGGCTTCGCCTTCAACCGTGTGCTCGTCTATGCGATTGGCGGCTTTGCCTATGCCGACATCCGCAACCAAATACAACTAACGGGCCTCGCGCCAAACGTGATCGACTTCTTCTCCGTCAACCGCTACGGGTTTGATGTCGGCGGCGGCATCGAATATAATTTCTACGGCAATTGGACGGCGCGGGCCGAGTACCGTTATTACGATTGGGGCACGCGAGGCTTCACCACTTCAGGCTTCCCGTCGGTCGTTAATACGATCATTCCCTTCGCTATTCCCAACCATTCTTCGAGAGAGACCATGCAGACCGGCCGAATTGGCCTGACCTATAAATTCGCCTGGCCGTCCACGCCAGTGGTCGCCAAATACTGAGTAACGCTGTCAGGCGAAAGGCCCGGCCCTGAGGCCCGGCCAAACTCAATTGGCAGCTTTGAGCGCCGCTACGGTTCCGTGGCGGCGCTCTCGCGCACCTGCGGTGGTGGCAAACTGAGTGCCCCGCGTGGTTGCTTCCAGCCGGGCGCCTATTAGGTCCGGATCGGGGCGCAAACCGGCGTGGCGGTATGCTTAGCCCAGGGGAACACCGCCTTCCTGCTTTATTATATTAGAGACGGCGTTGCGACGGGTCCGGGCAGACCAGTCGTCGGCGAAGCTTCGCTTCGGCGGCGCACCCCGATATGATGCGCAATGGAGCTAGCTGGAAGCAAGGCGAGGCGACGCGATGAAATCCCACGAAAAGTCTGGAAAATTCATTGCAGGCGCGACCGGCGATTTCGAGGTCGTGATCGGGATGGAAGTCCATGCCCAGGTCACCTCGAAGTCGAAGCTTTTCTCCGGCGCCTCGACCGGGTTCGGCAATGCGCCAAATAGCAATGTCTCGCTCGTCGATGCCGCGATGCCCGGCATGCTTCCGGTCATTAACGAGGAATGCGTTGCGCAGGCGGTGCGCACTGGACTCGGCCTCAAGGCCAAGATCAACCTGCGCTCGGTCTTCGACCGCAAGAATTATTTTTATCCCGATCTACCGCAGGGCTATCAGATCTCGCAGTATAAGAGCCCGATCGTAGGCGAGGGCACTGTCGCCGTCGATCTCTCGCCAACCGAGCAAATCGAGGTCGGGATCGAGCGGCTGCATCTCGAGCAGGACGCCGGCAAATCGCTGCACGATCAGTCGCCGGCGGAGTCTTTTGTCGATCTTAACCGGTCGGGCGTCGCCCTCATGGAGATCGTGTCGAAGCCGGACTTGCGTTCCGCCGGCGAGGCCAAGGCCTATGTAACGAAGCTGCGCACGATCCTGCGCTATCTCGGCACTTGCGACGGGAACATGGAAGAGGGATCGCTGCGTGCGGACGTCAATGTGTCGGTGCGCCGACCCGGCGAGCCGCTCGGCACCCGTTGCGAAATCAAGAACGTCAATTCGATCCGCTTCATCGGTCAGGCGATCGAGGCAGAGGCACGCCGCCAGATCGGAATTATCGAGGATGGCGGCAAGATCGACCAGGAAACCCGGCTATTCGACCCCGCGCGCGGCGAAACCCGTTCGATGCGGTCCAAAGAAGAAGCGCACGACTACCGCTATTTTCCCGACCCCGATCTTTTGCCGCTCGAATTCGACCAGGCCTATGTCGACGCCCTGGCGGCCGGTCTGCCCGAGCTCCCCGATGCGAAAAAGGCTCGTTTCATCGAGGATTACGGTTTACCGCCCTATGATGCGGGCGTCCTCGCCGCCGACAAGGACAACGCGGACTATTACGAAGCCGCGGTCAAGCACGGTGGCGGACTCCGCGATGTCAAGCTCGTCGCCAATTGGATGACCGGCGATGTCGCGGCCTACGCCAATTCGGTCGGCCTGTCCGTCGCGCAGACGCACATTAAGCCTGGGCAGATCGCCGGAATCGTCGATCTCATTAGCGAGGGCACGATCTCAGGCAAGATCGCCAAGGATGTGCTGGCGATCATCATTGCCGAGGACAAGGATGGCGATCCGCGCGCCATAGTCGAGACCCGTGGCATGACGCAAGTCACCGACGCGCGCGCGATCGCAGCCTCGGTCGATGCGATCATCGCCGCGAATCCGGACAAGGCTGCGCAGGCGCGGAACAAGCCCTCGATGCTCGGCTGGTTTGCCGGTCAGGTCATGAAAAGCACTGGCGGCAAAGCCAATCCGCGAACCGTCAATGAGCTTTTGAAAGCGAAACTTGGACTCTGAAATGCGATCGCGAATCACCAATTGATTCGGGTGATTCGCGCGATGTGCGCCGTTTAGAGTGACGGCAATGCCATTACGTGGCGTATTTTTTTTCATCCAACAAAAATTTTTTTCGTCTGATCCACGCGTTCAAATAGCGCCGCGCGATTTGCGCGAAGATTGCTTGCCGCGGCTTGAATCGATTCTTCCAAACCGCTTCTTCCGGTCGCAATCGTGCGTTGCGAAAGCATCGCGAATAATTGCGGAAGCAGTTGATGAGAGGCCTCGATGCCGGCGGATTTGGAGGCATCAAGAGACAGAATAGAGCCTTTAAATATCATAGGTTTTTGAATCAGCGAACGTAACTGACAAGAGTTAGGTCGCGCGCGTGCGGCGCGCTTGATTGCATCTTGTTGGTATCCATGATGCGCTCGCGAACAGCGCTTCGTGCGCAATGATTGTAGCTGATCATTTGGGGGCAACTTCATCGAAATGAGCGCGCCCGAAAGCAACTTTGGACCCGCGAACGGCGCGTTATTCGCGCTCCTTTGCGTTGGTTACGAAGCAACCCCTCTTGCACAGCTGATTAACAACGGTACGCTGTGCGAGCCTCTAGCCGGAACATCAAATCAGCCGGCTAAAAACAGCAGAGGAATTTTGAACATGGTGAAGGCAACCACCAAAAAGCCAGCAAGGAAAGCCGTGGCGAAGAAGAGCGCCGCGAAGAAGAGCGCCGCGAAGAAGGCCACGGGAAAAAAGGGCGCCGTCAAAAAAACCGCGCGCAAGGCAATGGCCAAGAAACGGCCGGTAAAAAAGGCCGCGGCCAAGAAGGGATCCGTCAAGAAGTCGGCGGCGAAAAAGATGGTCAGGAAGGGTGCGGCAAGGAAGGCCACCGCCAAGAAGGTGGTGCGCAAACCGGCCGCCCGCAGACCCCCGCCCCCGCCACCGCCGGGCCCCCCGGAGACCGATTGACGGCTTCACAAGAAGAATGGAGACGGCCGGCTGCTGCTCACTTGCGCCTAGTTGCGCGCGAGAATTTTATTGCGTTGCCGGTTGTCCCCTCTTGCTCTTACAAGAGGTTTCATCCGGCCGGATGGGAGCTAATGGTTTCTCGGCAAGCGTGGCCAAATCTTCGCGACGGATGTGGCGGCGATTGGCTCACGGCAGGTTGCTGAGACAAACCCCGCGGGAGCAAAGGTATCTTGTGTCCGCGCTAGCGTCCGTTGGCGTCCACCGGACGCAATGGAAGGTCATTTCGTCAGACAGATCCGGGCGAAATCGAACCAAAGTTTGTCCGCCGCAGCCCCCGTCTCCTTCATCTTTTGCCATTCCAATCCACACGCGTGCATCCGCGCACGGGGTGCCGGCGGCAAAATTCGCGGCGGCGACTGCGGCGGCGGGTTTGGCTGCGGCTCTGAGGTGTCGGTTGGGGCGGTGGGAATTTCCGGAGCCCGAGGCGATTCAATTGATTTTCGCACCTCGGCTGGACGCGGTGGGGGCAGCGGCGCTGTAAACGTGGCGATTGGTTTTTTTGGTGCATCTTGCGCCAACGCTGGCCGCACGGCGAGGAGTGCGGCGGAAAATACGAGCCACGCCAAAGCATGGATCAACGCCAGCAGAGTGCCCTTGCGTGTCGCGACCCCAATTATTTCCGCGATCATGGTATTCCGTTCGAATTGACAGCGACTTTGCGCGAGCCTCAATTTTATACAAATCGCATCGCTTTTCGAATTTTCGTAGTCCCGGATTCCGGATCGCCGTGTTCGCTTTCCGTGCCCGCCGCCGGGCGGCCAATCAAACACCTCGGCCGCGCCGACGGGCCACGGGGCTCGTTGCTTCAGAGTAAAGTGCCGCCCATGGCGCGACCGCAATGAATAGTCCATTGTCCTTGGTCCAACCCTTGGCAGGCGAACCGGCGCGCCGAATAATATAAGCCTGCTGCATGAGCATACTGCAAACCAACCAGACTGCTCTTTCGAGGTCTAAATTGCTGCGACAAGGGGCACATGACTTGCACGCTCGGACATAAGTGGCGGCGTGTTTTCGGGACCGCGAAGAATTGTGTTGTGAGTGGCTGGCGGAGACGGAGGGATTCGAACCCTCGATAGGGCTTAAACACCCTATAACGGTTTAGCAAACCGCCGCCTTCAGCCTCTCGGCCACGTCTCCATGCATGCGGAAAACGGCCCATTCTGGATGCGTTTTCCTCTGCTCGCCGAGGTATGCCCGAGCACTGGCGCGATAGCAAGGCCCCACACGCCCTGGTGGCATGGCGGCGCGCTGCCCGGATTGGCACAAGGATGCACCTGCCGTGCGTTGCGGCAAAGCCACACCTCATCGGGAAAGCGCATGATCTTCTAAACCCCATTGTGTTTATTTGGCGTCATAACTAAGGTTCTGTTGAAATCTAAGTTGCGGTTTTGGAATGCATCCATTGGCATCCGCCGCCGCACAATATACACTAGGAAAGTTGATGAGCAGGACTTCGTGCGATCTGACGTGGGCCCAGAACGCTTCCGCCGGCGGCAAGCCGGGCGGGAGGGTGTGGCTACAGTGCGCAGGAGCCGGAGAAAGGTGGCATTTGACTTGCTAAGCTAGAGCAGCCAGCTGGAGCTCTGTAGCTGGCGGGGGGTTGGCTCGGTCTTGGGTGATTTGAAATGAAACAGATCAAAAGGTTTCTTCTAGGTTCGGCGGCGGCTTTGGCCGGAGTGGTCCCTGTTGCAGGCGCACGCGCCGCCGATCTGCCGGCGCGCCAGGCGGCGCCGATTGAATATGTCCGTATTTGCGACGCCTATGGCGCAGGCTTCTTTTATATTCCGGGCACCGAAACCTGTTTGCGGGTTGGCGGCCTGGCGTTGGCCGAGCTGCGCAGCTTCGATCCAACTTTCACTATTGTCGGCCCGCTCTTTTACGGTACTGGTACGCCGGTTCCCAAAACCGGTTTCGTACCGTCCTTTAGCCAGTATTCCAATGCCCGCTCGCGCGACGCGACTGACTTCGCCGCCCTGGGCCGGGTCGAACTCGACTCCAGGACCCAATCGCCCTGGGGCACCTTGCGGACGTTCATTCGCGTTGATTCATTTTTTGGGTCGAATGGCAGCGCCGCTCTCGGCAGTCTTGGGCAAATACCAAATACGTTCAATACCACCGCTGGCACGAGCGCGCCGCGCGACACGACGATTCTCAACAAGGCGTTTATTCAATTCGCTGGCCTCACCGCCGGGCGGGCACAATCGATGTTCGATTTCTATGCCGATGCCTACAATTACCATTTTTTGCGCGGCTCCAACGCGAATGTTGTATTATTGGCCTATACGGCGACCTTCGGTGACGGGTTCTCCGCGACTCTTTCGTTTGAGGATCAGGCGGACCGGCGCGCCGCCATCGGCAGCACGATTGCAAGCACGACGGCGGCACCGATCACGATCGGGGGCATTTCGGGGACCTCTTTCCAAGCCCAGCCGGGGGGCTCGCGCGTACCAGAGATCGTCGGCAATCTTCGCCTCGACCAGCCGTGGGGTGCGGCGCAAGTTTCGGCGGCCGCCCATCAGCTAGACACCAGCCTCTTCGCGGCTCCCGCCCTTGCCACGCCGCCAACCGGCTATGCCTTCCCGGCCTTGACCAGCAATTCCTACGGTTTTGCGGTCCAGGGCGGCGTTCAGTTGAATGCCGACTATCTTTCGCCTGGCGATAAGTTTTGGTTGCAGGCCGCTTACGAAAAAGGTGCCTTTAGCTATATCGCGGGCAATAACTATGCCTTCAGCTACGGGTCGGTCAGTCAAAACCGGTTTCCCGGCTCGGGTGGTACCCCTCTCGATTACGGCGAAGGCTGGAATCCGCAGATCAATTCTGACTGCGTTTTCACTGGCAGCCAAACGTGTGAACAGCAATGGGGCTGGGACATTACCGGCGCCTACAAGCATTATTGGCTCCCGATCTTGAGCTCGGCAATCTTTGGCTCTTATCTTGAAGTGCACTATCCTGGCAACGCACTCAACGGGATCGGCGGCGCGGTCGGCGTGTCGAACCTCAAGGAAGGGCGGGTCGGCACAAACCTCGTTTGGAGCCCGCTCAGGGGCTTCGATATCGGTGCCGAGTTCATGTATGTGCATTTGAACGAGACGCGACCCGTTGGTTTAGCTCCAAATTCGACCCTCATAGCGAAGGGCTTGCCCTCATTCCAACCCAACAATAGCCAATATGAAGGCCGCTTGCGCATCCAGCGCGCGTTCTAGGCCGTCCCTTTGCGACAATGGTCCGCAGCGGATCGATAAGCTGGAGTAGGGCAAGGTTATGCGATTTTAAACCGCTCGGAGCCTGACCGGGCAAACCTTTGGTTTTCCTCCCGCCCGGCGCGAAAGCGCCGGGTTTTCTTTTCCGGGAATGCGCCCATCACATTCCAAGGAGTTCCGGTTAGGGCCGAAATTCGGTGTGATAAATTTGCCACCGGTTGCCACAATCTGTTCCGCTTGGCCCTTTCACGGGAACCTATAAATCTGAAAAAATATTTGTATTTTCAGTAAGTTACAAAGTATCCGGAGGAATCGCTTTCATCAGACTGTCATATCACTGACGCCGAAGCGTCATCTGTGCTTGCTACCGACGTCCTCACCGGCAGCGAGTTCGCTGGGGAGAGAGGGTGATGAAAATGAAAATCAAAGACGATAAATTTCGCGGCAAGCGGCGCCATAAGCCGGCCGTCGCCGCACTGGCGCTGGGCGCTCTCATGGCCTTCCAGGGCGGAGCGGCACGGGCGGACGATACATCTGCCGAGATTCGCTTGCTCAAGCAGAGACTGAAACAGCTTGAGGAGCGCGTCGCCGAGCAGGGCCGAAAGGAGAAGGAGACACAGGCCCAGCTGAAGCATGCGGCGGCACAGCCAGGCCCGGCGCCTGGTTCATATACCTATCCCGTCGGGATCGGCCTTCCGCCCCCAGTTGGCAGTGAGCTCGCCGAAAGAGTGGCGCATTCCAGGGGGTATTCTTACGTTGGCGCGCCCTCGTCCACTCTTTACCTTGGCGGGATATCAATCACCCCCGGAGGCTTTTTGGAGCTGGCAAGCGTGACCCGCGACCACTTCATCGGCGCCGATATCGCGACGCCCTTTGGCAACATTCCCTTCGCCAATGTTCCCAGCAGCCATACGGACGAATTCCGCTTTTCCGCCCGCCGGAGCCGCTTCGCGGTTCTCGTAATGGGCGACGTGAACCCCGCGACGCACTTGGCCGGTTACGGCGAGTTTGATTTCCTCGGCGCCGCACAGACCGCCAATTCCAACGAGAGCGATTCGTTTAATTTGCGCCAGCGCCAGATCTACGCGACCGTGGATCAAGACGACTTTGGCGCCCATCTCCTCGCCGGTCAGGCCTGGAGCCTTGTGACAATGAATACTATTGGCATCGTGCCGCGGACGGAAGCCACGCCTCTGGTCATCGACGACCAGTACCTCCCAGGCTTTGTCTGGTCACGTCAGCCGCAGATCCGGGTCACCAAAGATTTCGATCACACCTTGTGGTTCGCCCTTTCGGCCGAAAATCCAGCGACGAGTTTCGGCGGCACTACCCCTGTGCTTCCGTTTGGCGGGACAATCGTCAACACGCTCGGAGCCGCCGGCACCGGGTTCCCGCAATCCAGCATAGTTGGCGGCTCGCTGTTCAATAACGGCAACGCATTATCCCTCAATCAGATGCCGGATATCGTTGCCAAGGCCGCCTGGGATCCGGTGATTGGCGACCGCACCATCCATATGGAAGGTTTCGGTGTTTTCCGCCAGTTTAACGACAAAGTCATCTTTCCGTTTGGAGCTGGAACCGTGAACCCATTCGGCGCTCCCATTCAAAACCACAACGCACAGACTGTCGGAGGTGGCGCCGGCGGCTCGATCCTCGTGCCGGTAATTCCAAAGGTGCTGGAAGTGCGATTCTCCGGCATGACCGGGCAGGGTATCGGCCGCTATGGCGCCTCCCAGCTCCCCGACGTCACCTTCAACTCGGATGGCAGCCTCGCGCCGATCCATGAAACCATCCTGCTCGCTGGAATGGTTTGGCACGCCATGCCGGGGTTGGACTTTTACACTTATGCCGGCGAAGAGATCCAGAGTGCTAGGTTCGGGTCCTCGATCCCCGCCACGCACAAACCTTTCGGCTGGGGCAATCCAGCTTTCGTAAACACCGGTTGCAGTGTCGAAGATTTCGGGACCGGCACCGGCACCTTCGCCTGCACCGGCAACACCCAATCGGTCCGCCAAATCACGGCCGGCTTCTGGGACGACATCTACAAGGGTCCCTTTGGCAGGCTCGCCGGCGGCTTGCAATATTCGTTCACCCAGAGATATGGCTTCCCAGGCATTGGGCCCACGGCCCTCCTCCCAAATGTCCCGGGCGCGCCGCATCGAGACGAAAATACTTTCTTCACCAGCCTTCGCTACTATCCCTTCTAAAAGCGAGGCAGTCTCTCTGGCTCGAGTCGGGCCCG
Source organism: uncultured Alphaproteobacteria bacterium (assembly GCA_963718265.1). Taxonomy (GTDB): domain Bacteria; phylum Pseudomonadota; class Alphaproteobacteria; order Rhizobiales; family Beijerinckiaceae; genus Methylocapsa. The sequence continues at coordinate 133,331 of CAVQZL010000046.1, read as the reverse complement.
CTGGCGCAACGGCCAGCGGGCCCGCTTTTTGACGAGCGACTCGCGCGGCTTCTGGTATCATCCCGCCAATACGCGATTGCCTCAAACGAATCGATCATGAACGTTCTTCTTCTTGGCTCCGGCGGGCGCGAGCATGCCATCGCCATTGCGCTCGCAAAGAGCCCGTTGCTGGAAACGCTCTATGCCGCGCCGGGCAACCCCGGTATTGCGGCGCTTGCCCATTCCGCGCCTCTCGACATAAAGGACCATTCGGCGGTCGCTACTTTTTGCAAGGCGAACCGCGTCGAACTCGTCGTGGTTGGCCCGGAGGCGCCGCTGGTCGCGGGCATCGTCGACGATCTCACGACGGAGGGCATCAAGGTCTTCGGTCCAAGCAAGGCGGCGGCCCGGCTCGAAGGCTCCAAATCCTTTACCAAGGATTTTTGCTCCCGCTTCAAAATCCCAACCGCCGCTTATTCCTGCTTTGCCGGCGCCGCCCCGGCGAAAAACTATGTGCGCGGCGGAAGGCGCGCCGATAGTCATTAAGGCCGACGGGCTTGCGGCGGGCAAGGGCGTCGTCGTGGCGGCGAGCATCGCGGAGGCGGAAGCCGCGATCGGCCGGATGTTTTCGGGCGAGTTCGGCGCGGCGGGCCAAACGATTCTCGTCGAGGATTTTCTCGACGGCGAGGAGGTTTCGTTTTTCGCGCTATGCGATGGCGCGCGGGCAATGGAGTTCGCGTCCGCCAAGGACCACAAGCGGGTGGGCGAGGGCGAGCGCGGTCCCAATACCGGCGGCATGGGCGCTTATTCGCCGGCGCCCATCATGGATGCGCGGATGCGCGAACGCGTCATGCGGACGATCGTCGCGCCCACACTTCTCGGAATGGCGGCGATGGGTACGCCCTTCAAAGGCGTCCTATTTGCCGGTCTGATGATTTGCGCGGATGGCCCAAAGCTCATCGAATACAATGTGCAATTCGGCGACCCCGAAACCCAAACCATGTTGCTGCGTCTCGACGAGGACTTGCTTGGTTTGCTGCTTGCCTGCGTCGAGGAGCGGCTGCCCGAGCGGCCGGCGCGGCTCTCGGAAAAAACCGCGCTGAGCGTCGTGCTCGCCGCCAAGGGATATCCTGGTGCTCCGGTCCGGGGGAGCGAAATCCTTGGCATCGAGCGGGCCGCGGCGATGCCGTTCGTCTCAATCACCCATGCCGGAACGAAGCGCGAGGGAAAAAAACTTGTCGCCGACGGCGGCCGGGTCCTCAACGTCGCTGGCGTTGGCGCCGATGTGGCGGACGCGCGGGCGCGCGCCTATGCGGCGATCGATCTGATCGATTGGCCGGGCGGTTTCTGCCGCCGCGATATCGGCTTGCGGGCCGCGCGCGATCCGGTTGAGTTAGACCGGATCACGCTTCGAAGCACGGATTCATAGCGGCGAAGCGTGGCCTTGACTTTGGGCCGTCACAGAAGTTGCACCGCTGTCGCCGCCAATAGTTAGGGTCACATAGACGGAGTTTTTGGTCCCAGTCAAACTCGCGCCCGTCGCAATCGCGTTAAACCCAAATCGCAAGGTGACCAACTCGGTGATCGTCGCCTGTAGGCTCACGCCGCCGATCACCCCCGTGAAGGTGAAAGACCCGTTCCCCGCGTTCGTGAAGGAGCCGGGCGGAATGGTGGTGGTGAATGTGCCCACCTGGAACGTGACCGGATCGGTAAGGGGATTAATCCCCTTATTGGTGGTGCTGCTCAGAGTGAAGATGGAATGAAGATTAAAGAAATCTGTGTTGGGAGCGGCACCGAAGCCGATTTGGAGCTGCGTGGCGCTGAAGGCGCGGAAGGGCAGCCCCGGCGGCGGCGGCACGATGGCCACGTCGACGGGGTTGTTCCCCACCGGGACGGTGGTTACCACCTTGTTGGTGGCAGTGGCGATCACCGAAACGTTGGTGGAGGCATTATTCGTGACGTAGGCATGTTTACCATCGGGGGTAACGGCGACCCCATGCGGGCCATTCCCCACTGGAACCGTGGCCACCACGGTGTTGCTGGCGGTGTCGATCACCGAGACATTGTTGGAGCCATTATTCGTAACGTAGGCGTGGATCCCATCCGGAGTGACAGCGACTGCATCGGGGCTAGACCTCACCGCGACCGTGGCCACCACCATGTTGGTGGCCGTATCGATCACCGAAACATTATCGGAGTTATCATTCGCGACATAGGCGTGTTTCCCGTCGGGGCTGAAGGCGACCCCAACTGGGCCATTGCCCACCAGGATCGTTGTCCCCACGGTGTTAGTGCTTGTGTCGATCACCGAAACATTGCCGCCGTTAAAATTCGTGACATACACATGTTTTCCATCCGGCGTGACGGCCACTCCATCGGGGACATTCCCCACCGGAATCGGGGTCCCCACCACCGTGTTCGTGACCGTGTCGATCACCGAGACAGTGCCGGCGAAGGCATTAAGAGCGACATAGGCGTGTTTCCCATCCGGAGTGACAGCGACCCCAAAGGGCTGCATCCCAAACGGGACCGTGGCCACCGCAACGTTCGTGGCCGTGTCGATCACCGAAACGCTGGTGGAGCCGATGCTGGCATTCGCGACATAGGCGTGTTTCCCATCCGGGGTGACGGCGGCCGCAGAGGGGATTGCCCCCACCGGGACCGTGGCCACCACCATGTTCGTGGCCGTGTCGATCACCGACACGGTGGAAGAACCCCCGTTCGTGACATAGGCGAAGGGCGCCGCTTCCACCGGGAAGGCCGCCAAGCTGAACCTCATCGCCAGAATGATCGCGAAGAAGGCCGCAAAACCTCGCGCCGATGGGGCGCCGCTTCCATTACGATTATTGCCATACATAAAACATTCCTCCCCATTTATTCCGGCATTATTGCCAAGACTGCCAGTTTTAACCTCGTTGCACTTCCGTTCCGCTCTCTCAGCAAGGCACGCTGATGCTGAACCTCGTTTAGGAGTTTGGCAACAGCCAAGAATGTTCAAAGACGGGGCGACCGCATGAAGTATCTTGTTCCTCGTCCTCATGCTGAGGGGAAGGAAGTCCGGGGTTCCGTTGCCAGCGAAGCGGTTCGCAAAGCGAACGCAAACGCAATGGAAGCTGGCGACAGAGAGAGGCGGCGAAGCCTCCGTCTCGCCCTTCGATAAACTTGTCTGGATGCTTTCATTCCCAGATAGTGATAAATTCCCGTTGCCAGAAGCGCATGTTTACAAACCACGGGGCTCGAAAAATAAATCCCACAGCAATATTTTGACTGAGCTAAATCGTCACTTCTTTTTCCAAGATTGAGTGTAAGCCGAATGGCTTATGCAGCAACTTCGATCATTTCCTCGAAATGTTCCGGAGTACCGGCATCCGTTGCTGACCCGACAATAACAGCCTAATATAGCCGAAACATTCGGAATCGACTGCTGCTATCCATCGCTTTCCAATCTATTTTCAAGGGAGGTTATTATGAGGCAATGGTATTTCGGTGCGATTCTTTTCCTGCTATGCGCGGGAATGGCGGCTCCATCCGCGGCGGCGGACCAATTCCGGCCTTCGGACGGAGGCGGCACATCAAGGCCCTCCGCGACGCGCACGGGCATTTATCGCGGACATGCTGTCACCTATGCCATCATCAACGGAAAGCCGATATTCGAGGGCGATATCATCCTTGACCATGTTCAGGATCTTGTCCCCGGCCAGCCGCTCCCCAATAAGGCCGCACCAGCATCGGTGGGCATTGCTTACGCCCAGTATTTCTGGCCGAAGGATAGTCTCGGGCGTTGCGGAAAATTCCCTACATCGGTACCTCGGGCGCTACGAATCTCGGCGCGGCCCTCAAGCAATTCAACACGACTTTCACCGGCATTATCCAGTTCGTTCCGCAGACCACGCAGGCCGATTACGTTAACTTCGATTTCGACCCAACCAATCACAGCGCCACGTGCGATTCCGTCGTCGGCCGTGCCGGCGGTGAACAAGTAACCGGCGGCTCGATCGATTGCAGTCTCGGGACGCTCCTGCACGAGTTGGGCCATATTGCGGGCCTATATCACGAGCATTCGCGTCCGGACCGCAACAACTTCGTGACGATCAGTTACGCCAATATGATCAAGGGATCGAAGTCGAATTTCGATCAGCTGACCGACAATTATCAAGTTTTCGGGCTCTATGATTACGGCTCGGTGATGCATTACATCGCGTTCGCTTTTTCGCGCAACGGCGGGCCGGTGATTGAATCCATTCCACCCCGGAATTCCGCTATCGAATCTCACCGGTTACACCGCGGCCGATATCGATGGCGTCAAGCGTCTCTACGGCGGCGCGCCGAAGAACGTGACGATCGCCACCAACCCGCCAGGCCTTGCAGTCACCGTCGATGGAACCAATTATACGTCTCCGCACACTTTCAACTGGGCGCTTAACTCCACGCACACTCTGGCGGTTTCCGCGGCTGCGCAAACTTTAGCAGGGGCGACCTACGTTTTCGGGCGGTGGAACGACGCTTCCGCTGCCAGCCACACGATAAAAATCAGTCCCGGAAACAAGACTCTTGCCTTGCCGGCGACGTCGCCGGCAATTACCGTTTACACGGCCAATTTCATCAAACTGGCGGCGTATACGGCCACGGCCGTTCCCGCGGGTGCGGGAACTGTGAGCGCGAGTCCCCCGGCAAAATCCTATACGGGGGCGACCGGCGTTTTCTATGTTGAGCGTCAACAGCTAACCCTCAGCGCCGCTGCCGCCACAGGTTATTCCTTCCTTGAGTGGGGCGGTATAAATGAACCCTTAAGCGCGAATCCAAAAACGAATTATGTGCCAGAGACGAGCACTCCTTACAATGTCACCGCCAATTTCACCAAGCAGCCAGTGACAACGATAACGACCAACCCGCCGGGCTTGGGCCTTTATGTCGACGGTGTGTTCTGGTACGGGCCGCAGAGTTTTGCGTCCGATTATTTTTCGAGCTGGACGCCGGGTTCCACCCACACCATCTCCAGCTATACCCCGCAGCTTCCCTACAGCATCAATTCGCGCTACGCGTTTTCATCGTGGAGCGATGGCGGCGCGCTGACGCATTCCATCACAGCCACCACCGCAAATCAGACGTTTACCGCCAATTTCACACCGCAATTCGTGCCGGTCGCCTATGCCACCCCGTCCTGTGCCGCGGCTGTGACCCTGACGCCGGGCTCGCCCGATGGCTTCTATAGCAAGGGCACGAATGTGTCGGTCACCGCGAATACGGCAGCTGGTTGGGTCCTCACCGGATGGCTCAATGATTTGGCAGGCACGGCAAATCCGCAAAACCTGATCGTCAATGACGAAGAATTGGCGGTCGCGAATTACGACACTATGGCGGCTACGCTGGCAGTTACGAGCCTCGCTCCGGCCAGCCTTACCGCCGGTTCTGCCGGTCAGATGCTTGTCATCAAAGGCACGGCATTCACGCCTTCACCGCCATCGAGCATCGTGTTCGTCAACAATGTGTTTCGAACATCGCAATTCGTGAGCAGCACTCAAATCAATGTTAACCTTACACCGGCGGATGTAGCAACAGCCGGGGCGTTCCAGGTCGGTGTCTCCAATTTTCCGTCGGGCGCGCCTTGTTCAGCCTTTATGGCGCTGCCATTCTTCGTCACGACACCTTGATTGGGAACCAAGGCATTTCGCGAGCCCAAATCGAATCGGGTCCTGTGCATCGGCGCGCGCCGTATTTTGTCGCGGCGCTACTCGCATGTCTACGCTCGCAGCGAGCACGACGCCTGCTTTGTAAATAAGATTATGAAATAAGATTATGAGAGAACATCAGGGAGCGCGTAATCCGATTCAACGGATCGTTTTCCCCGCGCCGGTCCCGTGGACTTCACCGGCGGTATTGATCGAATTGGGGTTCGCGGGCGGGCAGCCTGAGATGTCCCCGCGACGGCGTGCCATCGTCCAGACGGACAGCGACGGGCGAAGCCCCGGGCTGGCCGTAACCGGACACGTCTGGAATTCGGGAACCGAATTGGACACGGACATGACCGTCAATCCGCTCGCAACCAGCGGTTTCCTCGGTTCGCGTTCTGCTCGCGGCGCAACGCTGCGTCGCGCGCAAAGCAGTCTCGGTGCCGGATTGAAGCTCGTTCGCCCGCACGGGTTTGCCAAAGCCAAGGCTCACAGCGGCCGCGCAGCAGCCGATTGAGATAAAAATCTCGCGCAAATTCATTTGTATCCTAAACGATTCGTTGAGTTGCTGGAGGTCATTTTGATGACCTTACAATGAGGCGATATAATGATACGTTAATCTTTATTCTCGCCAATCTCCCATGGCCGCTTGGACCAAGGCAAGAGCCGCGATAGCGGCCGTGTCGGCCCGCAAAATGCGCGGGCCTAGTGGCAGGCGCAACACACAAGCCAAGCCAAGAAGCGCCTCCCGTTCCCGGGGCTCGAAGCCGCCTTCGGGGCCAATCAAAACGGCAAGCGCTTGCGGCCCTTTCGTCTCGGCGCGGGAACGCAGCGCCGCCAACGGATCGCCTGTTGGCGCGTCTTCGTCGCAGAAGACGAGGAGGCGGTTTTCGTCCCAAGCGCCAAGCAGCGCGTCGAGGCGGATTGGGGGAGCGATTTCAGGAATTGACAGAATGCCGCATTGCTCTGCGGCTTCGATGGCATGGGCGTGCATCCTTTCGCTATTGATCCGGCTCATCTGGGTCCGGCTGGTCAGCACCGGGCGCAGCACTCCGGCCCCCATTTCCACCGCCTTTTCAACCATGTAATCCTGTCTTGCCTGTTTCAGCGGCGCGAACAAATAATGCAGATCGGGACGCGAGCTCCTGTGGCCGTGTCAACTTGTCGGCCACGAGCGTGACACATTTGCGGTTAGACATGGCAACGTGCGTTTCCCATTCGCCGTCGCAGCCATTGAAAACGAGGATCTTCCCACCTACGGACAGGCGCAACACATTGCGGACATAATTTGCTTGTGTCTGATCGAGAACGATTTGCGCCGCCCGGGCCAAGGGGGGATTGACATAGAGGCGCGGCGCGGCGAAATCATAGCGGGACATGCGGTCTCTCGGCGAGGTCGCGACGCGACGCGCGAACCGGTTACGCTTGCGTGCGCGGCGCTGTTTGCTATGAACGCACGCGAATTCACTTGCCACGAATTGGCAAGTATCCTAGCGCGGCAAAACGCGACTACGATAACAGATGTCCGTGAACAAATGTCCTTGGCAAAAAACTGGGACGACACATCGAAACGTCGCTGAAAGGCTCGCATCATGATGGCACTTTGGCGGACTGGCTCGCTGCGTATAGCCGCGTTTGCCATCATCGCCGTGATCCCGTTCGCAGGCTGTGGCATGGCTTATGCGACCGATTGCAACCAAGATATCGGCGCGCTCTCCAAGAAGCGTCAGGGCGTCATCGATCAACTCAATAAACTCACCGAGGGTGGCAAGAAACAGCTCGATCCCGTGGCCTCTTGTCCGAAGCTGCGTGCGCTGGTCGCCGTCGAGCATGAGCTCCTTGCTTATTTAACAAAGAACAAGGATTGGTGCGCGGTCCCTGACGAAGCGTTCCAAAATATTTCGGTGAGCACCGGCAAATCCAGCAAGGTTGCTGATCAAGCCTGCAAGATTGCGGCACAGATGAAGAAAGCGCAAGAGCAGCAGGCTGCGGGCGTCCTCAATGCGCCGCAAACGAAGCTGCCCGCCGGGCCGCTGTGACGCAACGCCCGGCCGGGCCAGAAGCGCCCAGCCCGCGCGCCCAGTCCGTGCCCGCCACTCTACCAGATTCCGTTGCGGAACCGCTCATCTTTCGGCTCGCGCCAAATTCCTGGCATCCCCTGCTTCAACTCGCACGCCTCGATCGCCCGATCGGCTGGTGGCTGCTTCTGTTGCCATGCTGGTGGGGAAGCGCGCTCGCGAGCATTTATCAAGGCGGACCGTTGCGAGTCCGCGACCTTCTCTTGTTTTTCATTGGCGCCGTCGTCATGCGCGGCGCCGGCGCGACTTACAACGACATCATCGATCGCGGGATCGATGCGAAGGTAGAGCGCACGAAATGGCGTCCGCTTGCCTCGGGACGGATCGGCGCAACGGCCGCCGCCGCCTTTCTTGCCGCGCAATGTCTTGCCGGACTTGCCTGCTTTCAAGTTTTAATGGCTTTACGATCCGTTTGGGATTTGCCTCGCTTGGCGTCGTTGGCCTCTATCCTTTCATGAAGCGATTGAGTTCCTGGCCGCAAGCGGTTCTGGGCGCGGCATTCGCATGGGGTGCCCTGGTTGGCTGGGCGGCAGCCCTCGGATCGCTCGCATCCGCGCCACTCTTGCTCTATCTCGGCGCGGTTTTTTGGACCATCGGCTACGATACGATCTACGCGGTGCAAGACATCGAGGACGATGCGCTTGCGGGCATCGGTTCGACCGCGCGGGCATTTGGCGAGCGCCTTCGTTTAGGGATTGGACTTCTCTACGCGCTCGCGGTCATCTGCATCGAAGTGGCGCTCCTTGCCGCCCGCGCGGGCTTCCCGGCACAAGGCGGCCTCGTTCTTTTCGCGCTGCACCTCGGCTGGCAGGCGATGCGGATCAACCCTCGGAAATGGCGCCCTCGCGCTGCGCTTGTTTCGCTCGAACAGAGACGCAGGGCTCATGCTTTTCGCTGGTCTCGCGGCGGACATCTTTCTCGCGCCGAACTGATGTCTTGCTCGGCGCCCAAAGCAGAAAACGCCGCGCGGAACCTTCTGTGGAGTTTGGCATTCCTTCCGGCGTAGGTCCTTACCGCAAGGGCCCACAATTTTCCGGAGAACGCACATGCTGAGATTGGCCCTCATCTTTCTCTTGATATCTGTTGTCGCCGGTGTCCTTGGGTTCACCGGCATATCGGCGGCTACCGGCGGGATCGCGCGCATACTTTTCCTAATTTTCATTATTGGGTTTATCGTTTTCCTTGTGCTTGGCCTGCTGGGTGGCGAGACGATTTTCTAGGAACTCGGAATTTGCCCTCTTGGAACCATGGGCTTAAGGACTCTTGACTTGAAACGAGACGGTGGAGTGTTCTGCGCTTATTCGGCCGCGCGAGTGTGATGCACTCCAATCCAACTGTCCAAATCGCGCGCGGCCCGCGCGGCGATCGCGGCTTTACGGCTCAAGGCTTTTTCTCCGTCTCGTGAGGTCTTGCTGCTGGGCAGGTTCCCGGCAAGTGGCGGGAAAAGCTCCAAAATTAATATTCATCGGCTGAAACGAAGGCGGACCGGCGTCGATGATTTCGATGTGGCCGCCGGTGATATGGTTGATGAGAGCGCCGAGCGCGGTCGTCGGCGGGAGCGGCGCGAAAGCCTCGCCCTTGCGTTCGGCCGCCGCCATGACGGCCCGCGGCAAGCCCGATCGCCGCGCTTTCGACATAGCCTTCGCAGCCGGTGATCTGGCCGGCGAACCGCAACCTCGGATCGACCCGAAGCCGCAAGGCGCCATCGAGCAATTTGGGCGAATTCAAAAAAGTGTTGCGGTGGATTCCGCCGAGGCGGGCAAAGGATGCATTTTCGAGGCCCGGAATGGTGCGGAAAATGTCGACCTGCGCGTGATGTTTGAGCTTTGTCTGGAAGCCGACAATATTATAGAGCGTGCCGAGCGCATTGTCCTGCCGCAGTTGCACGACCGCATAAGGCTTTGCGCCGCCCGCATGCGGATTGGTCAAGCCAAACGGCTTCATCGGTCCGTGTCTTAGAGTTCCGCGTCCCCGCGCTGCCATGATTTCGATTGGCAGACAGCCATTGAAATAGGGCGTGTCTTCTTCCGCGAGCGCGTGGGGCAAGGCTCGATCGGCGTCTATGAGAATGTCCACGAAGGCAAAATATTGATCTCGCGTCAGCGGGCAATTGATGTAATCGGCGCCGCTGCCGGCGGGCCCCGCTTTGTCGTAGCGCGACTGGAACCACGCCTTCTCCATGTCGATCGACTCGCGGTGCACGACCGGAGCGATCGCGTCGAAAAAGGCAAGATCGCGCTCGCCTGTCAGCGCGCCGATCGCCGCGGCAAGGGAGGGGGATGTCAGTGGTCCGCTCGCAATGATCACATTGTCCCAGGCTTTTGGCGGCAGACCGTCGATTTCCTCGCGAACAGCTGTAACGAGCGCATGTCCGCATACCGCCTCCGTGACCGCCGCGGAAAATTGGCCGCGGTCCACCGCGAGCGCACCTCCAGCGGGCAGCTTATGCGCATCGGCGGCGGCCAGTATGAGAGAGTCGAGGCACCGCATTTCACGATGCAAAATGCCAATCGCGCTCGTTTGCGGATCGTCGGCGCGAAACGAATTCGAACAGACGAGCTCGGCGAGGTCTCCCGTCTGATGCGCAGGTGTCTTGCGCAACGGCCGCATCTCGTGCAGCACGACGGGGACGTTTTGCCGCGCGATTTGCCAGGCCGCCTCGCTGCCGGCAAGGCCGCCGCCGATCACATGGATGGGAGCCAGCCCATGGATGGGGGCGAGCGGTCTTGGATTGGGCATGGTGCCTTAATGGTTATCCGTATTCAGCCACCATGCAAGGATGAGCGCGGCTCCGGTAACCGTCGCGAGGACGCTAGCGGCCTTGTAGAAGCCAAGCGAGGCAGAAATCTCGAACCAATGGTTCCACATGCGAATGACGCTCGCGAGCATCAAAAGCGTACAAGAAATAAAAAGCAAACTTAAAGGGCTATAGATCTTAATAAATATTGCTTTGATAAAAATTAAAATATCATTGCTCTCAAATGATCTCGCGTTAGTCCAAGTTACAATATTGTCGTGTATCTTGAGAGTTTCGGCTTTTACGGCGGAGCGTGCGTTCTTTCGTGTCATAAAGATCTCCCCAATACCGGAATATTCGGGTGCACGATTAGGTCTGTAGGATGACGCTGTAACGCTTAAGTTATTCTTACCGTGCGGATACAAAACAAATTATTGCTGCAGAAGTTCCTTGTCTCACTAAGAGGCAGGTTCGAAACGGGTTCTGTGGCTGAAGACCTTCATGATTCCAAGGTCAATTGCTGAATTCGCACTTTGGCGCTTTCGTGTGGATCCTTGCCACGCGCGGGAAGTATTGCCGCAACGCGTCACGATACCAGAGCGATGTCACCGGCAAGGAATGGGCGTGATCGAACTGCGTCTTCCGGGGCCGAGGACGAGAGAACCCGCGAGGCTGGCTGTCGCGCGAGATCATAAACGCGAACGTCTATGTGCTGCGTTCTGGCTGCCCTTGGCCGCTTATACCAACGCTCGAAGAGAATGACCCGTCCCTTCTGCCGTCATGCCCGGGCTCAAGGCCACGGCTGTCCGGTTCGATTTTGCTGGGCAAAGCGCACGGCATTGATTCTAAGGGTGTCCAGAGTTTTGCGACTCAACTGGACATGAAAAGGATCAGCGCCGTGCCCCATTCGAATACCGTCTTTCGCGACATTTTGAAACTCGTTCCTTGGGTTGAGTTTGACCGGCTTGTGAAGAAGCACGGGACCGACGAACTGGTCCGCAGTTTCACGACCAAGCGCCAGTTGCTGGCGCTGCTGTATGGCCAATTGTCGGGGGCCTATTCGCTGCGCGACATCGAAGCTTCGATGGCGAGCCATCAGGCGCGGCTTTATCATGCGGGCGGCGCGGCCCCGGCGCGCTCGACCTTCGCCGACGCCAACCGCGACCGCGATTCCAAGGTTTTCTCGGGTCTTTTCACTGCATATGCTGGGCATGGCGACGCGCGGCTTGCGCCGCAAGATGGGTGATGCGGTGCGCCTGATCAATTCGACGAGCCTGCATCTTGCGGGGGCCGGGGCGCAATGGGCGCGCTTTTCCGCCGACGTTTGCGGCGCCAAAGCGCATGTCGTCTATGATCCAGATCTGGGCTGTCCGATCTACCACATGATCACCGAGGCCACGGTCAACGATATCGTCGCCGCCAAAACGATGCCGGTCGAGGCGGGCGCGACCTATGTTTTCGATCTGGGTTATTACGACTATGCCTGGTGGGCCAAGCTTGACGAGGCGGACTGCCGCATCGTGACGCGGTTCAAGAAAAATACGCCGCTCAATACGGCTAAATCCATGCCCGTCGAGCCCGGAACCGGCGTTTCGAGCGACCGCATCGGCTTCTTGCCGGGGCGTTTGGCCTTTAGCCGCAAAAATCCAATGCAAGGCGCGGTGCGCGAAATCGTTGTGACGATGGAGACTGGCGGCGCCTTGCGCATTCTCTCCAACGATCTCGACGCACCCGCCAAAGAAATCGCCGACCTCTACAAGAGGCGCTGGCAAATCGAATTGTTCTTCCGCGTGATGAAGCAAACCCTGAAAATCACCCATTTCATAGGCCGTTCCGAGAACGCCGTTCGCATTCAGATCGCCGTCGCGCTGATCGCCTTTCTCCTGCTGAGCATGCTGCGCAAGATGGCGCAAGATACACAGACCTTGCTTGAAACCACTCAACTCGTGCGCACAAACCTGATGCATCGAAAAGACTTCACCCGCCTGAAGCAATTCCAAAAACCGCCACCGCTCAACTCGCGGCAGCTCTCGCTAAACTGGAGCTCAACATGAACCGGACAGCCGTGGGTCAAGCCCGGCCATGACGGCGGGGAGTGACGGGTCAATCTCTTCGAGACCTTGGTATAAGCTTGCTCATTTTGCCACGCGTAGCAGTGGAAAAGATCCGCAAATCTCTCGATGTGAGCAATTCCGCACAGCCTTCACCGTGGAATGGGCGTAATTTTGTTGCGGGCTCAGTCACTATCAGTAGTCCCCAGCGAAACCTTCACGTTTAAGGATATGGAGGTAACGGTCAAAGATTGGCGGTGGTGGCCGCTTTTACGCCCCCGCTCCGGCCGGGAGCGCCCGCCGATCCTCCCCGGCGGGCGCTTTTTGTGTCCAACTTCTATTGACGGGCCGGCCGTAGAGTTTGTCGCGGGATTTTGAGCCAGGATTACCGAGCATTCGCAGCAGAGCTAAGTCTGAAACTGGACGACAGCGCGAGAGAAGAAACTAAAAGCAGGGTCGTGTCCCCGGTGGTGGTGTAGCAGCTCGGGAGCACGACGCTCGCGAGCTGCTATACCACGCCGAGAAACACGACCTTTATCCTCCTTCTTATCTAATTCGGAGCGCACAATCGTTTCCATAAAACGAATGCCGTCAAATCCATGCCATGCGGACTATGTGCGTTGGGCCCGCCTTCTTTCAACCTTTGCTGCGGGCCTGTTGGCAGGGCGACAACTCAGGTCACGATTGACGCGCGGCACGCCGCGACGGCGTGAATCCGCCGTATCTGGAGCCCGGCGGGCGTGGCTCAGTCTCGTCATCTGAATGATATCGCGCACCATGGGGAAAACTTCGTTGTTCCAGCGCCGGCCGCTGAAGACGCCGTAATGGCCAACCCCCGTCTGCACATGGTGCATTTTCCTGTATTGCCGCAATCCCGTGCAAAGGTCCTGTGCGGCGAGGGTTTGGCCAAGGCCGCAAATATCGTCCCGCTCGCCTTCGATGGTCAACAGCGCGGTGCGCTTGATGGCGCCCGGATTGACCGGGCGTCCATGCACTTCGAGCTTGCCGAGGGGTAGAGCGTGGTCTTGGAAGATCAAATTCACCGTTTCGAGAAAGAACTCGGCTGGCAAATCCATGACCGAGAAATATTCCTCATAGAATGATTGGATAAACTGGAATTTCGACTGATCGCCTGCCGCCCGCGCCTCCACCAAATCCTTGAAGGAGCGAAGATGGCGTTCGAGATTCATGTTCATGAACGCCGCGAGCTGCATGAAACCTGGATAGACTTGCCGCGCGGCGCCCTTATAAGCGTCGGGAACTTCGGCGATCAGATTGCGCTCGAACCAATTTATCGACTTTTGCGTGGCCAAGTCGTTGACCTTGGTCGGGTTGATGCGCGTGTCGATCGGGCCCGCCATCAAGGTCATGCTGCGGGGCTGCGCCGCATCGTTGTCTTCCGCCATCAACGCCGCGGCGGCGAGGACGGCGACGCAGGGCTGGCAGACCGCGACGACGTGGGCTCCCGCCGCCCCATCACCCGCAGGAATTTAATCAAATGGTCAACGAAGGCGCTGAAATCGAAGCAGCCATCTGCGAGGGGCACATCACGAATGTTATGCCAGTCGGTAATATAGACGTCGTGGCTGGGTAACATTGTCTTGACCGTCGCGCGCAACAATGTCGCGAAATGACCCGACATCGGCGCGACCAAGAGAACCCGAGGCTGGCCCGCCCCGGTTGCCTTCTTGAAGTGCAGAAGCGTGGCGAAGGGAGTCGAAAGGACCGCCTCCTCTGTCACCGGAATAAGCTGATTGCCGGCCTGGACGGATTCGATCCCAAAAGGGAGCCGGGCGTGGATTACGGTCAGATTGGCGAAGGTTTCCAGAACTCCCGCGAGAGTACGGAGCGGCCAATCCTGGCCCAGTGGAGGCCAAGGAAAGCGCAACGCCGACCCGGCGGCGGCGGCGAGCGGCCGGACCTGATCGAGAAAATTCGACTGGGTTCGATAGGCTTGATAAATCATCGAAGGCACTTCTTCATGGCCGGAGGAAAATTCGCCTAACGCGCGGCGTCCTTGGGCGGGAGGATTGTAGAGCGGCGGGATCATAGCGTGGCTGGCGGCATGCATTATGCTCTGGTTTGACTGGCTGCCAGGGTTATTCCGGTTCACCAGCCAGCCAAGATTACGCTTACCGGTGGTGCGGCGGGGCATTGGACGACACGACGCTCACGATCAGCAGCAAGAATTATTCCTCATGGGCGCTTCGAGGCTGGCTGCTAACCAAATTTTCTGGGATTCCTTTCACGGAAAAGGTCGTTTCGCCGGACGACCCCGCGATGCGCGCCGAACTGCTGCTCTTGTCCTCATCCTTCCTGGTGCCGTGTCTCAACCACAACGGACTTAAGGTCTGGGACACCCTGGCGATCGGCGAATATCTCAACGAGATCAGGCCGATGGCGCATTTGCTGCCGGAAGACCGCGCGAAGCGGGCCCAGCTGCCGCTCGATCAGCGGAGAGATGCACTCGGGCTTTGCTCCCATGCGCTCGGCCCTGCCGATGAACCTCAAAGGCGACTTCCCCAACTTCAAGGTCTGGACGCGCGCCCAAGCCGATATCGACCGAATTGCCGGGATCTGGAGAGAGTGCCTCAATCGTTACGGCGGGCCATTTCTGCTGGGCGAGCGCTCGATGGCCGACGCCATGTACGCTCCCGTGGTGACCAGGTTCCTCACCTATCACGTCAAATCGGATGCAATGTGTGCGGCCTATTGCGAGACGATCATGGCCATGCCCGAGATGGTCGAGTGGGTCGGCGCGGCTAAGGAGGAACCCGAGAACGTCGAAGAACTCGAGGTTGAATTTTGAGCATCATGCCGCCAATTTCGCCTACCGTCCGGCATTTTCCGCCCACTGCCGGTGCACCAGAGAGGTACGCCTCTTCTGACCATCCGGGCGTTTATCCGCTGCAAAAGCAGGAAAATTATCCCAATTTTTAAGGGGGATGACAATGGAAGCTGCAAAACCAGGACAACCGGCGGCAACCGCATTCTCGCACGTCAAGGAAGGCGACACGGAGTTTAAATCCGATGGCCTCCGCGATTTTTTCCTTTATCGCGATCTTGGCGTCGCCAAGGCCACCGGCGGCAAAGTCGTTGCAACGCTGGTGAGGGCCAATAAGCCGCCGGAAGAGGGCACCGGCTGGCACCGACACATCGCCGATTTCCACATCGTGATCATGCTCAAGGGTTGGGCGCGCTTCATGTATGATGACCAGCTGACCCTAGTCGAGGCCGGCGACTGCGTTCATCAACGGCCTGGCATAGTTCATTATTTGTTCGACTATTCGAAGGACATGGAATATTTGGAAGTTGCCGGGCCCGCCAATTTCGGCACGGTCGATGTGCCTGCTCCCTGCGAAGTGCCCGCGGTAACACTTTGGACCTGACAAGCCACCCTCAATTTGGGGTTACTGACAATCACTCGCTCGGCCCCAACCTCCGTGTTATGCTGTGCGGCAAGCACCAAGGAGCACACGGATGGTATATGACCTTTCTTTCTTGAAAGAGAGCGGGAGTGGCAAAAGCATCGCAATTAACCCGCAACTCGTTCGTCTTGTCATTGAAATTGATGTTAAAACGGTCGCGATCTTCTTCGATAAAGAACATCAGATCAACGTCGATGGAACTGTGGCGTCGATTTCTGAGCAACTCCGAAAGGCCGTCAGGTAAACGAGCGATGCCCACCGGCCCTAAAGGCGAGAAGCGCCCAGCCGAGGTGATCGTGCCGCTAACATGGTGGCCAAGATCGCGACCGGCGAGATAGAGGATACACCAGGCAAATCGTCAAATCGCGCCAAGGGCGGGAAAGTCGGTGGCGCAAAGCGCGCGGACTCGCCCTTGGCGGAGCAGCGAAAAGTCATCGCAGCAATGCGTTCCGCCTTGTAACACCTCATCGGCTGGAGTATAGGGCGGCGGCTCCGGTCATGATCGACGAATGGCGCGGTATCGCGGCGTGGGGCGGCGGTGCAGGCGGATAGTTACAAAGGATTTGCCGATGAAACCTGATACTCACCCAGAATACCATTTGATCAAGGTGGTCATGACCGACGGGAGCGAGTTCTTCACCCGCTCCACCTATGGGAAAGCGGGCGATACTTTGCACCTCGACATCGATCCAACCACCCATCCGGCCTGGACCGGAGGCTCGCAGCATTTGGTCGATCGCGGCGGCCGCCTGTCGCGCTTTAACTCCCGCTTCGGCGGCCTCGGCTTCGGCAAAAAATAGACGCCTGGCCGCCGCGCGAGCCCCGAATGACAAGGCCAGATTTCCGCGTCGAGAGAAACCTGCTGAAGCGCGGGATTTGGCCGGTGGCGGGGATCGACGAGGCGGGCCGCGGCCCCCTTGCCGGGCCGGTTGCGGCTGCAGCCGTCATCCTCGATCCCCGCAAGCTGCCACGCGGACTGAACGATTCGAAGCAGCTTACCCCGATCGAGCGCGAGCGCCTTTACGACGTGATCCTGTTGAATGCGATAGCGGTGGCGGTCGCCTTCGCGAGCGCGGCCGAAATTGATCGCATCAACATCCGCCAAGCGACGTTTTCCGCCATGCGCCGGGCGCTCTTCGCGCTTTCCGTCGTACCCCGCCATGTTCTGATCGACGGCAATGATCTGCCGCCGGGTCTTGGCCTCCCCGCCGAGACGATCGTCAAGGGCGATGCCGCCTGCTCGTCGATCGCCGCCGCCTCGATCGTCGCCAAAGTGACCCGCGACCGCCTAATGCGCCGCCTCTGCCGTCTTTATCCGGCCTATCGTTTCAGCGAGCATTTCGGCTATGCCACGAAAGCCCATCTCGCGGCGATCGCTGGGCATGGACCGTGCCCATTTCATCGCTTGACCTTCAAGCCCTTCGCGGCGGGCTAATCTGCGATCGCCGCGCCATGCCTGGACGCGGTCCGCGTTCGCGTCGATCCGCTCCCCGCGTGCGAAAATGGGACAGTCCGGATTTGCCATCTAAACGCGGTCTTTACCCTACGTAACGCAGAATTCGTTTGGGCTTCCAAACGTGCCCTATGGGCCGCTACGCGCGGCGCAGACAATCGCGTCGCGCACCGGTTCTTGTTCATGCGTCAACAAAGTGCCGGGGCGCCCGGCCCAAAATCCCAGATCAAGGTGATGCGTACTGGGATTTCGCCGGCGCGCTCCGTCACGCCCCCCCCTGATCTCGCGCCAGGCGCGCTTCCCCTCGACGAAATCATCGAAGGCGATTGCCTGGAAGCGATGGCCCGCCTGCCGCCGGAATGCGTCGATCTCGTCTTCGCCGATCCACCTTATAATTTGCAGCTCGAATCCTCTCTCTCGCGGCCCGACCAAAGCCTCGTCGATGGCGTCGACGACGATTGGGACAAATTCGCGAGCTTTTCCGATTACGACAAGTTTACGCGGAGCTGGCTCGGCGCGGTGCGCCGGGTCATGAAAAAGGACGCGACGATTTTCGTGATCGGCTCCTACCACAATATCTTCCGGGCCGGTTCGATTCTGCAGGACCTGGGCTTTTGGATTCTAAACGACATTATCTGGCGCAAGGCCAATCCGATGCCGAATTTTCGCGGCCGCCGCTTCACCAATGCGCATGAGACTTTGATCTGGGCGGCCAAAAGCCCGCGCGCCAAGAATTATTGCTTCAATTACGAGCTGCTGAAAGGGGGCAATGAGGATTGCCAAGTCCGCTCCGATTGGTTCTTGCCGATTTGCACGGGAACTGAGCGCCTGAAAGATGCCTCTGGCGGCAAACTCCACCCGACACAAAAACCAGAGGCGCTGCTAACGCGCATTCTGCTCGCCGCATCGAACAAGGGCGGCGTGGTTCTCGATCCATTCTTTGGGTCCGGCACCACCGGCGCAATTGCCAAAAGGCTCGGGCGTTCCTTTATCGGCATCGAACGCGACGCAAGCTACGCGAGCGCCGCAAGGAAAAGGATTGCGGGCGTAAAACCGCTCCCGCACGAGGCCATCGCCATGGTTGCGGACAAACGTTCCGAGCCGCGCATTGCTTTCGCCGCGATTGTCGAGGCGGGGCTGATCCGGCCTGGCGAAATCCTGGCCGACGAAAGAAAGCGGCACGCCGCGACAGTGCGTGCCGATGGCACGGTCTCGATCGGCGCCGTCACCGGCTCGATTCACAAGATCGGCGCGCTGGTGCAAGGCCTGCCCGCCTGCAATGGCTGGACGTTCTGGCATTTTTTCCGTGAAGGGCGATATCAGCCGATTGACGCTTTACGCGCGACGGCGAGGGCGAACCTGCGCCCTTTGTTGTGAGCTGAATTTGCTCATTTGCAAAAAGCCCTGCCCTTGTGGTTCACACCGCTTCCGCGAGGGCAAACCTACGGCAGTGATCGAGGTAAGCTGCTTCGTGGATTGAAATCAGCTCCACGACATTCGACCAAAGCCAGGAGGGTGCGTCGAGAGCCGTAGTGCGGGCCTTTGCGAGTTCCGAGCGCCACGAGTCTCGGGTTGCCTTATCCATTTGCCGCCCATGCGCCCAGCCCACCACTGCGGCGAGATACCCCGCCAGCGCCATTGCCTCCTCGCGAGCAAGGCGGTCGACTTCGATCTTAAGGTCTTGAGGCATCAGTTCGCGCAGAACGACGCCGGTGTCGAGAAATCGGGTAGCGATCATGCGATCCCCTAGGTTGGGCGACAACGCTTTCGCGCCCGCGACGACGCGCACCGAATTATCTCGCGGCATTGCTACCCCCTCGGCGCGAGGCGCGGCCGCCGTGACACTCTCTTTCATGTCGACCAGACAAAGGGCCGAGCCCTTGCCTTCGCCCACCCGCAGCATGACTGCGTAACGGAGGCGGCCCAATGAACTGCAGCCCTTCATCCAATATGCGGCGTCGACCATCGTCACGGCGTCGCTTGACTCGCGACCCTGAAGACCGGTGACCATGGCTCGTACCGGTTCTTGCTCGAAGAGCTGGACAAGCGCCGTGCGTTCATCGGGCGTCAGGGCCCAGAACTTGTTGCCTAGCGGAAGAACCGGCTTGACCGTTTCCAGCCGCTCCAGAGCAAGATGCCGCCAGCGGCGTCGAATAGAATGTTCAAGGAGATCCTGTATTCTCTCTGGACGATCGCTCTTGTCCATACCGAGTTCAATGTCGTCAGAGAGGGCTTTTTCATATCCGGCGACCAGCTGCTCAAGTATTCGCGCCGTGGTAACGCCAGGCAGATTTCGAACCGCGTGCCGCGGACGCAAGAGATAGACCAAGTCGAATAATATCATGGGCAGGATTGCCGATCACGGTCTGATCGAGATCGCGTATCTGAATGGTGACCCAGCCACTGGCGTCCGCCAAAGGTCCGAGGTTTCCCACATGGCAGTCCCCGCAAATCCATATTGGCGGCCCTTTCGGAACTTTGCTGGCGCTCGCCTCAAGCCACTCGTAAAATTTTACCGTGCTGCCACGAACATAGGCGTGTGCGGAGCGCGCCATCTTTAAATTGCGGGTCTGCGTTAGTCTCGCCGCGCGCTGTTCTTGGCTCGTCGCCTCCGGTTGTCTTTTTTCAGTGACGCCCTTTCGGGCTGAATGATAAGCCATCATGAGCTGCCCATGATTTCTTCAATCCAAATTTTTTAGCTGAGAGCCCGATGAGAAGCCCCACAAACCCACCGATAGCGGCGATCCTCCCCGCTTTTTAATACAAACGGCCGGTAACAGACGCAACCGCACAAGAGCCAATAACGATCATGTTTACAAGGCTACCGCCAGCCTCACGAGGAACGGCCGGGCGTGAGGAAGCAGGACCCGTCGAAGAAATAGAGCAGAAAAACGGATAAGCAGAAGATATTCCTGGTAACCGAAAAAAAATAATGATAGTGTCAAACCAGCCATAATTGCAATTATATCTGCTATTTATTTGGCATAGCTACGGCGTCGCTTATCAACAACTATAATAAAAACGACTTAGGTACACGATTAATTGTTCGTCCGTTGATAGTTTGACGGAACTATTTTTGTGTGGCGCGAGTTACCGAAATGTCCAGCTACGTTGACTGGCCATAGTGATCGAATCCATCGAAAGCTATTGTGTGCACGTCCCACCTTGGGCGGCGTTACTTTTTTGGAGAATATATCATGGACAAGGATCGGGTCGCCGGATCGGCGCAGGAGATCAAAGGCAAAATCAAGGAGGTCGCCGGCAAGGTGCTTGGCGATGCCAAACTTGAATCCGAGGGCAAGGCAGACCAGGCGGCAGGAAAGGTTCAAAATGCTGTCGGCGGCGTCAAAGACACGCTCAAAGGAGAATAACCGCTAAGGCGGGGTTCTCATTGCCTGGAACCCCTGCATCGCACTGTTGCCGGCACGTACCGGCAAGGGTGCGGGCGCCTTGCCAAGGCGGGTGATCGACGGCGGGTCATCGGCTACCTCCCGCGCTTCCAAATGCGACGGGATTTAGCTCACGGACGGCCGGAACCTATCAACTGAAACTTCAAGGGCTTAAACTACAAGGAATGTGTGACATGGGTACAATTCTGATTATCGTCTTACTGATTCTACTGCTCGGAGGCGGTGGTTACTACGGTCACAGCATGTATGGCGGGGCCGGCCTTGGCGGCGTTCTTGGCCTAGTATTGACTATCGCCGTCGTGGTCTGGTTGGTTGGCGGCTTGCGTCTCGGCTGATCGGCATTTGGCCGGGGTATCCTCTATGAGACCCCGGCATCTGGACTCGCCATGCGGTGAAATATGGCGGTGATATAGAGGCTCAAAATGGTTTGGCACCGTATAGCATATGGGACTTTTCGATGAGAAAATTAGCTCTAATATTAGCACTTGCCCTCGCGGCGACTCCGGCATTTGCCCGTGGTGGTGGAGGTGGCGGCCACCGAGGTGGATTTCACACGGGACGCAGCGTCGGTTTTCATGGCTATCGTCACGGCTATAGAGGTAGCGGCTATGGCTACGGCTACAATGGCTACAACGGCTATTACGGTGGTGATCCCGGAGCCGCTATTGGCCTAGGTATTTTAGAAGGCGTTTTAGGCGGCATACCGTAATCAATTATGAAATTCAGGATCAAACGCAAAGAAGTCGTGAACTATGCCGTAGAAAATGATCGGAGATCGCCGTGCTCACACTCGTAATTGGAATCCTGATTATCGTCGTTGTCGGTGCGATCTTGTTTTGGGTCATCGATAGATTTTGTCCTGACGCACGGCTAGCGCAGCTTCTCAAGCTGCTAGTGGTGCTGGTTTGTTTGGCGGCAATCGTGAACCGATTGCTTCCGCTGCTTGGATATCCGTCTGTGCTGTAGCGGACATTTGTGTGCAGCCATGGCCTTGATCATCGTTGACGAATTCCCGGTCATCTGGCCGTGAATGAACCTTTCAAAGACATCGACGATGCGCGGGCGCTCGCGCAAGCCATCGTGGACACGGTGCGCGAACCCCTGCTCGTGCTTGACGGCGACCTCCGCGTGCTCGCCGGCAGCCGCTCCTACTATCTGACATTCCAAGTTAACCGCGAGGACGTCCTGGGCCGGCCGCTCTACGCGCTCGGCGACGGCCAGTGGCACATTCCAGCTCTTCGCACGTCTCTGGAGAAAATCATCCCGGAGCGCGCCGCCATGGACGCATTCGAGGTCGAGCATGAGTTTCCCAAGATTGGCCGCCGGATCATGCTCCTGAACGCCCGCAAGGTATTCTACGCGGATCATTCTCACACGACCGTTCTTCTTGCTTTCGAGGATGTCACCGGGCGGCGTGCCATCGAACGCGAGAAGGAAGAAATGTTGCAGCAGACGGAGGAGTTACTTCGGCACAAGGACGTTCTTCTCAGGGAGCTGGAGCACCGTGTCGCCAACAGCCTTCAGATCATCGCCAGCATCTTGATGCTGAAGGCGGGCACCGTGACCTCCGAGGAAACCCGCCAGCATTTGCGGGACGCGCATCAACGCGTTATGGCGCTGGCAGCCGTGCAGGGACACCTTCACGCGTCCGATCGGCACGATCTGATCGAAGTCGGTCCTTACCTCTCGAGGCTATGCGAAAGCCTTGCGGCCTCGATGATCCGTGACCGCCGGCCGATCTCGCTGCAGGTTCTGGCTAATGGCGGAACGGTCGAGTCAGGCAAGGCCGTTAGTCTCGGCCTGATCGTCACCGAACTCGTGATCAACGCTCTGAAACACGCGTTTCCCAACGACAAACAAGACTGTCAGGTCGTCGTCAGCTACCAAATAGACCGATCCAGCTGGAAGCTTGCCGTGTCCGACAACGG
Source organism: uncultured Alphaproteobacteria bacterium (assembly GCA_963718265.1). GTDB lineage: Bacteria > Pseudomonadota > Alphaproteobacteria > Rhizobiales > Beijerinckiaceae > Methylocapsa. The sequence continues at coordinate 110,598 of CAVQZL010000046.1, read as the reverse complement.
GACCGGCAAGCCGGATGCCGCCGCCGCCACTCCAGCAAAGGGCGGTCTGGGCACAACCCTCGTCAAGGCGCTCGCGCAGGACCTCGATGCAGAGGTCGAAGTCATCAGCGGCCCAGGGGGCGTGAATGTGTCGCTCACGCACGCGGCCCTCATCTCGCGACAAACTCAATGAACTTTAGCACCGAGTCAAAACCAACCGCTGCGCACGGCCGCGCCATCGAACCCGCCAAAAATACCAACTTTCCGCGCCATCTTACGCGTCTGAAGGCCGCCGGTTGTAGGAGGCCGTTGCGTATTCAGCCTCGCCAATCGTACCAAAAGGTTTCACGTGAAGCATTTTTGTATGATTGGCGAACTCGAACCGCGCGCGGCTTCGATCACCTTGCGCATGACACTCGGAAAAGCTTCCTTGTCGAGGCCGTGCTCGGACACGAAACGGTAGCCCGCCGGCGCGCGCCGCGTGCTTGCAACTTCGGCGACGTAAATGTCGAGCCGCAAAGCGAAATGGGTGAACACATGCGAGACGCTTTTATCGAGCTTCCGGTAGGACGCTTCGATCGGCGCCTGGCTTACCACAGAGGCCGCGTCAAATTGGGTCTCCCACGCGGTTCCGGGGATTTCCGTCATGCCGCCGAGGAGCCCCTTGGGCGGCCTGGTGCGGACGAGAACCGCGCCGTCCCGGCGGCGCACGAAAAACGCGGCGCCCTGGCGCAGCGGCTTCTCCCGCCGCGGCGCCTTGCGCGGCAGGCTTTCGGGGCACCCCGAGGCATGACCCTGGCAAAATTTTAGCAGAGGACAAATCCCGCAAGACGGGCGTTTTGGCGCGCAGATCGTGGCGCCAAGGTCCATCATCGCCTGCGCAAAATCCCCCGGCCGCGCAATCGGCACCATGGCGGCGGCCTTAGCCTTGATTTCGGCCTTTGCCGCCGGCAGCGGCGTGGCGATCGCATGGAGGCGCGCCAACACCCGCTCGGCATTGCCGTCAATGGCCGCCGCGGGGCGCCCATATGCGATCGCCGCAATAGCCGCCGCGGTATAGGGGCCGATGCCCGGAAGCTCCCGCAATCCCGTTTCGGTGTCCGGAAATTTGCCCTTAAACAGGCCCGCGACAATTTTGGCGCACGCATGAAGGTTCCGCGCGCGTGAATAGTAGCCAAGGCCGGCCCAGGCCCGCATCACCTCCTCATTGCTGGCTCGCGCCAAAAGTCCAACGCTCGGCCACCGTAATAAAAACGCCGCGAAATACGGATTTACGGCCGCGACCGTCGTCTGTTGCAGCATGATTTCGGAAAGCCAGACCCTGTAAGGATCGGCCGCCTCGCCCGGCAAAGCGCGCCACGGCAGATTGCGGCGATGGCGGTCATACCAGGCAAGAAGCGCGGTGGCGGCGCGCGTGTCAAGGCTCGATATGAAGGCCATGGATGCGCCTCGTTTGACCGCACCTTCTAACTTAACTGCGAGCGAAGGGGCCGGAAGATGAGCGCTCGCAAGCACCGAATTTTCGCGTGGCGCGGCGGCCCAGTCAGAGTATAAGAGAGCATGCGGAATTGTGTCAGAAAAATCCCATGGTCCCGGCCGCTCGCCGACCTTGTTCAAACCGCGATAGATCCGATTCTGAGGCGACAAGGTTTTGGTCATTCCAGTCTCGTCTTGTTTTGGGACGACATTGTCGGCGAGAGGCTTGCCGCGATGTCGCAGCCGGTCAAAGTCCAGTGGCCACCGCGCCACCACGGCCACGCGGCGGAAAACGGCCCTGCCCCGGCGACGCTCATTGTGCGCGTCGAGACAGGATTTGCTTTAGAGTTGCAGCATCTTGCTCCCATCGTGATCGAGCGCGTCAACGCCCACTTCGGCTGGCGTTGCGTCTCGCGTCTCCTGTTGAAGCAAGGTCCAGTTGCCGCGCGCGCCCTCTCCAGGCATGCGCCCTGCCCGCCGGACAAGGCCGCCGAGTCGGCGGCAGCAACGATCGCCGGTGGTGTCATGGATGAACCGTTGCGGCTAGCCTTGACGCGGCTTGGCGCACGTGTTCTCGCCGGGCCGTAAGCAAGATGCGTTGGCTTGCCGGAAAGAATGCCATAGGGCGGGAGGCGCGCGCCTAAACGCGCCAGAACAATAATTGTCTTGCCTTCCTGCCTTATCATCAGGCAAATCTGCCCGCAATTGCCAATGGAGCCTAAAATCATGCATTCGTTAAAAGCTAGCCAGGCTGCCTTACGGAGTCGCCGCAGCATGCTCGAGATAGTGGCAGCCGCCGGTCTGACAGCCGCTGGTTTTTTCGCGCTGCCCGGAGGTCTGGTGACCGCAGTTCTGGCGGAAGACGCGGGGGTGGCGGTGGATGAGCTGATGGCCGGCGAGGCGCTGCCGGACGTCTCACTTGGAGCAAGCACGGCGCCGGTGACGATTGTCGAATATGCCTCGATGACCTGCGCGCACTGCGCCGCCTTTTACGCCACCACCTTTCCGGAATTAAAAAGCAAATATATCGACGCCGGCAAGGTCCGTTTCATTTTGCGAGAATTCCCCCTCGACCCCTTGGCGACGGCGGGTTTTATGTTGGCGCGCTGCGCCGGCGACGACAAACGAAATGCCATCGTCGAACTTCTCTTCGCGCAACAGAAGAACTGGGCCTTTACGGACAAGCCCCTCGAAGCCCTGGCCGCTCTCCTCAAGCAGACTGGAATGAGCCAAAATAGTTTCGAGGCTTGTCTCAAAAAACAAGACCTCTATGAAAAGGTCTACAAGGTGCATGATCGCGCGGCGGAGAAATTCGGAATCACTTCCACGCCGACCTTCTTCATCAACGGCAAGAAGGAGACAGGCGAATTGACACCGGAAGGTCTCGCAAAATTGCTCGATCCCCTCCTGAAGGGCTAATCGCGCGCCGTCAAAACATGTCGAGCGAAATGCGCGCTTCGTCCGACATGCGTCCCTGGTCCCACGGCGGATCGAACACGATCGTAACATTGACGTCGAGAACCCCTGGCACCGCGCCGACCGCTGTCTCGATCGATCGGGTGAGTTCGCCCGCTACCGGGCAGCCTGGCGCGGTCAAGGTCATATCGATCTTGACCAGGCGATCCTCGCCAATCTCCACTTTGTAGATGAGTCCAAGCTCATAAATATCGCAGGGAATTTCGGGATCGAACACGGTCTTCAGCGCGGCAACCATGTCGTTGGTTAGACGCGCGCGCTCGCTTTCTGGCACCGATCCGTCGAACAGCCATTGCGGCTCGTTCGGCATGGAGTTCGGGGCCTTCAAAGATTTCTTGTGGTTCCAAAGATTGGACTTCGGCCACGTCTGGCTCCTCGTTGCTCAAGCAAATAGGCCTTCGGCTTTGATTAATGCGTCAGCGAGTTTGTCGACTTCCTCGAAGGTATTATAGAGCGCGAAGGAAGCGCGGCAGGTCGATGTCACGCCGAAGCGCGAAAGAAGCGGCTGGGCGCAATGCGTTCCGGCGCGGACCGCGACACCGCATCGATCGAGCACGGCGCCGACATCATGCGCATGGGCGCCGTGCATGTTGAAGGATATGATGGCGCCCTTACCTTTCGCGTGTCCGAACACCCGCAGCGAATTGATCCGCGACAAGCGCTCATGCGCGTAATTGCTCAACGCCATTTCATGCGCATGAATGCGCGCGCGGCCGATCCTTCGCACATAGTTCACGGCGGCGCCGAGCCCGATCGCCTGCACGATCGGCGGCGTGCCTGCTTCGAAGCGATGCGGCGGCTCGCTATAGGTCACGTGATCCTTGGTGACTTCATCGATCATCTCGCCGCCGCCGAGGAAGGGTGGCAATTTCTCAAGCCATTCCTTCTTGCCGTAAAGCGCGCCAATTCCGGTCGGCCCATAGAGCTTATGGCCGGTTAGGCAATAAAAATCGACATCGAGATCGGCAACATCGACCTCGAGATGGACCGCGCCCTGCGAACCATCGATCAACACGGGTATCCCGCGCTCATGCGCGATCCTGACGATCTCCTTGACCGGAGTTACCGTGCCGAGCACGTTCGACAAATGAGTTAGGGCGACGATCTTGGTTTTCGCCGTCAATGCCTGTTCGAACGCATCGAGCAGGAAATTTCCTTCGTCGTCGATGTCCACCCATTTCAGGACGGCGCCTCTGCGCTCGCGCAAAAAGTGCCAGGGCACGATGTTTGCGTGGTGTTCCATGATCGAAAGAACGATCTCGTCGCCTTCCTTGATGTAGGCTTCGCCGAAAGAAGCCGCGACCAGATTGATTGCCTCCGTCGCCGATTTCGTGAAAATGATCTCGTCTACGGACCCGGCGTTGAGGAAAGCCCGCAAGCTTTCGCGCGCGGCCTCATAGGCATCGGTCGCGGCGTTGGCAAGATAATGCAGGCCGCGATGTACGTTGGCATATTCGTGATAGGTCGCGTGGAGCATCCGCTCGACGACTTCCCTTGGCTTTTGCGCCGAAGCGGCGTTGTCGAGATAAACAAGCGGCTGGCCATAGACTTTGGTCGCAAGAATGGGAAAATCCTCGCGGAGAGAGCCAATTTCGAGCGGCGCGTCCACTCCGGTATGCTTGTTCATTCGATGCTCCAAAATGGCGTGCCCGGCCAAGGCCGCACGGCCTATACGGTCAGGTCGCGCGGCGGCGCCGCAGGCCCATGCCGCGCGGCAAGCCAAGCACTCACCTCGCGACGAAAAGCCTTGATCAACCCTTCATGCCCGATCCCATCGATCAATTCCCCCGCGAAGGCTTCCAGCAACAGCGCCTCGGCTTGCGCGAAAGGCAATCCTCTGGTCTGAAGATAGAACAGCTGGTCGAGGTCCAAGCCGCCGCATGTCGCGCCGTGCCCACAGGCGACGTCGTCGGCAAAAATTTCAAGCTCCGGCTTGTTGTTCATTGCGGCCATACCGGACAACAGCATGGCCCTGCAAAGCATTTTGCCATCGGTCTTTTGCGCTCCCTGCGCGACATGGATCTTGCCCTGGAACACGCCGGTTGCTTCCTCGTCGAGAATATATTTGAAAGTCTCGCGGCTCACGCATCCTGGCGCCACGTGCTCGACGAGCAAGGTCGTATCGGCATGTTCGCGGCCGTGAAGAAGCGACACGCCGCTGAGCGAGGATTCTGCCTCCGCGCCGTCGAACCGGACAAACATCTGCCGCCGCAAAAGGCCAATACCGGCAACGAGCGCGAAACTGTCGAACTTTGCCTTGGCGCCGATTCGGACCATTACGCTTTCGAGCCGGACACCGCCCGAAGCAGGTCCCGTCACCATCGCCGTGTGAGCGAGCTTCGCCCCATTGTCGAGGGAGATGATGAGACAGGCGTTGGCCTGGGCCGCTGGAGCCGTTCGGGCATGGTTTGCGGCATACATCGACTCGGCGAGGCGGAGCGACGCGCCAGCCCCGATCATGAGAGCCGAGCGGGAGAAATGCGCCGCAGGCACAGGCGAAGCCGTGACGTGAATGAGGTGGACCGGCTCGGCGATCTATGGTTCCAGGTGCCACCTCGATCACGACGCCGTCCTGCATCAAAGCCGCGTTCAAGGAAACGATCGAATCCTGCGCGCCAAGATCTTGCGAAGCCAACAGCGCGATCAAATCGGACCGCCCCTCGGTCAATACCGAGGCGAGCGAGCGTAGCTTTAGTCCTTCGGGCAAAGCACCGGATAATTCCGGCACGAAGAAGCCGTCGGCCAAAACGATACGCGGCCCCGGCAAGGCGGCAGCGGCAAATTCCCTGCGCAGCACATCGATTGTTGCGGGGCCGGGGGCCGAGGCAAGCGGCAAGGCATCGCGCAAGAGCGTACGCAAATCGGTATAATGCCACGTCTCGATGCGCCGGTGCGGTAGCCCCGTGGCACTGAAAGCCCTAAACGACGCTTCCCGCCATTTGGCCACGTCCGTGGTGCCGGGCAACCCCGCCTTGGACGCGTCGAAGGCGCGGGCCAGGAAGATTTCGGCGGGCGTTCTCGCCGGTATGATGGCAGCGTTCATTTCCATTATCTTCTACGCGACGGCCGGTTCGGCGACATAATCGCGGTATCCGCTTTTTTCCAGTTCGACCGCCAATTCCTTGCCGCCGCTGCGGACGATTCGGCCCTGTGCCATCACATGCACGGTGTCTGGCACCACGTGGTCGAGGACACGCTGGTAATGGGTAATGATGAGGAAACCGCGGCTTGGCGATCGCAGCGCGTTGACGCCATCGGCGACCACCCGCAAGGCGTCGATGTCGAGGCCAGAATCGGTTTCATCGAGAATTGCGAAAGCAGGCTCTAGTAGCGCCATCTGGAGAATATCCATGCGCTTCTTCTCGCCGCCGGAAAAACCAACGTTGAGCGCTCGCTTGAGCATGTCCTGCGTTATTCCGAGCTTTTTGGCGGCCGCTTTGACGCGTTTCATAAGCTCCGGGGTCGAAAGCTCTTCTTGGCCGCGCTGCTTGCGCTGGGCGTTCAAAGCCGCCTTGAGAAAGGTCAGGGTCGCGACACCGGGAATTTCGATTGGATATTGGAACGCGAGGAAAAGCCCCTTGGCGGCTCGGGCATCCGGCTCGAGGTTCAAAATATTCTCGCCGTTCAGCAATACCTCGCCGGTCTCTACCATGAAGTCCTTCCGGCCGGCGATGACATAGGACAAGGTCGACTTGCCGCTCCCGTTCGGCCCCATGAGCGCAGCAACCTCTCCATCCCGGACCGTGAGATCGAGATCGTCCAGGATTTTGCGTCCGCCGATGGAAACATTGAGGTTTTTTACTTCGAGCACGATTTTTCCTTGACCAAAAATCAGCGGATTTGACCTTTTGAGCGTCGGTTGCCCGCTCTTCGTGATTTTCCGGAGCGGCCAGCTGCCTACCAGAACCGCCTTCCCCGTCGCCGGGGAGCCGCGTCAGCCAACGCTCCCTTCGAGCGAAATCGCGATCAATTTCTGCGCTTCCACCGCGAATTCCATCGGCAGCTGCTGCAACACATCGCGCACGAACCCGTTGACGATCAAGGCCGTCGCCTCCTCGCCCGAAAGCCCGCGCTGCATGCAATAAAACAGCTGATCCTCGGAAATTTTCGAGGTCGTCGCCTCATGCTCGAATTGCGCGCTCGGCGTCTTCGATTCGATGTAGGGCACCGTATGAGCGCCGCACGAATTGCCGATGAGCAGCGAATCGCAATTGGTAAAATTGCGGGCACCGGTGGCTTTCCGGTGCGCCGAAATCTGACCGCGATAGGTATTTTGCGATCTGCCCGCGGAAATTCCCTTTGAAATGACCCGGCTCGTCGTGTTCTTGCCGAGATGGATCATCTTGGTGCCGGAATCGACCTGCTGGCGGCCGTTGGAAATCGCGATCGAATAAAATTCGCCGCGCGAATTGTCGCCACGCAGAATGCAAGACGGATATTTCCAGGTAATCGCGGATCCGGTTTCAACTTGAGTCCAGGAAATCTTGGAATTCGCGCCCCGGCAATCGCCGCGCTTGGTGACAAAATTATAGACCCCACCCCGGCCGTCCGCATCGCCTGGATACCAGTTCTGCACCGTCGAATATTTGATCTCGGCATCGTCATGGGCGATCAGCTCGACGACCGCGGCATGCAGTTGATTTTCGTCGCGCTTGGGCGCCGTGCAGCCCTCGAGATAGGACACATAGCTGCCCTTGTCGGCGATGATCAGCGTGCGTTCGAACTGGCCGGTGTTTTGTTCATTGATCCTGAAGTAGGTCGAGAGTTCCATCGGGCAGCGAACGCCCGGCGGAACGTAAACGAACGACCCGTCGGAAAACACCGCGCTATTCAGTGTCGCGTAGAAATTGTCCGTCGTGGGCACCACCGATCCGAGATATTTTTGGACGAGGTCTGGATGCGTCTGCACGGCTTCCGAGACCGGGCAGAAAATCACCCCGGCCTTGGCCAGTTCCTCCTTGAAAGTGGTGACGACCGAGACCGAGTCGAACACCGCATCGACCGCGATTCTGCGGTCCGGGGCGATGCCGGCAAGCGCCTCCTGCTCACGCAACGGAATTCCGAGCTTTGCGTAAACCTTCAAAAGCTCCGGATCGACTTCGTCGAGCGATTTCGGACCGGCGGCCGTCTTGGGCGCGGAATAATAGTAAAGGTCCTGATAATCGATCTTTGGAAAGTCCACCCTGGCCCAGCGCGGCTCTTGCATTGTCAGCCAGCGCCGATAGGCGCCGAGCCGCCATTCGGTTAGCCAGGCGGGCTCGTCCTTTTTTGCCGAAATGAACCGGACAATGTCTTCATTGAGACCCTTCGGGGCTTTGTCGGATTCAATGTCGGAGAAAAAACCATACTTATATTCGCTGGCGCCAATCGCCTTCACGCGATCGACGGTCGCCTGGACCGCAGACATGCCATTCTCCTCACCTTGGCGGTTTCAAGGACCGCTGGTTCAGATTTCGTAGAGTACCATATTATAAAGTAGAGTACCTTATTAAGAAGCGGGAGGGAACCCGGTAAAGCACCCGGCCGCTACGCGCCGGGAACAGCCGGGGCGTTCATGCGGCGGACTTGTTCCGCCTTGCTTTGATTGTCCTAAGCGTCCTTTCAAGAGCCTCGACAAGCAAAACGCAATCTTCCCGCCGCGAACTCCACCCGAGGCTAACCCTGATCGCGCCTTTTGCTACATCCGGCACCACGCCCATCGCGCGCAAGACATGCGAAGGTTTCACCTTCCCCGATGAACAGGCGGAACCCGACGATACCGCAATACCCTCCAAATCCAAAGCCATAAGCAACACTTGCGCCTCGATGTTGGGCACGGCGAAGCAGGACGTATTCGGCAACCTTCCCGCCCCGGCGCCAAAAAACACCGCGTCGGGCGCAACCCGCGAAATATTTGCCTCCAGCTCGTCTCGCCAGAGGGAGAGGACCGCAACCTCCTCCGACCGCCGGACCTCCGCGGCGCAAAGAGGCCGCCGCCATTCCCGCGATGCCGGCAACGTTCTCAGTTCCAGCGCGCAGCCCCCGCTCCTGCCCGCCGCCGCGCAGGAGCGCTTCCCTTATGTGGGTAGAGTCAGACCGAAAACAAACCGCCCCGGCGCCTTTCGGGCCGCCGAATTTATGCGCCGATAAGACGATCGCGTCCGCTCCCAAGCTTTCGATGTCACAATCGATCCTGCCCGCCGCCTGAACGGCATCGCAGACCAGAAACCCGCCCACCGCGTGGATCAACTCCGCTGCCGCCGCGACGGGCTGAATAACCCCCGTCTCGTTGTTGGCGGCCTGAAGGGCCAGCATGATTCGGCGCCCTGCGTCCTCGCGCGGGCGAGGGTGGCGGCAAGTGCCTCGATATTGAGCACGCCTTGAGGCGTCAGACCGCCAAGTTCAAATTGCGCGGCCGGAAAACGGTGGCCCGCGAGGACGGCGGGATGTTCCCCGCGCTTGCCACGAGCAGGTCGAAGGGCCCGCCTTTCGTCAGGCGTCTCAATCGAGGGCGTAAGCGCCAAATTCAGGGCCTCCGTCCCTCCGGAGGTAAAAACAATATTTTTGGGCGCGACCCCAGCGAAGGCCGCCAATTCGGCTCGGGCAAATTCGATCACGGCCCGCGCGGCTCGCCCTTCGGCATGAACAGAGGAAGCGTTGCCGCAAAGATCGAAGGCCGCGCACATTGCCTCGCGCGCCGCCGGGTGCAGCGGCGCCGTGGCATTATGATCAAGGTAGACACGCGTAGATGACACGAAATCCGCAACCTCCGCAAATTATCGCATTGAGAGGAGAGGCAACCCCCTGCCCCTCACACCGGCAATCCAAAAGAGCTTGCAATCCAATGGGGCATGCGTGCTAGTAGATCTGCCGGGATCGCTACAATTTCGCAAAACCGGCATCGACCTTGCGTCGCCTGCCCCCGATTGCCACAAACCATTTTGAGGCGCCGCGCGGCTAGCAAAGTCAAGCGCACCGCAAACGCCGCCAATGCGCGCCAGGAAAGTGCTCCGGGTGGGAAACGTCGAATTGCACGGAAAATCCGCCTGATCGCCGAGGGCCGCTTTCAACGCGTAGCCGCATCTTAATGGAGTAAGCATGCCCGAGGTCATGTTCAACGGTCCTAGCGGCCGTATCGAAGGCCGATTTCATCCTTCGACGATCCGGGGCGCGCCGATCGCGATCATCTTGCACCCGCATCCGCAATTCGGCGGGACGATGAATAACCAGATCGTCTACAATCTCTATTACACATTTGCCGAACGTGGCTTTTCCGTGCTCCGGTTCAACTTTCGCGGCGTCGGACGGTCCCAGGGCGCCTTCGATCACGGCCAGGGCGAACTGTCAGACGCGGCAGCAGCTCTCGACTGGGCCCAGGCCGTCAGCCCCGAGGCTCGAGCCTGCTGGATCGCCGGAATCTCGTTTGGTGCTTGGATCGGGATGCAGCTATTGATGCGGCGGCCGGAGATCGAGGGTTTCGTGGCGATCGCGCCGCCGGCCAGCCGTTTCGATTTTTCCTTTCTCGCGCCTTGTCCTTCCTCCGGACTTTTCGTGCATGGCGATCGCGACCGGGTCGCGCCCGTGAAAGAGGTCACCAGTCTGATCGAAAAGCTCAAGACTTAGAAGGGCATCTCCATCGAGCATGCGATCATTCCGGGCGCCAACCATTTCTTCGAAAACTGCATCGATATTTTGGCGGAAGAGGTCGGGCTATATCTCGACCGCCGCCTCGGCAACCCGCCGCGACTCCCGACGCCGACCCGCAGCGAGCCGGCGGAGCGGCATTAGGTCAGTTGCCGCCGCGGCGCGAGCCAAATGCCTTGGATGCGTCATCTCAGTCCTTGGCGCGCTCGACATAGGATCCATCTTCGGTCTGAACGATGACGCGGACGCCCGGCGAAATATGCGGCGGCACCATTACCCGCGCACCGTTAGAAAGTTTCGCCGGTTTATAGGACGACGACGCCGTTTGACCTTTCATGGCGGGCTCCGTCTCGACGACTTCGAGCGTCACCCGCGCGGGCAGTTGAATTCCGACGGCAGCGCCGTTGAAGGTCGACACCACGCAAATCATGCCTTCCTGCAAGTAGATTGCCTGGTCTCCTATGACTTCGGCGGGCACGACGATCTGATCGAAGGTGTCCGTGTTCATGAAGGTAAAGCCATCGGCATCCTGGAAAAGGAAACTGAAATTCGAATCCTCGACATAGGCGCGCTCGACCTGCTCCGTCGTCTTGTAGCGGCTGGTCGTTTTGACGCCGTCCGAGAGGCGCCGCATATCGATTTGAGTCGTCGGCGTGCCTTTACCGGGATGAAAACTTTCCGCGGTCAAAACAACATAAAGCTGACCGCCTTCCCGCTCAATAATATTGCCTTTGCGGATTGAACTTGCGATGACTTTCACTGGCTTTCCTTATACGAAAGTGGGTTTTCGGAGCGCCCGGAGCAAAGGCGCTAGGCTCGTCCGTCGATTTCCGGCGGCACAATAGCCATGTTCCGGCTTTTGGCCAGGGCATTTGCGGGCGAATGCGCGCCCCGGTTCGCCTCAAGAAAATGCATCACCGAGGAAATCGCAAGCCCGTCCAGGCTGCATTTCCAGCGAAATGGCACAAATGAGCACAACCCCCGAACGATCGCCCTGGTGGCAGCCGCACGTTCACCGCGACCGGCGGCCTTTCCTCATAGGGCGCGCCAGGATGGTTGAAGCCGCGCGGAGTTTTTTTTTGGCGCAATCCTTTATCGAAGTCGATACGGCAATTCTCCAGGTGTCACCCGGAAACCAGACTCATATTAGCGCTTTCCAAACCGAGATGTTGGACGACACCGGAGCAAAATCAAAGCTTTACCTGCATTCCTCCCCGGAATTCGCGGCGAAAAAACTGCTCGCCGCGGGCGAAGAGCGCATTTTTTCCTTTGCGCATGTCTTCAGGAACCGCGAAATCGGACGGCTCCACCATCCCGAATTCACCATGCTCGAATGGTATCGTGCGGGCGCGCCCTATCAGAGATTGATCGAGGATTGCATGGGCCTTCTCGCTCGCGCCGTTGCCGCGGCGGGCAGCCGCGACCTGCGTTTTGGCGGCCATATTGCCGATCCGTTCGAGGAACCGGAAATATTGACCGTGGCCGAAGCCTTCGACAGCTATGCCAACATAGACCTCCTCGCCACGCTCAAGGAATCCGGCCGCGAGGTGCTGGCGGCCGGCGCCCGCGATCACGGCATCAGAACCGTGGCCGACGACAGCTGGTCCGATATTTTTAGCAAGATCCTGGCGGCGAAGATCGAGCCGCAACTTGGCCATGGCCGCCCCACGATCCTCATGGACTATCCGGCGAGCGAGGCGGCCCTCGCCAAATTGCAGGATGACCCGCGTTTCGCCGAGCGGTTCGAACTTTATGCATGCGGCGTCGAACTCGCCAATGGATTTGGCGAATTGACAGATCCCGCGCAACAGCGGCGGCGGTTCGAAACGGAAATGGCGGAGCGGCTCAGGATCTATGGCGAGGCCTATCCGATCGACGAGGATTTCTTGGCCGCTCTGGCGATCATGCCCGAAGCCAGCGGCATAGCACTTGGCTTCGACAGGCTGGTAATGCTAGCGACCGGCGCGTCCCATATCGAGCAAGTGGTATGGACGCCGGTATCGCAAGGGACGCCGGGCCTTTGAAGAAGCCTCCGGGAACCCTGCGCAGCGCTGCCAGTCTCATTGAAGCCGGGCTTTTGCCGGAGGCAAACAGGGACGCGATCGAGCGCGTCGCGGCTGCCTATGCCATTGGCGTGACGGCCACGATGGTGGACCTGATCGATCCCGCCGACCCCGCCGACCCAATTGCCCGCCAGTTTGTCCCGGATTTGGCTGAACTCTCGCAGCGGCCCGACGAAATGAGCGACCCTACCAGCGATCTCGCCTTCAGCCCGGTCGAAGGCATTGTCCACCGCTACCCAGATCGCGCGCTGTTAAAATTGCTGCACGTGTGCGCGGTCTATTGCCGGTTCTGTTTTCGCCGCGCGGCCGTCGGGCCAAACGGTCCAATTTATCTATCGCCGGACGCGCTGGCCGCCGCCATCAACTATATCGCCGGCCATTCGGAGATCTGGGAAGTGATCCTCACCGGCGGCGATCCGCTGACCTTGCCGGCGCGAAGGCTTGGCGAGATCATGGCGAGGCTCAAGGCCATCGATCACGTGAAAATCATTCGCCTGCACACCCGTGTTCCGGTTGCCGAACCGGCAAAGATTACGGCGGATCTTGCCGGAGTTTTGCTGTCCTCTGGCAAGACCGTCTATGTGGCCTTGCACGCCAATCATCCGCGCGAGATATCCGAAGCCGCGCGCATGGCGTGCGCGATCTTCATCGACGCGGGCATCCCGATGGTGAGCCAAAGCGTGCTGCTCGCCGGAGTGAACGACGATATCGAAACGCTGACAAAGCTCATGCAGGCCTTCGTCGAGACGCGAATCAAGCCCTATTATCTGCATCAGCTCGACCGGGCACCGGGAACCGGGCATTTTTGGGTGCCAATCGCCAAAGGCCAAGACTTGATGCGGCAGTTGCGTGGCCGCGTCTCGGGCCTGTGCCAGCCTCATTACATGCTCGATATTCCGGGCGGCCACGGCAAGTCGCCAATTGGCCCAAATTATCTCATAGACCGATCCCCCGGCGAAACCTACGAAGTCTCTGACTACAAGGGCGGGCGGCACGTGTATCCGCTGCGAGAATCAAAGTAAGAAGTGGATTGTCTTTGCGGCTTGGTTAAGGGAATACCGGTTTTGCGCCTGGCCGCGCGCGACACAAGGGAGAAGCCTTGTTAAAATATCTTGGGTATGTATTCGGTATTGCCGCGCTGCTGGCTGCAGTGCCAGCGCATTTGGCTCCCGCGAAGCAGGCGCCGGTCCAAACACAGGACAAAACGCAAGCTCCCGCGCCAAAACAGGGACCTGCCAATAGCCCGACACCGCAGCCTGCGGGCCCGCAAGCTCTGCCGCCGACCGTGCCGCCGGAACAAGCGCCGACCGGTCCGGCCCTCGACAAACTCAGCGCTTCCCTAAAGCAAATCGAAAGCAGCCTCGAGCGTCACGATCTCACCGATACGGATCTTTTGGCCTTGCGTCAGCAGATTGATCCGATTTCAGAGGCGCTAGCTAATGCGCTCGACCGTCTGACGCCGGGCCTCGACAGAATCAAGGCGCGGCTGGACCAGCTCGGTCCGAAACCCGACGATTCCGCGCCGCCAGAAAGTCCGGAAGTGACGGAAGAGCGCGCCGCACAGCAAAAGCTTTATGACGACACCAGCGAACTTTCGAAGCGCGCTCGCCTGCTGGCGGTCGAGGCGGACCAAACCAGCGCGACTATTACAGCGCGGCGGCGCGCTTTGTTCACGCGTTCATTGTTCGCGCAGGCGGAAAGTATAGCCAATCCTGCACTTTGGGCCGGCGTCTGGCACGAAGCACCGCGCTACGCCGCCGCCATAAAATCGGTCTTCAGCGATTGGGGCGACGGCATCGGCAACCGGCTCGACGGCCAGCGGCCGCTGGTTTTCTGGAGTGTCCTGGCCCTGATCCTTTTGCTCTGTCTGCCACGCTCGCGGCTGGCCTGGCGTCTGCTCGAACGCGGGCGGGCGGCCTCCGAACCGAACCGCTTCCGCAAGATTCTTCGTGCCTGGTGGATCGCGCTTATCATAGCGGTTCCGGCAATCGCGACGATCTACGCCGCAGGCCTTGTGTTGCAAAGCTTCGATCTCGCCAATACGCGATTGCAGCCTTTCGTCCAGGCGTGCGGCGAGGCGGTCATCCGCATCGCTGCGGCGGCGGGAATAGCGCGCGGCTTGTTTGCTCCGGCACACCCCAATTGGCGTCTTCCCAGGCTTAACGACGAGGTGGCGGAAGGCATCGTCCGCGCGGCGATCAGCCTTGCCTGCATTGTCTCGGTTACCCGTCTTTTCGAAGCTCTCAACGACATTACCGGCGCCTCCTTGCAAATGGCTGTCGCGATGCGCGGGCTTACTGCCATGATCGCGGCACTCATGCTCGGCATCGCGTTGTGGCGCTTCGGCACAAGCGTCAGTGCCGACGATTGCCTCGGCCCAGAGGTTGCGAAGCAGCGGGATTGGTTCGACCTCACGCGCGTCGCCGTTTGGGCGGTCACGTTCGCCATCGCCGCCTCGGTTTTGACCGGCTACACCGCCTTTGGCAGTTTCCTGACCGATCAATTTTTCCGGGTTTGCGTTGTCTACTGCGGGTTTTTTATGTCGGTCGTTCTTGCCGAGGAAGCAATTGGCGCTGGCCTGGCGCCGACGACGCGGCTCGGGCATCGGCTGATTGTTAGCATCGGCTTCAATCGCAACTCGCTTGAACTTACCGGCGTCCTCATTGCCGGATTGATTAGGCTTGTGCTTTTCGCCATCGCCGCGGGTCTCGTGCTGGCACCGTGGGGACTTCAGCGCAGCGATGTCCCGATCGATATTGGGGATGCCTTTTTCGGCTTTAAGGTTGGCGACATAACGATTTCGCCGTTCGGCATCTTCATTGCCATCGCTCTTTTCGCGCTCGCCTTCGGGATTTTTCATGCGGTGCTGCAATGGGCGGATTTCAAAGTGTTTCCGCATATGAATTTCGATGTCGGGCTACGGAATTCGATAAGGACCAGTCTCGGTTATCTCAATTTTCTCTTCGCGGCCGGCCTCGCGCTTGGCTATCTCGGGTTGAATTTCGAGAAACTTGCCCTTGTGGCGGGTGCCCTGTCGGTCGGTATCGGTTTCGGCCTCCAGTCGATCGTCAACAATTTCGTCTCGGGGCTAATCTTGCTTTGGGAGCGCGCCGTAAGGGTCGGCGACTGGATCGTGGTTGGCGGCGATCAAGGCTTCGTACGCCGCATCAACGTCCGCGCCACCGAGATCGAGACGTTTGATCGTGCCCAGGTGATCATCCCGAACTCTAGCCTCGTTACCGGCGTCGTCACCAACCTCGTGCGGAACGACCGGACCGGCCGAGTGGTGATACCACTCACTGTCGCGGCGTTCGCCGATCCGGAGAAAGTGCGAGAAGTCTTGGTTGCGATCGCCAAGTCAAACCGTCTCGTTTTGACCATGCCAGCCCCGCAAATCCTGTTTATCGGAATGTCGGCGAGCGCGCTAAACTTCGAGCTGCGCGTCTTCGTCGGCGATGTCGAAACCAGCGTTCGCGTCAAGAGCGACCTTAACTTCGAGATCTTCAGGCAGTTCAAGGAAGAAAAGTTCTTCGACACGCCGGCGCCGGGTGCCACCAAGATCGAGATCGTCAGGTTCGAAAATCAGGCAAGCTTAGCGGCACCCTTCGAGGCGGCATCCGCGGCGAACCAGGCAAAGCGCGGCGCCCCAGGACGATGAACCGCATCGCGGAGCGAGCCCTATACCGGCATTTCGTGGCATGGTAAGGAGCGCTCCTTCGCGCGAGCGGCCTTGCTAGGAGCAGAGTCCGGACGCGCTACTTCGGAGAGAAAACGAGCATGACAGAACCGGCACGGTTGGATCGAAAAGGCACTGGGATGAAGGAGCGCGCAAAGGAAGGATCCAAGGGCGACACCTTGAAGGTCATCGTTCAGGCGCTGCTCATCGCGCTCGTCGTGCGCACCTTTTTGTTTCAGCCGTTCAATATTCCGTCCGGCTCGATGATACCGACCTTGCTGATTGGCGACTATCTTTTCGTCTCCAAATATGCCTATGGCTATTCCGATCATTCCTTTCCGTTTAGTCCCCCACCTGTTTTCCGGCAGAATTTTCGCCTCGCCGCCAAAGCGCGGCGACGTCGCCGTCTTCAAGCTTCCGCGCGACGGACAAACGGACTACATCAAGCGGGTGATCGGCCTGCCCGGCGACAAGATTCAAATGCGGGAGGGCCGGCTTTACATCAATGGCGAAATAGTGCCACGCGAGCCGATTGCTAAGGTCCGTACCGAGGATTTTTACGGGCGCGAAACCGGCGTTGCGACCTATCGCGAAACGCTCCCCGACGGGGTCAGCCACACGATCATCGAGATACAAGGCGACAGCGGATACAACGACAATACCCAGGTTTTCGAAGTTCCGCCCGGACATTATTTCATGATGGGCGACAACCGCGACAATTCGACGGACAGCCGGGTTCCGCCCGATGAGGGAGGCGTCGGCTTCGTGCCATTCGAAAATCTCGTCGGACGCGCCGAATTGATCTTCTTTTCGGTCAGCAAGGGCGAGCCGGCATGGGCGTTCTGGGAGTGGCCGTGGACGGTGCGCCTCGACAGGATGCTCAAAACCGTGAAATAGGATGGCGCGGCAAGTCGAGGCTGTCGGTGCGCTCGAGGCGCGCATCGGGCATTTTTTCGTCGATCGCAACCTGATCGCGGTGGCGCTGACCCATGTTAGCGCGGCGGCCGGGCGCAAGCGCGAAACCTATCAAAGGCTCGAATTTCTCGGCGATCATGTCTTGGGTCTCGCCGTTTCCGCGATGCTGTACGAAGCATTTCCCGAAGCAGGCGAAGGGGAACTCTCGCGACGCCTCGCTGGCCTCGTCCGCAAGGAAAGCTGCGCCGAGGTCGCCCTCGCCTGGGGCGTTGAGTCCTGCGTCCGGCTTGGCGAAAGTGAGAGCCAAACAAGCCCCCCCAACATGGCGATTCTGGGCGACGTTTGCGAAGCGATCATCGGCGCGGTGTTTCTCGACGCGGGCTATGCGGCGGCGAAGGCTGTCGTGACCGCCGCCTTCGGCGAGCGGATGCACGCGCCCGGACGCCCATTGCGCGATCCAAAGACCGCGCTGCAGGAATGGGCGCAAGCGCGCGGCCTTCCCACGCCGCTCTATCGCGAAACCGCGCGATCGGGGCCTGATCACGCGCCGGAATTCACCATGTCGGTCGAACTGCCCGGTTACCGGAATGCCGAGGCGAAGGGCTTCGCGAAGCGCCTCGCCGAGCAAGCGGCGGCGGCGGCTTTTATCGCGCGCGAGGGCATCGGTCAGGATGTCCAAAAGGGCGCCTCGTGAACAACGGCAGCAGCGAAACGAGCTGCGGTTTCGTCGCCCTTATCGGGGCGCCGAATGCGGGCAAATCGACCCTTATCAACCAGCTCGTTGGAACGAAGGTCTCGATCGTCTCGCGCAAGGTTCAGACGACCCGGAGTTGCGTGCGCGGGATTGCCCTGGAAGGCAAGGCGCAAATCGTATTCGTCGATACGCCGGGCCTATTCGCGCCGAAACGCCGGCTCGATCGGGCCATGGTGGCGGCCGCCTGGGGCAGCGCCATTGATGCCGATGCGGCCGCGCTTCTTGTCGATGCCCGCAAAGGCATCGATGACGAAGTTGAGGCCATTCTCGGCCGCCTGCAGCACGTCGCCGCTAAGAAAATTCTTGTCCTCAACAAGATCGATACGGTGGAACCGCCAAGGCTTCTCGAACTCGCCGCCAAGCTCAATCACGCACTCCCCTTTGCGCAAACTTTTATGATCTCGGCCTTGCGCGGCCACGGAGTCGCCAAACTCAAACAGGAACTCGCGGCGCTGATGCCGCCTGGCCCATGGCTTTATCCGGAAGATCAGATTTCCGATGCGCCGCTGCGCTCGCTCGCCGCCGAAATCACGCGCGAGAAGATTTTTGAGCGGCTGCACGACGAACTGCCTTATGCCTCGACGGTCGAAACGGAGCTTTGGCAAGACATGCCGGACGGCTCGGCGCGGATCGAACAGACGATCTATGTGCTGCGCGAGGGCCACAAAAAGATCGTGATCGGCGAAGGCGGACGGACCATCAAGGCGATCGGAACTGCGGCGCGCAAGGAGATTATCGAGGCGGCCGGACAAAAGGTGCATCTTTTTCTGTTCGTCAAAGTGCGCGAGCATTGGGCCGACGACCCGGAACGCTACCGCGAAATGGGGCTCGATTTCCCAAAGGATTGAAATCCAATCCCAGTACTCCAGCGCCCAGACATCTCGTCGTACCGGCCGACAGCTAAACCTTTTACGCCGGAGGGGCTGATCGCGACGTGTCTTTTCCGCCACGGACTTGGACTTGCCTCTACAAGCGAATGACGACGCTTTTCGCATAACGTGCGCATCGCGGATTGCAGGCGCATGGCAGCGCAGCGCAATGTTGCGGACCCGCATCCCCTGAATAGGGGGCGCGCGGCCATCGATTTGCGCTATCCTAAATACGGCGAGTGTCTAAAGGCAAACAAAACCCCTTTTTCAACAACTGCTTATTCAAAGGAGTTGAGGCAATGCGTAAGATTTCATCCGTGTGTTTTTTCGCTTCGGCATTTTGTCTGGCCACGTCCCCGGCGTGGGCGGCATGGAGTTCCTTTCTTACCATGGGCTCCACTGTTGTCGTGTCCGATGCCTCCTGCGCAACGCCGAAATCGGGACAAATTGTCTGCGCGGCCCGCGGCGTCCAGAACACCCTGGTCGTGAACATCTTCAACGGCACGGCTTGGACCGGCTGGACAGCCCTTCCAGGTGTCGCGACCGTGGTGACGTCAAGTCCGGAGTGCGCGGATAACGGCGCCGGCAAAGTGGTCTGCGCCGCCCGGGGGGCGACAAGCGCTCTCGTGGCGACGGTCTTCAACGGCACTGCGTTCGGCGCCTTGGCCACGGCGGGCGGGCAGATCACTTCGGCGCCAAGTTGCGCCGCGCTGAGTTCTGGAAAAGTGGTTTGCGTGGCGCGCAGCGCGACCGGCAGCCTCACCTCCTCGGTCTTCAACGGCACGGTTTGGAGCGCCTTTACGAACATCACTACGTCGGCATACTCGGCCCCTGGCTGTGCTCCGGACCGCGCCGGCAACGCCATTTGCACATTCCTGACCAATACGAGCGCCGTGCTCGCGGTGCGCTATAACGGGACTTCCTGGACGCCCGCGATCAACATCGCCGGCACGGCGACTTCGGAGCCCATGTGCACCGAATTCGGGGTGGCGGGCAAGGTCGTGTGTTTTGCTCGGGGCACGGATACCGCATTATGGGGCAATTTATTCAATGGTGGCGCCTGGAGTGCCACGGCCTGGGGCGGCTGGGCGTCTCTGGGCGGACTTGTCGAGTCCAAGGCAAGCTGCGGGTTACTTGGGCCAAGCAAAATCGTTTGCGGCGTCCAGGGGACAACGGACGGCGCCTTCTGGGCCGACCAGTACAATGGCACGTCTTGGCTGGGCTTTGTAAAAATTGGCGGAACAATTCTCGGGAGTCCCGCCTGCACGAAACTCGCTACCGGCAAGGCTCTTTGCGCGGTCACCGGAGTCAACAACCTGGGATCGAGCGCTACCGGCCCATGATATCATCAGCCTCTCCTCCAAGTGCCTCGGCAAGGCCGCGCTTACGCAACAGCGCGCCGGGTTTTGCCGCGCGGCCGCGAAACGCCCTGTAGGCTTCCTCCGGATCGTGGCGGTAGCCCGAGGAATAAATGTGCTCCTGCAGCTTCTTGGCAACCATTGGATCGAAAATATCGCCGCGCTCCTCGAAAGCTTCAAATCCGTCGGCATCGAGAACTTCCGACCAGAGATAGCTGTAATAGCCCGCCGCATAGGACTCGCCCGAAAAGACGTGCTGGAAATGCGGCGTGCGGTGGCGCATTTCGATCGAGGCAGGCATGCCAAGTTTGTCGAGTTGCTTTTTTTCAAAGTCAATAACGTCGACCGCGTCCGCGCCGGACTCGAGATGCAGCGCGAGGTCGACCAGCGCCGAGGCGGTATATTCGACCGTCGCAAAACCCTGATTGAACTGGCGCGCCGCCGCCAAGTTCTGCAAAAGCCTTTCCGGCATCGGCTCGCCTGTCTCATAATGCAAGGCGAAACGGCGCAACACCTCCGGCTGCTCCAGCCAATGCTCATAAAGCTGCGAAGGAAATTCGACGAAATCGCGGGCGACGTTTGTGCCCGCGATCAACGGATAGGTCACGTCCGACAAGATGCCGTGCAGCGCATGGCCAAATTCATGAAACAAGGTGCGCGCATCGTCGAAACTCAAGAGACAGGCTTGCCCCTCGCTGGCCTTGGCGAAATTCAAGACATTGACGACGATCGGCCGCACATCTGCGTCGAGCTTTTGCTGTTCGCGGAAGGAACTCATCCAGGCACCGCTTCGTTTCGAAGGCCGCGCGAAATAATCGCCGATAAAAAGCGCGATCTCTTGTCCGTCGTGCCCTGTGACAATCCACGACCGTGCATCTTGATGGAAAAGCGGCACGTCCTTGCGTTCGCGGAAGGACAAGCCAAACAGCCGGTTTGCGGCAAAAAACGCGGCTTCGATCATTTTGTCGAGTTGCAGATAGGGTTTGACTTCGCCCTCATCGAGGTCGAATTCCGCCTTACGGCGCTTCTCGGCATAGTAGCGCCAATCCCATGGCGCGATCTCAAAATTGCCGCCCTGGCTCGCGGCAATCGCCTGCAAGGCCGCCTCTTCGCCCTTTGCGCGCGCGACTGCCGGCGCCCACACCGAATGCAATAGACCCAATGCCGCCTGCGGGGTCTTGGCCATCGTATCGGCCAGGCGGAACTGCGCGAAATTTGCAAATCCAAGAAGCCGCGCGCGCGCGGTGCGCAACTCCACCATTTCGGCAGCAATGGCGCGGTTATCGGTCGCCCCGCCCAATTCCCCGCGCTGCATCCACGCGCGAAACGCTTTCTCGCGCAGGTCGCGGCGGGCCGAGAATTGCAGGAAAGGCTCGATGCTCGAACGCGATAGGGTGATGCCATGCTTGCCTTGGAGGCCGCGGTCGGCAGCGGTCCGCGCGGCGGCGGAGACGAGCTGCGCGGGAAGCCCGGCGAGATCGTCTCCGCCAGCGAGAACCAGCATATAGGCTTTTTCATCGGCGAGGACGTTTTGGCCGAATTTGGTGGCAAGCACGGCAAGCCGCTCGGCGACCGCGGCAAGCCTCCGTTTGGTTGCCTCCGGAAGGGCGCCGCCACTGCGCAAAAAGGCGACGTGATAGCGCTCCAGAACCTGCGCCTGTTCAGCACTAAGCCCAAGTTCGCTCTTGCGCGCGTGGAGCGCTGCGATCCGTTGAAACAGCGTTTCATTCAGATAGATTTCGCTGCGGTGGCGGGCAAGTCTTGGCGCGATCTCCCGCTCGATCATCTGAAGCTCGTCGTTGGTGTCGGCAGCCGCGAGATTAAAGAAAACCGCGGAAACACGGGTAAGATCGCGCCCGCTACGCTCCAGTGCCTCGATCGTATTTGCGAAGGACGGCGGTTCCGGGCTGGCTGCGATGGTCAAAATCTCGGCCTTCGCGCGGCCAAGCGCGGCGTCGAAGGCCGGCCCGAAATCGCCGGGCTTCAGGCGATCGAACGGCGGCGCGCCAAAAGGCCCTGACCATGGTTCGAGAAGCGGGTTTGGCTCGCAGGATGTCTCTTGGTCCATGCAGGGTTGTCCAACATTTTGGGCGGTGCACCACTTTCAATATCAAAGACGCAGGCCTTTATCTACGTGCGCCTGGCCCTTGCGCCCGGGTGTGATCTTTCCTACCCGGGCCAGCTCTAGCCGATCGCTACGGAAAAAACCCCACGCACTTCTTTTGAGCCGCGTCGACTATGGCATCAACGTCGAGTATGGGCGACAAAGGAATCGAGATCAGCTCGCCGGGGGAGGTTTCGGTAGCGAGCTGATAAGAAAAAATGGCTTCGTTGAGCAATGCTTCGATCTCTCCCCGGACCGCATCGATGGTGTGTGCGTTTGGGCGCAGCTGTAACCCAAAATCTTGGGCCTCTGCATGTTGACATCCGGGCAAAATCGGGCCGATCGGTATTTCTGTTGGGCGGAACTTCCTAACAGGGAAATTTTCAATTCCAAAACAATAATCAGATGCCCGTGCGTTAAGGATGTCTTCTGAAGGGTGAGTGATCGAGCGGACGCCTAGGTTCCAATTGTATGCAGCAACTCGACCAACGTTCGTGATTTCGAATAGCAACTTAGCCTCCAGAAACAAGCCATTGTCGTGCTCGATAAAGTCAACCGGGTCGATCTTCTTCAACATGAATTCGAGAGTGGGGTTGGTCAGCCGTTGCCGAAGCAACTCCAAATAAAAATGTGGAGCTGGCACAGATCGGCCGCCCTCGCGGCGATAATAAATTTTGTCGCGCTTGCTTTGGTGAGGTGCCGCGGTGCTATCACCAACATCGATGACGATCACTTCGCGGCCGTCCGGGATGCACGACGGGACGTTCTTCATGACTGTATGAACGCGGAAATCTGCCAGTGGGTAATCGAGCAAGTGAGGTACACTCTGCTCGACACAATCGCGCATAGCCGTTTGACCGACGAGTGACGGAAGGCCATCTGGTGTGCCGTTATCATTTGCGCCAAGGATCAATGATCCGCCGCCAGAGTTAGCAAATGCGGAAAGGGCCTTTGCGACCGCATCACGAAATTTGTCCTGATTGGCAAAGAGTTTGCCACTTTTGCGCTCAAACCCATCCGGCTCTTCCGCTGGAAGCTCGTCGACGTCAGCTTCGGTCCATTTGTCGCGTTTCACAATGTTCAGCTCCATACGTTGTCTAGCTAATGCATATTCGACCATTCGCGTTGAACGGCGGCGTTGGGCCGGACGAATGTTGTGGCGTGCCAATTGCGGAAACAAAAGCCACATCGTCCTCTCGCTCCGTGCGCATGATCTTGATGGTTATTTCTTACGCCATACCGCGCCAAAGCGGACGTTCCAAAACCAGATCGTTTAGCCTCGACACGATGCGGCGCGAGTTTTCCGGCAAGTAGTTACCTATTTGCATAGGCACACTGGCCATTTGAATATCAAGGGCGTTGGGCTTCTATCTGCATTCCCCTGGCGCTCGCTCGCCCGGAAAGCGGGCAAGTGCCGCGCTCACTTCGGCGTCCGTGACCTGGCGGAAATCTTCGTAAAAGCAACCGACTGCATCGAGCCATGCCGGCAATTCTAGACAGACGGCATCGTCTGCTTCGTTTCGTAGCTCATCGAGCGTGTCTTTGGCCGCTACCGGCACGGCGAGCACCAGCTCCTTTGGCGCCCGCGCGCGCACCGCACGAAGCGCCGTACGCATTGTCGCGCCGGTCGCTATGCCGTCGTCGATGACAATGACGGTACGGCCCGCGACATCTTCGCGCGCGCGAGCGCCAAGATAGAGGCGGCGGCGGCGTTCGAGCTCGGCGAGCTCTGCGTCGCGGACCGCATTGAATTGGGTTTCCGAAATGCCGGAGCTTTTGATGATTTCCGCATTGCGCACGACGATCGGCGCCGCGCCGTCCGTCACCGCGCCCATGGCCAGTTCGGGTTGGGCCGGAACGCCGATTTTCCGGACCAGGATCAGATCGAGTGACGCGCCGAGAGCTGCCGCGACCTCGGCCGCGACAGGCACGCCGCCGCGGGGAAGCGCCAGGACAATGGGCCGGCGCGCTCTGTATCCGGCAAGCGCCGCTGCCAGGCCGCGGCCCGCGGCCGCACAATTCTCGAAGGGCATTGCGCCGCTCCTTCTCCCGCGCTGCATGCGCGGGTAATTCGCCTCAGAAAACTTCAACCGGCTGCCTTGCGGGCGCGCTTGGCGAGCGTGCGCAGCCGCAACGCGTTGAGCTTGATGAAACCCGCGGCATCGCGATGGTCGTAGGCGCTAGCACCTTCCTCGAAGGTCACGAGGTCCTGATCGTAGAGGGAATAGCGGCTTGAGCGGCCAACTACGGCAACCGAGCCCTTGAAAAGTTTCAAGCGCACCCGGCCGGTGACGAATTCCTGGCTGCGGTCGATCAGCGCTTGCAGCATTTCGCGCTCCGGCGAAAACCAGAAGCCATTGTAAATGAGCTCAGCATATTTCGGCATCAGTTCGTCCTTCAAATGGGCGGCGCCGCGATCGAGCGTGATCTGCTCGATGCCGCGATGGGCGTAATAAAGGATCGTGCCGCCGGGTGTTTCGTACATGCCGCGCGATTTCATGCCGACGAAGCGATTTTCGACGAGATCGAGACGTCCAATGCCATGTGCGCGGCCAAGCCCATTCAATTGCGCGAGCAGGGCCGCGGGACGCATTGACGTGCCATTGATGGCGGCGGCGTCGCCACGCTCAAAGTCAATTTCGACATATTCGGCCTCATTTGGCGCGTCCTCCGGATCGAGCGTGCGGGAATAAACATAATCCGGCACTTCTTGCGCGGGGTCTTCCAGCACCTTGCCTTCCGAAGACACGTGAAGGAGATTGGCATCGACCGAAAACGGCGCTTCGCCGCGCTTGTCCTTGGCAATGGGAATTTGATTTTTTTCTGCGAAAGCGATGAGCGCGGTGCGCGAGGTCAAATCCCACTCTCGCCAGGGCGCGATGACCTTAATGTCGGGCTCCAGCGCGTAATAGGCAAGTTCGAAGCGTACCTGATCGTTGCCTTTGCCGGTCGCTCCATGCGCCACCGCGTCCGCGCCGACGTTACGGGCAATCTCGATCTGCTTCTTCGCGATTAAGGGGCGGGCGATCGAGGTGCCGAGGAGGTAGAGCCCCTCGTAGCACGCGTTGGCGCGAAACATCGGGAAAACGTAGTCGCGGACGAATTCCTCGCGGAGGTCCTCGATGAAAATGTGCTCGGGTCTTATGCCGAGGAGAACCGCTTTTTGACGTGCCGGTTCCAGTTCCTCACCTTGGCCAAGGTCGGCCGTGAAGGTCACGACCTCGCAGCCATAAGTCGTTTGCAGCCATTTTAGAATGATCGACGTGTCGAGGCCGCCCGAATAGGCGAGCACGACTCTTTTCACGTCCTTTATGTTAGCTGCCATGGAGATCTCGCGCGGGAGGAAAAACTCGCGCGACTATAGTGGCGAAGTTTGCTCGCGCAAGTGTGTCCGTGGCGCGCTGCTAAATCGCGATTAGTCGGGCGCAATTTCTCCAGGCTTGCGCCAAACTTGCAGCCCCGTCCGCCAGGCCCTCATGGTTAAGCGGCGAGTAAGAATTCGCTTCAGTCTTCCTTTCACATCGGCTCCGGAAGCGGCGGCCGGGCGCTCGAAAGGATGACCCTGATGAATTCAAAATATTTGGTGCGGAACATTTCATTGGCGGCAGCAATGATTGGCATTCTGCCATTGGCCGCCTTGTGCAATTTTGCGGAGCCAGCGGCTGGCGCGGACTTCGCGCAGCCGTTCCCCGATCTTGCCCCGCCGCCGGCGGTGGACATGGTTGAGTTCGCCACCAATTGGTATGTGCGCGGCGATCTTGCCTATGCCCAAGAAACATTTCCCAATTTATCTCCATTTACGTTTGGCTCCTCGCCGTCCATGCTCAACTCATTTAGAGCGGGTCCCGAAGAGTCAGAATCGGTAAGGGATTCCCAAATCGGCCAAATCATGATTCAGCATGTTGGCTGGAAAGGAGGCCGGCATGGATGGCAAAACCCTATTCGCAGGATTTACGTGACCGCGTGGTGCGGGCGGTTTTGGCTGGTCAGTCCCGACGCAAGGCGGCGTGCAGTTTTGAGATCAGTGCGAGCTGTGTGATCAAACTCATGCACCAGTGGGAAACAACAGGCGATTGTCTGCCGCGCAAGTTTGGCGGTCATAAGCGGCACGCGCTGGCTGAGCATGAAGATAAGGTGCGGGCTTTGGTCGCGGCGCAGCCCGATCTGACGATCACGGCGCTGTGGAAAAAGCTGACGGTGCTCGGCATCAAAGTCGGGCGGTCCGCCGTCGGACGCTTTTTGCTGCATCTGAAATTGACCTATAAAAAAAACTCTGCACGCCGCGGAACAGGAAAGGCCCGATGTTCAGGCGGCCCGCCTCGCTTGGCGCGAGATGCAAAAAGCTCTTGATCCTAAAAAGCTTGTGTTCATCGACGAGACATGGGCCTCAACCAACATGACGCCCCGTTATGGGCGCTGCGAAAGGGGCAAAAGGTTGCTCGCTTACTCGCCCTTCGGTCACTGGAAAACGACGACGTTCGTGGCCGCTTTGCGTCACGATCGCATCACGGCTCCTTGTGTCTTTGATGGCCCCATCAACGGCGAAACATTCCTCGCTTATGTTGAGCAGGCCCTCGCGCCGGCATTGTCGCCTGGCGACATAGTCATCATGGATAATCTCGGTTCCCATAAAGTCGCCGGCGTTCGTGAAGCCATCGAAGCCGCTGGGGCGACGCAGCGCTTTTTGCCTGCCTACAGCCCTGACCTCGATCCTATCGAACAGGTTTTTGCCAAACTCAAAAACACGCTGCGTAAAATGGCTCACCGAACCGTCGATGCCCTTTGGGAAGGCATCGGCAGCGCCCTCGATGACTTCCCTCCCAACGAATGTCTAAATTACTTCCGCAACGCCGGATATGGCTCTGCCTAATGGGGATACGCTCTAGTGCTGGAATCGGGGGAGGATACAAAGTCAACAATTGGTTTCGGACAGATCTCATTCTCGATTATCGCTCGGATATCCACGCGGCCGGCAACGGATCGACGAATTGCTTCATCAATGTGAGTAATCCCTCACCCTTCCAACCGAATCCGCAGCCCGAGACCTGCATCAGTCAACTCGATAGCAAAATCCGCCGCTGGGACTTGCTGGCCAACGCCTATTTCGATCTTGGCACCTGGGATGGGTTCACCCCCTATGTAGGCGCCGGAGCCGGTGTTACCTGGGCGCGCGTCAATCAATCGGTCGATTTCACATTCAATGGTCAGCCTTGCTTTGCAAGTTGTGGATTCACGGACGGCAGCAACATCGTCACTTTTGCCGATTTCGACCACACCCAAGCGCAAACGATCTACCGCTTCGCCTGGGCGTTGATGGCCGGAGTAGCTATTGCGATGACAGACCACGCGCAGTTTGACGTCGGTTACCGCTTTCTCGATCTTGGCTCGCTCACCGGCATATCACCCGTGACTGGGACGCCGGTGACCCAGAGGGTTCGCGCTAACGAGGTGCGCGCTGGCGTGCGCTATATGATCGACTAGAGCAGTTTCAAACGAAGTGGACGCCGGTTCGCGTTAAGAAGATACGACAAAACAAAAACGTAGAGCGCTTGCTGATTCCAGTGAATCAGAAAGCGCTCTAGTCTGTGATCGCCAAGCCGAATCGCCTCTGGTATCCCACGCCTATTTCGCGATCACGCCTCCAAGGGAAAGGTTTCAGGTGAAACAGTGTTCGCTTCACCTGAAAACCAGGAGGCGCCACGCTTTCGCGCGTGGCGCATTTAGCCCATGGCCTTCACAATCGCATCGACCATTTTCTTGGCGTCGCCGAACAGCATCGTTGTATTGGGCCTAAAAAACAATTCATTGTCGACGCCCGCGTAGCCGGAGCCCAAGCTGCGTTTGACGAAGAGCACATCCTTGGCGTACTCCACATCGAGGACCGGCATGCCATAAATTGGCGAGGAGGCATCGGTTTTAGCGGCGGGGTTCGTTACATCGTTGGCGCCGATGACAAACGCTACGTCGGCTTCCGGAAATTCTGGATTGATGTCGGTAAGTTCGAAAACTTCGTCATATGGCACATTGGCCTCGGCGAGCAGCACGTTCATGTGGCCCGGCATGCGCCCTGCGACCGGATGGATCGCGTATTTGACGTCGATGCCTTTGCCTTTCAAAATATCGGCCATTTCCCGCAAGGCATGCTGGGCCTGGGCAACCGCCATGCCGTAGCCCGGCACGACAATCACTTTTTTCGCAGCGCGCAGCATCGCAGCCGCGTCCTCCGCCGAGCCCTGCTTTACCGGCCGCTTTTCTGCGTCGCCCTCGCCAGGTGGGGGCGCCGCCACTTCGCCGCCAAAGCCGCCGAGAATGACCGAGATGAAAGAGCGGTTCATCCCCTTGCACATGACGTAGGAAAGAATCGCGCCGGACGAACCAACCAGGGCGCCGGTGATGATCAAGGCCAGATTAGCAAGGGTGAACCCTACGGCGGCCGCGGCCCAGCCCGAATAGGAATTCAGCATCGATATGACAACAGGCATATCGGCGCCGCCGATTGGTATGATGAGCAGCACGCCGAGGGCGAAGGACACCAACGCGATCAGCCAAAATACAAAGTGAGATTCCGTCGCGATGAACGCAATGATGGAGACCGCGAGCAAAATCCCAAGCCCGATATTGATCGCATGGCGATTGGGAAGAAGGATGGGGTTGCCGCTCATTCGCCCATCAAGCTTAAGGAATGCGATCACCGACCCGGTGAACGTGATCGCGCCGATCGCGGCCCCGAGCGACATTTCAAACAGCGTCGAGCCATAAATCGCATTAACGGCGCCAAGACCGAAACCTTGCGGCGCGTAAAGAGCGCTCGCCGCGACCAGCACAGCTGCAAGGCCGATCAAGGCATGGAACAAGGCGACGAGCTGAGGCATCGCCGTCATCTGGATGGTACGGGCCCGCCAAACGCCAATGCTGCCGCCGATCCCTATCGCGAGCAGAACCCACAGAAATGACGAAAATCCCCACGGCAGCTGATAGAGGAAGGTTGTTCCCGCCGCTATCCCCATGCCAATCACCCCGAACCGGTTGCCTTGCCGGGCGGTTTCGGGCGAGGATAGGCCGCGCAACGCGAGGATGAAGAGGATCCCCGAGGCGAGGTACAAAAGAGCCGCGATATTTCCATTCAACATCGCTCTAGCCCTTCTTCTTGAACATCGACAGCATCCGCTCGGTGACGAGGAAGCCGCCAAAAATATTGACCGAAGCAAGGGTCAGGGCGAGGAAACCGAACAGCCGGGCGGCGCCTGATCCCTCGCCCGCATTTGCATCAATGCCGGCCGTGAGAAGGGCGCCAACCACGATGACCGAGGAGATCGCGTTGGTTACCGACATCAGCGGCGTGTGAAGGGAAGGGGTCACGGCCCAGACGACGTAATAGCCAACGACCACGGCCAGCGCGAAAATCGCCAGCCGGAAAATGAAAGGGTCGATCGCGCCACCGCTTGCCGCCGAGGCGCCGGCCGCGATCTGCTCGGCATAGGCCTGCGCGCTGCTGACGGCATGGGCCGCGTTCTGTATCTTGTCCAGCAATTGTGGATCGAGTTCCGCCATCTCATGGCCTCCTGCTTGAGTTTTCGCCGATTGAATGTTGGGTTGTTGCTGCGATCTTGGCCTAAGCCCCGGCTTGGAAGCTTGGATGCACGAGGCCCCCATCCTTGGTGAGCAAGGTTGCCTTGACCAGTTCATCGTCCCATTTGATCGCAAGCGACTTGGTTTTCTGGTCGATCAGGGTCTCGACGAAAGCCAAAAGGTTTTTCGCATAGAGCGATGAGGCCGTGGCGGGCAGCCGGCCGGCGATATTCAAATGGCCGATAATCTTAACGCCATTTTTCGACACTGTGGTTTCGCCGGGTTTTGCTAATTCGCAGTTTCCGCCACGCTCGACGGCAAGATCGACGATCACCGAGCCGGGATGCATAAATTCAACCATCGCGGCGGTAATAAGGACCGGCGCCGGGCGGCCGGGAATAAGCGCCGTCGCTATGACAATGTCCTGCGCGGCGATATGCGAAGCTATGAGCGCCGCCTGTTTTGCCTTGTAGCCGGCCGACATTTCCTTGGCATATCCGGCTGCCGTCTCGGCCCCCTTGAATTCATCGTCCTCGACGGCAATGAATTTGGCGCCAAGCGACACCACTTGCTCTTTCGTCGCCGGCCGGACGTCGGTAGCAGTCACGATGGCGCCGAGCTTGCGCGCGGTGGCGATGGCCTGCAGCCCAGCGACGCCGACGCCCATGATGAAGATTGTCGCGGGCTTTATCATGCCCGCCGCCGTCATCATCATCGGAATGACCCGGCCATATTCGGCGGCGGCATCGATGACGGCGCGATAGCCGGCGATATTGGCCTGGCTCGACAAGACGTCCATCGTCTGCGCGCGCGTGATGCGCGGCATGAGTTCCATGGCGAAGGCACAAGCGCCCGCCGCCGCCAAGGCGTTCAGCGCATCGATATGCCCATAAGGATCCATGATCGCGATAATGGCGGCGCCTGGCTTGGCGCCTTCGATGTCCGCGGCGCTTGGCCGCCGGACCCGTAAAACAATATCTGCGTTTTTCACGGAGGCCAAAGCATCGGGCGCGATCGCAGCCCCGGCTGCCACATAATCTTGATCCGGAATCCCGGATTTAAGGCCGGCCCCGGCTTGGAGATTGACCTCCGCGCCAAGACTTACAAATTTTTTCACCGTCTCTGGCGTCGCCGCGACACGGCCCTCGGCGGGATCGGTTTCGGCGGGAATGGCAATCAGCATGAATGGCTCCGGAAGTCCTTGAAGCTGTGACACAGCCCGATTCTTGGCCGCCGGTCAAGCCGCGCAGGCGGTCGGCATTGGCGAGGCGAGGGATGGTGGCCCCGTCGACGGCAAAGTAGTTGATGATGTCGTTTTTGAGATGGAAAAACGGCCGCTAGCGTTTTCGTATTGAGGATAGTCTATCGCGGGACGGCTAGCAGGTTGAGCATGATCTCGTGCCCATGCTTACCGCGCGGTTTGGATCGTCTTAGCTTTCGCAATGATTTTCCCCGCGCGCAAGAGAGAAAAGGGCAGTGCTGCCAATTTTTATGCAGGAAAGGACATGCAAACGGCGGTTTAAAGGCCGGCGGCATAGAGTGCGTCCCGGTCAAATGCAATCTTTGATCCATAAAATCTAGTTCGAGGACCCGCTCGCGGGCGGCGCGGTGACCGTCCCGCCGCTTCTTTGGACCGCATCGCGACCCATATGCGTGCCTGCGAGTGCAACAGCCATGTCTAATGGTTTGAACGGACCTTGGCCGATTACCAGGAATAGAAAAAGCGCCGCTTAGGGCTAGACAGAATCTGCCGGGTGGACCATTGGGGACAGATACTTTAGGGGGTCTGCGGAGGTTGGCAGTCTGAAAGTTGGCACCTACGCTGGTGAGGCTAAATGGAAGTTTGCTTGGGGTGAGCTAACTGGTGTCGATTAAAGAGCACTGTGTCGCAAAACTCAGCGGCGGCCACTAAATTCACAGGATGCGGATGCCTGCCGTCTCTTCTTAGCCGGGACTGCGCTCGAAAAAAGCTTCAGCGCGCGCGAATTGCTGTAGACCTCGGGGTTTCCGCGCGCGGCGCAGGCGATCGAAACACACAATCCCGATAGGGAGCACCGGTTCATGTGGAGCCAATTGACCGAATTTGTTCTGCAGCAGGAAAGGGCACTCGAACTCGCCGCCGCGTTCCTTCTGGGCACCGGAAGTTGGCAAATCGTGAGCACAACGGTCCGGGCCGCCTTCAAATGGCGGTCGCAGCGGAAAAAAAACTCGCTGCCAGAGGCCGAGATCGCACCTCCGACTGAAGAAGCGCCGGATGGCGGCGCGGTAGTCCCCGCTGATGCCGCGCCGATCGCTGCCGAGGTTCCCGCGGAAGATGAGGTCTTGGAGCCTGACCTCTCTGCCCTGGCGCAAGACGAAGCTTTCGAGCCGGAATTCAGTGCGCATGAAGTTGCTCCTCCCGGCGGGCCACCCCTTGCCGGAGAAACGCGAAGCTGGTGGACGCGGCTGCGCGAAGGCCTGTCGCGTTCATCCGGTTCGATGGGGGAAGGCCTCGCCGCGATCCTCACCAAGCGGAAACTCGACGCTTCAATGCTCGACGATTTGGAGGACGTACTGATCCGCGCCGATCTCGGCGTCGCGACGGCGGCGAGGATCGCGAAAGCGATCGGCCAAGGACGTTACGACAGAGATGTCGGAGTCGACGAGGTCAAGACGGTTCTCGCCGGAGAAATCGAACGCGCGCTAGCCCCTTATGCCCGGCCGCTGGAGATCGATAAAGCCAAGAAACCTTTTGTCATACTCGTTGCCGGGGTGAACGGATCTGGCAAAACGACGACCATCGGCAAGCTGGCGGCGCAATTGTCAAGCAACGGGACCAGCGTTCTGCTTGCGGCGGGCGATACGTTCCGCGCCGCGGCGATTGAGCAATTGCGCATCTGGGGCGAGCGCATAGGCTGTCCGGTCATTGCGCGCGAACAAGGCAGCGATGCGCCGGCGCTGGCTTTCGACGCGATCAAGGCTGCCCAGGAATCTGGCGCAGGCGTGATGCTCATGGACACTGCAGGGCGGCTGCAAAACCGGGCCGAGCTCATGGCCGAGCTTAAAAAAATCATCCGCGTCATGAAAAAGGCCGACGCGAGCGCGCCGCACGCCGTGCTTCTCGTCCTCGACGCGACAGTCGGCCAAAACGCTATGCAGCAGGTCGAGATTTTCGGCCGTGCCGCCGGCGTGACCGGACTTGTCATGACAAAACTCGACGGAACCGCGCGCGGCGGCATCCTCGTTGCGATCGCCGAGAAATTTAAGCTTCCGGTGCATTTCATCGGGGTCGGCGAAGGCGTAGACGACTTGGAGGCTTTCGAGGCGCGCGATTTTGCCCGCGCCATCGCCGGATTGGATGGTTAGGAGTTGTTGTAACGTGGCGAAAAACCGGAAAGGGCAAACGGAATGAACGGAATGCAGGCGGGCGCCGCGGTGCAGAGCCGAGGCAAGCGCGGATCGCCGTGGCTCAAATTTGGCGTCGAAATGGGGCCTTTAATCCTGTTCTTTTTCGCCAACGCGCGGCCGAAATTTTTTGCTCCCGCCGTCGCACCTTTCCTGCCACCGTCAGTGTTGAACGGTCCCAACGCCGGACTTTTCACTGCAACCCTCGTCTTGATGGCGGCGGTCGCCGTGGCCCTCGTTGTCTCATTTGTTTCGACACGGCGGCTGCCCTTCGTGCCGCTGATGACCGCGGTTCTGGTGCTCGTTTTCGGTGGACTCACGCTTTATTTGCAGGATGCCACCTTCATCAAGATGAAACCGACGGTGCTTTATGCCGGCTTCGGGGTAGCACTTTTCGGCGGCCTCGCGATGAACAAGCCGGTTCTGCCGGTCATTTTCGACAACGCCGTGGCGTTGACAGCGCTCGGCTGGCGGCTCCTCACCTTGCGTTGGGGCGGCTTTTTTTTCGCGCTTGCGATTCTAAACGAGATCGTTTGGCGCACCCAATCGAACGATGTCTGGGTTGCCTTCAAATTTCCGGGGATTTTAATTCTGATTCTTATTTTCTCGGCGGCCCAGGTGCCGCTCATCATGCGCCACAAGCTCCCCGAAGACGAGGCGGAACGCATGCTGGATGATGATTGAATTTGGCTTGTTCGACCAGGGCGGCCTCGCTGGCAGGGCCCGGAGGCGTGCCGCCGCGTGCGAGGGCGGACAGTACCGCGATCAAGTCCTATATTGCTGAATGCGGGTCGTGCGCAGTCCGGCCAGCCCATATTGCTCGATCGACAATTGCCAGGACAGAAACTCATCGACGGTCAATGTATAGCGGCTGCACGCTTCATCCAGAGACAAGAGCCCGCCGCGCACCGCCGCCACGACCTCCGCCTTACGCCGGATCACCCAGCGCTTGGTCGTGGAAGGCGGCAGGTCCGCGACAGTCAATGGGCTGCCGTCGGGGCCGATGACATATTTAGCCCTGGGACGGTTTGGTTCGACCATGTTCAAAGCTCGCATACCAGACTGACGTGTTGGCAGACAAAGTAGGCGAGGTGTTTTAAGATTTGCCTAAGCTAAAGTTACGCTTTTGCTAATGAAATCTCGTTCTAAACCCTTCGAGTCTTTGGCCCGGCCGGGCTGTTGGATGCTTTATGTCTCTAATTGATACGATTGATTTGCATAACGTTAAGGAATGGGCCTGGCAAAAAGCCCGGAAGGGCCAGAAGTCGCGTGAATTTGCATTTCGGCTAAGGGAGGTAGTAAATATCAATGCCACGCAATGCGGGTCTGGGCGCGTGGCGGCAGCGCAAATGCCAGGTTTCGCGCCTCGGCCTGCTGGATTGGCTGCCAAGGCCAGCGTGGCGGCGCCCAGCCGGGCATATTTGCCCGGCAATGGAAGTGTCGGATCAACCCGGCACGCGGCAAATGGGCACTTGCTGGCCAATTGAATGGGCGATGGGCGACGGCCATGAAGATAAATCCCACACTGGAAGAGATCGGAAATCCCAATAGTCTCGGGTTCGATAAGCCCGCGGCGCAAACGCGCGTGGTTGTTGCGATGTCGGGCGGGGTCAACTCCTCGGTCGTGGCCGCACTTCTCAAGGAGCAAGGTTACGAAGTCATCGGGGTGACGCTGCAGCTTTACGACCATGGCGCGGCAGTTCACCGCAAGGGGTCCTGTTGCGCCGGACAGGACATTTACGATGCGCGCCTCACTGCCGGCCGCCTCGGGATCCCGCACTATGTGCTCGACTACGAGGACAGGTTCAAGCGCAAGGTCATCTCGCCGTTCGCGCAAAGTTATGCGGCCGGCGAAACGCCGATACCGTGCGTCGCCTGCAATAGCGAAATCAAATTCGCCGATCTGCTTGAAACGGCGCAAGAGCTCGGCGCCGACGCCTTGGCGACCGGCCATTATGTGTCGTCTCGGTTCGATGCCTCGGGCAACCGCGCGCTCTACCGCGCCCATGACCTGTCCCGCGACCAGAGTTATTTTTTGTTCGCGACGACCAAGGCGCAACTCCAATTGTTGCGGTTTCCTCTCGGCGATATGGAAAAAACGGAAGTTCGTGCCCTCGCCCGCCGGTTTGGCCTGCTGGTCGCCGATAAAGCCGACAGCCAAGATATTTGCTTCGTGCCAACCGGCAGGTATAGCGATCTTATCGAACGGTTGACGCCTGGCGCGGCGCTGCCGGGCGACATTGTGCATATCGACGGCCGGGTGCTCGGGCGCCACCCGGGCGTTATCCATTACACCGTCGGTCAAAGGCGTGGCCTGGGGCTTGGCGGCTTCGCCACTGGGGCGCCGCTCTTTGTCGTCAAGTTGGACGCCGCCCGCGCCCGCGTCATCGTCGGTCCGCGGGAAGCGCTGGCGGCCCGCAGGGTCCAATTGCGCGCGCTCAACTGGATCGGGCCCGGCACTCTCGACGATCGCGCCAAGAGAGAGGAACTTTACGTGGCAGATTCGCTCCTCCAGGTCTCCGGTCCGGGCACTCCTCAGCATAGGGCCCGGCGAGGCGGTGGTCGAATTCGCCGCCGCCGAAGATGCCGTCTCGCCTGGCCAAGCCTGCGCCTTTTATGCCTCTGACCAGCCCCATGCGCGGGTTTTGGGTGGGGGCTTCATTGTTTCAGCGGAACCAGCTTGTCCTGCGGCCGAAGAAAATAAGTACGCGCGGGTCGAGCAATTGCCGCATTGAGCGGGAAATCGGTCACATGGCACGTCAGCGGAAGCGGAAGCGGAAGCACAGGAACAATTGACCGGAGCGGGGGCCAGAGAATGGTAATCACACCGGCGAAACGCGGAGGGTAGCGCTCGTGCAGGAGGAAATCTTTGACGCCCCGGTCTTGGCCACCGTGCCGGGGCATTCAGGCGATCCGGCCGTTCTCGATAATAATCATGTCAAAAACTCCTATGCTCGCTGGGCGCCGGTTTACGATCTCGTCTTCACACTCGTCCTGCGGCCGGGACGCAAAGCCGCGGCAGCGGCGGCTAACCGCCTTGGCGGGCATGTCCTCGATGTCGGCGTCGGCACCGGCCTAGAGTTGCCCATGTTCGACCGGCGGACAAAAGTGACCGGGATCGATCTTTCCGAGCCCATGCTGCGACGCGCGCAACGGCGTGTCCACGCCAAGGCTTTAGGCAATGTCGAGGGGCTAGTCGTGATGGACGCGGCGCGCCTTGCTTTCCCAGACGCCCATTTCGATGCGGTGGTCGCACCTTACGTCCTGACGGTCGTGCCCGATCCGCATGCCAGTCTCGATGAACTCGCCCGGGTCGTGAAGCCGGGCGGCGAGATCATTCTCGTCAATCATTTCGGCAGCAGCCGAGGCCCGATGGCTTGGATCGAATCGGTGCTCGCCAAATCCAGCAACGAACTCGGTTGGCAGCCGGAATTCGCATGGTCGATTCTCGGCGATTGGATCGATTCCACGCCTTCCGTCCGTCTCATCGGGCGCCGCAAACTTCCGCCTTTTGGGTTGTTTACCCTTGCGCGGATCGAGCGGTTTTAAGCAAAATTTGGCGGGAAAGCAGGTTCGATGCCTTAAGTAAGGCGCGGTCTCGTCCGGGGAAACTGTCCGGCTTCGGCAAAACTTCCGCTAAAAAACCAATGGCGACCCCCCTTGTTTTACGCATCGTAAGAACCTAAATAGTGGGGTGTCGTGTTTTTGCCGACGGCTTGGCCTCGCATTTTTGCGTCTGCTGACGACCTCCTCCTCAAAACATCGATACAACATCGGCGCCCGCATGGATGGGCGTCACTTCTCTCTACGACTTAAGGATAACTTCTATGACTACGGGAACCGTGAAATGGTTTAATCCGGACAAAGGATACGGCTTCATACAGCCAGACGACGGCGGCAAGGACGTGTTCGTCCACATCAGCGCCGTGGAACAATCCGGATTGCGCAATCTGCAGGAAGGCCAGAAAATCAACTACGAAGTCATTGCCGACAAACGAACCGGCAAGTCCGCGGCGGGCAACCTTCACGCAGCCTGAAGGCAGGACTTATTTGGTACAAGGGCCCTGGCATCGACGCTGGGGCTTTTTTTTGCCTTGCCGGATTTCGTGCCCGGTGCATAGAGCGGCCAGTTTTGGGCGGGCTTTGGAAATTATGGAACCGCGGTTTGAGCTGATGGCTGGCGGGACGTAAATGAATCCGGGACGGGACCGCGCGAAACGACGCTGGCCACGGGGCGCATGGGCTAACGTTCGTGCCTTATAAGCTTGGATTGGCGAAGGCGGCGCGGTGCGCCGGCGCCTCAATGGGTTCGAAGCGACCGCTAGCTTCGTCGAGCGCGAGCAACGCGCCCGTGGCAATGCCGAAGTAAGCTCCATGAAGGACGAGCTTGCCCTGCTCTTCGCGCGTGGCAATCCACGGAAAGGTGCGCAAATTGACGAGAGCTTGGGCGACCGAAGCCAGAGCGAGACGCTCCGCGTAATCGTCGGGCGCCGCGCCAGCAGGTGCAATTCGCGCCGCCGCGGGATGGATAAGGCTGATCCATTTGCCGATAAAATCACCCGGCGAAAGCGGTTCATGATCGGCGCTGCCTTCGCCACGTACGAATGCGGCCACCCCGCCACAGGCCGCATGTCCCATCACCACGATATGCTTGACCTCCAACCCCATCACCCCGAATTCAAGCGCCGCGGAAGTTCCATGCAAATCATCGTTCGGCCCATAAGGTGGCACAAGATTGGCTATGTTGCGCAAAATGAAGAGCTCGCCCGGTTCCGCGTCAAAGATCACCTCGGGTGAGACGCGTGAATCGCAGCATCCAATCAGCATGATCCGGGGTTTTTGGCCAACCTCTGCCAAGTGACGAAAACGGGCTTGTTCGCGCGCGAAACGCCCGCCGAGGAAGGCTTCGTAACCGCTGACGAGCCGTTCCGGCAACAAATTGCGGCGAGGCTCGGGGCCTTCTGTTGGCGATGTTGTCAAAGACCACGTCCCCATCTCAAGAATTGCAGTAAAAGCCGCGACCCTTCCTTTCGGTGGGCATTCCCTCGCGCATCACCGCGATCTTGGCGTCGCAGATTGCTTGTCAACTCGCGAAATAAGCAATGCCGGCCGCAACCGCCGCACGACCGGACGAAAGGCACGCGAAAGGCCAGTTTGCTAATTCCAATCTTAACGCTGAGAGTTGGACAAAGGTCGATGACCCTATTGCATTTGCGTGCTAGCGCTGGTCTTTCTCTTCGCCTCATCTTCGCGGTAGTCACGCTTGTACCTTGCCTAGCCGACCCTGCGCCGATTATTCACTATGCACCGGTTGAAAATTTGGAGCAAGCCGATGTCACGCTAATCGACCGGGCCGCGCACGACATCGACATCGCCGCTTATGTTCTGACCGATTGGCCTGTCATGCGGGCATTGATCCGCGCGGCAGGGCGAGGGGTCAAAGTTCGCATTTATATGGATGGCCGGCGAATTGGCGAGCGGGAGCCGACACAGCTGTTCCGGGAGCTGCTCGCCAATCCCGAAATCGAAATGCGTTTCAAGCGTCCGGGTTCGCCTTTGATGCATCTTAAGAGCTATCAAATCGACGGCCGGTGGCTACGTACGGGCGCCGCGAACTTTTCCGCGTCGGGACTGAAGCGGCAAGACAACGATCTCCTGGTCATCGATAGCCAAGCCGCGGCGGAAGAATTTAAGCGGCGATTCGAAGCGATCTTCGCGCAAGGAGAAACCCTGCCGCTCGACGCGGTGGAACAGAACCCGTAATCGAAGTGAACCGGATTCCCCTTTGGGTGAAAAATCCGGACGGGCGAAGTTGCGCGCACCCCCCTGCGCGACCCGGCAGCGGGTCAATCTCACGGCGTATTGCGAAGGCCAATTTTGCCGTTTTGGCGAGCCTCTGCCAGCCTTTCAATAGGCGCGATCGCGTAGGACTTCGAAGCACGTGCGGACTAAGATACTAATGTCGAAACCGAGCGACCAATTGTTAATATACCACAGATCCATCTTCACCCGCTCGCTCATCTTTTCAAGAGACCGGGTTTCGCCGCGTAATCCATTGACCTGCGCCCAGCCGGTAATCCCCGGTTTGATGTGGTGGCGAAAACCATAATCGGCAATGTAAGCCTTGTATTCCTTATCGTGGGCAACTGCGTGCGGCCGGGGCCCAACCAGGGACATGTCGCCTTTGAGAATATTAAAAAGTTGCGGCAGCTCGTCGATGCTCGACCGGCGGAGAAATTTGCCTACCCGGGTCGCGCGAACGTCGCCACGGCACGCTTGAGTTATCGCCGGTCCGTCCTCGAGAACGGTCATCGTCCGGAACTTGTAGATGACAAACTCCTGCCCGTTGAACCCGGTTCGCCGTTGACGGAAGATGACTGGACCGCCACTATCAAATTTGATGGCAATCGCGGCAAGCAAAAGAAGCGGCCACAAAATCAAAATCGCCGTCACGGAACCAATTATGTCCAGAGTCCGCTTGGCCACTCTCTCGAAAGAGGTCAACGGCGCCCTCTGGATAGTTAACGGGAGCGGCAGTCCGTTCACGGACGAACCGTGCTCCCACAGCAGGGTTCTGACGGTATGGTCAGGCAAAAGCCGGACCGGAAGCGGAGACACGCGAAGGCGGGAGCGAATTGTTTCGAGCAGCTCTTGTCTGTTCCAACGCACCGCCACTAAAAATTCCTCGGCGCCATGCTCGCGCGCTGCCACGAGGGCGCCGTCCAAACCGGCCAGGAGCTCAGCCGGGCGGTGCCCGCGATTCGTTACAGCTGCGATCCGAAAGACTTCTCGCAAACCATAGTGTCGCAATAGGAAACTTGCATTCAAGCCCAGCAGCTCCGCCGGTTCGCCAATCGTCACGACTTGGCGCCCATCGAGGCTGCCCGCGCACAGCAGGGCATTCGTTGCTGTGGCGTAAACCCAACGGGCAAGTATCAAGAAAATCAATTGGGGCAATAAAGCCGCAACTAAGGGAGAGGCCGGAAACGCTAGGTTACCATTCACCAAGACCAATAATCCCACCACCAAAACTGATGTGGAGGCGAAGATCGCAAGGAGCCGGCTTAAATGCGAAACCGGCGCGAGCAACACGGGAAGCCGGTAAAGACCGCGCGCACTCACCGAACAAACGTACAACACGCCACCAATAATGCCGGCACGCAAGCAGGCTTCGACGCTTGCGGGGTTCCCGTGCCAAATTTGCTGGTAAACGATTCCTCCTAAAGCGCTCGCAATCACAATAAGAAACAGATCAACGCCCCGGGCCAGGATTTCGATATTTTGGCTCGAGATTTTGAATTGACTGAAAAACCGCGCTTCTGGCTTAGCACGGCTTCGAGGCGCCACAATATCGTTTAAGCGGCTCTGAAACATAGGAAGACCTTTCATTAACTGATAATTAAAGATTACCATCACTTAAGCATAAGCATTTTTCAATTTGTTAGTTCTCAAATTGAAATGGATTTGTTATGCTTGTATCATTGTTTTGCGGCGTCCTCAAGTCAGGTTTCGCATCACTCTGGCTGTTCAAAGGCAGCTTCATCGTATCCTTAAGATCTATCCAAGGATTGTAACTGCCTGAAATGCCAATGGTCTCCATAATATTCAATAGAATTGACAAATTCGCATTCTCAAAGATTGCGAAACGTTTGGCAAGCAATTGTTGCAGTGCGGCAAAACGTCCCAGCGGAGGCTTGCCTGGAAGGCCCGCGGGCGGGCCGGGCCTTCGGGCAATCCGGATGGCGGCCGGAACTCGCCAGGGTGGACGATGCGAACCGGAGCTGGGCCGCGCCGGCCACTGGCGGCAACCCAAGCTCCGCCGCATCCGTCGAAACTGGTGACGTGGCCGGTTTCTGCCATCCCATCCGCGGGACCCCAGCCACCGCCGGGAGAGGCACGGCGGACAACCTTCTTGCGGCGCCTATCGCGCCAAAAAACTGAGCGCCAAGAAAAACGCAAGCGCCAGATAAGAAAACTAAGCCAACAAAAGGCAAATGGGAGGCATCGAAATGGAAATCCTGATCGCAGGAGGCGCCTTTTTTGGCGCCGTCCTAGGGCGGTTTTTCAAAATCTTTGTACTTATGCCCGTCTGTGCCCTCGCGATCGCCGTGCTACTGGCGGTGCGCGAGGTCGCCGGGCTGACCTTGGCTGACTTATTCCTGGCAATTGGCCTGCTGATCGCAAGCTTTGAACTCGGTTACGTCATGGGGCTGATTTCGACGGATATTTCAGCGGTTGCGCGAGGTTTTCGCGGATTTTTAGCCCACGCACGCCGCAGGCCATCGTCGCGCCCGACCCACCTAAGTTAATCAGCTCTGACCTGGCCCGTTCTGCGCGCCGGAACGCGCATCAAGCGCCGCTTTGGAAGCCGCGCGCGGTGCGACTGGGATCACGCTCAGAGCTGTCGTTTTCCCATGATCTTTATCGGCAAAACTATAGTCTCTTTTCGCGGATTACGTTCGAGCCAAACTTTGGCCTTCGCGGACACGACCAGGGCACGGCCTCGTTAATTGGTTTTTCCTGCGAATGAGGGGTTGACGCGCGAGGCGGGCGCAATTAAGTTCCGCCAACTTCGGACAGGCAGTAGGTTTTGCTTTCGGGGCGCCTCGCCCCGGACTTTTCGAACCTAAACGCTGTCGTACCCAGCGGCTTGACATTCACAATAGATCCAACAGATCGCTTGGATCGACAAGAGGCAAGAACGCGGTATCTTCTGCCGTGATCCTCTGCCAAATTCCGGCGCCGGAAGCCTTGGCGGGCTTGAGGCGCTTTGCCGTTTGCGTCGACGGCAGTCCCGGCTGGAAAGCCGGAGATTTGATTTCGCCGCCGGGCCGTCCGGCGATGGCTCACTTGGGTACAGAGTGAATTGGTGAAGCCTGAATTGGTGAAGACTGAGAAAGATTAGGGATGCCCACGATCAGTCAGTTGATCCGCAAGCCGCGGCAAGAAAAGACCTATCGCGAAAAGGCGCGCCATCTCGGTGCCTGCCCGCAAAAGCGGGGGGTCTGCACGCGGGTCTATACGACCACGCCGAAAAAGCCGAATTCGGCGTTGCGCAAGGTTGCCAAGGTCCGCCTGACCAATGGTTTCGAGGTGATCGGCTATATCCCGGGCGAGGGTCATAATCTTCAGGAGCATTCGGTCGTCATGATCCGCGGCGGCCGGGTGAAGGATTTGCCCGGAGTGCGCTATCACATACTGCGTGGCGTGCTCGACACCCAGGGCGTCAAGAACCGCAAGCAGCGCCGTTCCAAATACGGTGCCAAGCGGCCGAAATGACTTTCAGGTGAATTTATCAGAGACAGCAAGAGACTGGAGATTCAGGGCCGCCTCCGCATTTGGCAATTGCGGCTCTTGAACACCCACACGAGATCCGACGGAGCCTCAAGATGTCGCGCCGCCATAGCGCCGAAAAACGGGAAGTCATTCCGGACGCGAAGTTCGGGGATGTCGTCCTCACCAAGTTCATGAACTCGATCATGTACGACGGCAAGAAGTCGATCGCCGAATCGATCGTCTATGACGCCTTTGACATCATCGAGCAGAAGACGCGATCGGAGCCGCTTCCGGTCTTCAAGCAGGCCCTTGATAATGTCGCTCCGGCGATCGAAGTTCGCTCGCGCCGCGTCGGCGGCGCCACCTATCAGGTGCCGGTCGAGGTCCGCGCGGAGCGCCGTCAGGCACTCGCCATCCGCTGGATCATCACCGCCGCGCGCGGGCGCAACGACAAGACGATGGTCGATCGTCTGTCGGCGGAGCTTATGGATGCCGCCAATAATCGCGGCAATGCGGTCAAGAAGCGGGAAGATACCCATCGCATGGCGGAAGCCAACCGCGCGTTTTCGCATTATCGCTGGTAGAACATTTGCGTAAGCGGTTTTCCGCCGGAAGGGATTTCAGTCATGCCCCGCAGCCATCCGATCGAGGATTACCGGAATTTCGGGATCATGGCCCATATCGACGCGGGCAAGACGACGACAACGGAGCGAATCCTCTATTATTCCGGCAAATCGCATAAGATTGGCGAGGTCCATGACGGCGCGGCCACCATGGATTGGATGGAACAGGAGCAGGAACGCGGCATCACGATCACGTCGGCCGCGACGACGACACATTGGAACGGCAAGCGTCTCAACATCATCGACACGCCTGGCCATGTCGATTTCACGATCGAGGTCGAGCGCTCGCTCCGGGTGCTTGACGGCGCGGTCTGTGTTCTTGACGCCAACCAGGGGGTCGAGCCGCAAACCGAGACCGTCTGGCGGCAAGCCGAGAAATACAGTGTGCCGCGCATCGTCTTCGTCAACAAAATGGACAAGACCGGCGCCGATTTCCATCGCTGCGTCGAGGATATCAAAACCAAGGTCGGCGGCCGCCCGGTCTGTATTCAATTGCCGCTTGGATCGGAAGCCGATTTCAAGGGCCTCGTCGATCTCGTGCGGATGAAAGCCGTGGTTTGGGAGGACGAGGCGCTCGGAGCGAAATATGCCGACGTGGAAATCCCACAAGATTTGAAAGCCAAGGCGGCGGAATACAGGCATATTCTCGTCGAGGCGGCGGTCGAACTCGACGATGCTGTCATGGCTGCCTATCTCGATGGGCTGGAACCCGACGCCGCGACCTTGCGGCGTCTTTTGCGCAAGGCGGTCCACGACATCGCCTTCATCCCAATTCTGTGCGGCTCGGCATTCAAGAACAAGGGTGTGCAGCCGTTGCTCGACGCCGTTGTCGATTTTCTCCCTTCGCCGCTCGACCGCGCGGCGATCAAGGGCGTCGACATGGAGACCGGTGCCGATGTGGTCCGGTTGCCGCGCGACGAAGACCCTTTTTCGATGCTTGCCTTCAAGATCATGGATGATCCCTTTGTCGGCACGATAACTTTCGGGCGGGTCTATTCAGGCTTTGTCGAGTCTGGCACCACCGTGTTGAACTCGACAAAGGGCAAGAAAGAGCGGGTTGGGCGCATGCTTCTCATGCACGCGAATAACCGCGAGGATATCAAGGAAGCTTATTCCGGCGATATTGTCGCGCTGGCCGGCTTGAAGGATACGAGGACCGGAGACACGCTCTGCGAGCTCCACAAGCCGGTGATTCTGGAGCGCATGGAATTCCCGGAACCGGTGATCGAGATCGCGATCGAACCGAAATCCAAGGCCGATCAGGAAAAGCTCGGCGTCGCCCTGGCCAAGCTTGCCGCGGAAGATCCCTCCTTCCGGGTTTCGACCGATCCGGAATCTGGGCAAACCATCCTCAAGGGGATGGGCGAGCTCCATCTCGACATCAAGGTCGACATCCTGCGCCGTACCTATAAGGTCGACGCCAATATCGGCGCGCCGCAGGTCGCCTATCGCGAGAAACTGACGCGGCGCGAGGTGATCGATTACGTTCACAAGAAGCAGACTGGCGGTTCCGGCCAATTCGCCCGGGTCAAGATTATCTTCGAGCCGAACGAGGCGGGCAAGGGCTCGAGTTTCGAGAGCCAAATCATT
Organism: uncultured Alphaproteobacteria bacterium; assembly: GCA_963718265.1. Taxonomy (GTDB): domain Bacteria; phylum Pseudomonadota; class Alphaproteobacteria; order Rhizobiales; family Beijerinckiaceae; genus Methylocapsa. The sequence goes on along the minus strand of CAVQZL010000046.1, from coordinate 65,863 downwards.
GGCGGCACGGTGCCAAAGGAATTTATTCCGGGCGTCGAAAAGGGTATTAACAGCGTCATGGGATCTGGCGTTCTCGCCGGCTTCCCGGTTGTCGACGTCAAGGCCACATTGGTCGATGGCGCCTATCACGACGTCGATTCGTCAGTCCTCGCGTTCGAGATCGCCGCACGTGCGGCATTTCGAGAGGCGCTGCGAAAAGGCGGCTCAGTCTTGCTCGAGCCTATAATGAAGGTCGAGGTCACCACGCCCGAAGATTACACGGGCTCGGTGATGGGTGACCTCCTCGGTAGGCGCGGGCACGTCCAGGGGCAGGACATGCGTGGCAACGCGGTCGTCATCAATGCGATGGTGCCGCTCGCCAATATGTTTGGCTACGTCAATCAGCTGCGATCCTTCAGCCAGGGCCGCGCCAATTACTCAATGCAATTCGATCATTATGAGCAGGTCCCGGCAGGCGAAGCCGGGAAGATTCAGGCCAAATATGCCTGATCCCCTGAGACAGCACGTGAGAAAATCCTAGAGGAGCCGGACGATGGGCAAGGAAAAATTCCAGCGGACAAAGCCGCATTGCAATATCGGGACAATCGGTCACGTCGACCATGGCAAGACGTCGCTCACCGCGGCGATCACCAAGGTCTTGGCCGAGACTGGAGGCGCGACCTACACCTCCTACGATCAAATCGACAAGGCGCCGGAGGAAAAAGCACGCGGGATTACGATCTCGACGGCGCACGTCGAATACCAGACCAAGAATAGGCATTATGCCCATGTCGATTGTCCGGGCCACGCCGACTACATCAAAAACATGATCACTGGCGCGGCGCAGATGGACGGCGCGATTTTGGTGGTCTCGGCGGCGGACGGTCCGATGCCGCAAACCCGCGAGCATATTCTGCTGGCCCGTCAGGTCGGCGTGCCGGCGCTGGTCGTGTACATGAATAAGGTGGATATGGTCGATGACCCCGAGCTGCTGGAGCTCGTCGAGCTCGAGGTTCGCGAGCTTTTGTCGAAGTACGATTTTCCCGGCGACGATATTCCGGTCGTCAAAGGTTCGGCGTTGTGCGCGCTCGAAGGCGTCAATCCGGAGATTGGACACGATTCGGTGTTGAAGCTGATGGATGCGGTGGACGCCTATATTCCGCAGCCAGAGCGTCCGGTCGATCAGCCATTCCTGATGCCGGTCGAGGACGTGTTCTCGATTTCCGGCCGCGGTACCGTCGCGACGGGCAGGGTCGAGCGCGGAGCCGTCAAGGTCGGCGAGGAGGTTGAGATTGTTGGCTTGCGGCCGACGGCGAAGACGGTGGTGACGGGCGTCGAGATGTTCCGTAAGCTCCTCGATCAGGGTCAGGCGGGCGACAATATCGGCGCGCTTTTGCGCGGCACCAAGCGCGAGGACGTCGAGCGCGGCCAGGTCTTGTGCAAGCCAGGTTCGGTGAAGCCGCACACGAAGTTTAAGGCGGAAGCCTATGTCCTAACCAAGGACGAGGGCGGCCGTCATACCCCATTCTTCACCGACTACCGGCCGCAATTCTATTTCCGCACCACTGACGTGACCGGCGTCGTGACCTTGCCGGAAGGCACCGAAATGGTGATGCCCGGCGACAATGTGACGATGGATGTCGAGTTGATCGTTCCGATCGCCATGGAGGAGAAGCTGCGCTTCGCCATCCGCGAAGGCGGCCGCACCGTCGGCGCCGGCGTCGTCGCCTCGATTACGGAATAACACGGCTGCGGCACGCCGGAGAACAAGGATTAGGCTTAGCGATAGTGGCCGAGAGCGCGGCCGGCAGGCAAGGATTTCATGCGATGAACGGCCAGAATATTCGCATTCGTCTCAAGGCATTCGATCATCGAATCCTTGATTCCTCGACGAAGGATATAGTTTCGACGGCGAAGCGGACGGGGGCCCAGGTGCGGGGCCCCATTCCGCTGCCAACGAAGATCGAGAAATTTTGCGTCAATCGTTCGCCGCATGTCGATAAGAAATCACGCGAACAGTTCGAGATTAGAACGCATAAAAGGGTTCTCGACATTGTCGATCCGACGCCGCAGACGGTTGACGCCTTGATGAAGCTCGACCTGGCCGCGGGCGTCGATGTGGAGATCAAGCTTTAGCGAATGCTGGGCTTTCTGAGTTGAGATGAACGTCGCGCGGCGCGTCGCCATGCGGAGTTGTTGAGGAAATAAAAACATGCGCTCAGGTGTCATCGCGCAAAAGCTCGGCATGACCCGCGTCTTCAACGGTGCGGGCGAACACGTGCCGGTCACGGTGTTGAAGCTCGATGGCTGTCAAGTCGTGGCGCATCGGACCAAGGAGCGCAACGGCTATACCGCGCTCCAGCTCGGTATCGGCCGCGCCAAGGTCAAGAATGTATCGAAAGCCGAGCGTGGCCATTTCGCGGTCGCCAAGGTCGAGCCCAAAATGAAGCTGGCCGAATTCCGCGTCGATGAAGACGCGTTGCTTCCGGTCGGCGCCGGGATCACGGCGGATCATTTCGTCGTTGGTCAATTCGTTGATGTGACTGGGACGAGTATCGGCAAGGGCTTTGCCGGCGCGATGAAACGGTGGAATTTCGGCGGCTTGCGGGCGACGCACGGCGTCTCGATTTCGCACCGGTCGCATGGTTCGACCGGTGGCAGGCAGGACCCGGGCAAGACCTTCAAGAACAAAAAAATGGCCGGGCACCTTGGCGCCGAAAGGGTGACGGTCTTGAACCTGCGCATTGTCGAACTCGACATCGAGCGTGGACTTATTCTCGTCGCAGGCGCGGTGCCCGGAACCTCCGGGGGCTGGATTTACGTGCGCGACGCAGTGAAAAAGGCGCTTCCGGAAGCGGCGCCGAAGCCCGGCAAATACCGCACGACAGATGCCGATCCAGGCGGCGTGGCCGGAGACGCGGCGGAGGCCAGCACATGAAGATCGATATCACCTCCCTCAGCGGCGAGGCCGCCGGTTCGATCGACCTCGATGATGCGATTTTCGGTCTGGTTCCGCGCCAAGATTTGATCGCGCGAATGGTCCGCTATCAGCTCGCCAAACGCCGCGCCGGAACCCATCAGACGCTTGGCCGTGCCGACATTTGGCGCACCGGCAAGAAATTGTACAAGCAGAAGGGGACCGGATCGGCGCGGCACGGATCGGCGCGGGTGCCGCAATTTCGCGGCGGCGGACGCGCGTTCGGCCCTGTCGTGCGCTCGCATGCGCATGATCTGCCCAAAAAGCTGCGCGCGCTCGCCCTCAAACATGCGCTTTCCGCCAAAGCCCTGGATGGCGGGATTATCGTGTGGCCGGACGCAAGCGCCGCGGACGCCAAGACCAAATCCTTGAAGGCGAGTTTCGCCAAACTCGGGCTCACCAACGCCTTGATCGTCGGCGGCGAGGAGATCGAGGCAAACTTTCGCCTTGCCGCGCGCAATATTCCGCAAATCGACGTCCTCCCGGCGCAGGGTATCAATGTCTACGACATTCTGCGGCGCGAGAAGCTTGTCTTGACCAAAGCGGCGATAGATGCCTTGGAGGCGCGTTTCAAATGAGCCCGGCCAAACTCGCGCACGATGCGCATCATTACGACGTGATCGTCGCCCCGGTCATCACCGAAAAGGCGACGCTGGCGTCGGAAGCAAATCAGGTGATCTTCAAGGTTCGTAAAAATGCGACGAAACCCGAGATAAAGGCGGCAGTCGAGCATCTCTTCGATGTCAAGGTGGAAGCGGTCAATACGCTCATCCGCAAGGGCAAGCGAAAAATGTTCAAGGGCACCCGCGGCGTCCGGTCCGATTTGAAGAAGGCGGTCGTGACCCTCGCCGAGGGTCAAAAGATCGATGTGACGACCGGGCTTTGAGACTTTGACTTTGAGGAATGCGCCAATGGCACTGAAGACATTCAAACCGGTCACCCCTAGCCTTCGCCAGCTCGTCATCGTCGATCGCTCCGGTCTGCACAAGGGCAAACCGCTGAAGCAGCTGACCGTGGGGAAGCCTTCGGCCGGCGGCCGCAACAACAATGGCCGTATCACGGTGCGTTTTCGCGGCGGCGGTCACAAGCAGAGTTACCGGATCGTGGACTTCAAGCGGCGCAAGCTCGACATTCCTGCCAAAGTCGAGCGGATCGAATATGATCCGAACCGGACATCGTTTATCGCGCTGATACGCTATGCCGACGGCGAACTTTCATACATTGTCGCGCCGCAGCGGCTCGGCCCCGGCGACGAAGTGATTTCCAGCGCGCAGGCCGACGTGAAGCCGGGCAATGCGATGCCGCTTGCCAATATGCCGGTCGGCACGATCGTTCATAATATCGAAATGAAGATCGGCAAGGGCGCCGCCATGGCGCGTTCGGCCGGCACCTATGCCCAGGTCGTTGGACGCGACGAAGGTTATGTCATCGTCCGCCTAAACTCCGGCGAGCAGCGCCTGATCCACGGCCAATGTTTCGCAACCGTTGGCGCGGTGTCCAATCCCGATCATATGAATATTTCACACGGCAAGGCTGGGCGCAGCCGCTGGCTCGGGCGGAGGCCGCACAATCGCGGAGTGACAATGAATCCCGTCGATCATCCGCACGGCGGCGGCGAAGGCCGGACGTCGGGAGGCCGCCATCCGGTGACGCCCTGGGGCAAGCCGACAAAGGGCAAAAAGACCCGGACCAGCAAAGCCACGGCCAAATTCATCGTGACCTCGCGTCACAAGAGCAAGAAAAAGGGCTGATCATGGCGCGCTCGATCTGGAAAGGCCCGTTCGTCGATGGCTATCTGCTCAAGAAGGCGGAGAACTCGCGCAATTCGGGCCGCTCCGAAATTATTAAGATATGGAGCCGCCGGTCGACCATATTGCCGCAATTCGTTGGGCTCACGTTTGGAGTCTATAACGGCCACAAGCATGTGCCGGTCTCCGTGACCGAAGACATGATCGGCCATAAATTTGGCGAGTTTTCGCCGACGCGGACCTTTCACGGTCACGCGGCGGACAAAGAAGCCAAACGAGGCTGAGAGAGACCGGTTATGGGCAAGGAGAGAGCGCCGCGCGCGCTGAAGGACAATGAAGCCAAGGCGGTCGCCAGGATGTTGCGCGTCAGCCCGCAGAAATTGAATCTTTTGGCGCAGCTGATCCGCGGCAAGAAGGTCGAGAAGGCGCTCGCCGATCTCGAGTTTTCCCGCAAGCGGAGCGCTTTCGATGTCAAGAAAACCCTCGAGAGCGCGATTGCCAACGCCGAGAACAACCACAACCTCGATGTTGACGATCTCGTCGTCGCCGCTGCCTTTGTCGGCAATGCGATGGTCTTGAAGCGCTTCAGTCCGCGCGCGCGAGGCCGCGCCGGGCGCCTTCGTAAGCCTTTCGCGCATCTGACGATCGTCGTCCGGGAAGTCGGCGCCGCCGCCTCTCAGGCGTAAGGAGAGATCGATGGGACAAGAAGTCAATCCGATCGGCCTGCGGCTCGGTATCAACCGGACCTGGGATTCGCGCTGGTTCGCCGGCAAGAGCGAATATGGCAAGCTCCTGCACGAGGACATGGCCATTCGCGCGACGCTCATGAAGACCCTGAACAGGCGGCGATTTCGAAGATCATCATCGAGCGGCCGCACAGAAGATGCCGCGTGACAATCCATTCGGCGCGCCCTGGCGTCGTCATCGGCAAAAAGGGCGCCGACATCGACAAGATCCGCAAGACGGTCGCGAAGATGACGAAGTCCGAAGTCGTCATCAATATTGTCGAGGTGCGCAAGCCCGAGGTCGACGCGGTCCTCGTTGCCGATTCGATTGCCCAGCAGCTCGAGCGCCGCGTCGCCTTCCGCCGCGCCATGAAGCGGGCGGTGCAATCGGCGATCAGGCTAGGTGCGGAAGGCATAAGGATCAACTGCTCGGGGCGCCTCGGCGGCGCCGAAATCGCACGGCTCGAATGGTATCGCGAAGGCCGGGTGCCGCTGCACACGTTACGTGCCGATGTCGATTACGGTACCGCGACGGCGCACACGGCTTACGGCACTTGCGGGATCAAGGTCTGGATTTTCAAGGGTGAAATTCTCGAACACGATCCGATGGCGCAAGACAAGAAAATGGCCGAACAGGATCATTCGGGTGGCGGCGGAGACCGGCGGCGGCGCGAACGAGATGCCGCCTGAAGGCCGGGTGCGAGCTTTGAGAGTTTGAATTATGTTGCAGCCTAAGCGAACCAAATTCCGGAAAGCCTTCAAGGGCCGCATTCGCGGCTCCTCGAAAGCCGGGTTCGAATTGAATTTCGGCCAGTTCGGCCTTAAGGCGCTCGAACCTGAGCGGATTACCGCCCGCCAGATCGAGGCCGCGCGCCGCGCGTTGACCCGCCACATGCGGCGTGCCGGCCGTGTCTGGATCCGGATCTTTCCGGATGTCCCAGTCTCGAAAAAGCCGACCGAGGTTCGCATGGGAAAAGGCAAGGGCGCGCCGGAATTCTGGGCTTGCCGGGTCGCGCCGGGCCGCATCATGTTCGAGCTCGACGGTGTTCCTGTCGAGCTTGCCCGGGAAGCGCTCCTCCTGGCTGCCGCCAAGTTGCCGGTCAAGACACGCTTCGTCCAGCGGATCGCCGAATAGAGAGGCGCGGTCATGAAACATAAGCAGCGGTTGTCCGATCTCAAGGTGATGTCCAAGGATCAGCTTGAGCAAGAATTCCTGAATCTCAAGAAAGAGCAGTTCAACCTGCGCTTTCAGCGCGCTACCGGGCAGCTCGAAAACACCGCGCGGGTGCGCGTTGTCCGGCGCGACATCGCAAGGATCAAGTCGCTTTCGGCGGAAATTCGGCACGAAGGTGCGAAGTAGGATCGTAACAGGGTTTGGCAAGGACAGGTTCAAGTAATCATGCCGAAGCGAATTCTCCAGGGTGTCGTGGTGAGCGACAAGCAAGCAAAGACGATTGTCGTCAAGGTCGAACGCCGTTTTACGCATCCGCTGTTGAAGAAGACGGTGCGGCGATCGAAGAATTATCACGCGCATGACGAGATGGACGCTTTCAAGGTGGGGGACACGGTGTCAATCGAAGAGACGCGGCCCATCTCGAAACTGAAGCGCTGGACCGTCGCCGGCGCGGCGGCGAAATGACGATTTAATCGGTGGGGAGGCGAAAACCTCCAACGGGCTAAGTCTGATTGCCGCGTGTCGCCGGACAGCAGTCTGGGAAGAAAGGTACAAAACGATGATTCAGATGCAAACCAACCTCGACGTTGCCGATAACTCCGGCGCGCGGCGGGTAATGTGCATCAAGGTGCTCGGCGGTTCGAAGCGGAAATACGCCGGCGTCGGCGACATCATCGTCGTCTCGATCAAGGAAGCGATACCGCGCGGGCGCGTCAAAAAGGGCGACGTGATGAAAGCGGTGGTCGTGCGCACCGCAAAGGACATCAAGCGCGCCGACGGGTCGGTCATCCGGTTCGATTCCAACGCGGCGGTGTTGATCAACAATCAGGCGGAGCCGGTCGGCACCCGCATTTTCGGGCCGGTTCCGCGCGAATTGCGCGCCAAAAACCAGATGAAGATCATCTCGCTCGCGCCTGAGGTGTTGTGATGGCGGCAAAAATTAAAAAGGGCGACAGGGTCGTTGTCCTGGCTGGGCGCGACAAAGGCCGTTCCGGCGAGGTTGTGCGGGTTCAGCCCAAGGAGGAGCGCGCGATCGTGCGCGGGGTCAACACGGTTAAACGGCACCAAAAGCAAACCGCCAAGTCGGAAGGGGGGATTATCGCCAAGGAGGCCCCGATCCATCTCTCGAATCTGGCGATTGCCGACCCCAAGAATGGCAAGCCAACGCGGGTGGGATTCAAGATTTTGACGGACGGCCGCAAGGTTCGTTTCGCGAAGCGCTCCGGAGAATTGATCGATGGCTGAGTCGAAAACCGGCAAGGGCGGAGCCAAGGGTGCTGGCAAGGACGTCGCCAAGGACCAAGCCAAGGGTGCGCCAAAGTCCGACGCCAAAGCGAAGAAACCAGCCCCCGAGAGCAAGGGAGACGCGCGGCCCGCAGCCACCGCGGAAGCGCTTGCCCCGCCCAAGGATTACGTGCCGAGACTCAAGAAACATTACGAAGAGACGGTGCGGCCGAGGCTTGTCGCGGAATTTGGTTACAAGAACCGCTACGCGGTACCGGCCATCGAGAAGATCGTCCTCAACATGGGCGTCGGCGAAGCAGTCAACGACACCAAGAAGGTCACTTTCGCGGCAGCTGATCTTGGCTTGATCGCCGGCCAAAAGGCGGTGGTCACGCGTGCCCGCAAGGCGATCGCAACGTATAAGGTGCGCGAAAACATGCCGATCGGCGCCAAGGTCACCTTGCGCAAGACGCGCATGTATGAATTTCTCGACCGGCTGGTCACGATCGCGCTGCCCCGGATCCGGGATTTTCGCGGCCTCAACCCAAAGAGTTTCGATGGCCATGGCAATTACGCTCTGGGAATCAAGGAACATATCGTGTTCCCGGAGATCGACTACGACAAGGCCGAAAGCGTTTTGGGTCTCGACGTGATTGTTTGCACGACAGCAAAATCCGACGACGAGGCACGCGCGTTATTGCGTGCCTTCAACTTCCCGTTCCGGCAGTGAAACGAACAGGTTTCAAACGCGGAAACTAGAGGCAGAGGTTCATGGCGAAGAAAAGTTCGATCGAGAAAAACAACCACCGCATCAGACTGGTCAAGCAATACGCTGGCCGCCGCCGCCGTTTGAAGACGATCGCGAATAACGAGACCCTGAACATGGAGGAGCGCTTCGCCGCGCGCCTAAAACTCGCCAAACTGCCGCGCAACTCCGCCGCTTCGCGGATACGCAACCGCTGCGAGGTGAGCGGGCGGCCGCGCGGCTTTACCGGCAAGCTAAAGATGTCGCGAATCGCGCTGCGGGAATTGGGTTCCAAGGGCCTGATCCCCGGGCTCGTGAAATCGAGCTGGTAGGAGGGCGGATCATGGCGATGAACGATCCGTTGGGCGATATGCTAACCCGCATCCGCAATGCCCAGATGCGCCGCAAGGGCAAAGTGCAGACGCCAGGATCGCGGCTGCGCGCGCATGTGCTCGACGTGCTGCAATCGGAGGGCTATATTCGCGGCTATTCCACCACCGAATATGGCAATGGCCGCACCGAGTTCGAAATCGAATTGAAATATTCCGATGGCGCCCCGGTTATTCGCGAGATCGAGCGGGTATCGAAGCCAGGGCGGCGCGTTTATGCCGCCGTCGACGCGATGCCGCGCGTTGCGAACGGCTTGGGAATTACGATTGTTTCAACCCCCAAGGGCGTCATGGCAGACCATGCCGCGCGCGAGGCCAATGTCGGCGGCGAAGTCCTCTGTAAGGTCTTCTAACCGGACGAACAAGGAAACCCAAGCATGTCGCGGATCGGAAAAAAGCCGGTAGTTATCCCGGCTGGCGTAACGGCCAAGGTGGACGGCCAGTCCATTACGGTGAAGGGCGGCAAGGGAGAGCTATCCTTCACCGCGCCGGACGATGTGAGCGTGGCTTTGGCGGAGGGCAAGATTGTGGTCACGCCGCGCAATGACAGCACACGGGCACGGGCGATGTGGGGCACGGCGCGGTCAACAGTCAACAATCTCGTGACCGGGGTCTCCAAAGGCTTCGAACGCAAACTTGAAATCACCGGAGTCGGCTATAAGGCAGTGGCCGCAGACAAAAGTGTTCGTCTTTCGCTTGGCTATAGCCACGACGTGACGTTCCCGATTCCGGCGGGAACCGCAATTGCGGTGCCAAAACCGACGGAAATTTCGATCACTGGCATCGACAAGCGCCAGGTAGGCCAGACAGCTGCGGAAATCCGCGCCTTGCGCCCGCCCGAACCCTACAAGGGCAAGGGCGTCAAATATGCCGGCGAATTTATCTTCCGCAAGGAAGGCAAGAAGAAGTAGAAGAGACGAACGCAAGGATTTGGGCGCATGGCAAAAGATAATACGGCGACGGCCCGCCGAAGGGCGCGTGTCCGGCGTTCGCTGCGGGCCCATGGCTATGGCAAACCGCGGCTGACCGTCTTCCGCTCCTCGAAGCAGATTTATTGCCAGATCGTCGACGATCGGTTGGGCCGAACGCTTGCCGCCGCGTCGTCGCTCGAAAAAGCCAACCGGGAAGGTTTGAAGTCCGGGGCGACAGTGGAATCGGCGAAGATCATCGGCCAGCAAATCGCCGGGCGCGCGGTGCAGGCTGGAATAAGCGAAGTCGTGTTCGACCGCGGTGCCTATATGTATCACGGGCGGGTCAAGGCGCTGGCGGAAGGCGCCCGGGAAGGCGGACTCAAATTTTAAGGCGGGCGGTAAATCAGATGTTTGCGCGCGGCGCAACAAACATGGAACGGATAGGAAAAATGGACTCAATTCATGGCGCGTGACGGGGAAGGCGGCCGGGGCCGCGATCGCGAGGATCGCGACAGCGAATTCATGGATCGTTTGGTCCATATCAATCGCGTCGCCAAGGTGGTGAAGGGCGGCCGCAGATTCGGCTTCGCCGCACTCGTAGTCGTCGGCGACCAGAAGGGCCGGGCGGGTTTCGGCCACGGCAAGGCCCGCGAAGTTCCCGAGGCCATCCGCAAGGCAACCGATGCCGCGAAGCGCTCACTTATCCGGGTGCCGCTGCGGGAGGGCCGCACCTTGCATCACGATGTCAATGGCCGGCACGGGGCGGGGCGCGTGGTGCTGCGCGCGGCGCCGGCCGGAACCGGCATCATCGCCGGCGGTCCGATGCGCGCTATATTCGAAACTCTCGGCATGCACGATGTCGTCGCCAAGTCGCAAGGATCGTCGAACCCCTATAACATGGTGCGCGCGACCTTCGATGCCCTGCGGCGAGAGGATTCGCCCCGCGCCGTCGCGGCGCGCCGCAACCTCAAGGTCTCCGCCCTCCAGGCGCGCCGCCAGGGTGGCGAGACCGAAGCAGCCAGCGAAGCGTAAGGAATAAACCATGACGGCAAACCCCGCGGCCCGGGTCATCGTGGAACAGATCAAGAGCCCGATCGGGCGTCCCGCAGCGCAGCGAGCGACGCTGATCGGCCTTGGTCTGAACAGGATCGGCCGGCGGTCCTCGCTGGAAGACACTGCTGCCGTGCGCGGCATGATTGCAAAAGTGGCGCATCTCGTCCGCATCGTCGATGCGGCGGATGCAGCGGGGACAAGACGATGAAGCTCAACGACCATAGCCGACAATGCCGGGGCGTTGAAGCCGCGCATGCGAGTCGGGCGCGGAATCGGGTCTGGAAAGGGAAAGACGTGCGGGCGCGGCGTCAAGGGACAGAAAGCGCGAACCGGCGTCGCGATCAAGGGTTTTGAGGGGGGGCAGATGCCGCTGCACCGGCGGCTGCCGAAGCGCGGCTTCTGGAACCCATTTTCGATCCGCTATAATGAAGTCAATCTCGGCCGCGTTCAGGCCGCGGTGGATGCGGGCAAGCTCGATGCGGCGGCCCCAGTGACAGTCGAGGCGTTGATCGGCGCCGGTGTCTGCGCCAAACCGCGCGATGGCGTCAAGATCCTGGGCAAGGGCGCGCTTGCGGCAAAGCTCGTCTTCGAGGTCGCGGCGGCGTCGAAGAGCGCGGTTGCTGCGATCGAGGGCGCCGGCGGGTCGATCGTTTTGTTAAAGCAAGAAACTGCGGCTCCGGCGGCCGGGCCATAGGTTCGCCGCCAAGATGCGAGGCCCGCGTCGGCTGGGCGGCCGGAAATGCGCTTGCCGCGAAACGCGGTGCGGCAATAGTCTTGGCCGCGGCTACGGTTGACACTTGAAAGTGATTTAGAACTTTCCGATCGCCCTGGAAGTCAAATGGTAAGAAACGTTCTGGCATTTCGCGTGCCAAGGGAGCAGTAAATGGTATCGGCGGCGGAACAGCTCGCGGCGAATATCAATTGGAGTGCGTTCGGCAAGGCCGAAGAACTCAAAAAGCGCATTTTGTTCACGCTCGCGGCGTTGGTCATCTACCGGCTGGGGACCTACATCCCCTTGCCTGGCATCGACCCCGCGGTTTTTGAAAAGAGCTTTACCGGCAACCGGCAGGGCGTTCTGGAACTGTTCAATATGTTCGCCGGCGGCGCGGTCCAGCGCATGGCGATCTTCGCGTTGAACATCATGCCCTACATCTCCGCCTCGATCATTATTCAGATGCTGACGTCGGTCTTTCCGACGTTGGAGGCTTTGAAGAAAGAGGGCGAGTCCGGGCGCAAGGTGATCAATCAATACACGCGCTATCTGACGGTCGTTCTCGCCGCCTTCCAAGCCTATGGCATCGCGGTGGGTCTCGAAGGCCAGCCAGGAGTCGTCCTCGAACCTGGACTGTTCTTCCGCATTTCCACCGTGTTGACCTTGATGGGCGGCACGATGTTCCTGATGTGGCTCGGTGAGCAGGTTACCTCGCGTGGCATTGGCAACGGCTCCTCGCTGATTATTTTCGCCGGCATCGTGGCGGCTTTTCCCTCGGCCATTGTCAATACCTTGGAACTCGGCCGCCAGGGCGCGATCTCGACCGGACTGATCATCGGGGTGCTGGCGATGTCGGTCGCGGTGGTCGGCTTTATCGTGTTCATGGAACGGGCGCAGCGGCGGCTTCTGATCACCTACCCCAAACGTCAGCAAGGCAATAAAATCTACGAGGGCCAAACTTCATTTTTGCCGCTGAAGCTGAATACCTCCGGGGTCATCCCGCCGATCTTTGCGTCCTCGCTTTTGCTGCTGCCTGTCACCATCGCCAATTTTTCGCAGAACCAGAGCGGCACCGGAATTCTCGCGACCATCACGACCTATCTCGGTCACGGCCGCCCGCTGTACATGGCCGCCTATGTCGGACTGATCGTCTTTTTTGCCTTTTTCTACACCGCCATCGTCTTCAATCCCGTGGAGACAGCGGATAATCTCAAGAAACACGGCGGCTTCGTGCCGGGCATAAGGCCTGGCGAACGGACGGCGCAATATATCGATACGATCCTGACGCGTATAACGGCTATTGGCGCTGCCTATTTGGCTCTCGTCTGTTTGCTGCCGGAAATGCTAATCACCTATACGGGCATGCCGTTTTATTTCGGGGGAACGTCTCTCCTCATCGTGGTCAGCGTCACCATGGACACGGTGGCTCAGATCATGGGCCACCTGCAGGCGCATCAGTATGAGGGGCTCATAAAGAAAGCCAAGTTGCGAGGGAAACGCCGATGAGACTGGTCCTTCTTGGACCGCCCGGCGCCGGAAAAGGCACCCAGTCGGCGCGGCTCAAGGAGAAATATCATATTCTGCAATTGTCTACCGGAGACATGTTGCGCGCCGCGGTCAAGGCCGCAACGCCGGCTGGGCTCGCCGCAAAGGCGATCATGGACAAAGGCGGCCTCGTGCCAGACGAGGTGGTAGTCGGCATCGTTGCCGATTCTATCGCGGGACCGGACGCCCAAGCTGGCTTTATTCTGGATGGATTTCCGCGCACGGTACGGCAAGCGGAGGTTTTGGCCAATATGCTGAGCGCCAGGAATCTGGATCTCGATGCCGTGATCGAACTCAAGGTGGACGAGGCGGCGCTGCTTGCGCGAATCGCCAAACGCGCGCAGGACACGCTGGCGAGCGGCCAAACGGTGCGCGCCGACGACACTCCGGAGGCGTTCAAGACCCGGCTCGCCACCTATCGTGCGCAGACAGCGCCGGTCGCTGATTTTTATGCGAAAAACGCGGTTCTGAAGACGGTCGATGGAATGGCGCCTCCCGATGCCGTCACCGCAGCGATTGAACAGCTCCTCGACGCTGCCGCCGCGACCGTTCCCGTGGGTTAACCAGGGTTCGATCTCGCGAGGTGAAAATTTGCCCCCCGCGGCGCGCCGGGCGGGCTTCCCCGTTCCGCCGGGATTTTCAACCTCAAGTGCTTTGAACCTCAAGTGCAATGTAACAGATTTTCTTCGTCCTTGCCGGCCAGCGCGCGCATCTCGGCTAGCGTGCGATTGTCGAGCACGGTCGCGATCGCATTGCGGGCTTCGAGCATGATGAGACGGACACAGCAATTGTGCTCGTCGGCACAATCCTCGCAGCGCCGGTAGGAATTCTTGCTTGCGCAAGCAATCGGAGCGAGCGGCCCATCGAGCACGCGCACGATATGGCCAACCTTGATGTCATGCGCGGGCCTCGCCAATGAGTAGCCGCCGCCCTTGCCCTTTTTGGAAAACACGAGGCCGGCGTTGCGCAGTTCGCCGAGAATCGTGTCGAGAAATTTTTTTGGAATTTCATTCGCATTGGCGATGTCGTTCACGAGCGTTGCCTCGCCCGCCGGGCGCCCCGCAAGATGAACCATCGCCTTGAGACCATATTTTCCTTTTTTGGTGAGCATTCGTCTAACCTCGACCGTCACTTTTCCGCGTCAAGCAGACGATAATATTGGGCCGAATTGTAAATATCCACAAGTTTTATAGTCTTTGGCGGTAAAATATGCCGTTTTGCTGGAGGCCTATCGATGATAGGGGTCCGTCTTCGGGCGCGGATGTGAGGCGGCGAGCAAAGCCAAGCGTCCAAAACGCCTGCGACAGCCGGCGAACACATTTGTGGCGGCAGGTGAAACATGAAAGTCTTAGCAACAGTATTGGCAGCCGGGCTGTTATTCACCGCCTTTTCTCAAACGGCTGCTGAAAGCCCCGGAGACGAGGACCGCACACCAGTTACTCGGTGCGACGACCTTCCTTCAAAAGCCTCCATCGAGGTTTTCAGCAAGGCCGAGACGGCTGCAGTCTGTACAGAAATGCTTCGCATTCTTGAAGGTGTTACAGTCACCGACATTCGAAATTTTTCGAAAGCCGCGTACCTCCTGTCTGCTAAGTGTCCGTCCAGAAACATATTGAATCGGATGAATCATTTGTGATTTAAGGATGGCGGCCTGATTCGAGGAGGGACCGCCGATGTGGACGAAGGAAAACCGCGTGCGCTACAATCGCGACAAGCTGCGTTATCCGAGTGATCTGATTGACGCTGAATGGTCGCTGATCGAACCGCTGATCCCGCCGGCCAAGGGTGGCGGCAACAAGCGCCGGGTGAACCTTCGCGAGATCGTCAACGGGATCATGTATGTGCTCTCGACGGGATGCCAATGGCGGGCGATTCCGAAAGACCTGCCGCCGAAGAGCACGGTGTTCGCCTATCTCGATTTATGGATCTATGACGGCACCCTGGATCGCATGCACCACGCGCTTTACGAAGCGTGTCGCGAGCAAGCCTGCCGCGACACCAGCCCTACCGCCGCGATCATCGACAGTCAGAGCGTGAAAAGCGCCGAAAAAGGGGGGCCTGCATCGATCCACCTGGGTTCGACGCCGGCAAGCTGATCAAGGGCAAGAAGCGGCACATTCTCGCCGACACCGAGGGATTGCTGCTGCATGCCATCGTGCATGCCGCCGACATTCAAGATCGCGACGGAGGCGTTCTTCTGCTGGCCACGCTGTTTGGCCTGTTTCCTTTCTTGAAGAAGCTGTTCGCCGACAGCGCTTATCAAGGGCCGATCTTTCACAAGGCCGTTGGCAAAATCCTGCCCCAACTCGACATCGAAATCGTCAAACGTTCCGATCGGGCCAAGGGTTTCGCCGTCCTACCAAAACGTTGGATCGTCGAACGCACGATTGCTTGGCTCAATCGATGTCGCCGGCTCGCCAAGGATTGGGAAAATCTGAATGTCAAAGCGCTCGCTTTCTTGCGCTTTGCCTCAATCCGCCTCATGCTCAGAAAACTCTGTAATCCTTCCTGATGTTCTTGGACGGACTTTAAGGGATACGCGGAGGGCAATTATAGCCAAATCGCGCGAGAGCTTGTTGATATTGTAAGACTTCGCGGCCTTTACGATCAGCGGTCCCGGTGGTTTCCAACGATAGACCTGATTTATCGTTCCTGGATAGCGTTCAACGGCATTATCGGTCCACGGGAAATACAGGAGTTCTTGCGTGCAGAGGGACCACAAGCAGCAAAAGCACTATCGGATGATGGGTTTCAAACCGCTATCGTTGCTATGAAGATCCTACATCAGCGTGGTGATGATTGAGGTACTTCATGCAAGCAATGTTGCCCCACGTGTGGGGCGGCGGATGTGAGGCGGCGAGCAAAGTCAAGCGTATACGGCGGCAGCTGGCGCGAGCGCGCCAAATCACCCATCGTCAACGAGATCGAACGCGCCACGATCGATCCCTCCGCCGACAAGAATCGCGCGTTTGCCCGAATGGTTGGGCGCGCCGACCACGCCTTCCTGTTCCATCCGTTCGACGAGAGAGGCCGCTTTATTGTAGCCGACCGACAGGCGGCGCTGGATATAGCTCGTCGAGCATTTTTTGTCCCGCAAAACAATATTGACCGCGCGGTCGTAGAGATCGCCCGCTTCCTCGGCGTCCATGCTGCCCGGCGCCGGCTCGCCGCCATCTTCGACGTGTCCGTCGTCGTCCTCGGTGATCGCGTCGAGATATTCCGGCTGTCCTTGAGTCTTGAGATGGGCGACGATTTTTTCGACCTCGCTGTCGATAACGAAAGGCCCATGCACCCGCGAAATGCGCCCGCCTCCCGCCATGTACAGCATGTCGCCTGAGCCTAGAAGCTGCTCTGCGCCTTGCTCGCCCAAAATCGTGCGGCTGTCGATTTTGGAGGTGACCTGAAAGGAAATGCGGGTCGGGAAATTCGCCTTGATCGTCCCGGTGATGACGTCGACGGAGGGGCGCTGCGTTGCCATGATAAGGTGGATGCCCGCCGCGCGCGCCATCTGGGCAAGGCGCTGGATCGCGCCTTCGATGTCCTTGCCCGCGACCATCATTAGATCGGCCATCTCGTCCACGATCACCACAATGAAAGGCAGGACTGAAAGCTGCATCGCCTCGTGCTCGTAGATCGCCTCGCCGGTTTCGCGATCGTAGCCCGTCTGGACCGTCCGCATGAGGGTCTCGCCCTTGGCCGCGGCCTCGGCGACGCGAGCGTTAAACCCGTCGATGTTGCGGACGCCGAGCTTCGACATGTTCTTGTAGCGCTCCTCCATTTCCCGCACCGCCCATTTGAGCGCGACGACCGCCTTCTTTGGGTCGGTGACGACCGGCGTCAGCAAATGCGGAATCCCATCATAGACCGACAATTCGAGCATTTTCGGATCGACCATGATGAGGCGGCATTCCTCCGGCTTTAGCCGGTAGAGCAACGACAGGATCATTGTGTTGATGGCAACCGACTTGCCCGATCCCGTCGTGCCCGCAACGAGAAGATGCGGCATCCTTGCCAAATCGACGATGATCGGCTCGCCGCCGATTGTCTTGCCGAGCGCAATCGCCAGCCGGTGTTTGGTTTTCTCGAAATCCTGGGACCCGAGCAATTCGCGCAGATAGACGGTCTCCCGCCGTTGGTTCGGCAATTCGATGCCGATCGCGTTGCGTCCCTGAACCACCGCGACGCGGGCCGAGAGGGCCGCCATCGAACGCGCGATGTCGTCGGCAAGACCGATCACCCGCGAGGATTTGATGCCGGGCGCCGGCTCTAGTTCGTACAGCGTCACCACCGGGCCTGGCCGGACATGAATGATCTCGCCCTTGACGCCGAAATCCTCGAGCACCCCTTCAAGCAGTCTGGCATTCTGGCCGAGCGCGTCCTCCGAGACGTTGTTCGCGACCGGCTTCTTCGGCTCGCCGAGGATGTGAAGCGGCGGCAATACATATCCGGGCCGCGCCAGCCGGTCGAGCAGAGAGGGTTGCACCTCGCTCCGCGCGCGTGATCCTGGCTTTAACGCGCCGGCCACCCGCGCGATGCCGCGGCGCGGCGCGTAGATGTCCGGATCTTGGTCCTGGCTTTGCCCCGATTGCGTCCTCCCGCTTGCCGCACGGGCGGCTGGCGGGGCATAGGCGCTGGCGTCGAAATTCGATTCCCCCTGCTCGGACTGTGGCCAAAGCAGCGGCTCCGTGGCGAGATCGAGCGGCCGCGCGAAGGCGCCGTCCAGCTGCCGCGCGGCCTCGGGCCACTCGGGCTGTTGCGCCGCGCGCCGGCGCGCGATTTGGCGCGCCAACGCTGCCTTAAGGCTGAGACCGGCATGAATGATCGCGCCGAGCAAAACGAGCGCGTAGCCTGGCTCGCCGGCGGCGTCCTGATCCTCCGGCCCCGGCGCGTCACGGCGGCGGGGCATTGGGTCTTCCTCGTCCTCGCCCGTATTCGCGGAAATCGTAATCGCGCAGGCTGACCGAGGCCGACAGGCAGAGGATCGCGCCGCCCGCCAGAATGGCGGCAAATAATAGCATTCCGTAGCCGTGCCCGGCGAGCAGGCGGTTAGGAACCGCGAGAATCGCATCGCCCACGACCCCTCCGAGGCCCGTCGGCAAGGGCCAGCGGGCGGTTGGCGGCAGCAATGAGGCGAGCCCCGCCGACAACACGCCGCCGCCGAGCCATAGCACCAGCCGGGCCTTTACTCGTTCGAGGCGCCGGGCAGCGATGAGCCGCCATCCCCAAAAGCTCACCGGAGCAAGAAACGCGATCACTGAAAGGCCGAGCATTTGCATCGCGAGGTCCGCGGCAACAGCTCCCGGCGCGCCAAGGAGATTATGCACCGGTCCCGAGGCCGCATGATTGAAGCTCGGGTCCAGGACCGACCAGGACGCCAATGCCAGGGCAAGCCCCGCCGCTGCGGCGATCAGGCCGAACCCGGCGACCTCAGCCCCGCGCCGCATCACGAAATCGCGCAAGGATTCCGGTATGTGATCCAGCGCTGTGAAACTTGCCGTTGTCCGCATCCTGCCCCGCCGGCGTTGCACCGCTTCCATTTAACCCGATCCTTCCGCCGGCCGCGAAAACGAACCAGCTTTCGCGGCAATGCGGAACAAAAGGCCTCGAGTAGGGCGCGATCGACTTTAAAAAATTCGATCCTGCGCTCAGCCCTGTTTCAAAAGCCTCTGCAAGTGACTTGCCCTCATCCTGAGCTTATCGAAGGACGAGACGGCCTTTCAGGCCTCTCTCCGGGCGCCCGTTTCCGTCGCGTTCGCTTTGCGAACCGATTCGCTCGCAATGGAACCTCGAGCTTCCTTCCGCTCAGGATGAGGGCTTAGGATCTTGTGCACGCTTTTGAAACAGGCTCTCAGCATCTTGGCCCGCCACACCGGCGAGCTTTCGGCAAATTATCAGGATGCGGTTAAGGGTGTTTTAACCGTGAGCCGGCCCACGGCGATGGGGCGTGGGAATCGCAGCGGCAAGTTTCCAAACATTTCACCGCATTCAATTGCGAATTTTACGCTTGCTCAGGGACCCGGCCGCTCCCGCATTTGACTTTCGATCCGGAACGGATGCGCCGGATAGACACCGAGGATTTTCAATTCCTTGCAAAAGAACGCCAGCTCCTCCAACGCGCGCGCCAGCGCTGGATCCTCTGGATGGGCTTCCACGTCAGCTAAAAATTGGGTGGCCGTGAACTCTCCGCCCACCATGTAACTTTCGAGCTTGGTCATATTGACGCCATTGGTGGCGAAACCGCCAAGCGCCTTGTAGAGTGCCGCCGGCACGTTGCGCACCCGGAACACAAAGCTCGTGACGACCATACCGTGGCCAAGCTTTACCCATTGCGGGATTTTCGAAAGCACGACGAAGCGCGTCGTGTTATGCGGTTCGTCCTCGATGTCGGCGGCAAGCACATCGAGACCATGGATGTCGGCTGCCAGGCGCGTGGCGATCGCGGCGCGGCCCGGATCACACCATTCCGCGACCTCCCGCGCAGCACCAGCCGTATCTCCGGTCACATGCGCGGCAAGGCCATGCGCGCGGATAATTCTGCGGCATTGGCCAAGCGCGTGAACATGGCTGTAGACCGATCTCACTTCCCCCAGCCGCGCCCCCTTAATTCCGAGCAATTGAAAATGAACCGGCAAAAAATACTCCGCGACAATGTAAAGTCCGGAGCCAGGCAATAGGTGATGGATGTCGGCGACCCGCCCTGCGATCGAATTCTCGATCGGAATCATGCCGAGCGCCGCGCCGCCGCCCGCGATGGCCCCGAGCGCGTCCTCGAAAGTCGCACAGGGCAAGGTTTCCCATGTAGGGTAACCGTTATTGCACGCGATATGGGAGTTGGCACCCGGCTCGCCTTGATAGGCGATCTTGCTGACGGTCATTCAGTCCTCGAACGGCCCTTGCGCGCCAGCGACGGCAGGTGCGTCACAATGGCAACCTGCAATGAACATTGGCTTCCCAGCCAAACGAGCTGCTATTACAAGGATTTAAACGCTATTGGCACCGAAAAGTATACGCTGAAAACAAGCGCAATCGAAATAGCAAATGAAACGATCACGTCAGCGCGGAAAGATCTCCGGAGCAAAAACGCATATACAAAGATGTTCCATACATAAAGAGGAAACAGCACAAATGCCGTCAATTGCTGGATATTATTATCTGGCAACTCCGTAAGAGTTACCGCCCAAATGGTTATAATAAAACCTAAAGCCGCCCGGACAAATATCACCACGGCGCCACCCAAGGCGAGGGCAGTAAGGGTCTGCATCAGCCGTTCATTGTAACCGAAAATCCGCGCGCACAGCATTGCAACCACAGCCAATACGACGGCACCTCCGATACCGCTTGCGACCGCCCTGCCTGCAGAATAGAAACTAGCTTGAAACAAGTATACCGCAGCCACAAAAGCGATGAGAAACTCACGGCCAATAGAAATTGGGATTTTGGGAGAACTTCCGGACCGAGCTTAAAGTTCAATATTCCTAGAATCTTTTGGATTGGGGAAGGCAGAGAAAACTTCATCATGAGGACCGAATGCTCGTGGAAAGGTACTTCTTTACGCCAACGCAAGAAATATTCTCACGCAATAGGCGCGGCGCGGATTATATAAAAAGCCGGAAAATCAGCGTCTGCCAGAAACCATCCCTGGCACCCCGCCCTTGTTCCGGTCGAGGACAAAACCCCAAGGCCAAGAGCCACGGCTGACGGCGAATTAGCGCGACAACCGGCCCTCCGTGAAGTTTCTGCCCCTCCTAGGCAGGCTTATTTGGGGCAGCAGGCTTCTGCTTCCCGCCCAAGCGCCAAACCAGGTAAACCGCGGCACCGAGCGCCACGACCATCGAGGCGTAGATCCCGATGCTTTTCCCAAACCCCTTGCCCACCGAAAACGGGAACTGCGACACATAGGTCTGGCCGTGCTCGTTTTTCACCGTCACGATGCCGATGAATTTGCCGGTCTCGGGAAAGGTGTGCTCAAAGGTTAGCGTGCCCGTCGGATATTTCTTGGGCAGCACATGAGTGATGGTCACGGGATCGAGAACCTGCGGGCTTGAAAGCTCCGCGTCGGTCAGGAACGGGAGTCCATTCATCGTTGTATGGTTTCCCTCGTCCTTGATGATGCGGATTTCCGTCAGCATGTCGCGGAGCTCGGTATTTTGCATGTCGAGCGCGACAACCATTTGCCCGGTGCTTGGGATATCGTCGCAAAACTCATCCCGGGAATTTTGCGGCTGGTATCCGGTGAAGAACATGATGTCCGGGCCGATTCGTAACACGCATCTGTTGTCCTGCATGCCCACCCCGCCATGCGCATACGCGGCGGAGGCATACAGAACCATGGCCAGGAGCCACGCGGCGAGTCCTCTTATCATCATTGTTTTGACCTCCCATAAAATTTCCCCCGCCGGAGCGTTAGCGCCAGCGGGGGAAAGTCCTTATTTCATAGCGACCTTTTACAACCTACCCGAGACAACATCTCAGACAGGCATGAAGGTCGGGATCACCGAACCGCTAACTTCCATCGGGTAGCGTGCGCCACTCGGTGAGAAGAAGAACAGAACGCCGGCGAACGAGCTATCGACGTCATAGGCAAGACCCGAAAGCCGTTCCGTATCCCAGCGCGCGTCCTGAATGGTCACCGCGACGTCCCTGGTCTCGCCGGGCGCGATCGGGGAATTGTCACTGAGCGACAAGCCACGGTCCGCCAGCAGATAGTCCGGATATTCCACTTTGCTTGTGTAGACGTCCGGATTCAGGAAGCGAAGGCCCGCGGTACCAAATTCACCGATCCGCAGCGGCTCCTTACCATTGTTGGTGATCTTGAAATTGGCCACCAACTCGCGTCCAGGCACCTTGTAGGTCCCATTCACATATTTGATTGTGATGGGCCCCGAGTCGACTTCGTTGTCGAGAGCCTGGATGTTGTGGAAGTCGCCCGCCTGCAACGGGATGGTGTTTGGATTATTGCTCACCGTGATCGCATAGAAGATGATGACCGTAAGCAGAACCGCGGCAAGCGTTATCGCACCGACAATGCGCTCCTGAGGCGTAATGACTTCCTCCGCCTTTCCGGAAGCAACCCACGCAAACCGGCCGATGAAGCCGCGCTTGCCGAACCAATAGAGGATCCACCAACCGCCGACGATGATCCAGAGGAGATGCCACAGATAGATCTTGCCCTGTCCATAGTCTTCGATATCGACCGTAGCTCCATTCAGCAATTTCACTTCGTCTTTATAGTCGGCGAAATTGCCTTTGATGTCGATATATGCACCTGGGCCAGGAATCGGACCGCCGGTCTTGACGCTCAATTGAACGTGGGTGTGCCAATGGCCAGGCCGACGCGCTTTGAGAAGCACTCTGAACGCATAGGTCTTGCCGATTTCAAGCTTCATCGAGCGCGGCGTGAACTGCCCGCCGACCCATACGCCCAACCTGGCGGCCATGGCTCCTGGCTGCCCGGTATTGAGGAAGCATTGATTCGGCGCCTCAATGGCCGCCGGCCAAGCACTCATGATGTGCAGCTTGCCGGTGATCTCATACTCTTCATTGACGGTAACGTTGGTCTTCGACCATTTCAGGTCATACCAATTGAGCGTCCGCATCCGGAGAAACGCCGCCTGCGATTTCTCGCCGTGGGCGTCAGCGGGGCCGATGCCCGCCAACGTCACCGCGAGCCCGGCGGCCAATACCAGGGCCCAAAGCCTCCCCGCTTGGCGCCCCAGTGATCTTAACATTGTTGTTGTCATTGGTTACTCTCCCACACGGCATCGCCGTGCCTCTTGCATTGCTAAAATGCGCTCTTCGAGTCCTCTCGGGACCTTGCAGCGGCGGGTTAGATGGACTTCATGTATTTCGTGGTGGAGAACATCATCCCAACATACCACCAGACGAAATACACGATAATCGAGACGAACCCGGAGAAGAACGCCGCGACGCCCACGACGTCCTTACCGAAAGTACGCATCGTGCCGCGTTCGATAATTCTGATATATTCGGGCATCGAGGTACGAACGTTATGGAAGCCGATGACGTCCGCCAAGGACATCAGTGTGCCATATTGCTCGGTCGGCGCATGGTATTGCGCAAGGATGACCCAATTGTTCGGATAGAGGAGCAGAGAGAAGCCCATCGAACCGACAATCGCGGTAACTATGAAGCTCCTGCTGAGCAGCAGGACGATGTCGAGGAACATCGCCTGCGGGACCAGCGAGGTCGGCCAGACGAGGTTGATTGGGTAGTAGGTCCAGCCCCAGAAGCTGATGTAGCGGTCAAGCCATTCGCCGAAGAGAAGGGCGACACAAAGGAACGTCGCGCCAAATGGCAGCCGGAAATGCGTCCAGAAGAAATACTGGGCAGCCGCTGGAAAGGTAACCAGCATGATCGGCAGGACGGTCGGCCACATGCGCCGGTCTTTCCAGTCGACCCAGAAGTCCCAGTCGCCCATGGTCAGCATGGCGTGGACATGATACCCGCCGATCATGATCAGAAACAGGAACGTCAGGATCAGAAGGTCCGCTGTCTTGACGGCAGTCGCCGCTTCGGCGCGGGAATTGAACGGCGAACCTGTCACCGCTCCCGCCGCGGCGGCCGCGTAAACCGGATTCGCACCAGCGCCGCCTTCGATTCCCGGCGACGCCGAGATCGATTCGGTCGCGGGAGCCGCTCCGGTCTTAATTGATTTATCTCGTAGCATACTATCCTCCCAGTTACTCCCCCGGACCCAATCGCCGGTTTGCCGGAGTAAATTCGGTTGCCTTACAAAATTCTGCCCAGCCCTGGCACGGCCGCTCCCCGAGAGAAACATACTTCCGGAAAGCGGCCGACCAATTGTGGGCTGAACGTCTCGCGGTCAGACCCAGGGTCCTCAACACACGAAGGCGCGTTACTTATTCCGCCGGCTCGAGACCGAGCAGCTCCTCGTGGCCGTGCGCAAGCTCGACGACGCGGCCAATCAATTGCAGCGTCACACCGAACACCGCAAGCGAGAACCAGCCGAAGAACACGAACATCCAGTGCAGCGGCTCGACGAAGAGTTCTTCCATGAACCAGAAGGTGTGGCCCCATTCATTGAGGCCGACGTTCGGGAAGATCATGAACGGCCCAACGAACAGCAGAACATAGGCAATCGACCAGCCCTTGCAGGCATAGGTCGGAAGCCGTGTCCGCGCATACATGAAGCCGCCCACGCCAATCACGATATACATCGGGTAGCTCATGTAGAACTCGATGATATGGCTCGGCGTGAAGTCGGTGTCGCGGATCACCGTCATATGCCAGGTGCCGTCCTGCTCCGTGAAGTAGCTGGCACCCCAGTAAATCGCGATACCGTACAGCATGATCCATTGGATCAGGTTGAAGACACGACGCATTTCCTCGCGCGGAGCGACATTCGCGACGTCGGTGTCGCGGGTCTTCCACATCCAGCCGACCAAGGCGAGGAAGGAGATCAATTCGACCGGCTCCTCGATGTAGAGGATGGTCATCCAGTAGGTGGTGAATTCGGGAGCGAACGAATCGAGCCCCGCGAATTGGCCGAAAACTTGCTCGTAGATACGAACACCAACATAGAAGGTGTTGATCGCGATCGCCCCGAGAATCATCGGGGTCGCGTTGAGAAGGGGCGCCTCGGCGGCGGCCGCAGCCTCGCCGGTGCGTGCAGTTCCTGTTACTAAGCTCATGTTACTTGCCTCTTTGCTGTTGAGGATTAAGACCAGGTTTTGGCGTGAAGACATGGGCCGCCAGACTAGTCTGGCTCAGCGCCAAAAGGTTCAACGGCGCCAAAAAACCGGTCTATCTCCAGATCCTTGTTTAAAGCGGCCAATGGGAAGGGACAATATACCAGCGGGGGGGGTTAACTGCAGCCTGAATAGGTAGTAGCACCTACCTATCAGGGTAGGTTTTGCAGCCCATCTAGTAGGATTTGGTCGATTCCCCTTTCAGCTCCTTCGGCCACGGTCCGACGGCATGCCTCGTAATGGCGTATTGGTAAGAATAGGTATATAAATACCTAATAAATTGCGAATGTCTGTCTAGATATAGCACATACAAGATAACAATGTTATGTATATAATAAGCTATTTCTTGAATTAATACTGACGTTTCATGATTTTTGCATAGCGTTTTGGTCGATTGGGGGCCGGCACAGAACCTTTCGCAACCCGTGTTGCTCATTTATGCTTTTGCTCCGGATTGCCGGCTGCCAGCCCAGCAAAGCAATGAGCCCGCCCAGGGGCGCGCCTGGTTTGCCGTTCCACAAAAGGCCTGTAAAGTTCACGCTAGACATCGAGAACCGGATCGAGTTCAGGACGCCGCGGCAGGGCGCTCCCGCGCAACTTTGCTTTTTCATCTTCATCGTTCATCGGCCGGAAATCCGTTAAAATCTATCCTATGTATCCGCGATCGAAGAAGAGTCCGGCACTGAGCACAAGAGGCGAAATACTATGGCGAACGGTTGGCGCGCTTGGGCACGGGCCTTGGCGCTGCTTCGCGGCGCCCACCGCATTCGTGCCAAGGCGGGCCTGGGCCTCGCCATTTTACTCTCCATGGCCGTGCTTGCCCTTGTGCCGGCGAGCGGCCTCCGGGCAGCGGACGGGCTTTGCCCGCGAGAGGGCGGCACCAGCGGCCGGGTCGCCGTGGTCGGCGAGCGGCTCGAATTGACTCTCGACAACGGCATCCGGCTCAAAATCGCTGGCGTCGATCCGCCGCGCCCGACGCCGGGCAATCCCGATCTCGACATTCGCGCGCAAGATGAGCTCGCTCAATGGCTGGTTGGACAAGAAATACGGTATCTCCCGCGCGAATCCGGCCCGGATCGATGGGGGCGCGTGGTTGCCTTTGTCTTCGCCGTCGCGACGGAGTCGCCAAATGGCCCGGGACAGGCGCGGTTGCCGGTCGGAGAGGCGCTCATCGATGCCGGCCTCGCCCGCTATGAAGCAAGCGCGGCGGCGCGTCCGTGCCGGAGCACCCTTCTCGCCGCGGAGGCCGGGGCACGGGCTTCCGGGCTTGGCCTCTGGGCCGATCCGTACTATGCCGTCATCAATGCGGCCGACCGCCCCTCTTTCGTGGAGAAGGCTGGCTCGACCGTCATTGTCGAAGGCCGGATTACAGGGATTACCAGCCGGAGGCCGCGGATAACGCTCTATTTCGGGCCACGCCAAGGCTGGGATTTTTCGGTCACGGTCCTGCCACGCAACAGCAAAACATTCGAGGCGGCTTATGCAAGTCTGGCAGGCATGACCGGCCAAACCGTTCGCGTCCGAGGCCTGCTCGATACCCGCTTTGGACCGCAAATCGAGCTTTCGGACCCGGACGAGATGGAGGCGGCCGGGCAAACGCAAGATCCAAGCGCGGCCGGCTCTCCGGTCCCGCGATAAGGCCGCCGCGAATGGGACTCTCCGCCAAAATCGCGAGTTCGCAGCAAGCCAACGACAACTCCCGGCCAGGGTTTGGCGCGCGGCTGGCGGCGGCGTGCGTCGTCGCGCTCGTTCTTTCCGGCTGCGCCTCGATGGAGCCGCATGACAACACGCCGTTCAACGCTGCGGTCCCCTTGCCGCCGCCCAAGGCGCCTGCCGCCAGCACGAAAGCACTCGCGGAACACCGGCGGATGATCGCCTTGTTCGACGGCGAGTACAAATATCCAGCCGCCGAAGCCTACCTCAACGAAATTCTGGTCAAGCTCGCCAATGCGGACGAACGCGCCAGCGAACCCTACAAGGTAACGATCCTCAATTCGCCGATCGCGAACGCCTTCGCGCTGCCGCCCGGCGAGCTCTATGTGACGCGGGGCCTCTTGGCGCTCGCCAACGACGCCTCGGAAGTCGCCGCCGTAATGGCGCATGAGATCGCCCACATCACCGCCAAACACGCCATGCAGCGCGAGGAAGAGGAAAAACGTGCCGCAGTGATCAGCCAGGCCGCGAGCGTGATTCAGAGCAAGCAGAAGAGCCAGGAGGTTGAGGCCCTGGCGCAACGCACGATCGCGAGTTTCTCCAGGAGCCAAGAACTCGAAGCCGATCAGATCGGCATCAGGGTTGCCGCGAAGGCGGGCTTCGACCCCTATGGCGCCGTCCGCTTTCTAAATGCCCTTGGCCGCTCGGCGGCGCTGCGCAATTCGCTCATGGGTCACGGGGCGAGCGCCGGCACGCCGGATCTTTTGGCGACGCATCCCTCCACTCCGGAGCGGGTCGCGCAGGCGATCAACGCGGCGCGCCAGATCGGCGCCCCCGGCATCGGCGCGGCCGGCCGGGCCTCATATCTTGCCGCGATCGACGGCATGACATTCGGCGACGATCCCGCCGAAGGGGCGATCCGCGGCCGCAAATTCCTGCACGGGCGGCTCGGATTTGCGTTTCTTGCTCCCGAAGGGTTTGTTCTCGAAAACGCCTCCCAGGCCCTTCTCGGCGTCAAGGCCGGCGGTGCCGAAGCCTTGCGCCTCGACAGCGTCAACGTGCCTTCGGCGACGCCGCTTGCGGCCTATATGGCCTCCGGATGGATCGATGGACTGATCGACAGTTCGATCGAAACGGCCGAAGTCAATGCCATGCCGGCGGCAACCGCCACCGCAAGCGCCGGCGACTGGAAATTCCGTCTCGCGGTGATCCGGTTCGAACAAGATCGCGTGTACCGGCTGATTTTCGCGACGCGGGTGCTGACGGACGAGGCCAAGCAACGCTTCCAAGCGTCGATCGATTCCTTTCATCGCGTCTCCGCGGACGAGATCAAGGCCGTGCGGCCGTTGCACCTCGCGATCACTGTTGCCAAGGCGGGGCAAACCGCCGAGGCGCTTGCCGCGCAAATGGCAATTCCGGATCACGCGCTCGAAACTTTCCTCCTCATCAACGAGCTCGACCGCGGTGAGCCCTTGCACCCAGGGGAAAGCTATAAAATAGTTGTGGAATAGGAGTTGGTTTGCGGGGCTCGGAGCCCAATCTTTCCGTTGCCATTGCGGTCAGCGCCGAGCTGGGCCGCGTCTCGCGCGGGGTCTCCGCGCGGACAGGTTTTCGTCCCTAATCTTGCCCCTTGAGTTCCTGCAGATCCTATATTGCGTGGAAGGTGTCCGATGGACGAGACAAGGAAAATGATCTCCTGCCGCTGCTGCATCGTGGGCGGCGGTCCGGCCGGGATGATGCTGGGCCTTCTGCTCGCCCGCGCGGGCGTGGATACCGTCGTCATCGAAAAACACAAGGATTTCCTGACGCGATTTCCGCGGCGACACGGTCCATCCTTCGACGCTCGAAGCGATGCACGAGCTCGGGCTCTTGGAAGATTTCCTAAAACTTCCGCATCAGGAAATTCAGCAAGGAGAAGCCAAAATCGGCGACGTCACGATTCCGATGGTCGATTTCTCGCATCTGCCGACGCATGCGAAGTTTGTGGCTCTCATCCCGCAATGGGATTTTTTGGATTTTCTTGCCGAAAAAGCCAAGCGTTACCCCTGCTTCCGGCTATTGATGTCCGCCGAAGCGGATGACCTCATCGAAGAGGAAGGAACAGTGGCGGGCGTTGCCGTGAAATCCAAGGATGGTCAATTGTCGATCCGCGCGGATCTGACGATCGGCGCCGACGGCCGCCATTCCCTGGTGCGGCAGAAAGCCGGCTTCGTGCCGCTCGACATTGGCGCGCCGATGGATGTGTTTTGGTTCAAGCTCTCGCGCCAGACCAACGATGCCGGTTCACTTCTCGGCCGGATTGACGCGGGCCAAATTCTGGCCGTGTTCAATCGCGGCGACTATTGGCAATGCGCCTATGTGATCGCCAAGGGATCGGCGGACCGCCTCAAGGAGCAAGGCATCGGCGCACTGCGGGGAAAAATCGCCGCATTGGCTTCGTTCCTCGCCGATCGCGTTGGCGAGCTCGAGAGTTTTGATGACGTCAAGCTCCTCACCGTCGCGGTCGACCGGCTGCCGCTTTGGCACAAACCCGGCCTCCTGTGCATCGGCGACGCCGCGCACGCGATGTCGCCGATCGGCGGTATCGGCATCAATCTCGCAATTCAAGACGCGATCGCCGCGGCGAATATCTTGGCGCTGCCGTTGTCCGGCGAGGGACCGCTGAGCAACCGGCTTCTGGCACAAGTGCAAAAGCGGCGCGAATGGCCAACCAAAGTCATCCAGGGCGTGCAGGTCATTATCCAAAAGAATGTGATTTCGCGCGTTCTGGGCGGCACGGGCAAAGCGGTGCCGCCATGGACTGTGCGGCTCTTCAAATATTTCCCGGTTTTGCGGCGGCTGCCTGCCCGCCTCATAGGTCTTGGCGTGCGGCGCGAGCGCGTCACCTCGCCGGAGCGGGTGTGAAGGGCGGGATGCTGGTTGATGGACCAACGCGCGCTATGAGGCCAACGCTTGCGGTATCCGTGCGCAACAGGCCGCGATCCGGGACGCTGGCCAAACCCCCGGTGGAGGTGAGTTTAAGGTCCGCGTTGCGCCGACACGCAGACTTTGTCCCCCAAGACAGTGTGAAAACACCGAGAGCTAAGTTACAATACTTAAAAGCTGTTATGCGCTCGCCTTGATCGCTGGCGGCTTCAGCACGCTGGCGTCGCGCGATCCGACCTCAACAAAAGCCGACAGCATGCGAACGAGCGATAGAATCCTGTCGTAAAGCCAGTCATTAATAATCTTGGCGTCGATGCCGACCTCATGACATTATCAGCATATGATACACTTCGAGTGCTTCGGCGTGCTTCCTCAATTCGTCTAGGCATTGATCGATAGGAGCCCGCGTGCCTGTGCGAGCCGAAGTGCGGTATATCGTCGCGCAAGTCCGCGCATTTCTTCGCGAAGGCACAGCATTGACGTTCGGTTCAATTCCGTCGATCAGGAACAGGCCCGAACGCTTCGGTGAACCGCATTTTCGAAGCGACGCCTCGCGAGAGGCTCTTTCAGCTTTGCCTTGTTGCCCAACTTTTGACTTTGGAATTGCCTGTCTGCGCAAGGATCCGTGAGAGTCGTTCCTTTATTTTTGCTAGATCGACGCAGCGTCACGCAATTCTTGATTTCTGTTGATGGAGCGCCTCGACGCCCCATACCAAGCTCGCGATATTAGTGCCTCCGCATAAATTTGCATCCCCCTGACGGGGTCCGAGCTCGAGATAGATACCCCGGCCCGAACTCCATCCCGAATCCTGAGCCACGCAGACACTGTCGACCACGAAGCTATCCTGCAGCTCGCTCAAAATTCCTCGGCGTCTCGTACCGCTTCGGTGCTTCCTGTTTGCTCAGATGTCGCCGGAAAAACCAATTGTATCGCGTCTGGTTCGGGCTGCTATGCACAAGATGCGGCCACGTCAAATTATATTCCGAGTCGGTGAGAATGGTTGAAGCAAGATCATCGAACCCGCAGGAAGTTCTTTTGCATATCGGTAAGCCCGAGTGGACGCGCTTGCGATGAAAGTCAGCGATGCTTTGTCTTTAATCTCGACGTAGCTTTTTCTCCCGTCACTAAGCCCGCGTGCCTCCCACATGAAACTTGAATGCGATTTTGCCGCCTTCGACGTTGTAAACGATGTCCGTCGCGCTTCTGGTGTTTGACTGAGATGGTTGAGCTGGTGGCAGAAACCTCGCTGGAGCCTAGCCATAGCCACCCTCCGAGCCCGCCCAAATCCATCGCGAGTTCTCTTGGAATGAAAAGCTACCGACGATGCGCTGACGGAAGTCGCAGCTCCGGACAAGGCGTCGCAGCTTGATGTCCGGAGTAAGACAATCCGTGGGCCATCATGCTTCAACGCCGCACGGCCCGACTGAGAAATCTTCCGCTGTGCTCGGCCGACTCAGTCCATCAACTTTGCGCAATCGCTTGCCAATACCAGAGAAAGTCCTTATTGCCCGTTAGCGTTCCCTGGCGATGTTCTAAGTCCGTTGCAGAAACAGCTCCACAGCATCGTGCAGTGGGCTAACTGCGAGAGCGCCGAATGGCTCGCCTCGGTGAGACTGATCGACACCCATTTTGAACAAATAGCGCGCAATCGTAAGTCGGCGCATCAAATTATTTCGGATCGCCACCTGTGCCACCTTTCCATCGCCTTCAAGTCCCCTTCGAGTCGAGATCAGCCGACCGTCGTTATCGCCGCGATCTTGAACAGCTTTGCCTTGGCTCCTTCCATCGTCTTGCGCCGCACCCGAACCCGCCAAAAAGACCAACTTTCCGCGCAATCGCACATGTCTCACTCCCGCGCGGCGTATCCACGCTTTAAGGTTTCCGGCGCCAATCGTACCAAAATGCTTCACGTGAAACATTTTGGTACGATTGCAGCGCTAAACCGGATTCGCAACTATCGCGACAAGCTGCGTTACCCGAGTGATCTGATTGACGCGGAATGTTCGCGTCTCGATCCGCTACCGCCGCCAACGTGGCGGCAACAAGCGCCGAGATCTACGTGCTCTCCACGGGATTGCCATGAGGGCATTTGCCCCACCGCACCGTTTCAATCCCCGACCCTGCCCGCGACCTTGGCTTGCGCAAAGGTCGCCATGCCGGTGTGACAGGCCACCGCCGCCTTGACGATCCCGAACGCCAAGGCGGCGCCGGAGCCTTCGCCGAGCCTGAGCCCTAAGTCGAGCAATGGCTTCTTGCCGAGCCGCCGCAGCACATCCGGATGCGCGCCTTCGGCCGCAACATGGGCCGCCATGCAATGGTCGAGCGCGCGCGGATCGAGCGCATGAAGAATGGCGGCGGCGGCACAAACCACATAACCATCGAGGATCACCGGAACGCGTTCCATGCGCGCCGCGACGATCGCGCCGGCCATCGCCGCGATCTCGCGCCCGCCGAGACGGCGCATCACCTCGAGCGGATCGGCGAGATATTCCCTGTGCCGCGCGACGGCTGCCTCCACCGCCGCGATCTTTCGCGCTAAGCCGTGATCATCGAGTCCGGTGCCGCGCCCAACCCAATCGGCCGCCGCGCCGCCGTAAAGCCCATGATAGATGGCCGCCGCGACCGTCGTATTGCCGATGCCCATTTCGCCGAGGCACAAAAGATCGACCCCGCCGGCGATCGGCTTCCATCCCGAAAGCGAACGTCGCGGCGGCCTCCTTTTCCTCCAGAGCCGGCGCCTCGGTAATGTCCTTCGCCGGAATATCGAGCGCCAGATCGAAAACCTTCAAGCCAAGCCCATGGGCCGCGCAGATCTGGTTGATGGCGGCGCCCCCAGCACGAAAATTGTCGACCATGGCGCGGGTGACCGAGGCCGGATAGGCCGACACGCCTTTTTCCACGACGCCATGATTGCCGGCGAATACCGCGACGAGAGGCTTGTCGATCGACGGCACGCGCTTCCCCTGCCAAGCGGCCAGGAACTCGGCGATTTCCTCGAGCCGCCCGAGCGAACCGAGCGGTTTGGTCAACTCGGCCTGGCGCGTGCGGACTGCCTCCCGCGATGCCTCTGAGGCCTCGGGCATGGAAGCAATAAGAGCGCGGATGGAATCGAACGGCGGTTTTGCGGCGGGCATCGCGACCTGGGGGAGGTGTCAAGGGTATCTTCTAATGCCGCCCGGCCGAAGTCGTAAGTGGCATGCGGCAAACCGTCTCGCCTTCTGCTGCATATGCGATATTGCAATGCACCATTAAGTTTCCTATGTAAGGATCCATCGCAAGCTGGGGAGGAAAAGTTAACGTTATCAAAGCAGATTGGAGACCGGCATCATGAAGAGCCAAATTTCCTTTATCGCAATCGGGATTGTTATCGCAACAACAGTGCTCGGTTTTGCCACGACCGGCCCCTTGCCCGCGCTTGATTCCCGCGAGATCGTGCTCCCGGTCCACATGGCCGATTTAACCGGGGCGGGCATTACGCGCCGTGTCTACTGCTATAGCGGAATAAAAGGCGCATCTGGCAGCCTCTATCGAGGCTGGGTCTGTGAGCTTGAGCATGTGCCTGCATCGGTGAATTGAGAAACCAGTTCTTAATTCGGGTCTCGGAGGATCGGACGTTCACCGAGGCGCTTCCCGCGGCTCTCTCGACAAAACACGAGAAATCACGGATGAGGAGCGATGCGCCCCGGCTCGTCGCTCCTCGCCGATTTTTGCTTCTGCCTACGGTTTTTTACGCGGCTCCCTCTTCCCTCGGCGGCATCGCCCGGCAAACATGCTCTTACCGATTTCCCCCGCGCGGTCCGCATGCTGCCCGTGGCGGGCGGCCTCGTCGGAGCCGTGGCCGCGATCGCGCTTGCCGCGGCCTCCCTATTGGGATTCCCGCCGCCCCTCGCGGCGCCGCTCGCGATCTGCGCCTTGGCACTCGTCAGCGGGGCAATGCACGAAGATGGGCTTGCAGATTGCGCCGACGGGTTCCTCGGCGGCGCGACACGCGAGCGCAAGCTCGAAATCATGGCCGACAGCAGGATAGGCACGTTTGGCGCCGTGGCCCTCGTGCTTAGCCTCTATTTGCGGGCGGTGAGCCTCACGCTCATCGTAAACCAAAGCCTAGGCCTCGCCTGTGCGGTGTTAATTGGAGCGGCGGCCTTGTCCCGCGCGGCGGCGCTCATGCCCTTGGCGTTCCTTCCACCCGCGCGGGAAAACGGAGCTGGTTTTGCCGCGGGAAAGCCAGAACGCGCGGCGCTCGCCATCGCTGCCAGCCTCGCCGTTGTTTTTGCCCTCGCTCCGGTTGTCGCGGGCGCGTCTCTAGCCAGCTCCGTCGCGGGCATTGCCGCGGCGACAGGCGCAGCCTACGCCGTCGTGCTGCTTGCTCGAAAACACCTCGGCGGCCAGACCGGCGATGTCGCGGGCGCCGCACAGCAGCTTAGCGAAATCGCGTATTATCTTGTGTTCGCCGCGGGGGCTTGACGAAAGTGAGCCTATGCCCCGGCAAGATATTGGGTCGGGTCGACCGGCTTTGTGCCCTTGCGCAATTCGAAATGGAGCTGCGGCGACGCGACATTGCCGCTCTGCCCGGATATCGCAATCGTCTGGCCGCGCTTGACCGTCTCGCCGCGCTTGACTTCGATAGCCCCATTATTCGCATAGGCAGAAACAAAGCCATTGGGATGCCGGATCAAGATCAAATTGCCGTAACCTTTAAGCTCGTTCCCGGCGTAGGCGACGACGCCGCTTTCCGCCGCTTTCACGGAGGTTCCTTCCGGAACCGCGATATTGATCCCATCGTTGCCGCCCGGCTTGAAGCCTTGGATGATGCGTCCCCGCGCGGGCCAGCGGAATTCCGGGTTGGCTGCCTCCGTGGCCATGGCGGTTTTTTTCGGCTCAGTGGCCGGGACAGTTTCCGGTTCGCGCGCCGATGCCTTGGTTTCGTTTGTTACCTTGGCCTGTGCCGTTTGCTGCTTCGCTGCGGGTTCGCTTGGCTTCCGCGCGGCGGCAGCCTTGGTTGCGGGCGTGTGGGTCTTGCTGGCTTTCAAGCTTTCAGCCTGGCTAGCCAATGTTCGAGGGGGCGCACCCGCAACCTTCGCCGGAGCTGGCTTTGCCGGCGCGGAATGTGCTGCCACGCGAGCGCCGCTCGAAGCGGCCAAAGCCGCATTATACACCGGGATAACGAGGTGGGTGCCGGGCCGGACCTGCGACGCCGAGCTAAGACCATTTGTCAAAACGAGCGCTTCGACCGGCACGCCATAGCGGGTTGCGAGAAGTTGGGCGTTTTCGCCTTGCGCCACGACGACCGGCGATCCTCCCTGCGCCGACCACCCTGCGGCGCCTTGCGCCCCCCGCGGCGGTGCGGAGGCAGCGACCTTTGGATTTGGTTGCGCCGCAGCGCTTGCGGTTGGCGCGCTAAGCGGTCGCCTTTGCACTGGAGCCGTGGCACCCGCCGCCGGCGCCTCGCTGGCTACGTTCGCCGAACTCTGGAAAGGATTGGACCAAGGATCGCTCAATCGCTCGGAATTCGCACACCCGGCAAGCAAGCCCGCGGCAACGCTACTCATGGCCAGGCGAACCGCGAATCGTGCGCGGGAAACACATTCAAAATCACTCATTACGCAACCCCACCGGCGCAGTGTCTTTCAACGCCATTACGAGCGGATTAAGTTAAGGGACGGTTTAAAGATGAACAAATATTCACGAAAAAATGGACAAAATTATTTTTCTTCGCAAACGAGTCCTGTTTCATTCAAAGCGCCATTGCTTCTCCCGGCAAAAGCGCATGCAGCCGGGACGGGCAAACGGGGGTCTCGTCGATGCCTCCGGTGCCGTCGCGCGCGATCCGTGCGATGTGCTGGCGCGACATAGTTTCTGAATCTGGCCGCGCCGCGACGAGAAGCCCCTCCTCGTCAAGCACCGCGATGAGATTTTCAGGAATCTCGGCAAGCAAACCCTGGACGATCACCCGGTCGAAGGGGCCTATCCCTGGCAAGCTCGCCAGGCCATCGCCAAAGACGACACCGGCATTGGTGATGCCGAGCTGCGTGAGCCGCGCCTCGGCCTCGATCGCGAGGCTCTTAAAACGCTCAATGGAGAGCACCTCCCGCGCCAGCCGGGCCAGCAACGCAGTCGCGTAACCCGATCCGGTTCCAATTTCGAGCACGCGATGACATGGCGACGGGGCCAGCGCTTCGATCATCTTGGCGGTGAGCCAGGGGTCCGGAAGGGTCTGGCCGCACCGCAGGGGCAGCGCGATTGCGCGGCGCGCGAGATCGGCAAAACGGTGCGGCACAAAAATCTCGCGCGGCACGATTTCGAGCGCGCGCAAAAGGTCGAGGTCCTGGATTCCCCGCGCGCGGAGGTCCATCAGAAATGCCGCCTTGTTTTGCGCCTCGATCGCTTGTTCCTCGGATCTGGGCGGCGGCTGGTCGAGAAGCATCGGAAGGTCTGCCTTGGCTAGAGCATTTTCGAGCGAAGTGGACACCGGTTCGCGTAAAGAAAATGCGATTAAACAAGAATTTAGAGCTGCTTTCTGATTCCACTGAATCAGAAAGCAGCTCTAGCGCAGGACAAGCGCAAGGCGCGTGCGCGTCGCCTCGTCGGTCAAATCGAGCTTGAGCGGCGTCACCGAAATGTTGTTTTGCGCCAGGGCTTCGAGGTCGGTTCCATGGACCGGTGTCGAATTTCCGCGCGCGAATGAAATCCAATAATAAGGAATGCCCCGCCCGTCCGCCCGTTCTTCGATCGTTGCCGTCTGCGCGTCGCGCCGGCCTTGGGCGCAGACGGCAACCCCCGTGACCGCCTCCGGCGGACAAGCCGGAAAATTTACGTTGATTACGATGTTTGGGGGGATGCCCCCGTCGAGAATTTGTCTGACAAGGCGCGGCGCATGTGTCTCGGCGCAGTTCCAAAAAGCTTCGTCGCGCCCAACCGGGCCATAGGCTTGAGACAGCGCAATCGCGGGCAAGCCGAGGCTCGCCGCTTCCATCGCGCCGGCGACAGTCCCCGAATAGGTTAAATCATCAGCAACATTCTGGCCGTTGTTTATGCCGCAAAGGACGAGATCTGGCGGCGTGCCCTCAAGCAGCCGCCGCACGCCCATGATGACGCAATCGGTCGGCGTGCCCTTCACCGCGAAATGCCGTTCCGAAATTTTGCGCAGCCGCAGCGGATCGTTGATCGTCAGCGAATGGGCGACGCCCGACTGATCTTGCTCGGGAGCCACCACAAAGATATCGTCCGACAGAGTTTTGGCGACGCGCTCCAGCAAGGCGAGACCATGCGCGTGAATGCCGTCGTCATTGGTGATCAGAATGCGCACGCGCGGGGCTCAAACTTTTTTGATTGTTTCGGTGCCGCCCATATAGGCGCGCAATGCCTCCGGCACGGTGACGGAGCCGTCGGCGTTTTGGTAATTTTCTAAGACCGCCACCAGTGCGCGGCCAACCGCGACGCCTGAGGCGTTGAGCGTGTGAACAAAGCGGGGTTTGCCATCGCTTGCACGGTAGCGCGCGTTCATTCTGCGCGCCTGAAAATCGCCGCAGACGGACACGGAAGAGATTTCGCGATAGCGGTTTTGTCCCGGCAGCCAGACCTCGATGTCATAGGTCTTTTGCGAGGCAAAGCCCATGTCGCCGGTGCAAAGCGTCACGACCCGATAAGGGAGCTTTAGGCGCTTCAAGACTTCCTCGGCGCACAAAAGCATGCGGTCGTGCTCGGCGAGCGACGTTTCGGGCGTGGTGATCGAGACGAGCTCGACTTTGGTGAATTGATGCTGGCGGATCATTCCGCGTGTGTCTTTTCCTGCCGCGCCTGCCTCGGCGCGAAAGCACGGCGTGCAGGCGGTGAAGCGCAGGGGCAGCTCTTTTTCGTCGAGGATTTTTTCTCTCACGAGATTGGTGAGGGGCACTTCGGCAGTGGGGATGAGCCAAAGACGCTCGGTTTCCGCTATTATTTCAAAAACTTTTAAATCTTCTGGTTGGAACCGGAAATCTCCAGTTTGTTCACACCTCTTGCGGACTTCGGCAAAGGCGAGGGCAGAACGCTCATATTTATCAAGCAATCTTGAGGTCCCAAACTGGTCCTCGCGAAACTTCGGCAATTGCGCCGTGCCAAACATAGCTTCATCGCGCACCAGGATCGGCGGGCTCACTTCCGTATAGCCGTGCTCGCCCGTATGCAGATCGAGCATGAATTGAGACAACGCGCGCTCCAGCCGCGCGAGAGCACCCTTGAGTACCACAAACCGCGCACCGGAAATTTTCGTCGCCGTCTCGAAATCCATGAGGCCAAGCGCCTCGCCAATCTCGAAATGTTCCTTTGGCTCGAAGTTCCAATGCAGCGGTTCGCCGACTCGGCGTAGTTCGACATTGCCGTTTTCGTCGCGACCATCGGGAACTACATCGAGCGGCGTGTTGGGTTCTTTGGCGAGAGCCTCATCAAGCTCCTTGATGGCCTCGCGCTCCTCGGCCTCGTACTCCGGAAGCGCCGTCTTTAAGTCTCCAACCTCAATCTTCAAGGCCTTCGCTAGCGAAGCATCACCCGCCTTCATCGCGGTGCCGATTTCTTTCGATGCCGCGTTGCGACGCTCCTGAGCGGCTTGCGATTTGGCAATCGCCGCCCGGCGCGTGTCATCGAGCGCAAGAAGTTTTTCCGCGAGCGGTCCGAGACCCCGCCTTTGCTGCCCGCGGTCAAAAACCTCCGCGTTCTCGCGAATCCATTTGATGTCATACATGGGGCACTTTCCCTAAGGCTCAGCCAGTGACTAAGGCCCCTGCCCCGCTGGTTTTGCTTGGTTCTTTTCGATCATGGCGACGGACAAGATCGACAGCTCGTAGAGACCCAGGGCGGGAACGGCAAGCGCCAGCATGGAAAATATATCGGGCGGGGTCAAAATCGCCGCAGCGATAAAAACAAGCACGATAGCGTAGCGCCGCTGCCTGCGCAAAAAATCCGACGTTACGATTCCGGTGCGCCCGAGAAGTGTCAAAACGACCGGCAACTGGAAGGTTATGCCGAACGCGAAGATCAAGGTCATAATCAGCGAAAGATATTCGCTGACACGCGGCAAAAGCTCAATTTGCGCGCGCCCCGGTTCCTTGGCCTGCTGCATGCCAATAAAAAACCGCAACAAATTCGGCATCACGACGAAATAAACGAGCAACGCGCCTGCCGCGAAAAACACCGGCGTGGCGACGAGATAAGGCGCGAATGCCTTGCGTTCGTGCTTGTAGAGGCCCGGTGCGACAAAAGCGTAAAGCTGCGCGAAAACCACCGGGCAAGAGAGAAACGCGGCTGAGAAAAGCGCGACCCGGATTTGAGTGAAAAAATATTCCTGCGGCGCCGTATAAATCAGACGCGCGTCCGGACCGGCAGCATGTTCGAACGGCACAACCAAAATATTGTAGATGTCCTTGGCAAAATAGAAGCAGACGATGAACATCACCACGAAGGCAGCCAGCGCCTTGATGAGTCGCGCGCGCAGCTCGATCAAATGATCCATCAAGGGCGCTTTTGTCGCCTCGATATCGGCGTCGGTCATGAGTGGCTCGCTCCGGAAGGCATGGGTTACGTTCGTGTAACCGAACCGGGGCGCCTAGAACAGTCACCCTATATCTTGATATCTTAGGTCTTCGCGCCGTCTGGCTCGGTGCGGCGGGGCCGGTTCCCCATCTCGGCCGCGAGCGCATCGGCAAGCGCCCGCATCTCGGCGTCGGTGGTAGCAGCGGCTGGCGGCGCTTGGCGCGGCGCGGCCGTAGCGATCTCGGCCTCGCCTCCTTCCTCTGGCGCTTTGGGCAAGGCGGAAAAGGCATTCGGCTCCGCGCTATGCGGCGCAGCCGCCGGCATATCCGCGACAGAAGGCGTCGCGGGCTTTCCGGCCGCGTCTAGCACGCGCGTGAGTTCTTCCTTGACGTCCGCAAGACGATCGACGCCCACGGCGATTTTCGCGCTCTCGGCCAGCTTGACCGCATCCGCCTTGAAATCCTCGATGTCGGCCTCGCGCATGGCGTCCATGAATTGGCCGCGAAACTCGACCGCCATGCGCCGCATCTTGGCCGCCGCTTGACCCACTTGGCGCATAACACGCGGAAGTTCCTTCGGCCCGATGACGATCAGCGCCACGACCCCAATGATGATGAACTTGCCAGCGTCAAAATCGAACATGAGGAAACGTCACTCGAGGCGTGCCAGCAATGATCGTAAACGAGTCCGCAGCGTTGATGGCGCTTCGGCCCGCGCGCTGTTCAGCGGACCGCACCCCGGCCCGCCGCCGGAGCGCTCAACCGAGCTTGCGGGTGTCTGGAATCTTGTCGGAGTCGGCGGCTGTTTGATGGTCGATGGAGCGCATTGGCGGATCGCTGGGGCGTTCAAGCTCCGGCTTTTGGTCATCTTCCGCCAGCCCCTTCTTGAACGATTTAATGCCTTTGGCGACATCCCCCATGATGTCGGAAATCTTGCCCTTCCCGCCAAACACAATCAATACGACGGCCCCGACGATGATCCAATGCCAGATCGATAGACCGCCCATGGCGCAATTCTCCGTATCCAAACGCGAAGCGAGCCGAACGCCCCCCACCTTGCCGAAAACCTAGGCTTTCATAACCGTAAAAACAAGAAGGCAGTACGTCGTTCTTGCCGGCAATAAAGAGCGTAGGAAGTCACGCCCTAGATTTGCGGCCGGGATTCTTCGCTACAGCGTCATTTAAGAGTTCGCAATCCTCGGGCGCCGGCAAAGCTTCGTTCGCTGATGCAGGATCCTCAGCCCACGCCGGTTTTTCCGGGCCACCCGCGGAAGCTCCTGTGGCAAAATCGAGGCCCGCTTCTTCCTCGAGCGGATCTTCGTCCTCGGCAAGCTCCGCCCCGTCGCGAGGCTCCGGAATACCAAAACCCCGCGGCAGACGGCCGTCGAAAAGCCCGGCTCCCTTCAGTTCCTCAAGACCAGGGAGGTCGCCAATCGCCTCGAGACCGAAGTGGATGAGAAACGCCTCGGTCGTCCCATAAGTGATCGGACGCCCGGGCGCGCGCCTGCGGCCGCGCAGCCGAACCCATCCGGTTTCCAGCAGAAGATCGAGCGTTCCCTTGGAGATGGCAACGCCGCGAATATCCTCGATCTCGGCGCGCGTCACGGGCTGATGATAGGCAACGATCGCCAGCGTTTCGAGCGCCGCGCGAGAAAGCCGTTTGGGTTCGTCGCCCCCCGTGGCGAGCAGCCAGGCGAGATCGGCCGCTGTCCTGAACATCCACTTCCCGCCCGCTCGCACGAGATTGACGCCGCGCGAAGCATAGTCGGCCTTCAGGGCTTCGATGACCTCGCCAGCCGCGACGCCGCGCGGCATGCGCTTCTCGATGTCCTTCTCGGTGAGCGGTTCCGCCGCCGCGAAGAGCAGCGCCTCAGCGATTCGCATGGCCTCGGCCAAACCATCCTCGCGCGACGGCTGTTGACTTCGATCAATTTGAGCAAAGAGCTGCGCAAGTTCCGACAAAACCAGATCCTCCTCGTCCGCCCCGCATCGCTAGCGGCTCAACTTCGAACCACATGCAAAAAAACTTCGGGCGGCGGCGATTTGCGTTTGATCCATAGCGGCGCGAAAGCCGCGTCCTGTCGGATCGAGATGATGCCCTCCCGCGCCATCTCAAGCGAAGAGGAAAGCGTCGAAGCCCAAACCGTGCGGTGCATTTCGGGCGTCGTGCAGAATGCCATGAGATAAGTGTCGAGCACAGTCCAATCGAGCGCCCGCCCGGCAAGTTTTTCAAGCTCACTCCGGGCGCGCGCAAGCGACCAGACGAACCGCTGCTTCACGGTCACCCGGGTGAGTGCCTGTTTCTGACGCCGCTGGGCATAGGCCGACAGCAATTCGTAAAGGCTTGCGCGCCATCGCGGCTCGCCGCCGGATAGAACCGGCTCGGGCAAGCCTCGCAAGAACATATCTCGACCGAGACGTGGCCGGTTGACGAGCGCTTCGGCAGCGGCGCGGATCGCATCGAGGCGGCGAAGCCGGAGTTGT
Source organism: uncultured Alphaproteobacteria bacterium (assembly GCA_963718265.1). Lineage (GTDB taxonomy): Bacteria > Pseudomonadota > Alphaproteobacteria > Rhizobiales > Beijerinckiaceae > Methylocapsa. The sequence goes on along the minus strand of CAVQZL010000046.1, from coordinate 24,383 downwards.
AACGCTTCGGCAAGTTCCACGCCTTCCCTCTCCTCGCCCTTGGGGGGTTGCGGCAGCAAAAGGCGCGACTTCAAATAGGCGAGCCATGCCGCCGTGACGAGATAATCCGCCGCAAGTTCGAGACGCAGGCGGCGCGCAACCGCGATAAATTCGAGGTATTGTTCGACGAGCGCCAGGACGGAAATCTTGCTCAAATCCACTTTCTGCCGGCGCGCGAGGTCGAGCAAGAGATCGAGCGGACCTTCAAAACCCTCGACATCGACCACGAAGGACGCGTCTTCCCTGGCCTCCGCGGGATTTTGAGCAAAAGGCAAATCCAACTAATCGCACTCCTCGTCCGCAGCTCGCCGCACCCGTAGCTGGCGGTCGCTAACCGCTGCCGCAAGTCCCACCGCGGATTCGCCGCAGGCGGCCCAAGGGACAGCTGTTCGCGCGAGCTTCACACGCGAACAGCCGCATTCTTGTGCTGCCAGGCTGAAGCGCCCCAGTGGCGGCTCAGTTCTTGGCGACGAAGCAATTGCCTCCGCCGGATTGAAGTTTCTGGCACAAAGCGGTGGCTTCGTCCCGTGATGCAAAACCAGCGACCCGGACACGATAGACGGGCTTGCCGCCGACCGCCGCTTTGTGGATCGAGGTGTGGAAGCCCGCCAATTCGGTGGAAAACTTCTTCATGAGCCGGACCTGCGCTTCACGCGCCTCTTGCTCGGTTCCCGGAGCCGCGAGCTGGACCGCGTAACCACTTGGTGTCGCCTGCGGCGCTTCCGCGGCTGGGGGGGCCTGGTCCTTGGCGGCCATCAAGGTTCGTGGATGCGGATTGCCGTTCGCAGCGAGCGCGGCTGGCTTCGGTGTCGTCGCCACGCGCGCCGCCGATTTCGGCGTTGCGGCCTTCGCCATGGGCGCCGTCGCCGGGGGGCGCGCCGCGGGAACAGGAGCAGCGGGTGCCGCTACTTTGGGTGGGGTGTCGTTCGGCAGGAGCGTGCCGTCCGGACGGACCGAAACGGTCTTTACTTTTTTCGGCTCGATAAGATCGGCGATCGTCGCCGGTCCGGCAGCTGGTTGCGGCTGCGCCTGCGCCGGCGGGGCCGGCACGGGAACGCTTGCCGCCCCGCCTGCAAGATCAGCGATAGCGGCCGGAGCCTGCGCGTCCGGCACATTCGCTGGCGCGGATAAATCGGCAGGCTGTTCCGCATTATTGACCACAGTGACAGGCGGCCGCTGCGTCGAATCGCCAAGGATAGAGGCGTCTTGGTCCGGATTTGCCGTGCCCGCCGCCGTTTCGGGTTGTACCTTGGCCGGCCCATCGGCAGCCCTGATCGTTGCGACCTCGTCTTGATGGGAAACAGCGCCCTTAAAGGCAAAACTGGCTCCGATGCCCGCGAGTCCAGCGACGATCATGGCGGCCATGACATACAGAGGGCGCCGCGACCTGATTTCCTCAAACGGAGGACCGGCCTCGCGGGAACGCGCCGCAGTCTCGTTGTAGCGCCAGTGCTCCGCGCCTTCCTCCTCCTCGCACCCGTCCAGTTCCTCGGATTCGGAGCGGTGATTCCCGCCTTCATGCCGGAAGGAACCAAGCAGCCCGGCCTCAATCGCGGCAAAATCACCGCGGATGAGGGGCTCGTGCGCCCCCTCGTCTTCGACGTAATCCAGACCGTTCCGCGAAATTCCGGCGGAATGCCGGCCTGGCGGGTCAAACACCGTCTTATAAGGGTCTTCTTGTTCGCCGACGAAGCGCGCGAGTTCGGCAAGTGGATCGTCGTCGCCTTGGTTTGCGGCGAGCGGCTTGCGCAGACGTTTTTCGAATTCCTCCAGATCGATCATTGGCCGCCGTTTTACAATTGGCTCACTCATCTTACTCTACCCTCCTGTCGCGACTTCGCGGCGGACAACCCCGCCGGTCCACGTCATTGCAATCGCGCATCCCACGCCGGGCAGTGTTTACGCAATCTTGGCTGCATGATTGGCCGGTTCTAACTAACCGGGTCACGCATTGAACTCCCACATAACGCGATCACGGCCAGTTTTCCGCGATCCTTGCAGCGTGACCGCTGATTGCGTTCACGACTTGCACGGGTGCGACTAGCTTGGCGTCTCTTCATTTCTCTCGATCAAGCACTGCCGCCGTTTCGGCCGACGCACCGCGAGTGAACCATTACCCGGCGGCGTGAAGGCAGGAGCCTTTATCGCATCTCGTCGGGAGCGTTCACTCCCAAAATTGCAAGCCCGGACGCGAGAACAGTTGCCATCGCCGTTACTAACGCCAGCCTGGCGGCAGTTAAATCTGTCCGCTTTTCATTAAGAAATCGTAATTGTGGCCGATCTTTGCCGCGAGTCCAATGGGCGTGCAAGCTCGACGCGAGATCGTGCACATAAAACGCGATCCGGTGCGGCTCGTCGCTGGCCGTCGCCGCCTCGACAACCCGGGGAAATTGCGCGACGAGCTTGATCAGTGCCATTTCCCCTTCGTCTTGAAGGAGTCCAAAATCCGCTGCGGCCAGCCCGGAACTTGAAATATCAATGTCCGGAATCGCTGCAAGCGCTTGCCGCAATACGGATTTTGTCCTTGCGTGGGCATATTGGACGTAAAATGCCGGATTATCCTTGGATTGTTCAATCACTTGATTCAAATCAAACTCCAAGGGAGCATCGTTCTTGCGAAAAAGCATCATGAAGCGAACCGCGTCCATGCCCACTTCATCAACGACGTCGCGCAACGTTACGAATTCCCCGGAGCGTTTCGACATTTTCACGGGCTCGCCATTGCGCATCAATTGAACCAATTGACAGAGCTTGACATCGAGCCTGGTCCGGCCCTCTGAAAAAGCCTCCACGGCGGCGCGCATCCGCTTCACATAGCCGCCATGATCGGCGCCCCAAACGTCGATCAAAAGTGCATAGCCGCGGTCGATTTTGGTTTTGTGATAGGCGATATCGGACGCAAAATAAGTGTAGGAACCGTCCGATTTCATGAGCGGCCGGTCGGCATCGTCGCCGAACGCCGTCGACCTGAACAGGGTTTGCTCGCGATCCTCCCATTCCTCGGCGGGCTGCCCTTTCGGCGGCGGAAGACGCCCTTCATAAACCAGACCGCGCTGACGCAGTGCGGTGATCGCCGCGGCGACCAGATCGCCTTCGGCCCCGCGGGTTAGCGAGCGCTCCGAGAAAAAAACTTCGTGTTCGATATTCAGGCAAGCAAGATCGGCCCGGATCATCGCCATCATCGCCTCAATCGCGGCGCCGCGAACTTCCTCAAGCCATTCGCTTTCCGGGCGCCCTAGCAGCGTGCGGCCATATTTTTCGGTGAGCGCTGCACCGATGTCTTTCAAATAATCGCCGGGATAAAGACCTTCGGGGATTTCGCTGATTTTTTCACCCAGCGCCTCCGCGTAGCGCAGGTGCGCGGAACGGGCCAGAACATCGACCTGGGCACCGGCGTCATTTATATAAAATTCGCGGGTGACCTCGTGCCCTGCGAAGGCCAACAGATTGGCGAGCGCGTCGCCGAACACCGCGCCACGGCCATGGCCGACATGCATGGGACCCGTCGGGTTCGCCGAGACATATTCGACATTTACTTTCAGTTTTTTCGTGGCACCCAAGGCCGGCCGGCCGAAGCACGGTCCCTTTTCGAGTGCCGCGCGCAACACGCGGGCAAATACCGCCGGCTTCAGGCGTATGTTGATGAAGCCCGGCCCCGCCACTTCGGCTTCGGCGACGTCTGAATTGTCAGTGAGCGCGGCGGCAATTTCGACGGCGAGCTGGCGCGGATTGGCAAAATGCGGGCGCGCCTCTTTCGCATAGACCATCGCCGCATTGCTGGAAAGATCGCCATGCGCCGGGTCGCGCGGCGGCTCGACCACAAAGCGCTCCAAATCAAGGTCGGCAGGTAAACGCCCGCTCGCAGCGATCCGGCGCAGGATTGAGGCGATCAGCTCTTGGAATTCGGCAAAGAGATTCATCGCTCACCAATTTTTGGAGCTTCGCGGCAGATAAGCCGCCTGCCGCCAGAACATAGGATCGAACTGAAGGCGGTCGGCCAGTTTGAGTTTCCACTAACCGGCACGAGCAGAAATGCCGGGCGAGCGCGAATATATGCTTTCGTGTAAACACATCACGCTCTTGCGTCCCTGAATTTATTCATTGGGCTACTACTCTGCAACGAACCGGCACATATGTTATCAGAGCGTGACATCTCGGTCCGTTGATTGAGATCGATACCGGTGGCTTTGGAAAGAGGTCAAATCAATGTCGAACAAACTGTTTCTCATTATCGCGTTGGCAGGCGCTCTGGCGATGCCGGGAACGGCGCTCGCTCGCGGTGGTTTTCATGGCGGCGGGCACCGGGGCCACGGTGGTTACCATGGCGGCCACCGCGGTGGTTACCATGGAGGCTATCACAGAGGCTACCATGGCGGTTATCGCGGTGGTTATCGCGGAGGCTATCACGGAGTGTATCGCGGCGGCGTCTATCATGGTGGCGGACGATATTGGGGAGGCCGCTGGTATCCCTATGGCGTTGGGACATGCTGGAGGCGGGATTCGTATTCTGGCAGTTGGGTCTGGGCTTGCTACTGATCACGAGCGCCCGCTAACTGTCGAAATTCCAATTAATTAGTGCCGCGGCGGGGAGGTGATAGGTATCCTAACTATTCATCCTCCGCCGCCCCTGAGTTTAAAAGCTTCCGGTGCTCTCCGGCCGCGACGACCGTGCAGCATTACTTTTACCGCCTGCGCGACAGTGGCGCGCGCGATCTCCTCAACGAAGCGCTGGTTTGCGCTTCGCGCGCGCTCTCTGGCCGAGCGGAGGCGCCTACGGCTGCCATCATCGATAACCAAAGCATTAAGACCACGGAAGCGGGTGGTCCGCGAGGCTATGACGCGGGCAAGAAGATCAACGGCCGCCACATCGTGAAGGACACAGAGGGCCATATGCTGACCCGGAATCGTGCCCGAAGCGAGCATTCAGGATAGGGATGGCGCGCAAGGCGTCATCGGCTTCGCTTGCGAAAGTTTCGCGACCGTCACGCATATCTTCGCTGGCGGCGGCTATGCAGGCGCGAAAGCGCTCTGGCGAAGATGAATGGTCCTGCAATCGAAATCGTCAAACGCCCGGATGGGATAAACGGTTTAGTCCTGGTCCCAAGACGATGGGTCGTCGAGCGAACTCTGGCCTGGATCAATCGCTGTCGAAGTCACGCCAAGGATTGAGAAGCCTCAATCGCATCATCCGAGGCTTGGCTGCTTATTGCCTCAATCAGGCAACTCTCGCGACGTCGCCGCCGCAAAGAGTTAATTTTGAGTCGGACTCTAGGGGTGCCGGATCGCCAGATCGAGGTACGGCTCAAACCAGCCTGCCGGCACATCCGGCGCCGCGCGTTTGAGAAATCGGACATATTTCGCGTCACCTAATAAATGCCATCCAAGATATCTCAGCGGGCTCCGGCGCCGTAAGAACTCTCCAAGTGAGCGATGTTCTAAATTCCGGACGTCTTTCCCCAGCGATAGATCGATCTCATGAAAGCTTACTCCAAGGCCCCATCTGTAAAGTTCAATAAAATTCTCCTCTGAAGGAGGGGTTAGTAATCCAACTAGTTCAACGCGGGGACTAAATTGCATGTATTGGAGTGCCAATTGTGGTGGCAACCAATTAAAATACGGCAACCATGCCGTGTGACTATCCAAATACCAGAGCCTATTTGGAGCCTCTATTATTATAAGATAACCTCCAGGGCGAATTAGCTGCCAGGCACGTGACAAAGCCTCAAGCCTCTCCTCTGGGAGCATATGTTCAAGAACCGCAAAAAAGATAACCGCATCAAAGCTTTTGTCGCTCCTGGCCATATAATCCACAGCGTTTGCGGCCTCAAACTCCGCTGAAACACCGAAAATCCGGCATTTATCCTTGGCGACTCTCACTGCCTGTTCAAGAATCTCAACTCCAATAACCGTTGCACCCTGCTCAGCAAGAGCCACCGTTGAAGAACCCGTTCCTGCACCAAGTTCAAGAATACTACTTCCACTTAGAGGTAGAAATGAGTTGATCCATGGTATATACGTCCTACGATCAAGGGTAACGCGGTCTAGTACTAACCCTTCCAGGTCTTTTTTCCCACCTTCTGTCTCCCAATAGGAAACCGAATGAATATAGTGTTTCTTAATAAATTCACGGTGAGCGTTCAAATCTTCCGAGTTAACCGCGCGCCAGTTTTTTGAGAGCTTACCAACGATCGCGGATTCATATTTTTTATTAATCCTCTGAGCAGCGTTTTTTATGCCTGCCATCGTGCGCCTCATGGACTGCAAGGTCTGAATCCTCGAAAAGTATGACCGGCTAACCGTAAGCAATTGCTGCCTTTACGGCCGGCGACGCTAGGATTTCGAAGCAGGACCCGTGCCCCGAAAGTGGCTAATTGTCATGTTGGAGGCAGTGTTTCGCTGACCATACCGGTAAGATAACATCATCTCCAACGTCAGGGAAAGGGAGGAGCCTATTCCGAAGCGCTAATCACGAAGAAGAAGAAGAAGAAGAAGAATATGTCGACCTCCTCGCATCTTGGAGACCGGACGCCGAAGTCGGATCCAGACACTCTGTCGTATAGAGCGTTGATACGTTATCATTACGAGTATAGCTACGAAAATCGAGCCTGTATGAAAGTATAGACTTCCGTTTCTGCTTAGGCATAGCCATTTGTTCAGTAAAATTAGCAAACTTCTTAATATGAGTTTTAGAAATACAAATATATTAATACTTTCACCAACAAGTATAGCGTTTCGTATTCGTAGATCCTCACATAAGTAAGAATATTTTCTTACAACTTTCGGTATTTGTTTTTACACAATTCTCGATCAGTTTATTATATATTTATAACAGGTCATGTAATATTTTGTAATCCCGCATGAAGTCACCGGACAGACTGTTAGATTTCTGGCCCACCCCGTAGTCGCCCAACGCGATGACTGAGTTTTGACCGATTCGAGTTGATATCTCCGTAACGCCTGTAGCATGAGCGAGGCTGACCAACGCGCTATTATTCCAGCGACTGTTGCAAAAATATCCAACCCTCTGATGGTAAACGCGAATTAACCATTTTGGAGCCTTTTGCGGCAATGCGAGCGGGAGCGCTGCCGTATTTCGGTCGCAATCGCCGGACGAAACTCCCACTGGCGCTACCGGGACTTTAAGCCTTCGGAAACTGAAGGCTGCGAAATTACCAGTGTGCCCGTTTTTGAGAGTCGGCACAGGCCCGCACCGCGGTCCGCGCTGCGAGCCAAGGGGAAGCACATGGGGGCCAAGCGAAATCTCCGTGTTTCAACACGTTCCTTCGCCGTATTTTCTCGATTTCTTCGCGCGCCTGCCAGTCGAGCCCACTGTATTGTTGCAGGGCTTGCGGGCGGCGCAGCGCTTAGTCTAGGCGGCTGCGCCGAGCAGCCCCAACGTCTCGCCTCCGCCAATTCATTGGAGTATTTTCCGTCCTCGATCTATGGCCCCGCGAGCCCGCGCGTCGTCGCCGACGGCGAACCGGTGCCGCACGGCGGTGGGATGTATATGCTCGGCAAGCCCTATATGATCGCCGGGCTAACCTACTACCCGAGCGAAAAACATTATGCCGCGACTGGCCTTGCTTCCTGGTATGGCGATGCCTTTCACGGCCGCCGCACGGCCAATGGCGAAGTTTACGATCGCGATTCGGTTTCCGCCGCGCATCCGACGCTGCCATTGCCAAGCTATGCGCGCGTCACCAACCTGAGTAATCATTACTCGATGATCGTGCGGGTCAACGACCGCGGGCCTTTTGCCGCCAATCGCATCATGGACGTTTCCCGCAAGACTGCCGAGGCCTTGGATTTCCGCCAGAGGGGAACCACGCGGGTCAAGATCGAATATATCGGCACGGCCAGCCTCGCCGGATCGAACGACGAAAAGTTGCTTGCGACTTTGCGAACCGATGGGCCGGCATCGATTGCCGGCTGGGCGGGCCGCGACCGTACCATGGTTGCCGGGAGGGAGGCTTCCCTCATGGCTCCCGCCGAGGCGGAGACCACGGCGTTGCCCTCGGATGGTGACACAGGGGCGTCCGATGCAGTCCCCACCGGCCGTTTTGCGGGCCCCGCCGCGCCTTTGCCGCCGGCGCGGCCATTCGATCTTGGGACAATCCCGGGCGCCGACGTGCCGATCGCCTCGCGCTGACCGGGTTTTTTAATTCATCCGCACGCCTCTTGAGATCCGCCAGTAGCGGACCAATTTGATTCCAGATTTTGACCAGGGTTTTGACAACGGGCCGCAAGAACGAAGGATCAATTCAAGCCCAAGCCTTACGCAGCAACCACATTTGGGCGAGGTTATGCATGGCTGTCATCAAATGGCTTCAGAACGTCTTCGAAGGCCAGAAGACGCTTTCCGAGGAAACGCGATTTTATAAGAAGATTGATGATCAGCTGGTGTTCGCACCAAGCCAGCCGCTGACCGTGGCCGTCGAGTGCGAGTTGGCTCTTCTTGACGCCAAAACCCTTCGGCCGGCGCATATGGGGCTCGCGCTCATAGAGCAACTCGCTTCGCCACAAATTAAAAAAGAGTCGTTTGAGCATATGGTCGAGGTCACCTCGACCATTGGCGCGACGATTCATGAAACCGCCATGCAACTCCAACAAGAGATGGAGAAGCTCGCGATCGCCTGCGGGGAACACGGCCTGTTGATTACCGGCACGGGCTGCCCGCCTACGATCAGGCTCGCCGATATTAGGCAGGTGCCGGACGAACGTTACGAGCGCCTGCATAACGAGAGGAAATCTTAAACGAGCGTTTCGGAACGCTTGGCCTGCACGTTCATTTGGGCATGCCAGACGCGGAGCAATGCGTCCGGTACCATAATTTTTTCATGCATTTTGTGCCGCATTTGATTGCGTTGAGCGCAAGCTCGCCCTTTGAGGAGGGCGTGGATACGGGATTGGCGTCCATCCGCCCGACCATTACCGAATCCCTGCCCGTCGCGGGCATGCCCTATAGCTTTAAGAACTGGCAGGCATACGTCAATCTTTGCCGCGCGATGTATCGTGCGGGCTCGATCGAGAGCCTCAAGGATCTCTGGTGGGATATGCGCTCCAGTCCGCATTGCGGGACGCTTGAAATCAGGATCTGCGATCAACCCGCAACGATAGCGGAGGTTCTGGCGCTGGCCGCTTTTGTCCATGCGTTGGCGCTTTGGTTCCAAAACGATCAAGGCTGGCTTGCCGAGATGCCGCGTCCGAACGCATGGAGGGTGCGTGATAACAAGTGGCGCGCCATGCGCTATGGCCTCAACGCCGAACTCATTATCAACAATCAGGGTGAAACGAGGCCCATCGGCGACGATATCAAGCTTTGGTTAGAGCGAATCCGACCCTATGTCGTAAAACTCGGTTATCAGCGCTATATCGACACGCTGGAAGATATTATGGCGCGCGGAAACAGCGCCGATCGCCAGCGGCGTCTGTGGTCGAGCACGCAGGATTTGAAAGCCGTGGCGAAATTCAACTGCGATGAGTTCGCCGCGCAAACGCCGCTTTGGGAACGGGTTGAAAAGTCCAGCGATAATAAGGAAATTGTTGCCCAATCCATTGCGCATGGTTAGAGACGTCAAGATTGAAAGCGGCGGTCGAAAAATCACCGCTCTCGATTTTTGAACGTGTCCCGATCAGGTGGAACCAAACCCTTCATTGCGAATATAGGCAAGGGGTTCACCGTAATTTGCCAAGGCCGCGAGCCAGGTGCTCTCCTCGGTTGCGAATTGGGCATTGATTTTGGACGAAAAGAACAGCCCACGTTACACCTTAATTCTACCACCCGTTGTTTCCCGAATGGGGTTTAATGGGCAACCGATGATATCGATTACCGCACGGCGCGCGCCGCCGCACTTGCGTTTATGGGACCATCCCCCAGGCCTCTGCCGCACGACCGGCTACAAGTCTCTGTGAATGGATGGTTTTTGCTGTCCGCGCCGCTTGCTCCGGCTTAAAGGAAATTAAAGTCATGATGCGGGCGCACTCGCGAGGCGTCATTTCATAAAATCCGGGTCTAGTGCATGGAAGACGAGGAAGCCAATCGCTTGTCCGCGCGCGCGGCGCGTTATGCCCGGGTCGGTGCCAATGCCGGCGGCGTCGCGGCCCGGATGGCCGGTGCTCGTCTTCTCGGCGGGCGGGGCGGCACCCATGCGGCGGCCTTAGCGCAAGCGCTCGGCGGCCTCAAGGGGCCGGTAATGAAGGCCGCCCAGATGATGGCAACTGTGCCCGGTCTTCTGCCGCAAGACTATGCCGGGGAATTGCAAAAGCTGCAAAGCGATGCGCCGCCAATGGGCGCGGCGTTTGTTAAGCGGCGGATGCAGGCGGAGCTCGGGGCGAATTGGCAAACGCGGTTCGCCGCGTTCGACATGCATCCGGCGGCGGCGGCTTCGCTTGGCCAGGTTCACCGGGCAACCGCCAAGGATGGCACCACGCTGGCGTGCAAGCTGCAATATCCAGATATGACCCCGATCGTCGAAGCCGATTTGCAGCAGCTCGAGATTGTATTCGCGCTGCACCGGCGCCTCAATCCGGTCATCGACACACGCGAAATCGCGAAAGAAATCGGCGCTCGCATCCGCGAGGAACTCGATTACCGGCGCGAAGCGAAACATGCCGCGCTGTATCGTAACATTCTTGGTAATATCGAGGAAGTACGCGTGCCCGGCGTGCGCGCGGAGCTTTCAACCGGGCGGCTGCTGACGATGGAATGGCTCGAAGGCGGCAAATTGCTCGACTTCACGAGCGCTGCGGAATCTGCGCGCAACCGCATCGCCCAGTCGATGTTCAAGGCCTGGTGGATTCCGTTCAGCCAGTTCGGCGTCATCCACGGCGATCCGCATCTTGGCAATTATACGGTGTTCGGCATGGCAGAAGAAAAGGAGGCGCGCGGTATAAACCTCCTCGACTATGGATGCATCCGGATTTTCACACCGAAATTCGCCTGCGCCATCGTCGATCTCTACGAGGGATTGCTGCACAAGGATTTCACCCGCACCGTGCACGCCTATGAGACTTGGGGCTTTCGCGGTCTCACCAAGAATCTCGTCGAAGCCTTGAACATTTGGGCGGGGTTCATCTATGCGCCCTTGCTCGACGACCGCGTGCGCAGCGTCGCCGATGGCGTCGCGCCAACGAGCTACGGCCGCAAGGAAACGTTTAACCTCCACCAGGCTTTGAAGAAAGAGGGTCCGGTGCTGGTGCCGCGCGAGTTCGTGTTCATGGATCGCGCCGCGATCGGACTTGGAAGCGCCTTTCTTCATCTCGACGCGAGGCTGAATTTTTTCCAATTGTTTCATGAGACGTTGGGTAAATTTTCGGCCGCCGCTGTGAGCGAACGGCAATCAGGCGCGCTCGCCAAGGTGGGACTGCCGCCGCCGGTTTGAAAGGCCTCCTAAACCGAGAAAAATATCGCTCTCACCACCACGCGGAGCGAGTAAAAACACAATTTAATTTTTTTATAGACAAATTAATCGGCCTTGTCTATCGCTCTAGGTCGGGTGAAGCGCGAGTCTTCACTATCGCGACGGGATTGCCGGAGGCAAGCATGGCTTTAAGTAATGAAATGCGTCGTCTGGAAACAAAATGGCAAACAGGAAACGGGTGGCCGAAATGGCTAGAATGGCTTCAAATCCAACGCATACGAGGGTGGTCCGACCAGCGGATCGCGTTTGACTTTCCGATTGTTGCCATTGTTGGGGAAAACGGATCAGGAAAAAGCACCGTGTTGCAATCAGCGGCATGCGTATACCAGAACTCGGAGCAAGGGGGCGTTACTTGGTTTCCATCTGAGTTTTTCCCCGAGACAGCCTGGGACAATCTTTCGGATGTCCGGCTGACGTTTGGTTACAAACAAGGTGTTAATCATAGTATATCATCGGTTCGTAAACCAACTACGCGCTGGCTCGGTCAACCAGAGCGCCCAGAGCGAAGAGTAGCTTACATTGATCTTAGTCGGCTTCAGCGTGTAAGCACGCGCGTTGGCTACGCCAGAATAGCCAAAAACAAACATCTTGAGCAATCAGCAACGCCATTTACCGATGATCAGGTCTTGCGCCTCTCACAGATAATGGGGCGGGATTACGACAATGCCCGGATGGCAATATCAACAATCGATGCAAGCCGAGAAATACCTGTCCTTTCAAAAGCTAATCAGCCCTATTCTGGCTTCCACCAAGGCTCCGGCGAAACTACGGTTGCGGAATTGCTTAGGACTTAACTTCCCCAGTATGGACTGATCCTAATCGACGAAATCGAATCATCTCTGCACCCAAGGGCACAACGGAGACTTATTCGAGACTTAGCGGTCGCCACGCGCGAACGTGAATGCCAAATAATTGTCAGTACGCATTCACCTTATGTCCTAGAGGAATTGCCGCTTTCAGCACGAATTTACATTCTGGAGACAGGTAGAACAAAGGAAATTGTTAATGGAGTTAGCCCCCAGTTTGCAATGACGAAAATGGATGATGAACAGCATCCAGAATGCGAGCTTTACGTTGAAGACGGGCGCGCAGCTGTCTTTTTAAGCGAAATACTCAGCAGACACGCTCGCGAGTTGTTCGTTCGATGCTCAATTATTCCATATGGCGCCGCTAATCTTGGCGTAGCGCTTGGTCAGATGGTTGAAGCAAATAGATTTCCTCGGCCAACGCGAGTTTTTTTAGATGGCGATCAGGGCGCGGCGGTTGGTTGTCTGCTGCTGCCGGGAGGGGATGCCCCAGAAAGGGTCGTCTTTGAAAAGTTACGGCACGAAAGATGGCATCATCTTTGGACAAGAATTGGTCGAGATATCGCTTTGGTTTCAGATGCCTGTGAGCGAGCGATGGTACTGGCCGATCATCATGAATGGGTACGATCAGCCGCGAACCAATTGATGTGCGGCGGGGATGTTCTTTGGCAAGCCATGTGCTGCGAATGGGCAGAGGTCACATCAATTCGTGATGTCCAATACATCGCCGATAATGTCGGTGATGCACTGGCTTAGCGCTCCCATCGCTCAGCGCCGCCCTTTTTGCCAAGTTCCTTCGCAGCGGAGTCCTTGTCGTCGCCGGAGATAATTTCTTCAATTTCGCCCGTCAAAATTTTCATGCCATGGACGGCATTGCCGATTACGTCGGCCGGCGCTTTTCGCCTTTTGGACAGATGGGCATGGCTCCATTACCTCACGGCCTTTCGGAGATGCTCAGAAATTAATGCCACGGTGCTATCGACGATAATCTGATTTTTATCGAAGACGATAGCGACTGTTTTAATGTCAATTTCAATGACAAAACGAACGAGTTGCGGGTTAATCGCGATGCTTTTGCCACTCCCGCTTTCTGTCAAGAAGGAAAGGTCATATACCATTCGTGTGCCTATTCATGCGGGCACAAAGCGTAACATGGAAGGTGCAGCGGAGCGAGCGATTGTCAATAGCCCAAAATTTCAAACTGAGTCACTACCGGTTTTTTCGGTGTAGAGGCGTCCGTCTGTCGATCCTCGAAGCACGAGCCGCCTAGCCTGAACCCGGGTCAACCTGATTCTTGAAAGGATAGAGGACTGCTGCGGAGCAAACCGGCGGCGAGAAATAGGAGCGGATTTGGTGATACCGCAAGCTAGCCCTGGAATTGGGATGTGACGAACCCCGGCGTCACTTTCAGCATCAGCGCGCGTTTTTGGATTGGCTCGAAAGCCGCCCTGTCCGTGCCGGAGAGCCAAATCTGCCCGCCCAAGGTTTCAAGCACTTCAAAGAGCGCGTCGCGGCGGACCGGATCGAAATGCGCGGCGATCTCATCGAGGAGGACGAGCGGCGCAAATCCGCTCAAAGCCGCGACGAGCCTTGCGTGTGCCAGAACCAATCCGGCGAGGAGCGCCTTTTGTTCTCCCGTCGAAGCTTGCGCCGCCGGGACTTGTTTGGGGCCGTGGCGCACGCAAAGGTCGCTCGCCTGTGGTCCTATTAAGGTGCGCCCCGCAGCCGCGTCGCGGGGCCGGCCGGTGCGTAGAATACCGCGATAGATCTCCTCAGCTTCCAGTGCCGGGCAGGTCCCCACCAAGCGCTCGACTTCGCCCTCCAAGACGAGATCCGCCCATGGAAACGGCGAGGTTTTGTCCCGCGTCGCGGTAATGAGCGCCGAAAGCCGCGACACGGTCTCGACACGGGCGGCGGCGACCGCGACGGCGAGCCCGGCGGCTTCCCATTCGATTGCGTCGAGCCAACCGCGGTCCGCGCCGGGACCCTCCTCCAGCAAACGGTTGCGGCTGCGCAACGCCCGTTCGAGCGAGGCAACGCGGGTCCCGTGACCGGCATCGATGGCGAGCACGAGCCGGTCGAGAAACCGCCGCCGATCGCCCGCCGGGCCCATGAAAAGCCCATCCATCGCGGGGGTCAGCCAAACCACGCGCACATGATCACAAAACCCGCGTATTGAGCCCGCGGGCTCGCGCCCGATCCGGTATTTACGCAGCAGCGCCGCGCCGGTTTGCGGCTCGATCCCAGTCCCAAGCTGGACGCCGCCGTTTGGCGTTTCGAGTTCGGCCGAGATAGCGAAGCCGCCGCCGCCGTTGCTTCGAGCGCAATCCCGCAATTCCGCCCGGCGCAGGCCACGCCCCGGTGCCAGCAGAGAGAGGGCTTCAAGGAGGTTGGTTTTGCCCGTGCCATTGTCGCCGGTGAGCACGACGAGTGGCGCGTCAACCGCAAGATCGAGCGAGGCATAGGAACGAAAATCGGCGAGTGCGAGCCGCCGCACGCCCAATTGGGCGGCAGTTCTCGCGGACGCGTTCGGTGCAGACGCCTCCAAGGACACTCCGGTTGATTGTGGGAAAGGCTGCTTGCGACTATGCCATTCGTCCATGTTCGGCCAGAACTCCAGCGACGACGCGACCGCTGCCAATCGTACCAAAATGTTTCACGTGAAGCATTTTGGTACGATTGCGGCCGAAAACCTTACAAGGCCGTGTCCATCCGGCGGCCTTTTAGGCGTGTGGGATCGCATGGAAACTTGGTCTTTTGGGCGGCCGGTGGCAAGGCCCTGTCGAGCCTGCGTTTGCAAGGAATGGTCACGGACGAATCTCATCGCGCCGCACATCTGCGCCCGCCCGGCTATAGAAGAAAACCACCGTCTCTGCTCGCATCCGACAACTCCTCGCAATCCTCGACCCAATCAATGGAACAAAATCACCACGGCAAGACTTTTGACTGCTAGAGCGCGATCAAAAAGGCTGCAGGTTTTTGGAAACGATCATGCGATAAAACACAGCCATAGAGACCATGTGCGAATCGACTTCAAGCGATCGTGGTCTGCGACGGCTGCTCACAACTGGAGAACAGATATGGCGAGCAATAAACCGTTTGAAGAGGCTTCTCAAGATTTCGCCGCCGATCTAGCGGCACTGCGCGGCGACGTTGCGAAATTGACATCATCGTTGTCCGAAATTATTCGCACACAAACAGCCGCGACGGCAAACACTGTCTTCGATGCAGCCGATAATGCGCGGCAAAAAATTTCCGAAACCGCGAGCAAAGCACAAGATCGCGTTGCCGGAGCGAGCACGGACCTCGAGGCAACAATTGAGCGCAATCCCCTGTCGGCGGTGCTTATCGCGATGGTTGCCGGCATATTGATTGGGTTACTAAGCCGCGGGCGCCAATGAATGCACTGATTAACCGGCTTATAAGCGAAGCCGTGGCTCCAGTTGAAAAAATGAGCGCGCGCCTTTTCAAAAAGGCCGTGCTCTTTTTCGTGACCATGAGCGCCCTTTTTGTCAGCTCCGTGTTTGTTACAATCGCATTCTTTTTTTTCATCCAAAAACTAGCTGGACCTGCAATCGCCGCCCTCAGCGCCGGCGGTCTTTATCTTGGCGCTGCCCTAATTTGCATCGCCGTCGCATTGCGCGAAAGCTCTCCCCACGGCGCCATGGCCGCCGCGGAATCAGGCCGAAGGACGGAAACCAAATCAATTCCGCCCCAGCCAAACTTTGAATTTGCAAGCAACATCGATGAGGCTATCGTGCCCGTCCTCGCCGTTTTGCGCGACGCTGGCTTTGAGCGCGAAAGCGCCGCTCTTGCGGCCGGAGCAGAAATCGCGAAACAGCTGCGTCCGTTTTCGCTGACCGCGCTGGCGATTGTCGCGGGCATTATCATTGGCCGGATGTTAAAGCAACGCAACATCACGCCCGGATAGATTGGGCCAAGCTGCCTATCAAACGAGGCTGCTGCTTTTTTCGGGTTCGTCCTTGCGATGCGACTTGCGATCGAAAAATAGCGCCTGACTAATGACCGCCTTCAGACTGTCGATGCCGAACGGCTTGGTTATGAGAAAGGCGGGCTCGGGCGGCGTTCCTGTCAGAAAACGTTCCGGATAGGCGGTAATGAAGATCACAGGCACGGAAATGGTTTCGAGGATTTGATTGACAGCTTCGAGACCTGAGCTTCCGTCGGCAAGTTGGATGTCCGCGAGGATGAGGCCTGGCCGCTCGCGAATCACGGCCTCGACCGCCTCCTGGTGGGTGCGCGCGATATTGACGACGCGGTGCCCTTGCTCCTCGACGAGTGACTGAAGGTCGAGCGCGATGAAGGGCTCGTCCTCGATGATCAAGACATCGGTGCGAATTTGGCCGGCGATTTCCTTGCCCGCGGCGTCGATGAGCGACGCGGCCTCCTCGATCGAGCAGTCGAGCGCGCCCGCGACTTCCGCGGTATCGAAGCCTTCAAGCGAGCTGAGAAGGAACGCAATACGCGGACGCAATGTCATAGCTTCGAGATTGCGTTGCGCGCCCGCTTCGTCGCCGGTGAACGACGCCTGATCGACGTGATTGTTGACCGGCACCGTCCCCCAGACCTTGAGGAATAGGCGGTATAGCGCCGTCCTCGGATCAGCGCATTTCGAAAACTCAGCCGGGTCAGCAACGATGGCCTCCAGCGTAGCGAGCACATAAGCATCTCCTCCGGCTTGCGTCCCCGTCAACGCCCGCGAAAACCGGCGCAAATAGGGGATGTGAGAGGAGATTGCCTGGGAGAGCGACATGAAAACACCTTTGATATTGCGCGTGATACTGGCGCTATTTTTCGTGATCGATCCGGCTCGGGACTAATTCCAAAAACCCGGAAAAGTTCCCGCTTGTGGAACCATCCCGCTTATCAAGCGTTTAAACGAGCTGGTTATAACCGTTTTCTCGACAGAGCCAAGCGTCGCAAGCGGGACGCTCGATTTCGATCCGCAAACCGCGGGCAAATGTGGGCTGCGGTGCTGCTTTTTCAACGAAAATGCTCCCCGTTTTAGGGGAGGTCAATGAGGGACAAACGAATGAAAAGTACCGCCGCGAGGGAGCTTCCGTGACAAAACCGGCAAAACCGAGAAATCCATCGATCAAGGGGGGGGAATCGGCGAGACCCCCGGCATGGGGCGTGTACCCGGGTGCTCCGGGTCGGCCAAAGAGATTGTTGACGAGCCCTGCGCGAGGAAATCAGCATCGAAGCCCGGGGTCGCTGATCAAATCGGTCTGCATTTGCGTAGCGTCTACGACGACGTCTTGGCACAACCGGTCCCTGGGCGCTTCCTTGAACTTTTGCGGCAGCTCGAAGGCGCGTCAAGCGCCCGGTTAACTAAGGACGGCATGTGACGGCTGCGCATAAGGAAAAGACGCAAATCCCGGCGGCGCAGGCGCCCCCGCGGGAACCTGCGGCAGGCTTACAACTCACCGCCGACCTCCTTGCGGTCATCCCCAATCTGCGCGCTTTCGCAGTGTCTCTGTGCGGCAATCTCGATCGCGCCGACGATCTCGTCCAGGAAACCTTGGTAAAGGCTTGGAGCAACATCGACTCTTTCGTCGAAGGGACTAATCTTCGTGCCTGGCTGTTTACGATTTTGCGCAACATTTATTATTCGGAATATCGCAAGCGGCGGCGCGAGGTCGCCGACCCAGACGGCACGTTTGCCGCCAAGCTCGCAACCGCCCCGGTGCAAGGCGGGCATATGGACCTGCTCGACTTTCGCGCCGCGCTCCAGCACCTTCCGAGCGATCAGCGCGAAGCGTTGATTCTCATCGGCGCCTCGGGCCTATCCTACGAAGAAGCGGCGGGGATTTGCGGCTGCGCGATCGGGACCATGAAAAGCCGCGTCAATCGCGCCGAAGCCGTCTGTACCGAGATGCTGTCGATCAAGTCCGGCATGGATTTCGGGCATGATGGTGAGTGGCAGGCGATTGAGTCCACGGGCGCGGGCCAGCGCTTTGTGCGCGGCGACGGCGGCGAGTAATCCTTGTAACTCGGGGTTGCTTTACGCGCGGCACGCCTTAAAACCTCGGCGGGCGAAGCTGGAGAATTGCATCAATGAACATGAGCAACACGCGGATCGAGACCGACAGTTCCGGGCCCGTCGAGGTGCCCGCTGCGCATTACTGGGGCGCGCAGACGCAACGCTCCCTGGTACATTTCGCGATCGGCTCGCGAAACCATGCCGATGGCGGTTGATTCGTGCGCTTGCGCGATGATCAAGCGCGATCGAGCGCCGAGGTCAATCGCGATCTCGGACTTTTGCCGCGCCGGTTTGCCCGCGATCGCCGCTGCCGCCCGCGAAATCGAAACCGGGCGACCTCGATGACGAATTTCCCTTGCGGGTCTGGCAGACCGGGTCCGGGCACGCAAACCAACATGAATGTCAACGAGGTCATTGCCAATCGCGCCAACGAAATCCTCGGCGCCGCGCGGGGCGCGAAACATCCGGTGCATCCCAACGATCATGTCAATCTCGGACAATCCTCGAACGATTGTTTTCCCACCGCGATGCACATCGCCGCGGTCCGCCAAATCAAGCAAGAGTTTGAGCCGGCCTTGCGCGCGCTCGCGCCGCCCTCGCTGCCAAGTCGGAGGCTTTCGCCGACATCGTCAAGATCGGCCGCACGCACCTTCAAGACGCGACGCCGGTGACGCTCGGCCAGGAATTCTCGGGCTATGCGGCGCAAGCTCGAATTCGGCCTCGAACGGCTCGAAGCGGCGCTTCCGGGGCTCTACCGGCTTGCCCAGGGCGGCACGGCGGTTGGCACCGGGCTCAACACAAAACAGGGCTTCGCGGGAGCTTTCGCTGCGAAGATCGCGGACTGATACCGCGCTTCCGTTTCGTCTCCGCACCGAACAAATTCGAGGCGCTCGCTTGCCATGATGCCATGCTCTTCGCGCATGGCGCGCTCGATACCATCGCGGCGAGCCTCTTCAAGATCGCCAACGACATACGGCTTGCCGGCAGCGGTCCGCGCTGCGGTATCGGCGAACTGGTCCTGCCCGAGAACGAACCAGGTTCCTCGATCATGCCGGGCAAGGTCAATCCGACCCAGGCCGAGGCGCTGACCATGGTCTGCACGCGCGTTTTCGGCAATCAGACGACGATCGCCTTTGCCGATTCGCAGGGCCATTTCGAGCTCAACGTCTATAAGCCCGTCATCGCCTTTGCGTTTCTCGAAAGCCTCACCCTTCTCGCGGACGCCATGGATAGTTTCCGGCGCCATTGCGTCGAAGGATCTGCATGCCGAACAGGAAGCGGATCGACGAATTGATGCGGCAATCCTTGATGCTTGTCACCGCGCTTGCGCCACGAATCGGCTACGACAATGCGGCTACGCATCGCCAAGGCCGCGCATCTAATGGAACGAGCTTGCGGGAAGAGGCGCTAGCCTCAGGGCTCGTTGGCGCCGGAGAGTTCGATGCGCTGGTGCGCCCGGAAGCAATGCTGGCGCCCGGATTGAGCTGCAATTCAATTCGGCAGCCAGCCGAAGTAAACGCAGATGAACAAGAAGATGCCCATCAGGCCTCGATAGACCGACAAAGGGCCACGCCGAAAATCGTTCGAGAATGCGCAGAAAGCCCCAGATCGCCGCCAAGGCCGATATCGACGCGATCAAGAAGACCAAAGCCCAAAATCGACCAGCCGTGCGCGTCGAGATGCGCCTTATGCAGTTCCCACAGTTCCTTCAAGCCGGCGGCGGCGATGGCGGGAAGTCCGAGCAGAAACGAAAAGCGTGCTGCTTCCGTCGCGCTTGAAATCCGAAACAGAGCCGCGGTCAGTGTCGAGCCCGATCGCGAAACGCCGGGAATGAGCGCGCCCGACTGCGCGATGCCGACGATCAAGCGCGTCTTTCAGCGTCGCATGTCGATGGTGCGCTTCGGCCGCGAGTAAATTTCGGCGAGCGCGAGCAGGATCCGACATGACGACGCAGGAGATGCCGATGACGGTGAGGGTGCGCAACGGCGAACCGCAGGCGTTGAGGACCGGCGACAACAATAGCCCGGCGACGGCGATCGGGAGCGTGGCGAGAACGATCCATACCGCGAAGCGGAAATTCCAGTCGCTGGAAATCGCGGCGGCGAACGGCGCCAAGCGACCCCAACACGACGCCGCGCACGTCGGTCCAGAAATAGCTGACGACGGCGGCGAGCGCCGCGACCTGCATCGCGGCCGAAAACGCCGATCCCGGATCCTGCCAGCCGAGGAAAGCCGGGACGATCCGCATATGCGCCGTGGAGGAAATCGGCAACAGCTCGGTAATGCCTTGAACGATGCCGAGAAAGCCAACCTTGGCGTAGCCGAGAGCGACAAAGCCGGTATCGAGCCCTTCGGTGCAGGCTGCGGCCATGATTGATTCGTCCTGGTGTTAGAGCGGCGTGGCCGCCTCCCGATTTATTCTCGATTCATTTGTGCAGATTGGCCCGCAAAGATCAACCGTGCGAACTCTGCGAGGACCAGCCACGGAAGGGTATGGCCCACTTGATTCATAATTTATTAAGTATATTCCTAAGCATCGTTTCATGCGTATTAACTATTTGTTCACGTTAGTAAAAACATTATTACTTATAACGCTGTATATATACATAGATATAAGCTTCGTATTAATTTGTAAATCTACCCATACCCATTATAAACTAGCGCGCTTTCCAATTTCAGCCTGATTCACATTGTTTCCTTCGCGAAATTGCAAAGTTTCGCTGAAAGCGGAACTTCTGAAAGGGAGCAACCCATGATTCGCAAACTTCTCCTGTCGGCGGCCGCACTGGGCGCCGCCGCACCGGCTTTCGCGGCCGACCTGGCGCCGCCGCCGCCGGTCTACCCCCCTGCTGTTCCACTCTTCACCTGGACCGGCCTCTACCTCGGCACCCAAATCGGCTATGGCTGGGGCACCGACACCCTCACCGTCTCTCCCTTCGGTTTCGGTACCAACTTCACCCCCAACGGCGTCGTCGGCGGTGGCCATGTCGGCTATAATTTTCAATTCAACCAATTCGTCGGCGGGCTGGAAGGCGATGTCGAGGGAACCGGCATCGACAGGTCCTTCAGCCCCGGCGGCGTGCTGTACAGTACAAGCATCCCCGTGCAGGGATCGATTCGCGGCCGTCTCGGCGTCGCATTCGACCGGGCGCTTCTCTACGCGACGGGCGGCGCCGAATTCGCGGGCTTCGATACGAGCGTCAGTGGGTTTCCTGGCTTCGACCAAAACTCGACAACCCGCACCGGCTGGACCATCGGCGGCGGCATCGAATATGCCGTCACCAACAATTGGTCGGTCCGGGCCGAATACCGCTACGCGGATTTCGGCCACTTCAGCGCTGCTACTCCCAGCACATTCGGTTTCTGGTCCTTCGTTAATCATCACGAGACCGAAAACGCCGTTCGCGCCGGCTTCAGTTACAAATTCGATTCGTTCGGCGTGGACGCCGCGCACTATTGAGGTGTCGCTTGCACGCCGCGCCAACGATCCCGGCCCAAAGCAAAAGCCGGGCCGGGATTATGACAATGGCGCTTGCTGTTGCGGATAAGTCACGGTGCCTGAAATCCGGCATTCGCAAGGCAGATTTCAACGAAATGGTGTGCTGATCAGTGTATTCTTGCGCAGGCCTAAATTTACCGAAAGGATGAAGCCTATGTATAGTAAAATTCTCCTGGCATCAGTTGGTGCCATCGCACTCACCGGATCGGCGGCGTTCGCGGCCGATCTTCCTTCCCGCGCGCCGCCGCCAGTCTATCTGCCGCCGCCGCCGCTCTTCACCTGGACCGGTATTTATCTTGGCGGCCAGATCGGCGGCGCATGGGGTACCGGAGGCAAGAGTTTCACTGCATTTGACGCAGTGACGGGCGACTTTGTCCAAGCCTCCTCGGGCGGTGGTAACCCGGGCGGGGTGATCGGTGGCTTACATGTCGGCTACGATTATCAAATCCCCACCTGGAGTTGGTTTTCGTCGTCAGGCGTAGTCATCGGTCTCGAAGGATCGGTCGACGGGAGCAGCCTAAGCAAGACCAGCGTGCTCGACTTGCCTGGTGCCTTTGGGGGCAGCGGCACTCTGACCGCGAATACGAAGGCCGACATCCAGGGTTCGATTCGCGGCCGCCTCGGCATGGCCTGGGATCGCGTCCTGGTCTACGGCACCGGCGGCGTCGCCTTCGGCGGCATCACCACCGACTTCCAGCTTAACGCCGTCGACGTGGTAGGCAACTCCTTCTTCTTGCAAACCAGCCGTTCGAACTCCCGCACCGGCTGGACGGTCGGCGGCGGCATCGAATATGCCGTCACCAACAATTGGTCGGTCGGGGTCGAGTACCGCTATACCGATTTCGGCACTCTCAGTAGGGAGGCTTCGCTGGCCGACGGCAGTTTTATCAACGTGTCGCGTACCCTGAGGGAAAACCAGGTGCAGGCCCGGTTCTCCTACAAGTTCGACACTTACACTCCGCCTCCGGTCGTCGCCAAATATTAAGCCGCGTGCCTCGGCCCCGGCTTCCACTAAGACAAAACCCGGCCTCGCGGCCGGGTTTTTCGTATGGTTTTACGGGCACTAATTCCGCTCGACGGCCGTCCGTTGCGTTCCTGCCACAGCTACCGGAATTACGCGGCATAGGAGCCGAGAAAGCTTGCAGGGACGCCGTAACGGCGTAGTTTTCTCAAATTCAATTTCCGCAACGGAGAACACTATGTATCGCAAAATTTTCCTGGCATCGGTTGGTGCCATGGCTCTCACCGGATCGGCGGCGTTCGCCGCCGATCTTCCTTCCCGCGCCCCACCGCCGGTCTATCTGCCACCACCGCCGCTCTTCACCTGGACCGGCATCTATATCGGTGGCCAGGTTGGTTACGCTTGGACCAGCGGCAATAATAACTTTAACGGATTTGATCCGTTTTTTGGTACGGGTACCTTTCTCTCAACCTCGATCGGCGGCACGCCGAGTGGGGTGATCGGCGGCGGCAACGTCGGCTACAACTACCAGATCAACCAGTGGGTCTTAGGCCTTGAAGGTTCCGTCGATGGCACCAGCCTGAGCAATACCTCTGCGGCGTTCTTCCCCGACGGCACGACTTTGTCAGCACACTCGACCGCCGATATTCAGGGATCGATTCGCGGCAAGCTCGGCGTCGCTTGGGACCGTGCCTTGATCTACGCGACTGGCGGCGTTGCCTTCGGTGGAATTCAACACCACTGTGTCGATTTCAAATCCCGGATTTGGGTTCTTCGGCTCCGGCAATGTTTCGACCACCCGCGTCGGCTGGACGGTCGGCGGCGGCATCCAATATGCCGTCACCAACAATTGGTCGATTTTTGCTGAATACCGCTACACGAATTTCGGCAGCATCAGGCAAAACGATTTTGGAGTGTTGCCTGCTGGCGTATTCTTCAACGGGAGCCACCAAATCAACCAAAACCAGGTGCAGGTTGGCTTTGACTACAAGTTCGACTTTTACGCTCCACCTCCGGTCGTCGCCAAATATTGAGCCGCGTGCCTCGGCCCCGGCTTCCACTAAAACAAAACCCGGCCTCGCGGCCGGGTTTTTCGCGACGGGGGTTAGGGGCTTTAATCCGGCTCTACGGCCGCCCTTTGCGTTCCCGCCACAGTCACCGGCTTAACGGCTCGCATGCGCCAATGGGGATTGCGGGCGCGCCACAACGGCAACGGCGCAGTTATTTGGCAGTCCGTTTTTCAACGGAGAAAACCCGCGGCTGGCGCCATCGCCCTCGCCGGATCGGCGGCTTTCGCGGCCGACCTTCCTTACCGCGCGCCGCCACCTGTTTATCTGCCGCCGCCGCCAATTTTCTCCTGGAACGGCATTTAACGGCACGAGCCTGAGCTCGCGGCCCCGTTAACGACATGTTTGGCATTAGTCCGACAGCTTCACGGCCACGTCGTGCGCCAATATTCAAGGTTCGAATCGCGTCCGTCTCGGCATCTCCTGGGAGCACCCGTTGCTCTATGCAACCAGGGTGTTGCCATCGCTACACCGGGTTAGCCGCTCCGGCTGGAACTTCGGCCAGTTACTCAACACCCGCGTCGACTGGAGGGTAGGTGGCGGTTTCGAATATTCCGTTAAAACTGAACCCGCCGGCACCAGCAGCA
>CAVQZL010000045.1:0-132707 GCA_963718265.1 uncultured Alphaproteobacteria bacterium | reverse complement strand
GGATGGCATGCGACAGGGCTGATAGCGGCGTGGCGCGCAAGCATGCGCTCCGTACCAAGTAAAGCGCGTGAGGGCTACGGGCAATCTTACCAATATGTTTCACGTGAAGCATTTTGGTAAGGTCGAGGCGAAAAATCTTACGAGAGAAAAGACAACGGGTGCTTCTCCGATCACGTAAGATGGCGCGAATTTTTGGTGCAATTGGAATCGGGCGGCGGTGAGGCCGCAACGCCGGTGGCGGCTTGCGCAAGGCATTTCCGATGTAAGATTTGCTCGAATTGAGGCTCTTGCAAATGGCCGCCGCCGAGCCTCGCTCATCACCCGGATTTGAAAAATTCTTCAGGACTGAGGCGCCTGGCTATACGCTTGCTCAATAACAAATCTAAGCCACTTCAGATCGTCTGGCGACAATTCATCAAAAAAGGCCCGGGCCGCGTCAGGATCGCGGGAGGAAAGGTCTTTCGTCAGATTGAAGGCAGCCTTGGCCCACCACTCCCACAGGGCAGGTTCGCCCCGCTCTTGCGCGACCGCGCGCATCTCATTGAGCAAGGCCCGCGCCGCGTCAGGATCGCGGGAGGAAAGGTCATAGATCAGATTGGTGGCAGCCTTGGCCCACCGCTCCCACAGGGCGGGTTCGCCCCGCTCTTGCGCGACCGCGCGCATCTCATTGAGCAAGGCCCGCGCCGCGTCAGGATCGCGGGAGCGAAGGTCATAGATCAGATTGGTGGCGGCCGTGGCCCATTCTTCCCACAGGGCGGGTTCGCCCCGCTCTTGCGCGACCGCGCGCATCTCATTGAGCAAGGCCCGCGCCGCGTCAGGATCGCGGGAGGAAAGGTCATAGATCAGATTGAACGCGGCCTTGGCCCATTGCTCCCACAGGGCGGGTTCGCCCCGCTCTTGCGCGACCGCGCGCATCTCATTGAGCAAGGCCCGCGCCGCGTCAGGATCGCGGGAGCGAAGGTCATAGATCAGATTGAACGCGGCCTTGGCCCATTGCTCCCACAGGGCGGGTTCGCCCTGCTCTTGCGCGACCGCGCGCATCTCATTGAGCAAGGCCCGCGCCGCGTCAGGATCGCGGGAGGGAAGGTCGACCATCAGGCCGACTGATGCCATTGCCCAGAGGAACTGCGGCATGCCTTCGGATGGCGGCAATTTTCGCATCCAACGCAGCATGGCATGATCCGGCAGGTCGCGATGGGCGCGCAGCATGAATTGCGCCATGCCTGGCGGGTTGAGGCGCCATGCGAGTTCGCAGAGGCGGGCGCGGTCCGCGTTGGAGAGATTGGATTGCGCCAGGCGCGACAGAGCGAAATGCTCGCCAACGATGTCCGGCTCCAGCGGCGCAATTCTTTCGCCGCAGTCTCGGCCTGTCATTGCAAGAAACGCGGCCGGATGCCGGTCAACATCCCAAACTGGCAGCAATTTCTCCGTCTCGCTATCCAACGAGCTAACCGGCAGGCCCCCCGCCATTGTCGCAAGAGCGAGCAAGCGTTCCTCCTTTTGTGCCGCGCCCGCGGGCTTCCAGTATTTTTCACGTCCGCGCTCGATGACCTGATCGAGCAGGCGGGCGGCGTCGAAGTGGAAGACGTCGTGGCCCGCTGCAATGGCGTCTGCCATGAAATAGGCGAAGAGCGGCCTGCGCTCGGAATTGATCTCGTCGAGCGCGGCCAAAGTTTGCGTTTTGTCGGGGAGCGGCTTTTTAGCTTGATTGAGAACGAATTCAAAAATTGGCCAGGGATCGGAAATGGCCTCCAGCGGCAGGTTGGGCGCGCGCGCGGCATTGATCCGCGCCTTTGCCGTTCCCACTCCCACAGTCTTGTCGAGCCAGTCGCCCTCGCCCGTACGCTCGATGAGAAGAACACGCACCGGGGCAGCGAGCCGCGGGGTGCCGTCCGCAGGCCCGCGACCCGTCAGCGCTCGCAGGAGCTTGCCGGTGTGCTCCGGGTCGCGCGCGGCATAATCGACAACGATCAGCGTCGGCACGAGAGGCTGCCAGCGGCCCCAATTGGGTTCCTCTCCTTCTTGAGGGAGAAAGCCCGCATGCCATTCGTTGCGGAGGGCAAGACAAAGTTCGAGCGCCAAGCGGCTTTTGCCGACGCCGCCCGAACCATAGAGCACCATCCAGCGGAAAGGCTGTTCCGGGCCGCCGAGGAAATCCGCTAATTTGCCGATCTCGGCATCGCGGCCAATGAAGGGCAAAACGCGCGCAGCGTAGATAAAACGCGTGGCCTCTTTAGTCTCTATATAATTGAGGCGCAAGAGAGGCGCGTGATAGTCGGCCTCCACGCCACCCGGCAGCAGCGGCTCTTCGAGAAGGAAATTTTTAGAGCGTATCCCCATTAGGCAGAGCCATATCCGGCGTTGCGGAAGTAATTTAGACATTCGTTGGGAGGGAAGTCATCGAGGGCGCTGCCGATGCCTTCCCAAAGGGCATCGACGGTTCGGTGAGCCATTTTACGCAGCGTGTTTTTGAGTTTGGCAAAAACCTGTTCGATAGGATCGAGGTCAGGGCTGTAGGCAGGCAAAAAGCGCTGCGTCGCCCCAGCGGCTTCGATGGCTTCACGAACGCCGGCGACTTTATGGGAACCGAGATTATCCATGATGACTATGTCGCCAGGCGACAATGCCGGCGCGAGGGCCTGCTCAACATAAGCGAGGAATGTTTCGCCGTTGATGGGGCCATCAAAGACACAAGGAGCCGTGATGCGATCGTGACGCAAAGCGGCCACGAACGTCGTCGTTTTCCAGTGACCGAAGGGCGAGTAAGCGAGCAACCTTTTGCCCCTTTCGCAGCGCCCATAACGGGGCGTCATGTTGGTTGAGGCCCATGTCTCGTCGATGAACACAAGCTTTTTAGGATCAAGAGCTTTTTGCATCTCGCGCCAAGCGAGGCGGGCCGCCTGAACATCGGGCCTTTCCTGTTCCGCGGCGTGCAGAGTTTTTTTTATAGGTCAATTTCAGATGCAGCAAAAAGCGTCCGACGGCGGACCGCCCGACTTTGATGCCGAGCACCGTCAGCTTTTTCCACAGCGCCGTGATCGTCAGATCGGGCTGCGCCGCGACCAAAGCCCGCACCTTATCTTCATGCTCAGCCAGCGCGTGCCGCTTATGACCGCCAAACTTGCGCGGCAGACAATCGCCTGTTGTTTCCCACTGGTGCATGAGTTTGATCACACAGCTCGCACTGATCTCAAAACTGCACGCCGCCTTGCGTCGGGACTGACCAGCCAAAACCGCCCGCACCACGCGGTCACGTAAATCCTGCGAATAGGGTTTTGCCATCCATGCCGGCCTCCTTTCCAGCCAACATGCTGAATCATGATTCGGCCGATTTGGGAATCCCTTACCGATTCTGACTCTTCGGGACCCGCTCTAGCGACAAGGAAACTCGTGTCTTCGGCCGTTTCCGGCTTGACACTCGATATGTGGCCGGCGCCGCCGATGACCTCGTAATCGGGGCTCCATTGCCCGATGGCGCTTACTTGGCCAACGACGGCATCGCCTGCGGCTACGCAATATTTTGTGCGGACGTATCTCTCTGGTTTGGCCTGCCCCCAGGCAATGCCGAGCGCGCGCAAAAAGTCCGAATTTGGGTCGAGGTCCTTGACCTGCTCGCTTGAAAAGAGCACGCGCTTCAAGAGTGTGGCATGCCCCGACCCATGGTGCGGCGTGGCGAAGGTCAAAAGGCGGCTCACCCGTAACTTCCTACCGCTGTTCAGCCTTTCCGCGATGTAGGCGCGCGCGATCAATCCTCCTTGACTGTGGGCGATGAGCGCAACGTCGGAATAATCTTTGTAACGGTTATCGATCTCGGTCTTCAGCTCTGCTGCGACGAGTGCGAGCGGAGACTGCGACCCGAAAAGCCCAGTCTTGTATTCGAACGTTTTTACGTCGTAAAGCGCCGCAACTTTGCTATCCGCGCGGATCAGCTCAGGAAATATTTTCCAGGTACCTTCGGCATCGCCGCCGAGGCCATGGATGAACAAAACAAGTTTTTTCATAACTATATATTATTGTAGTTGTTTTGGACGAGCGTCCTAAATCGCATAAACTCCACGCGCACCTAACGCAACAGCATCATGAGGCCGATCGCGGCGATGAGCCAGAGCGCGATATGGCCCCAGCGCGCGCCGCGCGCTTCGGCCCTGCCAATTCTCACGATTGCACTTTCGGATAACTCGAAACCGTCTTCGGCCATGCCTTCGAGCTGATTGACGATATTTTCGCCGCGTACGAGCACCGAAGGCAGATCGGCGGCGAACCGCGCGAGCGTCGACGCGGCGCGGGCAACGTCCTGCAATTTGCCCACGGGCCCGAGGTTCTGCTCGATCCAAGCGCCGACCACCGGTTCAGCGGTCGTCCACACGTTTAGTTTCGGGTCGAGTGTGCGTCCGACGCCTTCGACGACAACCATGGTCTTTTGTAAAAGAACGAGTTCGGTTCGCGTCTTCATGTCGAAAAGGCCGGTGATTTCGAAAAGAAGGGTCAGCAGTTTCGCCATGGAAATCTGATCGGCGGTGCGGGAATGGATCGGCTCGCCGATCGCTCTTATAGCCTGCGCGAAATCCTCGACCCTATGCACGCGCGGCACATAGCCGGCCTCGAAATGGACCTCTGCCACGCGCCGGTAATCGCGCTTAATGAAGCCATAGAGGATTTCGGCAAGAAACCGCCGCTCCTTGAACCCGAGGCGGCCCATGATGCCGAAGTCCACCATGGTAAGTCGTCCCTGTTCATCGACGAACAAATTTCCCTGATGCATATCGGCATGGAAAAATCCGTCCCGCATCGCGGTCCGCAGGAACGATTGAACGACGTTGCGGCCGAGGCCTTGCAAATCATAGCCTTTTGCGGCGAGCGCTTTTATGTCGGACAGCGGCGTTCCATCGATCCATTCGAGCGTCAGCACCTCTTTCGCAGTCCGGTCCCAGTCGATTCGCGGAACCCGGAATGCCTTGTCTTGCGCTGAATTCTCTGCAAATTCGGAAGCCGCCGCGGCCTCGAGCCGGAAATCCATTTCCATCTTGACGGTGCGGGCGAGCGTATCGACGACTTCGACCGGCTTCAGGCGGCGAGCATCTTCGAACCAGCGTTCGGCCAGGCGCGCCGCGAAATACATGTCGCCGAGGTCGCGTTTGAAAAGCCGCTCGACGCCCGGGCGCAGCACCTTGACGGCGACTTCGCATTGGCCACCGCCGTCTTCCACGAGCGCCCGGTGAACTTGGGCAATAGAGGCGGCGGCTACCGGCTCTCCGAAACTTATAAAGGTGCGGTCGAGTGGTTCTCCAAAGGCGGCCTCGATGGTGGCGATCGCGACCGTGCGCGGAAATGGCGCCATCCGGTCCTGCAAAAGTTCGAGTTGCTGGACGATCGCCCCGCCGACGACGTCCGGCCGGGTCGCGAGGAATTGGCCGAGCTTGACATAGGAAGGCCCGAGCCGGCTGATCGCGGCGGGCAGATTGGCTAGGCCCTTCGGCGGTTTGCCGGCGGCTTTGGCCCCGGAAATTCTCGCGCCGCGCCTGCCTAGCAATCGTGCCAGGGCGAGCGGCAGCCGCGCGGGCGCCGGTAGAATCGACGGATCGATGTCGCTGAACACGCCGGCCCGGGCCAGCACGATAACCGCGCGCGCGAGGCGCAGCGAAGAACCGAGGGAAGAACGCAATGCCGCGTGCCCTAATACCTGGCCGGATCCGGAAGGACCGGATCGCGCCGCGAGCGGTGCGGCTTGCGAACGATCGGACGGCGGCCGCCTGCTTTGTTTTTAAGAATCATGGTCTTGGCCGCCCTGAACTTGCAGCATGATCCACTCCAAACAGTCCATGGTTTTGGCAAACTCATGCCTAAAGTTTCCAGCCCGAGTGAATAGCGACGATCCCGCCCGAAAGCCGCGTGAACGAAGCCCGCTCGAACCCCGCCCCGGCGATCTCGCCGCAAAAACTTTCGGCATCAGGAAACCGCGCGATTGATTCGACGAGATAACGATAGGGCTTTTCGTCGCCCGCGACCAAACGTCCCAAAAGAGGGATGACGCGAAACGAATAGGCCTCGTAGAGACGGTCGAGGACCGGCACGTTCACATTCGAGAATTCAAGACACAGAAATTGTCCGCCGCGCCGCAGAACCCGGTGCGCCTCGGCCAGCGCCTTGTCAATGCGCGGCACGTTGCGAATGCCGAAGCCGACCGTATAGGCGTCGAAGCTGTCATCGGCGAAGGGTAGCTCCTCGGCGTTTGCCTCGACGAAGTCGAAAGCCGCCGCCAGATCGCGACTGCGGGCACGCCTACGTCCCTCCTCCAGCATAGCAGCATTAATGTCGAGCACAACGACCTCGGTCAACGCCGAGCCCGCCTTCGCCACCCGGAAGGCTATGTCGCCGGTGCCGCCCGCCACATCGAGATGCCGGAACCGGGTTTTCCTGGACGGCTTGACCCTGCTGACGAGGATATCTTTCCAAACCCGGTGGAGGCCGGCGGACATCAGATCGTTCATCAGGTCGTAGCGGGACGCGACCTTGTGAAAGACCGCGTCAACCCGCGCCTGCTTGGCGTGCAGCGGCACGCGGGAAAAACCGAAATGCGTTTCTTCAGCCATCTTGTGCGCTGTTCGATGCGGGGGCGGGTTAACGGTAGGGTCTTATCTGTCGAGCATACAGCGGGCCATGCGCCATGGCTATGGCGGGCGGCGGCGCCCGCAAATGAGACCGAGATAGAGCGCGAGCAGGGCGGCGATAGCGAAGAAAAACCCGTTGGGCGGGACGAGATCCATGCCGAAGCCGACGAATGGCGGACCGCCGAGCATGCCGAGCGAGAAGAGCATGATGAAGGCGGAATTGGCGCCAGCCAAATCGGGCCCGCTGTAGCGCGAGCCGAGGTGGGCTAAGCCGACCGCATAAAGGCTGCCGACACAGCCGCCCCATATGACTAGCATGGAGCAAAAGAGAACAAGGTGCTCGGACCCGGCAAAAGCGAGCGCGATAGCCCCGCAGAGGCCGAGGGCGGCAAGCGACAACAATAATTTGCCTCTATTCACATGGTCCGAGATGAAGCCGATGGGGAGTTGAAACAAAATATTTCCAAGCGCGAAAAGGCTAACGAACAAGGCTCCGGTTTCGGGGCTAAGACCGGCGCGAAGGGCATAGACGGGAAGGAGGCCGAGGCTCGCGCTCTCAATTGCGCCATGCAGCAATCCCGCGAAAGTGGCGGCGGGAAGGCTGGTCAGGAAGCCGCGAACAGGGACGCTTGGAGCGCTCTCGATCTCGGGCGCCTTGCCGCTCCAAAGAACGATCGGCAAAGCTGCGAGCGCGATCAGGATCGTGGCCACCACGAAAGGCGTGGCGCCCGCGATGCCGGCAAAACCAAGGATCAAGGGGCCGGCGGCAAAGCCGGCCGCAAGACTGGTTTCGTAAAACCCCAATACGAAGCCCCGCTGCCGGGGCGGAGCGATCGCATTGATCCAATATTCGCTGGTGACAAACAATATGCTGAGAGCGCCGGCGAAGACTGCGCGAATAGCGAGCCAGGCCCAATAATCGTTTGTCAAGGAAAAGCTTAAGAGACTGACGCTTGCGATCAGGAGCGCCAGCAAAAGCAGCCGCTTAATTTTAATTCGGCGGGCCAAGGCCGGAACAAAGGCAGCGCCAGCGAGGACCGCGAACCCGCCGGCGATGGGGTTCAAACCGATCGCACGTGCACTAAATCCTTGCCCCGCAAGGCGCAGTGCGAGCAAAGTCATGGTCAGCGAAAGGCCGATTCCGACGATCGTCACCGAGGCGATCGCGGAGGCAAGCCGAGGGATCACGTCGCGGCGTGCGAATGATGGGTCTCGGCCGGCGGGGAGGGGCGGGGCGTTCATTTGTGCTTGCTTTGGCCCATGCTTATCGGGATGCTTGCCATGCCCATGCTTGTGGGGGATTTGACATGTTGCTGGCCCCTTTTGGTGCGAAAGTGACCACTCATGATTGAAAAGGGGCCATTACTATCTCGACTCCAGACTATCGTTCGTGCTGATGGAATCATATGGGCCTGCTTTATCCCGGACTTCCGATTGCGATTTCAGTCGCCGTATTTGGGCTATTAGGAAAACACGCTCTCGATATGAAAAGGGAAAAAAATTATCGGGAAATGTGGGGTGCCTTCTCCTTGAGCGTGCTGCCGGGAGTGCTATTTTTGCTATGGGCTGCAAGTGGTGAATCATCTATGGCTGAAAGGAATTTAACCCTCATACCGTCTGGCGCGATCATCGGCGCATGTGCCTTTGCATGGGCAGGATACGTTTGGCACGACATTGTTGCGGCTCGGGCTCAAACCTCATCGGAAGGCATCCCTCAAGTGGCGCAGAATTCCAACGGACCAGAATTACTAGCACTAGCATTGGATAATCTCGCGTCCGCGATTGCCAGCGCCCCACCAGTCATTATCGGTTCGCGTACCATCGTCACCGCCGGTCCAGGAAGCAGTGGAACCGTAATCGGTAAGCAGGTTACGGTCGAAGCTGGGCCTGGTGCCAGGGGCACTATTATCGGGGAGCAGACCGCCGTAACGGCTGGCGGACCTAATAGCACCCCACCAATTAATAATTCGGTGGCAGCTGAGCTGCGTTCTGGGGCCGACGCGATCCGTCAAGGAGCAGGATCGCGCAGTATGGTTGCTGGTCTTTTGTCGAGGGCTTACTTGCCAGGATCGCCGCCTAATGTGCAACAGGCGCTTGCCGCTGCCGAACAGGCCTTAATGGCAAGCGGGTTGCCATAAGACCACGCCGCCCCCTTGGAGTTGTTATAACGAAATTGTAAGGAATGACATCGCCACAACAACGGCTAGCCCGTATGCGCAAATCCTTTGAGAATGACAACAGCGTGCTCACTGCGGATCACAAATATTTCACAACGCCGGATGCGCCAGCTAGGGCCTGTTGAGATTTAGGATTCCCTTTTGCGGGGGCATGTGATTTAAGCTTTGGATGGAACGATTCGTTTTCGACGGACGCCCAATGGGCGAGGATGGAGCCGCATTGCCTGGGCAAGCGGACGGATCCGGGGCGAAGCGGCGGAGACAACCGCCGCTTCATAGAGGCGGTTCTTTGGATTGCGCGGACAGGAAGCCCGTGGCGTGATCTGCCGGTCTTTTTCGGTCACTGGAACACCGTGTTCAAGCGGTACCGCGATTGGGTCAAAGCCGATGTTTTCACGCGCCTTTTTGAGGCTTGCTCGGATCCGCCGGACATGGAGTACGCCATGGCCGATGCCACCATCGTCAAAGTTCATCGCCACGGACAGGGCGCAAAAGGGGGACTCAAAATCAGGCCATAGGCCGCTCCAAGGGCGGCATGACGACCAAAATTCTCGCCCTCACCGATGCTCTCGGCAATCTTGTCCGTTTCGTGCTGATGCCGGGACAGCGGTTCGATACAGTCGGCGTTCAACCGCTCATCGACGGGGTTGAATTTGGCGGGCTCATCGCCGACAAGGCATTCGACAGCAACGCCATCATCGCGGATTTGAATGAACGCGGCGCTAAGATCGTCATATCCCAGCATCCGCGGCGCAGCCAGCCACTCACTATCGACGCAGAAATCTACAAATGGCGACACCTGATCGAAAATTTCTTCTGCAAACTCAAAGAGTTCAAGCGTATCGCCCTGCGCAGCGACAAAACCGATCAAAGCTTCAAAGCGATGATCAATCTCGTCGCAGCCGTCATAAACTCACGATGAATCTCAACAGGCCCTAACATTACAGTTGCTTTTTTGGAGAGCATCTGAATCTATGGGCAACCATGATTTGGAGATCGTGGACGCCGGCAGCGTCGATTGAGGAGACGCTTGCGGTGTGGGCGGCGTCGCTTCGAGAGGTCAAGAAGCGGATACGTCCATTGTTCACGCAAGAGCGTGTTGCGACGAATGCAGGTCTGTTCCTGGAAGGCCTGCTGGGAGATGAGCGGCGCAAGACCGGTTGGATGCGTGCGGAGGCGGCTGGCGATCCCGGCCCATGGCGGCAGCAGGCAATCCTGGGCCGCAGGGATTGGGACGCTGATGCCCTGCGCGACATCGTACGGGAGTATGTCATTGAGCACCTGGCGGATGACGATACGGTGCTGGTGATCGACGAGACCGGCTTTCTCAAACAGGGCAAGGCATCGTGCGGAGTGGCACGGCAATACACCGGTTCGGCGGGCAAGATCACGAACTGTCAGATCGGAGTCTTCGCTGCTTACGTTTCGCGCCACGGTCATGCCTTCATCGATCGTGCGCTTTATCTTCCGAAGGAATGGACCGACGATCCAGATCGCCTGGAAGCTGCATACGTGCCTCCCGATATCGGCTTTGCAACCAAACCCACGCTTGCGACGAGAATGATCGCACGCGCGATAGCCGCGTCTGTACCGTTCAAGTGGGTTGCCGGTGATACCGTCTACGGTGTTGGCGACATCGAACAGCAACTACGCCTTGCAGGCAAAGGCTACGTGCTCGGGGTCAGCAGCGCTCATGTATTTCAATCCTGGGGCAAGCGGCAGCCTGTCGCGGGCAAGGCAGAAGACATCGCCCGGACGCGGCGCCCGTCCGACTGGAAGCGTCTGTCGGCAGGAGCCGGAACCAAAGGACCGCGGCTGGATGATTGGTGTTATCTCGAATTGGCCGATCTTGAGGCCGGAGAATTCACCCGCGCAAATCAAGGTCTGTGGACGCGCGGTGTGCTGATCCGTCGCCACATCGCCGATGGCGATCTCGCCTTCTTCACCACCTGGTGTCCAGCGGGAACATCCATCGAAACGCTGGTGGCGGTCGAAGGCCATCGCTGGGCGATCGAGGACAGTTTTGAGACCGCGAAAAACGAGTTCGGACTAGATCATAACGAGAGCAGGTCATGGCATGGCTGGCATCGTCACGTGTCGCTGGTGATGCTCGCCTTCGCCATGATGGCCACGATCCGGCATCGCGCTAATCTGATGCCAAAAAAAACGAAGCGCCGCCCCCCGGCAAAAGCCGAAACATTATCACGCCGCCACTGATCCGCTGGTCAATCCAGGAAATCCGCCGCATCGCTAGTAGACTTGCGCGAAAGCGCATTCAACCCGCACATATCATCGCATGGTCACTCTGGCGAAGGGCTCACCAGGCTGCCGCTCAACGCGCTCACTTCAGATCAAAAAAGCAACTGTAATGCTAGGCTGCACGTGTCCATTCCCCGGAACAACGTTGAGATTAGGCCTGCCAGACCGTCCAAGCCGAAATCCCCAAACCGGAGGAGTTGAAGGCAATATATGTCACTCAACCCGATAAGCATGCCTTGGCCAACGGCGCCGCCGGCGTTTTCGAAGTTGGTGTGGCGTAAGTCCCAAAGATAGGGCGGCGGCAAATCCGTCTTGACCGAGGATTTTCCAACGACAGCAGGCGCGACCATGACGGGGGCGGACATGGTTCTCTCCGTCCAAGGACCGGCGACAAGCAACTCGCTTAACGTTTCGCAGCTCCCCTATCAGCTTGCCGCGCATGTGGCGATCCGAAATTGGGCCGGCCTTCCCGGCGCGCCGCCCGCTTGCCCTTCGCGGGACCTGGCCGCCTTTGGCGTGGGGCGGTTTCGCTCAAGAGCTCGAAGCGAAGCGCACCAGCGAGCGGCGCGGCTTCCACGAGCCGGACTGTTACGATGTCGCCCAGCCGATGCATTTGGCCGGTACGCGAGCCGATCAAGGCGTGGCGCGCCGGGTCATGCCGGAAATAATCGTCGCCGAGCATGGCCGCGGGAATGAAGCCATCGGCGCCGGTCTCGTCGAGCTTGACGAAAAGCCCGGCGCTGGTCGCGCCCGAAATGCGGCCTTGGAAAGCCGCCCCGATCTGGTCCGCGAGATGGGCTGCGATCAGGCGCTCGGATGTCTCGCGTTCGGCGGCCATGGCCCGGCGCTCGGCGGCGGAGATTTTGGCCGCGATTTCGGCCAGTTCCTCGTTGCCGATCGAGGCCAAGCCGTCGGGCCCGAGATCCAACGCTGAGATCAGGGCGCGGTGGACAATGAGATCGGCGTAACGCCGGATCGGCGAGGTGAAATGCGCGTAGCGGCGCAGATTGAGGCCGAAATGACCGTAATTTTCGATTGCATATTCGGCTTGCGCCTGGGTGCGCAGCACGACTTCGTTGACGAGATGCTCATTATCCGTGCCTTTCACGCGGGCGAGAATCCCATTGAATTGCGCGGCGCGAAGAACCTGGCCCTTGCCAAACTTGATCCCGATCGAGGCGAGGAATTCGGCAAGATTGTTGAGCTTTTCGAGTGAGGGCTCATCATGCACCCGATAAATGAAAACCTGTTGTTTCGCCTCTAGCACCTCGGCCGCCGCCACGTTGGCGAGGATCATGAATTCCTCGATAAGGCGATGCGAGTCGAGCCTTGGCGGGATCGCGATGGATTTCACCGCGCCCTTTTCGTCGAGGGTGATCTTGCGCTCGGGAAGATCGAGATCGAGCGGTCCGCGTTTGTCGCGCGCGATTTTGAGCGCGGCATAGGCCTCGTAAAGCGGCACAAGGACAGCGGCATGGAGCGGGACCGTCGCCTCGTCCGGTTCATGGTCGATTGCCGCCTGCGTCTGCGCATAGGTGAGTTTCGCCGCCGAGCGCATCATGACCCGATGAAACGTATGATTTAACTTATGGCCCTCGGCGGAGATGACAATGCGGGCGGCAAGCGCCGGGCGATCCTCACCTGGGCGCAGCGAACAGAGGTCGTTGGAAATCCGCTCCGGCAGCATCGGCACCACACGATCGGGAAAATAGACCGAATTGCCGCGATCCTGCGCCTCGCGATCGAGCGCGCCGCCGGGGCGCACATAGGCGGCGACATCGGCGATGGCGACGCACAAAATAAAGCCGCCGGGATTGGCTGGATCGGGGTCGCGCTCCGCGTGAACCGCGTCGTCGTGATCCTTGGCATCCACCGGGTCGATGGTCACGAGCGGGATCGCGCGCCAATCCTCGCGGTGCGCCATGCTTGCGTGTCTCGCCTGCTCGGCTTGAGCAATGACCTCTGGGCCAAAGACATGCGGAATCTGGTGTGCGTGGATGGCAATGAGGCTGATTGCTTTTTCGTTGTCGACGGCGCCGAGCCTTTCGCGGATTTTTGCCGTGGGAAGACCAAGACGGGACGTGCGCAAGACCTCGACGGCCACGAGATCGCCGTCGCGCGCCGGGCCCTCGTCGCCCGGTCCGACACAAAGTTCACCGCGATTTACGTTTTTCTTGTCGATCGGCACGATACGACCACCGCCGCGCGGATCCGCGCGAAAAATTCCGAGCACTTGCGTTTTCGCGCGCGGCAAAAGTTTTATGACGCGCCCGGTGTAGGGGGGGTCGCCTGGTTCGGCGCCTTGCGCAAGTTCTACCCGCATCAGGGCGCGGTCGCCGGGGGCGGGCGCGGGCGGTCCCATTTTTTGCTTGGGCCGGGCCATGACTAGAATTTGCGGCGCGGGTCCTTGGCCCGTGTCCCATTCGGCGGGCGCGGCGAGGAGATCGCCGTCGCGGTCGCGCGCAATCATTTCGGCCAATACGACCCCCGGCAGGAGGCCCGGCTTATGCAAGCTTTTGCGCCGCCTTTCGATGGCGCCATCGGCTTCGAGGTCTTTCAGGATGCGTTTAAGAGCGATCCTCGCGTGCCCCCTGACATTGAAAGCCCGGGCGATTTCCCGTTTGCCAATTTTTTCTGGTGCCTTGCCGCCCAAGGCCTCGCGCTCGCGTGCGATGAAGGCCAGAATTTCTTCGCGCGACGGTAGCCCTTTGTCGCACCCTTCGTGCGACGCCTGCATAACTTCGGATCTATCCTGGTCGGATGCGCTCGCGACCGCAACTTTTTTCACACGCGATTAGCCTTTTGTAACTTCTGCACTGCTGGCTTAGCGGCCGCTTTTCGTGGCGCCGCCGCCGCCTTTGTCGCTGTCTTGTGCGCGGTTGATTTAGCCATGGTTGTTTTTGCCGCGGCTGGGCTCGGCGCGGCCCGCTTGGTTTTTTTGGCTCGCGTTCTTGTGCCCGCTGCCCCCTTATCCTCGATCAAACGGATCGCTTCTTCAAGTGTGATGGTCTCGGGCGACATGCCGCCTTTCAAGGTCGCATTGGTCTTGCCGCGATTGACATAGGGCCCGAACCGCCCCGCGCGCACGGTGACCGCTCCTCCCGAAGGATGCTCACCAAGCAGGCGGCCCTGGATTGCGCCATTCCCCCCCTGCCCCGCCGCTTTCGCGGCGACAAGCGCGAGAGCCGCTTCAAGTGTCAAGGTGGTGGCGTCGGCATCGGGCGGCAATGTCGCGTTGATTTTGCCATAATTAACATAGGGGCCGTACCTCCCGGCCTTGACCACGACCTCGCCCCCATCGGGGTGTTGCCCGAGCCCCCGCACAGGCGCGCTCGCGGAGTCGCCGAAACGCCGTCCGGTCAATCCGCTTTCCTTGGCGACGATGAGGTCGATTGCGCGATTTCCGCCGATGCTCAGAATATCGTCGTCCTTGCCGATGCTCGCGTAGGTTTTGCGGTGCTGGACATAGGGACCGAAGCGGCCGATCCCGGCCAGGATTGGTTCCTTCGTCTCAGGATGTTTGGCGATCTCGCGCGGCAGGGAAAGCAGGCCGAGAGCCTGGGCCAGAGTGAGTTCGCTGGAATCGATGTTTTTGGGCAACGAGACCCGCTTTGGTTTTTCGCCCTCGCCTTGCTGCACGTAGGTGCCAAACCGGCCGTCGCGCACGGAAATCTCATCCCCCGTCGCTGGGTCCTTGCCCAAGATCGCGGCGCCCGCCCGCTCGCCATTGCCGGAGTTATCTGCGCTGGTGTTCGCCAAGGTGCGAGTGAATTTGCATTCGGGATAATTCGAGCAGCCAATGAAGGCGCCGAATTTGCCGAGTTTCAGCGACAGCTGGCCGGTGCCGCAGGACGGACACGCGCGCGGGTTCGAGCCGTCTTCCTTGGCGGGGAAAATATGCGGACCAAGTAGCTCATTTAGACTGTCCAAAACTTGCGTCGTGCGGAGGTCCTTGATGCCCGCAAGCGCGCCGGAAAAATCCACCCAAAAATCACGCAGCACCTGCTTCCAGTCGAGTTCATGGTTGGAGACGAGGTCGAGTTTCTCCTCAAGTGCGGCGGTAAAATCATAGCCAACGTAGCGGGTGAAAAAACTCTCCAGGAAAGCTGTCACGAGACGGCCCTTGTCTTCGGGGATTAGTCGCTTCTTGTCGAGGCGAACGTAGTCCCGCTCGCGCAAAACCGCGAGGGTCGAGGCATAGGTCGAAGGCCGGCCGATGCCAAGCTCCTCCATGCGTTTGATGAGCGTCGCCTCGGTGAAGCGTGGCGGCGGCTCGGTGAAATGCTGGTCCGCCTCGATTTTGTCCTTAGCGAGCGCATAGCCCTTGGCCATCGCGGGCAGACGGCCCCCCTCTTCGTCCTCTTCGTCGTCGCGGCCTTCCTGATAAAGCTTCAAAAAGCCGTCGAAGCGGACAACCTGCCCGGTCGCCCGAAGATCGATCGTGCGCGTGCCGGCATGCGCCACGATATCGGCCGTGGTGCGTTCGAGTTCGGCGGATTCCATTTGGCTCGCGACGGTGCGCGTCCAAATAAGCTCGTAAAGCCGCCTCTGGTCCTGTTCGAGGTCGCGAGAGACATGTTTTGGTAAGCGGGCGATATCGGTCGGGCGGATTGCTTCATGCGCTTCCTGCGCATTCTTGGCTTTCACCGTATATTTCCGCGGCACCTTAGGGACATAATTGGCACCAAACTCCTTGCCGATAACATTGCGCGCACTCGTGATCGCCTCCGGCGCGAGATCGACGCCGTCGGTGCGCATATAAGTGATGAGACCCACCGTCTCGCCGTCAATCTCGGCGCCTTCATAAAGCCGCTGGGCGAGCTGCATCGTCCGCGCTGGCGCAAAGCCGAGCTTGCGGGAGGCTTCCTGCTGGAGGGTCGAGGTCGTGAATGGCGGCGGCGGATGCCGTTTGGCGGGCTTGGCCTCGATGCCGGCCACAGAGAATTTGGCAGTATTGAGAGCCGCCTTAAAGGCTGCTGCTTCTGCCTCCGAGCCTATGTCGAGCCGGTTGATCTTCTGGCCGTCGGCCCCCACGAGCCGGGCAACGAATGGCGCCCCGGCCGCGGTCTTCAAATGCGCAGTGATTGACCAATATTCGCGCGCTACGAATTTTTCGATCTCGAGTTCGCGGTCGCAAACCAAGCGCAAGGTTACGGATTGCACCCGCCCTGCCGAGCGGGCGCCAGGCAATTTGCGCCATAGCACCGGCGAAAGATTGAACCCGACGAGATAATCGAGCGCGCGGCGGGCGAGATAGGCATCGACGAGCGCGGCGTCGATCTCGCGCGGATGATTGATGGCCTCGAGGATCGCGGATTTGGTGACTGCGTTAAACACGACCCGCTGCACGGGTTTCGTCCCGAGGACTTTTTTGGCCTTTAACACTTCGAGGACGTGCCAGGAAATCGCTTCGCCTTCGCGGTCGGGGTCGGTGGCGAGAATAATCCGGCTGGCGCCCTTCACCGCCTTGGCGATTTCCGCCAGCCGTTTGGCCGATTTGGAATCGACATCCCAAAGCATGGCGAAATCGCCGTCCGGATCGACCGAGCCATCCTTCGCCGGCAAATCGCGAACGTGGCCATAGGAAGCATGAACTTCATAGCCCTTCCCAAGGTATTTGCTGATCGTTTTGGCCTTCGCCGGCGACTCGACGATGACGACATTCATGCAATGCTTCCTCGTTTTGCCAATGGTTCTGTCAATTCCGGCGCGTGCAAAAGCCTGCAAATAATCAAAAAAATCGAACGGCCGCTTCTGCTCCGGCAAGCCAAGAGCATGAGCTTAACTGAACTTGACGTGCGAGAGAATGCGGGAGCGCGGACCTATAGTCAAATCGGGGAAGAAAGTGTCAGGCGCGTTGGACCATTTTGCTTCAAAGAGTCTTGGCCAAGCCAGAGTATCGCATCGGCCAAGCCTCTGCGATTTGCAAAGCTCGTGGCTTCTCTTACCCATTTGCCGGAAGGGGCGTGAGCCGGGCGTTCCAAGCAATATCGGGTTACAAAACCAGACAGGGCAGCACACGCCCACTTGGCCGGTGCAATTTTACTTTTTAATAGCGAGGCTCTGCAGCTTGGTGCCCGGCGGCGCCCCGTCTGGAGAAATTTCGAACGCGATGACCGCACCACCCGCGTCGGTTGGAAAGTCGACGGTTCGTCCGGCGTTGCCGCTGGCGTCGGTCCGGATGAGTCCCAAGCTGGCGGAAGCATTTTAGGAAAATACGGTAGCTCGTGTTGGGAGATGCGCCCGCAAGGCGTATGGCGGCCGTGGATGTGGTGCTCGTCTCGGGAAAAACCGTCACGGACCCCACGACGGCGGCTGAACCAGTGTCGGCGACGTTATCGTTGGTACAGTTGCCGTCGTCCTGCCGGACAAGCGCAACCGTGAGGGCCGTTGACGTGGAGAGCGGAAGCTGGACCGGGC
Source organism: uncultured Alphaproteobacteria bacterium (assembly GCA_963718265.1). Taxonomy (GTDB): domain Bacteria; phylum Pseudomonadota; class Alphaproteobacteria; order Rhizobiales; family Beijerinckiaceae; genus Methylocapsa. Next base: position 115,243 of record CAVQZL010000045.1, on the reverse strand, counting down.
AAGCCATGCCGTCTCGCGCCGAGATCGTGTAGGAATAAGTCTTGTCGCCGCTGGAGGCCTTCACGACGCTCCCGATCGTTGCGCCGGCCGGAGCGCTATCGGCCGACGTGAAATCGGCATGGTCGTTATACCAGCACGTTATCGGTTTATTCTGCGCAAATGCGGCACCCGCGACCGGTATAACCGCCGCCGCGGCCAAAATGCTCTTCCACATGGTTTTCATGGCGTTCCGATTTTCGATATGAGCGTTTCCCAGCAGCGCTTGAACCGGTTCTCGCCGGAAAATGCAACAGTGATTCGTTTCACGATCTACTGAAGGGGGCCCCAAAAAGGCAATCTTGAGGTGAAATCCATAGCACGCCCAGGATCGCTTGGATATTCCCGCGCCCCTCCGGGGCCTGTGGAAACGCCTGACCAGCCGAAAACTAATGTGGGTGGATCGCGCCCATCTTCGCCAACTATCGTGACAGGGCCGGTTCCCGTCCTATAGAACAGGGCCGATGGTCAACCTGGCGAAAGAGCCCGTATTTCCGCACCGGCATCTGCTCGGGATCGAAGGGCTTTCCGCGCCAGACATCAACTTTCTCCTCGATCTTTCCGAGGCGGCAATTGAAGTGTCCCGCCAGGTCGAGAAAAAGCGCTCGACCTTGCGCGGGCGGACGTTGATCAACCTCTTCTTCGAGGCTTCGACAAGGACCCAATCGTCCTTCGAACTGGCCGGCAAGCGTCTTGGCGCCGACGTCATGAACATGGCGGTCGCGACTTCGAGCGTCAAAAAGGGCGAGACGCTGATCGATACGGCGATGACGCTGAACGCGATGCGGCCCGACATCATCGTGGTGCGCCATGCCCAGGCCGGCGCGGTGCATCTGCTCGCAAAAAAGGTCGATTGCGCCGTCGTCAACGCGGGCGATGGCGCGCATGAGCATCCAACCCAGGCGCTGCTCGACGCGCTCACCATCCGGCGCAACAAGGGCAGGATCGCAGGTCTCACGGTCGCGATCTGCGGCGACATCCTGCATTCGCGCGTGGCGCGCTCCAATATTTTGCTGCTCTGCCGCGCTCGGCGCGCGGGTGCGCGTGGTTGGGCCATCGACGCTGCTGCCGCCGGGAATCGCGCGCATGGGTGTCGAGGTTTTCCGCGACATGCGCGCCGGGCTCGACGGCGCCGATATCGTGATGATGCTGCGCCTGCAGCGCGAGCGGATGCAGGGCGGCTATGTCCCCTCGGCCAAGGAATATTTCCGCTTTTTCGGCCTCGACGAGGCAAAGCTTCGCTACGCCAAGCCGGACGCGCTGGTGATGCACCCAGGACCGATCAACCGCGGCGTCGAGATCGATTCCGCCGTCGCCGACGGGCCGAGGAGCCTCATCCGCGAGCAGGTCGAGATGGGCGTCGCGGTGCGGATCGCCGTGTTGGAGGCCCTGGCGCAGCATTTGCCCAATGGCTGAAAGCGAGTTTCAAGTGGACAGTTCCTCCACCTCTGCGATTGCCCACCAGCCGGTTGCGCTCGTCAATGCGCGGCTGATCGATCCGGCGCACCTCCGGGAAACCAAGGGCGGTGTCCTTGTCGTCGATGGCGTTATCCGCGATTTTGGCGCCACTGTAATGGCCGCAAATCTCCCCGCGCACGCGCGCGTCCTCGATTGCGGCGGCGATTGCGTGGCGCCCGGCCTCATCGACATGTGGGCGTTTATCGGCGAGCCCGGCGCCGAGCATCGCGAGACGATCGCGACCGCGACTGCCGCGGCGGCGGCGGGCGGCGTCACGACGATCGTTGCCCGCCCCGATACCAACCCTCCGGTTGACGAGGCGGCGGTGGTCGATTTTCTGCTGCGCCGCGCGCGCGATACCGGCCGCGTGCGCTTGCTTCCCTTGGCGGCCCTGACGGCTGGCCTTAACGGCGCGGAAATCGCCGAGATCGGTCTGCTGCAACAGGCGGGCGCGGTGGCTTTCAGCGATGGCGCGCGCGCGATCCGCAACGCGCGTGTCATGCGCCGCGTCATGCAATACGCCCGCGATTTCGATGCGCTCGTCATCCACTACGCGGAAGACCGCGATCTCGCGGGCGAGGGCGTGATGAACGAAGGCGAATTCGCCTCGCGCCTCGGCCTTGCCGGAATCCCGCGCGAGGCAGAGGCGATCATGCTCGATCGCGACATCAGGCTCGTGAGGCTCACGGGCGCGCGCTACCATGCCGCACTCGTCACCACGGCGCTTTCCCTGGACATAATCGCCAAAGCCAAGGCCGACGGCCTGAGTGTCACCTGCGCCACCTCGATCAACCATCTGACCCTCAACGAAAACGACATCGGCGATTACCGCACGTTTTTAAAACTCGCGCCGCCGTTGCGCCACGAGGACGAGCGGCGCGCGCTCGCCGCGGCCGTAGAATTGGGCCTCATCGACGCCGTGGTTTCGGACCACAACCCGCAGGATGTCGAAACCAAACGCCTGCCGTTCACCGAGGCGGAAGAAGGCGCGATCGGCCTGGAGACGATGCTCTCGGCGGGCCTGCGGCTTGTTCATTCGGGCGAAATTCCGCTCGCGCGTCTTATTGCCGCGATGACCATCCGGCCGGCCGAGATCCTCGGTCTGCCGCAAGGAAGGCTCAAGATCGGCGCGCCGGCGGATTTGATCCGTTTCGACCCCGATGAACCTTTTGTCGTCGATCCGGCAAAACTGCACTCGCGCTGCAAGAACACGCCCTTCGACGAGGCCCGCATGGAGGGCAAGGTAAAACTCACCATGGTCGCAGGCGAGGTGGTTTACGAGGCTGAGTGAGGGTCCGCATGGGGCGAACGATGCAGATGCTCGCTCGCGCGGGCTCATTTCATGCGGAATTTGTTGCGGATGCCAAGGCCGAAGAGGAAGAGGAGAGTTGTGCCGAGGATGGTTTGGAGGGCGGCCAGCGAAATCGAGCCCCCAGGGCAGACAATTAAGGGAGTTAAGGGAAAAAATCCTTGCGGAAGCCGAATAGGTTGAGCGTGTTGGCGAAACTGAGGCCAAACGCTTCGCCAATCGGGAATGCGCCGAAGTGCCGGAAAATTGCCCCCCAAAAGACGACGACCACGGAAAGCCAAAATAGCGGCCAGCCGTAGCTGCGGCCGTAGTCTGAGAGAACCCCATAAAGGCAGATCGGCAGGCCCCACCATCGACCGAGCAGCACGCGGCGCGACTGCAATTCGAGGGCAAAGAAATCGAGCTCGTCCTCGTGCTTTTTCAGCCGGTCCATTTCGAGCTTTAGACAGGCGTAAGCGTCAATGAACGCTCCAGCATCTTTTTCGTCTTTGGGCAGCGGCCACGGTTTGATTCCGCGCCAGACAGTGCCCTGATGAAGCTTTGCTCCGAAGAAATGAGGAGGCGCCTCTTTAAATGTCGCGCCCTCGAATGAAGTATCGTATTTCATCTTCGCGTTGACGAATGTGCTCTGCGCAGCAAATATTGCATTCTTAAAGTCCGTTTCCCCTCTGAAACTAGCGCCATCGAAAAACACATCCTTCTCAAACGTTGCCCTGCCATCAAACTTGACCCAAGTGAACGTCGCGCCATTGAATTGGGCCTTTCCGGAGAATGTCACGCTCGCGAAGGAGACGATTCCTGAGAAAGTCGCTGCCAAGAATTCGGTCTCATCCGAGAATATCGTGCCGTCAAAGTGAACATTCCCGGAAAAAGCAGCGCCATCGAAAGAAGCCTTAAAAAGGAACTTTGCGCCAGAAAAATCCGTTTGCGCTCCCAGAGGGAAAGTTTCGCGGAAGGTTGCGCCAGTGAAATCGGCCTGACCATGGAACGTCGCTTTCTTGAAGTTGATCGATCGGGAGAATGTGGCTTTGTCGAAGCGCGCGCTGGAGAAAACCGCCCCCTCGAACGAGCAGTCAGTGAAAAGAAATTTTTCGAACCTGACCCCTTCATCGAATTGAATATCCTTGAAATTGATGAGCCAATCGCTTTTGGGAGGCTTCCGCGAGGGGTCCTTGCACGTACCCCGAAATCCTTTTCGATCTTCTGCAAATCTTCTGACGAAAAGGGCGTCAGTTCTTCCTTGGTGTACCGCTCTTCCTTGATGAGCTTCGCCCGCGTTTCGTCGTCGAGATTTGCCGCAAAGTACTGGTTCCAAGCGTTTCGATTTTCGACTGGTCGCCTAACACCAGGTCGATCATAGAGCGTCGCCAACAGATACCACTCATTCTCCTCGGCCTTCTTCTTCGCCGGCTCTGGCTCCCCTGCCCGGCTCTCCTCGTCGTTCCGCGTCATCCCCCATCGCCGTCTGTCTCTTTCTCATGAGAATTGCCGTGGTGGCGCAAACCTCGGTTCGTCTCGCCCTGAATTGCGGCAAAAGACAAACGTTCCTGTCAATTGGACCAAGACAAGAAGCGCTTTTGTCTTGCACCTTGTAAGATTTTCGGCCTCGACCTTACCAAAATGTTTCACGTGAAACATTTTGGTAAGATGTTCCGCCCCAACCGGACAAGATTGATGCTTCACCAATCGGCCTTGGCTTTCAACAAAGCGCGGCCGCTTTAGCACGTCCCCCGCTTTTTTCGATTCGCGCTTAAAGTTTTCTTAAATGTTTCACGAAATAGTTGCCAAACTCCCACGAAAACGATCGGAAACCACATGTATCTCTCGCTCGGACAAGCCGCCAGAGAGGCGGGCGTCGCCAAATCCACCATCTCGAAGGCCTTGTCTTCCGGCAAGTTATCCTACCGGGAAAAAAATACGGACGGCTACAAGATCGATCCGGCCGAACTTTTTCGGGTGTATCCGAAAACCACGAAAACCGATGCGGATGAACCCTCATCGAACGATTGGCAACCGGGCGAGGCCAGCGCGGAAACCACGCCCTATTCGGCGAAATTCGAATTCCAGCTCGCCGGATTGAAGAGTCTCGTCGCGGAAAAAGATCGCCGCATCGCGGACCTCGAATCCGACCGCGCGCAGATTCGCGAAGACCGCCACAGGCTTACCGAGAACTGGCAGGAAGAGCGGGTCCGGCTCCTGAAATTGCTCGAGGACCAGACCGGCGCGGTAAAACTCCTGTCCGACCAGCGGAACAAAGAGGCGGCCGAGGCTAAACGCACGTTCTGGCAGCGGGTTTTCGGACGCAAGCCGGCCATCGCGGCCTAACCTTCACGGTCGCGGTGGATTTGCCGCCAGCGGAGGCCGCGGTAAGCTAAAACCAGGTTCCGCGCCCCAGGGTCCTGCAATGCCTTCGCCCTACACGGTCCATGTCGCGCAATCGATGCGCGAGATCGACGCCGCGCAGTGGGACGCTTGCGCCAATCCGGACGCGAACCCGAATGGACCAGGTGAGCTCGGTCCAGCACTTGCGCCCGGTGTAGACCCGTATGAAGCCGAGCGGTTCAACCCTTTTATTAGCCATGCGTTCTTGACGGCGCTTGAGACGTCGAAGTCGATTGGCTCGAAAGCCGGCTGGACCAGTGCGCATGTTCTTGTCAAGGACGCGGGCGGCCGTCTCGCCGCCGCCGCGCCGGCCTATATAAAAACCCATTCCATGGGCGAGTACGTCTTCGATCATGGCTGGGCCGATGCCTATCACCGCGCGGGACTGCCCTATTATCCAAAGTTGCAAGTCGCCGTGCCGTTTACACCGGTCACTGGCCGAAGGCTGCTGATTGCGCCAGGACACGGCGAAGCAGCGCGGCAAACGCTGATTGCCGCACTTCGCTCGCTGCGCGACAAAGCCGGAGCCTCGTCGCTCCACATCACTTTTCCCACGCGCACGGAATGGGAGACGCTAGGCGCTTGTGGTTTTCTCCAACGCACCGGCCAGCAATTTCATTTCATCAACAAGGGTTACGTGGATTTCGACGCCTTCCTGGCCGATCTTTCTTCGCGCAAACGAAAGATGATCCGCCGCGAACGCAAGGACGCGCTCGGCCCTGGCATCGAGATCGAACTCCTTACCGGCGCCGATATTTCGGAAACCCATTGGGACGCATTTTTCCTTTTCTACATGGATACCGGCGCGCGCAAATGGGGGATGCCCTATCTCAACCGAGCTTTTTTTTCGCAAGTGGGCGCTTCGATACGCGATCATATTCTCCTCGTCATGGCCAAGCGCAACGGCCACTACATCGCGGGCGCGGTTAATTTTCTAGGGCGGGACGCGCTCTACGGGCGCAATTGGGGGGCCATCGAGGATCACCCCTTCCTGCATTTCGAGATCTGCTATTATCGGGCAATCGAGTTCGCGATTGCGAATGGCCTATCGCGGGTCGAAGCGGGCGCGCAAGGAGAACATAAGCTAGCGCGGGGCTATCGCGCGGTCGCAACATTTTCGGCGCACGACATAGGGGACAAGCGATTTGCGAGGGCAATCGACGAATATCTCCAAAGAGAGCGCATGCATATCGACGAGGCGCTCCGCGACTATGGCGAACTCGAACCCTTCAAAAAGGGGTTTTGATTTATTCCGGGCACGGTTCACATCGAATATCGAACCCATGAAGGAGCGCACCGATGCCTGCACCGGCCTATGACGAGACAAATATTTTCGCGAAAATCCTGCGCGGCGAATTGCCGTGCCATAGGGTCTATGACGACGATGTGGCTTTGGCCTTCATGGACATCATGCCCCGCGCGGACGGCCATGTGCTGGTCCTACCCAAAGCGCCTTCGCGCAATATCCTCGACGCCGATCCGGCGAATTCTAGGTAAGCTCATCGCGCGCGTGCAAAAAATCGCGCTTGCCGTCAAATCGGCGCTCGACGCGGATGGGATCACGATTCTTCAATACAACGAGCCGGCCGGCGGCCAGGTCGTGTTCCATCTGCATTTCCACGTCCTTCCGCGTTGGAACGACGTGGAGCTACGTCCGCACTCGGGTGCGCAGGAAAAACCCGAATTGCTCGACGGCTTTGCCAAGAAAATCGCGGCGGCGATTGAATCGGACTGAGCACCTATTGACGATGCCGCACAAACAAAAATTGTCATCCTTTACCGCGCGGCAAAATCAGCGACTCAACAATCAGAAAATATTGAGCAAATGTCCGTCGGCACCCATCACCGAGATGAGCTTATGATAATGATAATGAAAGACCGCCTTCAAGGCATAGGCTTGCAGCACAAACGGATCGGGACGCCGCTGCAGCACTTTGAAAATGGCGCGACGGTAATGGCGGCGAAGATCGGCTTCCTCGACGGCGGTCTGCAGCCTGACAAAGATGACGCCAAGGTAAATCAGCGCTTCCAATTTGAGGACGAACCGGCGGACAGGTTGCCGTCGCAATAGTGCATCACGGGAGGTGCTTGCTCCCAGGCCGCCTTCGAGATAGAGCGAAATCCAACCGAGCGAAATAGGCATTCGGATTGTAAAGAGCGCGCAGGACCCGCAAATATCCTTCCCGCAAGGTGTCGCGGTCCATACCGAGAGGAATGACATTCGTTCCGTAAGGCGCGCGATCTGCAGGATCGATCCTGTCCTCTTTGGCCAGCCTGTCATAAAGGGGCGTCTTAGGGATCGCGGAGAGCATTCCGACTGAGGTATGAACGACGCGGGCTTGCTCGACGAAACGGATCTGCCGGTCGAAAATGTCGGGGCCGTCATTGTCGAAACCGACGATCATCCCGCTCCAAACCTCGATTCCGTAGGCCTGGATGGCGTGGACCTTTTCAGCCATGGTGCGGTTCTTACCGCGAAGGTTTTGCAGCTTTCCGGTTTCACGCAGTGAATCCTCGTTCGGGGTTTCGATCCCGACAAAGACAGAACGGACATTTGCCTCGTCCATGAGAGTTAGGAGCTCCGCGTCGTCTGCTAGGTCGAGCGAAGCTTCGGTAAAAAAAGTCATCGGATAATCATGCGTCTTCTGCCAGACGATCACTTCGCGTAAAACCTGTTTGATCGCTTTTTTGTTGCCGATCAGATTGTCATCGACGATGAAGGCGGCATTCACAGATCGGGTACGGCGAATCGCCTCCAGTTCGGCAATAATCTGAGGTATCGTCTTGAGACGCGGACGCCGGCCGAAGGTTACAATGATGTCGCAAAATTCGCAGGTGAATGGGCAGCCGCGCGAGAACTGGACCGGAGCGACGACATAATGGTTCATCTTCAAAAGGTCGTAGCGAGGCGGCGGTACCTTGCTCATGTCGGTGCGCTCCGCCTGCTCATAGCGCATGACATGTTTCCGTTCCGCCCAATCGGCAAGAAATTGCGGCCAGGTCTCTTCGGCTTCCCCCACGAAAATGGCATCGGCCAACGCGCCGAAATAATCCTCCTGCACGCTGACCCACGGACCGCCGACGACTGTAAAGCAGCCCCGGCCTTTCAATTCCTTAAGAATTTCCGTCATCCGGAATCTCTGCACCGTCATTCCTGTAACGCCGACGATGTCGGCCTTGGCACAAAGAGCAAAATCGATTTCTTCGACATTCTCATCGATCAAAGTGATTTTGTGCTCGTCGGGCGTCAGAGCCGCAAGCAAGGGCAGGGCTGAAACCGGCATATTGGCGCGCTTGCCAAGCTTGGCAAATAGCTGAAGGGCGTGCTCCATGCCCCAATAGCTCGCCTCAAAACGGGGAGTGATGAGCACAATGTCGGCCATCTCTATTTCTCCGCGAGCGCCTTTATGTTCGACCGGACTAGTCCAACCCCGGCATGAACGAAGTGGACCTGATCTTTGCAAACCCGGTGTCTTGAAGGCATTTTGAAGGCATAAGGTGATGTAAAGCCGCACCTGCCGGGAAGATTACCCTCCGCTGCCCAGCAATTTCGCACATTCCACCAGCGTCAGCGCTGCAGATCTGGCTCCTCATCTCTGCCAACGGTTTCGGTCTCGTCGCCGCTCGGCGTGTCCTCGTCTGGCTCGTCGTCTCCCCCCTCGCCCTTGAGGCGGCGTTTCGCGCGGCGCACTTCTGGTTCCGGCCGCACGCGTTTTTTGCCAGCTTCGACGATGTCGCGCTCTGGGCGCGGCAACACCGGGCCTTCGGGAAAGACAAAGCCCAATTTGGTGATGCCGTCGTCTTCCGCGGTGACGACAACCCGCACCGTCCCTCCGTTTTTCAAGCGGCCAAACAGCACTTCATCGGCAAGCGGCGTCTTGATCGCAGATTGGATCACGCGCGCCATCGGCCGCGCGCCCATTTGCTCGTCGTAACCATGTTCGACCAGCCAATTGCGCGCCTCGTCAGTGAGTTCGATCGCGACATTGCGGTCGGCGAGCTGGGCCTCGAGCTGCATGATGAATTTGTCGACGACCTTGGCGATGACCTCGGCAGGCAGATGCCTGAATGTCACGACCGCGTCGAGACGGTTGCGGAATTCCGGCGCGAACATCCGGTTGATCGCCTCCAAATCCTCGCCTTCGCGCTTCGTGCGGGTGAATCCGTAAGCGGCGCGCTGCATGTCGGAAGCGCCGGCATTCGTCGTCATGATCAAGATGACATTACGAAAATCGATCGGTTTGCCGCTGTGATCTGTGAGTTTGCCGTGATCCATGACCTGCAGGAGAATATTATAGAGATCGGGATGCGCCTTTTCGATCTCGTCGAGCAGCAGAACACAATGGGGATGCTGATCAATCGCATCGGTAAGCAGTCCTCCCTGATCGAAGCCGACATAGCCCGGAGGCGCGCCGATAAGCCTTGATACGGTGTGACGCTCCATATATTCTGACATGTCGAAGCGGATGAGCTCGACGCCGAGGCTGACCGCGAGCTGACGGGCGGCCTCGGTTTTGCCAACTCCAGTCGGCCCGGAGAAGAGATAGCTTCCGATGGGCTTCTCGCCGTCGCGCAACCCGGCGCGGGCGAGTTTGATCGCGGCGGTCAATGCCGCGATCGCCTCGTTCTGGCCGTAGACGACGCGCTCCAGCGTCTCGGTCAGATGTTCGAGAACCTCGGCGTCGTCCTTGGAAACGGTCTTGGGAGGAATTCGCGCCATCGTCGCGATGGTCGTCTCGATTTCCTTGATGCCAATTGTTTTTTTCCGTTTCGATTCCGGGAGCAGCATTTGGCTGGCCCCAGTCTCGTCGATCACGTCGATCGCCTTGTCTGGCAATTTGCGGTCATTGATGTAGCGCGCCGAAAGTTCCACTGCCGCCTTTACAGCTTCATTGGTGTAGCGAAGCTTGTGGAACTCCTCGAAATAGGGTTTCAGCCCCTTCATGATTTCGACAGCGTCGGAAATCGAGGGTTCGTTGATATCGATCTTCTGGAAGCGGCGCACGAGGGCGCGATCCTTTTCGAAATATTGCCGGTATTCCTTGTAGGTCGTCGAACCGATGCAGCGCAGCGCGCCTTGCGCCAGGGCGGGCTTCAAAAGATTCGACGCATCCATGGCACCGCCCGACGTTGCCCCGGCTCCGATCACAGTGTGAATCTCGTCGATGAAAAGAATAGCCTTTTTGTGATTTTCGATTTCCTTCATCACTTGTTTCAGGCGCTCCTCGAAATCGCCCCGGTAGCGAGTGCCCGCGAGAAGCGTACCCATGTCGAGCGCGAAAACTGTCGCCTCGGCGAGGACTTCCGGCACATCGCCCATGACGATCTTGCGAGCGAGACCTTCGGCGATCGCCGTCTTGCCGACGCCCGGATCTCCGACCAGCAGAGGGTTGTTCTTGTGGCGACGGCACAGGACCTGAATGGTGCGCTGGACTTCCGCCTCGCGCCCGATCAGAGGATCGATCCGTCCATCCCGCGCCTTCTTGTTGAGGTTGATGCAGTAGGCATCCAGCGCACCTTCCTTTTTCTTCGACTCGCCGTTTTCCTTGGCGTCCTTTGCTTCGCGCGCCTCGGCCTCCTCGTCGGTGCCGCGCGGGACCCTCCGAGAATCGGAAAGGCCCGGTCGCTTGGCTATTCCGTGGCTGATGTAATTGACCGCGTCGTACCTGGTCATGTCCTGCTCTTGCAGGAAATAGGCGGCGTGGCTCTCGCGTTCGGCAAAAATCGCGACGAGCACATTGGCGCCGGTGACTTCTTCCCGCCCCGAAGACTGAACATGAATGACCGCCCGCTGGATGACGCGTTGAAATCCCGCCGTCGGCTTGGCATCCTCCCGGTCATCGCTCACCAGATTGTCCAGCTCCTGGTCGATGTATTCGCGAAGATTCTTTTTCAACAGATCAAGATCGACCGAACAGGCGCGCAGGACCGCGGCGGCGTCCCCGTCGTCGGTCAAACTGAACAGCAGATGTTCGAGCGTGGCATATTCGTGACGCCGCTCGTTGGCGATTGCCAAGGCCCGGTGCAGCGATTGTTCGAGATTGCGGGAGAAGGACGGCATTGGCTCCAACCTCTCATTTTTTTTCCATGATGCACTGCAGGGGGTGCTGATGCTTGCGGGCGTGATCCATGACCTGCGTAACCTTCGTCTCGGCGATTTCGTAAGTAAAGACACCGCATTCGCCGACCCCATGTTGATGTACATGTAGCATGATCCGCTTCGCCTCTTCCGGACCCTTATTGAAATATTTTTTCAACACGGAAACAACAAACTCCATCGGCGTGTAATCGTCGTTCAGGAGCAAGACGCGGTACATGCTCGGATGCCGGATTTGGGTCTTCGGGCGCGTGATGACAACCGTGCCTGGCCCAGAACCGCCGTCGCCGTCCCGGCGTGGATCTTTGGCGGCCACAACTCGAGCGGCCAAAGGCGGCAATGCCGCGATCGTGCGCGCGACGCCGTCAACCCAATCCCGCGATAACCGGAAAGCTTTTTCGCTCAGCACCAAAACCTCGCCCTTCAATATTGTCCGCGACACTATTCGGCGGGCGGCGACGGCAAGAGCGGACCTCAAGCGAATGCCGCGCCGAACCTTTGCCGACAAGCCAGAAATGATGGCCCCGCCGGCGGGTTTCAATCAACCGCTTAATCTTAGTCCCTGTTCGCGTCGTGGGCCATACGAGTTTTTGGGTAAAAGCAACCATTTTCACGCCGTTCACCCCACAAGGCGATACCGCCGCGGCGGAAAAACAGGCGAGGGCCGCATAGGCAACGGAAAGCCTTGGCAACAAAAAGCCCGGCAAATGCCGGGCTTTTCAATTTTGGCGACTTCGTGTGGTCAGATATTGCTGCCTGCATATGCGCAGTCAATTGCACTATTGCGAATATGGCAAGTAATTCAATCCTCGCCCGAGACCGGGGCGCCTTCATGGCACGTCGGTTCGCGAACTCAAAAAACTATAACCTGAAACCTAAATCTTGGCGCCCTCGATCTTGGCCGCCCCTTTTTCGATTAGTGTCGAGCCGCGTTTGAAAAGGTTGCAATAGAGATCGCTCATTTTCACAAAATACGCTACGAACTCTGCACAAACCGATTTGGCATAGTCACTCTGTATCTGAATGGCGCTTTCCAAGGATTTGGCACGGCGCAGTTTCTCGAGAAACGCAGAGCCATTCTCCAAAGACTTTTTCGAATAATCATTTGTTTCGGCGGCAAACATCTGGAAGCTTTCGGAAAAAGAACTCGCCGCCGATATCTCACCCTCGACTCCGTCTTTTCCAAATTTTTGCAGATTTTCGAACTCCATGGCCAAAGGATGATCTTCGACCACAGGATGACCCCCGCTCGTTTCGTCACGGGAAGATCTTCCCTGGTTTCGACCACGAGAGCTTTGCGCGTGTCGGCCCCGGACGCTTTCCTGGTCTTGGCGACCGAGGATTTCCTGGTGTCCATCACGGGTGGTCTTCCCTAGGCTCAACAACGGGGTCTTCTCCGGTAGCATCTAGGGGGTCTTCGTTCGTCTCAGCCATGTCAATTTCCTTCGCCGATTATGTGTTGTCTCTCGCTTCTGCCTCGACGGAAGCCTCCCTGCAGTTAGACTTGCGGAACTCTACTGAATAGTGGCTTCAAAAGTTTTGCTAAGACGCAGAAATAATCACGGCAATAAAATACTGCAATACAATAATACGCTTAAAACCACGTGCCCGCCCGAACACGATATTTCGTTATCGCTATAAGAATACTCTAGTCCACCACATACAATTCGAAACTAAAAGGCTCGGCCACGGCCGGGCCTTCCAAACTCGGCACTTCTAATCGCGGATATTCCGGCCGGTCCGAATTTTCCTATCGCGTAATTGCCAGAATCTTCCACGCCACTCCAGTGAAGCCTAATTCTTTCCGTTGAACATTTTGCTGACCGCGGTTTCGACCGGCTTGAAAGCCTCCTTGGCCAGACTAGAATAGAGGTCGCCGATTTTCGTCGCCTGTGCGACAAAGCTGGCGTAGGAGCTCTTCCAAAATTCGGACTGGATTTGGATCGCGGTGTCGTAGGACTTGGCGCCGAGCAATTTTTCCATGAATGCGGAATTCGCCTCTATGGACTTCTTGGAATAGTCGGCGGTTTCGGTGGCGATAGTTTGGAGAGTCTTGGTGAAGGACGTAGTTGCCTCAGCAGCCGCACCGAACTGCTCCTTGCCGTATTTTTGGATGTCTTCAAATTCGTAGGCCATGACACTTCCTCGATCGTTGGTGCGCCGGCACCCGCTTGACGGAGACGGCTAAAATTGCGAGTTCATTTGCCTCGCCCGGAATTTAATTACCGCATCGCACAAATCACGTCAAGCAAATGTTGCGCTGCATTATCCATCCAAACCAAACCGCGGCCGCAGCCGCGAACCGGAGCCCTAACGAACCGATACAAAGCCCCAACTGGCAGACATCCCGTGGAATATCCTCCGGCGGCGCGGCAAGGCAGACTGCCCACCGACCAGTTGGGACGCAGCAGACGTTGACATTTGTTGCGACGTTTTGTCACATATACCATGCCAGGCTACAGCCTGGCCTTTTGCCATTTGCAGGTTTGAAATTGCACCTGCTCCCAGCCGTTTCGAGCGTCGCCAACCCTCCTCACCAGAGTGCGAACACCGCTCCGATGACGCCTAAACCTTCCCCTTGTACACCTTGGCGACCGCTGTTTCGACCGGCTTGAAAGCCTCCTTGGCCAGATTGGAGTAAAGTTCGCCTATTTTCGTAGCCTGCGCGACAAAGCTCGCGTAAGACGTCTTTAGAAATTCGGACTGAATTCTGGACCGCGCTTTCGTAGGACTTCGCGCCGAGCAGCTTTTCCGTGAAAGCAGAGTTAATTTCCATGGCTTTCTTCGAATAGTCGGCCGTTTCGGTAGCGATTGCCTGGAACGTCTTGGCGAATTGTGTCGTGGCCGCGGTCGCCGAATCAAATTGCTCCGTGCCGTATTTTTGGATGTCCGCAAACTCGTTTGTGTGGGTCATGTCATTGTCCTTGACGGTTGGCGCGCCGGTTGCCGGACGCCCGAAGATGAAGAAGCGAGATTTGCCTCGCCAGTTATCGAAATAGTGCACTGCACAACGATTGTCAAGATTATATTGCATCGCATCATTTTGCACCCCAAGCGATTCCGCCACCTCGAACCGCAGCCTTAACCAACCGGTAACCGCGCCGGACTAGCATTCCCCGGAGATTATCCGGCGGCGCCCCGATGACGCCAGCCTGCCGAGGACCGGGGACGTTGCAAATATTGAAGTCTTTCGCGACGTTTTGCCGCAACAAAGAGGCCGCGGCCGGTCTCGGTTTGGTCCTGGCGGCGGCGAGCTTCCTTGCTCCGCCCGCTGAGGCCCGCCATTGGCGCCACCACCGCCATGCTTGGTCGCAGACCGATTTCGAAGGCCGTCGGCATCACAGGGAGTTCTGTTCTCGCCCGCCATACGCATGGGGGCGGCGGCACATCGAACATCGCTGCAATCGTTGTCGACGAAAATTCCGGCCGGACGCTTTATGCCCGCAATGAAAACGAGTTGCGCTTCCCGGCCTCGATTACCAAGGTGATGACACTTTACCTTTTGTTCGAACAACTCGAACAAGGGCGGCTGCGGCTCGACAACGATATTCGTGTCTCCGCCCATGCGTCGGTGCAAAAGCCGACAAAGCTCGGCCTGCGTCCCGGCGAAACGATCAAAGTGGACGACGCGATCAAGGCGGTCGTCACCCGTTCCGCGAACGACATTGCGGTCGCCATCGCCGAAACCATCGCCGGTGACGAGCAGAGTTTCGCCGGGCTTATGACGCTGAAGGCGCACGCTCTTGGGATGAATAGCACGCATTTTGCCAATGCCTCCGGCCTGCCAAATGAAGAACAGGTCACAACGGCGCATGATCTCGCAATTCTTGGGCGTGCGATTTCAGGAGCGCTTTCCGCGCTATTACCGCTATTTCGCAACCCGCGCCTTCACCTATCGCGGCGCTACGATCGCGAACCACAATCATCTCCTCGATCGCGTTGAGGGAATGGACGGAATCAAGACCGGCTATACAAGCGCCTCCGGCTTCAATCTTCTGACCTCGGTAAAGCGCGGCGGGCATTACATCGTCGCCGTGGTCCTCGGCGGAAAAAGCGCACGGGCCCGCGACAAGATCATGGCGGATTTGATCGAAGAAGAGATCGGAAACGGCGGGGCCGTACGCACAGCGTCTTCGATATCCGGCACCGATATCGATGGCCATCTCGCGGACGCCGTGGAGAGGCCCAGCGTAAGCCTCCGCGGCACTGAACTTCCGGAGACGATCGATTCGAAGCTAGCCGTCACGTCAAACGCTTCAAGGCCCGATCATGCCGTCGATCCGATCCAAATTGCTTCGCTTTATGCCGAGGTACCGCCCGGAAAATCCCGGCCGGCCTTTGTCTCCGGAGCGCCTAAACCAGGAACGGCCGCGCCCCGTGCGGCCCTGGCCGAATACGATGGGAAGCAAGCAAGTCTCGATGGTTCAACTGCTCGCGGCCGCCCAGGGCACGGCAGAGAACTCTCGACCGCGACACCTTCCACGACGGGCGCAAACGCCGGTCGTGCCCATGCCACCGATAGAATTGCCGCAGCGATTGAAGAGTTGCCTCACGGCGGCGACGCCAAAGGTGCCGGCGTTGGCCGCCCGGCGGCGGCGCGAAGCGGCTGGATGATTTAAATCGGCGCGACCGACGACATAAGCAAAGCAACCGAACTCATTGCCCGCGCCAAAGTGAAAGGCAGCACAACCCTCGCCACCGCGCA
This sequence comes from uncultured Alphaproteobacteria bacterium, assembly GCA_963718265.1. Lineage (GTDB taxonomy): Bacteria > Pseudomonadota > Alphaproteobacteria > Rhizobiales > Beijerinckiaceae > Methylocapsa. The sequence goes on along the minus strand of CAVQZL010000045.1, from coordinate 99,256 downwards.
AGCTTTTACCGAGAAGGTTCAGAAGGGTTCCGAAACGCTCTACCGGGCACGCTTCGCCGGCCTCGAGGAAGGCAGCGCCGAACGTGCCTGCAAAACTCTCAAACGTTCAGGATTTTCCTGTTTCGCAACGAAAAACTGAAGCAAGTGCCGCATTCGCCAAGCCTGGCTCCTTCCAGGCCATCCACCAGGTGCCTACTGATGACGCCGCATCAGCACATCCTTGGCTTCGTTGACACGAGCCGCGAGATCCGTCGACCCCCCGTGATCGGGATGCAATTTCTTCATCAACGTACGGTGCGAGCGGGCGACTTCTTCGTCCGAAGCGCCTTTCTGAAGCCCCAAAACTTCATACGCTTCCTCCTCGGTCATCGTGCCGGCGCGGCGTCCCGCGCGTCCGCGCCCAGGGTGGCGCTGGTTCTGCGCTGCCGTACGCCATCCGGGAAACCGGCGGTCGAGATAAGCCTCCATCAGCCTCGCCCCTTCGGGATCGTCGCGGCAACAGAGGTCATAGAGGGCTTCGCACTGCGGCCTTGTCATCGCGTCCAGTGATTTGCCTTCGACCGGCCCGGCCAGCACCGTCCCCCGCATTTTGCCCGTGCCGTGATCTAGCTCCATCTCGATCATCGCCGAGCGCACGCACGAAACCTTTTGCGTCCTTGACCCACTGGAAAAATTGAACATCCGCGGCAGCGGCCCGCCGCGCCATCCAAGCAACCAAACGCCAAGTCCGCCAAGCCCAAGTGCCATGTCGAAACGTCCTCGAAGCAATAAAACCGCCGCCGCGAGAAGCGCCGCGCCGCCGCTGCCGCGCTTGATCACGCGCGCGAGCGCGCGGGGATCCGCCGCCACGAACGACTTAACTGCGCCAAGCGCGAGCCAGAATAGGAAAACTCCGCAGAGAAGATAGATCATTTCATGCCGCCAGTTCAGCGCATTTGCGACAAGAGGTGATCCGCCGCCGCTGCACCGCGCGCGCGCGCCTCGAATTCGAGCGCGCGGCGGCCTCCAGCGGCATAAGCGGCCGCAGCTGTCAGAAGCCCGACGAGCCGCTCGGGCGAGGATAAATCGAAAGCCGCATAAGCGCCCCCTGTCAGCAGCGCGATTTTTCGGAAAGCCTGCTCAGCGACACTATTGCGCCCCTCTTGGAACACGAAGGCCTTCACTCCCAAAAGCCCGATATCGGCGGCCAGCCCGGCCAGAACGTCGAGCCGCTCTTCCATCGCGTCGCCAACGAAGACCAGAGCACGGACTGGAGTTTTCCGTGTTTCATCGAGGACATGACGCAAGACCTTTTCGATCTGCGTCTGGCCGGCGCCCACAGCGATCTTGGTCATAAGCGATGCCAAGCTCTGTCCCCCAGTCACGAAGGGCGACGCCTTGCACTCGGAAAACCCACGGTAATAGACGAGCTGGACATCGAGCCCGCCATGCGCCGCCGCCGTCGCGAACATCCGCCCTTGCACGCTTTGCGCCATGTCCCAGGTGGCTTGCCGGCTCATCGTGGCATCGAGCGCGAAAATAAGCCGGCCCCGCCCCGAGCCCAAGGCCGCTGGCAATTTCGCCGCAGCCTCGAGAAATTCGTCAATTTGCGATTTGGCGCTGGACTTCGGCGCGATCACGCCGCCTTTGTCCCCTGGTTGACCCACTTGTCTCCTCGCGAACTATACTGTTCAATTTTCCCATAGATCGTACTTGCGGAGCGCAACGGCAAGCATTTTCGGCATCAGTGCCGGGGAAAGATGCCGGTAACGCCCCGCCCGATGTGCGAACCCGGGGACCTCAGCGCGTCGAAGTTCAATCGACTTCATATTTGTCGATGGTCCAAGTTTCCGCTTGCGCCTGCGCGCGCCATTCTTGCCAGCCAGGCAACGCCACCATCGCATCCATATACGCCCGCGTGCCGGGCGTGACTGCCACGTCATAGACATGCAGACGATTGACCACCGGCGCGAACATCGCGTCGGCCGCCGAGAAATCGCCAAAAAGAAAGGCGCCAGCTTGGCCGAACTTCCCGCGGGCCTGCCCGAAAGCCTGTTCGAGACGGGCGACATCGGCGCTTGCCTCGTGGTTCAGCTCGCGTTTCTTGACCTTGCGGCGCATGTTCATCGGCAGCAGCGCGCGCAGGCCCATGAAGCCCGAATGCATTTCGGCGGCGAGCGAACGCGCCTGCGCCCGTGCCGCTCGCGCCTTAGGCCAGATTGCGGTCCGGGGATGGGCTTCGGCGAGGTATTCGATAATTGCAAGCGAATCCCAGACAACGACATCGCCATCGTGCAACGCCGGACATTTGCCGGAGGGCGAGTAGCGTAATATATCCGCCCTAGTCGCGTCGCGATCCAATGGCACCATGATCTCGTCAAACGCTACGCCGAAATGCCGCATCAAAATCCACGGCCGGAACGACCAGGACGAATAGTTCTTGTTGGCGATGACGAGTGTGGGATTCATGGGCGGTGCCGACAGTTCATGGGAAATTTGTTGCGGCTGGAAGAATTTTACCGGATGCGCGCGGAAAACCAAACCTGGGCCGGTGGCCTTCCCACCCCCTTCCCGCTTTCGAATCACTCTCACCGCCGCCCTCAAGGCGCGGGAAACAGCGCGTCCGTCTTACCTGCCAGCCGGTAGGCCAAAAGACCGATCCATTCGCGGACGCTGTAATCGAGCATGATGACTTTGTCGATCACGAAGGTGGGCAGCAGAAAATCCCGTTCATCGCCATAGGTGCGAAAGGCAACAGGATAAGGTATTACATTGAAACCCAAATGCCGGAATATCCCGACGGAACGCGGCATGTGCCAGGCCGAGGTCACGAGCAGCCAAGTTTCGCCCGACTTCGGCTTGACGAGATCGCGCGTGAAGGCGGCATTTTCCCAGGTATTGCGGGACTTCGCCTCAAAAATCATGCGCTCTTCCGGCACGCCCAGCGAAAGCCAGAATTTTCGCACGCTGGTTGCCTCCGGAGGCCCTTCGCCTCGCAAAGTACCCAGTCCGCCAGTGAAGACGAGCCGCGCGGCAGGATAGCGGCGGGCCAACTCGACCGCTGTGGTCAAGCGGCCGCCATCCGAAGTCAGGGAAAACTGGCCGCGCGCTTCCGATCTTTCCGAATCCACGGCGCCCCCAAGGACGATAATCCCGACAGGCTCTGCGAGGTTGGCGGGCGGCGGCGGAAATCGCCCTTCCAAGGGCTGCAGAAAAAACGCTCCGAGCGGGGTGAGCAAGCAGGCGGCAAGCGCGATGATCGCGCCAGCCATAAGAGCCCGTCCCAACCGCGCGAAGCGGGTGAACCCAAGAATTATCCCCAAAATGCCAACGAAGATTGCCAGCGATAGCGGCTCGGCAACGAACCAGAAGATTTTCGAGGCGATAAAAAACATGCGGGCTCCGGAAAATGATTCAGATTGCATTGCTGCCCCGAAATCTTGGGGCGCTTACTGCTTGACCCCGCCATCGGGTTCCACATCCGGTTCATGAGCGGCCGGAATGGTGTAAACCCCGGTGAGCCAGCGGTGAAGATCGACGTCCGCGCAGCGTTTCGAGCAAAACGGGCGGCTGATGAAAGCGGCGGGCTTGCCGCAAACGGGACATGGCCGGGTGGGTACCTCGTCCGGTTTTACAAAAAACCGGTTTTCTGTTTTTGCGATCGACATGGTTTGGCTGGTGCTTGGAATTGGACGGCCGATTATACTCTATTTAACCATGATATGTGCGCCGGAAACCCCTCGCCGGCAAGCAGCGACATGGTCTCGTAAAGCGGCAGACCGACGACCGCGGAATAGGACCCAATCAGCTTTTGTGCAAATGCGCCGGCAAGGCCCTGGATCGCATAGCCTCCAGCCTTGCCGCGCCACTCGCCCGATCCGAGATAGGCTTCGATCTCGGCAGCTGACAGCCGTTTGAGGCGTAGCCGCGTCTCGACCAGCTTGTGGCGCGCGCGCCCCTTTGGTGTCATGAGGCAGACGGCCGTATGAATGCGGTGCGCGCGGCCCGACAAAAGCCGCAAGGACTGCGCCGCCTCCGCCACAATCTCGCATTTTGGGAGAATGCGGCGGCCGACGCTAACGACCGTGTCGGCCCCGATGATATAGGCACCGGCAAGCTCGGGCCGGCTTGATGCGATGCGTGCGGCGGCGCTCACCTTTTCTTCCGCCAGACGTGCCGCCAGACTGCGCGGCAGCTCGGTCTTGCGCGGGGTTTCATCGAGATCGACTGGAAGAAGCGCGTCCGGTTCGACGCCGATCTGTTGCAGGAGTTCGAGCCGCCTAGGGGACGCGGACGCCAAAACGAGCCTTGGCCGCCAAGCCCTATCGTCCCCGGTCACGGCGGCTGTCCATTGTCGAAATCTCGATCATTTGAACCGGTAGGTAATGCGGCCCTTGGTCAAGTCATAGGGAGTCATTTCCACAAGGACCTTGTCGCCGGTGAGAACACGGATTCGATTCTTGCGCATCTTTCCGGCGGTGTGCGCGATAATCTCGTGGTCGTTTTCTAGCTTGACGCGAAAGGTCGCATTCGGGAGCAATTCGACGACTGTCCCTGGAAATTCGAGCAATTCTTCCTTCGACATTTGTTTCCTTGAATTAAGACCGCCGTCGCTCCACGCCGGCCCCGCGGCACTTTCTGCGCGGACCCTAATCGAGAAACGTGCCTTTGTGAACTGGCCGCGCGGCCTTTTGAGTCCAGCTCAGTATGACACTTATGTACAGACCATCAGGGCAGAGCTCGCATGCGGAAATTCGGAGTGGCGGGCAAAATGCCGCCGGTCATCTCCGTTCTACCGCGATCGGCAGCGCTCCAGGGCCTGCCGCGCTAGCCTGGCGCGCGGCGTCCTCTGCCGCATAGGCGTTGAAGCGGCGGATGGCTAAGGGGATGGTCGCCAAATAAACCAAGGTCAGACCGATCAACATTTCCATCGTAAAGGTCGCAAGCAGGAGAAGGCAGGCGGCAATCCCGAAAAGGACGGCAATCACATATTCGCGGGGTACGCGGCCAATCCTTTTACCAGAAAAATGCGGGATACGGCTCGCCATCAAAAAGGCCACACTCAATACATAGGCGATTTCGAAAGGAACCAGCGCACGGATATTGGGAACCGCGAGAACCGAGAGATTGAGATAAAGCGGCAAAAGCCCGACTATGGCGCCTGCCGGCGCCGGCATGCCGGTGAAAAAATGCGCATGCCAAGGCGGCCGGTCCGGATCGTCGATCATGACATTGAAGCGGGCGAGGCGCAGCGCAGCCGCAATCGCGAAAACGAGCGCAGCGAACCAGCCGAAACTCTTTATTTCGTGCAGGCCCCAGAAATAAAGAATGAGCGCCGGCGCGACCCCGAAAGCGACGAAATCAGCGAGAGAATCAAGTTCGGCGCCGAACCGCGAGGTGCCGCGCAGCGCGCGCGCGATTCGTCCGTCCAATCCATCGAGAATAGCAGCGACAATGACCGCTATGACGGCGGTTTCGAACTGGCCCTCGATCGAAAACCGGATCGCGGTCAGGCCCATGCACAAGGCCAACAAGGTGACGAGATTGGGCAATATGACGCGCAACGGTACCGCGCGAAGTCCGCGGCGGCGCGGTGGCGCGGAAGCAAATTTTTCAAATTCGCTCGCCTCGCCACGCAGCCGCGTGACTTTTGCGTCATGGTCTTGGCCGCCAGGGTCGCGGCGAAGACCGAGGGGAGGATCATTCATGTCCATGCTCATTTCGCCACCATAAAGGGGCAGGTTCGACGCCACAAGTTTTGTTTGTGGCCGAATTACCAGGCGCATGTCATGTTGCAAAGTCAGGGGTTATTCAATAAGCCCGGCATGTCTCATGGCACAGGGGTCGATGAGCCCGCCGCGCCATAATCTAACTACGCTCCGGGCCAAAGCCTTGGGCTTGACGTCCACTTGGTCCAGCCGCGCTGGTTGGATCAGGCTAATTAAATATGGTGGTATATGGTGGGCTTTGATATACCGAGGGCTTGGAGAGGAGGCGCTTGTGGCGGACATGCACGAGGTTGAACGCGCTCTTAGCGGAGCGATCGAAAAGCGGATCCTGGAAGGTTGCGGAAAGCTCAGCGCGGTTACCACCGTCGATGGCGTCGTGCATGTGACCTTCTTGGGTGTGACCGACGATGCACACGTGTTCGACACGCTCAGCGGTGCATTGCTCGATTTACGCATCCAATTGGAAGTCCAGCCCAACCTCGATGTAAAAATCCGGCGAAAGTAATGCGCTTTACAGCAATACGATGTAATGTGAATTGGGATTAGAGGCGACGAAGTGTAGAAATTACGCAATCGTGCCACCGTTCAATTAGAGGTGCGTTACCTTGGAGGGTAGCCTTGTCGGGCATTGAAGCATTGCAGGTTGACAGTACAAGTGAAGCTGCATTGCTGGCAAATACGAAAGATCTACTTGATGCAATTCGACTTTGTCTCCAGAACCATTTGCGAATTCCTGCATTGACTCTGATCTATTGCGGCATAGATTTCATGGCTGGCCTTGGACAATTATCTGATGACGGAACCAGCAAAGGTCAATTCCTCCATTGGGCAGACTCTAACATGGATTGCCAGCAACGATTAGGAGTGTCGAGTATTGATCTTTACGCTGCACGATGTGGCATCGTTCATTCGTATACAATGGATTCTGATTTAAGTAAGAAAGGCAAATCTTGCCGAATCCTGTACGCATGGGGCAATGTAGACGTTGAGGAGCCCGCGCGAGTCTTGCAAAGTCTGGGCTTTTCCGAAAAGATCATTAAGCTTGAAGCGCTTTTTGACGCCTTTGCCCACGGTGTCGGGAAGTTCGGGGAGAGGTTGGAGCAAGACCCAAACTTTTCGTCTCTTGTTTTAAAGCGTCCTCGCAAGTTGTTTTGCAGTCAGCCGTTTTTCCCTACAGACAAGAATTGGCATCTTTGGGAGTAACCTCGGTGCTTGTCCGGGTTCACAGCGGGCAAATTCTCGTCTACGGAGAAAAGGACCGGACCGCCATGGGTTCGGGCCATTTCCACGGAAGCGCCGTGCGCAGACGTGGCCCTTTATTGTCTGTTCTGACGAGATCAAATGCCCAAGCGGACGGATATTTCAACGATTCTGATTATCGGGGCCGGGCCGATCATCATCGGCCAGGCGTGCGAATTCGATTATTCCGGCACCCAGGCCTGCAAAGCCTTGCGCGAAGAGGGGTACCGGATTGTCCTCGTCAATTCCAATCCGGCAACCATCATGACCGATCCGGACTTCTCGGATCGTACTTACCTTGAGCCGATCACACCGGAAATCGTCGCCAAGATCATCGTCAAGGAGCGCTACGCCGTTCCGGGCGGCTTTGCGCTGTTGCCGACCATGGGCGGCCAGACCGCGCTCAACTGCGCGCTCTCCTTGAAAAAAATGGGGGTGCTCGACAAATACGCGGTGGAAATGATCGGCGCCAGCGCCGCGGCGATCGACATGGCCGAGGATCGCAAGCTTTTCCGAGAGGCGATGGCCCGTATCGGCCTTGCGACGCCGCGCTCGCATCAGATCAAAACCTTACCGCAAGCCCTTGCTGTCCTGGAGGACATAGGCCTGCCCGCGATCATCAGGCCGTCCTTTACCATGGGCGGGACCGGCGGCGGCATTGCCTACAACAAGGCCGAGTACATCGACATCATCGAGGGTGGAATCGACGCCTCGCCGACGAACGAGGTTCTGGTCGAGGAAAGCGTGCTCGGCTGGAAGGAATTCGAAATGGAGGTTGTCCGCGACATGGCGGACAATTGCATCATCGTCTGCTCGATCGAAAACATCGACCCGATGGGCGTGCATACTGGCGATTCGATCACCGTCGCCCCGGCGCTGACCTTGACCGACAAGGAATATCAGACCATGCGCGACGCGGCGCTCGCGGTGTTGCGCGAGATCGGCATCGAGACCGGCGGCTCCAACGTACAATTCGCGGTTAATCCAAAAGACGGCCGCATGGTCGTGATCGAAATGAACCCCCGCGTTTCGCGCTCCTCGGCGCTGGCCTCCAAGGCAACAGGTTTTCCGATCGCCAAAGTCGCCGCCAAACTCGCGGTTGGATTTACCTTGGACGAGATCGCCAACGATATCACCGGGGGCGCGACGCCCGCTTCCTTCGAGCCCTCGATCGACTATGTCGTGACCAAAATCCCGCGCTTCGCATTTGAAAAATTTCCCGGCGCGGAGCCGATCTTGACAACAGCTATGAAATCGGTCGGCGAGACCATGGCGATTGGTCGGACCTTCGCCGAAAGCCTGCAAAAAGGATTGCGTTCGCTCGACATCGGACTGGATGGTCTCGACGAAATCGAAATAGAGGGGCTGGGGCTTGGCGACGACATGAATGTGTTGCGCGCCGCCTTGGGACGCCCGACGCCCGACCGGCTGCTTGTGGTTGCCCAAGCGCTGCGCCTTGGCATGCCGGCGCACGAAATTTGCGAGGCCTGCGGCATCGATCCCTGGTTCGTCGCGCGCGTCGAGGAAATTCTCGCCCTCGAAGCAAAGGTTCGCGCGCATGGTTTGCCGGGCGATGCCGCCAATTTGAGGATGCTAAAGGCGGCAGGCTTTTCCGACGCGCGCCTTTCGTGTCTTGCGGGCGTGACGGAGAATGAGGTGTCCGGCCTGCGCAAAAAACTAGGGCTGCGGCCGGTGTTCAAGCGAATCGACACTTGCGCGGCGGAATTTTCCTCACCTTCGGCTTACATGTATTCGACCTACGCGCCGCCTTTTGGTACCGTCCCGGCGTGCGAGTCACAACCGAGCGCGCGCAAGAAAATTGTCGTCCTGGGCGGCGGTCCGAACCGGATCGGGCAAGGCATCGAGTTTGACTATTGCTGTTGTCATGCGAGTTTCGCCCTGCGCGAGGCCGGTTTCGAGACGATCATGATCAACTGCAACCCTGAGACCGTCTCGACCGATTACGACACGTCTGACCGGCTCTATTTCGAACCCTTGACCGCCGAGGACGTCCTTGAAATCCTTGCCAAGGAAGGCGAGGCTGGAGAGCTCAAGGGGGTGATCGTGCAATTCGGCGGCCAGACGCCGCTCAAACTCGCGCATGTGCTCGAACAGGCGGGCATTCCTATTCTCGGGACATCGGTCGATTCGATCGATCTCGCCGAGGATCGCGACCGTTTCAAGCAGCTCCTCGACAAGATCGGCCTGAAGCAGCCGATGAACGGAATCGCCTATTCTGTCGAGCAATCGCGCTTCGTTGCCGCCGGTCTCGGCCTTCCCCTTGTTGTGCGTCCGTCCTACGTGCTGGGCGGTCGGGCGATGGCGATTATTTTCGACAAAGCGGCGCTGGACGCCTATCTGCTCGATACTCTTCCGGGCCTCGTTCCCTCCGAGGTCAAGGCACGTTTTCCAAACGACAAGACGCGGCAAATCGATGCCGTGCTCGGCGAGAATCCGCTTTTGTTCGACCGCTATCTGTCGGACGCCATTGAAATTGACGTCGATGCGCTTTCGGACGGCAACCAGGTCTTCATCTGCGGCATCATGGAACATATTGAGGAGGCCGGAATTCATTCTGGCGATAGCGCCTGCTCGTTGCCGCCTCATTCGCTTTTACCCGCAACGATTGCCGGAACTCGAAGCGGAGACCAAGAAGCTCGCCCTGGCGCTCGGGGCCCGGGGCTTGATGAATGTGCAATATGCGTTGAAGGACGGCGAAATCTACGTCCTTGAAGTCAATCCGCGCGCGTCGCGAACGGTACCTTTCGTCGCTAAGGTCATTGGCGTGCCGATTGCCAAGATCGCGGCGCGGATCATGGCCGGGGAAACCCTGGCCAGCTTCGGGTTACGGCCGGCGTGTCTCGATCATACTGGCGTCAAGGAAGCGGTATTTCCATTTGCCCGGTTTCCAGGGGTCGATACCGTGCTCGGGCCGGAAATGCGCTCGACCGGCGAGGTCATCGGCCTTGATCGCTCGTTCCCAGCCGCTTTCGCCAAGAGCCAGCTCGGAGGCGGCACGAATGTTCCAAGAACAGGCACCATCTTCATTTCGGTGCGCGACATTGACAAGCCGCGCGTCCTCGAAACCGCGCGATTGCTGGCGGGCCTTGGCTTCAAGATCCGTGCGACCGGCGGTACCGCGCGTTATCTTGATGGCGCGGGCGTCAAGACGCAACGTGTCAACAAGGTTTCGGAAGGCCGGCCGCATGTCGTCGACTTGATCAAAAACGGCGACATCCAACTTGTGTTCAATACGACGGAAGGCGCGCAAGCCCTCGCCGATTTTCGCGGTCGTTGCGCCGCGCCGCTCTCTTGCATAAGGTGCCATATTATACGACCCTCGCGGGCGCAATCGCCGCGTCGCAGGGAATTCGCGCTTATCTCGCCGGCGATCTGGAGGTTCGTGCGCTGCAGGACTATTTTGGCTAAAACGCGGCTGAATTGGCGCGCCGGCGTAGTCGCGGATTGATAAAACACCCCTTGCGGCCGATATCCGGAAGGTGTCTGTTGCCGTCCGGCGCGGACTCAAAGCACTTTTGACAACCGCCGCGCGAAACGGCATGGCTTCCCGGCGAAAGTATCCCGATGGAATATAAACATCGGCGCAAGCGGAAATTGAGTTCGGGCAAGAACCGGCGAACCAAGAGCATGATCTTTGCATTCTAATACTGTTTTCGCGCGCATGATCCCAAATGGTTGCAGATTTTTGGATGAGATCATGCGATAAAACAAAGAGATAGAGACCGTGAACAATTCACCTTGAAGCGATCATGGCCGGGCAGATCGTCGAAGTCGAAGCCCTTGGGCTTGTCCGGATAAAAAGCCGATTTACGCTCCGGTCGCGGAGTCAAGGGCAGACGTGAAAGAGCAATGAGCATGGACAAGTTCCCCATGACGGCGGGCGGCTACTCCGCCCTCGAAGAGGAGTTGAAGCGGCGCCAGCAAGTCGAGCGTCCGCGCATAATCCAGGCGATCGCCGAAGCGCGGGCGCATGGCGATCTGTCCGAGAATGCCGAATATCAATCCGCCAAGGACGCGCAAGCCTTGAATGAAGGGCGCATTGCCGAGCTCGAAGACAAATTGTCTCGCGCCGAGGTTATCGATGTATCAAAACTCTCTGGCAACACGATCAAATTCGGCGCGACGGTGACGCTCGTCGACGAAGACACGGATGAAAAGAAGATATACCAAATTGTCGGCGAGAGTGAAGCCGATGTGAAGGCTGGACGAGTTTCGATCACCTCGCCGACGGCGCGGGCGTTGATTGGCAAGAAAACCGGCGATTTGGTCGAGGTGAATACACCAGGCGGCGGCAAGAGTTACGAGATCCTGAACGTCGCTTTTCAGTAATCCTGATCTGATCGGGGGTTAATCCCATCGAGCGATTGCTTAGCCAGGGAGGACACCGCCAAACGGGCTACTTACGCAATCAACGGGTTGTGTTGCCCGGGCCTTCAGGATGCAAGGGACTCGCGCCCAAACCTTGGCGGCCACGCGTTCCAGAGCGATGGAAGCGCGCGCGGTCTCGGCGTGATTGAGCTAAGTGTGAATCCGGTATCGCGTTGGCATCATAATGTTGACCCGCGCTGGAAGGACTAAGCTCTTGTGCTCCAGCGCTGCCCACGAAGGCGGCCAACAGGGCTGTGGCGAGCCGCATCATCCTGCGAGCTCGACTATAACACAGACGGCTTGCTGAGGTAGCCCGTCACCTCCCGCCTTCGGCCCCCGGACCCGCTCATCGATGGAAGCGAGCGCGCTCACCATCATGATCGGACTCCTAAAACCTTTCTTTCGCAGGGTCATCGACATGCTGTCTATCCCACTGAGTTTGCGATTGACGGTCACGAGCGCGCCACGGTCACTTTGCGGCGTCACGTTCTGCTACGCGATTTTACGTAGATGCGCCAGATAGTCAACTCGTCAACTGCACCGCGATTTCACGTGCCATGATGTGCGCTCCGTCTGCGACGGCGAGGAGGTACGCCTGTCAAGCGGGCCGTCCGCCGGCATCCGGCTTTCCGGAGCGCCGTTTTGCGGCTTCATTTGATCGCTGCAGATGAAACCGACCGAAATTTAGAGAACTATTAGGACAATGCTTCTGCCGAGACACCGTGTTTCGGTGGCGGCATCCCCGCAAATTGGCGCGATTGGAAGCCTTCTTCAAGTTAAGTTTATGAACCGAAGACAGGCATCGTTCTTGCACTGCACAAAAATATGTTGCGTCGCAACCAAACCAACCCTATGTTAGGTCTGGCGTCACTTTGCGAAGGCGGCGTCATTTGGGTCCAAGTGACCCACATCTCGCCCGCCTCGGCGCTACTTCATGAACAGGAGGCCAATCATGAGACGGAGAAAAAAAGCGATTTTTGCGATAGCTTTTGTTGGCATACCAGCTACGGCCAGTCTCGGCGTGGCACCGGAAGCAGCCCCCGCATTACCGCGGACCATGAGACCCCTGCAGGGCGTCAGCTTCGATATCGGAACGAAACGCGCCGTGAGCTACTTCTTGAGTGATGGAAACTCATGCAAACTCACTCTGATGTTGGCCGAGATAGTCCACGACGGCGAGGTGAACGGTCTGACGGCCACCCGTGTGAGGGTCGCGATCGAAGCTGGCAAGGCTGCGCAGCTTGATTCAGTCGAGGGCAAGACGCTGGAGTTCAAATGCCAGAGTGGGGCGCATGTGATGAGCGTCGCGGCGTCGAATTAGGTTACGAATTGGTAGAACATCGAATGAAATGCTTGGCACTGGCGCGAGATTTCAAAGGCAAATTGGTTCGGCGTACGCCTTTGCCCACCTAGCCAAAGAGTTGCGTCGTCTAAGACGCATTCGGTTTCAGCACCTAACAATTTAGACTACCTTCCAGCGCGCCATATTCGGCGCGTGGCCGCTGTGCCCCCTCGCATGAATATCACTACTGTGGGGGTCACAGGCGAAGGCGACGGCGCGCGTCTTCCCCGTGAAAATATCAGACCATATATTGCCCACCATTGATGGTGAGCGTCGTGCCGGTGATGAATCCGGACTCTTCGGCGACAAGAAAAACAACGCAGCGGGCGACTTCTTCCGGTTCGCCGAGGCGGCGCACAGGAATGTGCGGCAGGACGGATTTCTCCAAAACCTCGGCCGGAACCGCCTTGACCATGTCGGTCGCGATATAGCCGGGGCAAACGGCGTTGACGGTGATTCCCTTGCCCGCATTTTCCTGGGCAAGCGATTTGGTGAATCCGATATCGCCTGCTTTCGACGCCGTGTAATTGGTTTGGCCAACCTGACCCTTCTGTCCATTGATAGAGGAGATATTCACAATCCGGCCGAAGCCGCGTTCGCGCATGCCGTCGATCACCGGGCGGGTCATGTTGAAAAGCGAATTCAAATTGGTGTTGATGACTTCGAACCACTGCTCCGGCGTCATTTTGTGGAACATGGTATCGCGGGTAATTCCCGCATTATTGACGAGGATATCGACCGGCCCAATTTCGTGACCGACTTTAGCGAGCCCTTCGGCGCAAGCCTTGTAGTTCGAAACATCCCACTTGTAGACTGCGATTCCCGTCTCCGCCGTGAATTTCGCCGCCGCTTCGTCGTTGCCCGCATAATTCGCGGCAACCGTGTACCCCGCCGCGTGCAAGGCCTTGCTGATAGCAGCGCCGATGCCGCGCGTGCCGCCGCTAACCACTGCTACCCGAGCCATGCGTTTCACCCCTTTGGTTTTTCGGCGGCGTGCACATTCTTGCCGTCGATTTGCGCCGTGCTCAGTCCAAGTCGGTTACCGCTCGACGGTAAGGGCAATGCCCATGCCGCCGCCGATGCAGAGCGTGGCCAGTCCCTTTTTTGCGCCGCGGCGCCGCATCTCGTACAGGAGCGTTGTGAGGACGCGGGCGCCGGACGCGCCGATCGGATGGCCGATCGCGATCGCTCCGCCATTGACATTCACGATCGCCGGATCCCAGCCCATGTCCTTGTTGACGGCCAGGGCCTGCGCCGCGAAGGCCTCATTGGCCTCGACGAGATCGAGGTCCTTGACCTTCCAGCCGGATTTTTCGAGCGCCTTGCGCGACGCGGGGATGGGGCCGGTACCCATGATCGCCGGATCGACGCCCGCGGTGGCCCAGGAGGCGATGTGGGCGAGGGGTGTCAGTCCCCGCGCGGCGGCTTCCTTGGCACTCATCAGGACGAGCGCCGCGGCGCCGTCGTTGATGCCCGACGCATTGCCGGCGGTCACCGTGCCATCCTTTGCAAAGGCCGGTTTCAACTTAGCAAGCCCGTCGAGCGTCGTTCCGGCACGGATGTATTCGTCCGCATCAACCACGACGTCGCCCTTCCGGCCGCTGATCGTGAAGAGGACGATCTCTTCCTTGAAGCGGCCTGCCTTTTGCGCCGCCTCCGCCTTGTTTTGCGAGGCGAGAGCGAATTGATCCTGCTCTTGGCGGCTCAACTGCCATTTCGCGGCGACATTCTCTGCCGTCTGGCCCATGTGGTAACCATTGAACACGTCGGTCAGGCCATCACGGATCATGGTATCGACGATTTTGAGGTCACCCATCTTCGTTCCGGCCCGCATATGAGCGCCGTGCTGCGACAGCGACATGCTCTCCTGGCCACCGGCGACGACAATTTTGGCGTCGCCATTCGCGATCTGCTGCATGCCGAGCGCCACCGCGCGCAGGCCCGAGCCGCAAACCTGGTTTAGCCCGAACGCCGTCTTGTCCTGCGGAATGCCCGCCTTGATTGCCGCCTGTCGCGCTGGGTTTTGGCCTTGACCCGCCGCTAAAACCTGGCCGAGGATGACTTCGTCGACTTCGCCGGCGTCGACCTTGGCAAGGGTGAGCGCAGCCTTGATCGCGGCGGCACCGAGCTCATGTGCCGGCGTGGCGGCAAAGGCGCCGTTAAATGACCCCACGGCGGTACGCGCCGCGCTCACGACAACAATTTCACTTCGCATTGGGGATGCCCTTTGGACATTGACCGCGGCATGCGCGCCGCGAGCTTTTCTGTTATTTTAGCACCCGCGGGAACCCTTGCGAACCACGGGCCCGGGTATGGTATCGGAATGGGTGTAATATTTCGCGACACAATGTGCAATGGTTTTTGGCTGCGGCGTTATGCTGATATCCTTATCCTGAAGCAAACGTCTGTGCGGCCTCGCAAGGTCCAAACGAGGTTTGTCCCCGTCAAAACCCTTGGCGTGATCAAGACAAACCTGTTTAGGTTCTAAAATGACTACCATGCAGCGGGGATTGGTCATGGCCAAGGAAAATAAGCCTATCACGATCAAAAAATACGCAAACCGGCGGCTCTACAATACCGGCACGAGCGCCTATATCACGCTCGAAGACCTCGCTGTTATGGTTAAGAAAGGCGATGATTTTGTGGTCTTCGACGCCAAGAGCGGGGAGGACATTACGCGCCAGGTGCTGACCCAAATCATTTTCGAGCAGGAAGGCAAGGACGGGCAAAGCCTGATGCCAATAAATTTCCTGCGCCAGCTCATCCGCTTTTATGGCGACAGCATGCAAATGCTGGTGCCGAGCTATCTCGAATTCACCATCGGCAAACTGACCAGCGAGCAAGCAAAATTCCGCGAAAAGGTCGCTAAGAATTTTGGCGGCCCCTTGACCGCGCCAATCTTTGAATCAATTGAGGAGCAGACTCGCAAGAACATGGCGCTTTTCGAGCAGGCCCTCGCGATGTTCATCCCGTTTGGAAATTCGCTCCAGACGCCGCCGGGAACGCCTGCCAGCACACTCGTAAACGAAACGCCGGAAGAGCTTGCCGGGCAAAATTCCAACAACGATATCGAGGAAATGAAGCGCCAGCTCGATCAGCTGCGGAAGCGGATCGAAACGCTTGTGCCCAACAAGTGAAACCAACGCTTTTCTTGCGTGGCTCTCGTTAATTTCCGCCCGGGCCCTCCGCGCACGAATTGCCCGGCCAGCCCGGCGGCGCGAGTTCGAAGCCAGAGAATTCGAAGCCCGGCGCGACGCTGCAGCCAACGAGCGTCCACGCTCCCAAACTCATAGCGGTCTGCCAGCAATGCGCCGGAACGGCGAACTGCGGGCGCTCCCCGGCAAAGAGATCCGGGCCGAGACGATGCACATTTGTCTCGCTGCCGTTTTGCGAAATGCTTATTTCCAAGGGCGCCCCCGCGTAGAAATGCCAGACCTCGGTGGCGTCGACCTTGTGCCAGCGCGAAACCTGGCCGGCGTCGAGTAGAAAATAGATCAACGTCGAGACGGCCCGACCCCGCGCGTCGCGCGCCGGATCGCAAAAAGTCTCGCGGAAATACCCGCCCTCCGGATGCGGCTGCAATTCGAGCAGGCGGACGATTTCGGCGGCGCTCCGGCCGTGGCTGGAATCAATCGGCATTGCGTTTTTGCATCAAGGCTTCTCTGAAAGGGAACGGCGCGATCACATCTTGTTCTTGCGTTCGCGCAATTCTGCGAACACCGCCGCCGGATTGGCTTTCGCCATACCGAGCCCGGCCTGAATCATTGGATCGTCGGCACGCAAAAACGGATTTGTAGCAAGCTCGACTGTCATCGTGGTTGGAAGGGTGAAATCGCCGGCCTCGCGCCGGCGCGCGACCTCCTCTGCGCGCTCCTTCAAAATCGCGTTTGAAGGATCAACGCTCAAAGCGAAACGGGCATTGGCGAGCGTGTATTCATGGCCGCAATAGACCTGCGTTTCGCCCGGAAGTGCGGTAAGCTTCATCAGCGAATGATACATCACCGCAGGGCCCGCATCGAAACAGCGGCCGCACCCCATCGCAAACAGCGCGTCGCCGGCAAAAAGGATGTCTTCGTCCTCGAACCAATAAGCGACGTGGCCGGCAGTGTGCCCCGGAACCTCAATGACTTTTGCTTCCAGCGCGCCGGTTACGACCACGTCGTCCTCGCCTATTGCGAGGTCGAGGCCGCCGATCATTCCGGCCTCCTTGGCCGGGCCAATGACGCGCGCGCGGGGAAACTCCGCCTTTAGTCCGGGGATGCCCTGTATATGATCGGCGTGGCGATGGGTGATTAAAATATCCGTCAGCTGCCATTTCCTCGCCGCGAGCGCGGCCAGGATCGGGGCCGCCTCGGGCGCATCGATCGAGGCCGTCGCGCGCGTGCGCGGATCGTGGACGAGGACACAAAAATTATCCTTGAGGCAGAGGAATTGGTGAATATGAGCGGCCATGGCTTCGTTTGTCCTCGAAAGTCAATCCAGGCAAAGACCAGCACGCATCTCGCTCCGGTCCGCCACCATACACTGGCCGGCGCCTGCGTCTTGACCATGAATCAAGGCTTTATTTTTGCGCGCGGGAAGCGGATTATCTGGCTTCGGATACCAACCCCATGCCAATCGACGTCATCGACCTTCGTTCCTTCTACAGTTCGTCGCTGGGCGATGTCGCGCGGCGTGTCGTTCACAAATTTGTGCGGCAGCGGTTTTCCAACTGCACCGGCTATTCGATCCTCGGTGTCGGCTATGCGACGCCCTATCTCGAAGTTTTCCGCGAGGAAGCCGTGCGGGTGATCGCCTTTATGCCGGCCGAGCAAGGCGTCATGAATTGGCCGTCGTCGGGTTTGTCCTCTTCGGCGCTTGTCGAAATAACCGCGATGCCTTTGCCGAATTCCTGCATCGACCGCGCGCTCATTGTCCATGGTCTTGAAATCACCGAGCATCCGCACGCGCTGCTTTCCGAAATCTGGCGCATCTTGACTCCTGGCGGCCGGGTGATCGTCGTCGTGCCGGGCCGTTCTGGTCTATGGGCGCGGCTCGACCGCACGCCTTTCGGCCATGGCCGACCTTACTCGCGCGGCCAATTGGGCGAACTCCTGCGCGAAACTCTGTTTTCGCCGGCTTATTGGGCGGAAGCGCTTTACTTTCCACCGTTTCAGCGCCGGACGTGGTTGCATTCGGCAAGCTTTGTCGAAGCGATTGGCGAACACCTTTCGTTGCCGTGGGGCGGAGTTTTGATCGTCGAGGCAACTAAATTGCTCTACCGGCCGGTCGGCGCATACCGGTCGATGGCCTATGCCCAACGTCAACCAGTACTTGTGCCCGAACCCGCCGGCGTCTCGCCGGCATCGCGGCTTATCCCGTAAACGCTGGCCAGCGGTTCCATTCGAGAGGCCTAACCGCCCGCTTCATTGCCGCGTCACGGCACCAGGACCTAGCTTCAGACCGAAGCATTTGGCCAAAAAGAGCCCCCCGTGCACAAGGCCTTCGCCGTCAATCCCGTGTCCAAGACCAATCGATAGATGCCACTGACAAGGAATTTTGGCCTCCGCCAATTGCGCCGCCGAAAGAAATAGCGCTTCGGCCGGAATAATTTCGTCCTGGCTGCCATGGATCAAAAGAATTGGCGGCGGTTTTCCGGAGGGCGCGGGCGCGATGACCTGATCTCGACGCTCCGGCGGCGTGACAAGTTCGCCAGAATAGCCAAGGATGCCGGCAGGCGGCCGCGCCCGCCGCAGCCCGGCATGCAGCGCGAGCATAGCTCCTTGGCTGAAGCCCACCAAGGCCAGTTTGCTATCATCGAGCCCGTGACGATCGAGTTCTGCATCGAGGAATGCGTCGAGAACCGGACCCACCGTGTTGACGCCGGACCAACGTTCGTTCGGGTCGCGCATGGTTAAGCGGAACCATTGGCGGCCGCCTGGTGCTTGGGCGCACAATTCGGGTGCATTCGGCGCCACAAATTCCGCACCGGGCAACAAATTCTGCCATTGCTTGCCGATCGCGATCAGGTCGTTGCCGTTCGCACCATATCCGTGCAGAAAGACGACGAGCTGTTTTGGCGCCGCCGATTTTGCCGGGACGCGTGGTCCTTCGAGCCTAACCGCCATATTGTTGCTGTCCGCTGGTTTAGGTTTTGCTTTGCTTTTGTCGGGCAAATCTTGATGCCGCGCGGTCGATCCTGCGGCCTGGAGCTTAAGCCATGACACGGTCCTTTACCAACCGCGTTTTCCGTTTCGCGCCGTCATCCAACGGCTATCTTCACCTTGGCCATGCCTATTCCGCCTTACTAAATTTCGAAATGGCGCGCGCAGCGGGCGGCCGCTTTTTGTTGCGGATTGAGGATATCGACATCGAACGGTGCCGGTCAGAATTCGAACAGGCAATTTACGAAGATCTCGGCTGGCTCGGGCTCGCGTGGGAACTGCCAGTTCGCCGCCAATTCGAACACTTTTCCGAATATGCAAGCGCGCTTACAAGGCTTTCCGCGCAAGGCCTGACATATCCCTGCTTTTGCTCGCGCGGCGACATCATGAATGCGGTGGCCGGGCGAACCGGCTGGCCGCGGGACCCGGACGGTTCGCCGCTCTACCCAGGGACATGCAAGCATCTTTCGTGCGAGGAGCAACAACGGCGGATATTGGCCGGCCGGCCCGCGGCGCTGCGGATCGATATGGAAACGGCCATCGCGAAAGCCGGCCGCGAGCTCGCCTGGCGCGAAATGGGTCCCTCCACGCACGCGCGTGACGTGGCCGCCGAGCCCGCTCTTTGGGGGGATGCGACGCTTTCCCGCAAGGATATACCGGCAAGCTATCACATAGCCGTCGTCGTCGACGATGCTCTGCAGGGCGTGACCGATGTCGTCCGGGGCGAAGATCTCTTCCTAGCGACGAGCCTGCATCGTTTGTTGCAGGCCTTGCTCGATCTCCCTGCTCCCGCCTATCGCCACCATGCCCTATTGCGCGATGCTTCGGGTCAGAAATTGTCAAAAAGTTCAAGGGCCAAATCGCTGCGGGCTCTTCGTCAGGAAGGAGTTTCCCCCGCTGCGGTAAAAGAAAGGCTTGCGGCCGATCCGATCCTTGCCGGGGGATCGTGTTAAATTGCGCGAAAGCTGTTCCAAGTCTGCGAGGCTAGCTCTCATTCCAATGGGCAAACGCACCTTCCAATGGGCAAACGCACCTTTGCCTCCCCGAATTTGCCGCCTTGAATAAACCGGAAATGGGAGCTTGGGACAAAGAGGCAATCGGCCGAAGACGTGGGCAGGCTTAGCCTAGTGGCCCGCGCCGCAATCTTCGAAATATGTGCCAAACATCGTATTTGCTCTTTCCCGCGAATGCCAACACGCAAGGTGCGGTTCCCCAAATGAATTCCAGGCTTTCTTTGAAGTCACGGTATGCGGCCATAGTGATCCTTGTGGGTCTCATTGCCCTGATGGAGACGCGCCAGCCTTTTCCGTCTTTCCGGCTAGCCACTTTCATCCTCGCTTTCATGGCTTTGGTCGGCATGGCTTCGCTGTTGCGCGGAAAGCTGCGCGACGGCGTTGTCGTTTTGGCGTCGCTCGCCTTCGGACTATCCATGATCGAAGCCACGGCCACAATATTACAGGCCAAGGTCCCGCCTGCCGCGCCGAACACCTGGTCGGTTGGCCAGCCTGTCATGGGCTGGGGAGCCCCACGTGCCGGACGTTTCCATGATGAGAAGACGGATCCGAAATCCGGTGCCCCGATTTACAGAGCGGATTACACCTTCGATTCGAATTTGCTGCGTGAGACCCACTCGGCCGAGACCGGCCCAACCATCGTTTTTTTTGGCGATTCCTTTACCTTCGGACAAGGCCTGAACGACGCCGATACGATGCCCCAGATCTTCGCGGATTTGCTCGGCCGCAAGCAAAGAGTGCTCAATCTTGGTTTTCCCGGTTACGGGCCGCAGCAATTCTTGGCGGAACTGCAAACGGGCCGTTTCGACGGCGTGATCGGCGCGCAGCCGCGGCTTTTCATTTTCCTGACGGCGGCTGCACTGCATGTCGAGCGAACGGCTTGCAAACCCATTTGGGTGCGCCTAGGACCTCGATATGTGCTGGAAAATAGTAAGCTCGTGCCGAAGGGAACATGCTACGCAGGCGTGAGATTGTGGGCGCGGGAATGGCTCGAGAATACGGCTTCCTATCGATTGTTCATCGAGCCTTATCTTCAGAAGGCCACTCACGAAGACGTTGAACTCTATGTTAGGATCTTGCTCGCCGCGGTGAACCTGGCAAAGGAGAAATACGGCGTCGCGACTCTCGTGCCTTACCTCACCAACCGTGTCTATCTCAAGGGAACGGGTTTCAGCGATGACGAGATCGTCCAGAGGTTGCGGGATGGCGGCGCCAACGTTGTCGATGCTTCGCTCCAAAAGGAGGAAGCCGGCGGAGCCAAACTCACCATCAAGGGCGACGGTCATCCAACGCCGTTGGCGAACCGCCTCAGAGCCTTAATGCTCAAAGACTACATCGAAAACCGCATGCCTGGGATTCTGATTGCGGGACCGCATGGCTCCAGCCTCAAAGGCTAAGACGCCCTTGCCTCCCAGGACGAATTTGCCGCCTTGAATCAACCGAAAAATGGATTTTGGAACAAGGGACCAATGGGCCGAAAGCGTGGCCAAACGTGGCCTTGCGGCGCGCGCTACGATTTGCGGGAGCCGATTGCCAAAATCGGCCAAGCATCGTATTTGCTCTATTCCGATTAATGCAACCACGCGAGGTGCGGTTCCTCCTATGAGTTCACCTCTCCTCCCAAACATCGCGGTATGTGGTTATTCTGGTCGCGCTTTGCCTCATTGCACTGATGGAAGCGCGCCAACCTTATCCGGTTTTCCGGCTAGTCACTTTCATCCTGGCCTTCTTGGCTTTGGCCTGCATGGCGTCGCTTGTGACCGGCAAGTTGCGCAACGGCCTCGTCGTTTTGGCCTCACTCGCCTTCGGCCTATCCATTGTTGAAGCCACGGCCACTATTTTGGAAAGTAACGCCTCGCTCGTCATAACGAATGGTTATTTCGCTCCCCAGCCAAACATCGGCTGGGGGCCGCAGCATCCAGGACGATTCCACGCCGAGAAAACAGATCCAAAATCCGGCATCCCGATTTACGAAGCGGATTACACGATCGATTCGAATCTGCTTCGCGAAACCCGCTCTGCAGAGACCGGACCAACGATTGTTTTTTTCGGCGATTCCTTTACCTTTGGAGAAGGACTGAATGATGCCGACACGTTACCGCAAGTCTTCTCGAATTTGCTGGACCGCAAGCAAAGAGTGCTCAATCTTGGTTTTTCCGGCTATGGACCGCAGCAATTCTTGGTGGAATTACAGACCGGCCGTTTCGACAGCGTGATCGGCGCGCAGCCGCGGCTTTTCATTTTTACGACGATGGCCGGACATGCCGAGCGAACAGCTTGTAAACCCATTTGGGTGCGCCTCGGACCTCGATATGCGCTGGAAAACGGCCACGTCGCGCTGAGAGGAGCCTGCTACGAGGGCTTGAGCCTTCGGATGCGGGAATGGCTCGAAGACATGGCGTCCTATCGATTGTTCGTCGAGCCTTACCTTCGAAAGGTTACTCACAAAGACTTGGAACTCTATATAAGGGTCGTGCTCGCTGCGGTGAACCTGGCGAAGGAAAAATATGGCGTCGCGACTCTGATCCCTTATATCCCGGCCGGCGCTCGCTATCTCACAGGAACAGGTTTCAGCGACGACGAAATTGTGCAGAGGCTTCGAGATGGCGGCGCCATGGTCGTGGACGTTTCCCTCCCGGCAGAGTACGTTACCGGCGCCAAACTCACCATCAAGGGCGACGGTCATCCAACGCCATTGGCGAACCGCCTCAGGGCGCCTATAATTAAAGACTACATCGAACTCGCGGCTACCTGGGGTTCTGGTTGCTGGACTGCACTGACTGGCCCAAACGCCGAGAGCCGATTGTCCCAACTAATTTGCTCATTTCCGACGAATGCGAATAGCTCCCCCGAATGCAAATACGGTAGGCGGGGTTCCACCCGTGAGCCGCAATCTCTCCCACAGGTCGCGCTATCCGACACGATTCATCCTACTTTGCCTCATCGCGCTGATGGAATCGTGCCATCCTTTCCCGTTTTTCCGGCTAGCCACTTTCATGCTTGCCTTCTTGGCTTTGGCATGCGTGGCCTCGCTGATGCGCGGAAATTTGCGCGACAGTCTTGTCGTTTTGGCCTCGCCCGCCTTCGGCCTATCGACGTTCGAAGCCATCGCAACTATTTCAGAGACCACGGTGTCGCTTGTCGTCGCAACGAAGGGCTTGGCGGTTCTCTGGCCGGACATTGGGTGGGGACCTGGACATGCCGGACGCTTCCACGCCGAGAAGACAAATACAAAATCCGGCGTCCCTATTTACGGCGCAGATTATACGATCGATTCGAATTTTTTGCGCGAAGTACACTCGGTCGAGACCGGATCGACGATTGTTTTTTTCGGCGATTCTTTTACCTTCGGAATAGGCGTGAACGATGCCGACACGTTGCCGTAGATATTCGCGGATTTGCTAGGACGCAAGCAAAGTGTGCTGAATCTTGGCGTTGGCGGCTTTGGCCCGCAGCAATTCTTCGCGCAATTACAGACAGGCCGTTTCGACGGCGTGATCGGCGCGCAGCCGCGGCTTTGCATTTTTACGACGTTCGCCGGACATGCCGAGCGAACCGCTTGCAAACCCTTTTGGGCACGCTATTGGCCTCGCTTTGTGCTGGAGAACGGCCAGGTCGCGTTGAAAGGAGAATGCTACCAAGGCTCAAGCCTGCGGGTGCGGGAATGGCTGGAGGAGATGGCCTCCTATCGGTTGTTCATCGAGCCTTATCTTCAGAAGGCAACTCACCAAGACTTTGAGCTTTATATCGGGATCGTGCTCGCCGCGGTGAACCTCGCCAAGGAGAAATACGGCGTCGTGACTCTCATCCCTTATATCCGGGACAATCTCTATCTCAAGGGAACGGGTTTCAGCGATGACGAGATCATCCAGCGGTTACGGGATGGCGGCGCCGTGGTCGTCGACGTTTCGCTCGCGAACGAAACGGCCGGCGCCAAACTCCGCATCGAGGGCGACGGCCATCCAACGCCATTGGCGAACCGTCTCAGGGCGCTCATAATTAAAGATTACATCGAAAACCGCATGCCGAAGGTTCTGGTTGCGGGAGTGCCCTGACTGCCGCAAAAGCCGTCAGTCTAGTTCGAAAGCATTCTTATAATCGCGGGCGAGCGCGGGATTCTGTTTGTCTTTGTAAAGAACGCAGTTCCCGGCCGCCAGAAACTCGATTCCAGTCCCCATGAAGCAGGCAAACGCGTCCTCCGGGGTGCAGACGATCGGCTCGCCGCGCACGTTGAAACTCGTGTTCACTAGCACTGGACATCCCGTCAGTTGCTCGAACCTCGAAAGCAACGCGTAGTAGCGCGGGTTCGTCTCCTTATGAACGGTCTGGATACGTGCTGAATAATCAACATGGGTGACGGCCGGAATATCGGAGCGCACGACGTTCAATTTGTCGATGCCGAACAGTGTTTGCTCCTCGGCCGACATCTTGCGGCAGCGTTCTTGTTTCACATTCGCGACGAGCAGCATATAAGGCGAATCCGTGTCGATCTCGAACCAATCGGCGACACGCTCACGCAGCACCGACGGCGCGAAGGGCCGGAAACTTTCCCGGTATTTGACCTTGAGGTTTAGCGCTTTCTGCATGGCGGGAGAACGCGGGTCACCAAGAATCGAACGATTGCCGAGCGCGCGCGGGCCAAATTCCATCCGGCCCTGATACCAGCCGACCGCTTGTCCGCTCGCGAGTGCCTCCGCCGTCCGCTCGATCACTTCGGCATCGTTGAAGACGCCGAAAACGGCGCCAGCTTCCGAAAGCCGCCGCTCGATATCGGCTTGTTCGTAGACCGGCCCTAGATACGACCCCTGCATGGCGTCCGGTTGTTGGGTGCCGCTCTTGCGATCTTTCCCTTGATTTTCAGCGTGATAAACCGCAAGCGCCGCGCCGAGCGCGCCGCCCGCGTCGCCGGCCGCCGGTTGGATGAAAATTCGGTCGAAGCTGCCGTCTCGAAATACCTTGCCGTTGGCGACGCAGTTCAAAGCCACGCCTCCAGCGAGGCAAAGATCCCGCAGCCCGCTTTGCACCGCAAGCGAGCGCGTAAGGCGCAGTACCACTTCGTCGGTTACCGCTTGGATCGAGGCGGCGAGGTCCATATGACGCTGTTCGAGCAATTGGCTGGCACTGCGCGGCGGCCCGCCGAACAACGCATCGAACCGTTGATCGGTCATTGTGAGACCGGTACAGAAAGAAAAATAATCGAGGTTTAGCCGGAATGAACCGTCCGGCTTCACATCGATCAAATGTTCGAAGATTACCTGTGTATATTTCGGCTCTCCGTAGGGCGCGAGCCCCATGACTTTATATTCGCCGGAATTGACCTTGAACCCCGTGTAATAGGTAAACGCCGAATAGAGCAACCCGAGCGAATGGGGAAAATGAATTTCCTTGATGATCCGCAAGTCGTTGCCTTGGCCGAGCGCGGCTGAGGTCGTCGCCCATTCGCCGACGCCATCCATTGTCAAGACGGCCGCCGACTGAAATGGAGACGGATAATAAGCCGAAGCGGCATGCGAAAAATGATGTTCGCAAAAGCGTAGCTTAGCTTTGTCGCCGAGCTCAGGCGCGATTCCCGAAAGTTCGCGGAGGAGAAGATCGCGTTGAAACAGTTTTTCACTTATCCACAGCGGCATGGCCTTGCGAAACGAGGCAAAGCCGCGCGGCACAAAGGCGAGGTAAGTTTCGATCAGCCGTTCGAATTTCAGGAACGGCTTTTCATAAAAGACGACACGATCGATGCCGCCAGCGCCGGTCTTGGCCTCCTTTAGGCAGTAGGCTATCGCGTTGGCGGGAAATCCAGGGTCATGTTTCTTGCGGGTGAAGCGCTCTTCCTGCGCCGCGGCGACGATAGTACCGTCGCGGACGAGCGCAGCGGCACTATCGTGATAGAAAGCGGAAATGCCAAGAACGAGCATGTCCGGCCCGTCAAAAAAGCGTATAGATAAAAGGCGCGACGACCGAGCCCTGGCTCAGCACGAACAAGCCGCCGAAGATCAGGAAAAGCAAAACAAGGGGCAGCAGCCAGAATTTTTTTCGCGCGCCCAGGAACTCAAAAAGCTCGGCAAGAATTGACATTTGGTGTTTCTCCTCAAAACTGTTTTTTCATGGAGTCTGGCGGGGGATTGGGCGGTTCGCGTTCGATCCAATATGTCCCGGCTTGGGAATTCATTTTAAGACGCAGAAGATCCTCGCCTTTCCAGCGCAGATACCGGCCAACCGGAACGACCGCCCCGAAGAACAAAATGCCCATCGCGACAGGATTGATGATTCTGCCCAAGGCGAGACCCAGCTTGAACCAGCCGAGGTTCAGCAGCGTCAACCAAGCGGGGCGAAGGAGCGCAACGGCCACGGTCGCGGCAGACAGAACGATCAGCCCCCATTTAGGCGAATTGGCGTGGTGAAACAATGGCCATACGCCCAGGATCGCGAACAGCGCGCCGAACACAAGGCCAAATTTCCGATTCGACCCGAGCTTTATCTTACGGAAGCTCGTTACTGTTTCATGTGTTTGCATCAGGCACCCGTTGTTGAGGTTCCCTCGCGGAGCGGTGGCCGCAAGCCAAACAAAAATCTTACAAACCGCGGGCGAATCTGCCTCACGGGCTCATTTCCCATTGTAAAAAAAGTCAAGGCACGCGTCTGGCCAGGCCGTAATGTTCGCGCAAGGCGAATCGCTTATGCGAGATTTCATGGCGGACATTATTCTGGCGGACAAACCGAAAGTCGACACAAATTGGGCAGCCCTTAAATCAGCGGCGGTGCATGGAAATGCGAAGAGGTCTAAACGTTTCTCGCACCGCATATCGGGCGATTGCGGAACAGGCTGGAATCGGCTGACCAGACGACGGAGCCGGAGCGGATTCGCAAGATAGCACCGCGACACGCCACAGACAATCGTCTTTGGTCTCATTACTGGCGCTTTTGCGGCGTACTGGCGTCGATGTTCCGCGAAAAATGGTGATCATCATGCGAACAATCGTCCTTTTCCTAACTCTTCTCACCCTATCAATGGCGTCGGCGAACGCCGATAAAGCTGCTGCCCCGGCTAAGGTCCACAAGGTCTTCGACATCGTCCGCAGTGGTGACAAAATCGGCACCGACACTGTCGATATCGAGCGTCAGAACGATACAACGACGGTCAAGATCAAGACAGACCTTTCCGTCAAGGTAATGTTCGTCGAGGCCTATCGTTACGAACATTCCTGCAATGAAATCTGGAAAAACGGGCAATTAATCGCCTTTAAATCGCAGACCAACGACAATGGCACAAAACATTCCATCGCCGTCACGGCCGGCCCCGACACGCTAAGCATGGATGCCGACGGCAAGCATAGCAATCTGCCGAAGACGGCCGCACCAGCAAGCTTATGGGGCAAGGACGCGATCCATCAGTTCGACGCTTTCGACCCGGACACTGGCAAGCCCATGTCGATCGAAGTGACCGACCTCGGTGACGAAGCCTTGACTATTCATGGCGTAAAGCATGAGGCCCATCACTATAAAATCGCCGACACCCTGGGCGGAGACTTTGCGCGCGAGCTCTGGTTCGACGGCGATACGCTGGTACGAACCAAAGTAGTCGGCTCCGATAATTCAGTGATACTTTCGGATTTGCGGTAGTACCGGCCGCCTTCCCGCCGGGGGACCAAAATTCCGGCTGGACGAGTCGGCTGTCTAGGCTCGCGGCAGCCTTTGGGCTGTCAGCATCCGGACATTCGCCACATCCGAATTGGCTGTCTCCGTCCAGCCGTCGTTGCTTTGCAGGGACGGTCCCTCAGCGTAGCGAAAACATGGCCAAACCAAGCCGGCGAGAAGATCGTAAGTAAATGCTTCGCCATATGTAAAATTACCGCATATCGAAGCTACATTAAAACTTTCTGCGTGTCTTGCTCGGGCTCGCAAGTTTTGCATGATGGACGCGCCCGCCGCGGCCGCCTAAAAGCAATGGCGGCGGCATGGCCTGGGTGGCACGCCTTGACCTGCGTGCCGCCGTACTGGGGCCTTGGGTGTTCAAAAAAATCCTCATCGCGAATCGTGGCGAGATCGCCTGCCGGGTGATTGCGACGGCACGGCGGATGGGCATTGCGACCGTCGCCGTTTATTCGGACGCGGACAAGACCGCCCCGCATGTAGATATGGCGGACGAGGCCGTGCGAATCGGTCCGCCGCCCGCGGCAAAAAGCTATCTCGTCATCGAAAACATTGTCGCGGCCTGCAAGGCGACAGGCGCGGAGGCAGTGCATCCGGGCTACGGTTTTTTGTCGGAGCAAGCGGCGTTCGCACGTGCATTGGACGCCAACAACATCACCTTCATCGGCCCGAACCCAAAGGCCATCGAGGCGATGGGCGATAAGATCGAATCGAAGAAACTCGCGCAAGCGGCGGGGGTTGCGACCGTGCCGGGATTCCCCGTGGTCATCGACGACATAACGCAGGCCGAAAATACCGCCGATGCCATCGGCTATCCGGTGATCATCAAGGCGGCAGCCGGTGGCGGCGGGAGGGGAATGCGCGTCGTGTCCGCGCGTTCAGAGATTGCGGAAAATTTTACCCGCGCGCGGTCGGAAGCGACATCCGCTTTCGGCGAAGGCCGGGTTTTTATTGAAAAATTTATCGCCGATCCGCGCCACATCGAAGTTCAGATACTGGGCGACAAACACGGAAACATCATCCATCTCGGTGAACGCGAATGTTCCATCCAACGCCGCCACCAAAAAGTAATCGAGGAGGCTCCCTCTCCATTCGTCGGCGAGGGATCGCGCCGCAAGCTCGGCGACGCGGCGATGGCACTTGCCAAGGCGGTCAACTACGATTCGGCCGGCACCGTCGAATTTATTGTTGGCAAAGACAATGTTTTTTATTTCCTCGAAATGAACACGCGGCTGCAGGTCGAACACCCCGTGACGGAATTTGTCACCGGAATCGACCTCGTCGAGCAAATGATCCTGTCAGCGGCCGGCCGGAAATTAGAGATCGGCCAAGCGGAAGTGCATTTGGAAGGTTGGGCGATCGAAACTCGCATACTTGCCGAAGACCCGGCGCGAAATTTCTTGCCCTCGACCGGCCGGCTCAAGTCCTACCGGCCGCCCGCCGCGGGCAAGCGCGACGGGGCGACCCTGCGCATCGATTCAGGCGTTTGCGAGGGAAGCGAGATCTCGATCCATTACGATCCGCTGATCGCGAAGATAGTGACCCATGCGCCCGAGCGAATGGCAGCCATCAAGGCGCAGGCGCAAGCCCTCGATTTTTTCATTATAGAAGGCGTCCGCAACAATCTTGATTTTCTCGCCGCCGTGATGGGCCACAAAGGCTTTCGCGCAGGCGAACTTTCGACCGGTTTTATTGCGTGCGAATACCCGAGCGGGTTTACTCCTCTCGTACCGGAAGGCGAGCTTGCGCGCGTCTTCGCAAGCGTCGCGGCGGCCGCGGATCATGTGATGAATGAGCGCGCGCGCCGGATTTCCGGTCAGATGCATACCCCGCGGCCAGTCCGGCTTGCCCGCGCGCGCACGGTCATGCTCGGCAAAAATCGGCATGATGTGACGCTCGATCCCGGGGACGAAGGGCTCGTCGTGCGATTTGAGGAGACCGGCGACGCGTGTCTTTGCGTCTCGCATTGGACACCGGGTCAGCCGCTTTGGGAGGGCGAGATCGGCGGCGGCAAGGTCGCCGTTCGACTGCGCCCCATTCTGAATGGGTACGCTTTGGCCCAGGGCGGAGTAGCAGTCGATGCGCGCGTCTTTACGCGTCGCGAGGCTGAACTTGCCGCGCTCATGCCAGAGGAAAAAGCGTCCTGCGGCTCGAAATTGCTGCGATGCCCAATGCCCGCCGTCGTCAAATCGGTCGAGGTGGTTGCCGGCCAGGCGGTGAAATCTGGTGAAGCCCTCTGCGTCATCGAGGCGATGAAAATGGAAACCGTTTTGCACGCCGAACGCGATGTCACCGTGAGCAAAATAAACGTAAAGCCAGGCGACTCCATTGCGGTCGATGCCGTCATCATGGCCTTTGCGTGAGGGCGGCATTTAGCGTGACTATGCCGCCCCGAGACCGACCCTGCAAAGGTTGCAATCAATCGACTTGCAGCGACTTTAGCTTGCGATGCAGTGCCGAGCGCTCCATGCCGACAAATTCGGCGGTGCGCGAAATGTTGCCGCCGAACCGGTTGATCTGGGCGACCAAATATTCCCGCTCGAAGACTTCGCGCGCTTCCCGTAAGGGAAGGTTCATCAGCTTTTCGCCGCCGGGACCATTCGGCGTCGACGGAACGAGCGCACCGATCTCGGAGGGCAGCATATCGGCGGTAACTTCCGCCTCGGGATCGCCGGCGGCGAGGATCATCAACCGCTCCACGTTGTTGCGTAATTGCCTTATATTGCCGGGCCAATCGTGCGATTGCAGGACCGCCATCGCGTCGGCGGCGATCAACCGCCGCGGCATGCCGGTTGTAGCCGACAGCTGTTCCATGAAAAAAGCAATGAGTTCGCTAATGTCCTCCCGGTGTTCGCTGAGCGCGGGGACCCGCACTGGCACGACGGCGAGGCGATGGAAAAGATCCTCGCGGAACGAACCGCCGGCGATCAAAGCCGCGAGATCGCGCGAGCTCGACGAGATGATGCGGACATCGACATATACGCGGGTCGCGCCGCCGACACGGAGAAAATTCTGTTCGACCAGCACCCGCAAGATCTTGCCCTGGGTCTCCCAGGGCATATCGGCGACTTCGTCGAGGTAGAGCGTGCCGCCGTGTGCTTCCTCGAGCGCGCCAACCTTGCGGGCCGTTCCTTCTTTGGCTTCACTTCCAAACAATTCCATTTCCATCGTTTCCGGCGCGATCGTCGCCGAGTTGATGGTGACAAACGGACCGTCGGCGCGGGCCGACGCGTCGTGGATGCAGCGTGCGGCGAGTTCTTTGCCCGCGCCAGGCGAGCCGGTAATCAGAACCCGCGCATTGGCCGGCCCGACCCGCTCGATGACGTGGCGCAATTGGTTGATCACGGCGGATTTGCCAACGATCCGGTTGGCCCCGCCGGCCCTTGTACGCAATTCGGTGACCTCACGCTTCAACCGCGAGGCTTCGAGCGCGCGTTCCGCAACCAGCACCAGGCGGTCCGCCTTGAACGGTTTTTCAATGAAATCATAGGCGCCGAGCTTTATCGCGGAGACCGCCGTCTCGATATTGCCGTGACCGGAAATCATGACGACCGGCAGCTTCGGGTTCTGCTCCTTGACGATCTTCAGCAACTGCAAGCCGTCGAGTTGCGAGC
Source organism: uncultured Alphaproteobacteria bacterium (assembly GCA_963718265.1). Classification (GTDB taxonomy): domain Bacteria; phylum Pseudomonadota; class Alphaproteobacteria; order Rhizobiales; family Beijerinckiaceae; genus Methylocapsa. The sequence continues at coordinate 68,161 of CAVQZL010000045.1, read as the reverse complement.
CTTGCAGCCAAATATCGAGAAATACGAGGGTTGGGCGTCTTGCGCCAATCGCGGCCAAAGCCTCGTCGGAATTCTTGGCCGTGCGCGTGCCGTGGCCTTCGTCCGCCAATATTCCGGAAACGATTTCTCGTATGTCCGCTTCGTCGTCCACTATCAGAATATCGCTCGGCATGAATTTCTTTACCCTCCCTTTCCAGCCTCGGCAGGCACGGATTTGTCAAAACCCCCAGCATGATCTTGCCCGCCATGATCGTGTTCCAGAGGAAAATACAGCCTGACCCAGGCGCCACGCCCTGTCGGCGCATCCCGCAATTCGAGCCCGCCGCCGTGGTCGGCGAGAATTTTAGCGACGATCGGGAGGCCGAGCCCCGTTCCGTCGGCGCGCGTCGTCATGTAGGGTTCGAGGAGCCTCTGCCTGTTCTCCTTGGGAAAACCGTTGCCGTTGTCGATCACGTCGATGGTGACGGTGCGCCCGGCAACCGTGGCCGCCACAGATATCTTCCCTTCGAAGCCGGGTTCGCTGGTGTGCGCGGCAATCCCTTCGGTCGCGTTTTTAACGATGTTCGTCAAGGCTTGGGCCAAAAGCCGCCGGTCGAACGGCACTTGGACCGGATCTTGCGGAAGCCGCTCCTCAAACACAATGGCTGGATGTGCGACCCGCATCAGGAAAAGAACCTGGCGCACACATTCGCCAAGATCGCCGCTTTCGAGACGGGGTTTCGGCATCCTCGCGAACGACGAAAATTCATCCACCATGCGTTTGATGTCGTCGACTTGCCGGACGATTGTATCGGTACACTGGTCGAAAATGTCGCGGTCTTGCTCGATCAGACGGCCATATTTGCGTTTCAGCCGTTCCGCGGACAGCTGGATCGGCGTCAGAGGATTTTCTGATTTCATGGGCGATCCGGCGGGCGACATCGGCCCACGCCGCCGTCCGCTGCGCCGTCACGAGATCGGTGATATCGTCGAGCGTCACGACATAGCTCTTGTCGGCGCGTTCGCCCGGCTCGCAGGTGATGCTCACGTTGAAAAGACGATCGAGGCCCCCTCGGGCAAGTGAAATTTGACCCTGGACGAGCCGGGATTGACCGGAACGCGCGCCGGCCAGCATGTCCTCTAGTTCGGGCAGCACGGTTGCGATCGACTGGCCCGCGATCCTCGCGGCCGTTTCGCCGTCTCGCGGGAGCAATTTTTCGGCGGACGGATTGAGCACGGTAACTTCGCCCTCCGGTCCGACGCCTACAACCGCGACCGGAACGCCGGAGAGAACCGCCTCGGTGAAAAGCCGCCGCTCGTCGATGAGCTTGCTCGCCGCAATGAGCCGCTGCTGCTGCAGGCTCAGTTCCGAGGTCATTTTGTTGAAGGTTTCGCCAAGATGGGCAAGATCGCCCTCGGACTTGTGCACCGCAACCTGGACATGGAGGTTGCCGGAGGCGACCTCGTCGGCCGCCGCGATCAAGCGTCTCATCGGCGCCACGAGGCTGTCGGCGAAGGAAAGACCGAGCCAGGTCGCGGACAAAAGCATGATGAGGGCGATCAGAACGAACATCGCCGCGAAAGCGATCCTTATGCCACGCCGGTGATTGTCGAAATCATCGTAGAGAGCGACAAGCTTGGCGGCCTGGCGCGGAAATTCCACCGTGAACGGATCGACTGGCCGGGCCACATATAAAAAAGTGTCCTCGAAGGAAAGGAGCATCCGCAAGGCGACGAAAGTCCGGCCTTCATCGAGGATAAGGCACTCGGGCTCGTTTTTTCTTGCGACGTCGAAATCGCGCGAATCAGGGCGCACGACGGCCGTGCCAACTGCGGCGCCGGTATCCACCCGCTCGACCACCGTGCCGTCCGACTTCATAAGAGCCGCGGCGGTGAAGCCAAGAGAACGCGCCCGCGAGGTGAAAAAACCGCGAAACCACGACCGGTCAAAATCGAACGTCGGTTTGGCCAGGTCGAGATCTGATGCTGTGAGCCTTGCCTCCCGTAGCAACGACCAGCATTGACCTTCACGAAACAAATTTGCCGCCTCGATGGTGTTTTGCACAAAGCCGCGCCCATCTTGCATGAAGACCGGATTGAGACTGCGTTCTAGGGTCACCGAACCGACCCATGCCATCAGCAGAGCCGGCGCGGCCGCTATGATGGAAAAAAGTCCAACAATGCGAATATGCAGTTCTGCCCCGGCGACGCCCGCCCGGCGCGCCTTGAAGAGGGCATAAGCTTCGGCGAGGACGAAATAGAAGACGAGGAGGATGCCAAGAGTATTGGCGCCAAACAGCCCTAGAACGACGGAATCCGTAGGCGCAATCGGCGTGTAGCCAGAAAAAATCAGAAAACTGACGAGCCCAATGAACAGGGCAAGGATAACGGCCACGGGACCGAACCGGGCCGTAAACCTCGGATGGTCATTGTTTCTACCTAAAAGAGCCCGCCACGATACTTTTTGATTACCCATGTTTGCCGGTAAAAAGACTTGGAAGGGTCAGGCAACGTACACGTGAGAAATGAGACGAATCGCGTTGCCATATTATCACGCTGTTGCAAGATTGCGACATTTCAGGGGCCGGATGAATGTGCATTGGCAAGTGCGCTTACCCGGAGGTGCACTGACGCGCGTCCATCATATAATCGCGTCCATTATATAATTAAGTAAATCGATAAACATTATGAATTCCAAGCTTTCTTACGTTGCGGAGCGGATCAAGGATGCGGCGCGCGCATCCACCTGATGTCGAGATCACGAACTTTCTTGCGCAGCGTATTCCGATTCAGCCCCAAAAGTTCGGCGGCCTTGATCTGATTGCCACGAGTCGCAGCAAGGGCCGCGGCAATCAATGGATATTCGATCTCCCGCAAAATCCGGTGATAGAGTCCGGGAGGCGGCAGGCTCGTGCCGTGGTCTTGGAAAAGCTCGGCGAGATGCCGCTCCATCGCGCCAGCAAGCGTCGGGCGTCGCCCGGACGACGCTCCTGGCTGCCCCTTCTCCGGATCCCGCACCGCTGGATAATGCGGCACGGACCCCGGTGTATCCACGCTAAGTTCTATATCGACCAATTGCGCCGTAACGGCTTCTTGCGGATAGAGCGCGGCGAGCCGCCGGGTGAGATTTTCGAGCTCCCTAATGTTGCCTGGCCAGCGATAGCGCTTGAGGCGATCGAGGGCTTCGGGTTCGATCCGTTTGAGGGGCAAGCCTTCGGCGGCAGCGAGCACGAAGAAATGTTGCGCGAGATCGCCGATATCCTCGATGCGTTCGCGTAGCGGCGGCAGCCGCAAAGGGACGACGTTCAACCGGAAAAACAGATCCTCGCGAAAGAGGCCTTGGCGGATCAATTCGCCCAAATCCTTATTGGTCGCGGCGATGATGCGGACATTTGTCTTGATCGCGCTGCGGCCGCCAACGGTCGTATATTCGCCTTGTTGCAGCACCCGCAAAAGCCTGGTCTGCGCCTCCATCGGCATGTCGCCGATCTCATCGAGGAAAAGGGTGCCTCCCTCCGCTTGCTCGAAGCGTCCAGCGGAACGCTGATTGGCGCCCGTGAATGCCCCTTTTTCGTGGCCGAACAATTCACTCTCGATGAGATCGCGGGGAATTGCCGCCATGTTGATGGCGACGAATGGGCCCTTTTTGCGTTTGCCGTAGTCATGCAGGGCGCGCGCGACAAGCTCCTTGCCGGTGCCGGATTCGCCGCTGATCATGACCGTCAGGTCGGTTTGCATCAGGCGCGCCAAGGCACGGTAGATTTCCTGCATGGCGGGGGAGCGCCCCACGAGAGGCATGCCTTCCAAGTCTATGTTGGGTGCGGCGCGGACGCGGTTTTTTGGCTCGCTCATCGCACGCCCGACGATCGAAACCAGTTGCCGCAAGTCGAATGGCTTCGGCAAATAATCGTAAGCGCCGCGCTCGGACGCCTTGATCGCGGTCATGAATGTATTTTGCGCGCTCATAACGATGATCGGCAGATTCGGCCGCAATTTTTTCATCTTCGGCAGCAGCTCGAAGGCATTTTCATCTGGCATGATGACATCAGTAATGACGAGATCGCCTTCGCCCGACTGGACCCATTGCCAAAGCGTTGCTGCGTTTCCGGTCGTGCGCACGTCATAGCCCGCGCGCGATAAAGCCTGACTGAGGACTGTCCGGATCGCTGTATCGTCGTCGGCGATGAGAATATTCCCAGTGGCCATTAACCTGCACCTTCCCGTGGACGGAAAACCGCCTCGCAATTGCTGGGTTCTGAAAGACTTGCTCGGTTTCCGCAGATCCGGCTAACCCTAGCCGTGGTCACACCGTGGCCGCCGCGTACATGGGCATGAGAACCCGGAACGTCGTGCGGCGGGGAACGGATTCGCATTCTATGGTTCCCCCGTGATCGCCTACAATCTTGACAACCAAAGCAAGCCCCAGGCCAGTTCCGGCCGGTTTGGTGGTGAGGAAGGGATCGTACAGATAGGGCAATAATTCCGGCGCGACACCGGAACCATTATCGCGGACACAAAATTCGAGCGGCAGACCCACTGGCACTTTGGCGCCGGGAAGTTGCAGGCGCACGCCGGGACGGAAAGCCGTCGTCAATTCGATCTCCCCGTCTCGGCGCGACTCGCCAATTGATTCGGCGGCGTTCTTGACGAGATTCAAGAAGATTTGGATGAGCTGATCCTTGTTGCCTAGAACCTGCGGAAGCGAGGGATCGTAGTTTTCATGAAAGCGGATATGCCGCGCAAATCCGGCCTGGGACACTTTCTTGACGTGGTGGAGCACGGCATGAATATTGACATTCTCGCGCGCGGCGGGCCGCTCTTCCGAAAACGCGCTCATCCGGTCGACAAGTTTCACGATCCGGTCGGTCTCCTCGCAAATCAGCCTGGTTAGGCTGCGATCGGCGTCGGTCGCCTCGGCTTCAAGCAATTGCGCCGCCCCTCGAATTCCCGATAATGGGTTCTTAATTTCGTGCGCGAGTACGGACGCCATCGCGGCGACTGAGCGCCCGGCGCCCCGATGGGTGAGCTGCCGGTCCATTTTTTCGGAGACGGAGCGCTCTTGCAACATGATAACGACACCCCCGACGGGTTCCTGCAGAGGCGTCACGAATATATCGACCAGCCGGCTCACTCCCGGTTTTGCCAAGTTGAGATCAACTCGATATTCATTAATCGCCGCGCCACTGGACTTCACCTGTTCGACCAGGGACAGGAGCGGCGAGAAGGCCACGACGAGATTGGCTAGTTCCAATTGCCGAAGAGAAGTCCGGCTCATCCCGAAAAATGCTTCGGCGGCGGAGTTGGCTTCGGCTATCCAACCGTCCGGCAGGACGGCGACCACAGGGTGCGAGAGAGCATTCAAAAGTTTGACCGCGCCGCTTCCAGCCGAGGCCGTCCCGGCTGGCGGTGACCCATGCGAAGCGAAAGATTTGCTCATGCCGCCTCCGTCAAAGAGGGAGCGTCGAACAATTGACAAAGGGTGGATCTCACCGCGCTGGGGCACTCAAGCCCGACCAGACGCTGGCGCAGGGCAGCGCCACCTAGGACGCCGGCCCGCTCGGCGTAAGCGGCAAGATGCTTGCGCGCATGGCGCAAGCCCTGCCCGGCGCCGAACATTTGAAGCAGTGCCTCGTAATGTTCGAGCGCGGCGCTCTTGCGCTCGGCCGGGGGCGGTTCGGCGCGGGCTTTGCCATGCGCCAGATAATAGGCGACATCGCCAACAAACCAGGGCCGCCCGATCGCGGAACGGCCGATCATCACTGCGTCCGCGCCGGATTGCGCCAATATTGCCGCCGCGTCCGCGAGGCTCGCACAATCGCCATTCGCGGCGACCGGAATCGAAACCGCTTGCTTTACCTTTGCAATTGCGGTCCAATCCGCCTTTGCCGAGTAGAACTGGCAACGGGTGCGGCCATGAACGGTCAGCATGGCGATCCCCTCCGCTTCCGCCAGCCGGCCGAGTTCGGGAGCATTCAGCGAGTGGCCATCCCAGCCAAGCCGCATTTTGAGCGTGACCGGTATGCGCACGGCCGCGATCGTGGCACGAATAAGCGAGGCTGCAAGGCCAAGGTCGCGCATCAAATGCGATCCGGCATAGCCGCTCGTGACCTTTTTAGCCGGGCACCCCATGTTGATATCGATCATTGCGGCGCCGGAGTCCTGCGCAAGCCGCGCCGCTTCCGCCATGACATAAGGGTCGCGGCCGGCGATCTGCACCACGTGAAGCCCAGCGCCGGAGTCCTCCGCCTTCAGCCGGTTGGCGGCATCGCCGCGGGCATAGTGGCCGGCGGCGACCATTTCGGAAACGGTCAGTGAGGCGCCGAAACGGTACGCCAGACGACGCATTCCAAGATCGGTAACCCCCGCCATGGGCGCGAGAAACGCGCGCCCATCGAGCCGCAATCCGCCAATTTGGAGAGCCGCGCCGGGAGCATTGCCTATATTTTTAGCAAGTCCAGCCATGCCTACATTATAGACACCTGGTGCAACACGGCAACCAGCAAATTGCTTATTCCGGCATCAAATGGGGAAAAATTGACGCCATGGGTAAAATGAACGAGGGTCACTCTTCTTGCTACCCGGTGCAAGCCGAGAATTCATGAACCCAGCGTCAGAATTGGCGATCCTCGTGGTGGCGGCCGGACGAGGCGCGCGTGCAGGGGGAGGAATTCCCAAGCAATACCGCAACCTTGCAGGCCAGCCCCTGCTTTCGCGGACATTAGGCGCCCTTATGCGCGCAGCTCCCGGCGCAATTGTTCATCCCGTTATTCACCAGGATGACCTCGACCTCTATCGCGCCAGCGCAGCCCACTTCGAAAACGAGTCCTGCCTCGCTAGCCCGGTGTTTGGCGGGGCCACCCGGCAAGCAAGCGTCCGCCTGGGCCTGGAGGCGCTTTCTGCGCAACAATATCCCCCGGCAATTGTCTTAATCCACGATGGCGCACGATTGTTTGTAAGTGGCACGTTAGTTCAGCGCGCTATCGCGGCCGCGAAAATCTTTGGTGCCGCTATCCCCGGCGTGGCCCTCACCGATACAATTAAAGAGGTCGATCCGCAGGCATCCGTCATCGCGACCGCGCCGCGTACGCGGCTGCGGGCGGTGCAGACCCCACAGGCGTTCCGCTTCGATCTGATCTTGGCGGCACATCGAAAAGCGGCCTCGGCAGGCGATTTGGAACACACCGACGATGCCGCCGTCGCAGCGTGGGCCGGGCATCGCGTCCATGTCTTTGAGGGCGAGGCGTCAAATATGAAGGTGACCACCAGTGAGGACCTCGCCTTGGCCGAGGCGAGGCTGAAGAGCAATTTGACCGACGTCCGGATCGGGCAAGGGTACGACGTGCATGCGTTCGGGCCAGGCAGCCATATTTGGCTTGGAGGACTGAAAATAGAGCATGATCATGGCCTTGTTGGCTATTCGGATGCCGATGTCTTAAGTCATGCGATCACCGATGCCCTGCTTGGCGCACTGGCGGATGGCGATATTGGGCTCCATTTTCCTCCGGGCGATCCGCAATGGCGCGGTGCGGCGTCGCGGATTTTCCTCGCCGCCGCCGCCGCCAAGGTGCGTGCGCGTGGAGGCGTCGTTGCCCATATCGACGCCACCCTCGTCTGCGAACGACCGAAGATCGGACCACACCGCGACGCTATCCGGGCCAGCATCGCCAAAATCGTGGAAATTCCGGTCGACCGTGTCGCGATCAAGGCAACGACATCGGAGGGTTTGGGGTTCACGGGGCGCGAGGAAGGCATCGCGTCGCTTGCGCTCGCAACGATCCGCCTGCCGCTTTAAAGCCTGCTTCGCAATGACTTGATCGTTTCAATCTTGACCCGCGCCGCGTCGGCGCAGCGGCAAATGGCGTCCTCCCCGGTCGCCTCCGTTAGCAGCTTTGATAACTTGACGATTGACAATACTCTGTTAGATTCACTTACCGGTAAATCCTTACCTACAGCAATAAATGCGGGGAAGGCCGGTAGGCACAAAGAATTTGTTCCGAATGAAGCTGGTTGCTTCGACCGGATATTCTGCCAGGAGGTTGCAGATGGGCAATTGTCAAGCGTCGTTGAGGTTTATCGGAATCGCGGCCGCCGCCGGAATGGCCGCGCTTACCGGGACGGCACAAGCTCAATCAGGCGGAGCCGGCACGGTGCCGGCGGCGCGCCAGATTTTTATGAGAGACGTGCCGCTTGCCAGCGCTGCCAATTCGACGGCCTTCCGTGCGATCCGGCGGCCGCGGACAGGCATGTCAGAAAGCACCTACCTGGCGCTGAAGGCGCAAGCTGCCAGCCCGCACGGCGTGCCGCTTCCTGTCACGATGAAGGGGCCCCCTCAGCCGCAACCAGCATTGGGAACCCACCGGGAAACCCCGGTAGCATTCCTCAATTTCGACGGCGATGCGGAATTCGAATCCTGCAGCTCCGATACGCCGGCCGATCAAGCCCTCGCCATCGGCGACGGCAAGAACCCGATCCTCCAGGCGGTCAATGTTTGCCTTTCCGTCTACAACAACACGGGAACGCGCTTGGTCGGCCCGACGGACTTGGTCTCATTTTTTGGCTTGCCGGCGGGAACTTTCACCAGCGATCCGCGCGCATTGTACGATTGGTTCAATCATCGTTTCATCGTCACCTTGATTGACACCAGTTGCCCGAATGGCGGCTGCACGAGCTCCACCAACAACTACGACATTGCGGTTAGCCAAAGCGATGACCCAACCCTTGGGTGGTGGATCTATAGAATTCCGGTGCACAGCGCGGCTAACGCTATTCCTGACTTTCCAAGAGTAGGGCAGGACAGGGCAGCGACCTATCCGATTACGACAGGCACGGCATTTCCCGGCGCCATTTACCTCGCCTCCAACCTATTTTCCAATCTTTCGGGTGCGTACCTGAATGAAGAATGGTTGGTCCTGCCTAAGGCCGCGATGTATAATGGCCAAGCATTTTCATTCTGGGTCTTTAGCGGCATGATCTCTGGGGGCGTCGTTACGGATTCCACGCAGCCGGTGAATGTATGGAGCCCCTACGACAATCCGCGCGCCGAGTTCTTTATAACATCGCAGAACTTCTTCTGCGTCGCCCTCTGTAACGGTCTCACAATCTGGGCGATTTCGAATCCATTCGGTTTCGTCACTGGCGGCCCTAGCCCCGAACTCTCGAGCTTTGTGATTGGCACACATAGCTATGCCCTGCCGCCGAACGCAATTCAGCCCGCCTCAAGCATCCTTATCGACACGAACGACACTAGGATTTCCGGCGAGGCAACCTATCAGTCGGGGTCAATTTATGCATCGAACCACACGGCCAATGGCAGGGGCGGGGTTGCCTCTCTCGTCTATCGGATCCAACCGCAACTGAACATCAACGACAACACGCGGTGCAACGGAACTTTCCTCGACCTCTGCCCGCAGGTCACCGGAGCGATTGAACTCAATGAGAGCATCTTAAATTATGGCGGCACTTCCGCCGCATATTTTGCGGTGCCGCAGCCTGATCCGGAGGGAAATGTCAACACGGTATTTACCTTTAGCTCGGCAACCCAATATGCAGGCCTTGCCTATATTGCGCAGCGCGTGACACAGGCAAACAATACCTTCGTCGACACAGGGACTTCCCTACAGCAGGGGTTGGCCCCCGCATATACCCAACTCCGCTGGGGCGATTACAACGCCGTCGCGCCCGCCGGGGTTGCCTACAAAGCGGGCAATGGCGGGATCGTTTCATTGCCAGGCTTCGGCTTTTCCGGCATGTATGCCTCCGGCAACACCTGGCGCACCAGAATCGGGTTCACTAGGTTCACCGGGCCTGGCCAGCCGTAAGCGCTCGCCGGGGATTTTCTGGAGGTACCAGGGGAGAATTTCTGCGTCGGCGGTGGATCGCGCCGGCGTGGCATTGCAGGAAGGTGGACGAAACTTCGCTGCGCTTCATGGCGAAGCGCGCATGGCCTTGCAGTGTTCGGTAAGCAATCGGGTCAGGGGAGATCGGGCGGTTCCATCTCCCCATTCGCAAATGGCACGCCGTCCGGCCAGCTCCATGAACTCGCGGGTGTTTTATCGTTGGCAAAGCTGCAAACTTGACGACTAACGAAAATCGGTTATGTATAACTCCTAATCAAACCCGTTTTCATTGTGCCAGATCGGAAGTGCTACACTAAGGGGACGAAAATATTCGCTCCAATTGTAGCTGGTTGCTTCGGCAGAACGTGGTAGGAGGAGGAAGCATATGGGTAAGTGTAACAGCAAAGCCTTGTCGAGGATATTCGGAATTGCGGCTGCCGCAGGAATGGCTGCTCTTACCGGGACGGCACAAGCAGCTTCAGGTGGTGTGGGCACGGTGGCGGTGGCGCGCCAGGTTTTTATGAGAGACGTGCCGAACGTCAGCGCAACGAACCCGTCGGCTGCCCGCACAATCCCGCGGCCGCGGACAGGCATGCCTGAAAGCACCTACCAGGCGCTGAAGGCGCAAGCTGCCAGCCCGCACGGCGGCGTGCCGCTGCCTGTCACGATGAACGGACCCTCTCAGACGCAACCAGCCCCAGGGGCCCGCCGGGAGACCCCGGGAGCAGTCCTCAATTTCGACGGCGACGCGGAATTCGAAACCTGCAGCTTCGATACGCCGGCCGATCAAGCCCTGGCCATCGGCGATGGCAAGAACCCGATCCTTCAGGCGGTCAACGTTTGCATTTCCGTCTATAACAACGCGGGAACCCGCTTGCTCGGCCCGAAGGACCTTGTCTCGTTCTTTGGTCTGCCCGCGGGTACATTCACCAGCGATCCGCGCGCATTGTACGATTGGTTCAATCATCGCTTCATCGTCACCTTGCTTGATAGCAGTTGCCCGAATGGAGGCTGCACGTCCTCCACCAACAATTACAACATTGCGGTTAGCCAAAGCGATGACCCAACCCTTGGGTGGTGGATCTATAGAATTCCGGTTCAGAGCGCCACCAACGCTCTTAACGACTTTCCCAGGGTAGGGCAGGACCGGGCGGCGACCTATCCCATTACGACGGGCACGAAATTTCCCGGCGCCATTTACCTCGCCTCGAACCTATTTTCCAATCTTTCGGGTGCGTACTTGAACGAAGAATGGTTGGTCCTGCCTAAGGCGGCGATGTACAATGGCCAATCATTCTCTTTCTGGTTCTTTTTCGGCATGACTTCTGGCGGCGTCGTCACGGATACCACGCAGCCAGTGAATGTGTGGAGCCCCTACGACAATCCGCGCGCCGAGTTCTTGATAACATCGAAAGACTTCTTCTGCACCAGCTCCTGCAACGGTCTCACCGTCTGGGCGATTTCGAATCCGTTCGGTTTCGTCACCGGCGGCCCCAGTCCTGAACTCACGGGCGTTGTGATTAGCACAGTTAACAATTACTCTCAGCCGCCCAATGCGGTCCAGCCCGGTTCAAGCACCCTTATCGACACGAACGATACAAGAATTTCCGGAGAAGCGACCTATCAGTCGGGATCAATCTATGCATCGAACGAATCGGCCAACGGCACGGGCGGGGTTTCCTCGCTCATCTATCAAGTTCGACCGCAACTGAACGTCAACGACGGCGCTCGTTGTACTGGAGCTTTCCTCAACCTCTGCCCGCAGATCACCGGGGCGACAGAACTCAACGAGAGTGTCTTAAATTATGGCGGTACCTCCGCTGCATATTTTGCGGTGCCGCAGCCGGATCCGGAAGGAAACGTCAATACGGTATTTACCTTTAGCTCGGCAACCCAATATGCTGGCCTAGCCTATATCTCACAGCGCGTGACGCAAGCGAACAATACCTTCGTCGACCTTGGGTTTTTCCTCCAGTCGGGGTCGGCCCCCGCATATACCCAAGGACGCTGGGGCGATTACAACGCCGTCGCGCCCGCCGGAATTGCCTACAAAGCGGGCGACGGCGGGAAGGTCTCAACACCGGGCTTCGGCTTTTCCGGCATGTATGCCTTCGGCAACACCTGGCGCACCAGAATCGGTTTCAACCAGTTCACCGGGCCGGGCCAGCCGTAAGCGCTCGCCGGGGAACATCTGGGCGAGGGAATTATTTACGCCGGCGCGCTATCGCGCCGGCGTAAGATTTTGGCGTTGCGGCATCGTGAATGAAACATCGCTCCGCTTCAAAGTGAAGCGCGCATGGTCCTGCAGTCTTTGTTCGCATGGTTTATCCAAAAAGCCGCCGGCTAGTGGGGTCATGCGCTAGCGCCCGCCAGGCTTTCAAATAAGCCGGAACCATCGGTCCCGCCAATGAGCGGATCGATGAGATTTTCCGGATGCGGCATCAGGCCAAGAACATTGAACCTCTCGGAAAATATCCCAGCGATGTCGTTGACCGATCCGTTTGGATTGGCGCCGCGATCCATTGCACCTCGCGCGTCGGAATAGCGGAAGGCGACGCGGCCTTCGCCCTCGATGCGCGCGATCGTTTCCGCATCCGCGACGTAATTTCCCTCACCATGCGCGATCGCCACTTTGATGATCTGGCCCTTGGCATAGCGGGAAGTAAAGGGCGTATCAGCTCGCTCGATGGTCAAATGCTGCATCCGGCAAACAAAGCGCAAATTGGCGTTACGCATCAGCACACCAGGCAATAGTGCGGCTTCAACGAGGATCTGGAAGCCGTTGCAGATGCCGAGAACGAGACCGCCTCGTCCGGCATGAGCGCGCACGGCGTCCATGACTGGTGCCCGCGCGGCAATGGCGCCGCAGCGCAGATAGTCGCCGTAAGAAAAGCCGCCCGGAAGCACAACAAGATCGGTGCCGGCGGGCAAACTATGCTCGCCATGCCAGACGATGGAAGGTTTACTTTTGGCGATTTTTTCCACGGCACGTAGCGCGTCTCGCTCGCGGTTGGAGCCGGGGAACAGAATGATGGCGGCTTTCATGGACCGGGTTATTTTCTTCCCTCATGTTCACTTATGCGAGCAATCCGCCACTCGCAGAAATCTAGAGGATTTCCACTTTGAAATTTTCAACGATTTGGTTGGCGAGCAATTTCTCGCAGGCGCAGCGAAGCAATCCTTCCGCCGACGATCTATCGTTTTCCGCGAGTTCGATCTCGAATATTTTTCCTTGCCGCACGCTGGCGATACCAGCGAAGCCAAGCGACTTGAGGGCACCCTCGATGGCCTTGCCTTGCGGATCTAGTATGCCGTCCTTGAGTGTGACGACCACCCGTGCTTTCATCGTTCCGGTCTCCCGTCCTTCAGCCTGCACGGTTTTGCGGACGACGCGAGCCTTGGGGCCCCAAGTCACTTTGGCACCTGGAATCGAAATTAGCTCTTAATCTATCACAACACGATCTTTATTATGATCGTGCTTAGTAGACGTGACGGCGAACTACTCGACGTGTTGTACGGCGAGCGGTACGGCGATAGAACTCCTGCTTTTACAACTAGTCCATCTGACGCGGAGACTCCAGCAGTTGAATAGCTTACGATAGGAGCCGCATCTACCCCGGCACCCAGTAACATTGCGAGTCCAAGTCCGATAACAATCCTATTTAGCGCGTCAGTTGCTTTAGACATTGCTTTCTTCCTTTACATTTATCCTGCCACTGAAGACAATCACATTGTTTGCTGGCTCTAGTGGAGCGCGGAAGCGTCACTGGACGAGCTTCGGTCCACTGGCGCGGGGCTGCTCGTTTTCCTGCAAGATGCCGAGCCGTTTTGCAACTTCGGTGTAGGCCTCGACCAACCCGCCGAGATCGCGCCGGAAACGGTCCTTGTCGAGCTTGTCGTTCGATTTAATGTCCCACAGGCGGCAGGAATTGGGGGAAATCTCATCGGCGACGACGATGCGCATCATATCGCCTTCCCACAGCCTTCCGCATTCCATCTTGAAATCGACAAGCCTTATGCCGACGCCAAGGAAAAGTCCGGATAGGAAATCGTTGACCCGAATCGCGAGCGACATGATGTCGTCGATTTCCTGTGGGCTCGCCCAGCCGAACGCCGTGATGTGCTCCTCGGAAACCATCGGGTCGTTGAGCGCGTCGTTCTTGTAGTAGAATTCGATGATCGAGCGTGGCAATTGGGTGCCTTCCTCGATCCCCAGCCGGGTCGAGAGGGACCCCGCCGCGACATTGCGGACAACCACTTCGAGCGGCACAATTTCCACTTCGCGAATCAATTGCTCGCGCATATTGAGGCGGCGAATGAAATGGGTCGGAACGCCAATGTCGTTGAGATTTTGAAAAACAAACTCGGATATCCGGTTGTTCAGCACCCCTTTCCCGTCAATGACCTCATGCTTCTTGGCGTTAAACGCGGTGGCGTCATCCTTGAAGTGCTGGATGAGCGTACCCGGTTCAGGGCCCTCGTAGAGGACCTTTGCCTTGCCTTCGTAAATGCGGCGGCGGCGATTCATTGGGATTAACCGTGGCTTGAGATGATCCATGGGTGGCCGTGGCTCCTTTGAACGTCCTATGTCCCACATCCGGACGCCCATTGCACTAGACGTCAAAGGCGGGCGGGAGAAATAGGCTATGCGCTTATTTGTTGCCGCGGATCGGTGGCGGCGCAGCTCTTTCCGGGGCCGGAGCAAGCCCGCCAAATCCAACCTATCCGAAAGCCTATTTCCGCACAATGCCAAGCTAACACTACGCCAGGCTGGCAAAACGAGATATCTACAGGACCGGTCCCTCCATGTTAATGAGGCCGCCTGTCATTAGCAGAGATTCGCACCGGGATATAGGAAGAAATCGAGCTGCAACGTCGCGGTGTCAGGCATAGCGCTTTGGAAAATTTTTGCTATTATCGAATAGTCCCGTCTCAATGCGGAGACGCAACACGTACATGGGGAGTATCATGACGACTTTCGACGAGCGGGAGCATGCTTTCGAAGCGAAGCTCGCCCATGACGAAGAACTGAAATTTAAGGCGAGGGCGCGGCGTGACAAAAGACTTGGACTTTGGGCCGCCGGAAAACTCGGCAAGACTGGTGCGGCGGCGGAAGTTTATGCCGCTCGCATAGTCGCCGACGATGTTGCGCAAGGGGGTGCCAGCCAGATTCTCAAAACCATACGCGCTGATTTTGATCGCGCCGGTATTGCCATATCGGACCTTGAAATTCGCAAACAGATGGAGGCGCTCCTCGCGGCGGCAGTCGAGGAAATCACCAAAGGCGCCGTTCAGGGGAAGAAGAATTCTGGCCGCGCCTAAACAGCGATACTAAGCGGATAAAAGGGGACACGGCCAGGGGCAAATCAATATCGCGGGCTATCCGGAGCGGCCGTGGCCGCCTGGGCAAGGCGACAACGCGCCGCGCGCCACGCGATCATCTTCGCCGGGAACGCGAGGCTGACTCACGAACGCAGCGGAACCCGCCGAACCGCAATATTATTTGCTTAACGCATTTATCCTCAGACTGAGCCGCGAGACTTTTCGCGCGGCCGTTCTGGGATGCACGATTCCTTTTTGCGCCGCGCGCATGACCAATGGCTGAGCGACACGCAGAGCGGCGGCCGCCGCGCCGGGGTCGCCCGCGGCAATCGCCTCTTCGACCTTGCGGACATAAGTGCGCATTTGGCTGCGGCGCGACCGGTTGACAGCGGTACGGCGTTCAATTTTACGGACGGCCTTCTTGGCCGAATGTGTGTTCGCCATCAAACAATATCCTAGACACGGGCTAAAGCGAGAACAGCCTTCGACGATTGAAAGCCGGCACGGCATCGCCTCTCGATCATGATTTTCGCACCGGAAACCAGCTTCGCGATCATGCAAATAGGAAGGGTCTTTCGCGCGAACTTAAGGGTTGTGCCACTAATCACGAACCCTCCGGCCCGTCAACTTTCAATACCGGCGCCGGCGGTTGGCGCCCGCACAGAAAAACCTATTGCCTCGAAATCGGGACGCCGGGCGCCTTAACAGGGATTGTTCCTTTGTTTCCTGAGCTTGGCCCAATAGGCGATCCGCGCGCGCAGATCTCGCTCGAAGCCGCGGTCAACCGGCCTATAGAGCGTCTGCTGCCCCAGCGCCTCGGGCCAATAATTTTGGCCTGAAAATCCTTCCGGCGCGTCGTGATCGTAGGCATAATTGGCGCCATATCCTTCATTTTTCATGAGTTTGGTCGGCGCGTTGAGAATAATTTTGGGCGGCATTAGAGACCCGTGGTCCTTGGCAAGCCCCGCCGCGGCCGTGAAAGCCACATAGGCCGCATTCGACTTCGGTGCGGTCGCGGCATAGATCACCGCATTGGCGATCGCAAGCTCGCCTTCGGGCGAGCCAAGAAAATCATATGCGTCCTTGGCTGCGACAGCGATCACCAGCGCCTGGGGGTCAGCGAGGCCAACATCTTCGACCGCCATGCGCACCACCCGCCTCGCGATGAACAGCGGGTCTTCGCCCGCATCGAGCATTCGCGCGAGATAATAAAGCGCCGCGTCCGGATCCGATCCACGCACGGATTTATGCAGCGCGCTGATCAGATTGTAATGGCCCTCCTGTGCCTTATCGTAGATTGGCGCGCGCCGCTGGACGATCGATACTAATGTGGCCGTGTCGAAAATTTCCCCTGGCTTGGCAGCGCGCCACGTCTCTTCGGCGAGGCTCAAAGCGGCGCGGCCATCGCCGTCGGCCATCCGCACCAGGCTCAAGCGGGCATCGGGATCGAGCGGCAGAGCTCGCCCCTCGCAGGTTTCTGCGCGGGAAAGAAGTTTTTCGATCGCCGCGGAATCGAGGGGGTGAAAAATCATCACCCTCGCACGCGACAACAGCGAGGCGTTGAGCTCGAAGCTTGGATTTTCGGTCGTCGCGCCGATCAAGGTGATAGTGCCATCTTCCATCACCGGCAAAAAACTATCCTGCTGCGCCCGGTTGAAACGATGCACCTCGTCGACGAAAAGCAAAGTGCCCTGCCCTGCCCTGCGCCGGCCCCGCGCCTCCTCGAAAACCTTTTTGAGTTCGCCGACGCCCGAAAAAATCGCCGAAATCTGAACGAAGGCAAGCTTCGTCTCGTGGGCAAGCAGGCGTGCGACGGTCGTCTTGCCAGTCCCCGGAGGCCCCCAGAAAATCAGGCTGCCCAGCGTACCTGACGAAATCAGCCGGCTCAGCGCGCCGTGCGGCCCCAGAAGATGATCTTGACCGGCGACATCGGCGAGGCTTTGTGGGCGCAGCCGGTCGGCGAGCGGATGCGGCGCGTCCTTTTCGAGATTGGCGGCAGCGAAGAGATCGGTCATCTGACTGGCAAATCTGGGCCACGCGGGCCGTGATGGCAAGCAGGGAAATAGAGCGGAGGCCTGGAGCAGTTAAGGTTAAAAAATCTATTTTATAGCTAGCCAAGATTTAATCAAATTCCGCACTCACATGGGTCATGCACCTCTTGCAATAAGGTATAAAACTGAATCTAGCTGTGACTTATTTAAATACTCAATCAAATATAAAGGTTTATTCGAGCCCGCTTGTGGCATAGCTGGGCCGTTTATACGGTAAGGAGCAAAAAAAATATGAATAATCTTTTCAAGATATCGTCACTTTTCGTGATGGGGCGCGCGAACACCGCATGGACTCGCAAAATGGTGACGGCCCATAACCTACTGCCTGAAAGGGCCGCCTTCATCGCGGCTATTCTCGCAGGCATTCGATCGAATCTCCCGATCCGATCCATCTCGCCCGCAACGGAATGGTTTCCCGAACGCCGGGCGAACCCACTTGCAGCGAAGACTGGTGATGAGTAATATTATTTAACGATAAATATTAACGATAGTCACAATAGCAAAGTCTTATCGATGCGCACCATTGCCTTTGTTTCGCAAAAAGGCGGTTGCGGCAAAAGCACGCTTGCCGCCTGTCTCGCGGTGGCGGCGAAGGAGGCGGGAGAACGGGTTTTTGTTCTTGACCTTGACCCCAAGAAATCCCTCGCACGCTGGGGATCTAAACGAAATGATTCCAACTTGCCGGTCCAGGCGGTTTCGCCGGCGGGGCTAGCAGCTGCGCTAGCCGAACTTTCAAAGCGCAATATAAGCCTTGTTATTGTCGATACTCCGGTGTTGGAATTGGCAAGATCGCTCGCCGCGATAAAAGCCGCCGATCTTTGCATCGTTCCGGCGCGGCCGGCCATTTTCGACATTTGGGCGGCTGAGGTGACTGGCCGCAAACTAAAACTCATGGGCAAGGAGTTTGTTTTTCTGCTCAATCAATGCCCGCCCACCCGCCCAGCGTCGAATGGGCAAGAAGGGATCGATGCGCTTGAAGCCGTTGGTCCTCTTATTCGTCCTCACATCGCCGCGCGGGCCGCTTTTCTCGAAGCCGCGCGCACTGGCAAGGGCGCGACCGAGGCCGATCCAAAAGGCCCCGCGGCCCAGGAAATGCGCGACCTTTGGCTCGCCCTCAAGCGCCGATTCCGGCCAATTTAAACCTGCGGATGAGGCGATTCGCTCTCCGGCTGGTCCTGGCGGTAACGATTCTCCCCGCCGCGCGGATTTGCCGGGCATCGACAAACAGATCGCTCGCAACCAAGACCCCGGCGGTCATGCCATGGGAATTCCCATCCTCTCGGGCCAAAGCCCCCGGCCAATCATTCTCGCTCCTATTGTTCGTGGAGATATTCGCGCACGGTTTCGAGGAACTTCACGATGGAGATAGGTTTCGACAGATAGGCCTCGCATCCGCCCTGTCTGATTTTTTCCTCGTCGCCCTTCATGGCGAAGGCGGTAACGGCGATCACCGGAATATGGCGCAGAGTTTCGTCCTCCTTGATCCATTGCGTGACCTGAAGTCCGGAGACCTCAGGCAGTTGAATATCCATCAAAATAAGGTCGGGTTTATGCAGACGCGCGAGATTCACCGCTTCGGCGCCGTTGCGGGTCTGCACGGTCTTATAACCATGCGCTTCCAACAGATCGTTGAACAACTTCATGTTCAACTCATTGTCTTCCACGATCAGAATGCGTTTTTGCATCGGAAATACCCGGCCCGGGGCAGCGGACGATCGACGCCCGGGAAAGTTCGGCCGCGCTCGTCAGTAACTGATAGAACTTGACGAAAGGGAAATCGTTACAATGCAAAACTTCGCTGTTGGGCCCTCCCCGGCCAAACCGCCAAAACTCACAAAAACCGGCGCCGAAGCCATTGCCATCGAGGCTTTAGGCTTTCTGGCCGAGGATCCTTCGCGGCTTCACCGTTTTTTAGCTCTGTCCGGCATTAGCTTGGAGAATTTGCGAGTGGCAGCGGCGGAATCCGGATTTTTGGCCGCGATCCTCGACCATCTCGCCTCCAGCGAACCCCTGCTCCTCGCCTTTGCCGCAAACACCGGGCACGCCCCGCCAACGATCGCCAAGGCGCGGGATATATTGTCGCCCACCTTGGAAACGCCGTGACGCTGGGGCCGCTTGCGGGCCCTTGCTAAGTAGCATAACCCTTAAACTGGAGCCTCGCATGGTCTGGCCTCTGCCGCAATACCCAAAACGCCAACCCGCGCGTGCGGATGACGCGCCTGCCGCCGCCCCGCCGTGAAAAAACTCGATCTTACCGTGCGATTGCGGCGCAACCGCAAGACGGACTGGACCCGCAGGCTCGTCCGCGAAAACTCCTTGACCACGGACGATCTCATTTGGCCGGTTTTTCTTTGCGAGGGCGCAAACACAAGGGAGCCCGTTGCCTCCATGCCTGGCGTCGAGCGCCTCTCCGTCGATGAGGCGGTCCGCGCGGCAGCCGAGGCGGCAAAACTTGGCATTCCCGCGCTCGCCCTGTTTCCCTTTACGACGCCCGTGCTGCGCAATGCCCAGGCGAGCGAGGCGCTCAACCCCAAGAATCTCATCTGCCGTGCTTGCCGCGCGATAAAACGCGAAGTGCCAGACCTTGGCCTTATCACCGATGTCGCGCTCGATCCCTACACCAGCCACGGCCATGACGGGATTTTGCACGGCGAGCGGATTGTTAATGACGAGACGGTTTTTGTCCTTGTGGACCAAGCCTTGAACCAGGCGCGCGCGGGCGCCGACGTCATCGCACCTTCCGACATGATGGACGGCCGCGTCGGCGCGATCCGCGCCGGCCTCGACGCCGAGGACTTCGAGGACGTGCAAATTTTATCTTACGCCGCCAAATATGCCTCTGCCTTTTATGGGCCTTTCCGCGACGCCGTCGGCACCAAGGCGACGCTCATTGGCGACAAGCGCACCTATCAGATGGACCCGGCCAATTCTAACGAGGCCTTGCGTGAGGTCGCGCAAGACATCGCGGAAGGCGCCGACATCGTGATGGTAAAACCGGGCCTGCCCTATCTCGATATTATCTTCCGGGTAAAGGAGCGCTTTGGGATGCCCACCTTCGCCTATCAGGTGTCGGGCGAATATGCGATGATCATGGCGGCGGCGGAGCGCGGATTTATCGACGGCGACAAGACCATGCTCGAAAGCCTTATCGCGTTGAAGCGCGCCGGCGCCGACGCGATCCTCACCTATTTCGCGCCGCGTGTTGCGAAGATGCTGAGGGAGTTGGCGTGAGCCGGTGGGACCCGCGGTTGTCAACGAAAAGCCACTACGCTCCGCAGTTCTTTCTGCGGAACTTCGCTACCGATCCACAAAAAAAGAAAATCACGACGGTCGCAAAGCATGGCCCTCGCGCGGTCTGGGCCGAGCGCTCCATCGAAAGGCTTGGGTTCGAGCGCGACCTATACGTTCATCTACGTGGAGGGGTACCTGTCTCGGTCGAGAGCGACATAAACAAGCTGATCGAGACGCCGATCTCGAAGAGTGACACCTGGGCAAAGATAGTCAGCGGACGAGCCGATGCCCTCGACAGGTCAGACAAACCCATCCTGTACGCGCTCATCAGGCATTTGGAGGCCAGAACACCGCATTACTTCGCGACGATCAGGGTGCTCGCGCGGCTCGCAGCTTCTTCCGACAGCGATATCCAGTTCACTGACGAGGAGCGCGAGGGATACGCCTTTTTTTGCGCCACGCCCGATCGCGCGAAGGCAGCATTCAATCTCATGTCCGCGTCCCTGCTCTGGACCGAGGAGAGCTTCACCGGCGCAGGCCTTTCGATTTTCCGCTCACCGATTCCACTTCGCTCCTCCACCACTCCCGTGCTGTCAATCCCGTCGCCCGCGTATCCAGCTCTGCGCCTTCCGCTTCCAGGCATGCTGCCCTACCAACTCGTCCTAACCCTTAACAGAACGACGATCGCCAGCCTAGTGCTAGCCGACTTCGATGATGCATTCGGGAACACCGAGATCGGCATCGATGTCGCGCGCAGCTTCAATCGACAGTTTGTCGCCCAGTTCGCCCATTTCGAGCATGTCAGGCATATCATCACCGATCGCCACAATCTTGCGGCCGATATGACGTGGGCGCCCTACGACCTTGTCGAGGATACTGAACGGAAGGTCACCTTCCGTCGCCGCACTTAGGCGCCTTGAGGTACGCTGAAAAAGCCGAAATTCAAAACGGCCCATAAACGTCTGGGCACTGGGGGAACAAGAAGCAGGTGCGGTTGAGTGGTGCGTTAGTTTGACTATCTCAAAAGCGCACCTTGTCCAGCCATTTTTCCAAGAATGTTTTTGCCGTGTGGATAGCGGGAGCCGCTCGCGTCGAACCAAGAATTCCCTCCTTTTTGACGCATCGGCCTGGCACAAAAGGAGCCATCACGCACTGATTCGGTGCGCGCCCGCAAACCTTGCGATGGATGATCCTTTTGGTTGAACCCTAAAACTGCAACTCATGCCGCGATCTCGCTATGGCTCCGCACCCGGCCCCGTTCGTAGTTTCAGCGGAGATTTCATGGGTTTGATATTTTCTTTGATCCAACGCGCAAACTTGTCTTCTTTCAACGTCCCATCGGCAAGGGCCTCGATGACTGCGACGCATGAGGCGTCATCTGCCGTCAAGCCGAGTCCGTTCAGATTGAGGAAAGTTTCCGTGACTACCAGAGCTGTCCGCTTATTGCCGTCAATGAACGGATGGTTTTTGACGATCCCATAGCCATAGGCGGCGGCCAACCGGGCGAGGTCACGCTCCCCCGCTGGCTCATAAGCCGCGATGTTTTTGGGCCGGTCGAGGGCGGAGATCAACAAGCCTTGATCGCGGACACCGCTTGAGCCGCCATGTTCCGCAATTTGTTCGTCATGAATGGCAAGAACGGCCGGCAAACCGATCCAGATCATTTTGCCAATTCGCGAAGGGCATTGCGCCGCCTCTTCATCACCCCTTTTGCCGCTTTCATTTGGGCTTCGAACTCCGGGTCATAAGGCGTGATACGGTAACCGTCCGGCGTCTCTGTGAGAAAAACCGCATCGCCGCCACTGACCTTGAGTTTGGCAAGCGTTTCCTTCGGCAGAATAACGCCAAAGGAATTGCCGATAGGGGTGATCTTGAGCTTCATGGCTTGTCTCATTCGTTACAACAACAATTATAACATAGTGGTTTAGCTCCCCCAAGCCACATCTCCCCAAACCGGACAAAAGATTTCGTCCAAAAGACAATTTGCGCGCCTTGCGAATGTATGATGCTCTCGGCTGCCAATCGTACCAAAAAGTTTCACGTGAAACTTTTTGGTACGATTGAGCCGCGAAACCGGACAAACCTTTCGCGTGAGGACCGCGCTCAAGTGTTTTGAGTGAACCTAAGCCCTCACCCTGAGGAGCCAACGAAGTTGGCGTCTCGAAGGGCGAGGGCGCCACGGGAGCCGCGCGCGCATCCTTCGAGACGCAGGCTTCGCCTGCTCCTCAGGATGAGGGCGAGGCTTAAAACTGACTCGAAGACAGAAGAGTATCACCAGCCCAATAGCGCGCTCTGTCCAGCCATTTTTTTTTGAAATTTTTTGCCGGTGTGGATAGCGGGAGCCTGACCTTCGGAGGCTAAGAATTCCCTACTTCCCGCAGCACCGGCATGGCACAAAACGAGCGGTCACGAACTGATTCGGCGCGTGCAAGCCAGCGCCGGCCGGAAAGCCCTATGCCAGCAGTCGAAAATCTCGCCGAAAGAGCCCGCCTCGCGAGCGGCCCCGAGCCCGCATTCCGGCTGGCGCCGCATAATATCGAGGCGGAACAGGCGCTGCTTGGCGCGATCCTCGTCAATAACGACGCTTTTGATCGCGTTTCCGATTTCCTCAAGCCCGAGCATTTCTCGGAGGAAATTCACCGCCGGATCTTTGACGTCGCCGCGCAGTTAATCCGCGCGGGAAAGCTCGCGTCGCCGATCACCCTGAAAACGTTTCTTGGCGAACACGATCTCGGCGGCGTCACCGTGCCGCAATATCTCGCTCGCCTCGCCGCGGAAGCAACGACCATCATCAACGCCGAGGATTATGGCCGCACCGTCCATGATCTCGCGCTTCGCCGCGATCTCATCCTCATCGGCGAGGATATTGTCAACGCGGCCTATGACGCGCCGGTTGACACGAGCCCGCGCGAGCAAATCGAGGACGCCGAACGCAAACTCTATTCGATCGCCGAGACCGGCCGCTACGAGGGCGGATTTCAACGTTTTTCCGATGCCTTGACGACCGCCGTCGATATGGCGGCGAAGGCCTATGAGCGCGACGGGCGCTTGTCTGGGATCGCGACGGGCCTCGCCGATCTCGATCGCTATATGGGCGGCCTGCAGCCATCCGATCTTGTGATCGTCGCCGGGCGTCCCGGCATGGGCAAGACCGCGCTTGCGACCAATATCGCCTTCAACATTGCGAGTTCCCACGCGGACAAGCCCAAACCCGACGGCACCAGGGAAACCGTCAATGGCGGCATCGTCGGTTTTTTCTCGCTCGAAATGTCGGCCGAGCAATTGGCGACCCGTATCATCGCCGAACAGGCGGCCGTTCCTTCCTCAAAAATCCGCAGGGGCGACATAGGAGAAATGGAATATCTCCGTATCGTCGAGGCTGCGCGCGCAATGCAAACTATCCCCTTCTATATCGACCAGAGCGGCGGACTATCGATCGCCCAACTGGCGGCCCGCGCCCGGCGGCTCAAACGTCAGCGCGGCCTCGATGTCCTCGTGATTGATTATCTGCAATTGCTCGGCGGCTCGAAAACGCGGAGCGACTCGCGCGTGCAGGAAGTCACAGAAATCACCACCGGTCTCAAGGCGCTAGCCAAGGATTTGAACGTTCCGGTGCTCGCGCTGTCGCAATTGTCGCGGCAGGTGGAAAGCCGCGACGACAAGCGCCCGCAATTGTCCGATTTGCGCGAATCGGGCTCGATCGAACAGGATGCCGATGTAGTTCTCTTCGTGTTTCGTGAAGAATATTATTTGAAAAGCCGGCAGCCGCGCGAGGGCAGCGAGGAATTCATCAATTGGCAGGCCGACATGGAAAAAGTGCATGGCAAGGCCGAAATCATCATCGGCAAACAGCGCCACGGCCCGACGGGAACCATCGAACTCGCTTTCGAGGCCGAGATGACAAGGTTTTCCAATCTTGCCCGCGCGGAAAGCCTGCCGGAGCATTATTAGCTGGCGTCTTGCGCGGCGGGGACTTATCGCCAAGATCCCGATTGGGTAGTGGGTCAGTTTCGCGATATGCTCGCTATTGACCCCGAAATCCCATTTGAGCTCGTAAGATGCCCAGATTAAATAGGCTCCTGCCCATGGCAAGCATCGTTGATCCTCGCAATGTCCTCAACGACAGCCATGGGTTGTGGTGTGCCAAGTGCATGAAATACGCGAGTCGGGACGATCCTTGGTTGGATGCGTCCGCACAATCGACGACGGGGAAACCGACATCCCCCCTCTTCGGTCAGATTCTGGTACATCAAAATTGTTTTGAAAACAGCTTTGTGCTCAAGGAACTTCCACGCATTGCAGAATTCATTGACAGCATGGCTCAGAAAGACGGACAAACGATCGACGGTTATGCCAAAAAGCTTCATGATCAGGGCATCTACACTGTTGCCACCGAGCTAAAAAAGATTCTGCGCGATCGTATTCCAACCGATGCCGGGCCAGACGAGAGAGCGAAAAAATTCGAGCGATTTTGGGCGTCTGACGCAGGCGTTCGTAAATCCACTCAACCTTCCCTTCCGCATGGACCTATCGGCGAGGACCCCGGAGTGGTGCTGCACGCAGCTAACGCTGTGGCGAACCGTGGAGACCTCAAAGGTGCGGAGCGCCTTCTTCGTCGGGCAG
The DNA here is from genome assembly GCA_963718265.1 of uncultured Alphaproteobacteria bacterium. Taxonomy (GTDB): domain Bacteria; phylum Pseudomonadota; class Alphaproteobacteria; order Rhizobiales; family Beijerinckiaceae; genus Methylocapsa. The sequence continues at coordinate 43,119 of CAVQZL010000045.1, read as the reverse complement.
AAGATCTTCGCCGTGGGCTGCCCGCCAGTAAGAGAGACGATTCCGAGGCTCACTATCGGATGAGAGTTTCGCAAATTCGGCGTACAGAGCAAGCGGCGTGTAAGGCTATCGATTTTGCAAAGTACGACGCATACATGGAAACGACCGCGATTACACTCGCTGGTCATATTTGTCTTCCCGGAAATCCTGGGCGCGCAAGAATATATTTCGAACGCCTTCTTGGCGAGGGCTCAGAATCATCCTGGCTTTACCAAGCCGAAAGCTGGTTGGGTCTTGCAGCTTCTGTGCTCCGCACTGGAGGAAAGGCAGCCCAGGCTTACAGCAAACTTGTGGTTGCGCAGTACATCTACTCGCTACTGGGCCTCCAAGGAACGCCACATCCTAATCTGCACGAAACGCTCACGCAGGCTGATTTGACCCCTTCGGACATTGCTCTTCACGATCCGGTCTTCGATGTCTTGACCCCCCAGCACCGGACTGAATTACGCCACACAGCTATCATCGACTCCGGTCTTCAGTACGAACTCTTTGCCGACCTGGCTCTCATAGATTTTTCCCGGCCACATGAGGATGTCCGCTTCGCTGGGGTGGCCGCGTTCAAAAGGAGGACGAGCGTACTAGTACTCGGCCAAGACACTTCAAAGATCGAAGTACTCCAGGACATTCGGGCCTATCTAAATATTAGAGGATATCGAGGAGTTCTCGTCAAGAATGAGTCGGACATCCCTGAAGACGACCTCGAACAAAAAGTAATTCGGCTCGCGCAATCATGCAACTTTGTAGTCGTCGAGCATACGACGCCCTCGGGACACATCGATGAATTAAAGCTCCTCGCCCCGATTGGCTTTACGATAGCGGTTCTGCACCAGGAGGGAATTCAAGCGACGTGGATGCAAACCAATTATTACAGAAAATTCGGAGGGGTTAAATTTTTCCCCTACCAGCGCTCTGCGCTACGAGCAACTTTAGATCAAGCCTGTTTATGGGCTGAACGTCGGCTTGCGGAGAATGTCGAATTGCAAAATAAAATGTATCCATGGCGAAATAAAACCGCGATGCGGACTCTTTGGCCCGAAGGTTGAGTGAATGCTGATTGCAGTCCTTTTTTTTCACAAGCGCGGCCACTAGGCCCGCTCATGGCATAACGGTGAGCAAATTCGAACTGACCCACTACCTCCGATTGAAAAGCCTTTTCTTACCTCTAAGCTCTACCCGCTGAAAAGCGGTCCAGGGACCGCGATGGCCAAAACTCACGCTTCCTTCGTTTGCCAAAATTGCGGCGCGGTGAGCCAGCGCTGGCAAGGCCGCTGCGACGCCTGCGGCGGGTGGAACACCATCGCCGAGGAAAGCGCGGCGTCGGGGATTGGCGCGAGAGCCACGCAAGGCGCGCGAAAAGGCCGGGTTTTTGGCCTTTCGAAATTGCACGAAGAGGACCAACCGGCGCCGCCGCGCGTCACGACAGGCATAGGCGAACTTGATCGCGTGACCGGCGGCGGGTTTGTGCCGGGCTCGGTTATTTTGCTTGGCGGCGAACCCGGCATCGGCAAGTCAACGCTGCTCATTCAGGCCTGTGCCGCGCTTGCCGCAGCGGGCCGGCGCGTCGTCTATATTTCCGGCGAGGAGGCGGTCGATCAGATCCGCCTGCGCGCCCTGCGGCTTGGCCTCGCGGCGGCGCCGGTCGAACTCGCCGCCGAGACAAGCGTCGAGGATATTGTTGCGACCCTCTCCCATGGCAGGCGCCCTTCCCTCGTTGTAATCGATTCCATTCAGACGATGTGGACCGAGCTCATCGAATTGACCCCAGGCACGGTCGGCCAGGTGCGTGGCGCGGCGCAAGCGCTGATCCGTTTTGCGAAGACAACCGGCGCGGCCGTGATTCTTGTCGGGCATGTCACGAAAGACGGCCAGATCGCCGGTCCCCGCGTCGTCGAACATATGGTCGATGCGGTCGTTTCCTTCGAAGGCGAGGGCGGACAAAACTTCCGCATCCTCCGCGCGGTAAAAAACCGCTTCGGCCCGTCCGGCGAAATTGGCGTTTTCGAAATGACCGGGCGTGGGCTCGCCGAAGTCGCGAACCCTTCCGCGTTGTTTCTGTCGTCGCGCGATGCTACCACACCCGGCGCCGCTGTGTTCGCCGGGATGGAGGGAACGAGGCCGCTGCTCGTCGAAATCCAGGCTCTCGTCGCGCCGAGTCCGCTCGGCACGCCGCGCCGCGCGGTTGTCGGCTGGGACAGTGCGCGGCTCGCCATGGTTCTCGCCGTGCTCGAAGCGCACGCCGGTGTCAAGCTCGGGCAATACGACATTTACCTCAATGTCGCGGGGGGCTTGCGGGTCGGCGAACCGGCGGCCGACCTCGCCGCCGCGGCGGCGCTCGTGTCCTCCTTGAGCGGGTTGAGCCTCGCCGCCGATTTGGTGTTCTTTGGCGAGATTGCGCTGTCCGGGGCCATAAGACCCGTCCCGCACAGCCTGGCGCGGCTCAAGGAAGCCGCGAAACTAGGCTTTTGCCGGGCCACGATACCGCAAGGCCCGGCGGAGAACGGCGACACACCAACGAGTGATCTCACGGCGCGAAGGTGCGCCCATATTTCAAGCCTCGCCGCCGGTATTGCGGCTGGGGACGGAGAGGCGGAGAACGCGGCCAAGCCGGCGAAGCGGGGTTGAGATTTTATCTGGCTCGAAGGCGATGCCGGACGTAATAAGGCAATGAGAGATGAAAAGATTTCTGTTGCTGGCCGCCGTCAACTTATCAACCCCTGTCCAGGCCGGCGGTTGTGACGAAGAGACGATCCGCCGCGTTGCGCGGGGCGGCAGCGTCGTTATGCTCGACTCGGGCGGCGTCTATGAAGTGGCGCCGGAGGATATTGCCGACACGGCGCTTTGGAACGCCGGAGACAGCGTCTTGGTGTGCGGCGGCGACAAAATGATCAATCAGGACAACGGCGACAAGGTGCATGGTGCGCCGCTGCGATAAAGCCGCCCGGCGTTTGACCATGCCGCCGCGGCCGTGTGCCGCTGGAATTGCGTCGATGCGGCTATTGCCCTTGCTTTGTTTCGATTATTAAGAGAAAAGCCATCAGGTCCGGCGGCTTTTGCCGCCTTCGCGCCCGCCAGCCGCGAACAATCATCGCGCTTTTGGCGGAGAGGCCAAACCAATGCCATCCTATCTCGATCTGGGCTTGATCGCCGTCGTTTTGATTTCCGCATTTCTGGCGATGTTGCGCGGCTTTACCCGCGAAGTTCTGGCCATTGCGTCATGGGGCGCGGCGGCGCTGGCCGCGATCTATCTCCACCCGCTGGTTTTGCCTTATGTGAAACCCTATATCGCCAAGGACGTCGTCGCTCTCGCGGTGGCCGCCGCGGCGGTTTTCTTTGCGACCTTGATTGTCGTATGGTTGATCACTATCAAAATTTCGGATGCAATTCTCGACTTAAAGGTTGGCGCGCTCGACAGGTCGCTCGGCTTTCTGTTCGGTGCGGTTCGCGGCCTGCTCCTGTGCGTCATCGCCTTCCTGTTCTTCAATTGGCTCGTGCCCACGCAAACCCAGCCCGGATGGGTCAAAACCGCGCGCATGCGGCCCCTTTTGCAGGTGACCGGCGACCAGCTCATCGCGCTTCTGCCTATGCCAGACGAGGTAGAGGGATTCTTAAACAAACTTAAGAAGCCGAAACCTGCCGGCGCCATTGAGGAGCCCGCGCCCGACACCGATCAGGAACCAAAAAAAGTCGAGACTGGCAAAGGAACATGAGTGCAGGCGCTAGTGGCGGCGCGGCCGCCGTCGAATCCTGGGGAAAACCCTCGCCTTTTGACGATGCCCCGGAGCGCCAGATCGTATAAACTTGATCATTGCAATCCCTTCGAGGCTGACATTCGTCTCGAGGTCTATTATGTATGTTTTGCGACATGGATCCCCTTCTGCCGCTCCGATCAACGAGACGAGAATCCAGATAATGGGTCAAAATCCTTAATCTTCGCGCGATTTTGTGGCGCGGTTTCGCGGATCGCGCCTGAGCTTTGAGGAGCCGCCGATGGGTGAAACGGAGGACGACGGAAAAAGCCTCGACCTCGACGCCGACCGTCTGCGCGAAGAATGTGGGATTTTCGGGATTTTCGGCCATCCCGACGCCGCCGCCATCGCTGCTCTTGGACTGCATGCCTTGCAACATCGCGGCCAGGAGGCGGCGGGCATCGTAACATTCGACGGCCACAGATTTAATTCCGAGCGCCGGCCAGGTCTTGTTGGCGATCATTTTTCCAAGGCGTCGACGATCGAACGCCTGCCCGGCGAGTTCGCCATCGGGCATGTGCGCTATTCGACGACAGGCGAGACCATTCTGCGCAACGTTCAGCCGCTTTTCGCCGAACTCAACTCGGGCGGCTTCGCAATCGCCCACAATGGCAATCTCACCAATGGGCTGTCCCTTCGCCGCGATCTTGTGAAAAGCGGCGCGATCTATCAATCGACCTCCGACACCGAGGCGATCCTTCATCTCGTTGCCCGCGGCAGGCGTCCCCACCTCGTCGACCGTTTCATCGAGGCTTTGCGCTCGATCGAGGGCGCATATTCCCTGGCCGCGCTCAGCAACAAAAAGTTGATCGGCGCCCGCGATCCGTTGGGAATCCGGCCGCTCGTGCTTGGCGAACTCGACGGACGTTACATTCTTGCGTCGGAAACCTGCGCCCTCGACATTATCGGCGCGCGTTTCCTGCGCGATATCGCGAATGGCGAAATCGTCGTTATCTCCGCCAAGGGGATTGAGAGCCTGCGGCCGTTTCCGCCGCGGCCCATGCGCCCCTGCATTTTCGAATATATTTACTTCGCCCGGCCCGATTTGATCGTGCACGGAAAACCCGTATACGATGTGCGCAAGGCGATGGGCGCGGAACTCGCGCGCGAGTTGCCGGTCGAAGCCGATGTCGTCGTGCCAGTTCCCGATTCCGGTGTGCCCGCGGCGCTCGGCTTCGCGCAGCATTCCGGAATTCCATTTGAACTCGGCATTATCCGCAATCATTATGTCGGACGCACGTTCATTCAGCCTTTCCAATCCGTGCGGGAATTGGGCGTGCGCTTAAAGCACAGCGCCAACCGCGCGGTCGTCGCCGGCAAAAAGATCGTGCTGATCGACGATTCGATTGTGCGCGGAACGACATCGGTGAAAATCGTAAGGATGATGCGCGAGGCCGGCGCGCGTGAGGTGCATTTCCGGATTTCGTCGCCGCCAATCACCCACCCGGACTATTACGGGATCGACACGCCGGAGCGCGACAAATTACTCGCCGCAACCCACACGCTCGACGAAATGCGCGCCTACATTGGCTGCGATTTGCTCGCATTTCTCTCCGTCGACGGCATTTACCGGGCGATGGGCGAGAAGGGCCGCGATCCGGTCCGGCCGCAATACACCGACCATTGCTTTACGGGTGATTATCCGACCCACCTCACAGATACCAGCGGCGACACAAAGGCCCAGCTTTCGCTTCTTGCGGAAGCAAGTTAGGCGGTTGTTTCAATTGCTGTGCCGTCCGCAGGGTGAGGGCTAAGACTCTGCGCAGGCTTTTGAATCAGGCTCTGAGCCAAGGCCAGCGTTGTGGCTCAATCTCCGCGCGCGTGGGGCTTCATTTGCATTGCCTGCCAGAAATGATACAAATATTCTTAATTGTCTGATATCATTACGTAATCGTTTCACGTGAAACATGATGATGCGATTGCGCGAGAATATTCATGGACTTTACATGGAGTGGCTTGCGACCGGTAGAAATGCGCCGAAATGGCATGGAAAGACTTGACCCACTCTGGTTGCGCGGGCCCGCTTCCGGCGCGTGGGCTTGGCCTTGCCGGGAGAACTGAAGGGAAGTAAGCTGAAGCCTAATCCGGCGGTAGGAAAATGCCGGAATAATAGGGAAGGGTTGTTTTATGTATAGCAACAATCGTAATGGAGGCCGCGCGACGCGGGGGCGGGGTTTTAGTGCATTCTTAGCCATCATGCTGGCGATGGGGCTGGGCATGGCGGCCCAGCCGGCGGAGGCGGCGCCCTTCGCCTATGTCACGAATAGCGGCGCCAACACCGTCTCAGTGATCGACACGCCAACCAACAAGGTAGTGGCGACAGTCCTAGTGGGAGCTTTCCCCTCAGGGGTCGCGGTCACTCCGGATGGGAAACACGCTTATGTCGTAAATTTTCAGTCTAGCAGTGTCACGGTGATCGATACGGTCGCCAACACCGTGGTGGGCACTCCGATTCCAGTGGGGAATGGCCCCATTGGCGTCGCCATCAGCCCGGATGGACTACACGCCTATGTCCCGAATTTTACGGACGGCACCGTTTCGGTGATTAGCACCGCTACCAACACGGTGGGGCCCACACTCGCGGTGGGGCCTAATCCTTTTGCGGTCGGGGTCACCCCGGATGGACAGCACGTTTATGTCGTGAATAATGTCAGCCCTGGCACCGTCAAGGTGATCGACACGGCCACCAACACGGTAGAGGCGGCCACCCTCACGGTGGGGGGGCACCCCTTTCCGATCGCGGTCACCCCGGATGGGAAACACGCCTATGTCGGGAATGATGATGACGACACTGTTTCGGTGATCGACACGGCCACCAACACCGTCGAGGCGACCACTATTCCGGTGGGGGTTGTCCCGTTTGGGATCGCCTTCACCCCGGATGGGAAACACGCCTATGTTGCGAATTTTGCCTCTAGCGACGTTTCCGTGATCGCCACGGCCACCAAATCCAAGGTAACCGAGTTTCCGGTGGGGGCAGGGCCGATTGGGATCGCCGTCTCGCCAGACGGGAAGCACGCCTATGTCGCGAATCAGAGCTCCAACAATTTGTCGGTGATTGACACGGCCACCAACACGGTGGTGGGGACCAACATCAAGGTGGGGAGTGCACCCTTTGGCGTGGGCATTATTCCGCCGCCGCCGGGGCTGCCCTTCCTCGCCTTCAGCGCCACGCAGCTCCAAATCGCCTTTGGAGCCGCTCCCAACACGGATTCTTTTAATGTTCGTTCCCTCGTCACCTTGAGTAGCGCCGCCAAAAACGCGATCAATCTCAATGCCAATGCGGTCACGTTCCAGGTTGGCACCTTCACCGCCACCCTCCCACCTGGATACTTGAAGAAACAATCAGCCGGTTCTTTCATGTTCGGGGGAACTATTAATGGCGTGAACCTTGGGGTGCAGATCGTGCAGGAGGCTACCTTGCGATACAGGTTCAACGCGGGGGCAACGGGCGCGAGCTTGACTGGAACGAAGAACCCGGTGTATGTGACCCTAACGATTGGCAGCAACAGCGGCGCGACGTCGGTAACGGCCGCAATTCAAGGCCACGCATCGCCGCAATAAACCGCTTCCTGGCGCGTGGTCCGGTCTCACTCAAATCGGATCACGCGGGGCCGCCAGCTCATATCGCAGGGGTAGAAGCCGCCCGGCAAATCCGCAATTCTCATTTGCATTCCTGGTCGGCTGAGCCAGAGCCAAGCCAGATCCTATAATGCACAACAATGCAGCGCGTTCGCCTCTCGACGTTTTCGCGAGAGGCATTACGTTTAAGGTCGAGCAGGCGCGGACCTCCCCCGCGACGGCGCATTTAAGAAAGGAACCACACAATGAGTTTCTTTGGCGAAAAGCCGGATTTCGATCTTAGCCTCAGTTCAACCCTTGCGCGCAACTGGACGGTTGTCATGGCGCGGGGCGTTTTCGGGCTCGTTATCGGCTTGATCGCGTTCCTTTTCCCGGGTCCGACTCTGTTGTCGCTCGTCGGCCTGTTCGCGGTCTTTCTAATTATCGATGGAATCTTGGCAATTGTTGCCGCCGTGCGCGCGGCAAGCAAGAACGAACGGTTTGGATTTTTTATTTTCGAGGGCATCGCGGGCATCGTGGCGGGGATTGCCGCCATGGCCATGCCTGGCCTTACGGTGCTGGTCTTTGTCGGTCTTCTCGCGGCTTGGGCTCTCGTTTCAGGGGTGCTGGAGCTTCGCGCGGCCTTCAATCTCGCAGCGGACCACGGCCGCTGGTGGCTGGCGCTCGGCGGGGTCATTTCGATTGTTTTCGGACTCGTGCTGATCGCGGCGCCGATGTTCGGCGCCTTGGTGGTGACCTGGTGGGTTGGCGCCTATGCGACCTTTTTCGGTGCTTGCCTTCTCGCCCTTGGCTTCAAATTGCGGGCCCGACAGCTTGGCACCGGAGCCTGAGGGTAAGGCAGGTTGGAAGAGCTGGGGAGCTCTTCCGGCACTAGAAAAGCTTTGTGGATCGCTACTGCTTTTTTGCTTTGAGTTTCTGCAGCGCCTGGGCGCAGCCCACGCTCATTTCCTTCTTATGGGCCTTAAGGCATTGCAGGATCCGGCCGCCGCCCGGCTCGATGCCTTTGCACAGCCGCTCGATGTCGCTCATGCAATAGGTGCGGATGTCCTCCAATCCGGGCTGGGCATTGGCGGGAACGGCGAATAAGCATGACGCAACAAGACCGGCGGACAAAAAACGGATGAGCATCTTCCCTCCTTGGCGCTCCATCGGGGGCACAGTCGCATGAACCAACTCCACATCGCAGCCACTATTTTGGCATTCGGCCTCAGCCAAGGGTAGATCACAAAAAGCTTTGCGGTTCGACATCGATGGCGACCCGCACGCTGCTTTTTTGCGGCGGCCCCGCCGCGAGCCATGCGCGCAAAAATCCTTGTAAATCGGCGGCGCGGGGCGCCCGCACCAAGAGCCGGAAACGGTGGCGCCCGCGGATGACCGCAACCGGAGCCTCCGCCGGCCCGAGCAAACTCAGCTCGTTCTCCTTCGGCAATGCGCCGGCCGGGGTCAGCGCCCAACCGTCCGATGGCGGCAGGGCAAAGGCGGCCCGCGCGAACGCCCGTGCAAACGCCTCGGCGGACGCATTGTCCTTGCCCGACACGATCAGGGCGGCGAGACGCCCGAACGGCGGCAGCCCGGCGCGCCTGCGCTGGTTTGTTTCTTCCTCATAAAAGCGCTCGCTATCGCCGGACAGCAACGCGCGCATTACCGGATGCTCGGGCTGCCAGGTTTGGATGAACGCCTGGCCCTCGGTCTCAAATCTGCCGGCGCGGCCGGTCACCTGTTGCATCAATTGAAAGGTCCGCTCGGCCGCTCGCGGATCGCCCGACGTCAAGCCAATATCCGCGTCGATGACGCCGGCGAGCGAAAGACGCGGGAAATTATGCCCCTTGGCGACGAGCTGGGTGCCGATGACGATATCGCATTCGCCGCGCGAGATCGCCGCGATTTCCGCGCGCAGCCGCTCCGTGCCGCCGGGAAAATCCGAGGACAGGGCGAGAATCCTCGCACGCGGAAAAAGCGCTGCCGCTTCCTCGGCCAGTCTCTCAATGCCGGGGCCGCAAGCGGTGAGCAACTCGGCCGCCTCACAGGCCGGGCATAGCGTGGGCGTTCGTTCGAGATGGCCGCAATGATGGCACATCAGCGCCCGCCGGAAACGGTGTTCGACGAGCCAGGCGGTGCAGTTCGGGCACTGAAAACGATGTCCGCAGGCGCGGCAAAGTGTCAACGGCGCGTAGCCCCGCCGGTTGATAAACAACAGCGCCTGTTCGCCATGCGCGAGAGCCTTTGAAATAGCCTCGGCAAGCCTTGGCGCGATCCACTTTCCGCGCGGTGCAGCGCCGGCGCGAAGATCGATTGCCGCGATCGCGGGCAACGCCCTCGCCTTGAAACGGGCGGCGAGCCGGATACGGCCATAGCGGCCCTGGGCGGCATTGACGCGGCTCTCGATCGAAGGCGTCGCCGAGACGAGAATGACGGCCGCTTGCTCGATTTGGCCGCGCACCACCGCCATGTCGCGGGCGTGGTAGATAACCCCGTCCTCCTGCTTATAGGCGCTCTCATGTTCTTCATCGACGATGAGCGTTGCGAGGTCCGCGAAGGGAAGAAACAGTGCCGAGCGCGCGCCGATGACGGCCTTGACTTCGCCCCGTGCCACCGCGTGCCACAGCCGCGCGCGCTTCCGCGCGCTGACGCCTGAATGCCATTCGCCCGGACGCGTTGCCGAAGCGGGCGGCGAAACGGTCGAGAAATTGCGCGGTGAGCGCGATCTCGGGCATCAGGATCAGGCATTGCCGTCCGGTCGCAAGGGCCGCCGCGGCGGCCTCGAAATAAACCTCCGTCTTGCCGGAACTCGTTACGCCTTCGAGCAAAGTCACCGAGAAAGTACGAGCGTTTACGCGCTCGCTCAAAATGGCGGCGGCGTTTTCCTGCGCGGCTTCAAGGGAAGGCCTCGCGAACGCCGGGTTGCAGGCGAGCGTCGCAGGCTCTGGCGGCAGCGCGATTGTCTCGAGCGTGCCTTCGCCGATCAACGCGTCGATGACGGAGCTCGAACAGGTGGCGGCCTCGGCGAGCGCTGCCTTGGAGAAAGCAAGGCCGCCTTCCGCCGCGGCGAGGATGCGCGCGCGGGCGGCGGTCATCCGGCGCTGGAGGCGGTCCTTTGAGGCGAACGCCGGCCCGCGCCGGTTCCGGCCCGGCATGCAATGGCGCGCCAATCGCCATCCGCAAAACCATTCCGCGCGGGCTAACCGTCCAGCGCGCCACCCAATCGACGAAGTTTCGCAAATTGGCGGGAAGCGGGGGAATATCGAGGCGGCTTACGATGGCTTTCAGATTTGCTCCGCCGCCCCGCACCGGACCTCCCAGACGACGCCATTGGTCATTCTCGTGCCGAGCGGCACTTCGACGAAATCGCCCGGCGCGACGGCGACGCCGTGCGGAACGAGATAGGAATACGGATGATCGATCGCAACCGGCAGGAGAATTTCCGCGATGGCTGCGCTTTCGTCCGTCAAACCGGGAATCCCGCCCTCAGCCATTTCATTTGGGCGGCGGTTTGCGCCTGTTACGCGCCGGTTGCGGCTTGCGCCTTTTTCGCGCTGGCGGCCTCTCGGCCGTCAGTGGCGTCGGTGGCTCCTCAATCTTTACGTGTGCCGGCGGTGCCTTGGCCTTTTCATGCACAGGCCGAGGTGACCGCGGTTTTCTCGCAAGCATGTTGAGACCCTCGACCGCGCCGGAAAAAGCCATCGCGGTGTAGATGTAGCCCTTGGGAAAATGAAAGCCAAATCCGTCGGCGATCAACGTCGCGCCAATCAGAAGCAGAAAGCCGAGCGCGAGCACCACGATCGTCGGGTTGCGATGAATGAAATTGGCGAGAGGGCCGGCGGCCATCAGCATCGCTACCACCGCCACGATCACTGCGGCGATCATGATTGGAACATGTTCGGTCATGCCAACGGCGGTGATGATGCTGTCGATCGAGAACACGAGATCGAGAAGGACGATTTGGCCGGTCGTGACGGCAAAAGTGCGGGGCTTTGGCGGCGCGGCGTCCACCGTTTCAATCGGATCGATGGTGTGATGCATTTCCGTCGTCGCCTTGAAGACGAGGAAGAGCCCGCCGCCGATCAGGATCAGATCGCGCCAGGAAAAGCTTTGCCCGAAAATGGAAAACAAGGGCGCGGTGAGCCTGACAACAAAGGCCGCGCCAGCGACAAAGAGAAGCCGGAAAACGAGGGAAAGGCCGATCCCGATCCACCGCGCCTTTGCCGCCTGGGCCGGCGGCAATTTCGACGAGAGAAGCGCGACGAAAACGAGGTTGTCGACGCCAAGCACGATCTCCATCGCGACAAGCGTGACGAAGGCGAGCCAGGCGGCAGGATCGGCCGCGAGCGCCAAGAGATGGTCCATGGGAAATTGTCTCGTGAGAGTGCGCTGCTGACCTCCGCTATCATCCTGCTTAACTGAAGAGAGGTCCTAGAAACAGGCGACATTTTTCGCGTAAACGGCTATGGTCGTGCGCTGCGCAGTAGAGGCACGCGGGTCCATTATGTTATAGATTGGGCTTTCAATACGACTATCGATATTCTTCGCGAGGGAGCGGCAAAGCGTGAAAATCCTTCCAGTCATCATGTGCGGCGGCACGGGAACGCGGGTCTGGCCAGAGTCGCGCGAAAGCCTGCCGAAGCAATTCATTTCTCTCGTTGGCCCGCTCTCCACCTTTCAGATGGTGACCGGAATGCTCGCCGATAGCGTGTTTGAGACGCCAATTGTGATCTCCAATCACGATTATCGTTTTCTCGTCGCCGAGCAATTGCAGAAGATCAAGCGCGAGGCGCGCATTGTTCTCGAGCCGGTCCGGCGCAATTCCGGGCCAGCGGTGGCGGTGGCCGCCGAACTCGCCGCGCAATCCGGGCCGGACACGATTGTCGCAGTGCTGGCCGCCGACCACGTGGTGCGCGATAGAGAAGGGTTCGTGGCCTTGTGCAAAGTAGCGGCTGAAGCGGCAGCGCTTGGCTATATCGTGACGCTCGGCATCAAGCCGGACACGCCGGCCACGGGCTATGGCTATATCAAGCCGGGAAAGACGGTGACGCAGGACGGCGCCGTGTTGAAGGTCGAGGCATTTGTCGAGAAGCCCGATGCCGCCACGGCGCAGAGCTATGTCGCGTCGAATTATCTCTGGAATTCCGGCAATTTCTTTTTTCGCGCCGATGTGATGTTGGATGAGTTGCGGAATTTCGAGCCGGACATGGCTGCCGCGGCCGCGGAAGCCGTCGCCAAGGCGAAACAGGATTTGAATTTTCTGGTCCTCGACAAGGATTCTGCGTAGTACTCGGCGAGATCTTCGGACATGCGTTTGGTCAGAGTCGTCACCAGCACGCGCTCGCCCTTGTCGACGCGCGCGCGAATCTCGTGCAGCAGATCGTCGATCTGCCCCTTCACCGGACGCACCTCCACCTCGGGATCGATCAGCCCTGTCGGCCGGATAATCTGCTCGACCACCACGCCCGCCGATTTCGTTAGTTCATACGGCCCTGGCGTCGCGGAGACATACACGAGCTGATTCGTGCGATGCTCAAATTCCTCAAACGTCAGCGGACGGTTGTCCAGCGCCGACGGCATGCGAAATCCGTACTCAACGAGCGTTTCCTTACGCGAGCGATCGCCGGCGTACATGCCGCGCAACTGCGGCACGGTCTGGTGCGACTCGTCGATGAACATCAGATAATCGCGCGGAAAATAATCCAGCAAAGTCGGCGGCGGTTCGCCCGGCAAACGCCCCGTAAAGTGCCGCGAATAATTTTCGATCCCGTGGCAGAAGCCCATGGCCTTGATCATTTCCAGATCGAACATGGTGCGCTGATGAATGCGCTGTGCCTCGACCAGCCGTCCCTGCTTTTCAAGTTCGACTTCCCACCACGCCAGCTCTTTCTTGATCGAATCGACGGCCGACGCGCGCGTTTCGTCTTTCATTACATAGTGCGTCTTGGGATAAATCGGAAGCCGCATGTACTTCTGCTTCACGGTGCCGAACAGTGGATCAATCTGCGTCAGCGAAGAAATCTCGTCTCCCCACAACTCGATGCGATACGCCATGTCGTCGTAAGTAGGGAAGACCTCGATCACATCGCCGCGCACGCGAAATGTTCCGCGGCGGAAGTCGCCATTGGTGCGCTCGTAGAGAATGTCGACCAGTCGGCGCGTGATGTCCTCGCGCTTGATCTTCTGGCCCTTTTCCAGAAACATCATCATGCCGTAGTACGCTTCCGGTGAGCCCAGGCCGTAGATGCAGCTCACCGACGCCACAATCAGCGCGTCGCGCCGCTCGAACAGCGACCGTGTTGCCGACAGCCGCAGCTTGTCGAGTTCGTCGTTGATGGTCGCTTCTTTTTCGATGTAGAGATCGGCGGCCGGAACATAGGCCTCGGGCTGGTAGTAGTCGTAGTACGAGACGAAATATTCCACCGCATTGTGCGGGAAGAAATTCTTGAACTCGTGATAAAGCTGCGCCGCCAGCGTCTTGTTATGCGCCATCACCAGCGCCGGACGGTTCGCCGCCTCGATCACCTTGGCCATGGTGAACGTCTTGCCCGAGCCCGGTCACGCCCAGCAAAACCTGATGCTGCTCGCGGTCATACACGCCGCGCAACAGCGACTCGATCGCGCGCCCCTGGTCGCCTTGCGGCTTGTAATCGGAAACGAGTTTGAAGTCCATGGAAGAACAGCCCTCAGCTGTCAGCTCTCAGCCTTCAGCCTAAACCGACAAAAAGCGTAACTCCAATTGCGGACACATTCTGTCCTCAACTGATTCGTTGTCATTCCGACCCCCGAGCGAAGCGAAGGGCGGAGGAATCTGCTGTTGCGTTTCGATGTGGCGACGGCCGCCCCGGCTGTCGGGCCGAGCAAAGCGTCGGCTAGGCTCCTCGTCGGCAGCTCCACAGATGCCGAATTTCGCCTCCAGAGAATCTTTCTATTATAAACGGTGCGAAGCGTTGGCCACGACCGTCAACAACGCGCAGAGGGTGCCGCTGTGCCAAGGCTGCGAATCAGATCGAAAAGATCCGTGGCAATCCGCGAAGATCCGTGGCAAATGAAGTTGGGATTCACCCCACCGTCGGCCGCAGTTCCACCTTCTTCGTCGTGATCGTGACTTGCGTCGCCGGAAGCTTCGGCGGCGGCCAGTCGCCGGTGTAGGCCTCGACCGTGATCGTCCCCGGCGTTTGCGTGGATTGCACAATCACCTGCGCCAGTCCGTTGAACAGGCTGCGCTTCGGTTCCTTGTCGGACTCCTGGCAGTTCGGATCGCCATTGCCCACGCCGATCAACGCACCTTCACCGGTCACCTTGAAACTGATCAGGTTGTCCGCCGTCGGGAATCGCTCGTCCTTCCTTGTCGAGCACCTCCACGCGCAGCACGGCGACATCCTCGCCGTCAGCATTGATCTCGGTGCGATCGGCCGTCAACCGGATCGCCACCGGCTCGCCCGTCGTCTCGCGCTTCTCGATCAGCACGACCTTGCCGTCTTTGGTGCCGCGCGCTTCGAGCACGCCGGGTTCGTATTTCACCTTCCACTCCAGATGCGTGAGCGGCTCAACTTTCTGCGAGCCCTGGCTCTTGCCGTTCAAGAAAGACCTCGACCGAATCCAGATTCGAATGCACCCACACCGAGATCGGCTCGCCGTCTCGCTGCTCCCAATTCCAGTGCGGAAACAGATGCAGCACCGGTTCCGATCCCCACCATGCTTTGTAGTAGTAAAAATTGTCCTTGGGAAAGCCGCACATATCGACGATGCCGAACTGCGAATTGATCGACGGCCAGCCGTACGGCGTAGGCTCGCCGCGATAGTCGAAGCCGGTCCAGGCAAATCCGCCCGAAAGCCACTCGCGCGCCGCGTAGAACTTCCACCACTCCTCGGCCAGTTCGGACCAGACGGTGTGGTTCAGATCGTAGGCGCTCACCCAGTTGCGCAGCTTGTCGGTCGAGTAAATGCCGCGCGTGCGAAACGGTGCTGGCCGTCTCCGAGCCGACGCTGGGCTTTTTGGGATGTTCCTTGTGCCAGCGCATCCGTGCACGCTCGAGGTTGTAGTTGAAGCCCATGACGTCGAGCGCGTCGGGGAAGTGAGAGTCGAAGCTCTGCATTCACCGCCGCCGTGCAAAGCCGCGTGGGATCGAGTTCATGCGTACGCGCGACCATGTCGGCGATGACTCGCGGGCCCTGCGGTCTGCTGCAGCACGTCCACTCCTCGTTGCCCATCGACCACAAAATGATCGACGGCGAATTGCGATAGCGCTTGATCATCAACTCCAGCTGCGCCATGCCTTCGGGGTTCGAACTCATCAGGCGCGTCTCGCACATCATCATCATGCCGAGGCGGTCGCAGGCCTCCACCCACTCCGGCGTCGGCATGTTGTGCGAGGTGCGCACCGCATTGCCGCCCATGTCTTTCAACACCGCGACGCGATACCACTGCAGGCGATCGGGAAGAGCCGCGCCCACTCCGGCGTGGTCGTGATGATTGCATGTGCCTTTGATCTTGACGGACTTGCCGTTGAGGAAGAATCCCTTGTCGGCGTCCCACCGGATGTCGCGAACGCCGAAGCTGATGCGCTCGGCGTCGCGGGCTTTGCCGCCAGACTCGACCGTGACAATCGCAGAATAGATGTTCGGAGTTTCCGGCGACCAGAGTGCAGGATTCGCTAGGTTCGCGCTTGCCGTGAAAGTTGCCGATCCGTCTGCCGCGACGGACTGCGGTGCGGCTTCCGCCGTCGCGACTACTTTCCCTGTCGCATCGAGAATTTGCCAGCGCACTCGGCAACTCTCCGCTTGCCTGCCTTCGTTCTGCACGATCGTTCCAAGGCTTAGCGTCGCCGCAGTGCCTTTTACCGCACGTGCGAACGTAGCTGTCCCAATGTCCAAGATGCAACGGATCAGTCTTCGTCAGCCACACATGCCGATAAATTCCTGCACCTTCGTAGAACCAGCCATCGCCAAAGCTGGCGTCCATGCGCACGACCAGGAAGTTCTTGCCGCCGTAGTTCAGAAAGTCGGTGACGTCGAAGCGGAAGGGCGCATAACCGTTGTCATTGCGTCCCATGAAGTATCCGTTCACAAACACCAGCGCGCTGCGAAAGGCGCCATCGAACTCGATCACGGTACGGCGGTTTGCATCTTCCTTCGGAACGTCGAACGTGCGCCGGTACCAGCCCACGCTGGTCTCCGGATACCGCCGGCCCAGCGGTTTGTAGCCGTGAGACTCCAACTCGTCATCGTTCACAAAGGGCAACTCGACAGCCCAGTCGTGCGGCAGGTTGAGCGATCGCCACTTCGAATCGTCGAACTTTGCCGTGGCAAACTCGAAGTCCCCGGTCTTGGCGAAATCTCCCTGGCCTTTGCCGAATCCCAGGTCGCGCAGCGGATCGCAGCCGTGTCCCTGAAAGAACTTCCAGCCAAAATCAAACAGCAGATGCTCCCGCGGAGCGACCGCCGACAAAGCCTCTGCCGACGTCGCGCCGGGATAGCTCGCGAGCAATGCGTTCGCGCGGCCCATACGGGACCGGCAACCAGTGTCGAAGCGGAAAGTGCAAGGCCGGAGCGCAGCAGATCACGACGGGTAAGAGAAGACATTCGAAGCCTCACCGGATAAGAAGGGAATTTGAATCCAGTCCCACGCGCGTCCGTTCTCGACAGAATCAGGGTGGAGTTCGTCGCCCTTGGGACCTCGCATTATAAGCCCCGCAAGGATCGTCGTAGATCCACCAAAAGTTGTAAGAAGAAATTCGCGGAGGGTTAGTGCTGATCCTTGACTTCGCCATCCTTTACTTCTCCCACGCTGACGATCTTCGACGAGGCACGGAATTTCTTGTAGTCGCGGTATTCCTGTTCGATATCCGCGTTGAAATTCTTGAGCAGCGCGAGGCGCACATCGATCTTGGCGGTGACATGCTGCGGCAGCCAGACTTCGTCGTTCACACGCGTCTGCTCGAGCATGAAGCGGGAACCCTTGTGGAAGCGGGCCAGGAACACTCCCCAGGAAATCGTATCGAGGCATTCGACATCCATCTTTGCGAGTTGCAGGTCGCCCTTGTCGATCCAAACCCGGCCGTGAAACTTGGGCAGGAACCTGGCATCTTTCATTTGCGGTTCATATCCCGGCCGCGGTTCGCCGTCGATCACCCAGGCGTCGCGTCCGCCGACCTGCTCGGTCCCTACCAATTTGAAGTTGTACGCGTCGGCAATCTCGTGTACGAATTTGCGGCCGTCTTCTCGGTCTTTCTCTTCTTTCTCTTCGCGCTTTTTGCGGTCATCGTCCGACTCGTTCTTGCGCTTATCGATGATCTTCTGGATCTTCTCATCTTCCTTCGCGGCATCTTTTTCCGAGAGCGGTTTGTCCGTCCTTTTCCGTCAGCCGTTGCACCTGCTCTCCGTAAACTTCGAGAATGTCGTAGGTCTTGGTTTCTGTCGATTTGGTTTGCCCCTTGCCGTCGAGCTTGTTCTGGACCTCACGCTCGATGTAGGTGTAGTCGCGCAGCTTCTTGTCGTTCTCGATGTCTTTGTCGGCGACGACGCGGAGGAGTTGCTGCATCTGCTCCTGCGAGAGTGCTCCGTTGGCATCCGGGGTCAGAGTCGGGCAGAGGAAGCTTCTGGCGTCGGTCGAGGGCGTGGAAACGGGCTGATCCGACTGGGCAGATGCCAGAGCGCAACCAGTAATGAGAATTACGAAGACGAGTCGCCGCACTCGCATGCTTCACTTTAACGCATTCGGGACCGAGAAGTTTCGCTGATAGTAAAGGTGGCCGGAAAATGTGGCGGAGACGCGCCCGGCTACGGGAGTTTCGCTTCCCGCAGAGACTCTTCCATCGCCAGTTCGCGGCAGGTTCGCCCAATTACTTCCGCGCGGAGCTGGACTCGACGAACTGGAAGTCCATAGCGAAACGCGATTCGCTGCCGAACCAGGGCGTGCACCTCGACCGGACCGAGCAGGCAACTCGAATTCCAGGCGGACGACCTCGCCGATCGGAACTTCCACGCGCAGCATCGCCGAGATGCCCGACTCGCTGATGTCGACTGTATGTCCGCGGACCACGCTGGCGTTGCGAGGATATACGCAAATTTCGATATTGAGTTTGAGGCGCGGATGGCGGCGCGCTTCCACGAAGTCGTGATTCTGGCTGGACCCGAATTGCCTGGCTCACTACCAATTCGATCCCTTCTTCGGTCTTGAATGCTGCGCCTGACACTCTGCCGACGAATACCGACAGATAGTCCTTGTTATTAAGCATCGGACAACGCGCAAGAAACTTTAGACGAAGAGTTGCCGCTCTGGCCTAGTCTCCTGACTTTGTACGCTTTCCCCAGACACTCCGCCTGGAACAGCCGCTCATCCACGCGATGCAGGCCGCTTCTCCTGCGCCTTTGTCATCAGCGAATAATGCTTGATGTCGAACAGGTGATACACGATGAACCATACCGGCTGGTCGGTGGTCATCCAGTTCTGCCGGTCGAAGCGCTTCAGGTTCACCGGTACGGAATAGCGGCGCAGCGTGCGCTCGCGGCGCAGATTGAAATAAGCATTGAAATAGCTCAGCGCCAGCTCGCGCAGCGTGCGGTAGACGGGCTCGCGCCAACGGCATCCCGTGTAGTTCGACTTCGCGACCGCACCCCAGCATCCGTCTTGGCGATAGATGGCGATCACGTGGTCGGTGTCGTGGTCGGCCTCGAAATCGAGCAGCAGCGGAGGATATCCGTTGGCCCGCAACGCCGCGGCCGCGAAGATCGCGCCCTCCAGGCAATGCGACGATTCTTCCGCCAGCACCTTCCGCGGCGACCACGCCGTGTCTTCCAGGTGGTACGGCATGTCGTCGAGAAATTTCTGAATGCCGTAGGGATTTTTCATGCTGCGCAGCTTGCGCAGTTCGGCGGGAGTAAAGCCTGGGTCAGGAACTCCGTTCTTCTTGGCGGCCAACTGGTCCGGTTCCTCGCTAGTCCGTGACAACGGTCTTCTTCTTTTTGACCACGGTCGCCGTGTTTGCGTCAAATGAAATCGTGCAACGAGAGCCTTCTTCCTCGAATTCCCACTTGTCGCTAGCCACTGTTTCTTTTCCACCTGAGGCGATGCCCATTCACGACCTTCGAGACTTCGTCCTTGCTCATGCCTGCTGAAACTGCGTCGCATACCGAGGCGAGATGCGGGCTCAGATGCTGACCGGTATCTGCTGGTGGCTGCGTTACGGGTTTGCTGTCAAGAACTCCACCTTTGCCCGTGATCTGCCGGCGCCACAATTCACGGCCGTCGGCCGTCAGCGCGCGAACAAACTCGCCCTGCGGGCATTCTTCCTCATCGTAGAGGTCGGGTCCGGTTGCGCTTGGCACCGCCTGGCTCAACTTTTTGCTCTTGCATCCCGGCAATGGGGGAACCGTCCATAGCAAAGTTCCCGCCGGCAGCGTGTGGCTCGAATCCAATGTCGACTGTCGCTTCCGCGGAGTCGCCTTCGGCGTATGCGGTCAACGTCAGACTGGTCGACTCTGTCTCCGCCTGTACCACCGCTTCGTCGCCACTGGTCGTGAGTTTCGCCGCATGTTCCGGAGAGATACTCCAGCGAACGTTGTGGCGCATCCTGCCATCTTTCCCGACTGCTCGGAACGTTCGTGTCTCGCCTTCCAGCATCGTGACTTTTCCCGGGGAAATGCTGAGCGCAGGAACTTCCTGAGCAGAACCGGTCGCGGAAACCGTGAGGACCGTGATCACGATGGCCAAGGCAAACCGCTCCAGCCAAGCCATAAACTCACTCCCCTTTGCCTAACTCTTTCTTTTACTCGTGCGGAGGAAGTGTCGAAAGTTACTTTGGGGCTGGCAACTCAAAGCTTGGGATGATCTAACGGAACACTTCCGCCAGTTCTTCCGGCATGTCAATTGACAGGTCAGGCGTGACGCCTTCCAGCGTGTGCGGCGCAAATCCGTAGGTGACGCCGACTGTCCACAGTCCGGCGTTGCGTCCAGTCTCGATGTCGACGTGAGAGTCGCCGACGATGGCAGCCTGCTCGGGACGCACGCCGCTTTCTTCCAGTAATTTGCGCGCGCCTTCGGGTTCCGGCTTCTTCGTCGCGAAACTGTTGCCGCCATAGACCTGCGAGAAGAACCGTCCCAGCCCGAGCGCCTCAACGATCGCGCGCGACGGAACGACCGGCTTGTTCGAGAGCACGGCCATCTTGCGCGGCGTTCCGTTCGACGAATTCTGAATCGCGGCCAGACGCTTCGGCAATGCCCGGATACACGGTCGTGTGATCGAGTTTGTGCTCGCGATAGTAAGAAAGGAAGAATTCCAGTCCCTTGCGAACCAGCGCTTCGTCGATGGTTTCGCCGCCCAGCGCGCGCTGAATGAGAACAGGCGCTCCATCGCCCACGTAGCTGGCGATGACGTCATCGGGCAACTCGGGCCGCCCGATGTGGCGCAGCGCCGCGTTGACCGAATGCACCAGGTCGAGGCGCGAGTCGATCAGCGTGCCGTCGAGATCGAAGATCACCAGCTTGATGGAGTGCGGATCAAAAGCGCGGAGAGTACGAATCATGCACTTTCAGAATAACCAGCACATAGCGCACCGTAGAGACGTTATTTGCAACGTCTTCCGTCCACGCTGCGTAGCTTGGAACTGCCGGGCATCCTGCTCGCGCGGCCTGTGTCTTTCGCAATCGGACCAGGCCTTGACATAATCCATATTTCCAGTAATATCGAAATATGGTCGCATCCGGATCGAAGACTCCTTCCCCCACCAAGTCCAGCGAGCGCGTCGCCAAATACGCCGACATGTTTTCCGCCATGGGCACCGAGCCGCGCCTGCGCATCATGCAGTTGCTGCTGACGGCGCATCCCGAAGGACTGGTGGTCAGCGAGATTCAGGACGAACTGGAAATCCCCAACTCGACCCTCTCTCATCACCTCGACAAGCTGAGGACCGAAGGCCTGGTCGAAGTGCAGCGCGAAGGCACCTTTCTGCGCTACACCGCGAATACCGACGCGCTGCAGGAATTGCTGCAATTCCTTTATGCCGAGTGCTGCACGCGCAACAAGGCCCTTAAGCCGCAGAGACATTATTCAAATCTGCAAATAGGAGATGCATCTTATGAGCACGACTGAAACCACCGACATCAAGGAAGTCGTCAAACAAAAATACGGCGAAGCCGCGCTGCGCGTGAAGTCCGGCGGCAGTTCCTGCTGTGGCGCGACCGCGCAGCACGGGATGCTGCGATCCCATCACCACCGAACCTCTACGACGCCGCGCAGACCGGGCAGATTCCCGAAGAGGCGCTGCTGGCCTCGCTCGGCTGCGGCAATCCCACGGCGCTGGCCGAACTGAAACCCGGAGAGACCGTGCTCGATCTCGGCTCCGGCGGAGGCATCGACGTGCTGCTCTCGGCGCGCCGCGTCGGTCCCACGGGCAAGGCCTACGGTCTCGACATGACCGACGAGATGCTGGCGCTGGCCAACGAGAACAAGCGCAAGGCGGGCATGGAGAATGTCGAGTTCCTGAAGGGCGAGATCGAGAGCATTCCGCTGCCCGACAATTCCGTCGACGTCATCATCTCCAACTGCGTCATCAATCTCTCCGCCGACAAGGACAAAGTGCTGCGCGAAGCGTTTCGCGTGCTGAAGCCCGGCGGCCGCTTCGCCGTCTCCGACGTCGTCACTCGCGGCGAAATGCTGCCCGAGATTCGCCAGAGCGTCCTGGCGTGGGTGGGCTGCATCGCCGGCGCGCTGGAAGAAAACGAATATCGCAACAAACTTGACGGCGGCCGGATTCGAGCAGATCGAGATTGAGCCGACCCGTATCTATCGCGCGGAGGATGCCCGCGAATTCCTCTCCGGGCAGAGGATTGATGTGGACGTCATCGCCCCGCAAGTGGACGGAAAGTTCATGAGCGCCTTCATCCGCGCGGTGAAACCAGTCAAGGAGCAGGTCGTGCTGTGGTCCGACGTGCTGCAACTAAGCGAAGGCAAGAGGATCAGAGATGCAAAAACACTACAACGTACTGTTCCTGTGCACGGGGAACTCGGCGCGCTCGATCATGGCCGAGGCGATCCTGAACTTCAAGGGTCGTCCGACCTTCACCGCGTACAGCGCCGGCAGCCACCCGGCGGGAAAGATTCGTCCGGAGGCGCTCCGCGAACTTGAGAACGCGAATCTTCCCACCGCCGGTCTTCGCAGCAAGAGCTGGGAGGAGTTTGCCGAGCCGGGCGCGCCAGCTCTCGATTTCGTGTTCACCGTCTGCGACAACGCGGCGAAGGAAGTCTGTCCGGTCTGGCCGGGGCAGCCGATCTCGGCCCACTGGGGAGTGCCCGATCCAGCCGCAGTGTGCGGAACGCCGGAGGAAGTGAAACGCGCATTCCGCGAGGCCTTCCTTATGCTCGACCGCAGAATCGCCTTGTTTCTCAGTCTTCCTCTGACCAGTCTCGACAGCTTCGCGGTCAAGAAAGAACTCGACAACATCGGACGGCAATAAA
Organism: uncultured Alphaproteobacteria bacterium; assembly: GCA_963718265.1. Lineage (GTDB taxonomy): Bacteria > Pseudomonadota > Alphaproteobacteria > Rhizobiales > Beijerinckiaceae > Methylocapsa. The sequence continues at coordinate 20,315 of CAVQZL010000045.1, read as the reverse complement.
CTCCATTCTCATTTCGCGCGCCAACCAGCGGAAGTCGGCTGCGCCTGAGGCTTCGAACATGAACGGAAATGTAATGTCTCGTCTCGGCTTTTTGGATCGGTACCTGACCGTCTGGATTTTCGCTGCCATGCTGATTGGCGTGGGTGCCGGTTGGGCGCTTCCCGGAATCGTGCCTTTTCTGAATCGCTTCAGCGTCGGCACCACTTCGATCCCCATCGCGGTCGGCCTCATCCTGATGATGTATCCGCCGCTGGCCAAGGTCCGCTACGAAGAACTGCGGCGAGGTCTTCCGCAACAAGAAGATCCTGGCCCTGTCGCTGGTGCAGAACTGGGTGATCGGTCCCATCCTGATGTTTGTGCTGGCGATCGTTTTCCTCGCGAGGCTACCCCGAGTACATGGCGGGCCTCATCATGATCGGCCTGGCCCGCTGCATCGCCATGGTGATCGTGTGGAACGAACTGGCTAAGGGCGACACCGAATACGCCGCCGGTCTGGTCGCCTTCAACTCCGTCTTTCAGGTGCTGTTTTATTCGGTCTACGCCTGGTTCTTTGTCACCAAGTTGCCGGAATGGTTTGGACTGCACGGCGCGATAGTCAACGTGTCGATCGGCGATATCGCGAAGAGCGTCTTCATTTATCTCGGGATTCCTTTCCTGGCTGGGATGATCACGCGCTTCGTGCTGCTGCGCGCCCGCGGAAGAGAGTGGTATGAGAAGACTTTCATCCCGCGGATCAGCCCCATCACGCTGATTGCGCTGCTTGTTCACCATCGTCGTGATGTTTTCGCTCAAGGGCAGCTACATCGTGCGATTGCCGCTCGACGTGGTGCGGATCGCCATTCCACTGCTGATCTATTTTGTCGTGATGTTCCTGGTTTCGTTCTACATGGGGCGCAAGCTGGGCGCGGATTATTCGAAGACCGCGACTCTGTCGTTCACGGCCGCCAGCAATAACTTCGAGCTTGCTATCGCCGTGGCAGTTGCCGTCTTTGGTATCAACTCCGGCGCAGCGTTCGCGGCAGTGATCGGGCCACTGGTCGAAGTCCCGGCGTTAATCGGCCTGGTAAATGTTGCTCTGTATTTTCAAAGACGCTACTTCGAAGTAGGTCCCGCAATCACGCCCTCAGTCTCTGCGCTCGGTTCGGTGGGAAAGTCCTGACCCGATCCAGCTAACCTGCCGACGCTGCTATGGCGCTAAACTGCTTCCATGCCCGGCAAGCGCAGCTTCGACGATCAACTGGCCGCGCTCGATGCGCTTCGCCAGGGACCTCCCCAGCAGGCAGTCGCGCCGCTGCGAAAGGCTCTCGGTCATCGCAACAACTTCGTGGTCGCCAAGGCCGCCGATCTCGTCCGCGAATTCGCGCTCGCGGAACTGATTCCCGATCTGCTGACGGCCTTCGACCGTTTCTTTGCGGATGCTATCAAGAGCGATCCGCAGTGCTGGGCCAAGAATGCGCTGAGCCGCACGCTCGCGGCCCTCGAACATCAGGACGCAGCTATTTTTCTGCGCGGCATGCGCCACATCCAACTCGAGCCTGTCTGGGGAGGTCGCTCCGACACCGCCGGCACTCTTCGTGGCACCTGCGCTCTCGCGCTAGTGCAGTGCCGCAGCTTGTCAGAGAGCGAGCTGCTCGAGCCACTCTGATCGAACTGTTCGCCGACGAAGATAAGTCTGTCCGTGTCGAGGCCGCCCGCGCCGTCGAGCAGGTCGGCTCCCCGGCGGCCGCGCTGTTGCTGCGCCTCCGCGCTGTTCTTGGCGCCGCCCAGAAGAGCAACGAGAAGAATGACGAGCCGGAAGTTCTCGGAGCCTGCTTCGGCGGAATCCTGCGCATCGAAGGCAGAGGAGCCATTGCGTGGATCAGCCGCTTCCTCACTGCTGGCGATGACATTGCCGCCGAAGCTGCTTTAGCCCTCGCCGCTGACCGCTCTCCGGAGGCGTTCAACGCCTTGCACAAACGTTTCATGGAGGGCCCGTCGCCAGACGCATGGTTCGTCTCCGTTCTACTCTCGGCCATCGCATTGACCCGCCAGCCGGAGGCGCACGATTTTCTGCTCAAGTTGGTCCGAGACCAGTCTCCGCACGCCGAGCCCGCGATTGAGGCCATCCTTCGCGCCGGTCCGTCCGATGAGGTCGTTCAGAATCTGGAACAAGCCGTGGCTGCAAATCCGCGTCTACCCGGGTGGTCGCCGCCAACAAACCCGTATCTTCCTGAACCAGCACGTTTTTACCCATCAGGCTTTTTCGGTATGTTCCCTAACCTCGCTCAGCATTTACAATGCAGCCTGCCTGGGATATTTGATACGTTAATTCATAGGGGAATTAAAGAACCGGATGGCGACGACAAAAACCGACCCCAAGCTGGCCCTCGCGGCCAACGGCGCGAAGAAGACCAAGCTTTACGAAGGGCTTACCCGCGAACAGCTCATCCAGGCCTACCGTCTCATGTACACCTCCCGGCGCATCGACGACCGGGAAATCCTGCTAAAACGCCAGCAGAAAATCTACTTTCAGATGTCCGGCGCCGGCCACGAGGCCATCGGCGTCGCTGCCGGTCTGGCCCTGAAGCCGGGATACGACTGGTTCTATCCCTACTATCGCGATCGCGCACTGTGCCTGGCGCTGGGCGTCAAGCCGTACGACATGTTTCTGCAGGGCGTGGGTGCGGCCAACGATCCCAGTTCCGGCGGGCGTCAGATGCCTTCGCACTGGAGCTATCCCGAGCTCCACATCGTGACCCAGTCGTCGCCGACCGGATCGCAGATTCTGCAGGCCGTGGGATGCGCCGAAGGCGGGACGCTATTTCGCCCGGCATCCCGAAGCTCCGCCGAGATTCGCAGAACCGGGTGCCACCCGGGCATCGCGATTACCGGCAGTTCAAGAACGTCAGCTTCCAGGGCGATGAAGTCACCTACGTCTCTCTCGGCGATGGCACGACGAGCGAAGGCGAATTCTGGGAGGCGATGAACGCCGCCGCCCTGGGCAAGCTGCCCGTCATTTTCTGCGTGGAAGACAACGGCTACGCGATCTCGGTGCCGGTCGAAGTGCAGACCGCGGGCGGAAGCATCTCGCGCCTGGTCTCCGGATTCCCTGATTTTCATTTCGAAGAAGTGGACGGCACCGATCCTGTAGCCAGCTATCGCCGCTTTCCAGCGATCGGTGCGCTACTGCCGCGAAGGACATGGTCCAGCGTTTGTTCATGCGCATGTGATCCGTCCGTACTCGCACTCCCTGTCGGACGACGAGCGCCTCTATCGCGCCGACGCCGAGCGCGAACGCGATGCGCAGCGCGATCCCGTACGCGCACCCAGATGTTCCTGCTGCGCGAAGGCATTCTCGACGAGAAGGGCATCAACCAGCTCGAGAAGGAAGTCGAAGCCGAGTTGCAGTCGCGGTCGATCTGGCGCTCGAAGCCCTGCCTCCGGCCCCTGAAGCATTCCGAATTTTGTCTATTCGCCCGACATCGATCCGACGTCGGCGGCCTTCGACACGCAGGCGATGGCTCCGGAAACTCCCGCCGACGGCAAGAAGATCCCGGCCAAGACCATGGCCGACCTGATCACCGCCACGCTGCGCGACGAGATGAAGCGCGACGAGCGCATCGTCATCTTCGGCGAAGACGTCGCCGACTGCAGCCGCGAAGAATATTTCAAGCGCAAGCTCGTCAAAGGCAAAGGCGGAGTCTTCAAGCTCACCTTCGGCCTGCAGAACGAATTCGGCAACGACCGCGTATTCAATTCGCCGCTTGCCGAAGCCGCCATCGTGGGACGCGCCACCGGCATGGCCACCCGCGGTCTGAAGCCGGTCGTCGAGATTCAGTTCTTCGACTACATCTGGCCCGCCATGATGCAAATTCGCGACGAGCTTAGCGTTATTCGCTGGCGTTCGAACAATGGATTCTCCTGCCCCATCGTGATTCGCGTGGCCATTGGCGGATACCTAACCGGAGGCGCTATCTATCACTCGCACGCCGGCCCCCACGTTGACGACCGTCTCGGCGTCGCCGAGCGCCTCGTGGATGCGGGCGGCGATCTCGGGATCCTCGCGTCGCAGGCGGGCGTACCCGGCGCCGATCGCGTCGTAGCGGGTCACCCGGCTAGCTGTTCGGCGCCGTCAGCGACCACGACGACGAGATGTTACCGTCGCGGTCGACCGATCGGTACACGACGGTCGCGCCTGGCGACAGCGTGAGCGGCTTCTCGTACGTCGAGTAGGGGCCCGGCGCCAGCCGGTACTCGATGCCTGCGATGCCGTCGCGGGCGTGCGCGCTGAGCGTGACGTCGACGTTCCCACCGGCGAGCGAGGACGTGGCCGAGACGGTAGGCGGCGTTCGATTCGCGTAGTCGAAGCCGACGCGCCAGGCCGTCGCCGCGAACCGGTTGAGCCCGGCGATCGACGGATGGAACGCGTCATGGGTCGAGACGTCCGATGCCGTGTATGCAAGGCGGAAGAACGCGCCGCCGTCCCAGCGGCAGTGCGGATCGGTGGCGCAGACCGACTGCAGGATCGCGTCGTCGCGGCGCTCCAGGGTCTGGATCTCGCTCCGCCTCGACGGGTCGGGGAGTCCCTCTCGTCGAGCTTCGGGTCGCAGACGGTGCCGTCCGAGAGCTTCTTGCCGTTACCGGGAATCAGCACGGAGCCGTCGTTCCAGCGGGCCTCGTCGGTGATGCTCGTCAGCAGCAGGCGAGCGTTGGGGAGGCGCTTCCGGAGCACGTCGATCGCCTGGGTGAACTCGTCCCGGAACACGCTCGGTGGCGTTGCGTGGTCGGGATCCTTCGCGCTGCAGATGTCGTTGCCGCCCGACTGCACCGTCAGGAGCTGCGCGTGATGGTCGGCCGCGACCGCGATCTGACGCGCGAGATCGCCGATCTTCGAGCCGTCGCGCGCCACCAGGTAGTGATGCCCTCTCGCCGACGGGTTCTCGGCCACGAGCCTGAGGTAGAGGCTGTCGACCTTCGGATCGTCGCCGGTCGACCACGAGAGTCCCGGCGAGTCACCGCCCTGGACGCCCGCGTCGAACCCCGTGTTGTACGAGTCGCCGAGCGCCGCGATCGAGGATGGCGGCCCTGCGATCGGCTCTGCGACGAGGACGGGTTGGATCGCGGCGCCCGAGCCCGAGGCGGTCAGTGCCGCCACGGCGAACGCGAGGCCGACGATCATGGAGGCTCCTGCAAGGCGCCACACGCGCATCGCAGGAGGGTAACGGCGCTCCTCCGATCGGCGGACGTACTCTCAGCCACCACACAGCCCGATCGGCTCTCGCGCCAGTGGGGCCGGCAGTACCACGATGCAGCGATGCGTCGCAGGCGAATCAGCGTTGCCGGCGCCGCGCTCGTGATCGCCGGAGCGGCGATCGGCGTCGCGGTGGCCGAGCCGGAGCTCGGCCCCGCGGCGGTCGCGCATCCTGCGTCGCTCGGCGGCTTCATCCCCGTGGCGCACGGTGCACGGCGCGGCGCGATCCTCGCGGGATCGGTGCCCGGGGTCGGCCCGGCCGCGCTGTACGTCCCGTGGCGCGCGCGGGAGCACCACGACCTCCCGGTCGTGTACGTGCTGTGCAAGCAAGCTGCCTCGTCGTTCGCGAGGGCGAGCGGGCTCGCTCCAACGGGCGACCAGCTCGTCTGGGATGGGACGACGCCGCCGTTCGTCGCCGTCGTGGCGCACGCGAACAGCCAGGCACGTCTGCAGCGGCTCGTCGAGTGGACGCAGCAGGTGCTTCCGGTGTCGGGCGACCGCGCGGGCCGCGCGTTCGTGGGAGTCGGACCCGACGCAGCATCTGCCGTCCGCATCGCGACCCACGACCCGGATCTCGTCGGGTTGACCGAGTCGCTGGTTCGCGGCAGCGCGACGCTCGGGCTCGGCTCGTCGCTGCGGGCCGTCCACGTGCGGTTTCATGCCGCGCGGTCGCTCGCCGGAGACCTCGTCTACGCGCTGCAATCGTCGCGCGCACGGATCGCGAGCCGTGGCGCGCGCACCGTCGCCCCGCGCGGCTTCGCCCCGCTGCTCACCGGCCCCGACGGCGGGACGATGTGGCAGGGGCCGATCCGCGATCGCTCGGTCCCTGCGCTGACCCGCTGGAGTCTCGTCTACCTGCCCCCCGACGTCGACCCGCACCAGCGCTATCCACTCGTCGTCCTGCTGCACGGACTGCGTGGCTCGCCGTACAGCTTCGCGGGCGGGCTCCGGCTCGCGGCGGCGATCGACCCGCTGATCGCCGCGCACAGGTTGGCGCCGTTCATCGCCGTCATGCCGCCCGCGGGGCTCACGCTCAACTTCGACGGCGAGTGGACGGGCGCCTGGGAGCGCTACGTCGTCGACGATGTCGTGCCCTGGGCGACCTCCCACCTGCCGGTGCGAGGCGCCGCCCGGCGGGTGATCGCGGGGTACTCCGCAGGCGGATACGGCGCGGTCGACATCGCGCTCCGCCACCCGGGGCTCTTCGGCGTCGCCGAGTCGTGGAGCGGCTACTTCGTCGCGCCGCATGACGGGTCGCTCCACGGCGCATCGGCGAGCATGCTTGCCGCGCACTCGCCGAGCGTCCTCGTGGCGCGTGATCACGCGCAACTGCGCAGGCTCGGCATCCGCATCCTGGTCGTCGGCCGGCCGGCACGAGCGCAGGGTGCTTCGCGCGACGCGCAGCTTCGGCGCGGAGCTGGCGCGGTTCCGGCTGAAGGCTCGGGTCCTGATCACCCGGGGACGGCATGACGGGCGGCAGTGGCACGCGGTTCTCGGGCCGGGCCTCGCCTATGCCGTGGGGCGTGCCGGAAGGTAGTAGCTGCGATCGGCCGGATACCGCTGCAGGACGAATCCGAGCCGCTCGTAGAAGGCGACGCTGGACGGGGTGGGCCCGAGCACGACGTGCGCCCAGCCGGTTTCGGCCGCGAGCGCTGCCGAGACCAGGGCCCGCCCGACCCCGCTCCGCCGCGCGCCATGTCGGACGTCCAGGTGGTCGATCGCGACGGCGTCGGCGTGCCGGCGGGCCGAGATCGCACCGATGGCGAGCCCGCCGCTCCACGCGACGTGCAGCCGGAGCGGGAGCTCGCGTGCGAGCGCCAGCGCGCCGAGGATCCGGCGGTAGGCGGCACGCGCCTGCGGACCGTCGACGAACCCGGACTCCTCGCCGACACCGAGCCACGCGTCGAGCTCGCCCTCGTTCGCGACGGGACGAATGTCGTGCGAGCCGGTCATGAGCTCGAGTGCGCCCGACGAGGCGCCCATCACCACCGCGCTCCGCTCGGGCCTCGCTCCCGCCTCGACCAGGCGCGCGTGCAGCCCCGCCTGCGCTCCGACGTGCCACTGCGCCGACGATCCCTCAAGCCACGCGAGGACGTCCGCGACGTCGCCGTGCTCGTCGCACACGACGCCGTTCAGGGTGTTGTCGTCGACGCCGGTCCGCACCGCGAACCCGTCGTCGAGCTCGCGCACGTCGACCCCCGGCACGCGCGCGATCAGTCGGAGGTTCTCGACGTCCAGCTGCCAGGAGAGCTCGCCGTAGTCGACGTCCCCGGGCCTCGGAGACGGGGCGGGAGCGAGCTCGTCCCGGCCGGCCAGCCAGTCTGCGAGGGCGCCGGCTGCTCCGTCGGCGAGCGCCACGTCGCGCACGTCGCCCGCCGAGACGAGCCGCTTGCCGATCCCGAGGTAGGCATCGCCATGCTGCGCGGCATGGCGCGAGCCGTGCGCGGCCCACGCGAGCGGTGTCCCGCTCGCGGGCTCCGGTGCGAGTGCGAGCGGGTCGGCGCCGCGTCGCAGCAGCAGGTCGACGGTGCCGCCCCGTCCCCGCCACGCCGCATGGTGGAGTGCGGTTCCACCGAGCTCACCGCGTGCGTCGATCGGCGCTCCGACGTCGAGCAGCAGCGCCGTGGCCTCGACGCGGCCCTCGCCTGCGGCGATCACCAGCGCCCGCGCGAGATCCGGCTCGGCCGCCGGCACGAGCTCGGGGTCCTCGCGCGCCGCGCATGGCTGCCTCGCGGTCGCCGCGCAGGCAGGCGCCGACGAGCATGTCCGTCGGGCTCGCCTCCCGAGGCGCACCGAGCTCGGCCAGCACGTCGGCGATGTCAGGCCTGCCACGTGCGATCGCGAGGGCGTAGGGCCTGCGGCCCGTGCGAGCGTCGCGCCGCCCGAGGTTCGCGCCGCGCTCGGCGAGCATCCGCACGAGCCCGGCGGAGCGGTTGCGATAGATGGCCCACGGCACGGCCCGGTCGAGCTCGTCCCAGCGCGTCCCCGCGGGCGGGCCGTGCTCGAGCAGCATCGAGACGAGCTCGCCGTCCTCGCGATCGAGGGCATGCGCCAGCGCGTTCGTCCCCGAGACGGTCGCTCCCGCCTCGAGCAGTAGCCGAACGCAGGTGAGATCGCTCGTCTCGGTCGCGTGGTACAGCGACTCGCCGTCGTCGGGATCGGCGCCCCGGGCGAGCAGGATGCGCGTGAGACGCGGCTCGTGCGCGATGCCGGCGGCGCCATAGAGCGCGCTCTGTTCGCCGAACTCGGGATGCGGGTACGACGCATTCGGATCGGCGCCCGCGTCGAGCAGGCGCTCGGCCGACGAGATGAGCGCGTCGCTGCGCGCTCCACCGAGGTAGCGCGAGTGCGTGACGTAGAGAAGCGGCTGCCAGCCGAGTGGGGGCAGGGAAGACCGTGGATCGACGTCCATCGGCGTTCCCAGCACGAGTGCCGCGGCGGGGAGCGCGCGCACGATCGCCGGGTCGGCCTCGAGCAGGGCGTCTGCGTGGTCGACCCGATCGGAGGTCGCGGCACGCACGAACGCCTCGGCGCGCTCGCGCAGGCTCGCCGACTCCCGCTCGGCGCGCCGGACGAGCGCGGGCCAGCTCGGCTCGCCGAGCTCGCGCGCCACCGCGAGCTGCGCGGATGCGAGCTGCAGCTCGCCGGCGACGGCCTGGATCCGCGCCAGCGCCTCCGGTTCACCCGCCCGCGCGGCCGTGAGCAGCGCCTTCGCCTCGCGGCGTGCACGCCTCAGATCGACTCGCCGTACATCCACTGCGACCACCTCCACGCCCAGGCGGTCCGCAGACGCCGGGCGGAGGTCATCGCACCACGACGGACGTGCTCGTGCCTCTCGAGGTGGGCCTGGGGCTCTTCCCGCGGACCGGTCGCGCCCTCGCGCGCGGCAATCACACTAGCGAAACGCGGCTACCCGCGGTTCGCGACCGCTGCCAGGTTGCCCTCGTGGACGCGCTGATACCCCTCGAACCACGTCAACGAGCCGGCAGCGAGCTGATCGGCGACGAACACCCTCAGGTCGGTCTGCGTCTCGATCGGCTCGCCGGCGCGTCGGAGTAGATCGCGCACGTACTGCCGGGTCGCGTCGATCAGGGTCTCGGCATAGCCACCGCGCTCGATCGTCTCGGAGCTCCCGTGGTTCGGGAGGATGCGTCGTGCGCCGAGCCTCCGCATCCGCTCGAGCTCGTCCAGGTGCCGCTCGAGCCGGTCGGCCTCGTCGACATAGGTGACCGTGTCCTCGACCGTGTCGCCGGCCAGCAGCAGGCCGGCCTCGGGCAGCCGCATGACGGTCGCGTCCCGGCTGTGGATGTCGAGGTGGACGAGCTCGAGGCGGTGGTGCTCGGTAGCGAGGGCCATCCTGTCGTCGAACAGGGTTGTCGGCGCCACGAGCGGCGCGATCGCCGGTGGACCCTCGAACGTCCCCGCCTCGATCGCGGCGCGGTGCTCGGCGAGCAGCTCGCCGGTCGCCCGGCTCGCGATGATCTCGCAGTCGGCGAAGACCTCGTTGCCGGCGATGTGATCGAGGTGCCAGTGACTCAGCACCACGCGGATCCGGCGGGCGCCGAGCCGTTCGATCGTCTCGCGGATCAGGCGGGCACGCTCGAGCGAGACGTGGGTGTCGTACACGATCGCGTCGCCGCCGTCGACGAGCGCGTAGCTGCAGATGCCGAGCGACAGGGCGCCGTCGTCGACCCAGCTCTCGATCGGGTCGCCGGCCGCCTGCGGCTCGCGCCCGTCGTAGAACCCGAGCAGGTTCTCGGTCAGGCGTAGGACGTGCATGCGTCCGGCACTCCGAGGTCGGCCTGGAGGGCGATGCCCGCGCGCAGCAGGTCGGCGTCCGAGCCCGCGGGGCCGATCAACGAGACGCCCGTCGGCAAGCCGCTCCGGCGGCCGACTCCCGAGGGGAGCGAGACGACCGGAAAGCCCGTCCAGTTCCAGAAGTGGGTCAGGAGGATGAGCTCGACGTCCGAGCCCGCGTGCTCGTAGCCGTCACCGCGCAGCGGCGCGACGACGGAGACCGTCGGCTCGAGCACGGCCGCGATGCGCTCGCTCGCGAGCCAGTCCGCCCACTCGGCGGTCAGCGCGCCCCGCCGCTGCTGGATCGCCTCGTACTCCTCGGGCGTCACGGCCCGGCGCTCGGCGTTCTCGACCCACTCGCGAAGGGCCGGGCGGTACAGCTCGCGATGTGCGTCGAACTGGTGGTGGTAGGGCAGGAGGTCGGCCCACACGACGTCGAGGTAGTCGGGGCCGGCCTCGAGGGGCGGAGCCGGGAGGGACGGCTCGACGATCGTCGCGCCGAGTCGCCTGCATGCGGCGATCGCCTGCTCGAACCCCTCGGCGACGTCGGGTTCGAGGCTGACGCTCGCCGTGCGCGGCGAGAGCGCGAGCCGGACGCCTGCGAGCGTCGGGGAGGCCTCGGCCTCCCAGCGGAACTGCCCGGCGGGCGCCATCCCGGCGAGCAGCAGCGCGCAGTCGGCGACGCTCCGCGCCATCGGCCCGGCGACATCCAGGCTCGGTGCGAGCGGTACGACCCCCGCGAGCGACACCAGCCCGCGCGTCGGCTTGATCGTCGAGGTGCCGCTCAGCGCCGACGGGATCCGCAGCGATCCGGCCGTGTCCGTCCCGGTCGCGGCCGGCACCATGCGCGCCGCGAGGGCGGCTGCCGATCCACCGCTCGAGCCGCCCGCCGAGCGGGCCAGATCCCACGGGTTCCCGACCTGATCGGTCGTGCCGCCGATCGCGAACTCGTGCGTGTGGAGGTGCCCGAGCAGCACCATGCCCTCGCCGAGCAGCCGGGCTGCGACGTCGCTGTCGACGGTCGGCGTCTCGTGGAGCAAGCGGCTGGAGGCGGTCAGGGCCTTGCCGGCGACGGCGTAGAGATCCTTCAAGCCGAGCGGGATCCCGCAGAGCGCCGGCGCCCTGCCCTCGGCCAGGCGCGCGTCGGCCCGGGCGGCGGCGGCCAGCGCGTCCTCCTCGTAGACGCGCACCCAGGCGTTGATCGAGCCGGGTTCGCCGTCGAAGCTGTGTGTCCCGTCCCGCTCGTGGATCCGCTGGAGGCAGGCCCGTGTCAGCTCCGACGCGGAGAGCCGGCGGTCCGCGAGGAGCGCGGCAGCGTCGACGACGCCGAGGTCGGCCGGATCCGTCACGCGGAGATCATCACAGCTTTCCCGCTACCGGGTCCCGCGATAGGGGTGCTACCCCCATACCGGGACGCCGGGAGTCGCCATTGGCGCAGCGAGCGACCCGCGTCAGCCTGAAACCCGTGGGCGACAACGACGGGAAGGGACACTCAATGACACGCGACAACCGCAACATCGCGGCCCGCGCCGGCCGCTGGAGCGCGGCGCACTGGAAGACGGCGACGTTCGGCTGGCTCGCGCTCGTCGTCGACCGCCGTGCTGCTCGGCTCGCTGGTCGGGACGAGGCAGCTGACGCGATGCCGAGCAGAGCAACGGCGAGACCGCGCGCGCCGAGCAGATCCTCGCGGATGCGGGCATCAAGCACCCGGTCGGCGAGAGCGTGCTCGTCCAGTCGCGCTCGACGAACGTCCGACTCGCCCGGCATTCCGCAGTGCAGTCCGGGCGGCGACGCGACCCTCGCGCGGCGTCCCGAGGTCGACGGCGCTGCACGCGCCGGTCGCGTCGAAGGACGGGCACTCGATGCCGATCGAGTTCGACCTGAAGGGCCCGAGCGGCGAGCGCGGACGCGCGTGTCGGTGCCGGTGCTCGCCGCCGTCGCCTCGGTGCAGCGAGCGCACCCCGGCTTCCGGTCGCGGAGTTCGGCGAGGCCAGCGCGGATCGCGCGGTCAACGACGACGATCGGCACCGACTTCGCGCACGCCGAGCAGCTGTCGGTGCCGCTGACGTTCCTGATCCTGCTGCTCGCCTTCGGCGCGTTCGTCGCCGCGGGGCTGCCGGTGCTGCTCGCGCTCTCGGCCGTGCTCGGCTCGGTCGGCGTCTCGGCGCTCGTGAGCCACGTCTTTCACGCCGCGGAGCACGACGAGCTCGATGATCCTGCTGATGGGCATGGCCGTCGGGGTCGACTACTCGCTCTTCTACGTGAAGCGCGAGCGCGAGGAGCGAGCCGCGGGCCACTCCGGCGCGCGATGCGCTGCACCGTGCCGCCGCGACCTCGGGCCGGCGGTGCTGATCTCGGGCATCACCGTGCTGATCGCGATGGCCGGCATGCTGCTGGCCGGCTCCAGGATCTACACCTCGCTCGCGCTCGGCGCGATGATCGTCGTCTTCATGTCGATGGTCGGCTCGCTGACCGTGCTGCCGGCGCTGCTCGGCAAGCTCGGGGACGGATCGACCGCGGCGTGCTGGCGGTGCTGGCCGCAGGGCTCATGCGCGTGCTTCGCTGCGCCAGCCACGGGCGCTTCGGCATCTGAGCGAGCGGCGTACCCTGCTGCAGCGCCTCAAGGGCATCGCCAGCGAGTCGCGCATCTGGGGTGCGGTGCTGCGCCCGTCGCTGCGCCACCCGGTCGTCGCGGCGGTCGGATCGGTGGCGCTGCTCGTCGTGCTCGCCCTGCCCGCGTTCGGCATGCATCTGCACGATGATCGGGCTTCAGCGACCTGCCGTCGCGCCTGCCGATCGTGCAGACGTACGACGACGATCCAGCACGCATTCCCCGGCTCGTCGAGCCCGGCGATCGTGGTCGTCCGCGCGCCGGACGTCGACGTCCCCGCAGGTCGAGGGCCGCACTCGCCGACCTGCGTGCGACGTGCGCTCGCCACCGGCGTCATGAAGTGAGCCGATCCGCACGGTCGTCAACCGCGACCACACCGTCGCGCAGGTCGAGATCCCGCTCGTCGGCACGGGCGAGGACGCGAGGTCCGTCGGCAGCGCTCGAGACGCTGCGGCGGGACGTGGTCCCGGCAGCGCTCGGCGGGCTGCACGGCGTCCACTACGCCGTGACGGGCGAGACGGCGGGCGACGCCGACTTCACCGCGTCGGTTCGCGCGCACGCGCCGATCGTGTTCGCCTTCGTGCTCGGGCTCGCGTTCCTGCTGCTGCTCGTCACGTTCCGCTCGATCGTGATCCCGATCAAGGCGATCGTCCTCAACCTGCTCTCGGTGGGCGCGGCCTACGGCGTGCTCGTCTGGATCTTCCAGCACGGCCACCTGCAGGGCCTGCTCGGGTTCCACTCGAACGGCGGCATCGTCACCTGGCTGCCGCTCTTCCTGTTCTCGGTGCTGTTCGGCCTCTCGATGGACTACCACGTGTTCATCCTCAGCCGGATCCGCGAGCTCGTCGACCGCGGGCTGTCGACCGAGGAGGCGGTCGAGCGAGGGCATCCGCACGACCGCCAGCACGGTGACGAGCGCCGCGATCGTGATGGTCGCCGTGTTCGCGATCTTCGCGACGCTCTCGACGCCCGACATCAAGCAGATGGGCGTCGGCCTCGCCGTCGCGGTGCTGCTCGACGCGACGATCATCCGCGGCGTGCTGCTGCCGGCGACGATGAAGCTGCTCGGCGACTGGAACTGGTACCTGCCCCGCGCGCTGCGCTGGCTGCCGAGCCTCGAGCTCGAGCGCGCGCCGCGGGTTGGCGCCAACGCGGTGGACGCATCGTGAGACGTGCGAAGGACATGGGCCGGACGTCGATCTACCTCCTGCTGGCGCTGCCGGTCGGAGCGGCGGCCGCGGTGATCCTGGTCGCGGGGTGGGCGGTCTGCGCCTTCCTCGCGATCACCCCGCTCGTCGTCCCGGCGCTCGTCGCGTTCCGGGCGGCGGTCGGAGCGGTCGCCCGGGCGGATGCGGAGCTGGCCAACGCGCTGCTCGGCACGACGGTGCGACCGCCGATCGGCTCGCCCGGCCGCCCCGGCTTCTGGCGGCGTGGCGGGAACGTGCTCGGCGACGAGGCGTTCTGGCAGCAGCAGGTCCACCTGCTGCAGCGCTTCGCGCTCGGTTGGGCTCTCGCGCTCGTCGAGCTCGCGCTCGTCGCAGCCGGCGCCGCGGCGATCGTCGAGCCGGCCGTCTACCGCTGGACGAACCAGGACATCGGCTCCTGGCACGTCGACTCGCTCGGTCGTGCGCTCCTGTTCGTGGTTCCAGGGGTGCTCGCGCTCGTGCTCGCCGTCGTGCTCATCCGACCCTTCGGCGCCGTCGCGCGCTCGCTGGTCGTCGGGTTGCTCGAGAGCGTCGCTCCTGCGGATCCGGCGCCAGTCGCACATACTCGGTCGATGCGGGTCCGGTCGCTCGCCATCCACGCTGCCGTCTTCGTCGGTCTGTGCGCGTTCGCGACGCTGATCTGGGCGCTGACGACGCGCGGGTACTTCTGGCCGGTGTGGGTGATGCTCGTGTTCGCGCTGCCGCTCGCGATCCACGCCTGGGTCGAGCTCGTGGAGCTGCGACCCACCGTCGCCTCGCGCCAGCGGCTCACGCGCGGGCTCGCGATCCACGAGGGCGTCTCGGTCGGCCTTCGCGCTGTTCCTCGTCGGCATCTGGCTGCTCTCGGCCGGCCACGGGTACTTCTGGCCGGTCTGGCCGATCCTCGTGCTCCTCGTCGTGTTCGGCGTCCACGCCGCATTCGTGCTCGGCCCGGCCTGGCGCGACGGGACGCTCGCCGAGCGCATCGCGAAGCTCGAGACGAGCCGCGGCCGGCGCCGTCGACCAGCAGGAGCCGAGCTGCGGCGCATCGAGCGCGACCTGCACGACGGCGCGCAGGCGCGGCTCGTCGCGCTCGGGCATGAGCCTCGGCATGGCCGAGCAGAAGCTCGCGTCCGATCCCGACGGCGCGCGCGAGCTGCTCGCGGATGCGCGGCGCGGCGCGCACGAGGCGCTCGAGGAGCTGCGCGACCTCGCACGCGGCATCCACCCGCCGGTGCTCGCCGACCGCGGGCTCGAGGCGGCGATCGCGGCCCTCGCCAGCCGGACGCCGCTGCACGTGCGCGTGCTGGTCGACCTCGACCGGCGCCCGGCGCCGCCGGTCGAGAGCGCCGCGTACTTCGTCGTCGCCGAGGCGCTCGCGAACATCGGCAAGCACGCCCGCGCCGAGCACGTCGACATCGCGGTGCGACGCCGGCGCGACTCGATCGCTCGTCGAGATCGTCGACGACGGCGTCGGCGGGGCCGATCGGTCCGGCTCCGGGCTGCAGCGGCCTCGCGCAGGCGCGTCGAGGCGCTCGACGGCACGCTCGAGGTCGTCGAGCCCCGACAGGCGGACCGACGACGGTGCGGGCGGTGATGCCGTGCGGGTCGTGATCGCCGAGGATCTCGCGCTGCTGCGCGATGGCCTGACGCGGCTCCTGCGCGACAACGGCTTCGACGTCGTCGCGGCCGTCACGGACGGCGACGCGCTCGTCCGCGCGGTGCTGCTCGAGCGACCGGATGTCGCGATCGTCGACATCCGGCTGCCGCCGACGTTCCGCGACGAGGGCCTGCGCGCCGCGCTCGAGCTGCGCGAGCGCGCGCCGGAGACCGGGGTGCTGATCGTCTCGCAGTACGTCGAGCAGACGTACGCGGCGGAGCTGCTGGCCGATGGCCGCGGTGGCGTCGGCTACCTGCTGAAGGACCGGATCATGGACGTCGACGACTTCGTCGACGCCGTGCGGCCGCGTCGCCGGCGGCGGCACCGCGCTCGACCCCGAGGTCGTCGCGCAGCTCTTCGCGCGCCGGCAGATCGAGGGCCCGCTCGGCCGCCTGACGCCGCGCGAGACGCGAGGTGCTCGCGCTGATGGCCGAGGGGCGCTCGAACGCCGCGATCGCGCGCGAGCTCGTGCTGACGGTCGGCGCCGTCGAGAAGCACGTCGCGAGCATCCTCGGCAAGCTCCAGCTGCCGCCCTCGAGACGACGACCACCGCCGCGTGCTCGCGGTGCTCGCGTACCTGCGCAGCGACGCCTAACCGCCTAGTGCCGCAGAAGCGCATGGCCGTCACGGCGAGCGCCTGCGCGCACGCGACCAGATCGGCGATCGGAACCGACTCCTCCGTGCCATGGGCGAGGTGGATGTCGCCCGGCCCGAGGCAGATCGCCGGGATCCCGGCCTCGACGGTCAGGGTCGCCCCGTCATGCCAGTTGTCGAGGCCTGCGAGCGCGCTCGGCCGCCCCACGGCCCTCGCCGAGGTGAGCGCCGCCGTCACGATCGGCTCGTCACGGGAGACCTCTGCGGGCGGCACGGCGCCCGCGGACCACACGATCCGCGGCGGATGCTCGCGCAGCCACGGATCGGCGGCCGCGGCGCGCGCGATCCACTCCTCGAACTCCCGCTCGACGCGGCTCCCGCAGCCGCGCTCGTCCGCCTGGTCGGGCAGGAACTCGATGTGACACTCGAGTCGGCACGCGGCGGGATACGACACGATCCACTCTCCGCCGTCGATGATCGTGGGGACGCAGTCGGCGGGGGAGAGGAACGGGTGACGCGGCTGCTGCGCCCAGTGCTCGCGCAGCCCCCGGATCGCCTCGAGCACGATCGCCATCTTCTCGATCGCGTTGACGGCTCCGCCCTCGTCGGGATCGCGCGGCGCGATGCCGGCATGGCCGGCGCGGCCCTCGACCGTGATCGTCGGCAGCAGGCTTCCGCGACAGGCGATCCACACGTCCAGGCCGCTCGGCTCCGGGACGATCGCGCCGTCGGCCTGCAGGGTGCGGGCCGTGACGAGGCCTCCGGCTCCGGTCGACTCCTCGTCCGTGACGGTGTTGACGACGAGATCGCCGCGCAGGTCGACACCGAGCGCGGCGAGCACCTCGGCCGCCAGCGCCATGCAGGCGATGCCGCCCTTCATGTCGCATGCTCCGCGGCCGTGGACGCGCCCGTCCTCGACGACCGCGGCGAACGGGTCGTGCGCCCAGCGCTCGCGCGGCTCGACCGAGACGACGTCGATGTGGCCGTTCAGGAGGAGCGTCCGGCCGCCGCCGGCGCCCGCGAAGCGCGCGACGAGCTGCGGGCGACCCGCGAACGAGAACCCCTCCGGGATCATCGGATGCGCCGCGAGCGGCGCGACGTCCGGTTCCCAGGTCTCCACGGCCGCGCCGGCCTGCTCGAGCCGCGCGGCGAGGTAGCCCTGCAGTGCCGCCTCGTCGCCCGGGCGCGCGCCGGCCTCGCGCACGGTCGTGTCGAACCGGATCAGCGTGCGCAGCAGCTCGACGAGCTCGTCCTCGCGCCGGGCGATCTCGTCGCACACCGCCTGCTCGGCGTCCGTCAGCGTCACGGGACCCGATCATAGGACCAGACGACCGATAGACTCGCCGCCCATGTCTGCCTACACGATCAAGAACCTCGAAGACATCGACAGCTCGTCGTCCAACCCCCTGGTGGAAGCCCGGTTCGGACGCAGCCACATCGATTCCGAGCACCTCGGGATCAGCCGCTTCCGCTACGGGCCGGGCTATCGCTCGGAGATGGGCCACCGCCACCGCGAGCAGGAGGAGGTGTACATCGTCGTCTCCGGCTCGGGCCGGGTCAAGCTCGACGACGAGGTGCACGACCTGCGGCAGTGGGATGTCGTGCGCGTCGCGCCGAGCACCGTCCGGGCGTTCGAGGCAGGGCCCGACGGCCTCGAGCTGATCGCGGCCGCCAGCGATCGCCCCGAGGGCGGCGACGGCGAGCGGGTCGACGACTTCTGGGCGCGACTAGCGATGATCGTGAACCGGCCGGGAGAGGCGAGCTTCGCGGGCATTCCGACCTTCTCGAAGCTCCCGCTCGCGCTCGAGCCGTCGGACCTCGCCGGCGTCGACGTGGCCATCCTCGGTGCGCCGATGGACGAGACGGTCTCGAACCGGCCGGGCAGCCGCTACGGACCGCGGGCGATCCGCCAGGCCGACGAGGCGAGCGGGCTACCTCCCTCGCGGCCGCACATGCTGCTCGGCGTCGACCCCTTCGCGGTGCTGAACGTGGTCGACTACGGCGACGCCGAGACGATTCCCGGCGACACGGCGCGCAGCCACGACGCGATCCGCCAGCGCGTCGCCGAGATCTGCGCCGCCGGTGCGATCCCCGTCGTGCTCGGCGGCGACCACTCGATCGCCGACCCGAACATGACGGCGGTCGCGGACCACTACGGCCCGGGTACCGTCGGCGTGATCCACTTCGACGCGCACGCCGACACCGCCAGCCATCTCGCGGGTGTCGAGCGCTCGCACGGCACGCCGATGCGGCTGGTCGTCGACCGCGGCTCGATCCCGGGCGACCGGTTCCTGCAGGTCGGCCTCCGCGGGTTCTGGCCCGAGCCACCCGAGTTCCAGTGGATGCGCGACGTCGGGTTCCGCTGGTGGACCGCCTACGAGCTCGACGAGCGCGGGTTCGACGTGTGCCTCGACGGAGGTGATCGAGGCCGCGCGCGGGTGGGAGCACGTGTTCCTGTCGATCGACATCGACGCGCTCGACCCGGCGTACGCCCCCGGCACCGGCACGCCGGTGCCGGGCGGTCTCACGACGCGCGAGCTCGGCCGGGCGACGCGGCGGATCACGTCCGAGCTGCCGGTCTGCGCGATCGAGCTCGTCGAGGTCGCCCCGGCCTACGACCCGAGCGGCAACATCACGGCGATCGCCGGCAACAACCTCGTGCTCGAGGCCCTCTCGGGTCTTGCGCTCCGGCGCAGCGGCCGCCCGGCACGGCCCGAGCTGGACGGCCGCGCGCGGCTCACGCCTCCCAGCCCGTCCAGCGGGTGACCTCGACCGCGATCGCAGTGCCGAGCGCGGCGCATCCCGGTACTGCGGGTAGCGATCGAGCAGGAGCTCGACGGCGCGCGCGTGCTCGGGCTCGTCGACCGCCACGATCCGCGCCAGGCCGTCGGCGCGCGCCCACCAGAGCTGCGTCCAGTCCTCGTCGTAGTGGTCGGCGAGCACGCAGACGCGCGGGTCGGCCTCGATGTTCACAAGCCGCTGCAGCCCGGTCGTCCGTTTGCGCTTGTGATCGACGGCGCTATAGAGCGTGTCGCCGTCGAGCGCGAGACAGATCGGCACGAGATGGGGGGCTCCGTCCGGCCGCAGCGTGGCGAGGTGCGCCACGCGCGCCGTTGCGAGTAGCCGTCGTACGCTGCCGGGTTCCATCACGTGAGGAGTACACCTTGTTGCAGCCCGCGAGCACGCCGGTCACGAGGCTTGGCCTGCAGATTCCGAACTTCACCTACCCCGGCGTTCCGGATGCAGGGCTGTTCGAGCGCGCCTCCGAGATCGCGCTGACCGCGGAGCGCGCAGGGTTCGACTCGGTCTGGGTGATGGACCACCTCTACCAGATCGCCGTGATGGGCCCGCCGACGAACGCGATGCTCGAGGGCTACACCCTGCTCGGTGCGCTCGCCGCGCGCACCTCGAGAGTCCGTCTCGGGACGCTCGTCACGGGCGTGACGTACCGCAACCCGGCGCTTCTCGCGAAGATCACGACCACGCTCGACATCATCTCGTCCGGTCGCGCGGTCCTCGGTATCGGCTCGGCCTGGAACGAGCAGGAGCATCGGGGCGTACGGGTTCGCGTTCCCCCCGCCGCGCGAGCGATTCGAGCGGCTCACCGAGGCCGTGCAGATCTGTCGTCTCATGTTCCGCGAGGACGCGCCCAGCTTCGACGGCACCTACTACCGCATCGAGAACGCGCTCAACATCCCGCGTCCGGTGACGCCCGGCGGGCCGCCGATCCTGATCGGCGGCAGCGGAGAGAAGTGGACGCTGCGACTCGTGGCCGAGCGCGGGGATGCGTGCAACCTCTTCGGCGACCTCGCGACGATCCGCCACAAGCTCTCCGTGCTCGAGGCGCACTGCGACGAGATCGGCAGGGACTCTTCCGAGATCACGAAGACGCGCCTCGGCGGACTGCTGATCGGCGAGACGGATGCGAAGGCGCAGGCCAAGCTGGCTCCCTTTGCGGCGAATCGCGGGTCACGGAGGAGCAGGCGAGGGGCTACGCGCTCGTCGGCGATCCGGATGCCGTCGGTGAGCAGGTGCAGGCGTTTCTCGACGCCGGTCTCGACGGGCTCATGTTCAACATGCCAGATGCGCACGATCTCGAACCGGTCGAGCTGGCAGGCAGGACGCTCGCGCCCCTCCTGCGAGGCTAGGGCGCGGATCAGGGCGCCCACTTGAGTAAGTAAGGTTTACTTACTAGAATTGGCGGCTCGAGCAGCGTCCCACGACCGAGGGGAGCATCTG